>NZ_CAXUPX020000001.1:0-1199755 GCF_964252895.1 Aminobacter sp. LjRoot7
GATAGCGTCCCTGGTATCGAACGCGTCGATCTCCAGTGGAACCGGCCTGTCGATTTCCTGCCAGTTTCGGCCAATGACGTAGATTTCATATCGAATGCGAAAATAGCGTTCGAGATGATCCTGATACATCAGGCGGTTTGACCAATCGACGATATGAAGTTTGAACGGGGTACGCACCTGACGACGCGTAGCCTAGGCTGGCAAGGACCGACTATTCCGGTTTTCTGGTATTGTCAGGGATAGATTTCCCCTCGCCGCACGGCTTCCATTGCCGCCTGGATCGTATTCACCGCGTCGCACTTATCTCTGACGTTGCTCAGATGTCGCTCGACCGTGAACCGCGAAATCCCAAGAATGCAAGCTACGTCCTCAGCTGCCTTGCCGGCTGCTATCCATGTCAGAACTTCTCGCTCTCGATCAGTCAGGGTGATCCGAGGCGATAGCTCACCTCGGTCACGCAGCCGGCGAAGCGCTCGGTAGGCATGCACGCATACCGTTTCAAGGATTGGAATGTCTTCGGGCAAAACCTCGATATGTTCGCCCGCAGCGGTCACGACCGAAGGAGCTCTTCGAGGCTCATGGACAGGAACACACAAGCCATTCCTCAGTCCGAATTCTGCGGCCTCGCCCATCACGCGCAACTGCCCACCGGTCATGCCCTTGGGCGACAAGTCATGCCAGACGAAGGGCTGGCCGACCAAGCGGCTGCGTGAGGCGCACGGATCTTGGGTGAAATGCTCGCTGGCAAGATAATGCTTGAGCCATTCTATTGGCCAGCCGTCATAGAGGATTTCGCGCTGCCACGGCCCACGCTGCGGCGGAGGCAGGCCCGTTATGAGCAGATGACGAAAGCCGAAAGGCCGCAAGATGCTGAGCAGTTCTTTCAAAACGTCCGCTGGCGTAACTGCGGCATCAATTCTCGCGAGCGCGCCTGTAAGCATTGCGAACATACTGGGGTTCATCACCCGCGCTCCAAAACCGCCGACTATGCGACCAGCCCGCATCGATGATGGCAGGGCCGTTCAGCCTAGTCAGGCGGATTCAGCGTTTCGCATGCAGATTGCTAACTCTAGTTTTCATTTGTCAGCGCTTTGAAAGCATTTCGCCTAAATGCCCGCCTGAGAACCGCGCTATCTCGGTTCCGGCCTAGTTTCCGGATCCTTCAGAAGGTCCGCAGGCTCCACCTCCAGCACCGTGGCCAGCGCCTCCAACATGTCGAGCGTTGCATTGCGGCGCCCCGCTTCAGCACCGCTGAGGTAGGCACGGGCGCATCCGGCGAGGTGAGCCAATTGCTCTTGCGACAACCGCTGTTCCCGGCGTAGCCGTTGCAGATTCAGACCGAATATTTTGCGAAGGTTCATCGCGTGATTTTGCCGAATGTGCACTATAATGCAACGCACTATAGTGTACATTTTCGTTGACACGCGCGGTATATGCTGTTTGATCGGCTGCGGAAACCAGACCCGAGACAAGGACCCGAAGGCGTCCGGATAGTCGCTAGCAGCCTGATGCCACAAGCAGCGTTCGGAAGGCCTTCTCTCCAATCATGCCGCCCGACAGACCAATATTGCGTAGACGGAGCTTTCGACCACATGGCGACTATTTCCGGATACAGCTGCATCCGATGTGGCTCCGAACATGCAAGCGACATCAGGATAGATTCCAGAGGCTGTCCCAGGTGCGTTGAACAAGCCCCGGCAAACCTCCAGCCGATCTATTCGCGCGGTGCAGATGCGGTTGACGACCAGGCCGATGGGGGCGTTCTCCGCAGTTCCCTTTGGCGTTACGGATCATTTCTGCCGCGCCCTAGCGGTCCGGTGGTGTCCTTGGGAGAAGGTTTGACCCCACTGCTGCCAGCAGAGCGACTTGGGGAAGCTTTGGGCGTCCCTCAGCTCTTCATCAAGGATGAGGGGCGCAATCCGACCGGATCTCACAAGGATCGATTTTCCACAGTCGCGGTGTCGATGGCGCGCGGTCAAGGGGCAAGGGTGCTGGCGACGGCGTCGTCAGGCAATGCCGGCGCATCGCTGGCGGCCTACGCGGCCAAGTCTGGGCTCGGCTGTGTCGTCGCGACATTTGCCGGAGCCGCTGGTCCGATGTTGTCGCAGATTCATGCCTATGGGGCTTCCGTTATCCCGATGGCCGACAAGAGCGACAGGTGGAAACTTCTTGAGCGGGCTGCCGATCGTCTCGGCTGGTTTGTTACCTCCCCCTATCAACACCCCGTCGTCGGCAGTCACCCGCTTGGCATCGAAGGTTACAAAACGATCGCCTACGAGATTGCAGAGCAGGCGGACGGGCATCTGCCTGACTGGTGTGTGCTTCCGGTGTGCTATGGGGACGCCCTCGCAGGAGTGGCGGCCGGCTTCCACGACCTGCGTAGCAGGGGCGAGATCGCGCGAGTGCCAAGGCTGGTTGCTGCTGAAGTGCATGGCTCGCTTTCCAAAGCCCTCGAGAATGGCTTTGACCGGATCGAGGAGCAGGAACCATCCTTCGAAACAATTGCTCTCTCGATCGGCACGACGAGGAGCACATACCAGGCGGTGAAGGCATTGCGCGACACCGGTGGCCATGCTGTCTGCGTATCCAACGAGAAGCTCATCCGCATGCAAAAGACGCTGGCTGCCAGAGAAGGTCTTTTCGTAGAACTGGCTTCGGTCGCACCTCTGGTCGCAATCCAGGATTTGCGAGATCGGCAGATCATAGCGCCGGGCGATCGGGTGGTGGCAGTTGTGACGGCCACCGGCCTGAAGGACCTCGACATTTCAGCAAATCCGGCCGCCACCCCAGCTCCATTTGAGAGTGTCGAGGCCGCATGGCAGTGGGCAACCGGGAGACATGCCACAGAACCGGCGGCTGCCTGAGACTCGATAGACTTCCGATTGCAGATGTTCAACCGCGCCCGAGCGGTGGCAAAGCGTCGTCCAGCAATCTCCTTGACCAATCGACCGCGTCCATTCCCATTCCGCGGGCGGTTCAATTATCATCGACGCAACAACTATCTCGTTTCCTTGCCGAATCCTTCAGTAAGTCCGCAGGTTCTACCTCCAGCACCGTTGCCAGCGCCTCCACCATGTCGAGAGTTGCATTGCGGCGCCCAGCTTCTGCCCCGCTGAGATAGGCCCGAGCGCATCCGGCAAGATGAGCCAGTTGCTCTTGAGACAACCCGCGTTTGCGACGCAGTCGCTGCAGGTTCAGACCAAATGCATTACGAAGGTTCATCGTGGGAATTTGCCGAACTTGCATTGAGCGGGGATGGCAACAAATAGTTCGCCGGCAATATTCTCCAGCAGCGACGACATACGGCTTCCGGGCAGCTTCAAATGCCCCTCGGCGAATGTTCCATCCGACAGACACCAAGCTCCAGTTGTTGGCGTCTGGATGGCAGTGGCTAAGTGGAACAGCTCCTGCCGAGCAGGACACTGCGTGAGACTTGCCCGCTTTCGGTTGCACTGATTTAGCTTGTCGCTACTGGCTGCGGAACTTCGTCCAGCAATCTCCTCGACCACTCGAACCTCGTCCATTCCCATTCTTCACGCGGCTCGATTGCAACAAGGGTTTCGGGTTCGCAAACGGGGGCACAGGGCCAACCTGGGAGCACTGCCAACCATCTGTCGTCATAGACCGTGTTGGCATGACGATGTCCTTCGTCGGGCATGATGACCGCGACGACTGAATCCGGGTTGGTTCGACCGATCCATTCGCCGACGAGAGCCGCTGCTCCGCTCGTCGGCCCCATGAAAATCCCCTGATTGCGAAAGAGCGAATGGGCGGAATGAAAGGCCGCATAGGCACCAACCCAGTGTACATCGTCGACCAGATGATGCCGGACATTTGCCGGAAGGACGCTATTGCCTAGCCCGCGCAGCATTCGCTTGCCCAAGGGTTGCCCGAACAGCACGCTGCGATGCGTGTCGACAGCGGCAATCTTCAGATGCGGATAAACCTCGCGCAGGAAAGTACCCGTCCCGCACAGCGAGCCGCCGGTGCCAATGCAACCGACAAGCCAATCAACCTGGCCCATCGAACGAACGAACAGTTCGGCAAGGCGGGCATAGGATTGCCAGTTGCCCGGACTGTCGTATTGCCGTGTCCAGAAGGTGCCTGGCTCATTCTCCGTGACCGCCCTGAGATGTGCCAATCTACCAGTCTGGTTCCCATCGCCTCGCTCGTCCGCAAGTGCGACGACCTTCGCGCCCAACCGTTCCAGCCCTTTCCTGATACGCCTGATCCATTAGGGTGGCCGCGGTCACCAGCGTGAGCCGAAAACCACGCGCCGCGGCCAGTAGGGCTACGGCCATGCCGAACGTGCCCGAGGTTGTCTCAACGATGTGGGCACCAGCCTTCAACTCTCCCGACTTCTCGGCCTGGTCGAGGATGAAGCGCGCGGGCATCAGCTTCATCAAGGGAAACGCGGCCACGGCAACGTTCGGTCCGAGCCGAGCGAGACGCGGTGTTTCCAGTGCTCGAAAGTAATCGATTTCAAAGGACATAAGCGCGATCCTCCACATTGATTGGGAAGATGCCAATGTCATGAAAGCCACGATCCCGCAGGGCGGCAATGATCGTGCGCATTCTTTCTCGACCGGCTGAGTGGACATCCAGCATTAGCCCGAAAAGGGACCCGCTATGGGCCACCTGAATCCCGCAGGCTTGATAATCATCAGCAAGCCCGGTCACGACGTCGAAATGTGGCTTGGGAAGATGGCGCTGGCTGATCCGCGCGCTCATCGTCGCCGCCTGGCCAAGCAGGTGCGCATCCTGATAGCGCACGGAGCGTGCAACCATTCCTCGAAGAACGCGGAAGAGCTGGATTTCTTCGGTACTGTATCGCGCTGGGGCCAGCTCGAGCGTATCGATCCCAGTGCTGACGCCTGACTTGAAGCCCACGAGCACAAACGGTGGCAACGAACCTCCGAAATGCTCCAGGACAACTCCTTCCCGTTGCGCAAAGAGAAGGGCTTCAGTTTCAAACGCGATTGCATCCGACGCGGTTTCGGCAGCGACGGCCAAGCGGCTACTGACGCCAGGCACCAGTCTCGTACCCACGGCCGCCGCTACCGCGCGGATGGACGCAATCACATCGGCGGTGGACGAGCCGTAGCCATGCCCCATCGGGATATCGCTTTGAATAGTGAGGCGACCACCCAATTCTGGATACCCCAGATGCTCCGCCGCCAATTGCGCAGCGCGTAACGCCTTGACTCGGCCTCGTGGCTCGACGCTGAGCTGCCCACCCTCCTCAAGCACAAGATTTGCCGTGGATCGGAGTCTGTCCAAAGGAAGCGTTACCAGACCACGGTGGAGGCAACCTCGATCATCCTCGAACACCCCTTGAAGAAGCTCGCCGTGATGCGCGATCGCATGCCCATCGGCCAGCGTTCCCAGCCCCAATCTGCGATCGACGGCGGCGTCTGCCATAGCCCTGTCTCCGAACAACCAGACTCGGTTCGAATGATGGGACTGCTGCTCCAGTACGTCACTTCCAGGATACTGGTATTGACTTTGAAAACTGCCGCCTTATGCCGGGACTCTCAGTAAATGTGAAGGCCTTGCTGATGCCAGCTGACCATTCGTCGGAGGCGATCAGTCCCGGTTCCTCCTACGTGGCGCTATGCTGAACCTCCTTAGGTCGCCTTGCTAACCGATCGAAGTGGCCGCGAATTTGCTCCGACATCATCCCGGCATTGTTGTCCTGCCAGACGTGCCGATGTCTTCGCTTTATGCGCTGCTTCCTTTTGCGCCGGCACTGTACAGGCGTACCGGCCGTTGGTCCTCCAATCCGCCACGCTTCGCGGACTGGGATGTCCGTCTAGGGCCGTAAGCGATCCGCTATTCAACCGAAGTCTCCCGATGCGGACTGAGCGCGGGCGGGCACCAACGGTGCATCGGCTGCGCGAGACGATTGGATCAACCTGCGACGGTGGCTGTGTCAGATCCGGGCGTAATGGACGGTGGCGTCAGCCCGATGATGTCGTCGTCGCCGGGGGTGCTCTTCCTCGATCCGTTAACGCGCCACGTGTTCGCTATGAGTCCTTCCTTCGCCAGTTCGGCGCACACCTGCCTGGCATCCGTCCTCCGGAGCATGAAGGTCTCGATCATGGCCTGCCACACAGCCGAGAACGGGAAGGCCCTGCCCTGCGTCCGCAGTTGATCAAGCAGCCATACCCTGGCCTCCCTCCGGTAGCCCTTCACCTGCGTCTCGATCGGAGGCGGCGGCTGGAGCCCCGCCATGGCGAAGATGTCGGCCTGCCCGGTCGCGGCCTCCCTCATCGCCTGCTTCGCCTCGTGCCTGTGCATGCCGTGCGCCTTCATCGCCGAGAACTCGACCTCCCGGTAGGTGGCGAGGCCTTCGGCGTTGCGCGTGCCGTAGACGATGGAGAAGTGCTGGCGGTCCGATAGTTTCGCGATCGGCGTCGACAAGACGTGGCCGAACTTGCCCGCCTTCCTGAGCTCCTCGGCGAACAGGGCCTGCACGGCCTCGTGTCGGGCCAGCGTGGAATCGAGGCGGCTGCGCCAATCCTTGCCGAGGATGCCGTCGAACGAGGCCGTGATCTTCACGTCGTCCCACGCCGTGAAGCGGTTGATGAAGTCGAACATGTAGTTCAGCAGCACCTCGCCCGGCTGGTGTTGCATGATCCTGGCGATCTTGTCGAACTCGTATCCGGTCCATCCGGTAGGGTCGATGAAGGTGAGCGCGAACGACGTGCCCACGACCTTCACGATCTCGTCGACGGCGTCCTCGAACTTCCCATGGAATGTATAGACGTAGAAGCCCCTGGCCGGGTCGTGGTGCTGCATCACGGCCGCGTGGAGCTGGGCGTACGCCTTCGCCTTCTCCTCGACGAAGAAGCAGCGGATGGTCTTGTTCTTCCCCTGGGCCCTGAGCTGGGCCTGCGCGTCCTTGAGGACGCGGATCGCGATCATGAAGGAAGTGTCGGAGTAGTCGTCGGTCCTGGACTCCCAAGGTCCGGAGAAGCCGTCGACATAGGTCAGCGTCGAGTATCCTCCGAGGAGGAGCTTGAAGGTCAGGGACTGAAGGTATTTCTCGAGGATGAAGTGCTTGGCGAGGGTCTGCTCGCGGCCTGCGTATTCGGGTTTCATCTGCCTCCCACCCTATTCAGCGGCGACCGACACTCCTCCCAGAATCGGACTGACGTAAGGTAACTGGCTCCATTCCTCGCCGTCCAGCGTCCTTCCACCGCTTTTCGGCCTTATCCCACCCCACTGCTTGAAGAAGAACGCAATGCCGGCCTCGCTGCACTGGTCGCGGACCTCCCTCACCCAGTCGGGGTCCATGGGCCGCGCACGCGGTCCGCTCTCGCCGCCCACGATCACCCAGTCGATGCCGTCCAAATCCATGCGGCCCATCGGCCCGATCAGCGGCTCGACCGAGAGGAACCGAATCGAGGCGTTCATCTGCTGCATGTGCCGGATGCGGGACTTGCGGCTACCGTCCTCCACTGACGTTCCCAGCCAGATGTGCGAGGGCGCAGCATCGCCCGAGTAGCGTCTGTTCACGTAGTCCCGCATACGGGAGCTACGCTTCGTCAGGATCTGGAAGGTGTGCCAGTTCGCCTTCTCCATAGTGTCGAAGACGCGGTCAACGAACGGGAACGGTACTTCTTTGTGAAAGAGGTCGCTCATGGAGTTCACGAAGATCATTTTCGGAGACTTCCAGGAGAGCGGCGCCAGGAGCCGTTCGGGACGGAGCATGAGGTCGAAGCCGTGCTCGAAGGGATGGTCCGGGGTACCGCGGAAGCGCTCGGAGAAACGCTCCGCGTAACAGTTGTCGCAGCCCGCGCTGATCTTCGTGCAGCCCGTTACCGGGTTCCACGTCGCGTCCGTCCATTCGATTGCCGTGGTGCCGGCCATACGAGCGCCTTAGAACATAGAGAGAACACATAATGCGACACGGCCGGTTAGGGAAGCGTTAAATTTAACGAATCCTTGCGGCAGCTCCCTGCAGGCCGAGGACCAATTAATCTATGCCCGAAGCGGGGCCGATTCCAGACAGCCCGCTTCTGGGCTTCTTGGATTGAATAGCTGCCGTTGCGGGTGGGCTGATGTGCATGACGGCTTCCGACCCTGTTGCGCCGTCCGAGGTGCTTCGGTGGTGATCGAAAACCTGCAGTTCGTTCAGTGGCAGACGTGAGCACAGCTGCGAGGTCACTCAGAAACTAACTTTAGCAATTCGCGTATGTCGATCGCAACTTGGCGAGCTTCATCAGGCCCACCCTTGTGAACGATACCAACGACATAGCCATCAGTATTTACAACAGGTCCACCTGACATGCCTTGACTCAATTCTTGATCGACCTCGATCCGCTGAACCGAGCTTTTGACGGACAGCGACGTCACCTTCCCATCCCGCACATTCAATTGGTCTCCTGGCCCAAAGCCCGGGTATCCATATGCAATAACAGAGTCCGATACTTCTGACGGTTGAGATGAGGCTTCCATCTCGTGATACTCATTTTCGTTGATGCTGTGCTGCAGAATGGCTAGGTCTCGCTACTTGCAAATCTTGGCGACCGCTACTGGCCAAGTGTTAGAACTCGAAGTGCGGTGATAAACGACAGGATTGACCGCGTTTTCCATGCAATGGGCCGCCGTCACCAATCCCACGCCCTTCAGGAAAAAAGCCGTGCCTTGTTTGCCACCATCATACTCATGATCGACGATCCATATCGCGCGGTCGCGCATTTCCTCAGTTGTAGGCACCACCTTGATAGTGCGCTCAGGAAAGCTCCTGTTGAACCGTGTCGCTAACGACCGAATTACGGGATCGACTGCACCTTTCAAATGAGCGACGTAAGCTATCTTCCCTCGTACATGCGCTTCAATGCTGCCCTTGCCGCCAGACGCGCTGTATCTCGCCTCAGCCTGCTTCAGACCTGACCTCTCGATTGAATGCAGCATCGCCCTTATCTTCCGAACGTACCTGCGATCGACATTCAGCCCATCGTTAATTTTTACGCCTGTGACAATGCGGCGTGAATTTCGGTCGGCATAATGCGCCTTCTGCGCGTTGATGATGAAGCCGTTGCCTTCGATAACGTTTCGAAGGTTCGGTGAAAATAACTCTGGCGAGAACTTTCCTACTGGCGGAAGACCATTCTCGAATAACGGAGATGGTGGCTGATATGCGGAAAATGTGATGTCGTCCGCGTATCGAGTGTAAATAGCACGCGCGACTTTTGCCACGCGCAGAAGCTCCGTATCGAGCCGATAACAGATCATATTCAACAGGACAGGACTTGTGGGCGCACCTTGCGGCAGGAAAGCCTCGTAGCAGGTCAATCGAGCGACTATCTCTGAGACGCGCTCGTTAATCCCGAGGGACCGAAGCAAACCTTTAATGCGGTTCTCGGTAATGCTCGGAAAGAAGTCCTGCAAATCCAGATTGACAACATAGCGACGGGAACCGTGTGCTTCCGCATTCGTCTTCACGGATCGGTCAATTACAAAACCGTGGACAGGGTTCCGACGACGATAGATCTTGTCGAGCGACGGCGCCAGCTTCTGCTGAATGATCTTCAATCTCCGGTCAGGAGCTCGAATCAAGCGCGTTTTTCCGCGACCCTTCGAGATCGAGAACTCGTGGTACATCCGTCGACGGTACCACCAGATCTTCTTCAACTCCTTGGCGCTCATCCCCAAATACTTGAGGAGCGCTGTCTCGTCGGCGAACTCCGGTGGGACTGTGATCGGGTACTGCCTACCGAAAATTCGGTTTAGCGATGGCACGGGGCCTCCTTCCAATCACGCCGGCCCACAGAGGCATTCGGCGGGCAAGATGTGTCGAGACGTTTGCTCTTAAGCCGCAGTTGCACAGCCCGTATGCGAATGGAGGCCCCGTGTGCTCTGGATATCAGCATGAAAGAGCGTGATCCAGATTGGGTTTTTACTGTCCACTGGACATTGCTCGTCTTGGGTCGTTCTTAGCGACAATTCGCAGCCTTACGTCGACTCAGCTATGCTGATGTGCCAATTTGGGGGCGCCGATCGAAGGCGATTTGCTCCTGTGTCGAGAACGGTCTGTGCAAGCGACCAGGATGCCCTGAGACCATGGCTTCGACATCAGATGCCGCAAGCCTCCGAGTATTTGATGGTCTTCATCTCCGTATCGATCGCTGGCAGCCAACGCTTCGACGATCTCGGGATATGCGGCAGGGACGGTGGCTGGGATTTCTACCAAGCAGCCAGGGTCGCGCAGAATGGAAACGCGGACTGGCTGCTTCTGGCGTGAGTCATCACGGCTTTTGACAAGCCCTTTGCCTTAAAGTGCTCGCCGTCACCCGGCTGAGAGATCGAGAGCGGCAGTTACAATGTCGATCCGGCGCGATGCTCGGGTTAAAGCGACATAGATATCTTCCTTCGTGGTGGGCTCCGTCAGGAAAACCACGGAATTCTCATACTCCAAGCCCTTCGCAAGGAGTGTGCTGGTGACGACCTTATGGCCGTGGCGTCGGCCAGCATGGCGCCGGCGTTCCTGCACATGCCAAGCGCATTCCAGCAGCGACGGGCTTCCGGGCAGGCAGCGCAGCTGAAGACTTTCACGGAGCGCAAAGATGAGTTCACCTCGGAACATACGTCTGCCGTTCCGCAATTCGTCAAGCAACGCGATGACCGGCTCCAATTTGCCACTTGTCACGATCGACAAGGCTGCTGCTTCGGCCGCCGTGAGGGGCTTGCGGATCTGCTTGCCGCCAAGAATTTCGCCTATGCGGCGGAGAAAGGGTGTCAGGTTCACCTTGACAATCGACCGCTGGAACAACCCCATGACGACCTTTAAGCGATCCATCGCGGTCGTTGCTTCGATGTTCGAGCAGGCCGTCTGCAGATCCTTGCATTCGATAGTTTCGACGTTTTGAGCCTGGACTCGCTTTGCTAATGCTGCGCGCACCTGTTCGCTGCCTTTGGAGCCGATGATAGCGAGCCGGTTGGCCTCTGATAAGCCTCTTTGGTTGCAGGCCTTTTTCTCTAAGGCCCGTAGCCGCCCGGGTTCGTCCAGATGATGAACCCGGACGCAGGCAGGCGCCTTGCGCAAGTCGATCGCCCTGCCTGCCTGCAGGTCGGCGCGCACGATGCGAAGCCACTCGGCAAGAGGATCATTCTTTTTGTTTTTCCAGCGCCAGGGTGTGTCCAACTCGTCGATTTCGGGGAACACCGGCAACACGTCCACCTGCCAGCGGACGGTCGCTTCGCCACCAAAGTCGAAGATGCTCTGCAGCGGATCTCCGAAAATGAGGGTGGGAACGAGCCTGGACAACAGTACCACGATTGCGTGTTGGTCAGCGCTGCAGTCTTGGTACTCATCAACGAGAATTAGGCCGTAAGAGGCCTGGATCATGCGGTCGATCGTGTGCCCCCCGAGCAGCTGCCGCGCGGCAGTGTAGACCGTGGACCATTGATGCCCTCTCGGCGTCGTCAGGCGGGGGAAACCTGAAGTGACCGGATAAGCCGCAGCGTATCTCAAGGACCAGGCGGCAATGGTTTCCAGCTGATAGCGGTAAGGCTTCACGCCCTTTTCCCGGAGGCGCTTTCGAAGCGCGTCGACGCCAGCGAGGGTATGGGTAAGTAGCAGGCAGCGGCACGACGTTCCCGCGACGATGTCGGCGATGGTTTCCGTCTTGCCGTAGCCGGCCGGTGCCACCACCGAGCCATTAGCTTTCTCTTGCAGAGCCTTGTGGATCTTGTCAGGAATGGCCATCGATCCAGCTCCGAAGAGCGCTCACCGCTTCCTGCAATCCCTTGTGTGCTTCCTGCAGATGAGGGCCGAGGATCTCTTGTGCTATATGCTCCGCCTTCGCGATGTCCTTATACCAGGCTCCATGCAGGTCCTCGCTGTCCTTTTTCTTCTTCCCCTTCGCCCGTGCCGCTAAAGCGTCGAGAACGGTCGCGTCGTTCAGGCAGGCTCTGACCTGATCGATAGAATTGAAGCGATCAGCCGGTGGCCGGGGCTTGTTAACCGCGTCGAGGACAGCAGTCGGTTCGAGGAAGGTGAGGGTGTAATCGAAGAGCATCTCGACGGCTTCCAAGGGCAGCTGACGAAACAGTACATCCTCCGTGGAGCAACCCTTATCCCAACGAAATACGGTGACGCCGGCCTTCATCAGCTTGCCGAGAATCTCGGTGTCCGCAGGGTCCTGATCATAATCCAACAGCAAGCCAACCTGGTAGCCCAGCCCGCAGAATTGTCCAGCAAGCGCAGGGGCATTGTCGACGCCTCCCCCGTCGGCCAGCGCAATCCCCTTCAAAGCGAGGTTGTCCAGATGCTGCGCGACCCAAAAATCATCGCCGACAAACAGTGTCTTCTTGACCAGCCGCGCGATTATGTCGTCGTCAGCGCCCCTCCGGCGCGGCCGGCGGCGCCTCCGGACTAGGGGGCGTTGCACATGCCGCCGGCAACGCGGCGACATCGCCGCTTCGCAGGGCTGCCGCTAGCGTCAAGTCAAGCTTCGCCGACGGCGTCAAGGCTGGCTTCAGCTCGACCGGCGGCTCCTCGACCATGAGCTCGGTCGGAAGCGTCGCTGAAACTGCACCCGCTTCCACCATCCAGCCTTCCAGCGCGCCGCCCGGCTGGGCGCAGCGTATGCGCCGGGCCGGCCACATGGGCCATGCCGTCCAGACAACCGCTCAGGCCGTTCGCTCCGGCGACAGCCATGCCTCCGCCTCTTCCGTCAACCTTCAGACAAGTGATCGTTCATGAACCTCTTCAGGCGACCCGCCGCGCATTACGGCAAGACACCTCAACCCGAGACCCCCTATCAAAAGGCCGCGCAGATATGGGACGAACGCATCGGCTCTGCCCGCGTTCAAGCCAAGAACTGGCGCTACATGGCGTTTGGATCGCTGATCCTGTCTGGCGCATTCGCCGCCGCACTCGTCTGGCAGTCGACGCGCGGGACCGTCGTGCCCTGGATCGTGCAAGTCGACAATCTCGGTCACGCGCAAGCTGTCGTGCCGGCAAGCGCCGACTATCGGCCAACCGATCCGCAGATAGCATGGCATCTTGCCCGCTTCATCGAACAGGTCCGCTCGATCCCGGCTGACCCAATCATCGTCCGCCAGAATTGGCTGCGCGCCTATGACTGGACCACGGATCGCGGTGCTGCGGCGCTCAACGACTACGCTCGCACCAACGACCCATTCACCAAGGTCGGCAAGCAACAGATCGCGGTCGAGGTGTCCTCGGTAATCCGCGCCTCGCCGGATTCGTTCCGCGTCGCCTGGACCGAGCGCCACTACGAGAGCGGGAAGCTCTCTACGGCCCAGCGCTGGACTGCAATCCTGACCAACGTGATCCAGCCGCCACGCGATGCCGAAAGGCTCCGCGCCAATCCGCTCGGCATCTACGTCAACGCCATCAACTGGTCACAGGAGATGAGCCAATGAACCGGCCGGCTATCCGCAGAGGCGGCAACCTGTCCCTTCGCAAATCCGTAGCTTCAGTGCTTTTGCTTTCCGCCATGCTCGCGGGCTGCGCCACCAGCAAACCGCCTGAGATCAGCTACGACGCCGACGTGCCGCCCCTCCCGGCGATCCCCATGGCTACGGCAGATGTCAAACCGAAGCCTCTCCATATCCCGCCTGCCTGGGCCCCGGCCCGTGGCGGTAACGCCGCCTCGACACCGACAGCACGTGTCGAGAATGCCAATGCCGCCGCGCGCGTCCAGCCACGCCGCGAAGGTTATTACAATGCCATCCAGATCTATCCCTGGAGCGAAGGCGCTCTCTATCAGGTCTATGCCGCGCCCGGGCAGATCACCAACATCGCGCTCGAGCTCGGCGAGACCCTGACCGGTGCAGGCCCGATCGCCGCCGGTGACACCGCTCGCTGGATCATCGGAGACACCGAGAGCGGTAGCGGGATCACCCGGCGTGTCCATGTGTTGGTAAAGCCCACGCGCCCCGACATCTCGACAAACCTCGTCATCACGACCGACCGGCGTACCTACATGATTGAGCTGCGTTCTGGCGAAAAGCCATATATGCCGGCAGTGGCCTGGGCCTATCCAAAGCAGCCAGCCGGACAGCGCCAGGCAGTTCCGGCAACACCCCTCATTCCGGCTGTCGCGGCGCGCAACTACCGCTACGGTCTCACAGGCGACACTCCGCCGTGGAAGCCGGTCGCTGTCTATGACGACGGCAGGCGCGTCTTGTCGAGTTTCCACGCGGCATCGTGCAGGGCGAGATGCCGCCTCTCCTGGTCATCGGCCCGGACGGCGAAGCCCAGATTGCAAATAGCCGTATCTACCAACACATCCTGATCGTCGATCGCCTGTTCGGCGCGGCCGAGTTGCGTCTTGGCAGCGGGGATCGACAGCAGACCGTCAGGATCGTGCGCACGGATGGAAGGCCGTCGTCATGAGCGAAAAGGACAACGTGGCTCCGATGCGGCTTCGTGCCGAACCGCCGCGCATCACCCGCCTGTCGCCAAAAGTCATCGTCGGCGTCGGCGTGGTCGCCTCACTCGGCATCGGCGGTGCACTGGTTTATGCGTTTCAGACGCGCGTACCAGGCGCCGACGACCAGGAGCTCTACTCGACCGCCAATCGGCAACCGGCCGACGGTCTGGCCGGCTTGCCGCGCGACTATGCCGGTCCGATCCTCGGGCCAGCGCTGCCAGGCGATCTTGGCCGGCCTATCCTCAACGCCCAAAACAGGGGGCAACCCGTCGTACCGCCCGCGATCATGACACCGGCTGTCGACGAGGCGGAACAGCGCCGGCGCGCTGAGGAAGAGGCCGCACGGACGAGCACCGTCTTTTTCCAGTCACAGGGTGGATCGGCTGCAACGGTCGGGACGGGAGAACCGGCGTCGGGCTTTCCGGGCGCTGTCCTGGGAAGCCAGCCTGGCGAGCAGACCGCACAGGACAAGCAAGTGGCTTTCCTCAACGCCGCTGCTGACAGGAGTACAGTGGCCCGCGACCGCGTCATGTCGCCAGCATCGCCCTTCGTTCTCCAGGCCGGCGCCGTCATCCCGGCAGCCCTCATCACCGGCATCAGGTCCGATCTACCCGGCCAAGTCACCGCGCAGGTGACGGAGAACATCTACGACAGCCCAACCGGCCGCGCCCTGCTCGTGCCCCAGGGCACGCGGATCATCGGGCAGTATGACAACAACGTCCAATTCGGCCAGCGCCGCGCTCTCCTTGTCTGGAACCGGCTCATTTTTCCAACTGGCCGCTCCATTGTTCTCGAACGTCAGCCGGGCGCCGATGCGCAGGGCTATGCCGGCCTAGAGGATGGGGTCGATTATCACTGGTGGGATCTGGCCAAAGCCGCCGGTCTCTCCACGTTGCTTGCCGCTGGTGCAGAGTTGGCGATCGACGACGAGAACCGGCTGTTGCGCGCAATCCGCGATGGAGCGCAGGACACGATCAACGACGCCGGCCAGCAGATCATTCGAAGACAGCTCAACGTCGCGCCAACGCTGACCATCCGTCCGGGTTTCCCGGTACGCGTCATCGTCACGCGTGATCTCGTGCTCGAACCCTATGGAGCAACACAATGACCAAGCTGAAACTAGGTCCTATCGCCGACGACAAGCCCGTCAAGGTAACGTTGGAGCTTCCTGCGTCGCTGCATCGCGATCTTACGACCTATGCTGACATCCTCGGTCGCGAGGGTGACCAGCCGCCTACCGAGCCCATCCGGCTGATCGTACCGATGCTCCAGCGCTTTATCGAGACGGATCGAGGTTTTGCAAAGGCTCGGCGGAACGCCCATCCAGATTCGTAGCGCGGGCGCAGTGCTGACAGCTGTCGAAGAGGTTTCGGGCAATTGCGGCCATCAAGCCCTATGCAAGCAGCAACGTGCAGACTGGGTACTGGCCGCCTTCGCGGATCGCAAGCTCACGAGATTGAGAACCTCGGGGACGTGACCGCCAAGATGACGGCCGCTCTCCACGCCATCACCGAGCCATTGCCGAAGCCGCCAGGCGCTGTCACAGGCTTGGAAAGATCAGTTGAACCGGATGAAGCGTCCTGCACCAGAGCGGCAAGACCAGCGGAGTCGAATATATAAGACGTTGCTGAAATATCTGCACCAAAGACACTGGCAGCAAGAGCTGCCGCGCCAACTAGACCACGCTTCATGATCCCCCCGGAAATCTATGCGCTTACGATTACGCACTTATCGCGCATAACTTGTCTGATCGCGATCGCACAACCATGACATCCACAGCTATGTTTTGGCTACACTTGCCAGAAGCCGCTAAGTAACCGCCGTTCTCAGGGCACGGCCTTGAGCTAGGATTTGTCGATGTAGGCCCAGGTCCGGAGATTGTCGATATGGCTGTTGGGGGCCGTTGACGATCCTGGTGAGGACATCGGCGAGATAGCCGAGTGGCTCAACGCCGTTGAGCTTGCAGGTTTCGATCAGCGGGCGATGTCGGCCCAGTGCTCGCCACGGCCGTCAGACCGTACGAAAAGCGCACTCTTGCGGTTGAGGGGGCTCGGACGGATGGAGCGCTCGACCACGTCGCTGTCGATCTCGATGCGACCATCTTCGAGAAGGCGCGAGAGCCCTTCCCGGCACAAAAGCGCTGTAGAGTTCGGAAATTCGGCACGGGACCGGCTGCTGCCAGTTCATAGAAATGCCGCGAACATGCGCCCAGCAAAAGGCGAGTGTGACGCCGCTTTTGTCGGCCAGCACACGATAGGCACCATTGGCCGTCGACCTGCAAGCAGTCAGCCAACAATTCCACAACAAAAAGCATGATATGATGGGGGGATTGGTCCTTGATTTTTTGAATCCCTAAGCTTCCGAGAGGTCCTGCACGAGGCCGCGTCATGCCCACCGATAGCCAGTACATTCTCGAAAGCATCAAGCAGGGATGCGCGACGCTTAGCGATGACGAGTTCGTCATCGACAGGCTGGTAAAGTATTTCGGTAACGGGAGGATTCGGTGGCACGTCGAATTCCGTGGGCACCGCATCGAACTGACGACGGGCCAGATCAAGAAGCAGCCTACCTTCCGAAGGAAGATACTCGAACAGGCTGGTGTGCTGCCGCCCCAGCGTGCCGGGGCCAACTACCGGCGATGGGCTATAGACCTGAGGAAGAATGCCATCGAGCTTCCTTGGCGGGACAGGCCGGTCGATGCCGGTTTCGCCATTGATAGGCTCGCCAGCCATGGGGATGGGCGCTGGACGGTTGAATACCAAGGCAAGGCCATCAAGTTCACGACGACCAAACTTCGCAGGCAAGTCAGTTTCCGCAAACGCATGCTGGCCAAGGCCAAGGTGTTGCCGCCCCAACTGAACCCGGCTGCCTATCGGAAGTGGGTGGACTGGCTCATTCAAAACGCCACCGAGGCTGCACCGCGCACCAGTGATGCCTCGATGGCAGAGAAAAGCTGGCTTGATGACCTACCAGAGCTAGCCGGCTGGCAATATGAAGCACCTCCCCAAGCAACCAGCTAGGGCGGCAGTTTCCAAAACAGAAGCAATCGAGCCAAAGGGGCAGCGGACGGTATCTGCTCGATGCAAGTACGATCCGCTCAGATCGATGTGTCCTGGGATTCGCCGTTGCTTGGTTTCATTGTTCCTTCGAAACTTCGCCGGGAGATGCGCCGCAGCACAACAGTGCCAGTCAGTTCATTTGAGCATTTGAGCGGAAATTCTATCTCCGTTGATCCTGGCCTGGCTCGAATCCAGGTTCCCTAGGCAAAACTGGACGCCGCGGCAGGAACGGATATCACCGCGAACATCCGCGTTGGAGCGGTCACCGCCTTCGGCAGCAGTGCGCCCGAAAAGGGCTGTCGGCTGGTCCCTCGTGGGAACGAAAAAAGAAGAGAAGCAGAACTTTCACGTGCAATTTTTGCACACGAACACTCATAACTAACTGATATTATTTATCTATCTTCCCAATCCATCATCGGTGCAACCGATAGCTTGTAGTCGTGATATCCAGCCATTTTTCGACGTCGAAAGAGGTAATGTGAGCGCTGCGGCGCGTTGCGCCGTTCAGCAATGCAACCTGTGCCAAGCTCATGCGCAAGGTTTGTTGCGCCTCATATCGACGAGATCGACCGAATTCGCAAGGTCTTGCACCAGACGGCATGCCTGCCGACACATCCGTGCTTGCCGACAGCCAAGTCGGACGGGTGCTTGTATGAACTCAGACGTCTTCGTTCTGCCGGGCCGTCGGGCGAGCCTCGTCGGTGCCATCCGCAGCACTCACCGTGCCATTCCGCTCAGGTCGCGTGACGACATAAATGGCCGCCGCCACGATGAAGGTGGCAACCACGACGGCCAGCAACGGCTCGGGCTTGGCGCCGACAAGAAACAGACCATAGCCTGACGCCATACCCAGGCAGGCAAGTATCTTGGCCTTGCGCGGCACGGCTCCATATTGCCGCCAGTCGCGCAAGGTCGGGCCGAAGCGCGGATGGTTGAGCATCCATGCCTCGATGCGCGGCGAGGAACGTCCGAAGCACCACGCCGCCAGGATGAAAAAGATCGTCGTCGGCATGACCGGCAAAAAAGCGCCGATGATACCGAGGACGAGCATGAGGGTGCCGAGCGCGATCAGTCCGACGCGCTTCGCCTTGAATGCCGCCTTGCCGGCGGCACGGTGAAAAGGCGGCTTCATTCAGCCCAGCAAATGATCGAGTGGTGCACTCAGCCGAAAACCTCCTTGACCAGCCCATGCACACGGCGGAACGCAGCTTCCGCACCCGCAACGGCGCGATCCTCTTCGGGATCGCTCAGTTGCAGTGCATCGAGCGCGGCCGTGAAGGTGCGCCAGTGCAGGCCGCGCCCTTCGGGTGCGGCCGCAAGATGCCTTGCGCCGAAGGTTTCGGAAAGCCCAAGCTTGGCCGCCTCCTTGAGAAGGAAGGCGGCACCAAGGTTCGAGCCTTCCGCGACATAAAGCCAGCCAAGTGCCGTCGGAATATCGGCATCGCGTTCAAGGGCGGGCGCCGTCGCGTTTGACGGCAGTTCCAGTCCGAGATCGGCGATGTCTTGCGTGATCAGCTCCAGGCGCCGCCGGCCCTCGAGGTCGGGCAACATGCCGTCCAGAACAGGGTTTTGATACAGCGCGTCGATGTCGCGATGAAAGCTGTACTGCACCTGGAGGAAAAGCCCGTATCGCTGCCGGTTCTCGAACGGCCGCCCCGCCATGATCGACGCATCGAGACGTTCGTGGGTGACATTGGTCCGCGCCTTCAAGCGCTTGGCGCGGCTGGCCTCAACAGGCTTTTCGAGTTCGATGGTCGTCACAATATTCTTTCAGCAAATGACTGGGTCAAAAAGTTGATTGATCAAATCACCATTTCGCCGTCAAGCTGGCGCGAAAGGTTCTCCCCGGCGCAGGCACCGCACTTGTTGCAATCGGATCAAGGTAGTAGCGGTCGGCGATGTTTTCGACACTGAAGTCAAGGTTTGCGTTGTCGTTGATCTTGTAGCTGCCGAACAGGTCGACGATTGCCGCTCCCGGCCAGTAGGTGGCCGAGTTGGTGCCGCCCTTGCCGATCGTCGTGCGGCCGAAACGTTCGCCGAAGAAGTAGACCCGCCCGCCAAGCGACAGCCGCTCCTCGAACAGGCGCACACCGGCAGTGACGGTGCCCGAATATTTCGGCGGAATGGTCACGACACCGTAGTCGTCAGCGCCGACCGCGCCGTTGCAGACGCCGCGATTGCAGAAATTGATATCGGCATAACTGGTGAGCGCCCCTTCGACATAGGCGACGCCGGCATCGTAGCCGACCGACAGCTCATAACCCTGGAATTCGGCCTGTTCGATATTGGTCCAGGTATACGAGCCCGAGCGTGTCCGGCCGCGGAGGATGTAGTCGTCGTAATTGTTGTCGAACCACACCGCCTTGAGGCGCAGGCTGTCGCCCGACGTCAGCACGTCGTCGCGCATGACATTGATGCCGAACTCGAAGTTCTTCGAGACTTCCGGCCTCAAGTCAGGATTGGGGATGACGCCGGGCAATGGCGAGGAGGTTTCGCGCAGGCTGGGCGGGCGCCAGCCCTCGACATAGGAACCGAACAATTGCAGGCCATCGAACGGCGTCACGGTCGCGCTTGCCTGCGGATTGAGGCGCACACCGTCCTTGTCGGGATAGCGGCTGATGGCGATGCCTTTACCGGTCGCCTCGTAATAGTCGTAGCGCAGGCCGCCGGCGAAAGTCAGCCAGTCATTGACCTCAAGCTTGGTCTCGTTGAAGCCGCTCAGCATCAGCCGGTTGCCGTTCGGATTGTTGCCCACCGGCATCGGGTTCGTCACATCGCCCGGATTCCAGAACAGCTGCTTTTCCCGCGCTTGTTCATGCACGAACTCGACGCCGTTCCTGATGGTGAACTGGCCGATAGCTGAGTCGACGATCGAGACGTTGGAGGCGTCACCGCCATAGGTGGTCGCCGTGTTCTTGCCGTCGGAGAGCGGGTTCCAGGTCAGCTTGCCGGCAACACCGCTTTGCGAGCGCACGTCGGAGAACCACAGGTTGGAGGTGAAATCGATGTAGCCGCCGTCTTCGGGGCTGTACTTGTAGGTCGAGGTGAAGGTGTTGGTTTTGGTATTGCTCAGCTTGTTCTGGGTCGGGACCCAGTAGAGATAGTCGATATCGGTCTCCAGGTTTTCGCCGTAATCGTTCTGGTAGTAGATGTAGCCTAGCGTCAGCGAATGCCCATCGCCCCAGCTCAGCTTGCCCTTGGTCAGGAACGAGGTGACGTCCTGCGAGGTGTTTGCCACCTCCGTGCCGGGACGGAAGGGCGAAAGTGGCATCACGAAGGGTGGCTTAAACGACATGCTGTCGTTGAGGTAGGTTGCCTTGCCCTTGGTGCCGGCGAAATAGTTGCCCGCCTTGCGCTTCGAGAAGGCGGCCACGAATTCGTAATTGTCCTGGACAACGCCGGCGGCAACGCTGCCCGACCAGGCGTCGCCGTTGAAGAAATCAGGTCCGTCGCCGCGCAGCCTGATCGAACCTGCATCAAGCGGGCTCATGCTATTGCTGCCCAGACCGGTCTTGATGCGTGCGCCATAGACCTGGCCATCGGTGACGATGTCGCGCGCGGTGATCGTGCGCATGTTGACCACGCCACCCATGGCGCCGACACCGCCAGCACCGCCCGACGGTCCCTTGGAAACGTCGATGCCGCCGATGAAATCAGGATCAACATAGGTTTCGTTGCGGCTGCCACGATAGCCGCGGTAGGAATTGTTGGTCTGGCGCGTCCCGTCAACCATGACGTTGACGCGGTTCTGGCCCTGCAGGCCGCGGATGTTGACATCGACGGATGCGCCGACACGGTTGCCCGCCGCCATCACACCCGGTGTCGGGCGGAACATGTCGCCGACCGAGGTCGGCGGCGTGCGTGAAATCTGCTCGGCGGAAATGTGGCCCGCCGAACCCGGCGTCTCGAATGGCAGATCGGCAGCATTTCCACCGCCCGTCACGTTGATGACATCAAGCACCAGCGCTCCGTTTGCGGCCGGCACGGCATTGTGGGCGTTGGATACACGATCGGAGATGACGAGCGTGCCGCCCTCGACCCGATATGAAAGTCCGCTGCCGGCGAGCAGCCGTGCTGCGGCATCGCTGATTGTGAGTGCGCCGGAAACGCCGGGAGACGACAGCCCGCGCACTGCGGCGGCATCGACCGATACCTGCATGCCGGACTGCTGGCCGAACTGGGTCAACGCGCCGGCAAGCGACTGCGCCTTGATCTGGAAGGTCTTTTGCTGGGCCGTGCTGGCCTGCTGCGCCAGAGCGACATTGGTCATGCCGAAGCCCGCCAAGGCCGTACCTACCATCAACGCGGCAACAAATGCCCCGCCAAACTTTCCACTCGTCGTCCTACGCATATTCTGCCGCACCCCGTTGTCCCAAGCGCGGGGGCCGGCAAGCGCCGAACTCCCCTCTCACCACAAGGACGAGGCAGCTTCACGGATTTTCAGACAAAAACACTCATGTTTGCAAAAAAGTTTCGAGGCAAGCGTTACCAGCTCGAAACGACAGCTAGCCAGGGGCTTATCCAGCGCAACCTGGCGCCATGTGCCGCGGCAACGGCCGTGAGCGCGCCGATGGGTTCGTTGAGGTTGTAGACGCCGGTGATCCGCTGGCTGGCAATGGCAGCGTCCGCCAGCACGATCTTGCCGGGATAATACCTGCCGATCGCCTCGACCACTTCGGCGACGGAGCGATCCCTGACGACGAGCATCCCACTACGCCAGCCACCGGCGAGGTCGGCTGCGTCCTTACCACGCTCGACCTTGCCGGCGCGGCTGACATGGACCCAGTCACCGGCCTCGAGCGGCGCCCCCAGCCCATCGGCGGCGGCGGTGGCTGTAACGGCGACACGCCCGTGATTGACCTGGACTGACGTGCCTTCGGTCATCAGCCGAACATCGAATGCCGTGCCCAGCACCGTCGTATCGACCCCGCCTGCATCGACCCGAAACGGCCGGCCAGCGTCCGGTTCGACCTCGAAATAGGCCTCCCCGGCGAGCAGCCTGACCTTGCGCGCCTCCGCATCGAAGGTGACGTCAATGGCGCTGTCAGCGCCGAGATAGGCGACACTGCCATCCTCGAGACGGATCTCGCTGATTTGAGCGACGCCGGTCGTGTAGTCGGCGTTCAGCCAGATGTTGATGTCGTGCTGGAAAAGCAGCGTGACGCAAGCCGTGGCCGCGCCGAACACCGATGCGGCAAAATAGCCGGCGCGGCCGCGTCGGCGCGGCTGGCGTCGATGTGATGCCGACGCCGCTGCCGGCTCGATTGCGCCGAGACGAGCTGTGGCGCCTGCTTCGTGCGCCTTGCCGAGAACGTTCCAGACATGGCGAGCCTCGGACCATGCCTTCACATTGTCCTCGCTGGTCGCAAGCCACGCCTCGAACGCCGTCGCCACCTCTGGATCGTCGGGCCTGTCTTCAAGCGCGATCAGCCAGTGCAGTGCCGCCTCGGCCGGCTTTCCTTTGTCGGCTCCCGGTTTAATCAGACTGTCTCCCAACAAAGGTCGTCGACCGTTGACCGCGCAGCGATCTGGTCTCGTGAAATGAACGTTCGACGGCACAGGTTTTTCAAAAGCAAGTTGATTACGCTCCACCCAGCAGCCGTTTTCGGCAATGTTCGAGCCCCTGATAGACCAGCGCATGCGCAAGTCCGACCGAGATGCCGAGATGGGTGGCGATGTCCTTCAGCTTGA
Source organism: Aminobacter sp. LjRoot7 (assembly GCF_964252895.1). Classification (NCBI taxonomy): domain Bacteria; kingdom Pseudomonadati; phylum Pseudomonadota; class Alphaproteobacteria; order Hyphomicrobiales; family Phyllobacteriaceae; genus Aminobacter; species Aminobacter sp. LjRoot7. The sequence goes on from NZ_CAXUPX020000001.1 coordinate 23,165, forward strand.
ACCCGTCGAACCGGTGCATTTCCAGGGCGATGCGCGTGCGCTCCGGCAGTTCGGCCATCGCCTCCATCACGATGCGCAACTCGTCGCGATGGGCAAGAACATCCTCTTGCGACGGGCGGTCTTCCGCGACACCCTCGACATCCCTGGTATCGGCGACATGCCTGCCCTCGACCGAGCGGCGGCGTAACCAGTCGATCGCCAGGTTGCGGATGATCCGGCGGAGATAGCCGACCGGCTCGTCCAATGTGCGCCCGGCGGTGGCCGCATCGAGCCGCAGGAACGCCTCTTGCACGACATCTTCGCCGCGCGCGCGATCGCCGACGATCGCCGTCGCGTAGTCGACGAGCTCGACACGGTGAGCAAGGTAGAGATCCGAATAGCCCACTCAAATGGCCCTGCCAGCCATCGTCAGAAATCGGATGCCGGTTTGGAATTTCCAGATTTGCGAGATGGCTTCGGGCTACTCAGCCATGACCCATATTGGAATTGACGACGACGCTCAAGCCCGAGGCTCGCGCGTCGACGGGCCTGATGCCGCCAAACCCTCAGCGCCGAACGATGATACGGCTGTCGACGTCCTTGATGTCGCGCAGGCCGCAGAAGGCCATGGTGATATCGAGCTCTTTGCGGATGATGTCGAGGCACGCGGTCACGCCCGCCTCGCCGCCGGCGCCAAGGCCATAGAGGAACGAGCGGCCGATGAACACGCCCTTGGCGCCAAGGGCTACGGCCTTGAGCACGTCCTGGCCGGAGCGGATACCGCCATCCATCAGAACCTCGATGCGGTCGCCGACCGCGTCGACAATACCGGGTAGCGCCGAGATAGAGGAAATCGCGCCGTCGAGCTGGCGGCCGCCATGATTGGAGACGATCAGCGCATCGGCCCCGCTTGCCACGGCCTTCTCGGCGTCTTCGGCATCGAGGATTCCCTTGAGAATCAGCTTGCCGCCCCACTGGTCCTTGATCCACTTCACGTCGTCCCAGCTGAGCGCCGGGTCGAACTGTTCGGCGGTCCATGACGACAGCGATCGCAGATCGGTGACGCCCTTGGCGTGGCCGGCGATGTTGCGGAAGGTGCGCCGGTTGGTGCGCAGCATGTTGAGGCACCAGCGCGGCTTGGTCGCCAGGTTGATGATGTTGGACACCGTCATGCGTGGCGGCGTCGACAGGCCGTTGACGATGTCCTTGTGGCGCTGGCCGAGGATTTGCAGGTCGAGCGTCAGCACCAGCGCCGAGCACTTTGCTGCCTTCGCACGACGGATGAGATTGGAGACGAACTCGCGGTCGCGCATCACATAGAGCTGGAACCAGAACGGCTTCGACGTATTTTCGGCGATGTCTTCGATCGAGCAGATGCTCATCGTCGACAGCGTGAATGGTATACCGGCCTTCTCGGCAGCCCGCGCGCCGTGGATCTCGCCGTCGGCATGCTGCATGCCGGTCAGGCCGGTCGGCGCGATCGCCACCGGCATCGACACCGTCTCGCCTGCCATCGTCGTTTCAAGGGTACGGTCGCGCATGTCGACCGCAACGCGCTGGCGCAGCTTGATCGGCACGAAGTCGCTCTCGTTCTCGCGATAGGTGCTTTCGGTCCAGGAACCTGAATCGCAATAGTCGTAGAACATGCGCGGCACCCGGCGCTTGGCGATGGCTCGAAGATCGGCGATCGAGGTAATCGGACGCGCCATTCCACTATGCTCCAGGATGCTGATGAGTTGCGACAGGCCGGCGGCATGTAAGCCGCCTTCGCGACCGATGCCAAGGGCCGACCGGCAAGATGTCTGTCCGGAAACCGCAGACTTTCGTTCTATGCCGCGTGTTCGAGGATGTTGACGATGTTGCCGAACGGGTCGCGGACAAAAAACCGCCTGACGCCCCAGGGCTCATCGGCAAGATCGTAGACGATCTCGTGGCGGGCGGCCTTCACCTTGTCATAGAGCTCATCGACATTGTCGACCTCGATCGAAAGCACCGGTACCGGCGTACCCGCCCCACCCTCGCTGGCAACGCCGAGTTGCGGCGTCATCGAGCCGCCGGTGCCGAAGGTCAGGATCCAGCCGTGATCCATGAGAATGTCGAGCCCGAGCAGGTCGCCGTAGAATGCTTGGGCTGCCCTGGGTTCCGCTGCGTGGAGATTGGCGACGATGCGACGAACGGCCATGTCGTGTTCCTTTCTGACGTCAAAAGGGGCCCGGAGGCCCCTCTCGGCACTTTGCGTTTGTTTGCGCTCAGGCGTTGGCGGCCGCGACGGCACGTTTGGCCATCACCACCACCAGGTTGGCGCGATACTCCGGCGTGGCATGGATGTCACCCATCAGGCTGCCGGACGGAACCGTCACCCCTTCCAGTGCCGACGCCTCGAACTTCTTGGTCAGCGCCGCCTCGATCTCCTTGGAGCGGAACACGCCATCGTCGCCTGCCCCGGTGACTGCCGCGCGCACGCCATCCTTGCCCTTGGTCACGAACACGCCGGTCATGGCATAACGCGACGCCGGGTTCGGGAACTTGGCGTAGCCCGACCTGGCCGGCGCCGTGAAGGTCACGGCGGTGACGATCTCGTCGTCCTTGAGTGCTGTTTCGAACAGGCCCTTGAAGAACTTGTCGGCCGCGATCTGGCGCTTGTTGGTGACGACGGTCGCCCCCAGCGCCAGCAGCGCCGAGGGGTAGTCGGCCGCCGGATCGTTGTTGGCGACCGAACCGCCGATGGTGCCGCGATGCCGGACGGCGGGATCGCCGATGTGGCTGGCGAGATGCGACAATGCCGGGCAGACCTTTTTCAGCTTCTCGTCATTGGCGACGTCGAAATGCGTCGTCGCCGCACCGATGGTGACGTTCTTGCCCGAGACCTTGATGCCCTTGAGGTCGGCAATGTGGTTCAGGTCGACCAGGTCCGAGGGGGCTGCGAGCCGTGTCTTCATCGCCGGGATCAGCGTCATGCCGCCGGCGAGATATTTGGCGTCACCGCTCTTGATCTTCTTGGCGGCGTCCGCGACCGAGGTGGCGCGATGATAGTTGACGGAATACATGGTGCGTCCTCCTCAGTGCTTCGTGCCGGCGCGCAGTGCGGCCCAGACCTTGCCAGGCGTCGCCGGCATTGTCAGGTTGTCGTGGCCGAGCGCATCGGTGATGGCGTTGATGACCGCCGGCGGCGAACCGATGGCGCCGGCCTCGCCGCAGCCCTTGATGCCGAGCGGATTGCTCGGACAAGGGGTATTCGACGTCGATATCTGGAATGACGGCAAATCGTCGGCACGCGGCATGGTGTAGTCCATGTAGCTTGCGGTCAGAAGCTGGCCGCCGGCGTCATAGACAGCGCCTTCCAGAAGCGCTTGGCCGACGCCTTGTGCGATGCCACCATGCACCTGCCCTTCGACGATCATCGGATTGATGATGTTGCCGAAATCGTCGGCGGCGACGAACTGGACGATGTCGGTCTTGCCGGTCTCGGGATCGATCTCGACCTCGCAGATGTAGCAGCCGGCCGGGAAGGTGAAATTCGACGGATCGTAGAACGCCGTCTCCTTCAGGCCGGGCTCCATGCCTTGCGGCAGGTTGTGCGCGGTGTAGGCGGCAAGCGCCATCTGGAACCACGGCACGTTCTTGTCGGTGCCGGCAACCTTGAGCTGGCCGTTCTCGATGACGATGTCGCCCTCGTCGGCCTCCAGCAAGTGGGCCGCGATCTTCTTGGCCTTGGCCTCGACCTTGTCGAGTGCCTTGACGATCGCCGACATGCCGACGGCACCCGAGCGCGAGCCATAGGTGCCCATGCCCATCTGCACCTTGTCGGTGTCGCCATGCACGATCGAGACGCTGTCCAGCGGCACGCCGAAGCGTGAGTTGACGAGCTGGGCGAAGGTGGTCTCATGGCCCTGGCCATGGCTGTGCGAACCGGTCAGCACCTCGATGGTACCGACGGCATTGACCCGCACCTCGGCGGATTCCCACAGGCCGACACCTGCGCCGAGCGACCCCACCGCCGCCGACGGCGCAATACCGCAGGCCTCGATGTAGCAGCTCATGCCGATGCCGCGCAGCTTGCCTTTCTTGGTCGCCGCCGCCTTGCGCTTGGCAAAGCCGGCATAGTCGGCCTGCTTCATCGCGGCGTCAAGCGAGGCGCCATAGTCGCCGGCGTCGTAGCACATGATGACAGGCGTCTGATGCGGGAAGTGGGTAATGAAGTTCGTCCGCCTGAGTTCCGCCGGCGACACGCCAAGTTCGCGCGCGGCGATCTCCATCGTCCGCTCGAGCACGAAGGTAGCTTCAGGCCGGCCTGCCCCGCGATAGGCATCAACCGGTGCGGTGTTGGTATAGACCGTGCGCACATTGCCGTAGATCGCCGGGATGTTGTACTGGCCAGACAGCAGCGTGGCATAGAGATAGGTCGGCGTCGCCGAGGAAAACAGCGACATATAGGCGCCGAGATTGGCAACCGTGTCGACCTTCAGCCCGACAATCCTGTTATTCTTGTCGAAGCCCATCTGGACCGTGGTGTGGTGGTCGCGGCCATGGGCGTCGGTGAGGAAGCTCTCGGTGCGGTCGGCCACCCACTTGACCGGCACGCCGGTCCGCTTGGAGGCCCACAGGCAGACGATTTCCTCGGGATAGATGTAGATCTTCGAGCCGAAGCCACCACCGACGTCAGGCGCGATGACACGCAGCTTGTTTTCCGGCGCGACGTTGTAGAAGGCGCTCATCACCAGCCGGGCGACATGCGGGTTCTGCGAGGTCGTCCAGCACGTGTAGTGATCCTCGGCCTTGTCGTAGTGGCCAAGGGCTGCGCGCGGCTCCATCGCATTCGGAACCAGCCGGTTGTTGACGATATTGAGCCGGGTGATGTGAGCCGCCGACTTGAGGGCGGCGTCGGTCGCAGCTTCGTCGCCGATGCCCCAGTCGAAGATCAGGTTGCCATCGGCTTCGGGATGAAGCTGCGGCGCGCCCTTGGCGAGCGCATCGACCGCATCGGCAACCGACTTGCGTTCCTTGTAGGTGATCTCGACAGCTTCCGCGGCGTCGCGCGCCTGGCCCTTGGTGTCGGCCACGACGACGACAACGGCGTCACCGACATAGCGCACCCGGTCGACCGCCAGCGGCGACCACGCGCCCATCTTCATCGGCGACCCATCCTTGGAATGGATCATCCAGCCGCAGATCAGGTTGCCGATGCCGTCGGCCTTGAGCTGCTTGCCGGTCAGCACGCCGATGACACCCGGCATCGCCTCGGCCTTTTTGGTGTCGATCTTCTTGATGTCGGCATGGGCGTGCGGGCTGCGCACGAATGCTGCGTGTTTCATGCCCGGCACGACCATGTCGTCGACATAACGTCCGGCGCCGGTGATAAATCTCTTGTCTTCCTTGCGCGCAACCCGCGCGCCGATGCCTTCGATTCCCATTTCAGTTCCTCCCGAACTCAAAAAGCAGATGGCGAATGGTGGCTATGGAAGGAGACCGCGACGGCGTTCGAGACCATGTCCCTGCTCGCCCTTCGCTCCCCCGCCCTTATGCCGCCTTTTTCGCCTTGCTTTTGGACGCCTTCGACATCGTTTTCGAAGCGGCGAGGATCGCCTTGACGATGTTGTGGTAACCGGTGCAGCGGCAGATGTTGCCTTCGAGCTCCGCGCGCACGGTCGCCTCGTCGAGGCCTTCGGGATGCCTGCGGATCATGTCGGTCGCCGTCATGATCATGCCCGGCGTGCAGAAGCCGCACTGCAGGCCATGATGTTCCTTGAACGCCGCCTGGACGGGATGAAGGTCGGCGCCATCGGCGAGGCCTTCGATGGTGGTAACAGTCGAACCCGAGGCCTGTACCGCAAGCATTGAGCAGGACTTCATCGCCTTGCCGTCAACGTGGACGACGCAGGCACCGCATTGCGACGTGTCGCAACCGACATGCGTTCCGGTCAGCCCCAAATGCTCACGCAGGAAATGAACGAGAAGCGTGCGGTCCTCCACCGCGCCGCTGACCTTTCGGCCATTCACGACCAAAGATACATCCGACATGAAACCTCCCATGTTGCCGCGACCGGCTAGGCAGACCCCGCACCAGTCAGGTGAGCAAATCCTATCTGTGCAAATGCAGGCTGCAAGCGCCTTTTTGGATCCAGACACGCAATGCGTGCATGCCAGTGCAGAAAAGACGCCTGATCGCAGCCGCTTCGACTTCAGCCATCTTGCCGCGCGCCAGCAACGGGCGCTGCCCAGGCTGCAGATTGCAAGTGGAATGCGCGCGCGGATCGTGCCAAAAGCCGTCATCACGTTTGCGGGAGGCCCTGCTTGGTCAACTTCGTCATCGCTCCGCCCGAGCCAGCTTCGGTCGCCATTTCAGGATCATCGCAGCGGTTTCCGGTACGGCGCATCTTCTGCGTCGGCCGCAACTACGCAGCGCACGCCCGCGAAATGGGCAAGGATCCCGATCGCGAGCCGCCGTTCTTCTTCGGCAAGCCGGCAGATTCTGTCGTCGACAGCGGCACGACGATCCCCTACCCGCCGCTGACCAGCGACCTGCACCACGAGATCGAGCTTGTCGTCGCCATCGCCAAGGGCGGATCGAACATCGCCGCGGCCGACGCGCTCGACCACGTCTGGGGCTACGGCGTCGGCATCGACCTGACCCGTCGCGACCTGCAGGACGCCGCCAAGAAACTCGGCCGCCCCTGGGACTGGGGCAAGGGTTTCGACCGCTCGGCACCATGCGGACCGCTGGTACCGGTGTCCGACATCGGCCACCCCGACAAAGGCCGCGTCTGGCTCGCCGTCAATGGCGAAACCAGGCAGCAGGGCGACCTCTCCGAACTGATCTGGTCGATCCCCGAAGTGATCGCCATCTGCAGTGAATCGATGGAACTGAAGGCCGGTGACCTGATCTACACCGGCACGCCGGCGGGTGTCGGCGCCGTGAAGCCGGGAGACCGCATCACTGGCGGTGTCGACGGCGTGGGCGAGATCGAGATTTCGATCGCGTAACTGACCGAAAAATGGCGGCGGCTCAGGCCGTCGCCTTATTGCGCTTCTCGTAGAGCATGACGAGCGTTTCGGCGACGAGCGCCGGCTTGTCCTCGCCTTCGATCTCGATGGTGTTTTCGGCCTTGAGCAGATATTGCCCCGGCCCCTTGTCGTCCATCGACATCAGCACGGTGCGCATGCGCACCCGCGAGCCGACCTTCACCGGCGAGATGAAACGCACCTTGTCGAGACCATAGTTGAAGGCGGCAAGCGTATTCTCGGGCACCACGCCGATTTCCTGGACCAGCGCGCCGATCAGCGACAATGTCAGGAAGCCATGCGCGACGGTGGTGCGGAACGGGCTGCGCCGCTTCGCCCTTTCGGGATCGACGTGGATCCACTGGCGGTCGCCGGTGCAATCGGCAAAGGCGTCGATGCGGCTCTGGTCGACAAGCACCCAATCGGAAACGCCGAGTTCCTGCCCGATGTTTTCGCGCAATTCCTCATAAGTCTCGATGGGCTTCCGCACGCTTCCCTCTCCTGACATAAGCTGGCCGAGTGGGCGTTGGGGACCATAAACGAGGCGCGTTTGTCAACCTCCAAGCGCAGCGGAATGGGCTATTCCGCCGCCTCGCGCTCGGGCAGGTCGTCAGTTCTTTCGGGGTCGCCGGGGGCTGTTTCGCAGCCAAGTTCGGGGAACGCCACCGAGCGCTTGCCATGGAAATCGGTACGCACGACAACCAGCCCCTGTTCCTCGAAATAGGTCAGCAGCCGCCGCGCCCGGCGCGCCGAATGGCTGCCATAGGCATGGGCGATCGCGGCGTCGGATGGGCAAGGCGCGCCTTTGACCGCTGCCTGCGCAACGATCAGGAACACCGCCTGCAGGTCCTCGGGAAGCGCCACGGACATGCCGAGCGCCTGCTGCCAGGTGTCGCTCGATGCGGTTTCCTCATCGATGCCCGAGCGCGCCACGGCGTAGCGGCGGCGGAACATCGACAGCGCCGGCGGCTCGCCCTGCATGCGCTTGATCCGGCAGCGGACCAGAAAATCCTGGTAGAGCACGGCGTCCGTACGGAACGCCGCATCGGGGTCTTCGACCATCTCACGCACGATGGTATCGATCAGGGCCTCGCGCTCGGCTTCGTCGAACAGCGGGAAGATCGGCTCGGCGACCGGCGCCGAAGCCTCGGCGCGAACCTGGGAAAGCTGGGCGATGATGTCGGCGGTCGGCGTCGGCGCGGGCGGCACGGTGCGCCGGACCGTCTGACGCGTTTCCAGCGGCGCCGGCGCAAAGATCAGATCGCGCGTGTCTTCGCTGGCGTCGGGCAGCGGCATCAGCTTGGGGCTGACCGAACGAGCCGACGTCTCCACCGGGCCGATGGCGACGGGCAGCGGCCGGCGCGACATCGCCGGTCCCAATGCAATGAAATTGCCGCGCGCCAGATCGCGGAACATTTCGGCCTGGCGCCGCTCCATGCCGAGCAGGTCGGCGGCGCGCGCCATGTCGATGTCGAGGAAGGTGCGGCCCATCAGGAAGTTGGACGCCTCGGCGGCGACGTTCTTGGCAAGCTTGGCCAGGCGCTGGGTGGCGATGACGCCGGCCAGGCCGCGCTTGCGGCCGCGGCACATCAGGTTGGTCATCGCGCCAAGCGAGATTTTCCGCGCCTCGTCGGAGACCTCGCCGGCGATGGCCGGCGCAAACAGCTGCGCCTCATCGACAACGACCAGAACCGGGTACCAGAAATCGCGCTCGGCATCGAACATGCCGTTCAGGAACGCCGCGGCACCGCGCATCTGCTGCTCGACGTCGAGGCCCTCGAGATTGAGCACGACCGAAACGCGATGCTGGCGGATGCGACCGGCGATGCGGGTCAGCTCGGCCTCGGTGCGCTGGGCATCGACGACGACATGGCCGAACTTGTCGGCGAGCGTGACGAAATCGCCCTCGGGGTCGATGACGCACTGCTGCACCCACGGCGCGCTCTGTTCGAGCAGGCGACGCAACAGATGCGACTTTCCCGAACCCGAATTGCCTTGAACCAGCAAACGGGTCGCCAACAGTTCTTCGAGATCAAGCTGAGCCTTCGTCCCGCCGGACGCAGCTCCCATCTCGATGCCTACCTTCATCCTCTACCCCAGTTGAACCCTGCTGCGCCCGTCCGCGAATCTGCGTCGATTCGCGGAAGGCACAATAGCCGGATTCAGAGTGTTAAAGCGTCCTTGTGCGCCCGGACGGACGCACCGCGCTCCGATGGTGATCAGCCTTCCATAGCATCCGATGGCGGGCAATGCGCGAGCCCTCTCGCGAAACCCACAAGAGAGCTGCAGTCAGGATGGGGCCGAGACGACTACTTCTTCTTGTCGAAGCTGTCGCGGATTTCCTCGATCGATTCATGGATCCGGCCGCGCAGGATATCGACCGATTCCGTCCCGGACTTGCGCACGATCGCGGCCACCTCGCCGGCATTCTTGACGGCAGCCTCGAAGGAGCGCTTGGCGAAGTCGGCCTGCCTGGAGATCAGCTCCTGCGGATTGCCGGGCGCCCGAAGCCCCTGGGCGGCCTCGGTGATCTCATGCAGGGCGTCCTGAAGCATCTCGCGTTGCTTCGCCACCAGCGACGACGCACCGGAGGCCGTTGCCTTGACCGATTGTTCCAGGGCTTCAAGGTTCTTGCGGTGATGGCCGATGATCGTGTCGACATCGACCGCGGGCATCTTCAGGTCGCGCCCGAATTTCGAAAACATGTCCATGAAGGACTCCGGTTCCGGCTTCTTCGCCATGGCTCGCTCCCGTTTGGCTCCGGGCGTCCCCCGGAGGTCGCAAGGGCCAGAATAGACGAGCAAGGCCGCCGGTCAATTCGCAAGCACAAGCAACTCGACCGAATAGAGCGCGAGACCGGCGAGACCGCCTATAAGCATGCCGTTGAAGCGGATGTATTGCAGGTCGCGGCCGATGTTGATCTCGATCAGCCGGGTCAACTGGCCGAGATCCCAACGCTTGACCTGCTCGGAGATGAAGCCGGATACGCCGCTCTTTTGGCTTTCGACGAACGAAGCAAGCGCCACGACGAAACCGGCATTCATGTCGGCACGGATATGGGGATCACGCGCCAGGTTCTGGCCGACTTCGACGAACAGGCTGGTCAGGTGCTTTCGCGTCATCGACTGGGGCGATGCGACATCCTGTTCGATGAAGCCGCGCATGCTTTTCCAGACATCCTGCGCCAGCGCGCTCAGTTCCGGGCGGGCGAGGAAGTTGCGCTTCAGCTGCTCGGCGCGCTTGGCATAGTCAGGCGAGTGGCGAAGCTGGTCGATGAAACCGTGGACGAACTGGTCAAACTCGCCGCGCAGCGGATGGTCGGGATCGCCCCTGACATCTTCAAGCAGCGTCGCTGCCGACGCCACGATCCGCTTGAGCAAATAGGCATCGGCCCGGAACAGATTGAACACCGACGGCAGTTCCTCCCTGATCTTCTCGCGCAGCACGGCCAAGGCCTGCTCGTCGCTGAGGAAATTGCCGATGATCTTGGTGAACTCGTCGAGCAGACGCTGGTGGCGGCGGTCTTCGGTGAAGGCCGTCAACAGCTCCGCCGCCAGCGGCGCTACCTCGACCTTGCCGATACGATCGAGCAGGCGGCGCGTTGCGAATTCGCGCAGGCCGGAGCCCTCGATCGCCTGCAGCATCTGTGGCACCAGCCGCCCGACAAACAGCGACAGGCCTTCCGCCCTTTGGCGGTCCGACAACCAGTCGGCGACGAGTGCTGCGAAATCCACTTCCTTGAGCTTCTGCCGCACCGGCTCCGGCGCCAGGAAGTTGGTCTCGATGAAACGGCCGAGATTGTCGGCGATCCGGTTCTGGTTGGATGGAATGATTGCAGTATGCGGGATCGGCAGGCCGAGCGGCCGCTTGAACAACGCCACGACGGCATACCAGTCGGCGAGGCCGCCGATTGTTGCTGCCTCGGCAAAGGCGGCGACAAAACCGAGCCACGGCCAGCGCCCCTGCAGCGACTTGGCGATGGCAAAGATGGCAACGCAGACCACCAGCGCGCCCGTTGCGATGAACTTTGTCCGCCGCAGAGCGGACAGTTTGGCAGCCTCGTCGGCACTCAACGCGCGCAAGGCCGTGGGCATGGCGTCGCCGTTTGCTGCAACCATTCCAGGTCCATCCTTGCTCATTTTCCGCCCTCGCCTGCGGCCGCCGGGTCGACGCGACAAACATGTCTCATGCCGGTCAGATATCGAGACGGCGCGGCCGATTACAACCCTTCCGGCAAATCAGCTGTCCTCATCCTGAAAAGCTTGCGCTTGAAAAGCTCATGCCACGAGCGAGCAAACCCAGGCGACCGGGATCGCCGAACTGCGACGCATCGATGAACGCAGCCGCGCCTCATCGAGGCAGGTCAGGCCGCGATGGCCTTGCCGGTGCCGCGCCTGCCGAGACCGGCGGGCGCTCGCCAATCGGCATCGAGGCCTGCCTCGCCGGCGAGTTCGATGATGCCGTTGGTTTCGCCCTGCTGGAAGCTGAGCTTGGCGTTGAAACGCCGGGCCAAGGCCTTCATCGCGCTGTTGTTGGCGTGCGTCGTCACCTGCAGCCTGAGGTAGCCGAGCCCCCTCGCCTGGGCGACGAGGCGCTGGAAGAGCCGTCCGCCGATGCCCCGGTTCTGGATCTTGTGCTCGACGCTGAAGGCGATTTCGGCCGTCGGCTCGCTCTCTTCGGCGCGTTCGTGCAGTTCGGCGGCGGCAAGCACCTTGTCGCCCTCGACGTAACCGATGACGGTCGCACCTTCGTGAAAGCTGCGTTCGGCATAGGCTTCGAGAAAGCCATCATGGGTCAGGCCGTTGAAGCGGTCGCGCCGGCTCTGGTCGTCCAGTCTCAGCAGATGTTCGGCAAAGCGGGGCAGATCGGACGGCCTCAACTGACGGATTACGCCCGTCAATGGCCTTTGTGTACGTATGATCTGTTCCATGTCGCAGTCCTCATGGGTTCCTCCCTGAGTCTTCGACTCCCGACACGGCACATATTGTGCAGCGCAGCATCAAAATCAACCATTTTGACCTTTACGTAAACGCAAGGCTGCTATGCGCCACAAATATGACTAATGTCGTCATATATAATTTGAAACCCTGTCTGGAATTGTTCTAAGGTATGGGCCATATTAGCCGGGACTCGCGGACTCAACGCAGAGCAAGGAACACGCAATGCGCCTCACACGCCAGACCAACTACGCCATGCGCATCCTGATGTATTGCGCGGCAAATGAAGGACGGCTGAGCCGCGTTCCCGAAATCGCCGCTGCCTACACGGTGTCGGAACTGTTCCTGTTCAAGATCCTGCAGCCTCTGGTCGAAGCCAAGCTGGTCGAGACAGTGCGTGGCCGCAACGGCGGCGTACGCCTTGCCAAGCCGGCTGACCAGATCTCGCTCTTCGACGTCGTGCGCGTCACCGAAGAAAGCTTCGCCATGGCCGAGTGCTTCGAGAACGACGCCGCAGAATGCCCGCTTGTCGACAGCTGTGGCCTGAATTCCGCCCTGCGCGAGGCGCTGAACGCGTTCTTCGAAGTGCTCGGGCGCTACTCCATCGCCGACCTCGTTGCAGCACGTCCAAACATGCGCGATCTGCTGGGCATCCATTTCCCTGAACAGCACGCCCTGGCCGGTTAAGGCCGGTCAGGCAACGGCCGACTGCGGCAGTACGAACGGCACGTCTGCTGCCGGAATGGCACCGACGCGCAGCCGGCAGCCGAACACCTTTTCGATCAGACCATCGGTGAGCACGGCCTGCGGGGCACCCGCGGCCGCCAGCTTGCCGCGATGCATGACGCAGATCTGGTCGGCATACATCGCTGTCAAGTTGAGGTCGTGCAGGATCGCGACAACGCCGCCGCCCCGCCGCGCGAAATCGCGAGCGATGTTCATGATGATCAGCTGGTGCTTGATATCGAGGCTGGACACCGGCTCGTCGAGGAACAGATAGCGCGGCTGCCCGTCCAGCACCGGCGCCCACACCTGGCACAATACGCGGGCAAGCTGCACGCGCTGCTGCTCGCCGCCCGAAAGCTCCTGATAGAAGCGCCCGGCAAAGCCTTCGAGATCGACCCGAGCCAACGCCCGCTCCGGCAGTCGGTTGCCCTCGCCCGCCAATGCGCCGGAGCGGCCGCCGGTCACGCCAAGCTTGACGATCTCGCGGACGGTGAAGGGAAACGACAGCGCCGTCGACTGCGGCAGCACCGCACGGATGCTTGCCGCTTCCCATGGCTTGAGCTTGGCCGCATCGCGACCATTGAGCGACACCTGGCCCGAATGGGCGAGCTCGCCCGTCAGCGCTCTCAGGAAAGTCGTCTTGCCGGAGCCGTTGGGTCCGACGATTGCTGCCAGTTCACCTGGACGCACGGTGAAATCCACATCGCTGACGATGCGCGTGCTGCCGATCGACACCGAAACTTGGCGTGCTTCGATCATGTGTACCTCACAGTTCGCCGCATCAAAGATCGACGACGCCGCGCTTGCGCAGCAATATCCACAGGAAGAACGGGCCACCGACGGCCGCGGTGACGATGCCGATCGGCAACTCGGCCGGCGCAACGATGGTGCGGCTCACCGCATCCGCCAGCAGCAGCAGGCATGCGCCCAGGAGCGCCGACGCCGGCAGCAGGTAGCGGTTGTCGGGTCCGATCGCCAGGCGCAGCAGATGCGGCACGACGATGCCGACAAAGCCGATGCCACCACTGACCGCCACCGAGGCACCGATTGCCGCCGAAACCGCAACGATCGCCACATACTTCAGCCGCTGTACCGGAACGCCAAGATGGCTTGCCGTCGCCTCGCCCAAGGCAAGCGCATTGAGACCCTTGGCCATGAAAGGTGTCGTCGCCAGCGCCAGGATGATGATCGGCCCGGCACCCGCAATCTTCAGCCAAGTCGCACCCGCCAGCGAGCCGAGCTGCCAGAATGTCAGGTCGCGCAGCTGCCTGTCGTCGGCGATGTAGACCAGCACCCCGGTCAGGGCCATGGCCATTGCGCCCAGCGCGATGCCGGCCAAAAGCATGGTGGCGATCGAGGTGCGCCCCTGACGCGTGGCGACATTGTAGAGGATGATGGTGGTGAGCAGGCCGCCGCCAAACGCCGCGAATGGCAGCGCGTAGCTGCCGAGCAGAGCCGTGAACGGTGCAAGCACGGTTGCGCCCAGCACGATCACCGAGACAGCACCCAGGCCCGCGCCAGCAGACACGCCGACCAGGCCGGGATCGGCCAGCGGGTTGCGGAACAGGCCCTGCATGACCGCACCTGACACAGCAAGCGCTGCACCAACGAGCATGCCCATCACGATACGCGGCAGGCGTATGTCGTAGACGATGACGCTATCGCGCATCGACAGCGCCTCGTCGCCCGGCGTCGCACCAAACAGCCAGCTGCGAACGAGACCCAGGGCCGAGGCGTCCGATGCCCCCCAGGTCAGGCTGAACAGTGCGGTTGCGGCAAGGGCCACGGCGAGCACGCCGATGACCAGCAAAGCACGGCTGGAGCGGTCGCCGACTGCATGGCGACCTCCCTGCTGCACGCCGGCATCACCGGCGATCGTTTCATCCACCACTGTCCCGGCCTTATTTCTTGACCGCGTCGCCATAGAACGCCACGGCGAGATCCTTGATCGCCGCCGCCGTGCGCGGGCCGAAGCCGAGCAGATAGGCGCCGTCCATGCGGATCACGCGCTTGGCCTGGCCGGCCGGCGTGGAGGCAATGGCCGGATGGGCAAACAGGTCGGCGTCCGGAACTGCGGTACCACCGCCTCGATCCATCATCAGGATCACATCGGGCTTTGCCGTGATCGCCGCCTCGTCGGTCAGTTGCTTGTAGCCGGGATAGCCTTCGACCGCATTGACACCACCGGCAAGCGCGATGATGCCATCAGCGGCCGTATGGTTGCCGGACGCCAGGATCTTGCCGCCCTGCATGCTGAGGATGAACAGCACGCGCTTGCGCTCGCCCTGTGGGATACCCTTGGTCAGCGCCTCGGCATCCAACATCTGCTTGCCGACATCGGTGGCAAGCACTTCCGCCTTGGCATCGGCACCGAGCGCCTTGCCGACGATGCGGATCTTCTGGAGGATGCCGTCATGGCTGAAGCCTTCCGGCACCTGGATGTAGGGAACGCTCGCCTTCTTGAGGACGTCGATCGCCTCCTTCGGGCCGCTGCCCTCGAGTGCCAGGATGCCGGTCGGATTGACCGACAAAACGCCTTCAGGCGACAGCGCCCGCATGTAGCCGACGTCGGGAAGCTTGAAGACCGCTTCCGGATAGACGCTGGTCGAGTCGCGGGCAACCAGCGCCTTCTCCTCGCCGAGTGCATAGACGATTTCGGTGATCGAACCGCCGACGGAGGCGACGCGTGCGCGGTCAGGGAAAACAGTGGCGCCCTCGACCGCAATGCTGGCGGTGCCAGTGGCCATCAGCACCGACAGGCCTAGTGCGGCCGAGCGAAGCAGCCGTTGGGGTGTCGACATCGTCATGCTCCTCAGGCCGCGTTCTGCTGCGCAACCGGCAAGGACTCGACAAGGTCGCGCCAATCCGCGCGCTCGTCGTGATCTTCCTTACGCTTGCCGAAGAACTGGATGATCATCTCGCCATTGGCATCATAGGCCTCGACCGAGGTGACATGGCCGTCCTTGGTTGGCTTGCGAACCGCCCAGAGCTCGTGGACGTGATCGGTCCTGAGATGCAGGTGGAACGTCTCGTCCATCACATTGAGCCACGGGCCCATCGGCTTGATGTTCTGGACCGGTCCGGAATGGATCTGGATGCAGCCATGATTGCCAACGAAGCACATGATCAGCTGGCCGCTTACCGCCGCCTTGTCGAAGACGGCCGGCAGCGCGTCATGCTGCAGCTTCCAGGCATAATCCTGGCCGACCATGCGCATGGCCTGCTGGCGGCCGAGCTTGAGCGACTTCAGCATGCCGAAGAACTCATGCGTGTCGGTCAGCTTGCTCCAGCGGTCGCGCAGCTCGTCGACACCGGTCGACGTCTCCTGGTCTGGTGACTTCACGACGGAAGGAACCGTCACGATGGCAGGATCCTGGTTGTCGCTGATCAGCGTTTCGACCAGCTTCTGGTAGGCATAGAGGTTGGAAGCCGGGCGCAAGTGGATCTTGTGCACCGCCATGCCGGCCGCATCAAAGAACTGCAGGCTGCGGCGGATGTCGTCGCCATCGCGCTTTTCCACGGCAAAACCATGGACCCAGGCCCGCGGAAAGATCCGCAGGTCGATCTGTTCGCCGAGCACCATCGCGGCCTGCGTGCCGGGCACGACCTTGTCGTAGATGCCGATTTTCTCGTGGACCGCGCTTTCGTTGCGGGTCAGGGCCATGACCTCGCCGACGGCCTCGATTCCGGCGAGCAGGTCATTGACGCGCGGTTCGATGCGAACGACACCCTCGCCGCAATGCGCAGCCACCAGTTCAGCTTCGGAAATGCCGAGCTGGCTGGCGAGATCGCGCTCGCGCATTTTGGGGTTGTCAGTTCGCGCCCGCCTGATTTCGTGTGGGTTGGGCCTTACGCGCTGGTCCATTTGAAAACACCTACTTGTTGAGAATGAGCTTGCCCTGACGGGTAATCTTCAGGCGGTAAAGAGCGCCGCCATGGTCGATGCCGATCTCGAAATCACCGAGAAACAGCGATTCGCTGGTCAGCGTCCTGGCAGCCGAACCAGCGATTGGACGCGGTGCCACCTGGCCTTCAGGCCGGCGATATCCGGCCCGGAACTGGCCAGTACGGAATTGGTTCGGATTGTGTGAATTCATCTCATTCCACTCCTTCATCCGTTCGCCGCGCCGGAAAAGCCCGGACGAGGCCCTCATGTTTGAATCTATTAGTTGACTCGAACATTCATGTTTATTAGTCAGTGCAATACCGGAGTGATCAAGTCAAGATTTAAGACGTAGCCGGCGAGCGAAAAATTGCTAGCGAGCGAAATGCAAGCCAGCACGAGACATTTTTGGAGTGGGACATGGGGCTAGTTGGTCGGAATAAGGCAGCTCTGCTGGGCGGAGCGGCAATGGCGGTGTTCGTGGGCGCGCACGCGGCCTACGCGCAAGAAGCCAAAACCACTGAACAGGACAAGAAGCCGCGCGTCACCGTCCTGCAGCGCCTGGTCGTCAGCGCGGGCGTCGCCAAGGTCGCAATCGACACGCCGCAGGCGGTGACCGTCGTTGAGCAGGAAGATATTGACCGCCTTCAGCCTGAGACGATCGGCGAGATCATCCGCGCGACACCCGGCGTCAACGTTACCGGCTCCGACAGATTGCTTGGCCAGAGCTTCAACATCCGCGGCATCGGCGCTCCCGAAAACACCGGCGACGGCGGCCGCATCATCGTCAACGTCGATGGCGCGCAGAAATTCTACGAGCAGTATCGCCTAGGATCGTTCTTCTCGGAGCCAGAGCTCTACAAGCGCGTCGAAGTGCTACGCGGACCAGCCTCGTCCACGCTTTACGGCTCAGGCGCCCTCGGCGGTGTCATCAATTTCGAGACCAAGGACGCCTCCGATTTCATCGCAGAAGGCCAGACCGGCGCCCTGCGCCTGAAGAGCTCCTGGAACAGCAACGGTAGTGGCTACCTGCTGAATTCCGTGCTTGCCCAGCGGGTTGGCGAGAATGCCGAGTTCCTGTTGACCGGCAACTACCGCGCTTCCGACCCCTATGAATCCGGCAACGGCAAGGAAGTCATCGGCACCAATTTCAAGGCCTGGTCCGGTCTCGCCAAGGGCACGTTCAACGTCGGCGACGAAGGCAAGCTGCGGCTTTCCTACCAGCAGTGGGATTCCGACCTCGACCGTCAACAGCTGTCACAGACGAGCGGCGACGCGGGCTTTGGTCTCGTCGACCGACACATCGTCGATCGGACAGCGGCCGTATCTTACGAGAATCCGTTTGCCGACAACGACATGCTCGATGTGAAGGTCTCGGCGTCCTACTCCAATACGTATAACGAACAGCGCGCTGCCACCCTGAGGTCATTCTGCAGCAACGGCACTTTCGCTGTGGTTTGCGACTCGAACTACGGCTACGAAACCTGGCAGGTCAATGCCCAGAACACGATGCAGTGGACTGGTGACAACTGGGTCAACCATCTGACCGTCGGCTCCCAGTCGAGCTACCAGACCCGCAAGGCGGAAGCCTTCTTCAACAACGGCGCACAGTTTCCGGTTCAGTTCCATCCCGAGGGCACGGACCTGAAAACTGGTGCCTTCGTGCAAAACGAGTTCGTGTGGGACGAACGGCTGACGATCACCCCGGGAATGCGCCTGGATTGGCACCAGCTGACACCCGGCGATGCGTTGAACGCACCGTCCAGCGATGACACGGCTTTTTCACCAAAGATCGCGGCTCACTACAAGTTCAACGACAACGTTGCGGTTTTCGGTTCGATTGCGCACACCGAACGTTTCCCCACCATCGACGAGGTGTTCTCGACCCGAAGCTCGTCTTCGGTCTTCCTGCCCAGCCTCGACTTGAAAAAGGAAAAGTCGAACAACTTCGAAGCTGGTTTTGCCTTGTCCGGATACGACCTCGTTCAGGACGGCGATGCGGCTCAGTTGAAGTTCACTGGCTTCTACAACGACGTAAGGGACCTCATAGCCCTCAAGCAGGTTCTGCTTCCCACGCAGCCCGGCTACCAGAACATCGACAATGCAAACATCTATGGCTTCGAAATCGAAACCGCCTATGACTCCGACTACGTCTTCGCCAATGCGTCCTATTCGTACGTGGTTGGCAAAGACAAGGCGACCAAGGCATATCTGACGACCATAGCGCCGCACGAGTTGGCACTGACTCTGGGCGGAAAAGTTCCGGACTACGACCTTACCTTCGGCTGGAAGGCTCGCTTCGTTGCCGATCCGCAGGACGCCCGCCGCCAGGCTTCGGCCCCTGTGATCATCGCACCGAGCACGCGACCATCGTCACGCTATGCTCAGGCCTTCGACGTCCATGACATCTTCGTCACCTGGAAGCCTCAGGACGGCCAGCTCGCCGGTTGGGAAGCCAATTTCGGCGTCGATAACATCTTCAACAAGCAGTACAAGGAGTTCCTGATGAACGACGATGCCAAGGGCCGTACGTTCAAGGTCTCCCTGTCCAAGCAGTTCGGGTGGTAATCGTGCGCTTTGGCGTGAACACGTTGTCGCCTCTGGTCGCGGCGGCACTCCTTACCACCACTGGCATGGCGGGCGCCCAGAGCGCCCCGCCGGCTCCGGCGCTTGTGCTCGAGCTCAACGCTGCCCAGCCCTCCGACAAGGGCTGCCGCTTCACATTCGTCGTCACCAACAATCTCGGCGCCGAGCTTTCCAAGGCGGCATTCGAGATCGCGCTGTTCAACGAGGCGGGTGTTGTCGACAGGCTGACGGTGCTCGACTTCAAGGACCTGCCGGCTGGCAAGACCAAGGTCACGCGCTTCGACCTGTCGGGCACCGACTGCAACAAGGTCAGCCGTGTCCTGATCAACCAGGCCACCGATTGCACCGGCGGCGGGGTCGATGCCGCGGCCTGCCTCAAGGCGCTGCGGACCGAATCCAAATCCGGCATCGCCTTCGGAAGCTGAGCCCAGCCTTGCCCAGACTCCTCTCCCGTGGCGCCCGGCGCATCGAAAGGCATAAACGCATGTTCGGACTGAACAAATTCGATCAGATGGTGAAACGCCAGGGCGACGGGTTGCTGCCCGAGATGCGCGAGCTGTTCGATCGCCTGGCGGCGATCAGGGCGAGCGAAAACGTTACGGAGCTGGCCAGCTACCGCGCTCAGGCGCAGGTTCAGGCCGGCCCGAACCCGAGAACCGCCGGTGACAGCACCGGTGCCAATGTTGTGTCGCTACGCAGCGCTCAAAGGACTACAACAGCGCAACGCAAGGCCCGTTGAAAGGAAGACCATGTACATCGCAATGAACCGCTTCAAGGTGCAGAACGGCTCCGAGACCGCCTTCGAAGACGTCTGGAAGAACCGCGACTCATCGCTCAACGAGATGAAGGGTTTTCGCGAGTTCCACCTGCTGCGCGGCCCGGTGAACGAAGCCGAAGGCTACACGCTCTACGCTTCGCACACGATCTGGGCCAGCCAGGACGACTTCGTCGCCTGGACTAAGTCGGAGAACTTCCGCAACGCCCACAAGAATGCCGGTTCGTCCAAGGCATCCTATGTCGGCCATCCGCAGTTCGAGGGTTTTTCGGTCGTCGAAGGCGCCTGAGAATTGACCGACCTCGCCCGCAGCATTCCGGTCATGCCCTCGCCCGACATCGGCGAGAGCCGCGATTTCTATCGCGACAGGCTCGGCTTCGACGTCATCGGCCCTGACATGGACGATTATCTGATCGTCCGACGCGGCGAGATCGAGATCCATTTCTGGAAGTCGGACGACCGCAAGCTGCCCGAGGTGACGTCCTGCTACATCAGGGGCGGCGAGGTTCCCGCCCTTCACGCCGAGTTTTCAGCGCGCGGTGTCGAACGGCTCAGCCAGTTCACGGTGCGGCCGTGGAACATGAAGGAATTCTACATCCACGACC
This sequence comes from Aminobacter sp. LjRoot7, assembly GCF_964252895.1. Classification (NCBI taxonomy): domain Bacteria; kingdom Pseudomonadati; phylum Pseudomonadota; class Alphaproteobacteria; order Hyphomicrobiales; family Phyllobacteriaceae; genus Aminobacter; species Aminobacter sp. LjRoot7. The sequence goes on from NZ_CAXUPX020000001.1 coordinate 43,655, forward strand.
CGCATGGCAATCTTTTGCGGTTCGGCTGTGCGCCGGAAGAAATCTGAAAAGGGGCAGGCTCACGCCTGCCCCTTTCGTTTGTCCGGGCATTTTTCCTGAAAACCGGCGACCGATTCTCAGGAAGACGGCTTAGGCCGATGCCAGCAGGCTGGCGTTGCCACCGGCAGCCGTGGTGTCGACGCAGACAGCGCGTTCATGAGCGTAGGCGGCCGGGTAGATCACCTCGCTGATCAGCGGAACGATCGGCCCCTTGCGCTCGGCGATGACCTTGCGAACGATGCGCGTGCTCTCTTCCGTGCCCGAATAAGCCACGACATCGACGGCCAGTGCGCGCGCTTCCACCGGGTCGGGGCGACCGTCGATCGCGGCGATCGGCAAGTCCTTGCCCATCAGGGCGTGGACAGCCGCCGGCGCGCCGGGAGCAACAGCCAAGACCGCATTGCCGGCTGCCAGCGCCTGGATCGCCTGGGCAAGCAAGGTCTCGGCGTCGGGTCCGAGGCACAGCACCCGGCCGCGCGGGTTGAGCGACAGCGTGTTCGCCTCGCCGGTCGGCCCAGGAAGGTCGACCTGGCCGAAGTCGATGCTCGCCGCGGCCGCAATGGCCGCAGCACCCTTGCCGCGCAGGTGCTTGCGCAGGATGGTGATGCGGTCCGCCCGCGTGGCCCATTCGCCGGCATCGACAAGATTGTCGACCAGCTCGGTCGCGGTGACCTTGCGGCCTTCCGGCAACACCGTGCCCGCTTCTGGCGACTTGCGGAAACGGCGGAGATAGTGCGGTCCGCCCGCCTTGGGACCGGTGCCCGACAGTCCCTCGCCGCCGAACGGCTGCGAACCGACAACGGCGCCGATCTGGTTGCGGTTGACGTAGATGTTGCCGGCGTGGATGCCGTCGACGATGTGCTGGACGCGGCCCTCGATGCGGGTGTGCAGGCCGAAGGTCAGGCCGTAGCCCTTGCGGTTGATCGCCGAAATGATGTCGTCGATCTCATCGGCCTCGAAGGTCGCGACATGCAGCACCGGCCCGAAGATCTCGCGCTCCATCTCCTCGATGCCCTTGACCTTAAAGACATGCGGCGCGACGAAACGGCCATCGGCCGGCGCGTCGAGCTTGGCGATCAGCTTGCCCTTGGCTTCCATCGCAGCACAATAGTCGCGGATCGAGCTCTGCGCTTCCTCGTCGATGACCGGGCCGACGTCGGTCGACAACTGCCACGGATCGCCGATGGTCAGCGCATCCATCGCGCCCTTCAGCATCTCGACCATCTTCTTTTCGACGTCGGTCTGGACGTAGAGCACGCGCAGGGCCGAGCAGCGCTGACCAGCACTCTGGAACGACGAGGCCAGCACGTCGCGGATCGCCTGCTCGGGCAGAGCGGTGGAATCGACGACCATCGCATTGAGGCCGCCGGTCTCGGCGATCAGCATCGCGTCGGGCGCCGCCGTCTCGGCCAGCTGCTTTTCGATCAGCTTGGCAACTTCCGTCGAGCCGGTGAAGCAGACACCGGCGATGCGCGGATCGGCCGTCAGCGGTGCGCCGACGGTCGGGCCGTCGCCCGGCAGGAGCTGGATCACGTCTTCCGGCACGCCGGCCTCACGCATCAGGGCAACCGCACGCGCGGCAATCAGCGGCGTCTGCTCGGCCGGCTTGGCAATGACCGAATTGCCGGTGACCAGTGCCGCCGCGATCTGGCCGGTGAAGATGGCGAGCGGGAAATTCCACGGCGAAATGCACACGATGGCACCGCGCGCCTCGGTGCCGGCCTCGGCCTTCTCGGCTTCGGCAGCGTAGTAGCGCAGGAAGTCGACCGCCTCGCGCACCTCGGCGACGCCGTCCGACAACGACTTGCCGGCCTCGCGTGTGGCCAGCGCAAAGAACTCGGCGGCATTGGCCTCGTAGAGATCGGCCGTGCGGCGCAGGATGGCGGCACGTTCGGCAACGGGCTTCTTCGCCCAGGCTGGTTGCGCCTCGATGGCGAAACGCACGGCCGTCGGCACCTGCTTGGCCGCAGCCTCGGTCAACGTGCCGACGATGTCTTCGGGCTTGGCCGGATTGGTCACCTTGCGCGACGCGCCGTAGCCGGCGGCGCGGGTAACCGGCTTGGCGGTCCAGCGGTCCGGGCCCTTGAACTCCGCCTTGGCCTTGTCGAGCGCTGCCAGCGTCACCGGGTCGGTGATGTCCCAGCCCTTGGCGTTGATGCGGCCGGCACCGAAGATCGCCGAAGGCGTCGGGATCGACGGATTGGATGCCGTCCCTTGCGTCTCCACCGTGTCGAGCGGGTCGCGGGCGATGTCTTCAGGCGCCACGTCCTCGTCGGTCAGCTGGTGGACGAAGGACGAGTTGGCACCGTTTTCGAGCAGGCGGCGGACCAGATAGGCAAGCAAGTCGGAATGCGCGCCGACCGGCGCATAGATGCGGCAGCGCGTGCCCTCTGCCTTGCGCACCGTCTCGTGCAGCGCCTCGCCCATGCCGTGCAGGCGCTGAAACTCGAACGACGTGCGATCCGTGGCCATCGACAGGATGGCGGCGACGGTGTGCGCGTTGTGGGTGGCGAATTGCGGGTAGATGCGGTCCGTCATCGACAACAGCTTGCGGGCGCAGGCCATGTAGGAAACATCGGTGTTGGCCTTGCGGGTGAACACCGGATAACCCGGCAGGCCCATCGTCTGGGCGCGCTTGATCTCGGTGTCCCAATAGGCGCCCTTGACCAGGCGCACCATGATGTTGCGGTCGAGCTTGTTGGCGAGCGCATAGAGCCAGTCGATGACAAAGGCCGTGCGCGGGCCGTAGGCCTGGACGACGACGCCGAAACCGTTCCAGCCTTCGAGCTGCGGATTGGCCAGCACGCCCGCAATGACATCGAGCGACAGGTCGAGCCGGTCAGCTTCCTCGGCATCGATGTTGAGGCCCATGCGCGCATGCTTGGCGGCGAGGCACAGCGACAGCAGGCGCTCGGTCATGACCGGCAGCATCTCGTCTTTGTGCGAGACCTCGTAGCGCGGATGCAGCGCCGACAGCTTGACCGAAATGCCGTGGTTGTAGCGGATGTCGGGGCCGTTGGTGCCATTGTCGAGCGACGAGATCGCCTCGGCATAGGCGCGGTGATAGCGCAGCGCGTCGGTCTCGGTGCGGGCGGCCTCGCCCAGCATGTCGAAGGAATAGAGATAGCCCTTCTGGATCATCGAGCGGCCGCGCTTGACCGCCTCGGTGATGGTGCGGCCGAGAACGAACTGCTCGCCCATTTCACGCATGGCTGCCGCGACCGCCGTGCGGATCACCGGCTCGCCGAGACGGCGAACCATCGAGCGCAAGGTACGCTCGATCGAGCCCTCGCCTTCGTCAAGCACGCGGCCGGTCAGCATCAGCGCCCAGGTCGAGGCGTTGACGAAGATCGAGCTCGAACCGCCCGAATGCGACGACCAGTCATGCGGCGCGATCTTGTCCTTGATCAGGTCGTCCATCGTTTCGGTGTCGGGCACGCGCAGCAGCGCCTCGGCCAGACACATCAACGCCACGCCTTCCTTGGTCGAAAGGCCGTAGGCGGAGAGGAAAACCTCCATCAGCCGCGGATCGGTCGAGCCGCGCACGGCGCGTACGAGACCGGCGGCACGGGCCGAGATCGCCGCACGGTCGTCCTTGCTGAGCGATGCGGTGGCAGCCAGCCGCTTCACGGCTTCTGCTTCGTCTGGGAGGTAGTTGGCGCGAATTTCCTGGCGGATGGCGTCGAGCGCTTGCATGGCGATCCTGTGGAGCGGTTGGCATGACGGCGCGGCGGCAGAAGGTGCCGCAGAGCCCTTTGCCGGAAACTAGCATAGCGCCCATTTCCAGGCCGGTCCAAAGACATCGACGGGGAAGACCAAATGATCTACGATTGCAGTCAATGAACGGTGATATCGGCTAACATTGTGATGACTGAAGACCATTTGGACCGCATTGACCGCAATATCCTGTTCGCCCTGTCGCGCGATGGCCGCCTGTCCATGGCCGAGCTTGCCACAAAAGTCGGGCTTTCCAAAACCCCGGTGCAGGCGCGGGTCAAGCGGCTGGAAAAGGATGGCTTCATCAAGGGCTATCAGGCGATCATCGACAGCGAACGCATGGGCGAAGGCCACGTCGCATTCGTCCAGGTCAAGCTCTCCGACACACGGTCGGCAGCGCTCGACGATTTCAACCGCGCCGTGCATGCCGTGCGCGAGATCGAGCAGTGCCACATGATGGCGGCGAGCTTCGACTATCTGCTCAAGGTCCGGACCCGCGACATAGCGGCCTACAGGCGCGTGCTCGGCGAGCGCATATCGGCCCTGCCCCATGTCGCCCAGACATCGACCTTCGTTGCCATGGAAACGGTCAAGGACCGCTGACTAGTCGCTGAGCGTCTTCAGGAACGCCACAAGTGCCGCTCGCTCGCCTTCGGAGAGCGCCACGGCATGTATCTCGCTCTCGCCTTCGACGGATTTCGGCGCGCTCGCATAGTTGTTCACGACCTGCTCCAAAGTGGCGAACTGGCCCGCATGCATGTAGGGCGGACGTCCGGCGACATTGCGCAGCGACGGGGTCTTGTAGGCGCGGACGAGCTCGGGCGAACTCTTCTGCATGAAGCGCAGCTCACCGCAGGCCTCCTCGCCGCCATCGCGGAATATTCCCAGGCAATTGAACGGATCGGCCAGAACCTCGTCGACAACTGCGATGCGTCCACGATCGGCGGGCAATCCGGCGACGGGCGGCACACCGGTGTTGTGGAAGTGATTGTCGGTGAAACGTGGCCCAGTATGGCAGGTCGAGCAATTGGCCTTGCCGATGAAAAGCCTGAGGCCTTGCCGTTCCTCGGCCGACAGATCGTCCTTGGCTGATGGCGCCCGTCCCTGCGCCACGGCATCGGCGAAGCGGTCGAAGCGGGTCTTGCCGTGGACCAGCGAGCGCTCGAAGGCAGCGATTGCCTTGCCTATGTCGGAAAAGATGCGGTCAACGCCCTCGCGCTGCGCATCGCTCATCCCGGCCCAGGCGGCCTTTTCCGCCGGCGTGCCGAACGGCCCGGCACTGGCCGGCAACGTCGACAGGTCGGGCAGCGGACGGAAAATACGCTCGTAGCGCTCGCCGAAGCGGCGCTTGAGATAATGTGCATAGGCGGTGCGCGTGCCGGCATGCTCGAGCACATTTTCCAGCGGCACCAGCGCCTGTGACCACAGGCTGTCGCGCCGGCCGTCCCAGAAAAAGAACGCATCGCGCGCCACGCCTGCCAGCGGCATGGTGCGTCGGTGGGTTTCGCTAACGCCCACGCCGCGCGGAAGATCGTCCTGGAACTGGCGGTCGATCTTGTGGCAGGTGCCGCAGGCGACATTGCCGTCGCGGCTCATACCGGTGTCGAAGAACAGCGTCGCACCCAGCGCGGCAGCCCCGGGATCGTCGGCGAAGCGATTGGTCGGATCCGGTGGCAGGGGGGCAAGTGCTGCCAGCGACATCGATGCGATGGTGCGCTTTTCGGCGTCGGTGAAATCGGCTTCGCTGCAGCCTGCCAGCGCTGCTGCAATCATCGCAGCGGCAATCAGCTTGGTGAGCAGGCTGCGTGCCATCGCCTCACAGAACCAGGTTGAACGTGGCTTCGTCGGCGCCGGCAGGTGCGGTGACGCCGAGTTTGAGCTGCCACCAGCCGGTCATGGAAAACTTCATGCCTTCGATGCGGTAACGGCCATCACCGAGATAGGTCGTCGCTTCAGGGCTCGTCGGCAGGCCATGCGCATGCTCTGGCATGCCCCCGCCGACGCTGATCGCAGCCCCCTCCACCGGTGCACCTTGCCGCGTCTTCACCGTCACCACCCAGGCATGCAGCTCGCCTTGCCTGGGCTCGCCGGCCTCTGGCGCGATGGACAATGCATAGACGCCCTTGGCCGAATTCTTGGAACGCGCGAGGTCGGGCCCCGGCGCCGCAGGCGCTGTCAGGAAAACGACCGACAGAAAGCCGATGGCCAGCGCCACCAGCCCGAACGCCCCGACGACCATGCGCCACGCTGAAGTCATTCCAGTTCCTCCCGCCTGCCGACAACGTTTTTCTGACAGCGCGCCTTCCCGGCGCCATCAGATTCGCGGCATCCGCAAGATGGCCCGTTCTTCTGCACTTGGCTATTCGATACGCGACACCAGGCCGGATCGACCCGAACATAACAGTTACAACGAGTTACACCGATTTTCGGATTCTTCCTGTCAAAGATCCAAAAGAAAACGCGCGCCCCCTGCGGATCGCGTGTTCGTTCAGATTCAGGGGCGCTGAAGCGCCTTAGAGCCCCAGCCCGCCGATGCAGACATATTTGGTGTCGAGATAGTCCTCGATGCCCTGATGCCCGCCTTCGCGGCCGAGGCCGGATTCCTTAACGCCGCCGAATGGCGCTTCCGGCGTGGTGATCAGGCCTTCATTGACCCCGACCATGCCGTATTTCAGCCCTTCCATGACCCGGAAGGCACGGCCGAGGTCGCCGGTGTAGAAATAGCTGGCGAGGCCGAACTCGGTGTCGTTGGCGAGTGCGATCGCTTCCTCTTCCGTCTCGAACTTGAAGACCGGAGCGACCGGGCCGAAGATCTCGTCCTTCATGAACAGCATGTCGGGCGTGGCGCCCGAAATCACCGTCGGTTCGAAGAACGAGCCACCCAACGCGTGGCGCTTGCCGCCGGCAACCACCTTGCCGCCCTTGGCGGTGGCGTCGGCGATGAATTCCTCGACCTTTTCGACGGCCTTGTCGTCGATCAGCGGGCCCTGCTGCACGCCAGCATCCAGGCCGGAACCGACCTTGAGCTTATTCGACGCCTCGGCCAGCTTGGCCACGAACTTGTCGTAGATGCCGGCCTGGGCGAAGAAGCGGTTGGTGCAGACGCAGGTCTGGCCGGAATTGCGGAATTTTGCGGTGATCGCGCCTTCGACGGCACGATCGATGTCGGCGTCATCGAAGACCAGGAACGGCGCGTTGCCGCCCAGTTCCATCGAAACCTTCTTCACCGTCGAGGCCGACTTGGCAATCAGCATCTTGCCGACTTCGGTCGAGCCAGTGAAGGTGATCTTCTTGACCAGCGGGTTGGCGCAGATTTCGTCGCCGATCTCGCCGGCCGCCCCTGTCAGGACGTTGACCACGCCCTTGGGGAAGCCGACTTCCTCGCACAGCGCGCCCCAGGCCAGGCCCGAATAGGGCGTCTGCGACGCCGGCTTGACCACTGCGGTGCAGCCTGCTGCAAGGGCCGGTCCAAGCTTGCGCGACAGCATCGAGGACGGGAAATTCCACGGCGTGATGGCGGCAATGACGCCCACCGGTTCCTTGGTAACGAGGACACGGCGATCCGCCCATGGCGACGGCACGACATCGCCATAGGTGCGGCGCGCCTCTTCGGCAAACCACAGCACATAGGCCGCCGACGAGCCGATCTCGCCCTTGGCTTCGGTCAGCGACTTGCCCTGCTCGATGGTGAGCAGTTCGGCCAGCGCGTCCTGATTGTCCATGATGGCGTCGTGCAGCTTGCGCAGCAGCTTCGAGCGCTCGAGCGCCGACGTCTTGCGGAAGCTCTTGAACGCCTCGTTGGCCGCTTCGATGGCGCGACGTGTCTCGGCCGCACCCGAACGCGGCACGGTGCCGATCTTCAGGCCGGTCGCCGGATTGGTGACGTCGATGGTCTTGCCGGAATCGGCCTGCACCCATTCGCCGTTGATGAGATTGGCCTGCCGCATGAAATGACTGGTTTTCTGAAGCATGGCTTCACCTCCTGAAATGGCGTCCGTTGCGACGCAGGCTACTCTGGAAATCGTCGAAAAGCGCGCGTCCGGGACTGTTTTCGGCCCGATGCGCCAGGCAATTTAGTAGCGTGCCGCCGGGTCGGCGATCAACCGCATTATGGCACAGATGCGTTGGTCCAGCCTAACCAGTTACCCGGCTGCCTTTCTACCCAAACACCATCGTCGCAATCGTCAGCCAGAACGCGGTCGTGGCCACGGCACAGGCCGTTGCGATCGTCATCTGGTTCGAGGCCAGGGCCTGGCCGGTGCCGAACTGCGTGGCGATGAGATAGGAATTGACGCCTGAAGGCAGGCTGGCCGCCGCCACAGCCACCTTCGCCGACAAGGGCGGCAGACCGAACAGCCAGGCAAACAGCAGCGCCACGGCCGGCATCAGCATCAGCTTGAGCACCGACAGCGCCAATGCCGGCTTGATGTTGCCCGAAATGCCGAACTTCTTGAGCCCGAGCCCCATCGCAAACAGCGCGACCGGCCCGGCAATGTTGGCAAGTGCGTCGATGAAGCGCGTGGCAAGCCCCGGCATGGGCACCCCGGTCGCCCTCCAGGCCAGCCCAGCCAGGATGCCGACGATCAGCGGATTGGTCAGGATCTTGCGCAGGAAATCGCGAATGATCACAACAGGATGCATCGGTTCGCTGCGTCGTGGCCCAAACATCTCGAACAGGATGATCGAAGCCATCATCATGGTCGGCAGGTGGACCGAGACGATCAGCGACAGGATCTCGAACCCCTCCTGGCCGAAAACGCCGAGCATGAAGGGAATGCCCAGCAGCACGAGATTGGAAAAGGCCGAAGACACCCCGCCGACCACGCCGGCCTGCCCATCACGGCCGAACATGCGGGTCGTCACCAGATGCCCCGCTGTCCAGGCGACCGTAACCGCAATGAAATATGTCGCCCACAGCGACCACGGCGCCGAACCGTGGAAATCGGCGCCGATCATGGTGCGAAACAGCAGCAGCGGCAGCGCCACGCCGATGGCGAACTCGGAAAGCGCGTCGCCGGTTTCGCTGCGCAGATAGCCGGTGGCGCCAGCGAGATAACCCAGTGCCACGAGGCCGAAGACGAAGAGCACGGTTTCTACGAGAGGTGACATCGGCGCTCGGCAAATGGGGAATCGGCTGGTCCGAGCATTGCGCCGCGGCCACCCCGGATCAAGTCACGACACAGGATCGGAAGTCGGCGCACGTTATTGGCGTCAGCTTGCCTTTCAATCCACTTTGGCCTCCCTATATCCGCATCGCCTGTTCGGGATCATTCATGCTCAGATTTACCATTGCGATCATGCTGTTGCTCGGCGCACTGCCCGCCCAGGCCACGGAAGCCGGCTGGGCACTGCTGCGAAATGGCGGCCATGTCGTGCTGCTGCGCAACGCCATGACCACCGGCACGGTCGAGCCGCCCAATTTCGACATCGAGAAATGCGCGACACAGCTCAACCTGTCCGATCGCGGCCGCCAGCAGGCACGCAAGATCGGCGCGCTGTTCGACGCCCGCGCCGCGCCGGTCGAGCGCATCCTGGCCAGCCGCTATTGCCGGACGCTGGAAACCGCCCGCCTCGCCTTCGATGACCGGAAGGTCGAGCCGACCGCGGCCCTCGACAAGCCGACTGACGCCACCCGCGAGGCCGACGTCGCCACCGTCATGGACATCATTCGCAACTATTCCGGCTCCGACAACATCGTGCTCGTCACCCATCTGGAGAACATCCAGGCGCTGACCGGTGCGGCCGCACGCGAAGGCGAAGCGCTGATCGTCGGCCTGCAAGGAGAAAAGCTGCATGTGCTTGGCCGCATCGTCTTCTAGAGCTTCAGGCGGCCCGCCTTCCCTTGCGTTCAGGGCCGGACGCCTTAACGAAAGCGCAGGATTTGGCCTTTTCCTGTCCGGAAAAACCGATTAGACAGCCCTCAAAACTACGCGCGAAGAATCTGTCCCAGGTTCATGATCGCCCTCACCAAAGGAAAAACCGTGTCCACGACCTTCGACAAAGTCGCCAAGATCATTGCCGAGACCAGCGAGATCGACATCGACACCATCACGCCCGAGAGCCACACCATCGACGATCTGGGCATCGACAGCCTCGACTTCCTCGACATCGTCTTTGCGATCGACAAGGAATTCGGCATCAAGGTGCCGCTCGAGAAGTGGACGCAGGAAGTCAACGACGGCAAGGCTTCGACCGACGAGTACTTCGTCATGAAGAACCTCTGCGCCAAGATCGACGCGCTCGTCGCTGCGAAGAACGCCTGAGCACGCTGAAGCCGCCCATGGCCAATCGCGACGTCGTCATCACAGGCATCGGCCTCGTCTCCTCGCTCGGAGAAGGCGGTGCAGCTCACTGGGACAAGCTGACAACAGCGGGCACCGCCCCGGTGATCGACGCCGAGCGCTTCCAGCCCTATGCCATCCATCCGCTTCCCGAGATCGACTGGGGCCTGCAGATCGCCAAGCGCGGCGACCAGCGCCAGATGGAAACCTGGCAGCGGCTTGGCACGTATACGGCGGGCATGGCGCTCGACGATGCCGGCATCAAGGGCAATGACGAACTTAGCGCGACCATGGACATGGTGGTGGCTGCAGGTGGCGGCGAACGCGACGAGGCGGTCGACGCCGGCGTGCTCGCGGCTTCCGAAGGCCGCAGCGATCGCGACGTGCTGATCAACGAGAAGCTGACGACGGAACTCCGGCCGACGCTGTTCCTGGCCCAGCTCTCCAATCTGCTCGCCGGCAACATCTCGATCGTCCACAAGGTCACCGGCTCTTCACGCACCTTCATGGGCGAGGAAGGTGCCGGCGTTTCGGCCATCGAGACAGCGGCGGCGCGCATCCGCTCCGGCCAGTCGACGCATGTGCTGGTCGGCGGCGCCTTCCAGACCGAACATTCGGACATGCTGCTTGGCTACGAGCTAGCTGGGTACCTGCATCGCGGCCCGTGGAAGCCAGTGTGGCAGCGCCAGGGTTCGGAAGGCGGCGGCGTCGTCACCGGCTCCGGCGGCGCGTTCCTGGTGCTTGAATCGCGCGATCACGCCGAAGCACGCGGCCAGAAGATCTATGCCGAGCTCGGCCCGGTCCTTTCCGGTCGCACCAGGCGCCGGAATGGCGGCCTTGCTGAGAACATTGCCGAACTGCTGGCCAAGGCCGAGTTGCCGGAGGGCGACCTGCTCGCGATTTCGGGTGCATCGGGCGCACACGCCGCAACCGCAGCCGAAAAATCGGCTCTCGACGGCAACCCGGCAATTGCGGCTCGCGCCCTTTCGTCGCTGACCGGCCACATGAAGGAAGCACAGTTTCCGTTCGCGGTGGCGCTTGCCGCATTGGCCGTCGACCGTGGCGCCGGCTATCCGGCTTTCGAAGCGGGCGAAAGAGATTTCTCCGGCCAGCCACGCAATGTTCTCGCAACGGCGATCGGCTATCACCAGTTTGAAGGCATGGCGCTCGTCTCCGCGCCGCGCTGAAGGGTGTCAGGACAAAACATGGCCAATCTGAAGGATCACCTCGGCAGACCCGTCGTCGCCGTCACCGGCATCGGCGTCGTCACCTCGCTCGGCGTCGGCAAGGCCGACAACTGGGCCGCGCTGACGTCGGGCAAGTCGGGCATTCATCCGATCACCCGTTTCCCCACCGATCTGCTCAACACCCGCATCTCCGGCATGGTCGATTTCCTGCCGTCGAGCACCAAGGGCGCCAGCGCACTGACTTACGAGTTGGCCGAGACGGCAGCGCTCGAAGCCGTCGAGGAGGCAGGTTTTGCCTCCGACGACTTCGACGGTCCGCTGTTCCTCGCCTCGCCGCCGGTCGAACTCGACTGGCGCGACCGCTTCACGCTCTATGCCGGCGACGATGAAGGCTCGGCTTCCGAGCGCCTGCTCAAGGTGGCGCGCAGCCAGAACTCGCTCGACATGTTCGACACCTCGCAATTCGGTTCGATCGCCGATCGCCTCGCCGACCGGTTCGGCACGCGCGGCCTGCCGATCACCACCTCGACCGCATGTGCATCGGGTGCCACGGCCATCCAGCTTGGGGTCGAGGCGATCCGTCGCGGCGAATGCGACCGCGCATTGTCGGTCGGCGCCGACGGTTCGGCGACGGCCGAAGCGCTGATCCGCTTCTCGCTCCTGTCGGCGCTGTCGACCAACAACGATGTGCCGGAAAAGGCCTCCAAGCCGTTCTCCAAGGACCGCGACGGCTTCGTGCTGGCCGAAGGTTCGGCGGCCCTGGTGCTCGAATCGCTGGAAAGCGCACTTGCCCGCGGTGCCGAGGTGCTTGGCATCCTCAGGGGCTGCGGCGAAAAGGCCGACGATTTCCACCGCACCCGCTCCAAGCCCGACGGCTCGCCGGCGATCGCCGCGGTCAAGGCGGCCCTTGCCGATGCCGGCCTCGCCGAAGACGAGATCGACTACGTCAATGCGCATGGCACCTCGACGCCCGAGAACGACAAGATGGAGCATCTGTCGCTGTCGACGGTGTTCGGCGAGCGCATCCGCAAGATTCCAGTGTCGTCGAACAAGTCGATGATCGGCCACACGCTGTCGGCTGCGGGTGCCATTGAGGCCGCCTTCTCGCTGATGACCATGCGTGAAGGCGTCATTCCGCCGACCATCAACTACGACAATCCCGATCCTTCGATCGAGCTCGACGTGGTGCCGAATGTGAAGCGGAAGGCCGAGATTCGCACCGTGCTTTCCAACTCCTTCGGCTTCGGCGGCCAGAACACCTGCCTTGTCATGGCGCGGGAACCGGTCTAAGCGACCGCCTACACGTCCCAGAGACAAGGATTTAGCGACATCATGCGCGCATTGCAGCTCGTTGAGGACCGCCGGCTCGAGCAGGTGGACATTGCACCGCCTCCCCCTCCCGGCCTTGGCGAAGTCACCTTGCGCATCAAGGCCGTGGCGCTCAACCACATCGACGTCTGGGGCTGGCGCGGCATGGCGTTCGCCAAGCGCAAGATGCCGCTGGTCATCGGCGCGGAGGCCTCCGGCGAGATCGACGAAGTCGGCCCCGGCGTCACCGGACTTGCGCCCGGCCAGCTCGTGTCGATCTACGGCGCCCGCACCTGCGGCCTGTGCCGCCCATGCCGCGAAGGCCGCGACAATCTCTGCGAGCACGTCTCGGGCGTGCATGGCTTCCATCTCGACGGTTTCGCCCAGGAGAAGATCAACCTGCCGGCGCGTCTTCTTGTGCCGGCCCCTCCCGGCGTCGACGCCATCGGTGCTGCGGTCGCGCCCGTCACCTTCGGCACTGTCGAGCACATGCTGTTCGACAACGCCAAGCTTGAGCCGGGCGAGACGATCCTGATCCATGCTGGCGGCTCTGGCATCGGCTCGGCCGCGATCCAGCTCGCCAAGAAGATGGGCTGCACCGTCATCACCACGGTCGGCTCCAACGACAAGATCGAGAAGGCCAAGGCGCTCGGCGCCGACCACGTCATCAACTATCGCGAAGACCGCTTCGAAGGCGTCGTGCGCAAGCTCACGAAGAAGAAGGGCGTCGACGTGGTGTTCGAGCATGTCGGCAAGGACACATGGGCCGGCTCGATGTTCAGCCTGAAGCGCGGCGGCCGCCTCGTCACCTGCGGCTCGACCTCGGGCGTGTCGACCGAAATCAACCTGATGATGCTGTTCCAGCAGCAGCTCAAGCTGCTCGGCTCCTTTGGCTGCCGGATGGAAAACATGGCCGACGCCATGCAGAAGATGGCCGCCGGACTGGTCAAGCCGATCATCGACACCGAAGTCGACTTCACTTCCATCGACACCGCTTTGAAGCGGATGGAAGGTCGCGACGTGTTCGGCAAGATCATCCTGCGCATCCACTGAGGACGCCAGCGAATTGCCCCGCAGGAAGGCCAGCAAGATCCCCAGCCCCACGATGATGCGCATCATGGGGCGGCTGCGCATGCTCAACTACTGGCTGGTGGCGCAGGTCGCCCTGGTGGCGCTCAAGCTGCTGCGCCTGCTGCCGGTCGACAAGGGACTCAACTTCGCCGATCGCGCCGCCCGCACAGTTGGTCCGTGGTTTGGCCGTCACCGCGTGGCACTGTCAAACCTGCGCGCCGCCTATCCCGAGAAAAGCAAGGCCGAGATCGAAGCCATTGCCCTTGATATGTGGGGCAACATGGGCCGGCTTGGCGCGGAATACATCTTCCTCGAGCAGATTTTCGACTACGATCCGGAGGCCAAGACACCCGGTCGTATCGAAGTGACCGGCAATGACCATTTCCTCAAGATCGCCAGCGAGGACAAGCCGCACATCGTCTTCACCGGCCATCTCGGCAATTTCGAGCTGCTGCCGATCGCCGCCGCCACCTTCGGCATGAAGATCACGTCGCTGTTCCGCCCGCCGAACAACCCCTATCTGGCGGAATACATCTTCTCGACACGTGCTTCGAACATGGGCGACCTGCTGGCCTCGCAGCGCGGCGCGTCCTTCGCGCTCGCCGGCATTCTCGACCGCGGCGGCAATGTCGGCGTGCTCGTCGACCAGAAGTTCAAGCGCGGCCTCAGGACGACCTTCTTCGGCCGCGAATGCGAGACCAATCCGGTGCTCGCCATGCTCGCTCGTCACTATGACTGCGACGTCTATCCGGCGCATTGCATCCGCCTGCCCGGCGGGCGCTACAGGCTGACGATCGAGGACAAGCTGGCACTGCCGCGCCGCGACGACGGCGCCGTCGATGTCCAGGCCACCACACAGATGCTCAACGACACCGTCGAGCGCTGGATCCGTGAGGATCCGGGCCAGTGGATGTGGTTCCACAAGCGCTGGGGCTTGACCGAGGGCAAGCGCCGCAAGGTCAACAAGGCCGGCAAGCTCTCGGCCGGTAGCTGAAGCCCTATCCGCCGTAATAGTTCATGACCGCATGGCGGGCTTCCGCGAAAAACAGCCAGCGCTCGACGACAAGGCCGAGCGCGTAGCAGAACACGGCCAGCACTGCAGCCGGCACGGCGGCCGCTCCGCCGGCAAGGATCGCCACCAGCAGCAGCAGAACAGGCGCCAGCCCACCAGACAGGATCGCCAGCCTGGACAGCTTGAGCGCATGCTTGCGCGCGACCTTGAAGCCCATTTCACGGGTCAGGTAGTTCTCGTTGACATGCGGCCGCTCGAACAGCCTGACATGGCCGATATGGCCAAGCCCGGTTGCGCTCTCGGGCGTCGACAACGGCGCGAGTGTCCGCAGCCTTGTCCACCACTGCTGCTTGGAGATCCACGCTGCCACGACAAACAGGATGGCGATTGCGGCGCAAACCGTGCCGCCGCTGCCGGATGAATAGCCGGCGACGGATGCGAGCAGGAAGCCCCCGGCTGCCGCGAACAACAGGTAGCAAAGCGGCGTAAGCCCTGTATTCCAGGCCTGGATCGAGCGCAGCGAACCGTAGATCATCGCGGTGCAATAGACGGTGACGCCACACATGACCGTGCCTGCCAGGCCCGCAACCAGGAGGTAACGCCCCTCGACAATCGAAAACCATGCCGTAACAGTCAGCGGCACGAAGGTGGCGATCGCCATCACGCCTTCGCGCGACAGCCAGCTTGAGCGCCATTGCGACAGCGCCCGCCAAGCCCGTTGCGGATTGCCGAGATGCAGCGTAGACGACAGCAGACCGCCCGCGATCATTGCCAGCGCGCCGATGTGAGCAAGCTTGACCGACAGGGTCGAGGCGTCGAGCAGGCCAAGGCCGAGCACAGCCGCCAGGCCGTAGCCGAGCCCGGAAAGCGTTGTGAACACGATGATGGAGAATGCGGGATGCATGGTTCAGATCCGGTCCAGCATGCCGTCGAGCCAGGCAAAGAAACCTTTGGCGCCGTCGGTGTTTTCAGCCAGCACGGCAGAACCGGCACTCGCGGCCAGCGGCTTGCGCGGCCGTGGCGGCAGATACTTGTTGGTCGGGCGCGTGCCCTGCTCCGGCATCAGGTCGTAGCCGCCGCGCTCGGCCACCATGCGCGAGACCTCTGATGAGGCATCGCCAAGATCGCCGAAATGCCGGGCATTGGCCGGGCATGTCCGGACACAGGACGGCACCCGGTCGACCTCCTTGAGTGTCTCGTTGTAGATGCGGTCGACGCACAAGGTGCATTTCTTCATCACCCCGGCGGCCAGATCCATCTCGCGCGCGCCATAGGCGCAGGACCAGGCGCACAGGCCACAGCCAATGCATTTGCTTTCGTCGACAAGCACGATGCCGTCTTCGGCGCGCTTGTAGGAGGCGCCTGTCGGACAGACGGTGACGCAGGGCGCGTCCTCGCAATGCAGGCATGACTTGGGGAAATGCACGATGCGTGCCTCTCCCGCCTCGCCGATCACCTGCCCGCCCTCCGGCACGACCTCGAAGGTGTGGATGCGATTGAGGAAGGTACCGGACACATCAGCCCCATACGGGTCCTGGTCGGACAGCGCCGCGCCATAGCCGCCGGTATTCCACTCCTTGCAGCTAATGACGCAGGCATGGCAGCCGACGCAGACGTCGAGGTCGATGACCAGGCCAAGCTTCTTCGGTGTCGGCAGTGACGGCAGGCTGGTCATTTCGCCCACTCCTGGCCGTAGCGCAGCTCTTCGACCTGCGGACGCCCCCCGCCGGGTTGCGCGACGGCGGCAAGATGCGGCTCGCTGACCTCGGCCGGTTCGGCTTTCTCGATGCGGACGCGCAGGTCGTACCACGCCGCCTGGCCGGTAACCGGATCCGAGTTCGACCAGCGCATCCCATCGCCCTTCGGCGGTAGAAGTTCATGGATCAAGTGATTCATCAGGAAGCCTTTTTTGGCTTCGGGCGCATCCTTGTCGAGCGCCCAGGCACCCTCGCGCTTGCCGATCGCATTCCATGTCCAGATCGTGCTCGAATTGACCGCCTCCATCCGCGCGACCTCGACCTTGATGCGGCCGTGATGCGAAATCACCCAAACCCAGTCGCCATCGACGAGCCCGATCTCGTCGCAGATCGGACCGGGCACATAGAGCGGGTTCCGTGTATGGATCTGCCTGAGCCAAGCATTCATCGAGCCCCAGGAATGGTACATCGCCGCCGGTCGCTGGGTGATGGCGTGATAGGGATACTCCTCGCGACTGACCGCCGCCTCCTCGAACGGCCGGTACCACATCGGCAGCGGATCGAAGGTGGCGAGGATGCGCTCGCGATGCGTCTCAGGCGCCACCGGCTCGCGCAGGCCCTCGGCCGACAACCGGAATTTCTGCAGTGATTCCTGGTAGAGCTGGAAGGTCACCGGCTTCGGCTCGTCAAAGAAGCCCATGCGCACGGCAAAATCCTGATAGGCCTTGTTGGCGTGCTTGAAGAATTGCGCTTCGAGCGGAATATGCGCCGAAAAGAATGAGCCGTTTTCGATGTAGCGATCGAGCTGGTCGCGGTTGATGGCCCCTCGCCCGGTGCGGTCGCCATTGCTGCCACGAAAGCCGGCGAGCGGCCCGATGCCCGGCCGCCTTTCGTGGCGCACGATGTAGTCGGCATAATCCGCGTAGAGCGCCTTGCCGCGGCTATCGACGAAACCGGGCAGCTTGAGCCGCGCGCCAAGGTCGATCAGCACACTCTGGAAGCCGCGCACGTCCCGATCCGGCTCGACCACCGGCCAACGGATGGCGTCCTGGACCGCATCCGGCTCGGAGATCGGCCGGTCGAGCAGCGAAATGCAGTCGTGCCGCTCGAGATAGGTCGTGTCGGGCAGCACCAGATCGGCATAAGCGACCATTTCGGAGGAATAGGCGTCCGAATAGATGATCTTCGGGATGCGGTACTCGCCCGTCGCGGGATTCTTGTCCTCGAGCATCTTGATGACGCCTGCGGTGTTCATCGACGAGTTCCACGCCATGTTGGCCATGTAGAGGAACATCAGGTCGATCGGGTACGGATCGCCGGCATGGGCGTTGGCGATCACCATGTGCATCAGCCCGTGGGCCGAGATTGGGGCATCCCATGAAAACGCCTTGTCGATGCGCATCGGCTTGCCGTCGGCATCGATCAGCAGATCTTCCGGCCCACGGGGAAAACCGAGATGCGGGCCCGACAGCGGCTTGTTGGAGCCGAAATGCTCGGCCTTGCCGTGTGGCGTCGGATGCGCCTCGATCGGCTTGGGATAAGGCGGCTCGAAACGGAAGGCTCCGGGGCAGTCGACTGCGCCGATCAGCACCTGCAACATGTGCAAGGCGCGCGCCGTCTGGAATCCGTTCGAATGCGCCGAAAGCCCACGCATGGCATGGAACGACACCGGCCGCCCGACGAACGCCTCATGGCGCTCGCCATTCATGTCGGTCCAGGGCTGGTCGATCGTGATCGCCTCGTCGAAGGCGACGCGCGCGATCTCGGCAGCGAGGCCCCGGATGACGTCGGCGGCGACGCCGGTTTCCCCGGCGACCGCCTCCGGCGCATACTGCGGGTCGAGGTATTTTTCGGCGAGGAGCTGGAACGACGGCACGGCAAAGCGGCCGTCGGGCAGCTCGACACGCCCGGAAAGTGCGGCCCGCGCGCCTTTGCTGCCCAATGCCACGACCTGTTCGGTGACGGTTTCGAAGACCTGCGGCTTGCCCTCTGCATCGCGGACGAAAAGCCCGTGCTCGGCGGTTCCGGGCGCATCGACGACCAGCCAGGTCGCGTTGGAATAGCGCACGATGTAGTCGACATCGATTTTCCGCGCTTTCAGCAGTTCATGTATGACGGCGAGGATCAGCAGACCGTCGGTGCCGGGGCGGATGCCGATCCAGTTGTCGGCGACTGCGGAATAGCCGGTCCGCACCGGATTGACCGAGACGAAGCGCGCGCCGCGCTTCTTGAGCTTTGAAATGCCGATCTTGAGCGGGTTGGAATCGTGGTCCTCCGCCACGCCGAACATCACGAACAGCTTGGTGCGGTCCCAGTCGGGCGCGCCGAATTCCCAGAATGCGCCGCCGATGGTCATGATGCCGGCGGCCGCCATGTTGACCGAGCAGAAGCCGCCATGGGCTGCGTAGTTGGGTGTACCGAACTGCTGGGCCCAGAAGCCGGTCAGCGACTGCGACTGGTCGCGGCCGGTGAAGAAGGCCAGCTTCTTCGGATCGGCCTGGCGCACGCCGTCCAGCCAGCCGGTCGCAAGCTCCAGCGCCTCGTCCCAGGAAATCTCCTTGAACTCACCCGAGCCGCGCGGCCCGGTCCTGAGCAGCGGCGCGCGCAGCCGCGCCGGCGCGTAGTGCTGCATGATGCCCGCCGAACCCTTGGCGCACAGAACGCCGCGATTGACCGGATGGTCGCGGTTGCCCTCGATGTAGCGGACCTTGCCGTCCTTGAGATGGACGTCGATGCCACAGCGGCAGGCGCACATGTAGCAGGTGGTCTTGCGGACCTCGTCGGAGACGGGTTCCGAAAGCGCGACATGCGGTTCTGACGTCATCCGGTGGCCTCCCTGAGCATGAGTCCTAGCGAGGCAGCGCCTGAAAGGAAATGCCCGAAAACGGCTCTCTACGGCAAAATTTGTCTATACCGCGACAAGAACTTAGACCAGACGGCTAAAGTCACGGCAGAAATGAAAAGGCCGAGGAGCCCCCACTCCCCGGCCTTTTCGCAGGCACGTCGCCCCGAAACGCGAAAGTCTAGAAGAACAGATAGGTCGACCGCGCGGTATCCATTGTCGCGCCGTTGCGATCCTCGTCCAGCAATGTGTCGGCACCGAAGGTCGCGCGAATGCCCAGCACCAGCTTGTGGATGTTGACGCTCTCGCTGCTGACGCCGGACAGGTGATCGAACTGGTAGCGCCCGAAGACGGTCCATGGCGTGCCGTCGAAACGGTAGTTGCCCTGCAGTGCCGCCGACACCGTGTCGGCTCCATCGCTGATGTCCACCGAGCGGTAGCCAAGCTCGGCATCGAAGCGAAGGTTCGGCTGGGCGAAATAACGCGCCACGCCGCGCACGCCCCAGATGTCCAGATGCTCCGAGAAGCCCGATTGACGCAATTGGCCATAATAGGCCTGGGCATAGAGGGTCAGGTTGTCGAAATAGACCTGGCCTTCCGGGCCCACGGTGAAGCTGTAGATGTCTTCCGGGCCGCTGTCGCCGCCATAGCCGTTGATGGTGGCGAAGGCACCGAGCGCGAAGCTGCTTGGGTCACGCCAGTAGCCGTGCAGTGCCGCTCCATAGCTGTTGATGTCGCCTTCGTCGAACCAGACGCCGTCGGCGAAGACATCGCCCTGGATGTTCCAGCGCGCATCGATGGGATAGTTCAGCCGCGCCGCACCGCCCGCCACCCAGCCGTTTTCGTTGCCGCCTTCGGTATCGATCCACAACCCGCCGAGATAGGCCTCAACATGCCCCGACACCCACGGACCGGCAGCGACAGGTTCCTCGACGATGGGTTGAACTGTGTCAGCGGCAAACACTGATGTCGACGACAGCGCCAGAACGATGCCTGCAAGAACCCGCTTCATGAAATCCCTCGAATGAAATTCCAGCCTGAGTTGCAGGCACATTAGCAGGCGCTTGAAGGATTGAGTATGATTATGCCGCTCTGCATCAGGCATTTCGCGGCAGGCCTGCGGCATATCGGCAACAGAACTGCCGTTACGGCAGCTTACATAAGGGCAAAGAAGGAGGATGCGGGGTAAACATTGCCCACCAACCGGATTTGCCTGAGCTTCGTCAGCTAATTGGTGACGACAATTCGCGTGTTGCTCGCCCCGACTTCTCTGACCAGCGAATAGAATCTCGCGGCATTCGCCGTCTGCAGCCGGACGCAGCCATGCGATGCCGGGCGGCCCAGCTGCCTGACCGCACCTGTGCCATGGATGGCGTAACCGCCATTGTAGAACACCGAATATGGCATCGGCGAATTGTCGTACTTCTGCGAATACCACATCCGGTGTAGGCGCTTCGGCCGCCAGCTGCCGCGCGGCGTGACATATCCCCTGCGCGCCGTCGAAACCGGCCACTGGTGGATCACCCGCCCGTCGTAACTGACGGTCATCGTCTGGGTCGCGATGCTGACCCTCGCGACAAGTACATCTGCAAGTGCCTGAGTTGGAACGCCAGCAAAGCCCAGTGCGGCGGCCATGAAGAGAGCTTTGTACATTCTTCGCACACTCCCCAAACCGGCAGTATTTTCCCTGCCCACCGAAGATGGGAACATGAAAAGCTGTACGGTTCGTAAAACTGAACGCGGAAGATGAATACAACCGCAACCACCACCTGAGGTAGCAGTCGCGAATTTTCGCCGGCTTTCAGGTGGCCCAAGTCAGCGCCCCTCGCCGCCCCGTCTGGCCCAGTTGACTCGACCCTGCATGGGCATAGGCTGCCCGTCGCAGCTGGAGTCACGTTCCAAGATGCTCCAGCCGGATAACGTGCGGCCCACGGCGGACCGTCG
Organism: Aminobacter sp. LjRoot7; assembly: GCF_964252895.1. Taxonomy (NCBI): domain Bacteria; kingdom Pseudomonadati; phylum Pseudomonadota; class Alphaproteobacteria; order Hyphomicrobiales; family Phyllobacteriaceae; genus Aminobacter; species Aminobacter sp. LjRoot7. The sequence goes on from NZ_CAXUPX020000001.1 coordinate 64,753, forward strand.
CCCGGAGGATCTCAAAAATGCAACCATCCCAATATTTTAGCGGCATGAGCAGGCGAAACCTGCTGTCGTTGATCGGCCTCACGGCAGGCACTGCGGCGATGTATCAGGCGATGACCAGCCTCGGTCTCGCGGTTGAGTCAGGCTACAAGGGACCGGTGAAACTGGAGGGCGATCCGAAGGGCGCCAGCGTGCTTATCCTGGGTGCCGGCCTCGCCGGCATGACGGCCGCACTCGAGCTCCGGCAGGCCGGATACAAGGTCAAGATCCTCGAATACAACAACAGGTCGGGCGGGCGCAACTGGACGTTGCGCGGCGGCGACACCTACACCGAGCTCGGCGGCGCGACGCAGAAATGCGAATTCGACGAGGGCCTCTACATCAATCCGGGCCCATGGCGCATTCCGTATCACCACAACGGGCTTCTGGCCTATTGCCGGCGCCTCGGCGTCACGCTGGAGCCATTCCAGCAGCTCAACCACAACGCCTTCCTGCATTCGTCTAAGGCGTTCGGCGGCAGGCCGCAGCGCGTGCGAGACATCAAGATCGACTTCCAGGGCCATGTCTCCGAACTGCTCGCCAAGGTTGCCCACACCGGCAAGCTCGAAGGCAGTGTCACCAAGGAAGACCAGGAGATGCTGGTCGAGGCCCTGCGCTCGTGGGGCGCGCTCGACAAGGACTACGCCTATACCAAGAGCGTGGCGAACTCCGAATTCCGCGGCTTCGCCAAGGACCCGGGCGGCGGCCTTGGTGCTGCACCCGTGCCGAGCGATCCGATCGCGCTGACCGACATATTGAGCTCGGGCCTGTGGGGCAGCCTCGCCAATTTCGCCCTCTACGAGTTCCAGACGACGATGTTCCAGCCGGTCGGCGGCATCGACATGATCGGCAAGGCCTTCACCAAGGAGGTCGGCGACCTGATCACCTACAATGCCAAGGTCTCGAAGATCCATCAGGACGACAAGGGCGTCACCGTTACCTATGAGGACGTCCAGAAACCGGGCACGATGGCCGAAGAGAAGGCCGATTGGTGCATCTGCACCATTCCGCTGACCATTCTCAGCCAGATCGAGATCAATGTCGGCGCCCCGATGCAGGCGGCGATCGAGGCCGTGCCTTATGCCTCGTCGGTCAAGGTCGGCCTGCAGTTCAAGCGCCGCTTCTGGGAACAGGACGAACTGATTTTCGGCGGCGTCAGCTACACCGACCTGCCGATCACCCAGATTTCCTATCCGAGCACCAGCTTCAACACCAACGGCAAGGGCGTTCTGCTCGGCGCCTACACCTGGAACGGGCCGCACTCCTACGAGTTCACCTCGATGGCGCCGGAGGACCGCGTCAAACGCGCCGTCGAATACGGCACGATGATCCACCCGCAATACAAGGATGAGTTCGAGAACGGCATCTCGATGGCCTGGCACCGCTCGCCCTTCACGCTCGGCTGTGCCGGCGACTGGACCGAGGAAGCGCGCAAGGAGCACTACGACAACCTTTGCCAGATCGACGGCCGCATCGTGCTCGCCGGCGAACACGCCTCCTACATCCCGGCGTGGATGGAGGGTGCGATCCTGTCGTCGCTCGATGCGATCACCAGGCTGCACCAGCGCGTCGTGGCGGGATGACGGCAGCACCGCTCATCCTTCATCCTCATTTTTCGCAAGGCATGTCGACATGACCCAGCAATCGAAACTCTTAATCGGCCAAATCGCCGCCGCCGTTATGTTCACTGTATTTTCCGCTAGCGCCACCCTCGCCGACTCGGCCGGCGCCACCTTCAGTGACGGCGACAATTTCTCCGAAAAGACCGGCCAGGAGCTCTACGCAAACGTCTGCCAGGCCTGCCACATGGATCAGGGCCAGGGCGCGGTCGGTGCCGGCAAATACCCGGCGCTGGCCAAGAACGTGAACCTCGAAGCCGGCGGCTACCCTGTTTACGTCATCCTGCATGGCCTCAAGGGCATGCCGCCGGTTGGCAGCATGATGAGCGACGACCAGGTTGCCGCTGTGGTCAACTATGTCAGGACCAATTTCGGCAACGACTACAAGGATGCCGTGACGGCTGAAGACGTAGCTGGCTCTCGCTGACACCTCAGCGCCGGATTGGCACACGAGACTGCTAGATCCAACAGGTTTGGAGCGTTCGCTCCAGCGACCGAAGCAGCCGGTGATCCTGCTGGCTGCTTCATTTCATGCGGCAAAAGGAGAAAGGCATGACAACAATGCGGATCTGCGCCGCCACCCTCGTGGCTGGACTGTTCCTCTCGGGCAACGCGATGGCTGAGGATGTGGTGCGCCACAAGAACCCGAATTCGGACTTTCCGATCGCCCAGGCCGTCGAAGTCCCCGCCGGCAAGACGACGGTCTATGTCAGCGGCGCGGTGCCCTCGGTCGTCGACGAGAAAGCCGAGAAGGGCAGCTTTGCCGCCTATGGCGACACCAGAACGCAGACGGAATCGGTGCTGAAATCGATCGAAAAGACCCTCGAAGGCCTTGGCCTCAAGATGGGCGACGTGGTCAAGATGCAGGTCTTCCTCGTCGGTGATCCGGCACAGGGCGGCAAGATGGATTTTGCCGGCTTCATGGACGGCTACACCAAATTTTTCGGCACCAAGGAGCAGCCGAACCTGCCGGCCCGCTCGGTCATGCAGGTCGCCGGCCTCGTCGCGCCCGGCTGGCTGGTCGAGATCGAGGTCACCGCCGTCCGCCCGTGAGTGGAACGGTTTGCGCGGGTTGCCACGAAACAGGCAGCCTGCGCGCTCGACAGCAGCTGACGGATGCGCAAGACTGGCAACGATCCGGGCAAGGTGAAGCCAGACAAAGTGAACAATGTCGACCGCATGTATGACAAGCTTTTCAAGATCATAGACGACCGTCGTGAAGAACTGGCGGAACTGACTGCGGAGCTGATCCGTTTTCCCACCATCAACCCGCCCGGCGACGCCTATCGCCCTTGCGCGGAATACCTCGGCAATCGCCTGGCCAGGCGCGGCTTCGGCGTAGAATACATCAGAGCCGAAGGCACGCCAGGCGACACCGACCGCTATCCGCGCATCAATGTCGTTGCCCGTTTCGACGGCCGGGTGGCCGGACCCACCGTCCATTTCAATTCCCATATCGACGTCGTCGAGGCGGGTGAAGGCTGGTCGGTTGATCCATTTGCCGGCACGATCCGCGACGGCCGCGTCTATGGCCGTGGCGCCTGCGACATGAAGGGCGGGCTGGCAGCCTCGATCATCGCCGCCGAAGCCTTCATGGACGTCAATCCGGACTTCCCCGGCGCCATCGAGATATCCGGCACCGTCGACGAGGAGTCGGGCGGTTTCGGCGGCGTCGCCTATCTCGCCGGCAAGGGATATTTCTCCAGGCCCAGGGTCGACCACGTCATCATCCCCGAGCCCCTCAACAAGGACCGTATCTGCCTCGGTCATCGCGGCGTCTGGTGGGCGGAAATCGAGACCAAGGGCGAGATCGCACATGGCTCCATGCCGTTCCTCGGCGACTGCGCCGTCCGCCACATGGGGGCTGTGCTCGAAGCCTTCGAGCGGGAGCTGTTTCCCGCGCTCGACCGCAAGACGACGCGCATGCCGGTGGTGCCGGAAGGTGCGCGGCGCTCGACGATGAACATCAACTCGATCCATGGCGGACAGACCGACGATTTCCGCCCAGGCCTGCCCTCGCCCAACGTGCCCGATTCCTGTCGCCTGACCATCGACCGTCGCTTCCTGCTGGAAGAAAACATCGTCGACGTCAAAGGCGAAGTCACCAGCATCCTCGACCGCCTCAAGCGCGAACGCAGGAAGTTCGACTACGAGATCCGCGACATCATGGAGGTCCAGCCACTGATGACCGAGCGCGATGCGCCGGTAGCGTCGGCCATTGCCAGAGGCATACGCGAGATCTTCGACAGGGAGCCGGAATATGTCATCTCGCCCGGTACCTATGACCAGAAGCACGTCGCCCGCATCGGCCATTTGTACGATTGCATCGCCTATGGCCCGGGTATTCTCGACCTCGCCCATCGGCCGGACGAATGGGTCGGCATCGACGACATGGTCCAGTCGGCGAAGGTGATGGCAATAGGCCTCGACATCTTGCTGCGCGGCCAGTTCAACGGCTGATCGGCGAAGCAACGCCTGTTGCGGCGTGAGAAAATCATTTCCGCAGCACTGCTGCAATTGCAACAAACTTGATTTACTCGGCCGGGAAATCACGCTTCTATCCGGCCCGTTGAAGTCGAAGCGGGGAGATCTGAGCATGAAGCAATGGAAAACCATACTGGCGGCCGCGGCGCTGGCGCTGGCCTCCAGCACCGCAGCGATGGCCGCCCGCACCGACCTCGTGCTTGGCATGCCCTTGGAGCCGCCGCATCTCGATCCGACCGCAGGTGCAGCGGCTGCCATCGACGAAGTCTTCTACGCCAACGTCTTCGAAGGCCTGACCCGCATCGGTTCGCGCGGCGAGGTGCTGCCCGATCTGGCCGAGAGCTGGACGATTTCCGACGACGGCAAGACATACACCTTCAAGCTGCGCTCCGGCGTGAAATTTCATGACGGCAGCGACTTCGACGCCTCCGACGTCAAGTTTTCGCTCGACCGCGCCCGTGGCGAAAACTCGGTCAACGCCCAAAAAGGCCTGTTTGCGCCGATCGACACCGTCGAGGTCGTCGATCCGGCCACCGTCAAGGTGACGCTCAAGAACCCGCTCGGCTCGTTCCTCTACAATCTCGGCTGGGGCGACGCGGTGATCGTTGCGCCGGAGACCGCCGAGACCAACAAGGAAAAGCCTGTCGGCACCGGCCCGTTCAAGTTCCAGAACTGGGCCAAGGGTTCATCGATCACGCTGGTCAAGGCCGATGGCTACTGGGGCGATCCGGTGGCGCTCGACAAGGCCGAGTTCCGCATCATCCCCGACGCGGCCGCCGCCATCCCTGCCCTGCTTTCGGGCGACGTGCAGGCGCTGCCCAACTTCGCGCTCGGCGACGCGCTCGCCCAGGTCAAGGCCGACCCGCGCTTCAAGGTGGTCATCGGCACCACCGAGGGCGAAACGGTGCTGTCGACCAACAACAAGCGGCCGCCCTTCGACAATCTCAAGGTGCGCCAGGCAATCGCGCATGCCATCGACCGCAAGGCGCTGATCGATGGCGCGACCGGCGGCCTGGGCACGCCAATCGGCTCGCATTTCGCCCCGCACAACCCGGCCTATGTCGACCTGACCGGCACCTATCCGCACGACATCGCCAAGGCCAAGGAACTGCTCAAGGAAGCAGGCCTCGCAGAAGGCTTCAAGGCGACGCTCAAGCTGCCGCCGGTCGGTTATGCCCGCCAGGGCGGCGAGATCGTGGCTTCCCAGCTGCGCGAGATCGGCATCGACCTGCAGATCATCCCGGTCGAATGGGCCGACTGGCTCAAGCAGGTGTTCACCGACAAGGATTACGACCTGTCGATCGTCTCGCACACCGAGCCCAACGACATCGATATCTATGCCCGCAAGGACTATTACTTCAATTACGACAACCCGGCCTTCAACAAGGTCATCGACGAGCTCAACCTGACCTCCGACGAGGCCAAGCGCACCGAGCTCTACAAGCAGGCGCAGAAGATTCTCGCCGACGATGCCGTCAACGGCTTCCTGTTCGAACTGCCCAAGGTCGGCATCTGGGACGCCAAGGTCGAAGGCCTGTGGGAAAACTCGCCTATCCAGGCCAACGACCTCACCAAGGTGAAGTGGGTCGACTGACGATCAAGGTGGCGCGCCTTCGGGTTGCGCCACCTTCTGCCCCGCGAAAGCGCGGCATGTAGCCTTCCGATGTGAGGACACTCGCGGCGAGCTTCGTCGCCGTTATTTCTGGGAGCATCGCAAGAGTTCTGTGAACTGCGCTTCTCCGCAACCTTTGCGAGCTTTCGAAGCGGCATTTTCTCGGGCAGTTTGCGTTTGATGACGATCTATCTGCTCAAACGCCTGTTGATCGGAATTGCGACCCTCGTCGTCGCCTCGCTCGTCGTGTTCCTGATGCTCGAGGTTGTACCCGGAGATCCGGCCCGGCTGATGCTGGGCATGAACGCCAGTGACGCGCAGGTCGACCTGCTGCGCGAGCAGATGGGACTGAACCAGCCGCTGATCGTGCGTTATTTCGACTGGATCAGGGGCCTGCTCCAGCTGGATTTCGGCAAGTCCTACACCTATTCGGTGCCGGTGATCGACCTGATCAGGGAGCGGCTTGTCGTCTCCTTCCCGCTTGCGGTGATCTCCTTGACGCTCTCGACGCTCATTGCCATCCCCGTCGGCCTGTTCGCCGCCGCGCGCCGTGGCAAGGCCGGCGACACCGCTGCCATGGCCGTGGCACAGGTCGGCGTCGCCATGCCCAATTTCTGGTTCGCGCTGCTGCTTGTCTATGTCTTCGCCGTCTGGTTGCGGCTGGTGCCCGCCGGCGGCTTTCCCGGCTGGGGCAACGGCATCTGGCCGGCGCTCAAGGCGCTGATCCTGCCTGCGCTCGCCCTCGCCTTACCGCAGGCGGCGATCCTTGCCCGCGTCACCCGCGCCGCCTTGATCGAGGTGCTCAACGAGGACTACATCCGCACCGCACGCGCCAAGGGCATGCCGATGCGCGCGGTGCTGTGGCGGCACGCGCTGCGCAACGCCATGATCCCGGTGCTGACCATCATGGGCCTGCAATTCGCCTTCCTGCTCGCCGGCACCATCATCATCGAAAACGTCTTCTATCTGCCCGGCCTCGGCCGGCTGGTTTTCCAGGCGATCACCCAACGCGACCTGATCGTCGTCGAAAGCGTGGTGATGTTGCTGGTCGCCGCCGTGGTGCTGGTCAACCTGATCGTCGATCTCTCCTATGCGCTGGTCGACCCGCGCCTGAGGGCACGGCGATGAACGAAGCGACACCTCAAGGCGAAGGTTTCGGCGAATTCGTCGGCCGCGCGTTCGGCAACCGCTCCTTCGTCATCGGCCTCGTCATCACCCTGGTCGTCGCTGCCATGGCGGCCGTCTCGTTCTTCTGGACCCCCTTCGACGTCACCAGGCTCGTCGTCGCCGACCGCATGCAGCCGCCCTCCGCCGAGCACTGGTTCGGCACCGACCATTTCGGCCGCGACGTGCTGTCGATGATCATGATCGGCGCGCGCAACTCGATCGCCGTGGCACTTGTCGCGGTCGTCATCGGCATGGGCATCGGCGTGCCGCTCGGCTGCTGGGCGGCAGCGCGTGGCGGCTGGGTCGACGAGGCGCTGATGCGCTTCAACGATCTCGTCTTCGCCTTTCCCGCGCTGCTGTCGGCGATCATGATCACGGCCGTCTTCGGACCGAGCGCGATCAACGCCATCATCGCCATCGGCATCTTCAACATCCCGGTCTTCGCCCGCGTCGCGCGCGCCGGCGCGCTGTCGATCTGGCCGCGCGAATACATCCTTGCCGCCCGTGCCGCCGGCAAGAACAAGAGCCGCATCACCGTCGAACACATCCTGCCCAACATCGCCAATATGCTGCTTGTCCAAGGCACCATCCAGTTCGCGCTCGGCATCCTCGCCGAAGCCGCCCTGTCCTATGTCGGTCTCGGCACGCAGCCGCCAATGCCAAGCTGGGGCCGCATGCTTTTCGACGCGCAGACGCTGATGATGGTGTCGCCCTGGTTGGCGCTGTTCCCCGGCTGCGCGATCCTGATCACCGTGCTTGGGCTCAACCTGCTCGGCGACGGCATATCGGATATCTTCGATCCGCGATCGAGGCGCCGCCCATGAGCCTGCTCGAGATCGAAAAGCTGTCGCTCAGGATCGGCCGGACGCAGGTGCTGAAGGACGTCGACCTCGCCATCGAACCCGGCGAGGTGATGGGGCTCGTCGGCGAATCCGGGTCAGGAAAATCCATGACGGCACTTGCCGTCATGCGCCTCACGCCTGTGGCAACGCAGATGAAGGGGCGTGTCACCTTTGACAGCATCGACATTCTCTCTGCCACCGAGGCCCAGATGTGCGCGCTGCGCGGCGACGACATTGGCATGGTGTTCCAGGAGCCGATGACAGCGCTCAATCCGGTCAAGACGATTGGCGAGCAGGTCGCCGAAGGCATCAGGTGGCACACAAGGGCGAGCCGCGCCGAGGCTGAGGCGCAGGCGCGCAAGATCCTCGACCGGGTCGGCCTGCCGGAGCAGAAGTTCCCGCTGTCGCGCTATCCACACGAATTGTCCGGCGGCCAGCGCCAGCGCGTCGCCATCGCCATCGCCTGCGCGCTGAAGCCCAAACTGCTGATCGCCGACGAGCCGACGACCGCACTAGACGTCGTGCTGCAGGCGCAGATCCTCGACCTGCTCAAGGAACTGGTCCGCGAAAACCGGATGAGCCTGCTGTTCATCTCGCACGACCTGGCTGTCGTCACCGAAATGGCCGACCGGATCACCATCCTGCGCCAAGGCCTGGTGACGGAGTGTGGCGACACCGCACGCACGCTGTCGGAGGCAACCCATCCCTACACGCGCCAGCTGGCGCTGGCATCGATGCATGTCCCGGCGCGCGTCAGGCCTCACATCGAAGAATCCGCACCCGACACCCTGCTCGACGTCGCCAACCTGACCAGGGACTATCCCGGCAGGCGACGGTCGCTGTTTTCGAAGCCGGAACCTGTCCGCGCCGTCGACAACGTCTCGCTCAAGATGAAGCCGGGTGCCTCGGTGGCGCTTGTCGGCCGCTCCGGCTGCGGCAAGTCGACTCTTGCGCGGATGATTCTTGCGCTCGACACCCCCACCGATGGAACCATCAAGTTTCGCGGCATGGACATTACCCGCGCCGACGAGACCGCCATGCGCCGCGCCCGCCGCAACATGCAGGTGGTGTTCCAGGACCCTTACGGCTCGTTCGACCCGCGTCACACGGTGGAGCGGCTGGTCGGCGAGCCGCTGCATCTTCTCGAACGCAAGCCAGACCGCAAGGAGCGCCGCGACATGGTCGGTCGCGCCCTGCATGAAGTCGGGCTCAGCCGGTCCGACATGGAGAAATACCCGCACGAGTTTTCCGGCGGCCAGCGCCAGCGCCTGTCGATCGCCCGCGCCATCATCACCCGGCCCAAGCTGGTGGTGGCGGACGAGCCTGTGTCGGCGCTTGATGTCTCGATCCGCGCGCAGATCCTCGACCTGTTCGCCGAGCTCAACCAGAAGCTGGGCGTCGCCTATCTCTTCATCACCCACGACCTGACCGTTGCCCGCGCCATATCAGACGACGTTCTGGTCATGCATGAAGGGCGGATCGTCGAGCGCGGCAAGACTTCAGAGGTGCTGGACCATCCGCAGACCGAGGCCGCGCAGGCACTTGTCTCGGCAGCCCCCGACCTGCACCGGGCAATCGCCCGGCGGCTGCAGGAACAGGGATAAGCGGCGGCTCGCTAAAAAGCCTAGGTCGCCGGTTTCACCACATCGACATGGCTGATGCCCAGCAGATCGAGCGTGCGGCGCAGGAGCTTGACCTCATTTTCCGCGAGATGGGCGTCGGCCTTGGCTATCTCGGCCATATGGCGGGCCAGTTGCCGGCGTCGTTCGACGTCGAGATCACGGAACATGGCGATGGCCTGCGAACCGTTGGTCTCGTAGCCGAACTCGTTGAGATATTCGATGACGCCATCGATGCTGCTCTCGGCGATGCCGAAGGCTTCGGTGCAGATCCGGCGAAAGGCGATCATCTCGGCTTCACTGGCGACACCGTCGGCGAGGATCATCCGGAACAGCAGCAGCAGCTCGGCCGAGAGCACGGGATCGTCGGCGACCTTGCGGACCCCGGGGTCGCCCTCGAACATGTTCAGAATCTGGGTCAGCAATCCTGTCACCATGCGAATCCCTTCCGTCGAGGCAACTGCAGATCCGATATAGAGCAACGCACGGCGAAAAACACTTGGCCCAATGGCTGGGCCAGCATTGCCGCCGACGCGCTATTGCGCAAGCGGGTGTGCTGTGGTCGAAGGCCTCATCCTCCTGGACAGATCTCCGCACCGATGTTCGACATAGCCACCGAAACCCTGCTGATCCTGATCGCGGCTGCCTTCATCGCCGGCTTCATCGATTCCATAGCAGGCGGCGGCGGCCTGATCGCCATTCCGGCACTGCTGCTTGCCGGCCTGCCGCCGCTCGAGGCGCTCGGCACCAACAAGCTGCAGTCGCTGTTCGGCTCGGGCTCCGCCACCATCAGCTACGCCGCCAAGGGCCATGTCGACCTGCGCAAGCAATTGCCGTTCGCAGCCATTTCATTCGTCGGCGCGATGCTCGGCGCCATGCTGGCGACGGTCCTGCCCGGCGACATCCTGCGCATCTTTCTGCCGTTCCTGCTGATCACCATCGCGCTGTATTTCGCATTCAAGCCCAACATGGATGACGTCGATCGCGTTGAACGCCTGCCGCCCCTGTTGTTCGGACTGACCGTGGTGCCGCTGATCGGCTTTTATGACGGCGTGTTCGGTCCCGGCGCCGGCTCGTTCTTCATGCTCGCCTTCGTCACCTTGGCCGGCTACGGCGTGCTCAAGGCCACCGCCCACACCAAGCTGCTCAACTTCGCCTCCAATGTCGGCAGCTTCATCGCCTTCGCCTTCGTCGGCGTGGTCGCCTGGAAGATCGGGCTGTTGATGGGCATCGCCCAGTTCCTCGGCGCCCGGCTTGGCGCCCACATGGCAATGCGCAACGGCGCAAAGCTGATCAAGCCGCTGCTGGTCTGCACCTGCGTCGCACTGGCCATCCGCCTGCTCATCGACCCCACCAACCCGCTGCGCGTGATGGTCGGCCTGTGACGGCGTTTTGACCGTCTAACGCCCGGCTGATATCGTCCGTTTGCCCCAGCGGAGCCATGACATGGCAAGCGGCCAACTCTACGAGACACCGGTTGAGCCTGCCCCGGCACAGTTCGAGTTCGTGCGGCGCACGCCTTCGCCACAGCTCGCCGGCATCGTCACCGAACTCATCGGGTTTCGCGAACTTGTCCCTGTCTATGCCAGGCAGGCCGAGGTCGCTTCGCTTCATGTTCCGCTGATCATCAGTTTCGGCGAAGCCTTCGCTATCGGCCTGAGCCGGGCACCCCGAGACAATGATCGCTTCGCAAGCTTTGCCGCCGGCATCCACGCCGGACCGGTGATCATCGATTCCTATGGCAGGTCCTGCTGCATCCAGGTCAATTTCACCCCGCTTGGCGCCCGCCGCTTCTTCGGTTTGCCGATGAGCGAACTAGCCGACCGCATGGTGCCGCTGGACGAGCTGCTTGCTGCCCGGGGGCGCGAGTTGCGCGAACGGCTCGGCGAGGAAACCGACTGGCACCGGCGGTTGGACATTGCCGAGAGCTTCATCGCCCAACGGCTCACGAACGCTGCTTCGCCGCAGTCCGAGGTCGGCTGGGCCCTTGAACGAATCATGACGAGTGGCGGCCGTAGCCGCATTGCGGCCATCGCCACCGAGATCGGCTGGAGCCGAAAGCACCTCGCCATACGCTTCGCCGACCAGGTTGGCGTCGGGCCAAAGGCCATTGCGCGCATCGTCAGGTTCAATCGCGCCGCGAGCCTCGCGAAGCAGGCCAACCGCTCGGGCTGGGCCGACCTCGCGGCAGAGTGCGGTTATGCCGACCAGGCGCATCTGGTGCGCGAGTTCCGCGCGCTTGCCGGCGCAACACCGACCGGGCTCGGCTGAGCCGGTTACATTTGTTCAATACGGGCAGGCAGCATTCGGCCAAGGTGGTGACAGTTCAACGCCACAAGGAGGTCCCAATGCCCGCGCTCGACGTTCCACGCATATTCCCGACACTGCGATACAACGACGCCGCCAGCATGATCGACTGGCTGGGCGAGGCATTCGGCTTTGCCGTCCACGCCCGATACATGGATGGCGCTAAAGTCGGCCATGCCGAACTGGCCCTGGGCTCCTCGATGGTCATGATCGGGTCGTCTCGCGCCGATGCCTTCGGCGCCATCGTTGGCGAACCCGGCCACAACGGCGGAAAGGCCATCTATCTGGCGGTCGAAGATGTCGACGCCGTCCATGCCAGGGCCAAGGCGGCAGGCGCCGACATCGTCCAGCAACTCACCGATCGCGATTACGGCAGCCGCGAGTTCATCTGCCGCGACCCCGAGGGCAATGTCTGGAGCGTCGGCACCTACTGGCCGAAAGCAGGCGAACCGGCCGCCTGATCGGCGTCAGCGCGCGGCAGCAAAAATCGCGTCGCAGTCGAGATGCCGTTCAAGGTGGTCTGCAATTTCGTCGAGGGCGCGCTCGACTTCGGCGCGATAGTCGATACCGCCGCCCCTGATGCCAAGACTTTCGAGGAATTTTCCGCGAAAGCCGTCGGCACCGAACAGGCCGTGCATATAGGTGCCGAACACCTTGCCGTCGGCCGAGGTCGCACCATCGTCGACGCCGTTGATGACGGCTGTCGGCCTCACGCAATCGGCGCCCGTGGTCTTGCCGAGATGGATTTCGTAGCCGGACAGTGGCTCGCCATAGCGTACCGAGTGCGCCTCGACATTGCGCACGGTCTTTTCCGGCGCCATCACCGTCTCGACGTCGAGCAGGCCGAGACCCTCGGCCCGCGTAACGCTGCCTTCGATGCCCAACGGGTCGTGCACGACACGGCCGAGTATCTGGTAGCCGCCGCAGATGCCGACGACATGACCGCCGCGCCTGCGGTGTGCCTCGAGGTCGCGGTCCCAGCCGTTTTCACGGAACAGCAGCAGGTCGCCGATCGTCGATTTCGATCCCGGAATGACCACCAGCCCGGCATCCTCGGGCAGTCGCTGCCCTGGCGGCACGAACACCACTTCGACCTGCGGTTCGGCACGCAGCGGGTCGAGATCGTCGAAATTGGCGATGCGGCCGAGCATCGGCACGGCAACCTTGAGCGCCCGCTTTTCCCCGCCTGCAAGCCTTTCGAGGATCACCGAATCTTCCGAAGGCAGCAGTGCTGCCGCCTTGAGCCACGGCACGACGCCGAAGCAGGGCCAGCCGGTGAAATGCCCGATCGCCTTGATGCCGTCATCGAACAGGCTGGCATCGCCGCGGAACTTGTTGATCAGGTAGCCGACGATCATGCGCCGATCGTCTTCCGGCAGGATCAGATGCGTGCCGGCAACCGAGGCGATGACCCCTCCGCGATCGATGTCGCCGACGAGGATGACGGGCACGCCGGCGCGGGTGGCGAATCCCATATTGGCGATGTCGCGCGGACGAAGATTGATCTCGGCGGGCGAACCAGCGCCTTCGACGACGATAAGGTCGGCACCCTCGCCCAGCTTCTGCCAGGAGTCGAGCACGGCGCCCATCAGCTTGGGCTTCAGCTCCTGATAGTCGCGCGCCTTGGCATGGCCATAGACCTTGCCCTGCACCACAACCTGGCTGCCGATGTCGCTCTGCGGCTTGAGCAGCACCGGGTTCATGTGGATCGACGGCTTGACCCCGCAGGCTATCGCCTGAAGCCACTGCGCGCGGCCGATCTCGCCGCCGCCTGCCTCGCCGGGAATGTCGGCGACCGCGGCGTTGTTCGACATGTTCTGCGGCTTGAACGGCCGCACCTGCATTCCACGATTGCGCGCCGCGCGGCACAAGCCGGCCACCAGAACCGTCTTGCCGACATCCGAGCCCGTACCCTGGAGCATGATCGCCTTGGCCATGGTCAGCCCTTTCCGCCCGAGGCTGTACCTGAAACCGTCGATTTGGCCGCCAGCGGCCCGCCGCGCCAGAGATAGAGCGCAAGCAGCGGCTCGCTGCCGGTGCGCATGGCGTGGTTCACGTTGGAGGCGTGGTGGATCACTTCGCCTGCATCGCGCAGACCGAACGGCGCATCGCCCATTCGCCAAGCCGTGCCGCCGGTCAGCGGGATGTAGATCTCTTCAGCAAGGTGGTGGTGGTCGGGATACTCGACATCAGGGCCAAGCACGAGGAAGCCGCCCGCCACCTTGTCGTTGGCATAGTGGCCGCGCGTGCCGAACATCTCCACCCAGCCGTAATTGTCGAGGAAGCGCTGGCCGAAATCCGCTGCCGTGTAGGTCTGCCCCCAGTGCAGTTCGCCGCGATTCCGCGCCAGAAGCTCAGCCAAGGGACGACAGCCGGCCGGCGCCAATTCGACGGCGCGGTCGAGAAGGCGTGAGCACGCGACACCATGCGGCTTCAACGAACGCGGCGGCATTTCCCAGTCGATATCGCCGAGGAATTCGCCCACCGGCGCCACCGAACCGGTTGCCTCGATAAAGCTCCTGAGGGCCTGCAGCAGCCCATCAAAATTTGTCGCCACGTCCATTCTCGCCCATGCATTTGCGCACAGCCGCTCTGTTGAAGGTCGGGTTGCGCGGCCGCATCATTGGTCTAGATTGAGCCCCGCGCATAGCCAAAAAAACGACAGGGAGGCCGACATGGACGCCGCAATCGACGCGACCGCCGGTCAGTTTGAGCTCAACGAAGATCAGCTGGCCATCCGCGAAATGGCGGGCAGTTTCGCCGCCGAGAAGGTGGCGCCCTTTGCCCTTGAATGGGACAAGGCCAAGCACTTCCCAGAAGACGTCATCCGCGAAACCGGCCAGCTCGGCTTCGGCGGCCTCTACGTCAAGGAAGATGTCGGCGGCTCCGCCCTCACCCGCCTCGACGCAGTGCTGGTTTTCGAGCAGCTTGCACATGCCTGCCCGGGCTTTTCGTCCTTCATCTCGATCCACAACATGGCCGCGTCGATGATCGACCGCTTCGGTAACGAGGAGCAGCGCCAGCGCCTCCTGCCCAAGCTGACGTCGATGGAATGGCTCGCCAGCTATTGCCTGACCGAGCCAGGTTCCGGTTCGGACGCCGCAGCACTCAAGACCAAAGCGGTGCGCAGCGGCGGCAACGGCAGCGACTTCGTCGTCAACGGCACCAAGCAGTTCATCTCGGGTGCCGGCGACAGCGACGTCTATGTCGCCATGGTCCGCACCGGCGCCGACGGTCCGAAGGGCATTTCGACGCTGGTCATCCCCAAGGATGCGCCCGGCCTGTCCTTCGGCGCCAACGAGCACAAGATGGGCTGGCACATGCAGTCGACCCGCCAGGTCATCTTCGACGATTGCAAGGTGCCGGCCGAGAACCTGCTTTCCAACGAAGGCGCCGGCTTCGGCATCGCCATGGCTGGCCTCGACGGCGGCAGGCTCAACATTGCCGCCTGCTCTGTCGGCGGCGCCCAGTCGGCGCTCGACAAGGCGCTTGCCTACACCGCCGAGCGCAAGGCTTTCGGCCAGACCATCGACCGTTTCCAGGCGCTGCAGTTCCGCCTCGCCGACATGGAAACCGAGCTCCAGGCCGCCCGCCTGTTCCTCTATGCCGCCGCATCTAAGCTCGACCGCAAGGCGCACGACGCCTCGAAATGGTCGGCCATGGCCAAGCGTTTCGTCACCGACACCGGCTTCGACATCGCCAACGACGCCCTGCAGTTGCTCGGCGGCTATGGCTATCTGCACGACTACGGTATCGAGAAGTTGGTCCGCGACCTCAGGGTCCACCAGATCCTCGAAGGCACCAACGAGATCATGCGTGTCATCATCGCCAGGCATCTGATCGGAAAGTAGCAGGTCGAGGGCAGTAGGGGAGTAAGGCAATGAGGCAGTAAACTGCAGCCTTCGCGCCCTATTGCCCTACTCCCTTACTGCCCTATTCCCTTCCCACGGAGGAACCACCCCAATGACCACCATCGCCTTCATCGGACTGGGCAACATGGGCAACCCCATGGCCGCCAATCTCGTCAAGGCCGGCCACGCGGTCCTCGGCTTCGACCTGATGCCCGAGCATCTCGAGACGGCCCGCAACAACGGCGTCACCGTCATGGCCAACGCGGCCGCCGCCGCCAAGGACGCTGATGTGGTCATCACCATGCTGCCCGCCGGCAAGCATGTGCTTTCGGTCTATGAGGACATCGCGCCGAAGCTGAAGAAGGGCGCGCTGCTCATCGATTCCTCGACCATCGACGTCGATTCAGCCCGCAAGGCACATGCGATTGCAGCCAGGAATGGCCTGCTGTCGGTCGACGCGCCAGTCTCGGGCGGTACCGGCGGTGCTGCGGCCGGCACGTTGACCTTCATGGCCGGCGGCGCGCAGCCGGCGTTTGACGTGGCCGAGCCGGTGCTCAAGCCGATGGCCGGGCGCATCGTCCATTGCGGCGACGCCGGTGCTGGCCAGGCAGCCAAGATCTGCAACAACATGATCCTCGGCATCTCGATGATCGGCGTTGCCGAAGCCTTCGTGCTCGCTGAAAAGCTCGGCCTGTCGCACCAGGCACTGTTTGACGTCGCCTCGACCTCTTCGGGCCAGTGCTGGTCGCTGACGTCCTATTGCCCGGTCCCCGGCCCGGTGCCCAATTCGCCTGCCAACCGCGACTATCAGCCCGGCTTTGCCGCAGCGCTGATGCTGAAGGACCTGAAGCTGTCGCAGGAAGCGGCGCAGCAGGCCGGTGCCGTCACCCCGCTCGGCGCCGAGGCAACCCAGCTCTATGCCCTGTTCACGGCTCTCGGCAATGGCGGCACGGACTTCTCCGGCATCATCAGGTTCCTGCGTGGCGAGACGGCCTGATTAATCCAAAAAAGTTCAAAATTTAGGTTTGCTTAAGCTCTCGATAACCACGCGGTAACGATGTCCAGCTAAAACGGTTTGCAAGGGCGGGCTTCGCAGCCGCCTCTGGCTCCGGATCAGGTCTCGCGTACCGGAGCTGTAAACCTTCGCTGGTCAAGCGTCGCGAAGGGCCATGCGTAATAGTGGCAAAGCCGCGTTCCCGTCCGGGACGCGGTTTTTGCGTTGTGCCCCAACCTCACGTCCCGGATTTCGTCGCCAGCCGGCGAAAATTGGCGCGCACGCGTTTGCTGGCCGGCTTCAGCGCGGCTGCAACCGACTTTTGCGCGGCAACGCCGTTCAGCACCGAGGGTGTGCGGCCCGACAGCACTTCCGGCCAGAACTGCAGCGCCGACTGGAAGTAGGACATCTGCGCTGCCACCATGCCTTCGGCCATGGCCGTCGTTTTTTCAGTTACCGCCGCCAGGCTTTCGCCATGCAGCGGCCCACCCTTGCGCGCTTCGGTCGCCATCATCGGCAACCGCATCGCCATGACCATCGGCGCCAGCATCAAATTGCCGGCAATGGCGCCGGATTGGCGCGAGGCCCTTGCCAATCGTCTATTCTTCATCTCGCGCACTCCGGTTTGGCCCGGCCGATTATGCGCGCGAGCATATTGTGCAGTGCACAATATACGCCTCGGTACTGTCATGAACAAGCCGACCGCCTCAGTCCCTTGGTTCGAACTGCACATCGACCGGCGGCCGCAAGCCGTTGGCGAGGCGGTTTGTCTCGTTGGCCATGCCGACAACGGCGAGCAATTCCATCAGCTGGGCTTCAGTCATGCCCTTGCTGCGCGCCGCCGCCGTATGGGAGTAGGTGCAGTATTCACAGCCATTGGTCGCCGAAACGGCGATGTAGATCAGTTCCTTGGTCAGCGGATCGAGCGCGCCGGGCGCCATCACCTCGCGCACCGACTCCCAGGTGCGCTTGAGCAGCGCCGGGTCATGCGCCAGCACCTTCCAGAAATTGTTGATCCAGTCGACCTTCCTGAAAGCCATGATGTCGTCATAGACGGCGCGGACCGCCTCGTTTGCATCCTCATACTGGATCAAAGGCACGATCGGCTTGCCGCTCATCTGTCGCTCCCGGGGTAGGCCGGGCAGAAATCCCCTGCCCGGCAATCTGGCATCAGGCTTTCCGCAGATCGGCTTCGGCGAGGTCGAGCGCCTTCAGGATACGGTCGCCGGCCATGTCGATGGTGGCGCGGGTCCAGATCAGCGGCGGCGACAGGATCATCGAGTCGCCGGTCGCGCGCATCATCATGCCGTTGGCAATCGCATGGTCGCGCACCACGACCGCGGCACTGCCGCCGGGTGAGAACCGCTCCTTGGTCGCCTTGTCCCTGACGATCTCGATGGCGCCCATCAGGCCGACCGAACGGACTTCGCCGACGAGGCCGTGGCGAGCGATGCGCTCCTTGAGCATCTGGGCGAAATACGGGCCGGTGTCGGTCTTCACCCGCTCGACCAGCCCTTCACGCTCGATGATCTCGAGGTTCTTGAGCGCCACCGCACAGGCCACCGGGTGACCGGAATAGGTGTAGCCGTGATAGAACTCACCGCCCTTCTCGACCAGCGTCGAGGCGATACGATCGCCGACAAGCAGCGCCGACAGCGGCTGGTAGCCCGAGGTCAGCGCCTTGGCGGTGGTGATCGTGTCGGCCTCGATGCCAAAAGTCTGGGCCGCGAACCACTCGCCTGTGCGGCCGTAGCCGGTGATGACCTCGTCGAGCATCAGCAGCACATCGTATTTGCGGCAGATGCGCTGGATCTCCGGCCAGTAGCTCGCCGGCGGGATCTTGACGCCGCCCGCCCCCATGATCGGCTCGCCGATGAAGGCAGCGACGTTTTCGGCACCTGCTTCCAGGATCGCGTCTTCGACCGACTTGGCGGCGCGCAGGCCGAAATCGTGGTCGCTCTCGCCTGGCAGCGCCAATTCATAGGCATAAGGCATCATCACATGGACGATGTTGGGCACCGCACCGCCGAGCTGGTGGTGCATGCCGTCCATGCCACCGAGCGATGTGCCGGCGACAGTTGAGCCGTGATAGGCCATCTTGCGCGAGATGATGCGGTTCTTCTCGGGCTTGCCTTCCAGCGCCCAATAGTGGCGAACAAGCCGCAGCGCCGTGTCGTTCGATTCCGATCCCGACGAGCCGTAGAACACCTGGTTGATGTTCTTTGGCGCCAGTTCCGCGAGTTTCTTGGACAACAGCACCGGCGTCGGCGTCGAGCATTTGAAGAAGGAATTGTAGTAGGGCATTTCCTTCATCTGGGCGTAGGCCGCTTCGGCCAGCTCGTCGCGGCCATAGCCGACATTGACGCACCACAGGCCGGCCATGCCGTCGAGCAATTCCGTGCCTTCCGAATCGTAGATGAACGGCCCTTCGGCGCGGGTGATCATGCGCGAGCCTGCGTCGCGCAGTTCCTTGTGATCGGTGAACGGGTGGAGATGATGCGCGGCATCGATCTGCTGAAGCTGCTTCAGCGAATAATTCTGATAAGTCATTGGCTTGTGCCTTTCGCTTGAATCAATCCGGCAAGTGCCGGGGCGGATTCGAGGTCAGGCGAGCGGCGGCGAGTAGCCAATGCGCGCGCAAAGCCGCAGAAGCTCGGTGTGCCGCGTCCGCGGCGACGGCTTCGATGCAGCGTCCCCTGTCGGGGTATGGGCGTGAAATGCGCGCATGCCACACTCTAACCCGGCGTTTCGCCACTCCACAAGCGCCGGAAAAATCCTCTCTTGCGCCTCAGGACGGGAATAGATCGGCCACGGCGAGCGTTGACTGCCTGTGTGGCCGGCATATTGCGGCCAACCCAAGGAGAACCATCATGAAGACCGTACTGTCCGCATTCGCCCTCCTGCTTGCGAGCTCAGCCCTCTCCTTCGCCGCCGAACCGGCCAAGATCGCCGAAGGCGCCGGCGGCAAGATGTACACCGACGCCAACGGCATGACGCTCTACACCTACGACAAGGACAGCGCCGGCAAGTCGGCGTGCAATGGCGACTGCGCCGTCAACTGGCCGCCGCTGATGGCTGCGGCCGACGCCAAGGACGAAGGCGAATGGACGGTCGTCACCCGCGACGACGGCGCCAAGATGTGGGCCTATGAAGGCAAACCGCTCTACACCTTCGTCCAGGACAAGAAGGCCGGCGACGTCACCGGCGAGGGCAAGGGCGGCGTCTGGCACATCGCCAAGGCCGACTGACCTTTTGCTGCGCGACGGTTCCGATCGGCCCGTCGCGCAGCTTTCGCATGATTTCTAGCCAGCACTCCGCCGCCGTGACGCCGCGCGATAGAGGGCGAAGGCGAGCAGCATGATATTGAGGCTCGCCAGCACCACCGGCAGCCCGATCGGCCCGAAAGTCTGCATCACCAGCCCCGAACTTGGCGGCCCGACAATGCCGCCCATGCCCCACATCAGCGCAAACGCCGCGTTGCCGGCGACGAGCACACTGCCGTTGAAGCGGTTGCCGAGCTCGACCAGCGCCATGGTGTAGACGCCGTAGCCCACGGCCCCCATCACCACGAGCACGGGCCAGATCAGCCTCGTCCCGATCAACAGCGGCAAAAGCACGGCGCAGATGGCCGTCGCCGCGGCGCAAAACAGGATCATGGCACGGCCGCCGACCCGTTCCGCCATCAGGCCAAGCGGAATTTGCAGCAGGATGTTGCCCATCGACAGTGCCGTCAGCATCGCGGCAAGCATTGCTTCGGGCAGCCCGTGGCCTGCGCCGAATACCGGCAGCAGCGAATAGGTGCTTTGCTGGTTGGCCGCCGAAACCAGCACGGCAAACAGCAGCGCCGGCGCAAGCGCCGCAAAGCCCAGCACGCCCCCCTTGGACTGGCCGTCATCCTCGAAGCCCGACAGGTCCGACAAGATGCGCAGGACGGTGGCACAAGCGAGGAAGCCGACGATTGCAATGACGAAAGGCGTCCAGCCTGCGGTGCCGACGAAGGTCAGCACCAGCGGCCCGCTGGCATAACCGACCCCCATCAGCGTGTTGAATACGCCCATGACGCGTCCGCGCCGCGAAGGTGGCGCCATCGACAGCGCCCACACCTCGCCGAGGATGTAGAGCGGGTTGATGACCACACCGATCATGAAGCGCAGGACGAACCAGGCGAACCAGTCCTGGAGATAGCCGATGAGCAGGAAGCAGATTGCAGCCGCGATCGAGCAGCCTACCGCCAGGTTTCTCGCCCCGACGAGGCGCACGGCCGCAGGCACGAAGGCGGCGGAGGCGATCAGGCCCAGCGGCATCATCGCCGCCGACAGGCCGATCATCGCCGGCGGCATGCCCTGTTTCTGCATCAGCAGCGAAAACAGCGGATAGCTCAGCCCTTGCGCTGCGCCAAACATCGCAAGTGCTGCGGTGACGCCGACAAGCGGCGCCCACCTGAGAGGCGGTTCAGCGGCGGTGGAAGCGGGAGAGGTCAAAGCAGTCACCAGGAGAATCGAATGACGGCGATCCTATAGATGATGCGCCCTGTGCCGGATGCCTCACCACGACGGAGAACGTCGGTCCAGTCCCAATCGGTCGCAGTCCCCACGGTTCACCCCACCCGTCGACGATGTCGTTTCCCTCGCGCTACTTGTCGCCACCTCCGCAATGAGCAGCACTGCCCCGGTCCATTATGCCTCCCGACACTGAAGCTTGCCGTGAGGATTCCATGACCGTGGCCCTGCAAACAGCCGAACAGGCTCCTGCCTCCGATCGCGCTCGACGCGGCGGTCGTGCCGGCAAGCGCGCCGGCGGCGCCCAGGCATTCGAGCAGCCGCCTTTTCGCCAGCTCAAGATCCCGTTTGCACCGACCAGGCTGATCTCCGACGACGAACTGGAGTCCATCCACCTCGCCTCATTGCGGGTGCTCAAGGAAATCGGCGTCGACGTGCTGCACGACGAGGCACGCCGCATCATGAAGGCGCATGGCGCCGACGTGCGCGACGGCTCCGAGCGTGTCCGCTTCGATTCCGACATGATCCTTGAGTTGATCTCGCATGCACCGGCCGAGTTCACCCTGCATGCCCGCAATCCGGCCCACAATGTGCGCTTCGGCGGCAACAATCTCGTCATTTCGCAGATGGCGTCGGCGCCCAACTGTTCCGATCTCGATCGTGGCCGTCGCCCGGGCAACCAGGCCGACTACCGCAACTTCCTCAAGCTCGCCCAGATGCACAACATCCTGCAGACGACGGGCGGCTATCCTGTCGAACCGGTGGACATCCACCCCTCGATCCGCCATCTCGAATGCATCCGCGATCTGGCGACTTTGACCGACAAGGTGTTTCACATCTATTCGCTCGGCAAGGAGCGCAACGTCGACGGCATCGAGATCACCCGCATCGCCCGCGGCATTTCCCGCGAGCAGATGATGGCGGAGCCCTCGGTCTACACCATCATCAACACCAACTCGCCGCTGAAGCTCGACGTGCCGATGATGGAAGGCATCATCCAGATGTCGTCGATGGGCCAGGTGGTGATCGTCACCCCCTTCACCTTGTCAGGTGCGATGGCGCCCGTCACCATCGCCGGCGCCCTGGTGCAGCAGAATGCCGAGGCGCTCTCGGGCCTCGCCTTCACCCAGATGGTCAGGAAGGGCGCGCCGGTCGGCTATGGCGGTTTCACCTCCAATGTCGACATGAAGTCGGGCGCCCCGGCCTTCGGCACGCCCGAATACATGAAGGCCCAGCTTGTCGGCGGCCAGCTCGCCCGCCGCTACAACATCCCCTACCGCACCTCCAATGTCTGCGCCGCCAACGCCGTTGACGCCCAGGCAGCCTATGAGAGCGTCTTCTCCTTGTGGGGCGCGATCCAGGGCGGCGCCAACTTCATGCTCCACGGTGCCGGATGGCTCGAGGGCGGCCTTCGCTGCTCCTATGAGAAGATGATCCTCGACATCGACATGCTGCAGATGGTGGCCGAGTTCCTGACCCCGCTGGATCTGTCGGAAGACGCGCTCGCCGTCGACGCGATCCGCGACGTCGGCCCCGGCGGCCACTTCTTCGGCACCGCGCACACCCAGTCGCGGTACAAGAATGCCTTCTATTCGCCCATCATCTCCGACTGGCGCAATTTCGAGACCTGGGCCGAGGCCGGCAGCCCAACGGCGGTAGAAAAGGCAAATCGCGTCTGGAAGGAGCGCCTTGCCTCCTACGAGGAGCCCTGGATGGACCCCGCCATCCGCGAGGAGCTCAACGCCTTCGTCGACAAGCGCAAGGCCGAAGGCGGCGCGCCCACCGACTTCTGAGGACGGTTTCCCATGCAACGACGAGAAATCAACGCGCAAGACGCTCCGTTACCCGCTGGCGGTTACGCCCAGGCGATCGAAGTGACGAACAATTCGCGCACGCTTTACATCAGCGGCCAGATTCCGGTCGCCAAGGATGGTTCAGTCCCCGACGATTTCGACAGCCAGTGCTGGCTCGCTTGGCGGAATGTCGAGGCACAGCTGCATGCCGCCGGCATGACCTTCGACAATCTGGTCAAGGTCACGATCTTCCTTTCCAGCCGCGCATATGCCCTCGACAACCGCCGCATCCGCGCGGAAGTGCTCGGCAGCAGAAAGATCGCGATGTCAGTGATCATCGCCGGCATTTTCGACGAAGCCTGGCTACTGGAAATCGAAGGCGTGGCTTCTGCCTGAGCCATCGACTCCCTGATTCACTTTACGCACAACTGGACATAACCTGATGAAATCCCATGTGAAAGCAGTTGTCATCGGCGGCGGCGTTGTGGGCTGCTCGGTGCTCTATCACCTCGCCCGCGCCGGCTGGACCGACATCATGCTGATCGAGCGCTCGGAGCTCACCTCCGGCTCGTCCTGGCACGCCGCCGGCGGCTTCCACACGCTCAACGGCGACCCCAACGTCGCCAAGCTGCAGGCCTACACCGTCCAGCTCTACAAGGAGCTGGAGGAGATTTCCGGCCAGTCCTGCTCGCTGCACCTGACCGGCGGCGTGATGCTCGCCGACAGCCCCGAGCGCATGGATTTCCTGCGCCTGGCCCATGCCAAGGGCCGCTATCTCGGCATGGATACCGAACTCATCACGCCGTCCGAAGCCAAGAAGATGTTCCCGCTGATGGACGAAAAGCATTTCGTCGGTGCGATGTGGGATCCCGTCGAAGGCCATCTCGACCCGTCAGGCACGACCCATGCCTACGCCAAAGCAGCGAAGAAGCTCGGCGCCGAGATCGTGCTGCGCAACCCGGTGAAGGAGCTGACGCAGGATCCCGACGGCACCTGGAACGTCGTCACCGAGCAGGGCACCGTCAGGGCAGAGCACGTGGTCAACTGCGGCGGCCTGTGGGCGCGCGAGGTCGGCCGCATGGTCGGCGTCGAGCTGCCGGTGCTGGCCATGGAGCACATGTACCTGCTCACCGAGCCGATGCCGGAGGTCGAGGCCTTCAACAAGGAAACCGGCCGCGAAATGATCGGCGTGCTCGATTTCAAGGGCGAGATCTACACGCGCCAGGAGCGCAACGGCATCCTGCTCGGCACCTATGAGAAGGCCTGCAAGCCCTGGTCGCCTGTCAACACGCCGTGGGATTTCGGCCACGAATTGCTCGCGCCCGACCTCGACCGCATCGCGCCGTCGCTGGAGATCGGCTTCCAGCATTTCCCCGGCATCGCCAATGCCGGCATCAAGCAGGTCATCAACGGCCCCTTCACCTTTGCGCCCGACGGCAACCCACTGGTCGGCCCGGTACAGGGTCTCACCAATTATTGGGTCGCCTGTGGCGTCATGGCCGGCTTCAGCCAGGGCGGCGGTGTCGGCCTCGCTCTGTCGAACTGGATGGTCAACGGCGACCCGGGCTTCGACGTCTGGGGCATGGATGTCGCGCGCTGGGGCGAATGGGCCAGCCTGCGCTACACCAACGCCAAGGTGCGCGAAAACTACTCGCGCCGCTTCTCGATCCGTTTTCCGAATGAAGAACTGCCCGCCGCCAGGCCGGCCCAGACCACCCCGCTCTACGACACCATGGTCGCCAACAACGCCGTCATGGGCGACAGCTGGGGCCTGGAAACACCGCTGTGGTTCGCGCCTGAGGGAACCGAGCCCAAGGACATCGTCTCCTTCCACCGCTCCAACGATTTCGAGCATATCGGCAATGAGGTTCGTGTGACCCGCGACCGCGTCGGCGTGACCGAGATCGCCAATTTCGCCAAGTACGAAGTGTCGGGCCCGGCATCAGAGGATTTCCTCAACCGGCTGATGACCAACCGCATGCCGAAGAAGGGCCGCATCGTGCTGACGCCGATGCTGAACGAGTTCGGCCGGCTCATCGGCGACTTCACCATTGCCAAATCAGGCGACGACAAGTTCATGATCTGGGGCTCGTCGGCGGCGCAGAAGTATCACATGCGCTGGTTCGAACAGCACCTGCCCAAGGACGGATCGGTGCGCATCCACCGCTTCGACCAGACGCTCGTCGGCCTGTCGATTGCAGGCCCGAAGTCGCAGGCGCTGCTGGCCAAGCTGGTCGACGAGGACGTCTCCAGCAAGGCCTTCCGCTTCATGGATTTTCGCGAGATGGCCGTCGGCGGTGCGCCCTGCATGGTCAACCGCATCACCTATACCGGCGACCTCGGCTACGAGATCTGGATGGCACCGGCCTACCAGCGCCTCGTCTACAAGGCGATCAAGGACGCCGGCGAAGAGTTCGGCATCGTCGATTTCGGCATGCGGGCGCTTTTGTCCATGCGCCTCGAAAAGAACTTCCCGACCTGGTTTCGCGAGCTTCGCCCGATCTATGGGCCGTTCGAGGGTTCGATGGAGCGCTTCATCAAGCTTGAAAAGAACGACTTCATCGGCCGCGAGGCAGCCGCCAAGGAGCACGCCGAGGGGCCAAAGTTGCGCCGTGTCTCGTTCTATGTCGACGCGCAGGACGCCGACGTGATGGGCGATGAGCCGATCTGGGCCAAGGTCGGCGCCAAGGATTTCGGCACGATCGAAAAGCCGCACGGCTATGGCGCGCCGCGCTTCGATGAGACAGGCAAGGAAGTGCGCGGTTCGGACGCTGCCACCGGCGCATCCGCCGTGCGCGGCATCGTCGACGGCGACTGGCGTGTGGTCGGCTGGGTGACGTCGGGCGGCTATGCCCATTATGTCCAGAAGTCGATGGCCCAGGGCTACGTGCCCGCAGCGCTTGCCGAAAACGAGGCGGAAGGTCTGTTCGAGATCGAGATCCTCGGCCACCGCCGCCCCGCCCGCATCAATGTCGAGCCGCCTTTCGATCCGAGCGGCGACAAGATGCGGGGTTAGTTCCGCTCCAAGCAAGAGACTGGGAACGCACATGCTCTACGTTGCCCCCTCTGTCCTGCCGGACATCTCCCCCACAAAGGGGGGAGATTGGCTGTCCGGCCTGCCTCGCACAACCGTCACCGGTCCAGAAGCAGGGCCAAGCCCTCAGCTGCTGATCTCCCCCCTTGTGGGGGAGATGTCCGGCAGGACAGAGAGGGGCGCGCAAGAACGCCAAGTTCGGATATTGGCGAGGCATTGCTGATGGATACCCCTGCAAAAGGCAACTTCGGCCGCCACCGCAAGATCATGCCGTTCGAGCCGGGCTCCGTGGACGATTTGCGCGAGCAGGCACGCACCAAGGCGGCTGGGCTCAACCAGCACGTTCTGGGTTATGGAGCGCAGGCCGAGGCCGAATGGGCGGCAGCCGGCATCGCAGTGCCCGACATGCCGGCCCTGCGAAAATACCGGCTGGAGCGCATCCGCACCGAGCTCGCGCGGCATGGTTATGCCGGCGCCCTGCTCTACGATCCCGTCAACATCCGCTATGCCACCGACTCGACCAACATGCAGCTGTGGGTGGCGCACAACCCGACCCGTCACTGTTTCGTCGCCACCGACGGCCCGGTGGTGCTGTTCGACTATTTTTCCTGCGAGCACCTGTCCGATCATTCCGGCGTCGTCGACGAGGTTCGCCCGGCAGTGTCGTGGATGTATCTCTACAGCGGCGAACTGACTGACATGAAAGTCGAGCGCTGGGCGCAAGGCATCGCCGATGTCGTTCGCCAGCACGGCGGTGGCATCAGGCGCATTGCCGTCGACCATCTCGACCATGAGGGCGTCGACGCGCTGGCACGGCTTGGCATTTCGGTCGGCAATGGCGAGGCGGTGATGGAGAACGCCCGGCTGATCAAGTCGCCTGACGAAATCCTCTGCATGCGCCGTTCGATCGTCGCCTGCGAGGCGGCGATGGGCGAGATGGAAGCGGCGCTCCGGCCGGGCATCTCCGAGAACGAACTCTGGGCCGAACTGCATCGCGGCAACATCGCCCGCGGCGGCGAATGGATCGAAACACGGCTCCTGGCATCGGGACCGCGCACCAATCCGTGGTTCCAGGAGTGCTCGTCGCGCGTGGTCGAGGCAGGCGATCTCGTCGCCTTCGACACCGACCTCATCGGGCCCTACGGCTTCTGCGCCGACCTGTCGCGCACCTGGCTGTGCGGCGACGGCGAGCCCACCGACGAACAGCGTGACCTCTATAGGATCGCCGCCGAACAGATCGCCCACAATACGGCGCTGCTCAGGCCCGGCCTCGGCTTCCGCGAACTGGTGGAACGCGCTGCCGTGCCGCCGCCCGACTGCTTCCCGGCGCGTTACGGCGTGCTGTTTCACGGCGTGGGCCTGGCCGACGAATATCCCACCCTGCCCCACGCCTCCGACTGGACGGCCGATACGCCGGACGGCGTGCTCGAGCCCGGCATGGTGGTCTGCGTCGAGAGCTATATCGGCCGCCTCGGCGGGCATGAGGGTGTCAAGATCGAAGAGCAGATCCTGATTACGGAAAGCGGATACGAGCAACTGTCGAGTTACCCGCTCGACAAGCGCCTGCTCGGCTAGGCACCCAAGGCCCCGGCTTCCTGTTCAAGATCTTCCATCGGCGAAGAACAGTTGATCGACAGCCGAAATGGCTCGCCGGCGACTTTACTGCGAGGGCGCAAGATCACTGGCCTGCCGGATTTGATGTGGACAGGAGCGTTGGCGAGTGGCTTCCGCGGCAAGCTGCACCGATAGTGAAAACGGGCCTGAAACGGCGCCGTTTTTCTTTATCAGATCGGATCGCATATGACGCACTTCTATCGGATTGGCCTTTCGGCCCTCGCCCTGGCCGGCGGTCTCGCCTCGAACGCATCAATGGCGTCGGCACAGCCGCTGGCCCCCAAAGTGCTGGTCATAACGATGTTCGGAGGCGAGGCAAAACCATGGCTCGAGGGCCGCAAGCTGGAGACCAGACTGACAATTCCGGGCTTCGCCAAGGAATATCCGGAACTTGCCTGCGACGCTGCCGGCCTGTGCGTCATGACGACGGCGATGGGTTATGCCAACGCGGCGAGCTCGGTTTCAGCGCTCGTCTACAGCGGCCTTGTCGACCTCAAGCAGAGCTACATCGTGATCGCCGGCATTGCCGGCGTCGATCCCAGCGATGGCACGCTTGGTTCGGCACATTGGGCACGTTATGCCATCGATGCCGGCCTGCGCCACGAAATCGATCCGCGCCAGATTCCCGCCGACTGGCCTGATGGCGTGGTCGGGCTGGGCGCCAAGCGCCCCGGCGAAAAGCCAAGCTGGGGATCGGCAACCGAGGTTTACCAGCTCAACGAACAGCTTCTGCAGAAGGCATTTGCCCTGACAAAGAGCGTCGAACTTGCCGACAGCCCCGAAGCGAAGGCCTATCGCGTGGCCTACGCGACAGCGCCCGGCAACGCCGCCCCTGAGGTCAGCATCTGTGACACGCTGTCCACCGACACCTACTGGCACGGCTCAATGACGGCCAAAAGCATGGGCGATTGGGTATCGTTGCTGACCGAGGGCAAGGGCAACTATTGCACGACCCAGATGGAAGACAACGCCTCGCTGACCGCGCTGCGGCGCGGCGCCGATGCCGGCCTGCTCGATTTCGACCGTATCGCCTTGCTGCGCACGGCATCAAACTTCGATCGCGAACCCGCCGGCATGAGCCCCATCGATTCGCTGAGTGCCAAGTCGGGCGGCTTTGGCCCGGCAGCCACCAACGCCTATCGTGTCGGCGCCGCCTTTGCAGATGCGGTCACCAGCGATTGGACGAAATGGGAAAAGGGCGTTCCGTCCGAATAGGCCCAAACAAGCGAGGCAGAGCGGGCGGTTCAGGCCGCCCGCTTTGTTCAATGCGCGGCGGCCTAGCTCAGCGCCAGGTTCAGCAACGTCACCGAAACGGGCGGCGTGTTTGGCCCGGTGATGTAAGGCAAGCCCTTGCGTTTTGCTGTCCAGCCGATGACCACGACGTCCCGGGCAGCTGGCTCGAAGCGCTGCGCCAGCGCCCAGCTCTGGCAATCGATGGCCGCCACGTCGGCCCGACCTTCGGCAATCGCAATGATCGATGCGCGATGGCCGCCGCTTTCGATGCGTTCGGAAAAAATCCGCAACCCCTCGCCCATAGCGGCAAGATCACGCGAGATACCGATGAAACCCGACATCGAATCGTGGCTGTTGAAGGCAAGGCGCTTGTCACGGATCAGATCGAGCGGAATGAGCGGCGCGTCGCCATCAGGCGCATGCGCATGGTCGGCGGTCACGGATCCGCGCCGCACGACGATGGCGCTGGAATAGAGTTCGCCACGACCGCCTTCGATGCCCTCATAGTTCGGCTGGCCGATCACCTTGACCTGAGCCGCAAGGCCCGTGCTTTCCATCGGCCCCCAGCAGGTCTGGCCGAACAGCAATTGGGGATGCCGCCACAGCGTCGGCAGGTCGAATTCTTCGGGCGGCAGCGTAGCCGGGTCCGGCGCGATCACCGCACCCGATGCGTCGCGAATACCACCTGGAACCGCCGGCAGATCGGTGTTGCGCCTGACAAGGCGTTCCGGCGCGTCCAGACCAAGCTGACGGAACGCCGTTCGCAGCCTTGCCCATTGCGCATCGACCTCGTCGTGCATCTCGGGCCAGTCATACATGGGCAGTGCGGCGATGAAGTCGCTCATTGCATCATTTCAGGCTCGAGCGCGGGATTTGGCAAGCTCTGGAAGGATCATTCCTTCGGCGGCTCAGCAGGCACAGGCGCTGTGCCCAGCCCATTGACGTTGCGCGCCCTGACGCGCGGCACGAACGCCCTGCCCGGCTCGGGCGCGCGGCGCAGCGCCGGGTGACACACCGGTTCCTTGGCGCGGAAGGCATAGGCTTTGACCAGCGCGAAATAGTTCGGGTAGGCATAGCCCTTGTTCATCCGAAGCCATTCTTCACGGCGCGCGCGAAACAGTTCCGGCAGCTTGTACCAGGCGACGCTCGGGCTCTTGTGGTGAACGAAATGCAGGTTGTTGTTGAGGAACAGGATCGAAAGCGGCGAGCGTTCGACGATGACGGTGCGCCCTTCCGGATGCTCCGACCATTGATGCTCGGCAAAGGTGCGGATCGAGATCAGCGAATGGCCGAACCAGACCGGCACCAGAATGTAGAGCCAGAGCGGCAGGCCGAATCCGAACTGGATAACCGGCAGGACGATGGCCAGCCCCGCCGCGTGCAGCAGCCAGGCGGTGCGGACTGCCTTGTCGCCTGCTGCAATCGCCTTGGCGTCGTCGATGAAAAAGCCGATGCAGGACAGCAGCGGTCCGAGCACGAAACGACCGGCCATGGTGTTGTTGATCCTGAGCACCAGCTTCATCGCCTCGGGCAGGTCGTCATGCTGCCAAAGCGCACGGTAGTAGCTCTCGGGGTCGTCGAATGGGTCGGTCAGCTTCTCGTCGGCGTGGTGGCGCAGGTGGATGGTCTTGAAGCGGCGATAGGGCCAAAGCAGACCGATGGGGAGAGAAACCAGCGCTTCGTTGATGCGCGCGTTGCGGGTCGGGTGGCCGTGCAGCACCTCATGCATCAGCGACGACTGTAGTGCCACCACCAGCACCATCAGCAACAGCGCTGCAATCGGATAGCTCGGCCAGACCAGCAAGCCCGCCACCAGCCAGGCGCCGTAGCAGGCGGCGATCAGAAACACCGTCGGCCATTCGACCCCGGTGGTCGTGCCACGTTTGTTTCCTCGCTTTGCCATGCTGCTGCCTGCTGTCCTTACGTGCCTGGAACTCAATGATTCCTGACATAATGCTGTCAGTAGGCTTGCGTTTCTGCAACGAGACAATGCGCACAGATTGTTTACATTGCGCTGCTTAAGCCGCAAGTGTTACACTTAGTAAACAAACCGGAAGATGAATCTATTTTCCGCGGGCGACTTGCGTGCGTTCCGCAAAACCATTCCACCTTTGGGCAGGCCATGGACAAACGCGATCTATCCGAAGTTTTCCGGGAGCGCCTCAAGGCGTTGGTACAACGCTCCGGCCTCAATCAGTCGGCCTTTGCCACATCTGTCGGCATCGACCGCTCGGCGCTGTCGCAGTTGCTTTCGGGGGCAACGATAAGGCTGCCGCGCGCCGAAACCCTGCTGACAATCGCATCCGCTCACAAGGTTTCGCTCGACTGGCTGCTTGGCCTCAGTCAGGACGAAGGCGTGACGGGCGAGATCCGCGAAAGCCTCGAGATCGAGGAGGCATCGGGCGGTTTCGAACGCACGCTGATCGCCAAATGGCATGCCGAGGCCGCCGGCACCAAGATCCGCTACGTGCCCGCCGGTATCCCCGATCTGCTGCGCACCGAAACGCTCATCGACTACGAGGCCGGCATCTCCAACAAGAGCCGCGAGAGCCAGGCCGGCGAGACGCAATATCGTATCGATTACAACCGTAGGCCCGAAACCGACATGGAAGTCTGCATGCCGCGCCACACGCTCGAGATTTTCGCGCGTGGCCTTGGCGTCTGGTCGGGTTTTCCAGACAAGGACCGCAAGCAGCAGCTCCGCCACATGGCCGACCTGCTCGACGATCTCTACCCGACATTCCGGCTGTTCCTGTATGACGGCCGCATGCGCTATTCCGTGCCCTACACGATCTTCGGCCA
Source organism: Aminobacter sp. LjRoot7 (assembly GCF_964252895.1). Lineage (NCBI taxonomy): Bacteria > Pseudomonadati > Pseudomonadota > Alphaproteobacteria > Hyphomicrobiales > Phyllobacteriaceae > Aminobacter > Aminobacter sp. LjRoot7. The sequence continues at coordinate 96,259 of NZ_CAXUPX020000001.1, forward strand.
TTCCCGCGCGGCGATCTATGTCGGCGACATGTACCTTGTGCTCTATGCCACCGACCCGATCAGGACGCTGACCCGCCATTTCGACAATCTGATCCGTGCCGCCGACATCAACGCCCACGAGACCGCGGCCTTCGCGCGGCGGCTGGCGGTGGCGTCGTTCCCCGCCAGTTGGGGCTGACTAGCGCTCAGGTTGAATTTGCCGCTGCGATACGGCAGCGTGCGTCGCGATCCCTGAGGAAACCCATGCCAGATCAGAAGCGTGTCGTCATACCTGCCCAGTCGGGCCGTTCCATCCGCGTTTCCAGCGGCGACCTGGTCCGCATCATCGACATCAAGGGCCAGCAAGTGGCCGACCTCTGGGCGTTCACGCCTGACATGAAGGACTGGCTGAGCACTTCCAACACCCGTGATATCGGCGAGCGGCTGTTTCCCAAGACAGGCGAATATTTCTACGGCACGACGGGAAACAAATTGCTGACCCTGGTCGAGGACGCCTCGCCCGGCCCGCACGACATGCTCTACCCCGCCTGCAACCACGCGCTTTATGTCCGCGCCGGCTTCGACGAGCATCCCAGTTGCCAGGACAATCTGCACAAGGCACTTGCCTCGGAAGGGCTCGCCTTGCCCTTCACACCGGACCCGGTCGACCTTTTCCAGAACTCGCTGCCGCAGCCCGATGGCAGCATTGACGTCTTCGCCTCGATCAATCCGCCGGGCGGCTACGTCACTTTGCGCGCCGAATGCGACCTGCTGCTCGTCGTCACGGCATGTTCGGTCGAACACTATCCGACCAATGGCGGCGTCTGCACCGAGATCGCGGTCGAGGTGACGCCGGCAGCATGGCCGGCCCTGCAAACGCGTTGACTAGACATAAAGACTTCTTTATATCCTTATCCAATCTCCTGATATGAAAGTCGCTGCGATGACGACCAATCCGATCGATGCCCTGCTGGCCGAAAAGGGCGTGCTGCTCGCCGATGGCGCGACCGGCACCAACCTGTTTGCCATGGGCCTCGAGGCCGGCGAAGCACCCGAGCTGTGGAATGAAAGCGCACCCGAGAAGATTTCGACGCTGCACCAGAAGTTCGTCGAGGCTGGCGCCGACATCATCCTCACCAACTCGTTTGGCGGCACGCGTCACCGGCTCAAGCTGCATCACGCCCAGGATCGCGTGCACGAACTCAACAAGCGTGCTGCCGAAATCGCCCGTGCCGTCGCCGACAAGGCCGGCCGCAAGGTTGTGGTCGCCGGCTCCGTCGGCCCGACCGGCGAGCTTCTGGTTCCGCTCGGCGCCATGACCTATGACGAGGCGGTCGATGCCTTCGCCGAACAGATCGAAGGCCTCAAGGCCGGCGGCGCCGAGGTCGCATGGATCGAAACGATGTCCGCGCCGGACGAAATCCGTGCGGCGGCGGAAGCTGCGATCCGCGTCGGCCTGCCCTACACCTATACCGGCTCGTTCGACACCGCCGGCCGCACCATGATGGGCCTGCTGCCCAAGGACATCCACGGCGTCGTCGACGGCCTTGCCGAGACGCCGCTCGGCGTCGGTGCCAATTGCGGTGTCGGCGCTTCCGACATTCTGGCCTCGCTGCTCGACATGAGCGACGCCAAGCCGGATGCGACCATCATCATCAAGGGCAATTGCGGCATCCCGGAATTCCGCGGCACCGAGATCCACTACTCGGGTACGCCGGAACTGATGTCCGACTATGTCCGCCTCGCTGTCGATGGCGGCGCCAGGATCATCGGCGGCTGCTGCGGCACCTCGTTCGAGCATCTGGCCGCCATGCGCAAGGCGCTCGACGCCCACAAGAAGGACGTGCGTCCGACCGTCGAGGCGATCGTCGAACGCATCGGCCCGATGCGCAACAAGCTTGCAGCGCCGAACACTGCCGAAACCAGCGAAGGCCGCCGCGAACGCCGTCGCCGCGGCTAAGGCTGCTGCCCCGTCAGCTGTTTTCTTCGTAGCGCGCGAGTGCCGACCTGATGTCGGTGCCCGCGCCTTCGACCGGACGCATCATCATCACGGCGTCCGATGTGCGCACATCGCCCAACTTTTCCATCGCCAGCCGGAAGCGCTCGTTGTTGAGCGCCGACCATGCCGTGCGGTGGGCGTCGTCGACATCGCTCATGCGTGAACGCGAGGAACCCTGGGCGGTGATGTGCTGTGCCTGATGGACAGGCTTGGCGGGCACGTAGATGTGGCTGCTGATGGCGGGCGCTGGAGCCTGTGCCGCAGCATCTGCCACGGATTCACTATTGCGGTTGGCAGCTTCTGGCCGGGTCGGCATCGCCAAGGCATCGGCGGTGCGAGCAATCGAAACCGCACCCGCCATCACACGTCCAACCAGCATTCTCAAACCATCCCTTGTTCACCCGTGGCTGTATTAGCCGGGGATCGTTGCGATCGGGTTCCGGGGCGGTTTGGCCTTTGATTCAAATTGTCGGAAGCGGCCCGCAAATCTGGCCATTTGTTAGGTTTTACACAGAAAAAGCTCCCGCCTTGCGGCGGGAGCTCCGGACGTTTCAAGGCCTCGGGGAATCAGAGGTCTTCGAGGTCGCGACGTGCCTTCTTCAGGATTTCGCGTGCCTTCTCGGCCTGTGCGGCCGTCAGCGAGCCGCTGCGCAGCCGGCTGAACACGGCGAAGTTCAGCGCCTTGACCTCGTCGCCGAGGGCAACGCCACTGACCTGCGTCGAGTTTTCATCGATCTGACCGTTGATCTTAGCCAGTTCGGCGGCGTTTTCGTCGAGATAGGCCTGGCCCGCTTCGGTGATCGAATAGAGCTTCTTGTTGCCATTGGCGACGGAGACGACGAGGTCCGCCTCTTCCAGCATCTGCAGCATCGGATAGATCGCGCCCGGGCTCGGGCTGTAGGCGCCCTGGAACTTGGCCTCCAGCGCCTTGATGATGTCGTAGCCGTGGCGCGGCTCTTCGGCAATCAGGCCGAGCACGACCAGGCGCAGCGCGCCGGGATCGAACATGCGCGGGCCGCGGCCGCCGAAAGGACCGCCACGATGACGGCCGAAGGGGCCACCACGGCCATGCCGGCCGCCGCCCCTGCCGCCTTCATTCTGGCCCGACATGGACCATTCTCCACGGCAACGATCGTTGAAACTTGGGTGGTTGAACATGTGAGTACCTCTCCAGGATGTTTGCTTCATGTCGCTATATCTATTCAAAGATATATCTTTTGCAAGATAGAACGTAAGGAATTTTCGCGCCGCGCCGCGAACGCGTGCGGAAACAGCCCGGAAGGGAGCACCCTCGCCAGTCCGATTGAAATTCGATTTCAGCTTGTTTCAGCCACTTACGGCTGGATCGAAATGCTCTTGCAGGACGACGGCGCCGGAACGGAATTTCGCTCCGTCCGGCGCCTAAGCGCCGACAACCATGTCGCTCAGAACATGACTGAAGTGCTTTTCCTGCCGTTCCAGCCACTCGTAAGCCTGCAGCCAGTTGGCCGGATCGATCATCGCGACCGGATGGTTGGACAAGTAGCAGAGCGCGTATTCGCCGCGCAGGCTGACGCCCAGCGCCTTGCCCAATGCGGGCTCGAAGGCAGACAGCCGGTTGACGGTGGTGGCATAACCCTCGCCGCGTTGCCCCCTGACGAACAGCCCGACGCTGCGATTGGTCAGATAGAGCGAAACAACCAGATCGTCGGCGACATGCCGCCAGCGCGAATAGAGGCTGCCATGGCGTATCCTGGGATCGTTGCGGCGGGCGAGATAACCGTCCCAGAAAACCTTGATCTCGCGCGACGACAGCGAGCGCAGCCCGCCATGCGCAATATCCCATTCGTCCAGTTGCCGGTCGGCCATCACTAGTCTCCGAAACACCACCCCAGCGTTTTTCGGGTGGACGCCTAGAGATCACAAAAGAACGGCTGGCGGAAAGCCCCCTTTCCGCCAGCCGGCCCACCTGCCCTTGCCTGTTGCCCTACTGCTTGTTGCCCTGGAGCGACGATGCCAGCCGCACCAGCGACAGGAATTCGGCGCGATAGCCATAGGGGTCGGCACCTCGCGCCGCCGAGGCGATCTCGGCGATCCGATCGAAGCCGAACTTGGCGGTCGCGTCCTCGTCGCGCAGTTTCTGGCCGAAGGCCGCAACCGCCACCGAGAAACGCTGGTCAGTGCCGGCGCCGTCGAAGCTCGCGACTTCGTTCGTCTTCGTCACCGGCGTGGTGATCAGCTTGCTCACGTCGCCGTCCGGCGCCTTGTAGCGGATCTTCACGAAAGCATACTCGTCGGCGTTGGCGACGCCGCCATTGCCTGTCGAAGCCTGGCCGTAGCGCAGCGGGTCCATCGCCAGCGAAGGGCTATCCTTGGGCGTGATCTCGTAGATCGCCGTCACCGAATGGCCGGAGCCGATCTCGCCGGCATCGACGCGATCGTTGTTGAAATCCTCGCGATTGAGCGCGCGGGTCTCGTAGCCGATGAGTCGATATTCGGCGACGGCAGCCGGATTGAACTCGACCTGTATCTTCACGTCCTTGGCAATCGGGAACAGCGTCGAGGAGGCATCCTGCACCAGCACCTTCTCGGCTTCGGCCAGCGTGTCGATATAAGCCGCCGTGCCGTTGCCGTTCTGGGCGATGGTCTGCATCATCTGGTCGTTGAGATTGCCGCGGCCGAAGCCGAACACCGACAGGAACACGCCCGACTTGCGCTTGCCCTCGATCAGCCGCTTGAGTTCGTCGTCATCGGTCTGGCCGACATTGAAGTCGCCGTCGGTCGCCAGCATCACACGGTTGATGCCATCCTTGACGAAGGATTTTTGGGCGAGCCGGTAGGCCTCGCGGATGCCCGCCTCGCCGGCGGTCGAGCCACCAGGCGCCAGCGTGTCGATGGCCGACAGGATCTTTTCCCGGTCCGACGCCTTGGTCGGTTCGAGCACGGTGCCCGCGTTGCCGGCATAGGTGACGATCGAAACCGTGTCGTCGGCATTGAGCTTGTTGACCAGGAGGCGGAAGGCCGAGCGCAGCAACGGCAGCTTGTCCGGCTCGTCCATCGAGCCCGACACGTCGATCAGGAACACCAGATTGGCCTTCGGCTGCTCGATCGGCTTGACGTCATAGCCCTTGATCGCAACGTGCATCAGCTTGGTGTGCTCGTTCCACGGCGTCGGCATGACGCTGACGGTGGTGTTGAATGGCGTGGTGATCGCCTCGGGTCCCTTCCAGTCATAGGGGAAGTAGTTGATCATCTCCTCGACACGCACCGTGTCGGCCTGCGGCAGAACCCCTTCCTTCAACAAACGGCGGGCGAAGGAATAGGAGGCCGTGTCGACATCGATGGAGAAGGTCGAGACCGGATCCTCGAGCGCCGAACGCACCGGGTTGGTCTTGAAATCCTCGACGCGATCGCGGTTTTCTGGCGGGGCCATCGGCATGTCGGATGGCGCGATCACGCCCTGAAGCTGGGTTGTCAGCGTCGGCGCGGACATGCGGCTCATTTCAGATGCGGCATCCGTCAGCGCCTCCGGCGCCGGCATGGCGGGCGCCGCCTCGTTCATGACATCGGCTGCCGCCTTTGCCTCGGCCTTGGCCGCCTGCGAGGCAGCAGCCAACGGCTTGGCCGGCGCGGTCTGCGCCGCACCTGAATCGGTCTTCCTCAGCTCGGCAACAGGCGCTTCCTTCAAGCGCCCGGAAGGTGCCTCTGCGATCTCCTGATCCGCGCCAAAATTGAATGGCGAGCCCTCCATCAGGTAGAATGTGGCATAGCCGGCGATCGGCAGGGCAACGAGACCGGCAAGGGCCGGCGCTGCAATCAGCTTCTTTTGCATGATGTCTCTCCAGAGCTTTCGTGCTCGTTCGGTGAGACGATCGACCTTTTCAGTTCCTTGGGCGGCTGCGGGATTTTTTTCGAGATCGTAGGCAGCCATCGCCGCCGCAAGCGCGCGCGCCTTGGCGTCCGCGCTCGGCGCGGGCGTCGGAATGTTGCGCAACATGTCGAGTTCGTTGTCGTCGACCATGGTCACTCTTCCCCGGCCGAGCGCATCAGCAGCTTCAGCCGTTTCTTCGCTTCATGGATGTGCCAGGACACGGTGGCCTCGGCGATCGCCATGGCATCAGCCGCCGCCGCATGGCTTAGCCCTTCGCCGTAGACGAGAAGGATTGCGTCGCGCTGCTTGTCCGGCAACTGCCTGACCGCCGCCCACATTCGTTCGGCTGGATCTTCCGCTTCCGGCCCGCTATCGCCCGCAACGAGCGCATGGACGCCATAAGCGGTGGTCTTCGCCGTCTCGCGTGCCGATTTGCGCTGCATGTCGCGCGCGGCATTTAGCGTCATCGCATAGAGCCATGTCGTGAAGGCGGAACCGCCGCGATAGTCCCGAATGGCCCGACCCAGCCGCGCACAGACCTCCTGCGCTATGTCTTCGGCATCCGATCTGTTGCCGCACCAGCGCCAGGCGACACGATGGACGAATCCGTAATGCCTTTCGACGAGTTCGCCAAAAGCTGCCCTGTCGCCATCGCGCGCTCGTCCGATCAGATCGCCATCGGAGGCTTCGCTTTCGTCCAGCATCATCGCCATCATTTGTCCGTTGGACGAAAGCTTTGAGGCAATCCTTGGGGTGGCGGAAAGAAAATTTCAGGCTGCCTGCCCAGCGGCCCAGCCCGACGACCATGCCCACTGGAAATTGTAGCCGCCGAGCCAGCCGGTGACATCGACAACCTCTCCGATGAAGAACAGGCCCGGCACCGATTTCACCTGCATCGTCTTCTGGTCGAGCGACTTGGTGTCGACGCCGCCAAGCGTCACTTCCGCCGTACGATAACCCTCGGACCCGGCAGGCTTGATACGCCACTGATTCACCGCGGCATCGACAGCTTTCAGATGCGTATCGTTCAGATCGGCGAGATTGCCGTTGAGGCCGAGCCGCTCGGCAATCGCCTGGGCCAGCTTCTTGGGCAAATAGGCGGCGAGAACGGTCTGCACCGCCTGGCGCCCGTTGGCGCGCTTGGCCTCGCGCAGGATCGCCGCGACATCGGAGCCCGGCAGCATCGAGATCGCGATTTCGTCGCCCTCGCGCCAGTAGGACGAGATCTGCAGGATCGACGGCCCGCTGATGCCGCGGTGGGTGAACAGCATGGCTTCGGAGAAGCTGGTCTTGCCGCAGGCAACGTCGGCATCGACGGCGATGCCGGCAAGCGGCGTCAATTTCTGCAAGGTGTTGGCGTCGAAGGTCAGCGGCACCAGCGCTGGCCGCGTCTCGACGACAGGCAGCCCGAACTGCGCAGCAATCTCGTAGCCGAAGCCGGTCGCTCCCATCTTGGGGATCGACTTGCCGCCACAGGCGACCACCAGCGACTTGCACGCCATCCGGCTGCCGGAGACAAACAGCTCGAACCCGTCGACGGTCCTGCTGATGTCCTCGACCGTGGTCGACAGCCTCAGCTCGGCGCTGTTTTGCTGCATTTCCTCGACCATCATATCGATGATCTGGCGTGCCGAGCCGTCGCAGAACAGCTGGCCAAGCGTCTTCTCGTGATAGGCGATGCCGTAGCGCTCGACGAGGCCGATGAAATTGCGCTGGGTGTAGCGGCTCAGCGCCGAGATGCAGAAATGCGGGTTCTGCGACAGAAAATTCTTCGGGCTGGCGTGGATGTTGGTGAAGTTGCAGCGCCCGCCGCCGGAAATCCGGATCTTTTCGCCGGGCGCCGAAGCGTGATCGACGACCAGCACCGAGCGGCCGCGCTTGCCGGCTTCCACGGCGCACATCATGCCGGCCGCGCCGGCGCCGATCACCACGACATCAAAGGACTGCATTCCGGAGTGTTCCCGCTGGCCCGTCAGCGCCTTGGCGGCGCGCGAACCCTGTTTGTCGGATCAAGCTGTTCGGTGCCTGATAGCCGAAGCTGTCGGGAAGGCAAAGTTGGAAGTTACGCCAGCGTTTCCTCAAATAACGCCGTCAGCCGCTTCCAGTGGCGTTCGGCGCCGGCGGCATCGTAGACGCCGTGGTCGGATACGCACCAGCCATGGCCCATGCCGACATAGTTTTCGAGAATGTGGTCGACGCCGGCAGTGCGCAGGCTCTCGGCCAGGATTGCCGACTGTTCCGGCGGGAAGCTGCCGTCGACACCGGCAGAGCCGACATAGACGCGCGCCTTGATCTTTGCCGCGCTGCGGTGCGGGCTATCGGGCGCATCGCTGGCCAGATTGCCGCCATGGAAGCTTGCCGCGGCCACGATGCGACCCGGATGGGCAGCGGCGGCGTTCAGCGCACGCGAGCCGCCCATGCAATAGCCGACAGTGCCAATCGGGCCTGTCGTGCCGGCCTTTGCCAACGCGTCGATGAAGGAGCCCGTGTCGCGTGCGGTCATCTCCTGTGTCGTGCCGCCGATCAGGGCACGCAACTCGGTCCGCGTCTTCTCCTCGACGAAGGCCGTCTTGGCGTCGAACGGACCATAGGCGCCTGCACGATAGAACAGGTCGGGCACCAGCACCGCGTAACCGTGGCTGCCCAGCCGTTCGGCCATCTCGTCCAGCGCTGGGCGCGGACCGAAGGCATCCATATAGAGGATCACACCGGCTTTCGCCGTGGCAGCTCCGAACAGCCCGGCCCTGCAGACGCCATCCGCCGTCCTGATCTCGATCTCGCGCTTGGTCGGCATGGCAAGGCTCCTTCTGTCTGTCCCGTCGCGAACATAGGGACTTCGGCCCGCCAGACAAGCTCAGGCAGCGTCGACCCGCTCCGTGCGCGCGCCGACATGCAGCGCCCTGCCCGCACCCAGTCCCGTGATCGCGACGCCAAGGCCAAGGGCCACGAACAGCACCGAAGAGGCGGCGAAGCTGCCGGTCCAGTTGCGGATCAGCCCGACCAGCAGCGGACCGACGGCCGCCAGCGTGTAGCCCACGCCCTGCGCCATGCCCGAGAGATGGGCCGCGACATGGGCATCCGGCGAGCGCAGTACGATCAGCGTCATGGCAGCCGCAATCAGCCCGCCCTGGCCGATGCCTTGCAACACAGACCAAAACAGGATCGTCGAGGTCGGAGCAAACAGGATGCCGAGCAATGCAACCACCGCTGCCACGACGAGCGCCACATTGACGCCGCGCTGGTCCTTGCGGCGGATGGCGATCGAGGGCACGGCAAGGCAGGTCACCACCTGCGCCATGACCGAAAGCGACACGATCGCGCCCGCGGTCGTTGCATCGAAGCCGCGCTCGCGCAGGATCGGCGCCAGCCAGCCGAAGACGCAATAGGCGAGCGCCGACTGCAGCCCCATGAACAAAGTGACCTGCCAGGCCAGCCGGTCGCGCCACAGGCCAACGACGCGGAAGCCGCTTTGGCTTGCCTGCCTGCGGCTGCCGAGCGCCTGCGGTGTCCAGATCAGCAGCACGATGAAGGCAGGAACCGCCCAGGCGGCGAGCGCGCCGGACCAGGAGCCGGTAATCTTGTGCTCGATGGGCAGTGTCAGCCCCGAGGCCGAAGCTGCACCAGCGCAAAGCGCCATCGTATAGAGCCCGGTCATCATCGCCGCCTTGTCGGGGAAGTCGCGCTTGACCAGCCCGGGCAAGAGCACGTTACCGATGGCGATTGCGGCGCCGGCCATGAAGCTCGCGATGAACAGCAGCGGCACGGTGCCGAGGCCACGAAGGAGAGTGCCAAGGGCTAGCAGCGCCAGCGCAAACAGCAGCGTGCGCTCGGCGCCGAAGCGCTGCGCCAGCTTTGGTGCCAGCGGCGCAAACAGGCCGAGGCAGAGCACCGGCAGCGTCGTCAACAGGCTGGCGCCGGCGGCCGACAAGCCAGTTGCCTGCATCACCTCCGGCAACAGCACGGAGAGGCTGGAAAAGATCGGCCTGAGATTGAAGGCGATCAGCACCAGGCTCGCGCCGAGCACGAAACGCGCCATGCCACTGCGCAGGACGGGCGCCTGCGGTGCCGGCAGGCTGTCGATCTCGGCATCGACGAGCTGGTCGTCGAGACCATCGATGGCGACGGCCTTGGCAGGCCGGCCGGCCGGAACAAAGTTCTGGTTCATTGTGCAAGCAACCTGTCGAGTTCGAGAAGCACCGGCGCCATGAAGGCGCGGACTGCCGCGGCAGCCCTGTCAGGGTCGCCTGAGGCGACGGCATCGACGATGGCCGCATGGGCCGGCGCGTCGGGCTCGGGCAGTTCGCCAGCCAGCGTCGCCTTGATCGTCTCGGCGATGGCGCCAGTGAAGAAGTCGTAGAGTTCGATCATTGCCCGGTTGCCGGAGGCCTCGACGACCGACTTGTGGAAGGCGATGTCGCGGCGAATGAAGGCCTCGTGCCCGCCATCGGCAACCGTGCCGCGCGCCTCCAGCAAGCGGCGCATTTTCGCCAGATCCGCTGGTGTGTGGCGCTGCGCTGCCAGCCGCGCCGCCTCGGCGTCCAGGGCGGCGCGTGTTTCCCACTGGTCGCGCAGGCCGGCGCGCTTGACGCGATCCAGCGCCGCCGACGGATCGACCGCCGAGCGGACATATGTGCCCGACCCTTGCCGCGTATCGAGCAGGCCTTGCGAGACCAGCGCGCGAACAGCTTCGCGCACTGTGCCGCGGCTTACCGAAAGCAGGTCGGTGAGCGCCGCTTCATTGGGAATACGCTCGCCCACGGCCCAGCGGCCGCTGACGATTTCGGCGCGCAGGCTATCGGCGGCGCTGTCGGTGAGATTGGTTCGCGTGGCTGGCTGCATGGCAATATTCATCAAGTCATCTGATGAATTTGAATATGCCGATCAACCGAGAAAGGCAACGAGCGAAGCCAGGAAAGCGATTGGGCCAGCACGAATGGGCGGGTTCAGAGGCTAGCGTAGCTCTTCATGTGAAAGGCCTGAACATCCGCTGGATAACGATAGGCCAGCCCATAGGGACAGGCATTGCGATCCAGGCATCCTTGCGTTCGGCAGGCACCTCCCGAGACGCCGCGCACATGTCCCAGGCATGTTTCATAAGCAAAACCGGCCTCCGAATAGGCATCGACCGGGCAGGATTTCAAGCAAGGTTTTCCAGGGCATAGGTCGCAAAGGTGACTCTGTTCGCGAAGTTCCGCGAACTCCAGTTCGACCTCGAACAGCAGCGCTCCGCGATAGGCATGCCAGAGCCCGTATGCGGGGTGCATCAGGATGCCGAGTGGCGACGGCCTGAGCCCTTCCGCCCGCATCGCCCATTGCTGGAACGGCAGATAGGGCTTGTCGGATGGCGACACAGCGCGCGCCCCGAACTTGCGCGCGACATCGCCAATCACTTCACGAGACCAGCGGTCGAGCGGATTTTCGAGATCAGCCGGTTGCGCCGCGCGCCAGCGCAGGAAGTACGGCCAGGGCGCCGACCCCGCCTGCCCCACCAGCAGCACCGACCGTGCCGGCCTGCCTGCGGGACCATCCGGTGCAGCGTCGCTGTTGTTAACGACGAAACCGCCGCGCTGGATGAGGCCATGACCGGCCAGCGCGGCGGAAATTTTCCCAAGGTCGGGGGACGACAAGCGTCACCCCTTCCGGTCCGGGTCGGAGAATGCGCTCCGCCAGACTTCCTTGTGAATGATGCTGGCGACTTTAGCCCCGCCTGCAACGGGCTCCTTTCACGTGAAGGCGTCGGGCATCGACGCCTTCTTCGCGGCGATGAAGTCCTTGAGGCCGTCGTCGATGCTGGGATCGAGATATGGCGCCTCGTAGCTTTCGAGCCAGCGGCGGGCGAGCTCGTTGGCGCGCTGCGGTGCAGTCTTCTGCCCCTCGGCCAGCCACTGCTCGTAGGAATTGTTGTCGGCGATGCTGGAGCGGTAGAACGCGGTCTGGAAGTTCGCCTGGGTATGGTCGCAGCCGAGATAGTGGCTGCCAGGGCCCACCTGGCGGATGGCGTCCATCGCTTGGCCGTTTTCGGAGAGATCGACACCTTCGGCAAACTTCTGCTGCATGCCGAGCTGGTCGATATCCATCATGAACTTCTCGTAGCACGAGGCGAGACCGCCCTCGAGCCAGCCGGCCGAATGCAGCACGAAGTTGGTGCCGGCAAGCAGCGTCGAATTCAGCGTGTTGGCGCTTTCATAGGCCGCCTGCGCGTCCGGAACCTTCGAAGCGCAGAGCGAGCCACCGGTGCGGAACGGCAGGCCGAGACGGCGTGCCAGCTGGGCGGCGCCATAGGACACTAGCGACGGCTCCGGCGTGCCGAAGGTCGGCGCGCCCGATTGCATCGAGATCGACGAGGCGAAGGTGCCGAACAGCACCGGTGCGCCTTTACGGATCAGCTGGGTGAACGAGGCGCCGGCCAGAACCTCGGCCAGAACCTGGGTCAACGTGCCGGCAACCGTCACCGGGCTCATCGCGCCGGCGAGGATGAACGGCGTGACGATGCAGGCCTGGTTGTGGCGCGCATAGACCTTGGCTGCACCCAGCATGGTCTCGTCAAAGACCATCGGCGAGTTGGCGTTGATCAGGCTGGTCAGCACGGTGTTGTTTTCGACGAAGTCGTCGCCGAACACGATCTTGGCCATGGCCACCGTGTCCTCGGCGCGCTCGGGCGCGGTCACCGAGCCCATGAACGGCTTGTCCGAATATTTGATGTGGCTGTAGATCATGTCGAGGTGGCGCTTGTTGACCGGCACGTCGACAGGCTCGCACACGGTACCGCCCGAATGGTGGATCGACGGCGCCATGTAGGCCAGCTTCACGAAATTGCGGAAGTCCTCGATCGTCGCATAGCGGCGGTTGCCGTCGAGGTCGCGCACGAAGGGCGGACCGTAGACCGGCGCGAAGACGGTCGCATTGCCACCGATCTGCACCGAGCGCTCGGGATTGCGCGCATGCTGGGTGTAGACGGAAGGCGCGGTCTTCAGCAGTTCGCGGCACAGCCCCTTGGGAAAGTGCACCCGTTCGCCCTTGACGTCGGCGCCGGCTTCCTTCCACAGCGCCAATGCCTCGGCATCGTCGCGGAACTCGATGCCGATCTCCTCGAGCACCGTATCGGCGTTCTTCTCGATAAGGGCGAGGCCCTCCTCGTTGAGCACCTCATAAAGGTTGATCTGGCGCTTGATGTAGGTGAGCTGGGTGCCCGGACCGCCGCCGCTGCGTGCTGCGCGCCGCGCAGCTGCGCCACCGCTTGCGCCACGTCCGCGCCTGCCGCCCGCTTGTTCCTGCTCGACTGCCGCGTCTTCGCCCATGGCTCTGCCTTCCGTAAGAATCCGTTTTTTGCCGCCCATGCGGCTCTACGAAGGATCGTAATCATGCACCCATATCGAAACGGCTCGCCAGCGCCAACGCCTGTCGCAAAATCGACAAGCCGGTCGTCAGGCTACCAGTCGCTTTCGTTTTGCAGGAGGTCGCAAATCAGCTATGGATTTGCGGCACTTGCAAGCTAGGTATAGCGCAACATCAGCAAGCCGCACTTTAGCGCTGCCTCGAGGGAGCCTCCGAAGATGTCCGACGACGAAATCATCCTGTCCGAGCTTTCCGACGACGAACTCGTGCAGCAGATGCACGACGACCTGTATGACGGGCTCAAGGAAGAAATCGAGGAAGGAACGAACATCCTGCTCGAGCGCGGCTGGGTGCCCTACAAGGTGCTGACCGAAGCGCTGGTCGAAGGCATGCGCATCGTCGGCGAGGATTTCCGCGACGGCATCCTGTTCGTGCCGGAAGTACTGCTCTCGGCAAACGCCATGAAGGCCGGCATGTTCATCCTGCGCCCGCTGCTCGCCGCCACCGGTGCGCCCAAGCAGGGCAAGATGGTCATCGGCACGGTCAAGGGCGACATCCACGACATCGGCAAGAACCTTGTCGGCATGATGATGGAAGGCGCTGGCTTCGACGTCATCGACCTCGGCATCAACAATCCGGTCGAGAACTATCTCAACGCCATCGAAGAGCATCAGCCCGACATCATCGGCATGTCCGCACTTCTGACCACGACAATGCCTTACATGAAGGTCGTCATCGACACGATGAAGGAAAAGGGCATCCGCGACGACTACGTCGTACTCGTCGGCGGCGCGCCGCTCAACGAGGAATTCGGCAAGGCCGTCGGTGCCGATGCCTACTGCCGTGACGCGGCTGTCGCCGTCGAAACCGCCAAGGACTACATGAAGCGCAAGCACAATCTGCGCGCTGCCGGCTAACGACAAAGGGCCGCCCCTTGCGGCGCGGCCCTTTCATTCCGATCTGATGAGAAGTGTGACGGCGTAGTGCCTTATTGGACTGTGTCCTCGATGGCGTTCGCCGTACCTTTGACATCCTTGCCGACGCCGCGAATGGTGTTGGCGCAGGAGGCCAGCGCGAGCGCGCAGGCAATGACGGCGATCGGTGCCAGACGTGACAGTTTCATGGACGGTGTCTCCCTCTCTCGATAAACTTCGTCCTAGAGCAACGAAGGCCGGTTCGACTGGTTCCATGGCCGCAAAGCAAACAACGAAACCCGACGTCGAAAACAGGCTGCTGGTCATAGGCTGCGGCATGATTGCGCGCGAGGTTTTGGCGGTCAAGCAGCAGCTCGCGCTCGAGCACCTCGAACTGACATGCCTGCCGGCCGATTTCCATTTCCACCCCAACCGCATCGCGCCGGCCATGGACCAAGCCATCACCGAAGCGAAGGCGGAAGGCTACCAGCACATCTATGTCGGCTATGCCGATTGCGGCACCGGCGGCCTGCTCGACCGTGTCTGCGAAAAGCATGGCGTCGAGCGCATCGCCGGCCCCCATTGCTTTGCCTTCTACCAGGGCGCGGCTGCCTATGCGCAAGTCGGCGAGGCCGACATGATGTCGTTTTACATGACTGACTTCCTGTGCCGGCAGTTCGAAGCCTTCTTCATCAAGCCACTCGGCCTCGACCGGCACCCCGAGCTGGTGCAGGACTATTTCGGCAACTACGAGAAGCTGATCTACCTCGCCCAGACCGACGATCCAGCGCTCGACAAGGTCGCCGAGGATGCCGCCAAAATGCTCGGCCTCGGTTATGAGCGCCGCGCCACCGGCTATGGCGACCTGCCCGAGGCTCTTGCCAACGCATCGGACGCTGCGGCACATCATCAAAGAGCCTGATTCCTCTCTTGAGGTTCGGCCTTTGGAGAGGTTTGCCATGGCTTTTCGACGACTGATTCTCGCTGCTGCCCTAGCCGCCACGGCGACCTTTGCGCATGCCGATGGCGTGGTGCAGAAATTGATCACGCCGGCCGACAAGGCCAGGCTCGAAAACTACGACGCCACGCGCAAGGGAGCGCTTCAGGAGGCCAAGGCCGGGCTGGCGCGCGAAGTCGCCGTGCTCAATGCGATCGTCGCCAAGAAGCCCCTGTCGTTTTCCGATTTCGACATGACCGGCAACTGGCAGTGCCGCACCATCAAGGCCGGAGGCCTCGGCCCGCTCGTCGTCTACAATTGGTTCAAGTGCAAGGTCACCGACGACGGCTCGGGCTGGATGCTGGAGAAGATTTCCGGCTCGCAACGCACCAAGGGTCGCTTCTATACAGAAAGCGACAGTAGGCTGATCTATCTCGGATCCGGCTTCGTCGCCGGTGAGAAGCCCAAGGCCTATGGCCGTGGCCCCGATACCGACCAGGTCGGTTATGCCTTCCGCGCCGGACCGGCGGAATGGCGCATCGAGTTCCCGGCACCGCGCTACGAATCGAAGCTGGACATCATCGAATTCCGCCGTTGATGTTGCATTCTGCGCAAAGCGACATCACATTCGCACCCTCCGGGGTCATCAAGGATTAACCTGGCCGTCGCACACTGCGATGGGGATTGGCGCGTTAAAAAGCGGGCCGCAAGTGGGCTGAAGGCTGAATGTTAGGGCAAGACAACCAAACCGACGCAGGCGAATTCGATGCGGCGCCGAAGCGCCGCCGTGGCCGGCGCCTGTCCGCGATCTTCGCCCAGATCGCCCGTGATGCCAAAGGCAACATTTCGATCGGCGACATCAGGGACACGCTCGGCAAGCGCAGTTTCGCGCCGCTCCTGGTGCTGTTTGCCGCCTTCAACATGCTGCCGCTGCCGCCGGGCGCCTCGGCTGTCCTTGGCCTTCCGCTGCTTATCGTTGCCGCACAGATGGCCTTCGGCAGCAACCGCGCCTGGCTACCTGACTTCATCACCCAGCGTTCGCTGTCGGCAGAGCAGTTCCGCACCGTCACCGACTGGGTCATTCCAAGGCTTATCCGCCTCGAACAGGTGGTGCGGCCGCGCTACTGGCCGTTCTGGCGCAAGCGCGGCGACCGCGTCATCGGCATCATCGCGCTCATCCTTTCCGTCTCGATCACGCTTCCGATTCCGTTCGGCAACTGGCTGCCGGCCTTTGCTACCGCCCTTCTCGGCTTGGCGCTGTCCGAGCGCGACGGCATCCTGTTTGCCGTAGGCAGTGCTGTCGGCGTGGCCTCGCTCGCCGTCGTCTGCGCCGTTGTTGGCGGCGCCGGCTTTGCCACGCACGCCTTCCTGGCCTGGCTGGGGTAGACTGAATGGACCGCAGGCCGATCGTCTTCGTCACCGAAGGCGGCGAACATATCTGGGCGATCATCAACAGCCTGACCGATCGCTTCGGCCCCATAACAGTCGTTCTGGAAACGCCCTACTCCAAGCGTGACCTGCTGACGCGTCGTGCCAAAAAACTCGGCTGGGTCTCGGTGGCCGGCCAGTTGGGCACGATGGTGCTCATCCGTGTCGCCAAGAGTTTCCTGAGCGGCGGCATCGAGCGCATCGTCGCCGAGGAAAAAATGGAAACCGCGCCGCGTCCCGGCCAGGAGATCGTTTCGGTCGCCTCCGCCAATGGCCCCGAGCTCATCGACGTCATTCGCAAGCTTGAGCCCGCCGTGGTGTTCCTCGCCAGCTGCCGGATGCTGTCGGCGAAGACGCTCGCCGCCATCCCCTGTCCCGTCATCAACTACCACTCCGGCATCAACCCGAAATACCGCGGCATGAATGGCGGCTATTGGGCGCTTGCCACCGGCGACCACGGCAATTTCGGCTCGACCGTGCATATTGTCGATGCTGGGGTCGACACTGGTTCGGTCCTCTATCAAGCTAGGGGAACGCCTGCAAAAAGTGACACCATCGCCAGCTATGCGATGCGGCAGGCAGCCTTCTCCCGCGACATCTGCGTCAAAGCGGTCGAAGACGCATTCGCCGGCCAATTGACGCCTGTCGATACGGGCCTGCCCTCACGGCAATGGTACCATCCGACCATCTGGCAGTACCTCTGGACGGGCGTCCGCCGCGGCGTCTGGTAGACGCCCTCCCGGCAATTCTCACTTTATCTTTTTGCGACAGGAGATCGCGTCGCTTTTGAATGCGCGCGCGTCGTCCCATAACAAGCGGCACCCGCATGGTTGCGGCAAAGCTCAACGTCACTGAAAGCGAGACCGAAATGGCCGACCTGATCATCGTCTACTGGCGCGACATCCCTGCCCAGGTCATCGTCAAGAAGGGCCGGCAGAACGCCAAGCGCGAATTGCCGCTGCGTTTCACCGAAGCGATCGACATGTGCGCCATGCGCACGGGTGCCGGCGACACCGACGCCTATCTGGCGGAATGGCGCAAGGCCGCACCGGTTCCGGTCGGCGACGACCTCGAAGCAGAAGCCGACAAGGCAATGGCTGAGATCGATGCGAATTTCACACGCGAGCGGCTGGTCGCTCTCGTCAAGGCAGGCGGCAAGGACGATGGTTGATACCCAGCCGACAGTAACCCAGGCGACTTTGGTCAAGAAGGCCGCGCCGAAAAGCGACTACAAGCCAGCCGACGTGTCGCCACAGCGACGCGTCCAGCGCAGCTACACGATAAGGCTGTGGTCGATCCGCCACTCGCGCCTGCTCGAGTGGTTCTACAGCCGCTTCGCGGACATGTTCCTGCTGCTTCATCCGCTGTGGAAGGGGATCGGCTATGGCCGCGTCGAGGCCCCGATCAAGTTTGTCGAGAAGCGGGTCAAGGGCCTGATGTTCGACTGCCGCATGTGCGGCCAGTGCGTGCTGTCGTCGACGGGCATGTCCTGCCCGATGAACTGCCCCAAGCAGTTGCGTAACGGCCCTTGCGGCGGCGTCCGTGCCAATGGCAATTGCGAGGTCGAGCCCGACATGCCCTGTGTTTGGGTCAAGGCCTGGGAAGGTTCGCGCAACATGGTCAAGGGCGACGCCATCCTCAACGTCCAGAAGCCGGTCGATCAGTCGCTGCGTGAAACCTCGGCATGGCTGAGGGTGACCGCACAGGCTGCCGCAACGCGCGAAACCGCCAGCAAGGAAGTCGCATGACCCCGCCGCGCCCGCGCCAGCCCGACGAACATCCCGATGGCATCGACCTGCCGCTCGATCCCCTTCCCGGCCATTCCTCGCGCGGCCGCCTCGAGCGCGTGCTGCGCCGTGGCGAGTTCGCCGTCACCACCGAACTGAACCCGCCCGACAGCGCCGACCCCGAAGACGTCTACAATCGTGCCAAGATCTTCGACGGCTGGGTCGACGGCATCAATGCGGTCGATGCTTCGGGTGCCAACTGCCACATGTCGTCGGTCGGCATCTGCGCGCTTCTGACCCGCATGGGCTATGCCCCGATCATGCAGATCGCCTGCCGCGACAAGAACCGCATCGCCATCCAGGGCGACGTGCTTGGCGCCGCCGCCATGGGCGTGGCCAACATCCTGTGCCTGACCGGAGACGGCGTGCAGGCCGGCGACCAACCCGGCGCCAAGCCGGTGTTCGACCTCGACTCGATGTCGCTGCTCGAAACCGTGCGCATCATGCGCGACAACGGCAAATTCCTGTCGGGCCGCAAACTGACAACGCCGCCGCAGCTCTTCCTCGGCGCCGCGGTCAACCCGTTCGCGCCGCCTTATGATTTCAGGCCTGTGCATCTCGGCAAGAAGATCGCCGCCGGCGCTCAGTTCGTGCAGAGTCAGTACTGCTTCGACGTGCCGATGTTCCGCACCTTCATGAACCGCGTGCGCGACCTCGGCTACGACGAGAAATGCTACATCCTGGTCGGCGTAGGCCCCCTTGCATCGGCCAAGACCGCCAAATGGATCCGCGCCAACGTGCCCGGCATCCACATTCCCGATGCAGTCATCAAGCGCCTCGAAGGCGCCCAGGACCAGAAGAAGGAAGGCAAGCAGCTCTGCATCGACATCATCAACGAGGTCAAGGAGATCGCTGGTGTCTCGGGCGTCCATGTGATGGCCTACCGGCAGGAGGAATATGTCGCCGAGATCGTCGATGAATCGGGCGTGCTGAAGGGCCGCCGGCCATGGAAGCGCGAGGCCCGTGCCGACGACCAGCGTGTCGCCGAGCGGCTGGAGCACATCCTGCACGACGACGTTACCGAATCGCAGGTCGACATGGTGAAGACCGCGCACTGACAGGCAGGCGCGGCTGCCGCGCTTGAACGAAACCAGACAACGATATAAAGAAATCTTTATATCTTAGGGAGAACTTCATGACCCGCACGATCGTCGCTTCGGCGACCCGCGAAATCATCATCGGTTTCGATCAGCCTTTCTGCGTCATTGGCGAACGAATCAATCCGACCGGCCGCAAGAAGCTGGCCGCCGAGATGATTGCCGGCAATTTCGAGACCGTCATCAAGGACGCCCTGGAGCAGGCTGCCTGTGGCGCGACGATGCTGGACATCAATGCCGGCGTGACGGCGGTCGATCCGAATGCGACCGAGCCGGCGCTTCTGGTGCAGACGCTCGAGATCGTCCAGAACCTGGTCGACCTGCCGCTGGCGATCGACAGCTCGGTGTCGGCCGCGATCGAAGCCGCTCTCAAGGTTGCCAAGGGCCGCCCGCTGGTCAACTCCGTCACTGGCGAGGAAGAGAAGCTCGAGGCGATCCTGCCGCTGGTCAAGAAGTACAACGTCCCGGTCGTCGCCATCTCCAATGACGAGACCGGCATCTCGATGGATCCCGACGTCCGCTTTGCGGTTGCCAAGAAGATCGTCGAGCGTTGCGCCGATTTCGGCATTCCCGCCCATGACGTGGTCGTCGATCCGCTCGTCATGCCTATCGGCGCGTTGGGCGACGCCGGCCGCCAGGTTTTTGCGCTGCTGCGCCGCCTGCGTGAAGAACTCAAGGTCAACACCACCTGCGGCCTGTCCAACATCTCGTTTGGCCTGCCGCACCGCCATGGCATCAACGCCGCCTTCATCCCGATGGTCATCGGCGCCGGCATGACCTCGGCGATCATGAACCCGGTTCGTCCGCAGGAAATGGAAGCGGTCCGCGGCGCCAACGTGCTCAACGGCACCGACGAGCACTGCACCAACTGGATCAAGACCTACAAGGACTACAAGCCGTCGGAAGGTGGTCACGCCGTGGCAGCGCCTGTCGCCGTCAACGCACCAGGTGACGCCGCCGGCGGCCGCCGCCGCGGTGGCCGCGAAGCCCGCATGGCGCGCGGCTGATATCGGCCGTGGCACACGACGCGCCCCTCTTTCCCATAATCGTCCTCTCGGACGGGGAAGCGGAGCCGTCGCATGATTTTCCTTCTCCCCGCATGCGGGGGGAAGTTGCCGGCAGGCAGATGAGGGGCAACCCGATCGCCATAAGGTCGGTGCATACCGGAGCATTGCAATGAACTCTCCCGCCAACATCACCGATCCGCTTGTCCTGTTCATGCCTTCGGGCAAGCGCGGACGGTTTCCGGTGGGAACTCCCGTGCTCGACGCGGCGCGTACGCTTGGCGTCTATGTCGAAAGCGTGTGCGGCGGACGCGCCACCTGCGGCCGTTGCCAGGTCGAGGTGCAGGAAGGCAATTTCGCCAAGCACAAGATCATCTCGTCGAACGACCACATCTCGCCAAAGGGCCCGAAGGAAGAGCGCTACGAGCGCGTTCGCGGCCTGCCTGAGGGCCGGCGCCTGTCATGCTCGGCGACGATCCAGGGCGACCTCGTCATCGACGTGCCACAGGACACTGTCATCAACGCGCAGGTCGTGCGCAAGGCGGCCACCGATCGCGTTATCGAGCGCAATGCCGCTGTCCAGCTCTGCTATGTCGAGCTGGAAGAGCCCGACATGCACAAGCCGCTCGGCGACCTCGACCGCCTCAAGGTAGCGCTTGAAAAGGACTGGGGCTGGAAAGACCTGCTGGTCGCCCCCCACCTCATCGCCCAGGTCCAGAAGATCCTGCGCACCAAACTGCCCGACCAGCCGGAAGTCACGCCCGGCAAATGGGGCGTGACCGCGGTTGTCCACCGCGACATGGATTCCTCGCGGCCCTTCATCATCGGCCTGTTCCCCGGCTTGAAGAACGAGGCCTACGGCATCGCCTGCGACATCGGCTCGACGACCATTGCCATGCATCTGGTGTCGCTGCTGTCCGGCCGCATCGCCGCATCCTCGGGCACGTCGAACCCACAGATCCGCTTCGGCGAAGATCTGATGAGCCGCGTCTCCTATGTGATGATGAACCCCGACGGCCGCGAAGCCATGACCAAGGCCGTGCGCGAGGCCGTCAACGGGCTCATCGGCAAGGTCTGCGAAGAAGGCCAGGCCAACCGCGACGACATCTTCGACTGCGTCTTCGTTGCCAATCCGATCATGCATCACCTGTTCCTCGGCATCGACCCGACGGAACTCGGCCAGGCGCCGTTCGCGCTCGCCGTTTCAGGCGCGCTGCAATTCTGGGCGCATGAAATCGACATCGAGGTCAATCGCGGCGCGCGTCTCTACACCTTGCCCTGTATCGCCGGCCATGTCGGTGCGGATGCTGCCGGTGCGACCCTGTCCGAGGGACCATACCGCCAGGACAAGATGATGCTGCTGGTCGATGTCGGCACCAACGCCGAGATCATCCTCGGCAACCGGAACCGGGTCGTCGCCGCGTCCTCGCCTACCGGCCCGGCCTTCGAAGGTGCTGAAATCTCCTCCGGCCAGCGCGCAGCGCCCGGTGCCATCGAGCGCGTGCGCATCGATCCTGAAACGCTGGAGCCGAAGTACCGCGTCATCGGCACCGACAAGTGGTCGGATGAAGAGGGTTTCGACGAGGCATCGTGGACCACCGGCGTCACCGGCATCTGTGGCTCGGCGATCATCGAGGTGGTGGCCGAGATGTACCTGTCGGGCATCATCTCCGAAGATGGCGTCATCGACGGATCGATGGCTGAGAAAAGCCCGCGCATCATCCCGAACGGCCGCACATTCTCTTATCTGCTGCGCGAAGGCCGCCAGGGTGAGCCACGCATCACCGTTACCCAGAACGACGTCCGCGCCATCCAGCTCGCCAAGGCCGCTCTTTATGCCGGCGTGAAGCTGCTCATGGAAAAGCAAGGCGTCGAGACCGTCGACACCATCCGCTTCGCCGGTGCCTTCGGCTCGTTCATCGACCCGAAATACGCAATGGTGCTCGGCCTGATCCCCGATTGCGACCTCGACGAGGTCAAGGCTGTCGGCAATGCTGCCGGCACCGGCGCGCTGATGGCGCTGCTCAACCGCAATCACCGCCGCGAGATCGAGACGGAAGTCGGCCAGATCGAAAAGATCGAGACCGCGCTCGAGCCGCACTTCCAGCAGCTGTTCATCGACGCCATGGCGCTGCCCAACAAGGTCGACCCGTTCCCCAAGCTATCGGCGGCGGTCAAGCTGCCGCCTCGCAAGGCGGCGAGCGCGGAAGGCGAGCCTTCTGACGGGGCACCACGCCGGCGGTCGCGCGAGGAACGCGCCGCGCGTCGCTCCCGCGACTGAACCACAAGGACATCTGCCCAACCGGCGCTTCGATGAGGCTTTGCACGCCTCGCCGGAGCGCTTTTGTGTTATGATGCACGTATCGGGTGTGTTTCAACCAGGCAACCATTCGACCTAAAGTTGCCGCCCATACGAAATCGATACGAAACAATCCCGAACTAGTTTCCGCTCGTCAGCCGCCAGCGAGGTTCGCCTCAGGCGGCAAACGTGCATGGCCTCGAAAATCGAACTCGGTTTTTGGAATGGATCAGGCACCGATTCACACGAACCGCAGCGCTCATGGCGCGCCCCTGGAGGCGCGCGGCGCGGCGGGATTTGCGGGAGACGACAATGTCGATGATGAGCACCATCGGCCGCTTCGGTGCGGCCATCCAGAACGCGCGCCGCGCCGCCCGGTCCGAACGCATGCTGAACAGGCTGCCGCCGGAGATCCAGAAGGACATTGGCTGGCCTGCCCCGGAACATGGCCGGCACCACGCGACACTGTCGATCTACATGTCGTCGGATCGCTGAGGCGAATGTTTCAGCATCGCGCGCAATCTGAAACAGAAAAGCGCTAAAGCGATATCAATCTGAAACACAAACGAGCATAAACTTTTGCCCGGCCGGCGGCGCATCCAGTCTCGCGTGGTGCTGCCGGCCCGTTACTCCCAGGAGACGACCATGTCCATCATTGGAGAGTTTCATCAGTACGGTTCGGTGTTGCGCCATGCGTGCCGCGACAGCCGCATCGAGAACATGATGAACGGCTTGCCGCGCGAATTGCAGGTCGAACTCGGCTGGATCGACGGGGTGACCCATCATGGGTCGGGTCCCGCGGGTCAACTCCACAAATATGGTCGCGTGGCGATGCTGATCGACGCGTTGCCCATAGACATCCAGATCGAACTCGGCTGGCCCGTCGGCCCCCTGGCGCCAGCGACAAATGTCATCGCGTTCGCTCGGCCGAAAGCGCGCTGCGCATGACCTTCGCCGAAAAGGTCGGCCTGCTCGCCTTTCGCCAGCGCACCGCCGGCCGGCCTGCCGCGGCCGACCGGCGCCTGCGCATGGCATTGAAGCCACGCCGCCGCGCGATCTGACAGCCAGCATTTTGACAATTCAGGAATTGAAAGGAGGGCCAGATGCCCCTTTTCGACGATCTCGGCCGCATTGGCGCCCGCTACAAGCAGGCGCGAAGCGCCCGCCAAACCGCCCGCATCATGAATGCGCTGCCACCGGAGATCCAGCGCGACCTCGCCTGGAACCCGCCATCGTCGCTGATGGCGCGCATCTACCGTTCGATGGCCACTGCGGTCAGGCGTTGAAGCCTTCACCGCAGGCGCGCGCCAGAACTTGACCGCAGGTGCGCTCTAGAACTTGCCGGTCAGGTTGAAGGTCTCGAAGGCCGCGCGGATGTGGTCGGCCGCGGCCTTGACCGGCGCGCTCGCCTCGGGTGCCACGATCATCGCCAGGCTGTAGTTGCCAATCTCCGGCATGCCGTCCTTGACGCCGAGTTCGACAAGTTCGTCGCCGATGAACGACCGCGGCAGCGGTGCGACCGCCAGGTCGGAAAGGATGGCGGCTCGCTGGCCGGCCGTGTGCGCGCTCATATAGGCGACGCGATAGTTGCGGCCATCGCGGCCGAGCGCTTCGAGCGCCCCTGCCCGCCATGCGCAACCCTCTTCCCAGATCGACACGGGCAGCGGCTCGCGCAGGTGGGCGCAGCCGCCCCTGGCGCCAGCCCAGACGATAGGCTCGGTCAACAGCGTCTCGGCGCCTGCTGCATTGGCCCTGCAGGCATTGGTCAGCAGCGTGATGTCGAGCGCGCGGTCGTCCATGCGGCGCCTGAGATTGCTGCTCTGGTCGATAATGACGTCGACGGCGATCGAAGGATGCGTCTGGGCAAAACGCTTGAGCACATGCGGCAGCACGCGTTCGCCGAAATCGTCGGGCGAACCCAGGCGAACCACGCCGACGATGTCGGGGATGATGAACTTCGACACCGCCTCGCGGTTGATCGCCAGCATGCGGCGCGCGTAACCAAGCAGCATTTCCCCATCGGTGGTCAGCGTGACCGAGCGCGCATCGCGGAAGAACACCGAGCGCCCGAGAATGTCCTCGAGCTTCTTGATCTGCATCGATACGGCCGAGGGGGTGCGGAACACCGCATTGGCCGCCGTCGTGAAGCTGCCTGTTTCGGCAATCGCAACGAAGGTGCGCAGCACATCGAGGTCGAGCAGCGGCAGCGGATGATTGAGCGGTGCGTTCATGGCCAATGCCCTTCAATATTTCTGATCGAACACATCATTTCATTTCGTTTGATTGAACCTCATCCCTGAGCGATAGTCAACACCATCGAAGCAGCGGCCATGGCCGAGCGTCGACAGAGCCCGGAACGGAAGCGCCATGGTGCGCGAGACGGTTGAAGCAAGCGGTGCCCACCGGGCGAGCACCTCAAGCCGGCCTTGAACCGGCCCAGCAGGAAGGAGAGACCGCAATGTCCATTTTCTCGTCGATCGGGCGTATCGCCAGCGAACTCAACGCCGCCCGTACCCGCTTTAATACCGCCCGCTCGATCCGCTCGTTGCCGATCGAATTGCAGAAGGATATCGGCTGGCCAGAAGCCTTCGATTCCAACACCGGCTACCGTCGCGGCCACAGCGGTGAAGCGGTCTGAGCATTGTCGATGCCAGTTTGCAGGCCTGCCGCATGGTGTCGGCAGGTCATGCGAATTGCCATAGCCATGCGAGCGCCGCACGCCTGGGATGAACGGCTTGCATGGCGCCAGCGAAAACGCTCAAACTACTGTAATCATTGACTGTTTCGCCGTAGCCGACATCGCATCTGTAGGAATGTCGCATGTCGTGTCGCTTTTGAGGTGTGCCACTTCGCATTTGCAGCATAATCCGCATCGGCCAAGGCCTATATGCGCATCGTCAAACGAGCTGCCCCACTCCACAACGCGAAGGCACCCCGTGTAACCACTGTGCATGGAGACGTGTCATGAAGATTTTTGCCCGCCTGTTCGGTTTCCGCCGCGACACCTCGCTGTCGACCGCAATCGAGCGCCAGCGCCTTGCCAGAACGATGCCCGGCCAGACCGGCGCGATCGCTGCAAACCGGCTCGGCATGCTCGTCGGCTGAGTTTCATTCGATCCTTTCCTCCCGGATCGAACCATTGGAGCGGCGCAAGCCGCTCTTTTCTTTTGCGCTGCCGTCATTCGACTGCGCTGCGGACCACGACACCGCTGCTGTTTGGCCTGGCCTCGCCGTTTCAAACGCGTCATTTGCTCGCCTATTAGAGCCAGCGGCGTTTTGCCCATGTCGCAAACTTTAATTTTAGCGACAGCTTCAAACCCATTGACAGCAAGGGAATTTGCTGTTGACGCTATGCTATTCGCGACATCAAAGTCGCGTTGTTCCCGGCCAGCGCGAGGGTTCCTTGAACGCCATCAGACATCCGATCAAACGATCGCTTGTGTTCTTCCTTGTCCCCGACTTCACCATGGTCGCCTTCGCGACCGCCCTCGACCCATTGCGCATCGCCAACCGCATGCTCGGCTACGAGGCCTACAAATGGCGCCTAGCCAGCATTGACGGCAAGGCCGTGCCAGCCTCGAACGGCGTCGAATGCGCCGTCAACACCTCGCTCGACGAGGAACGCAAGAAGATGGCGGGGCCTGAGCGCCCATCGATGGTCATCGTCTGCACCGGCATCAATGTCGAGACCTACACCAACAAATCGGTCTTTGCCTGGCTGCGCGAGGAGTACAATCGCGGCGTCGCCGTCGGCGGCCTGTGCACCGGCGCTTATGTGCTGGCCAATGCCGGCCTGCTGTCCAACAAGCGCTGCGCCATCCATTGGGAAAATCTGCCTGGCTTCGCTGAAGCTTTCCCCAAGGCCAATGTCTATGCTGACCTGTTCGAGGTCGACCAGAACATCTACACCTGCGCCGGCGGCACCGCTGCCCTCGACATGATGCTGAAGCTGATCGGCGACGATTTTGACGACAACCTCGTCAACCGCATCTGCGAACAGGTGCTCACCGACCGCGTCCGCAGCCCGACCGACCGCCAGCGCCTGCCGCTCAGGGCGCGGCTCGGCGTGCAGAACTCGAAGGTGCTGACCATCATCGAGCTGATGGAGGCGAATCTGTCGGAGCCACTATCGCTGATCGAGATCGCTGACCATGTCGGCCTGTCCAGGCGCCAGATCGAGCGCCTGTTCCGCACCGAGATGGGCCGCTCCCCTGCCCGCTATTATCTCGAGATCAGGCTCGACCGTGCCCGGCATCTCTTGATCCAGTCGTCGATGCCGGTGGTCGAGGTTGCCGTCGCCTGCGGTTTCGTGTCGGCCTCGCACTTCTCGAAATGCTATCGCGAGCTGTATGCCCGCTCGCCGCAGCAGGAGCGTATCGACCGCAAGCAGCTGATCGCGGCCTGACTGGCTACTGTCGCCGGTAGGGATCGTAATCGTCGTAGCTGTCATCCTGATAATCGTCGCAGATGCACTCTGCCGACGATATCTGGTCGTTCCAGCCGCCGATTGAGCGGGCATTGCGGTCGAACTCTTCCGACGCGCCCTGCATGCCCGTGTGCTGGTAGACGACGAGGGTGCAGCCAGGCGCCACACGCACCGACGAAACGCGGTCGTTCCAGAACCGGCCGGCGCGGAAGCTGATCGACTGGTCGGCCCGCATTGGCAGGACACGGCCGCCATAGCCGTTGTGCTCGTACATCTCGCAGGCGACGTCGTCGTCATATTGGGCGTTGGCGCTGCCGGCCATCAGGACCGATGCGACAGTGGCAAGGAGTGCTAGGCGTTTCATGATTCTCTGTCCTCTTGGCCCCGACGGCGCAGAGAAAACAGACGCGTGGCCAAACTTTGGCATTCGCACGGCAGGATGCAGTTTGGAGGTCGTGTCTAGCGGCTGTCCCACAGCCAGGAGCGATCGCGCCACAGCTTTTCGCCGATCAGGCAGTCGTATTTGGGCTGCGCTTGAGCAAGCATCACGGGCGGGTGCGCCGCTTCTTCGACCGCCCACTGGCGCGAAGAAGGTCCGGCCAGTTCCATGACCAGCTTGCGCCGGATCGCTTCCGGAAACTGCGACCACTCATTCACCGGGATCATGAAAGCGCCCGGCCCGCCAATGACGCAGTCGGCATAGTAGCGGTCGAGATCCTCGACGTCATAGGCGTTACCGAAGCCGCCATTGGTCATCAGCGGCAGGCCGTTGATGGTGATGCCTTGCGCCACGGCCGCGTCGCGGATGAGGTCCACCGGCGGCCCCTGGTTGTTCGGACCGTCGCCTGAGATGTCGATCACCCGCTTCATGCCGCGATAGCCGCTTTCGGCGAAAAGATCGGTGCCGAATTCGAGCGCGCTGGAGATCGATGTCCGGCGCGCGCTGTTGGGCGGCTTGGCCGACAGTTGCCGCACGACACGCTCGGCATCGGCGCGATTGGCGATGACCGTCCAGGGCACGACGACGATCTGCGACGTCGAGCCGGCCCACTCGACATAAGTCACCGCGATTTTGCCATAGGCGCCCTCGGCTATCGCCTCCAGCACCCGCTCATGGGTCAGAGCTGCCGCGTAGCCGTGACGCTGTATCTCGAGCTCATCAGGCGACATGGAGAGAGAAACGTCGACGGCCAATACCAGTTCGACATCGACCTGTTCGGCTGCATTGGCGTGAAGGCCGAGACCTAGCATCAGTGCCAAAGCAGCACCGCCTGCGAGAAGAGCTTTGGCCACGGCAGACATAAGCAAAGGGTAAGCGAGATTCGGCTTATTCAAAAGAAAAGCCCGGCGAGAAAGCCGGGCTTTTCAATCACATTGTCGGGAAGCGCATTGCAAATGGTTATCCCACCGAGGAATTGCCGCGCGTCCTCGACCGGGCTTGCAGGCCGATCGTAAGGAAGACTGAAACGACGAACACGACGGTCAAGCCGCTGGGCGGCATGATCGCCGTCATGATGGCGGTCCAGACGACGAGCCCCCAGCCGACAAAAACGGGAATCGGCAGGCCGCGGCGATCGAGCCAGAGGATAAGAGCGCCGAGAATGAGCAGCGGGATGGCCAGCGACCCGATGGATTGCCAGAACACGCCACCTGAGAGCGCCAGGTCGAGCGGCTGGGCCCTGAGCGGCGCCCAGTGATCCCAGGTCCAGAGGTTGAGCGATAACCAGTTCGGCAGTTCCGCAGGAATTTCGGCCCCGAGCACCAGCATGTGAATGATGCCGAGCGAAACCAGCGCAATGGCGCTCCATTTGACCATGACGTCCACCTCCTTCGATTGACCTCGGCCGCGCCGCAAGGCATGACCATACGCAACCGTATGTAGTGCAAGCGTCCAAAAATCACCATACGGATGCGTATGGTGTGGCGCGATGCCGCAAGGAGAAGACGTGATGGCTGGAAATGCCCTGCCGGCAAAAGGTGAGACAAGGGACTTGACGCGCGACGACTGGCTGAGAGCCGCTGTCGCCGCTCTGGCCGAAGGCGGGGTCGAAGCGGTCAAGGTGGAGCGCCTCGCCAAGTCGCTTGGCGTCAGCAAGGGTTCGTTCTACTGGCACTTCAAGGACCGACCGCAACTACTTGCGGCGATTCTCGACTTTTGGGATGCGGATTTCACCCAACAGCTGATCGACAACGCGGCTGACCGGACAACTTCGAAGGAGCGCCTGCGCCATCTCGCGCAGGATGCCTTGGTCAAAACCGTCTACGGCATCGATTCAGCGCGCGCCGAAGCCGCGATCCAGTCATGGGCTGCAACCGACGCCCACGTCGCTGAGCGCTTGCGGGCAGTGGATTCCGCCCGTCTCGCCTATCTCGAAAAGGAACTCGCTGCCGCCGGTCAGCAACCAGACAAGGCCCGTGCCAGGGCAAAAATGCTCTATCTGGCCCTGCTCGGCCTCTATGCTGCGCGCGGCTACAACCAAGACCTCGCCGACGACAGCGCCTATCTGGCGCTGGTCGAGTTGGCACTAGAATAACCCAAGCCACGCATCAGCTGCGCGGCTTGAGGTTCTCCGGGTCATAAAGCGGCTTGTAGCCGATGCTGACCACCTCGACCGGATAGGTCTCGGCGAAATACTCGACATTCAGCTTGCGGCCTTCCTGGCAATAGGCGTGAGGCAGATAGGCCAGGGCGATATTCTTGCCGATGGTCGGGCCAAAGGCGATCGAGGTCGTGTAGGAACGGCGACCAAGCTCGTCGACAAGCACTTCGCCGGTCGCAGGGTCCATAACCGGCAGAGTGCCGACCGGGTAGCGCTTTACGCCATTCCTGTCGGTGTTCTCTGTCATGACCAGCGTGCAAAGCATCGCCGGCTGGTGGTCGCGCGCCTTGTATTCCAGGTGTTTGGCCTTGCCGCGGAAATCGACGTCCTTGACCTTCGGGCGAGCAAGATCCGCCTCGATCAGGTTGTATTGGGTGAGCAGGTCGGCGTTCTGCAGGCGCAGGCTTTTTTCCATGCGGCGCGAATTGGCATAGGTCTCGACGCCGAAGGCCATGACGCCGGTCGAGCGCAGCGCGTCCCAGACGGCGAGGCCGTCCTCGTATTTCATGTGCAGTTCCCAACCCTGCTCGCCGACATAGGAAATGCGGAAGGCGGTAACGTTCTTGCCGGCGATCTCGATCTGCTTGATCGCCGCGAAGGCAAAATTTTCCTGGTCGAGACCATCAGGGTTCGCCACCACCTTCTTCAGGTTTTCGCGGGCGTTCGGACCCCAGATGCCGATGGTGATGAATTTTTCCGAGGTATCGGTGATGGTGACGTCGAGGCCACGGTCCTCGGCGACGCGCTTCATGTAGTGGAAGTCGCGCGGGCCGGCGTCGGCACCGTTCACCAGGCGGCAGCGGTCGGCCATGCGGAACACGGTGAAGTCGGCGCGCACCATGCCCTCGTCGTCGAGGAAGTGGGTGTAGACGCCCTTGCCGATATTGCCGTCGCCGCCGATCTTGGCGGCGCAGAGCCATTCCAGCAGCTCGACATGGTCGGGCCCCTCGATATCGACCATGTGGAAATGGCTGAGGTTGACGATGCCGCAATCCTCGCTCATCGCCAGGTGCTCGGCGTTGGAGACGCGCCAGAAGTGCCTGGAGTCCCACTCGTTCTCGCGCACTGGCACGCGGTTGCCATACTTTTCCAGCAGGTGCTCGTTGGCCTTGTAGCCATGCGCACGCTCCCAGCCGCCAAGTTCCATGAAGTAGCCGCCGAGCTCGACTTCACGTTCGTAGAAGGGCGAGCGCTTGACGTTGCGGCCGGTGGCATAGGGCTCGCGGGTATGAACGGCCGGGAAGTAGATCTTCTGCGCCGCCTCGAAGGTGCGGCCTTCGATGAACTTCTCTTCCAGCTGGTGCGGATAGAAGCGCGCATAGTCGATCGAGTTGTGGTCGATCTCGGTGCGGCCGTCCGTCATCCAGTCGGCGATCAGCTTGCCGTAGCCGGGGCCGTCCTTGACCCAGATGGCGACGCAGTACCAGAGGCCGCGCACCTTCTGGCTCTCGCCGCAGGAGGCGCCGCCGCCTGCCGACACCTGAAGCAGGCCGTTGAACGAGTGGCTTTCATTGTAGCCGATCTCGCCCAGGATCGGCGTCAGCTCCATGGCGCGCTCGAGCGGCTCCATGATCTGTTCCATGTCGAGGTCGCGCTGCGACGGCGACAGGCGCGCCTCATGCTTTTCGAGGAGCTCGCGCGGATGGCAGAGGCGCGGGTTGGTCTGCTCGTAATAGCCCCACTCGATCTGGCCGCCCTCGGTGGTCTTCGGGTCGCCGGTGTCGCGCATGTAGGCCGAGTTGCCCTGGTCGCGCAGCAGCGGGAAGCCGATCTCCTTGCCGGTGCCCTCGAACTCGTTGTACGGACCAAAGAAGGTCAGCGGGTGGTCGACCGGCATGACCGGCAGATCCTCGCCGACCATTTCGGCGATCAGGCGGCCCCAGATGCCGGCGCAGACGACGACATGGTCGGCCATGATGGTGCCGCGATGGGTGACGACGCCCTTGATGCGGCCGCCCTCGACAATCAGCGACGTCGCCGGGGTGTTGCCGAAGACCTGGAGCTTGCCGGATTTTTCAGCGGCATCGGCCAGCTTGCCTGCGACCGTCTGCGAGCGCGGAATGACGAGGCCCGCATCGGGATCGAACATGCCGCCCATCACCTGATCTTCCTCGATCAGCGGGAACATCTTCTTGATCTCGGACGGCGAGACATAATGCGCGCGGGTGCCGAACGCCTTGGCCGAAGACAGCTTGCGCTTGATCTCTTCCATCCAGGTGTCGTCGCCGGTGCGCGCGACCTCGAGGCCGCCGATGCGGGCGTAGTGGCCCATCTTCTCGTAGAAATCGATCGAGTATTGCGTGGTCCAGACCGAGAGATAGTCGTGGCTGGTCGTGTAGCAGAAGTCGGAGGCATGCGCCGTCGAGCCGATGTCGGTCGGCACGCCCGACTTGTCGATGCCGACGATGTCGGTCCAGCCGCGCTCGATCAGGTGATGGGCAATCGATGCGCCCACGATGCCACCCAACCCGACGATGACGACCTTTGCCGTTTTCGGAAACTCAGCCATTACCCACGACTCCGAGATGATATTGCGCGCAGACTATAGAGCGCCGCAGCGCGATTGCAGCCTGTTTGCGACATTGCCACAAGGCCGCGCGACCTCGGCAAAATTGCCGGCATCGATCAGCCACGCCGCCCCGTTCTTCCCCTGCCACCGACGCGCCTTCATCAAACCGGCCCGCAGGCTGCAGTCTCGGCCGCCAGAATGGCGATATCGGACCGCTTAACGCTTTTGTCGCCATTTACCTGTAGTTGAATACAACAACGTCGTGTCGATTGAGATCGCTGCAGGTGCCGAAGATGAACACCACTTTCACGCCGCCTGCTGCATCCCTGAGCTCGCGCCTCAAGGCCAAGACAACAAGCCCGCTTTTTCTTTTGGCTGTCGCATTTCTGCTCGTTTGCACCTTGCTGGCATTGCCGGTCGCGGTGCCGATCGGCCCGATGTATTGGGACGTGCTGATCTATTACGATGCGGCGAACCGCATTTTCGACGGCCAGGTGCCGATCAACGACTTCTTCACCCCTGTCGGCCCGCTCGGCTATTACCTGTTTGCAGGCTGGGTGACGCTGTTTCCCAATGCGCAGCCGGCACTCGTGGCGCACTGGTCGCTGCTCGCCATCACCGCGCCGCTGATGGCGCTGGTGCTGTGGGATGTCGGCCAGCGCTCGCGCGGCATCGCCTTTGCGCTGCTGGTGCCCTTCCTGCTGTTTGCGCTGCTGCCCTTCAACACCCGCGAATTCTATCCGTTCCCCGGCTCCGACGCCTTCGGCATCTATAACCGCCAGGTCTGCCAGATGCTGTATGTGCTAGTGGCGGCGCTGATATTCGTGCGCAACCGCTTCCTGCTGGTTGCGCTTATCTCGCTCACCATGACCGCGCTGTTCTTCCTCAAGATCACCGGTTTCGTCGCCGGCGGCGTCATCGCCGCCTATGCGTTCTTCGCTGGCCGCGTGAAGTTTCGCTACGCGCTGGAGGCGCTGGTCATCTTCGCCGCCGTCCTTGCCGCCATCGAACTGTCCAGCGGCCTAGTCAGCCATTACATCACCGACATCCTCAAGCTGGTGATGATGAACGGCGGCACGCTGTTGCCGCGCGTCCTGCAGTCCACCTCGATCAATTTCGGCGTCGTGCTCGCCGCGTCTGCACTGGCCTTGGTCCTGCTCTGGTCCGACCGGCGCAAGCTGTTTGAGCGCTTTTCCGCCGACCGCAAGACTTCTCTCGTCACAGCGGTTTCGGGGTTTCTCGACCACAACGGGCTCTGGCTGCTCGCTGTCCTGTTCGCCGGCGTGCTGTTCGAGACGCAGAACACCGGCAGCCAGGCCTTCATCTTCCTGGCGCCGCTCATCGTCGCCATCCTGCTCAAGGCGTCCAAGCTGCTCTCCAAGCCGCTGGTGCTGCTCTCGGTCCTCGGACTGGCGGCCGCCGTCGTCCTGCCGCCAGCGCTGTTCGTCGTCGAGCGCGCGGCCCGCGCCTACATCGGCTCGCTCAAGAACCTGCCCATCGCGCAACGCAATCTGGGCACGCTCGGGGCCGTCAACATGCGCAGCGAGGTCGCCGTGCGCGTCGACCACATGCTGAAATTCTACCCGGAACATCGGCAGCTCTATACCGACCTAACCAACGCCGGCGAGTTGCCGACGCCGCTGCTCTATTCCGACTTCGACTTCCAGATCACCTATCTCAGCAATGTCGACACGGCGGTCGACTCCATCCGCAAGCTGGAAGCCGACAAGGGCGTCCACTTCAACACACTGATGTCGCTGAACTTCGTCAACCCGTTCCCCTGGCTGCTCGACCGCTCGGCGCCGCTGCACATCGCCATCGGCGCCGATCCGATGCGCGCCGTGCCCGATCCCGGCTCGACCGAAGAGGCTGCGGTGGCAGACACCGACCTCGTCCTCGTGCCCACGTGCCCGCCGACGACGGCCAATGCAGCACTCTACGACATGTACAAGAGCGCTTTGACCCAGCACCGCCGCATCCAGCTCGATGCCTGCTACGACGCCTTCGTCCATCCCCGGTTCTTGGCCGCGCTGGACAAGTAGCGTCGAGCCGCAAACGGAACGGCTTATCTGTTCTCGCGATCGTAGTAGTCGGTCGTATTCTCGGCCCGGAACATCTTGCGGAGCCCGGGAACGCCCCGCTTGCCGGAGACGACCATCACTTTGCCCGAGTCCGGGTACTCGCAGGCATCGACCTCGACCAGCGTCGACAGTGCCAGATACCGCATCGTCGTTGTGCCGGTATTGATGATCTGGTGAGCCACTTCGGCTCCGCCGGTCGGACAGGCGATGACGTCGTGCTGACGGATAGGATAGCGTTTGTCGCCGAAACGAAGCTCGCCCTCGCCTTCCAGGATGAGGAACATCTCCTCTTCGCCGCGATGGTTGTGGAACGGGCATTGAACCTTGTCCGGCGGCAGGACGGTCAGGTTGTAGCCGAGATCTTGCGCGCCGATGTGACGGCTTATCGACGCCCGCTTCGACGTGTAGATGCCATTCTCCTCGATGTCGTCGAACTCGACCTCGTCCAGGTTCATGATCGGCTTGACCATTCGCTCCTCCCGATTTGTTGCTCCGCGCGCAATCCGAGCATGCCTCGCTTGCGAAAGCCGGACAACCGCCTCCCGCCGACAGCGACAACGCCATCCGGCAAACCAGCCAACAAAAAAAGCCGGGTCGAGACCCGGCTTTTAAGGCGACAAGGATGATGTTCCCTTACTTGACCTGGCTTTTGACGAAGTCCTTGACGATCGAAACGATGCCGCGGCCGAGCAGGCTGTCGAGGGCTGCGATCAGCACGTCAACATCGGCGCGGCTGCAGGTCAGCGGCGGCAGCAGGCGCACGACATTGCGGTTGTACTCGGTGAAGGCCACCAGCACGTCGTAATCACGCAGCAGCAGCGCACCGACGAAGCCGGAGAGCGAGCCCTTGAGCTTGTCGTCGAGCACGCTGACCACCGGGCGCAGCACCATCGGCAGCGTCTGCGAGAAGTCGTGGAACTCGAGCCCGACCATCAGGCCCTGGCCGCGAACCTCCTTGATGATCTTGGGATACTTCGCCTGGAGCTCCTCCAGCCGCGCCAGCAGATAAGCGCCTGTGTCGGCCGAATTCTCGATCAGGCCTTCGTCATAGAGCACGTTGAGCGTCTCGATGGCTGTGATGCAGCCCTCGCCGATACCGCCGAAGGTCGCCATGGCATGGATCATCGCCGTCTTCGGCGTGCCGTAGGCCTTCATGTAGACGTCGCGGCGCGCGATCATCGCAGCCATCGCCGCCTTGCCGCCGCCCAGCGACTTGGCAACGGCGGTGATGTCGGGCACCACGTCATAGTGCTCGAAGGCATAGAAACGGCCGGAACGGCCGACGCCGCACTGCACCTCGTCGGCGACCCAGATCACGCCATACTGGTCGCACAGCGCGCGCAGCTTGTGCCAGAATGCGGCGGGCGCCTTGTTGATACCACCGCCGCCCTGGATGGTCTCGAGCACGATGGCGCCGATGGCCGGATCGGAACGGAACGCCTTCTCGATCGCATCGATGTCGCCGAACGGCACACGCACGGTGTTTTCGGTGAGCTTGAACTCACCGCGATAGAGCGCGCCGTCGGTCACCGAGAGCACGCCCTTGGTCTTTCCGTGGAACGAGTTCTCGGCATAGACGATCTTGGGACGCGCCGGACCCGCGGCACGCTCGGCGAGCTTAACCGCGGCCTCCATGGCTTCCGAACCGGACGAGCCGAAAAACACCATATCGAGGTCGCCGGGCGAGATCTGCGCCAGATTGTAGGCCAGCGCCGAGGCGTATTGCGACATGAAGGCGATGCCGATTTCGTGGCGCTTCTCGTCCTGGAACTTCTTGCGGGCCTCAAGCACGCGTGGATGGTTGTGGCCGAGCGCCAGCGACCCGAAGCCGCCGAAGAAATCGAGGATCTTGCGGCCGTTCTGATCGATGTAGTGCATGCCCTCGGCACGCTCGATCTTGATCTTGTGGAAGCCGAGCAGCTTCATGAAATGCAGCTGGCCGGGGTTGAGATGCGCCTTGAACAGGTCGGTCATCTTGGCGACGTCGAGCGCCTTGGCCTGCTCGACCGACATCAGGTTCGGCTTGGCGAGCTTTGCCGAAGTCATTGCCGGAGCAACCGCGACGGCATGCGAATGAGCCGTATCCGGCTTGGTGACAAGCGTCATGTTCATATCCTTTATTCAGCCGGGGCGTGCTGCGTGGACGCAGCGAGGCCGTCCTTCTTGGCGCGATATTCCTTGTAGGCTGCGATGAGCATGTCCTCGTCGCGGTATTGCGGCACCCAGCCAAGCTGGCGCCCGCCCTTGGAGACGTCGAGCACGCACTCCTCGTCGGCGATCAGATACTGCTCGGGATCCATGATCGGCATGTTCATCAGGTCGAGCAGGTCGAGTGTCCGCTTGACCGCCCAGCCCGGCGTCGGCAGCAGGATCGACTTCGAACCGGCATGCTTGACCAGGTCGCCGAGCAGCTTGCGCACCGGCGGCGGATTGAGCGAACCGAGATTGTAGGCTTCGTTCGGCACACCGGCCTTCCAGGCAAGCCGCGCGGCCTCGGCGCAGTCGAACACCGAGATGAACTGGTATGGGTTCTTGCCCGAACCGATCATCGGCACCGGCAGGTTCCAGTCGATCAGCTTGAACAGCTTCTCCAGAATGCCGAGACGGCCGGGCCCGATGATCAGGCGCGGGCGGAACAGCGAGATGTTCATGCCGCGCGTCCGCCACTCGGCCGCCAGTTCCTCGGTCTTCTGCTTCGACCAACCATATTCGCCCAGCGGCGCCACCGGATGCTCTTCGGTCATCGGATGGGTCACGGTGTGGCCGTAGATCATGTCGGTGGTGTAGTGGACCAGCCTCGGCGCTGCCGCGTGGTCCATCGCCTTGATGATGTTCTCGGTGCCGTAATAGTTGACCGGGAAGAAGAAGTCGTGGCGCTTGGCCCGAACCTGCAGCGGCGACAGCATCTTGGCCGACAGGTTGTAGACCATGTCGTCGGCCTTGATGCCGACGGCGGCAATCGCGGCGGGATCGGTCACGTCGCAATGGACGAAGCGCGCGTTGCGGTAATGCGCCAGATCGCTCTTGACGATGTCGGCAACGACAACCTCTTCGCCGTCGGTGATCAGTTTGGGCGCAAGATGACGACCGACGAAGCCGTCGCCTCCGAAAATGATGTGTCTCATCGCAAAAGCTCGCTTGTCTTGGTGGGTTCGGTAGAGGCCGCGGCGACAACCTCGCCATGGTCGCGGCCGCTCTGGGCGATCAGCACTGTGCCGACGCAGATGAAGGCGATGCCGGCGATGCGCCAGGCATTCAGGTCTTCGTGGAAGACGAAGTAGGCAAACACCGCCACCGCCACATAGGCCAGGCTGAGGAAGGGATAGGCGAAGCTGAGCTCGACCTTGGACAGCACATAGAGGTGCGACGCCATGGAGATGACGAAAGTCAGCAGGCCGGCGAAGACCCATGGGCTGAAGACGATCTGCAGTATCTTGATCAGCGGATTGGTGCCTTCGAAAGAAAGCGGCCCAAGAGACACCATGCCCTGCTTCAGCATCAGCTGGGCCGCGGCATTGGTCATCACTGTGAAAAGGATGAAGAGGATATATTTCATTGCTTTGTCCGTCCTTCGCACAACCTATCGGAAAGCCCCTGATATTCTGTGAAGCTTTCCCAGCAATTTGAACTTTTTCCGCACTTCTCTAACAAGCGCCTACTCGGCCGCCTGCGCCGCCTCGCCATTGCGCCCACCCAACCGGCCGGCGGTCCTGGTCCAGAAGTCGGACATGAATGCCGGATCGCGCATCGCCTCGAGCCGCTGCCAGTCCGGGAACGAAGCCGCGAATGTCTCAGCCGACATGCGCGCGTCCTTGTAGGGATTGACCGCGCCACCCGCGCCCACGGTGATCCGGTCGAGTTCGGCGAGCAGCTCCAGCGTGCGCCGGCCATGGTTCGGAAAATCGAGCGTCAGCGTGTAACCCGGGCGCGCGAAGGACAGCAAAGCCGGCGAACGCTGGCTGCCAAAACGCTTGAGCACGGTCAGGAACGAGCCCTGCCCGGCGCGCCGCGCCGCCGCTAGCAATGCCGGAATGGTTTCGCGCGCCGCAGCTTCAGGCACGACGCTCTGGTGCTGGTAAAGCCCGCTCGGACCGTAAAGCCGGTTCCAGTCGGCAACACCGTCGAGCGGAAAGAAGAATTTCTGGTAGCTCGCCTGGCTTTCCCTGAGGCGGCCGCGCCGCCAGCCATAAGCGGCGTTGAACAGCTTCAGGAAGGGCCGGTTGAGCAAGGTCAATGGCGGCTGGAACGGCACCGACAGTCTTGCCGTGCCGTGTTCGGCCGTCCGCGCGCCATAGGCGGCGTGGTTGCCGGCAAGCAGCAAGCCGCGGCCGGCATGCTTGCCGCCGGCCATCTGGTCGATCCAGGCAACGGCATATTCGTTGTCGCGGTCGGCGGCTTCTGCGAGATCGAAATACTCGCTGAGGCTGCCGAACGGCTTCACTGTCTCGGCGATATCAAGCGAGGGTACGCGCATCAGACGGATCGCGGCGGACAGGATGATGCCTGTCAGCCCCATGCCGCCGATCGTCGCCCAGAACAGCCGGGCGTTCTCGCCGGACGAGCAGGCATAGGTGCGCCCGTCCGAGCGCAGCAATGTCAGGCGTTCGACATGGCAGCCAAAACTGCCGCGACGGTGGTGGTTCTTGCCATGCACGTCGTTGGCGATGGCGCCACCAAGCGTGACGAACTGCGTCCCCGGCACGACAGCCGGGAAAAACCCATGCGGGGCGGCATGGGCGATGATGTCGGCCAGCAGCGTGCCGGCCTCGGCCTCGATCAAGCCGGTCTCGGCGTTGAAGGAAACGACGCGCTTGCGCGGCCGCATATCGACGACGGCGCCAGCGCTGTTCTGGCAGCTGTCGCCATAGCTGCGGCCATTGCCATAGGCGAGCAGCGATCCGGCGCGTGCCGTCCCGCCGGACAACAACCGCGTTGCCTCGGCGATATCGATCGCCTGGCTTGCGCCCGGATTGGCACGGCCAAAGCTCTGGTAGCGGGCCAGTCCCACGCTCACAGGCCCGCCACCACAAGCAGCACCGCGCCTGCGAAAACGACGATCTGACTGCGCCAGTCGCGGATGATGAAGACGACGGGGTCGTCATGCAGTTCGTCGCGCCGCGCCAAGATCCAGATGCGCATGGTGAGATAGAGCACGATCGGGGCCAGCGGCCAGACCAGCCAAGGATGTTCGTAGAGCTCGCGCACCGCGCTGCTGTCGATGTAGAGCGCCAGAACCAGCGCCGAGGAAAACGCCGACGCCATGCCGGCCTGGGCGACGATCTCCTGGTCCTCGATGCGGTAGCCACGACCGGCGATACGCTCGCCGACGCTGAGGCTGGACGAACGCAGCTCGACATAACGCTTCACCAGCGCCAGCGAGAGGAAGAAGAAGATCGAGAAGGCGAGCAGCCAGAACGACACGTCCACCCCGGTCGCGGCGGCACCAGCCAGGATGCGCAAGGTGTAGAGCCCGGCCAGGGTCAGCACGTCGAGCAGCAGCATCCGCTTGACCGAAAGCGAATAGGCGGTCGTGGCGACAAGATAAACCAGCAACACGCCTGCAAACTCGATCGTCGTGAAGGCTGCAGTGGCAAGGCTGATGACAAGTAGGACGCCGACCGACGCCAGTCCAAACGGGATCGACAGCCTGCCGCTGGCGAAGGGCCGTTCGCGCTTGGTCGGGTGCACCCGGTCGAGCGCCAAGTCGAAGAAGTCGTTGACGATGTAGATGGCCGAAGCAGCCGCGCTGAACGAGATGATCGCCAGTACCGCGGGCAACAGCATCTCGGGATTGAAATATTTGTGCGCCAGCACCAGCGGCACAGCGATCAGCACGTTCTTCAGCCACTGATGGACGCGCAACATCTTGCGGATGGTGCGCAGATCGGGCTTCGGCGTCTCGATGAGTTCGGATTGGTGGCTGGCCTGCCAGCGTGCGGCGGCGCGGTCGGGCGCAACCACGATCGCATCACGCGCGGCATCGAACACTTTGACGTCGTGGCGGCTGTTGCCGGCATAGTCGAAGCCGCCGTCGCCATAGGCTTCCACAAGCGCCTTGCGCTTGCGTTCTGCGGTCAGGTTCTCACCGCCGTCGCTGGCAAGCACCGCGTCAAACAGGCCGAGGTGGCGTGCAATGGCTTCGGCAAACTTGCGCGGCGTGCCGGTGGCCAGAACGATCTGGCGGCCGTTGGCCTGCTCTTCGCGCAGGCGCTTCAGCACTTCCGGACGGTAAGGCAGGGTTGCCGGGTCGATGTCGACCACTTCGGCAATCGCCTGTTTGAGACGCGCGGGCCCCTGGAACAGCCAGAACGGCACCATGAAGATGGTGAGCGGGTTCTTCTTGAGAAGAGCAAAAAGACCCTCCCACAACAAATCGCTGGCGATCAGCGTGCCGTCGAGATCGACCGCCAGTGGTACTGCCTTGTTGTCTGAACGCGCATCCATCAAACTGCCTGCCCTGCCCCTTGCCGGACGGCGTGAACCTTCCGGACCCCCTGCCGCTATAACGGGCGTCCAGGTTCCGGATGGTTAAGGTCGAGGCGGAATGCTAAACGAGCACCAGTCATTTCGCCAGTCATGCTTAAGCAGACGTTAGCAGAAAGCAGAAAAGGCCGAGCTGATGCCCGGCCTTTTCGATCATTCACCAGCAGTTTGGCCGGCTTTACTTGATGCGGGCAACGCCGCCCGAAATCTCTACTGTTTCACCACCGGTCAGCGCTTCGCGGTCGCCATTGGGCAAGGTCACGAAGCAGCCGCTCGAGCAGAACTCGACCGTTTCGCCGGCGGCAAGGGAAAGCTCCGTCTTGGAACCACCTTCCGTGACGATCAGGGTCCGCGGTTCGGCATCGAGGTTTACCGCGCTTGCAGCATGCGCAGCGCCCGACATTGCCAGGACCAGCGCGCCTGCGGCGACAAGAAACCTTTTCATTTGCACTCGGTGTTTCCACCGCCCCTGTTCATCTCAGCAAGGCATTTTCGCCGTTTGCATGAGAGCTTATATGAGTTTGAAGCTGAACGGCAACTGAATGCCTTGTTCATGCCATAATTGGCCGACGAGCCCTGCCGTCACTCCGGATCCGGCTTCTTTGACCTGCCTGGCTTGCGGCCGGCCGCCGCTTGTGCGGCACGCTTGCTGCGCGCTTCCTCGAGTTCAGCCACCTGTGCCTCGACCTGTTCGTCGTCGGCAGGCCACTTTTCCGCCGGCTTGACGTCGTGCGCCCGGGCGGTCGACGGGATGGCGATGTTTTCGCGCTCGAACGCTTCCAGCACGGCGAAGCGGACATCGTTCTGGACGGTGTTGCTGCCCAGAAGGTCAGCCAGGAAGAACCGCATTTCGAATTCCAGCGCCGCCGGGCCGAAATTGGCGAAGAGCACGAAGGGCTCCGGGTTCTTCAGCACCATCGGATGCGAGCGCACAATGTCGAGCATGATCTCGTGGGCGCGCTTGGCGTCTGAATCGTAGGCAACGCCGATCTTGATATCGACGCGGCCGAGCTTGTTGCGATGGGTCCAGTTACCGACGGCGCTGTTGATCAGGTCCGAATTGGGCAGGATCACCGACTGGCGCTGGAAGGTCTCGATTTCGGTGGCGCGCACGCTGATCTTCTTGACCGTGCCCGACACGGCGCCCGCGACGATCCAGTCGCCGACCTTGAACGGACGCTCGGCCAGCAGGATCAGGCCAGAAACGAAGTTCGACACGACGTTCTGCAAGCCGAAACCAATGCCGAGGGAGAGCGCACCGGCAACGAGTGCCAGGTTGGACAGATCGATGCCGGCGGCCGACACGGCGATCAGTCCGGCAATCGCCACGCCGGCATAGCCGACGGCGAGGCGTATGGAATTGCGCACGCCAGCGTCGACCTTGCCACGCGCCATGACCGAGCCGTCGAGCCAGCCCTGGAACCAGCGTGTCACGAAATAGCCGATGGCAAATACCATGACGCCGGAAAGCAGGCCGGCGGGAGAGAACGTGAAACTGCCGATCTGGAAGCCCGAGCCGATACGATAGAGCCAGGTGATCATGTCGCCGGGCTGAAAGCCCCAGGTAAACAGGATCAGCGGCACGCCGACGATCAGCACCAGCAGGTTGATGACCATGCTGGTGACGAGACCGAGCTGATCGAGCGTCGCATCGTCGAGCGTGAACATCCGCTTGATGCGCCGGCCGACCGTCGTCTTGATGAAGGCGTCTTCCTCGTTGATCGCCTGCGACGACAGGAAGCCGATATACATGGTCGCGAGGATCGTGCCGGTAATGACGATCTGCTGCGACACGAAACGCGCAAGCCCGATATAGCCCAGCAGTGCTGCGGCAATGGTGACCCCGCCAAGCGTGAGCACGATGTAGCGGAACAGACGCGGCCAAGGCTTCGGCCGTCCGTCCTCATCGATGAAAGGCTTGACCAGGCCGATCAGCATGACCAGCACGCCGATCACCACGGTCGAAGTCAGCGCCTCGCCGACGGTCAACGCCACCGGCGAGCCGAGTACCTGGTAGACCGAGCTCAGGAAGTAATCGAGGCCGGTAAACAAGGCGGTCGCGGTGATCAGGAGCATGAGCCAGCGCGCAGCGCCGCTTTCGACCGGGATAAGACGCCACTTGGGCAGCCTGGGCGACAGCACGGCCATGCCGAGGCGCGAAACGAAGAACACGATGGCGATGACGTAGAACAGCGACCACAGCATGGCGCCGATGTCGCCGCGCAGCACCTCGAAATAGGCGAACAGATAGTAGGTGACGCCAAGGAAGACGACCAGCGCCGCCGACTGCATGAAGGTCGACCAGAACGCGACCGACAGCCTGCTGAGATAGGATGGCTCCTCGACCCGGCCGTCAGGCTCGAACATCCGTCCGAACATGCGCCGGCCGCCGATGATGATGACCGCCGCAGCGCCCAGGGCGAAGAACGTTGCCGCCAGCATCGACTTGAGCTTGAAGCTGACAACGAAACGCACCCAGGACGAGACCGTCCGGTAAAGGTCGTTCATCTCCGTCTTGAAGGCGTCGGCCACCTCGGAGCCCAGCGCGAAATTGATCTGGTAGCGCTTGGTCAGCAGGTTCTGGAACAGGTTGCGGCGGATCTCGGTGATCTGGCTGATCAGCTTGTCGATGCGGATCGACAGGTTCTCGGCAACGCCGAGCACGGCATTGATCTCGGTTTTCTCCGCATTCAGCTTCTCGCGCTCGCTGGTCACGACAGCGGGCTCGGCCGGCTGGCCGTCGGCCGGCGCCTTGCCGAGCTGTTCCAGCCGAGCGTTGATTTCGGTCAGGCGCGGACGGAAGGCGACGCCGCTTTGCAACAGGTCGCGCGACAGCTGCTCGAGCTGCAGGCGGATGTCGACGAGACCGGCATCGTCTTCGGCGCTCTGCTCCATCTTCTTCTGCAGCGCATCCGTCCTGGCCGTGATGCTGGCAATGACTTCCTGTTGGTCGGACACCACGCCGGCCGGCGCCTTGCCGAGATCGGCATCCTGCGCTGCGGCGTTTGCCACAAGCACGGCTGTGAAGATGAACAGGGTGGCAGCTATGCGCCGGACTGCGGAAAAAAACATGATTTGTCAGCGACTCGTAGTCAGATTGCCAATGAAAAGGCGTGGCCATTGATAAAGACGCGCATCTCGGCGGGCAAGCCGATGCGCGCTGGCCCATGGGAAAGTCGGCCTGACGAAAAACAATGGCGGAATATTGGCTTGATCGCAGCAGTGCTGCCTGTAGTGTCCCCGCGCAGCCTGAAGGATGACCTGAAGTATGGCGGAATATTCGGCCTTTTCGCTTCTCAAGAACGCGCTCAGCGGTAACCGCGACTGGAAGCCGGCATGGCGCAAGCCGAGCCCCAAGGCCTCGTATGATGTCGTCATCATCGGCGGCGGCGGCCATGGATTGTCGACCGCCTACTACCTCGCCAAGGAGTTCGGCATCACCAACGTTGCCGTGCTGGAAAAGGGCTATCTCGGCTCCGGCAATGTCGGCCGCAACACCACCGCGGTCCGCTCCAACTACCTGTTGCCGCAGAACACGCGCTTCTACGAGCACTCGATGAAAATGTGGGAGAACCTCTCCCACGACCTCAACTACAACGTCATGTTCTCGCAGCGCGGCGTGCTCAACCTGGCGCACACGCCG
Organism: Aminobacter sp. LjRoot7; assembly: GCF_964252895.1. Classification (NCBI taxonomy): domain Bacteria; kingdom Pseudomonadati; phylum Pseudomonadota; class Alphaproteobacteria; order Hyphomicrobiales; family Phyllobacteriaceae; genus Aminobacter; species Aminobacter sp. LjRoot7. Next base: position 140,630 of record NZ_CAXUPX020000001.1, read on the forward strand.
GGCCAGCTCGACGACCTCGCCCGCAAGGGCAACGCCATGCGCCATCTCGGCGTCGATGCCGAGCTGATGACGCCGGCCGAGATCGGCCGCCGCGTCCCCGGGCTCGACATGTCGCAGTCCGCACGTTTCCCGATCTATGGCGGGCTGATGCAGGAACGCGCGGGCACCGCCCGCCACGATGCCGTTGCCTGGGGTTATGCCCGGGGTGCCGACCGCCGCGGCGTCGACATCATCGAGAACTGCGAAGTCACAGGCTTCCTGCGTGACGGCGACCGGGTCATCGGCGTCTCGACAAGTCGCGGCGAGATTCGTGCCAGGAAGGTCGCCGTTGCCGTGGCTGGCAGCACCGGGCGGGTGATGCAGCTCGCCGGCATCGACCGCATGCCGATCGAGAGTCACGTCCTCCAGGCCTTCGTCTCGGAATCGCTCAAGCCGTTCCTCGACACCGTGCTGACCTTCGGCATGGGCCACTTCTATGTCGGCCAGTCCGACAAGGGCGGCCTCGTCTATGGCGGTGACCTTGACGGCTACAATTCCTACGCCCAGCGCGGCAGCCTGCCCATCGTCGAGGAAGTGATGAGCGAGATGCTGGCGCTGTTCCCTTCGCTGGCACCCGTTCGCGTGCTGCGCTCATGGGGTGGGGTCTGCGACATGTCGATGGATGGCTCGCCGATCATCACCACCGGACCCTTGCCCGGCATGTATCTCAATTGCGGCTGGTGTTACGGCGGCTTCAAGGCAACGCCGGCTTCCGGCTTCTGCTTTGCCCACACCATCGCCAAGGACGCGCCGCACGAGTTCAACGCGCCCTTCACGCTCGACCGTTTCAGCCGTGGCACCGTCATCGACGACAAGGGCCAGGGTCCGACGCCACGAATGCACTAGGGGTTCGAACATGCTGATCAACTGCCCCTATTGCGGCCCGCGCGACGTCTCCGAATTCGCCTATCAGGGCGACGGCAACCGCACCCGTCCCGATCCCGCTTCGACCGATGCCGAGGCTTGGAGCGCCTATGTCTATGACCGCCTGAACCCGGCCGGCATCCACAACGAGATCTGGCAGCACGCCGGCGGCTGCCGCGCCCATCTCGCCGTCGTCCGCGACACGCTCACCCATGAAATCAAGAGCGTGCGTTTTGCCCGCGAACATGGCGCGCCGACCCACGGCCGCCGCACATCCGGAGCCAAGGCATGAGCCCGCGCCGCACACCGTCGGGTGGCCGCATCGACCGGCTGCGGACCATCCGCTTCACCTTCGACGGCACCCCCTATACCGGCCACCAGGGCGATACGCTGGCGTCGGCGCTGCTTGCCAATGGCGTTTCGCTGTTTGGCCGCTCGTTCAAGTACCACCGTCCGCGCGGGGTTCTGACCGCTGGCGTCGATGAGCCGAACGCTTTGGTGACGGTGCTGCGCGGCGAGGTCCGCGAGCCGAACATTCCCGCGACGATGGTCGAGATCCATGATGGCCTCACCGCCGTCAGCCAGAACCGCTTTCCTTCGCTCGCCTACGACGTCAGCGCCATCAACCAGCTCGGCGGCAAGTTCATCTCCGCCGGCTTCTACTACAAGACCTTCATGGGTCCGGTGATCGGCCCGCTCAAGGGCACCCGCTTCTGGATGCTCTGCGAAAAGATCATCCGTCGCGCCGCCGGCCTTGGCCGCGCCGGCCATGCACCCGATCCGTCGCGCTACGAGCGCATGAACGCCTTCTGCGATGTGCTTGTCGTCGGCTCCGGACCCGCAGGCCTTGCCGCCGCGCACGAGGCTGCCCAGTCGGGCGCTCAGGTCATTCTGGCCGAGCTCGATCCATCCTTCGGTGGCTCGGCCAACTGGTCGGGCGAGACCATCGATGGCGAGCCCGCCGCAACCTGGGCCTCCGACGTCGTCGGCGAACTCAAGACCCATGACAATGTCCGCCTGCTCAAGCGCACCACCGTCTGGGGCTACTATGACGGCAACACGCTGGCCGCCGTCGAGCGCGTCAGCGACCACAAGGACACGCCCGCCAAGGGCGCGCCGCGCCATCGCCACTGGACCATCCGGGCAAAGAACGTCGTGCTCGCCACCGGTGCCTTCGAACGGCCTCTGGTGTTCCCCGGCAACGACCGGCCGGGCGTGATGATGGCCAGCGCCGCGATGCGCTATGCCAATCAGTACGGCGTGCTGCCAGGCGAAAAGATCGCCGTTCTGGCCAACAACGACAGCGCCTATCACGCAGCCGCGGCTCTAGCCAAGGCTGGAGCCAGGATCGTTGCCATCGCCGACCTGCGTCCGGACGTCTCCGCGGCCTGCCGCAAGCTTGCATCAGAGGCCGGCGCCGAACTGTTGACCGGCCATGCGGTGATCGGCACCGAAGGCGGCAAGAAGCTCTCCGGCGTCAAGCTGGCCCCATTCTCCACCGCATCGGATGTTTCCAAAGGCAACGCACGCGACATCGGCGCCGACTGCCTGATCGTTTCGGGCGGCTGGTCGCCGACCATCCACCTCGCCAGCCAGGCGGGGGCGCGGCCGGTCTGGAGCGACGACCTGCAGGCCTTCCTGCCGCCCGAGACCGGCAACGGCTGGATCGGCGCCGGCGCCTTCAATGGCTCCTTCTCGACCGCCGAAGTCATCTCCGAAGGCTTTGCCGCCGGCCGCAAGGCGGCAGGCCAGCCAGCGCTCGAAACCACCACCCTGCCCGACGTCGAACCCGCACCGCTCGACCCCAACCCGGCGCCGGTCTTCGAGATCAAGGCCAAGGGCAAGGCCTTCGTCGACTTCCAGCACGACGTGACGGCTGACGATGTCCGCCTCGCCCACCTCGAAGGTTTCGTCTCGGTCGAGCATCTCAAGCGCTACACCACCCTCGGCATGGCCACCGACCAGGGCAAGGGCTCCAACGTGCCCGGCCTCGCCATCATGGCCGAAGCCCTGGGCAAGCCGATCCCCGAGGTCGGCACGACGCGCTTCCGCCCGCCATACGCACCTGTCTCCGTCGGCGCGCTTGCCGCCGAGCGTTTCGGCGACCTCAAGCCTGACCGGCTGACCCCGATGCATGACTGGCATCTGGAAAACGGCGCGACGATGTATTCGGCCGGCCTGTGGTTCCGCCCGATGATCTATGGCGGTCCCGGCGAGACGATCGAGCAGGCATATGTCAGGGAAGCGGGAGCGACCCGCGAAACGGCGGGCATCGTCGACGTCTCGACGCTCGGCAAGATCGCCGTCCAGGGACCGGATGCCGCCGAGTTCCTCGACCGCGTCTATTCCAACGTCTTTTCGACCTTGCCCGTCGGCAAGGCGCGCTACGGCCTGATGCTGCGCGAGGACGGTCTTGTCTTCGACGACGGCACCACCTGGCGGCTCGGCGAGCACGACTTCCTGATGACCACGACCACGGCCAATGCCGGCAAGGTCATGCAGCATCTCGAATATTTCCTCGATGTCGTCTGGCCGGATCTCAAGGTTCACCTGACCTCCGTCACCGACCAGTGGGCGGGGGCTGCGATCGGCGGCCCGAAGGCGCGGGAAATCCTCGCTTCCTGCGTCACCGGCACCAGGGTCGACAACGAGGCCCTGCCCTTCATGGGCATCGTCCATGGCGAGATTTCGGGCGCGCCGGTGATGATCTGCCGGCTCTCCTTCTCCGGCGAGATGGCCTTCGAGGTCTATTCCGGTGCCGGTCACGGCACCCATGTCTGGGAAGCGCTGATCGAGGCCGGCAAGCCTTTCGGCATGGTTTCCTACGGGCTCGAGGCGCTCGGCACGATGCGCATCGAAAAAGGCCACGTCACCGGTGCCGAGATCGACGGCCGCACCTCGGCACGCGACCTCCATCTCGGCTGGATGCTGTCCAAGAAAAAGCCCTTCATCGGCTCGGCCATGATGGACCGCGAAGGGCTTTCCGCCTCGGGCAGGCTCGAACTCGTCGGCCTGATTTCGCTCGACAACCGACCGCTCAGCGGTGGCGCGCACATCGTCGAGGAGGTCGACGCCGCCAACCCGCACGGATCGCTCGGCCACATCACCGCCGCCTGCTTCTCGCCGGCGCTCGGCAAGTACATAGCACTTGCGCTGGTCTCGGGCGGCAAGGCGCGCCATGGCAAGCGCGCTCACATCTCCGACCCGTTGCGCAACCGCTTCGGCCCGGTGGAAATCGTCAGCCACCACTTCTTCGATCCCGAAGGGAAGCGCATGCATGGTTGAGCAGCTTTCACCGCTCGAACCGGTATTCCGGCCCGGCTCGCACGGCAATTTCGTCGACGGCGTCGGCGTAACCTTGTCCGAGATCGCACCCGGCTCGATTGTCCAGCTTGCCGCCTGGCCGGGCGAGGAAAAGAAGCTGATGGCAACGATCGGTTCCGTCACCGGCCTCAAGCTGGCCGATGGCGCGGGCGCCGGCGCGTCGTCCGAGCACTGTTCCGCCTTCGGCTTCGCTCCGGGAAAGTTCCTGGTATCAGACGCTTCGGAAGGACTTGCCACAGCCTTTGCCGGCAAGGTCACCGCAGCGATCGGCACGATCACCGACCTGTCGCATGGACGCACGGCGATCAGAATTGGCGGCCCGAAATCGGAATGGGTGCTGGCCAAGCTCTTTGCCGTCGACTTTGCCCTGGCCGCCTTTCCCCAAGGTTCGGGCATCTCGACCACACACCACGACATCTTCACCCAGATCCAGCGCAGCGGCCCCGACAGCTTCGACCTCTACGTCTTCCGCTCCTTCGCCCGCTCGTTCTGGAAGATGCTGTGCCATGCATCGGACGAAGTCGGCTACGAGGTCAGATGACGCCGGCAGACGGCGCGCCCCAGGCTGCATTCTGCAGCACGATGCGATAGCCGTCCTCATCCTCAAAGGTCACGCCTCGCCTGTCCCAGTAGGGATTGAAGGACGGCACCGGCTGATAGCCATGCGCCTTCATGCGTGCCACGGCCGCCTGCCAATCGTCCGGGTCAGGCAAATAGAACACGACGAGATTGTCCTGCGTCGGCGCCCTGCCGGCGTCATGGCCATGGGCGCGGGTGAACTCGAAATGATGCGCTTCGCCAGCCTTGCCGAGCATCACGCCATCGAAACCGTCATGGTTCTCGAAGCGGGCGAGTTCGTCGAGTCCGAGCCCGTCGCGATAAAAGCGGACGGTGGCCTCGAGATCGTTCGTGGGCCGCGCCACGCGCAGGACGACGTTCTTTTTCATGATCTCTCTCCCTGGGTCGAGCCTAGCCTGCCTTCGCCGCATTTGCCCACTGGGTGACGACGAGCCCAATGACGATCAGCACCAGGCCCGCAACCCTGGCGAGACTGGCAGGGCGCTGCAAGAACCCCATCAGCCCAAAATGGTCGATGACGAGCGACGCCACCATCTGCCCGCCTATGACGGCGACGACGAAGCTCGCCGCCCCCATCTTCGGCGCCAGCAGCAGCGCCGCCGTGACATAGACCACGCCCGCGGCGCCGCCGATCCAGATCCACCAGGGCCCGGTGGCTGCGGCGGTTGCAAAGCTGGGCACTGGGACCTTGAACGCCAGCATGACAGGCACGGCCAGGGCCACGCTCACGGCCAGCGAGACCATAGTCGCCCAGAGCGGATGGCCGAGCAGCCGCCCGAGCATGGCGTTGGCGCCGGCCTGAAACGGGATGGCGGCGCCGGCCACCAGCGCTGCGGCGAGCAGGGATGAACCTAGGTTCGGCATGACATGTCTCCTTGTTTTCCAAGGCCTAGGGCATCCGAAATTCTGATGGAAATTCGTAATTTGTAGCCGCAATATGCACAGCATGAATAATCTTACTGGCATCGATCTCAACCTCCTCGTCGTGCTCGACGCGCTTCTGGCCGAGCGCCATGTCTCGCGCGCCGCCATCCGCCTGAACAAGAGCCAGCCGGCAGTCAGCCACGCGCTTGGCCGTCTCCGCCATCTGCTCGACGATCCGCTGCTGGTCCGGCATGGCGGCGCGCTTCAGCCGACCATGCGTGCGCTGGAGATTGCGCCGCGGCTCGCCGAGGCGCTGGAACGCATGCACGATCTGCTCGCCCCGAGCGGCTTCGATCCGGCCACGGCACGCCGCAGCTTCCGCCTCGCAATGTCCGACTATGGCGCCACCGTGGTTTTGCCACACCTGCTGCCGCTTTTGCGTCAGCGCGCGCCAGGCATCGATCTCCAGGTCAGCCAGGCCGGCCGCGAAGCCATGGCGGTACAGGTCATGGACGGCGAGGTCGACATCGCGATCGGCGTTTTTCATGCGCTCGACAAAGCCGTCCGGCGGCAGCGGCTGTTCGAAGAGGACTATGCCTGCCTGGCCGACGCCACTTTGCTGGGCAAAGCGGCTGGAATGGATCTTCCCGCCTATCTCCAACGGCCCCATGCGCTCGTTGCGCTGCGCGCCGACGTCGAAAGCGAGATCGACGTGGCATTGGCCGCCGCCGGGCACAAACGGCGAATCGCACTTGTGCTGCCGCATTGGGGCGTCGCCGCCGGGCTGATCGCCGGAACCGATCTGGTGCTCACCATCGCGCGCCGCCTGCACCCGGCAGTGCCGGCAGCAAGTGGCCTCGCTGCCTTCGAGCCGCCATTTGCGATACCGTCCTTCGCCTTCCAGCAGATATGGCACAGGCGCCGCGACGGCGACGCCGCGCATCAATGGCTGCGCGAGACGATTGCAGGCCTGTTTGAGAGCTGACGGCCCCGCCATAGCCGGAGAAGAGCCGATGCATTAAAATCGCCGTCGCTTGAATGGCAGCTGCACATCGGTATCGGCACTCATGGCCAGCAACGCGTTCCGCTTCGATGAGGTCTGGGAATTCCCCGAGGCGTCCCCGCAACAGGTGTGGGACGTGCTCGCCGACGCGACGCTGCTGCCATTGTGGTGGGACGACGTCTACAAGGACGTGGAAAAACTGACCTCCCATGACAAGCCGTCGGTCGGTGCCAAGGTCCGCGCCCGTGCCCGGGGTTTTCTGCCCTACGAGCTCAACTTCATTCTCGAAGCGGTGGAACTCGAGCCCGGCAAGGTCGTGGCGGTGAAGACATCAGGCGATTTCGACGGCCACTGGCGTGCCGTGCTCGCGCCCTCCGGCCATGGCACCCACGTCGCGCTCACCTGGCAGGTCATCGTCGAGCGGCCGATCCTGCGCCTGCTGTCGCCGCTGCTGCGCCCGGCCTTCGCCTGGAACCATCGCTGGACCACGCCGCGCGGCGAAGCCGGCCTGCGCCGCTATCTCGCTGAGCGAAAGGCCGGCCAAGTCTGATCCTTCCGACAGATTGACAGTTCCGGCCGGAATCGCGTCATATTTCCCGGTGGCACGTGCAGCCTGCCGCTCGCCCCTTCCGGGAAGGTGAATGCACGACGACAGACGCGGTTTGACCTTTTGCACGGGCGATCCGCCAGAATGCGAGCACTGGCACTTTCCAAAAATTCGCCCGAGCCAAGGATCGAACCATGCATTCCTTTCTCGACGCCAAACTGATGGCCAAGGCGCTGCGCAAGGCTATGGCCGAGCGCCATGTCGAACTGTCCCACGCCGATTGTCTCGAAGTCGTTGCCCGGCAGTCCGGCCTTGCCGACTGGAACACGCTTGCGGCGCGCATCGCTGCCGCCACCGGTGATGGCGAGCTGACGCTGCCGCAAGACTGGCTCGTCATGGACAACACCGAGCGCAACAACTACCGGCTCGACCTCGATCCGGAGCAGCCCGGCACCGCACTGATCGAGAGCAGGTATGCTCGCGGCAAAGGCGTCGTGCTGGAGGACAAGCATTTCGGCACGCTGATGCAGAGCATACTCGCCGAGGACTATCGCGGTCAGAGCGTCAAGATCTCCGCCCTCGTCAGGACCGACGATGCCAATGCCGGTTCGATCTGGATGCGGGTCGATGGATCCAGAGGCCAGGTCCTTCGCTTCGACAACATGATCCCCCGCCGGAAGGACGGCGCCCTGAAGGGAACGAACGACTGGACGGAGTTGCAAGTTGTTCTCGATGTGCCGGAGGAGGCCGAGAGCATCCACTATGGCTTTCTGCTCATCGGCCACGGCCGTCTCTGGGGACGTGACTTCAGGATCGAGAAGATCCGAGATAATGTGCGGTCAACCTCGACCACCAGCTATCTGAAGCGTCCGGCGAACCTCAGCTTCACGGCTGGAAACGGCACCGCCGCCTGATCTCCTAGTGCCGGCGCCGTCATGATCAGCGGCGCCGGCATTTCCCGACCTGAGCTATTTCCGGAACTGCACCCATTCGTCGAGCGGCGCGCGGTCGGTGCGGAAGGTGCTTTCCGGCTTCGACGTGTCTTCGTGGCCGAGCGCCATGCCGCAGACCACCACCTCCTCCTCGGGAATGCCGAGCACCGGCCGGATCTGGCGGTGATAGGGCGCGAACGCTGCCTGCGGGCAGGTGTGCAGTCCCCGCGCCCGCGCTGCGATCATGATGTTCTGCAGGAACATGCCGTAGTCGATCCACGAGCCCTGGTTGAGCCTGCGGTCGATGGTGAAGATCATGCCCACCGGCGCATCGAAGAAGACGAAGTTGCGGTCGTGCTGGGCGCGCATGCGGTCGACGTCGCGGCGGCCGATGCCGAGCGTGCTGTAGAGCCCGAAGCCGTTGGCGCGGCGGCGGCCGAGATAGGGCTCGAAGAACTGGTCAGGATAGTATTTGTATTCGTCCCAGACGGCCTTTTCGGCACGCACGCCGGAATTCAGGATGGCGTCGCTGATGCCGCGCAGCGTCTCGCCCGAAGTCACATAGACTTTCCACGGCTGCATGTTGGTGCCGGAAGGCGCACGTGCGGCAACGTCGAGGATGTCCCTGATGACGCTGTCCTCGACCGGCGTCGGCAGGAAAGCGCGCACCGAGCGGCGCGACACGATGGCCTCATCAACGATATCGGTTTCGTCGTAGTGCTGCGGTTTTTGGTCCGGTGCCAGCATCAGCTGTCCCTATGGCATGGCTATTGTCGGATCGCCCCTCACCGCCCGTCCGAAACCGAGCCTTTGCACTCTCTCCCGGAGTCTCGCAAGAGAAACTTGCTGGACTATGAAAATGGGCTTGAATTTTTCACCGCAATGCCATCTCATGAAATTCTGCTTTGAAATTTCACGAGGCCGCATTTTGAGTCCCAACGCTACCGCCTCGCTGCGCAAGGACGGCAACGTCGCAGCCGATGTGCTCGCCAACGACCTGCGCGCGCTGCGCAAGTCGCGCGGGCTGACGTTGACGGAGATCGCGCTGAAGCTTGGCCGCTCGGTCGGCTGGGTCAGCCAGGTCGAACGCGGATTGTCGACGCCCTCGATCGGCGACCTCCGCGCCTTTGCCGAACTGTTTGGCGTGCCGATCAGCCTGTTCTTCGGCCATGAAGCCACCAATGACATCGAGCGTGGCGTCGTTGTCCGCTCCGGCCGGCGTCGGACGCTAGGCAGCAACGAATCCGGCCTGGTCGAAGAGCTCTTGTCGCCGGACCTCGGCGGCAGCTTCGAAATGCTGCGCTCGATTTTCGCGCCCGGCGCCGGCATGGCGAAGCCCGTGACGCGCCCCACCGAAGAGGCTGGCTACGTCGTCTCAGGCGGCTTCGACATCGAGATCGACGGCACCTGGCACAGCCTGGGCGAAGGCGACAGCTTCCGCTTCGACCACAAGCCATTCCGGTGGCGCAACCCCGGTTCGGTTCCGGCAGTGGTCATCTGGGTCGTATCGCCACCGGTTTACTGATTGCATTTTTGGGAGGAAAAGATGGCTGAGTTGCCGAGCACGGCCCGCGTGGTGATCATCGGCGGAGGCGCGGTCGGCGTCTCCTCGCTCTATCACCTCGCCAAGGCCGGCTGGACGGATTGCGTGCTGCTTGAGAAGAACGAGCTGACCTCCGGCTCGACCTGGCATGCCGCTGGCAACGTGCCCACCTTCTCCTCGTCCTGGTCGCTGATGAACATGCAGCGCTATTCGACCGAGCTTTATCGCGGGCTGGCGGCCGAAGTCGACTACCCGATGAACTACCACGTCACCGGCTCGATCCGCCTCGCCCACAGCAAGGAACGCATGCAGGAGTTCCAGCGCGCCAAGGGCATGGGCCGCTACCAGGGCATGGACATCGACGTCATAGGCCTCGACGAAATCAGGCGCCGCTACCCTTTCGTCGAGACGCATGATCTCAAGGGCGCGCTCTACGATCCCAGTGACGGCGACATCGACCCGGCGCAGCTGACCCAGGCGCTGGCCAAGGGCGCGCGCGACATGGGTGCGAAGATCATCCGCTTCTGCCCTGTCATTTCGGTCCGCCGCGACAAGGACGAATGGGTCGTTTCAACCGAAAAGGGCGACATCCGCTGCGAGAAGGTGGTGAACGCGGCCGGCTATCGTGCCGCCGAGGTTGGGAGAATGTTCGGCCGTGACGTGCCGATGATGGTGATGAGCCACCAGTACATCCTGTTCGACGAAATCCCCGAGCTGGCTGCATGGTCGCGGGAAGCAGGCCAAAAGCTGCCGCTGCTGCGCGACGTCGACACCTCCTACTATCTCCGCCAGGAGAAGAACGGCATGAATCTCGGCCCCTATGAGCGCAACTGCCGCGCCCATTGGGCAACGCCCGACGACCAGATGCCCGCGGATTTTTCCTTCCAGCTCTACCCCGACGATCTCGAGCGGCTGGAATGGTATCTCGACGACGCCGTCCGCCGCGTGCCGATCCTCGGCACTGCCGGCCTATCCAAGATCATCAACGGCCCCATCCCCTACGCCCCCGACGGCAATCCGCTGATCGGCCCGATGCCCGGCGTGCCAAATGCCTTCGAAGCCTGCGTCTTCACCTTCGGCATTGCCCAGGCCGGTGGCGCGGGCAAGGTGCTGGCCGAGTGGGTTACCAAGGGCGAGACCGAATGGGACATGTGGTCCTGCGACCCGCGTCGTTTCACTTCGTTTGCCTCAGCGCCCGACTACGCTGTCGCCAAGGGCATGGAGGTCTACGGCCACGAATACGCCATCCATTTCCCACGCCACGCCTGGCCGGCGGCACGTAACCGCAAGATCTCGCCCATCCACGACCGGATCGCCGCCCTCGGCGCGCAGTTCAACGCCTATAATGGCTGGGAACGCGCCACCTGGTACGCAAAGCCGGGCGACGACATCTCTGAAGAATCGACCCAGACTTTTACCCGCAGCGGCCCATGGGAAAAGAGAATCCGCGAGGAATGCCTCGCCGTCCGCGATGCCGCCGGCATCCTTGACCTGCCCGGCTTCTCCCGCTTCAACCTCGACGGCCCTGGGGCCGCCGCATGGCTTGAGACGCAAGTCACCGGTACGGTGCCCAAGGTCGGCCGCATCGGGCTGTGCTATTTCGCCGACGATCACGGCCGCATCGTCACCGAGATGTCGGTTATCAGGCATTCCGACGACCTGATGACACTGATAACCGCCGCCGTCGCCCAGTGGCACGACTTCGAATGGCTGAAGTCGCATATGCCTGCCGACGCCACCTTCAAGCTCATCGACCGCACCGAGGAATATTCGACGCAAATCCTCGCCGGGCCTAACTCCAGGAAAATCCTTGTCGAGGTCTGCGAGGCAGATCTCTCGGCACCGTGGCTGACGCATCAGGAAACCACCATCGCCGGGCGCTGGGCCAAGCTGGTGCGCGTCTCCTTCGCCGGCGAACTCGGCTGGGAGATCCACAGCAAGGTCGAGGACACGAGCGCCATCTTTGACGCGGTCTGGGCCGCCGGCAAGGCACATGGCCTGAAACCCTTCGGCATGTTCGCGCTCGACGCGCTGCGGCTGGAAAAGGGCTACCGCGCATGGAAGGGCGACCTTTCGACCGACTACACCATCCTGCAGGGCGGGCTCGAACGCTTCGTCAAATGGGACAAGGCAGACTTCCGTGGCAAGACGGCGCTGCTCAACGAAAAGCAGCAAGGTGTTTCGAAGCGTTTCGTCACGCTTGTCATCGACGCGCCGGGCGAATGCGATGCGCCCTACATGTCGACGCTCTGGCACAATGGCACAATTGTCGGTGAGACCACGTCAGGAGGATGGGGCCACAGGGTAGACAAATCGATCGCGCTGGGCATGCTGCGAACCGATCTGGCCGTGCCGGGCGTCACCATCGAAGTCGAGATTTTCGGGGAGCGCTTCAGCGCGACGGTCCAGCAGGATAGACCCTTGTGGGATCCCGAAAACGAAAGGCTACGCTCCTAATGACACTTCCCTTTTCCGATCGAGGCTTTGGCGCCTTCATGTTCGACATGGACGGCACCATCCTGAGCTCGATCGCATCGACTGAACGCGTCTGGACGGCCTGGGCGATCAAGCATGGCCTCGACGTGGAAAGCTTCCTGCCGACAATCCACGGCGTGCGGGCATATGAGACCATCCGCCGGTTGAACCTGCCCGGGGTCGACGTGATGACGGAGGTCGAGGAGCTGACCCAGGCCGAATTCGACGACATCGAGGGCATCGAACCCATCCTCGGCGCAGCACACTTCCTCAACGCCCTGCCGGTCGAGCGCTGGGCGATCGTGACCTCGGCGCCGCGCCGGCTGGCGCTCCGCAGGCTCGAGGCCGCCGGCTTGCCCGTGCCACCAATCATGGTCACCGGCGAGGACGTCGCCAACGGCAAGCCTGCCCCCGACTGCTTCCTGCTCGGCGCTCAGCGGCTCGGCCACAAGGCCGAGGACTGCCTGGTGTTCGAGGATGCGCCGGCAGGCATTCGCGCGGCGGAAGCCGCTGGCGCGCAGGTGCTGGTCATCACCGCCACCCACAATCATGCCGGCGGCACCCCGCATCCTTCGATTCCTGGCTACGGCGCACTGACGCCCCGGCTCGACGGCACGAGCAGGCTGACGCTCGCCCGTCTGGCGGCCTTGCAGGATGCAGGAGCCTGAGATGCCGAAACCATCCGCCCGCATCTCCGGCATCGTCCCGTCCGGCAAGGACGGCTGGGAAGTGCATTTCGCCGCCATGACACGCAAGCAGGCCGGCGAAGACATCATCATGCTGTCGGTCGGCGACCACGATTTCGATACGCCGTCGGAGACGGTCGAGGCCTGCGTCAACGCTGTGCGCGCTGGCTTCCACCACTACACGCAACTGCCCGGCCTACCGCGCCTGCGTGCCGCCATGGCCAGGATCTCGACGCGATGCACCGGCATCGACACCGTACTTTCCGAAATCATCGCCACGCCGGGGGGCCAGGCAGCACTCTACGCCGCGGTCCAGGCAACGCATGATCCGGGCGACCACGCCGTGGTCGTGGCGCCCTATTACGCCACCTACCCCGGCACCTTCCGCGCCGCCGGCGCCAGCTACACCGTCGTCGAGGCCCACGCATCAGATGGCTTCCAGCCGCGTGCCCAAGAGATCGAGAAGGCGCTGAAGCCCAACACGCGCTCGATCCTCATCAACACGCCGAACAACCCGACCGGTGCCGTCTATTCCAGGAAATGCCTGGAGGACATCGCCGAGCTTTGCATTCGGCGCGACCTCTGGCTGCTGTCGGACGAAGTCTATTGGACGCTCGGCGGCGGCGAGCATGTGTCGCCGCGCGCGCTGCCCGGCATGGCCGAGCGCACGCTCATCATCAACTCGATGTCCAAGAGCCACGGCATGACAGGCTGGCGCATCGGTTGGCTCACCGCCCCCGCCGATCTCGTTTCACTGGTCGTCAACCTCAACCTCGTCACCACCTACGGCCTGACCGACTTCGTCAGCCGCGCGGCGATCGAGGCGCTGGAGAACGATTTTGGCGTCGAGCAGATAGCAAGCACCTATGCCGGGCGTCGCACCTTGTTCATCGATCAGATGCGCGGGCTGAACAACGTCACCGTGCGCGGCTCGGAAGGCGGCATGTATGTCATGCTCGACGTCAGCGCCATCGAGCCCGACTGCGAGAAATTCGCCTGGGACCTGCTGGAGGCGGAAAAGGTCGCCGTCATGCCGGGCAAGAGCTTCGGCGACGCCGCCGCCGGTCACATCCGCATCAGCCTGTGCCAGCCCGACGACGTTCTAAGGGAGGCGGCCGGCCGCCTGAGGCGTTTCGCCAACAGCTACGAGAGGTCTGCCGCATGACCGAAATCCCCGCCCGTGCCCGCGCCGTCATCATTGGCGGCGGTGTGTCCGGCTGCTCCGTCGCCTATCACCTGGCGAAGCTCGGCTGGACCGACATCGTGCTTCTGGAGCGCAAGCAGCTCACATCAGGCACGACATGGCACGCGGCGGGGTTGATCGGGCAGTTGCGCGCCTCGCAGAACATGACACGGCAGGCGAAATATTCGGCCGACCTCTACGTCAAGCTGGAAGAAGAGACGGGCGTCGCCACCGGCATGCGCCAGGTCGGCTCGATCACGGTGGCGCTGACCGAGGAGCGCAAGCACGAGATCTACCGCCAAGCGTCGCTCGCGCGCGCCTTCAATGTCGACGTGCGTGAGATTTCGCCCAACGAAGTCAAGCAGATGTACCCGCATCTCAATGTCGCCGACGTGGTCGGTGCCGTGCATCTGCCACTCGACGGACAGTGCGATCCGGCCAACATCGCCATGGCGTTGGCCAAGGGCGCCAGGCAGCGCGGCGCGAAGATCGTAGAGAACGTCAAGGTCACCAAGGTCCACACGCAGGACGGCCGCGTCTCCGGCGTGGCATGGGCACAAGGCGGCGAACAGGGAACCATCGAGACCGACATCGTCGTCAACTGCGCCGGCATGTGGGCGCGCGAGCTTGGCGCCCAGAACGGCGTTACCATCCCGCTGCATGCCTGCGAGCACTTCTACCTCGTCACCGAAGCCATCCCTGGCCTTGGCCGCCTGCCGGTGCTGCGCGTGCCCGATGAATGCGCCTACTACAAGGAAGACGCCGGCAAGATGATGCTCGGCGCCTTCGAGCCCGTCGCCAAACCCTGGGGCATGGACGGCATCCGCGAGGATTTCTGCTTCGACCAGCTACCCGAGGACATGGACCATTTCGCGCCAATCCTCGAAATGGGCGTCAACCGCATGCCGATGCTGGAAACCGCTGGCATCCACACCTTTTTCAACGGTCCCGAAAGCTTCACACCCGACGACCGCTATTATCTCGGCGAAGCGCCGGAGTTGGGCGGCTACTGGGTCGCCGCCGGCTACAACTCTATCGGCATCGTCTCCTCAGGTGGTGCCGGCATGGCGCTGGCGCAATGGATCCATGACGGCGAGGCGCCCTTCGACCTCTGGGAGGTCGACATCCGCCGCGCCCAGCCATTCCAGAAGAACCGGCGTTATCTCAAGGAGCGCGTCTCGGAGACGCTCGGCCTGCTCTATGCCGACCACTTCCCCTACCGCCAGATGGCGACATCACGAAACATCAGGCGCTCGCCCCTGCACGAGCACCTGAAGGCGCGTGGTGCGGTGTTCGGCGAAGTCGCCGGCTGGGAGCGCGTCAACTGGTTTGCGAAAGAAGGCCAGGAGCGCGAGTACAGATACTCCTGGAAGCGCCAGAACTGGTTCGACAACCAGCGCGACGAGCACCTCGCCATTCGCAACGGCGTCGGCCTGTTCGACATGACGTCCTTCGGCAAGATCCGTATCGAAGGTCGCGACGCGCTGGCCTATCTCCAACGCCTCTGCGCCAACGACATCGACGTCGAGCCTGGAAAGATCGTCTACACCCAGATGCTCAACGCGCGCGGCGGCATCGAAAGCGACCTGACGGTCACGCGCCTTTCGCCAACGGCCTTCCTGGCCGTTGTCCCGGGGGCAACTCTGCAGCGCGACCTCGCCTGGTTCCGGAAACATCTTGGCGACGAGTTCGTCGTCATCATCGATGTGACGGCGTCCGAAAGCGTGCTCTGCCTGATGGGACCGCAGTCGCGCGAGCTGATCCAGAAGGTCAGCCCCAACGATTTCTCGAATGACAAAAATCCGTTTGGCAGCTGGCAGGAAATCGAGATCGGCATGGGCCTCGCCCGCGCCCATCGCGTCACCTATGTCGGCGAACTCGGCTGGGAGCTCTATGTGTCGACCGACCAGGCGGCGCATGTTTTCGAGGCGATCGAGGAGGCCGGAGCCGATCTCGGGCTGAAACTCTGCGGCCTGCACACCCTCGATTCCTGCCGCATCGAAAAGGCATTTCGCCATTTCGGCCACGACATCACCGACGAGGACCATGTGCTGGAAGCCGGGCTCGGCTTTGCGGTCAAGACCGGCAAGGGCGACTTCATCGGCCGCGATGCGGTGCTGCGCAAGCGTGACACGCGCCTCGCCCGCCGTCTGGTCCAGTTCCGGCTCACCAACCCTGAGCCGCTTCTGTTCCACAACGAGGCCATCGTCCGCGACGGCAGGATCGTCGGCACGATCACGTCGGGCAATTATGGCCACCATCTCGGTGGCGCCATCGGGCTCGGTTATGTGCCTTGCGCCAACGAGACTGAGGCAGACGTGCTCGGTTCCCGCTACGAGATCGAGATCGCCGGCGAACGTTTTGCCGCCGAAGCCTCGCTGAAGCCGATGTACGATCCCAAGGCCGAACGCGTGCGCATGTAGCCGCCCCTTACAAAATCGCCCGCGCTGACATATTCAGTCGGAGGCGAATTTCATGCGGCGAGGCCGGGCAGTGACGAAAAAGCAGCGACGCACCTCGTGGGGCGACTTCAAGGCGGCCGATTTCACCGGTCTCGATCCAGAAGCGACGATCGCGGTCATCCCTGTCGCGGCCATCGAGCAGCACGGCCCGCATTTGCCCGTCTCGACCGACCTCTCGATCATGGAAGGCATGCTGGCCGAAACTTTCACCCACCTGCCCGACGATCTCGACGCCCGCTTCCTGCCGATCCAGGCAGTCGGCAAATCCGACGAGCACATCCAGGCGCCCGGCACGCTCAGCCTGCCGGCCAACATGCTGGTCGACGCCTGGACCGAACTCGGCGCCTCGATCGCCCGTGCGGGCGTCCGCAAGTTCGTGTTCGTCACCTCGCATGGCGGCAACGAAGAGGTGATGGGCATCGTCTCGCGCGAACTGCGGGTGCGCTTCGACGCCCTGTCGGTGCGCTCGAGTTGGGGCCGCTTCGGCACGCCCGACGGCCTCTACCCCGCCCGCGAGATCCAGCTCGGCATCCATGGCGGCGATGTCGAGACCTCGCTGATGCTGCATTTCCGCCCTGAACTGGTCGAGATGGCCAAGGCCCAGGACTTTGCCTCGAGCTTCGAGCGCACCGAGGCCGAATTCGACCTGCTTCGCTCACATGGCCCACATGGCTTCTCGTGGATCGCGAGCGATCTCAACCAGCATGGCGTGGTCGGCAATGCGCTCGCCGCCACCGCCGAGAAAGGCCAGTTGACGGCCACGCATCAGGCCAAGGGGTTCGTGCGCCTGCTGCAGGACATCCGCAAGGCCAGGCTGGCCGACTGGATCGCCTGAAGGCTTTCACACGGCTACGCCACTTCAGTAGCCCTCATGGTGAGCCTGTCGAACCACGAGGGCGCCAGGCGCGCCAAGTTCTGCACGTCCCAAAACCTATGGTTGGACAGGCTCACCATGAGGTTTTGGAGTGCCCGTCATCGACGATCTAAACCTCCAGCCCGAACGGCACGCCCTCGAAGCAATCCGCACCGCGGCCGATGGCGGCGATCGCCGTCACCATGCGCCCGTTGCGTCCCAGAATCTGGTCCGCCACCGCAATCAGCCGTGGATTGGGCGTCGCCGTTGGTGAAAGTTTCCGCAACTGCAGGGCAAGCTCCGTCTCGTCGCGCGACGGATCGAATGCCGCAGCGATAATGTAGGCCGACGCCGTCGACCGGCTCACACCAGCCCAGCAATTGATCGCCAGCGGCCACGAGCGGTCCCAGGCGCGGGCAAAGTCAAGCAATTGCCGCACATGCACCTCGCCGGGCAGCGTCATGCCGTCCTGCTCGGCCGATATATCGTGCATGTTCATCAAAAGGTGATTCTCGACGCGGATCGACACTGGCCGCGTCATTTCCGTTCCGGCCGACAGCAGCGAGACCAGCCGCTCCGCGCCGATGCGCGCGACTGTCTCGTCGACCTTCGAAAGCGGGCAGACAAAGATCACCGCGCAGCCTCCTTCTTCGCCGTTTCCCGGTCCTGCGCCCAGTCACCCAAGGCCACGTCAAGCCGCCGCCACTCGACCTCGTGGCCCGGCAGGCCACAGCGCAACTGGGTCGGTCGATCGGCGAAACTGCGCACAAGGATACCCTCGCGCCCCAGTGCCTTGAACAGCCCGGCGGCATCGGGAATGTCGACATGGCGGAACAGCGACGTGCCACCGGTGACGATCACGCCGGCGCGGGCAAAGGCCTGGTCGAGACGATGCGCGGCATGCGCCAGTGTCGTCCGCATCTCACGCTGCCAGTCAGCATCCGACAGTGCCTTGATGCCATATTCGAGCGACGGCACGGCCACCGACCAAGGCCCCAGCTCCTCCTCCAGTCGACCGGCAATATCCGGGTGTGCCAGCGCGAAGCCGAGACGGATGCCGGCCAGCCCGTAGAACTTGCCGAAGGAGCGCAGCACCACCAGGCCACCCATCTCGACGTCGCCGGCGAGGCTCTGCGCCTGCGGGCCGACATCCATGAACGCCTCGTCGACGACCAGAAGCCCACCGCGGGCGCGCAGGCTGGCGGCCAGTTCAAGCAGGTCCTTGCGCTGCACGACACGGCCGTCGGGGTTGTTCGGATTGACCACGACGGCGAGGTCGGCGTCGAAAAGCTGCCCGAAATCGCGCGTTTCGGCCACCTGATGACCGGCGATTGCAGCGGCGCGGGCGTGTTCCTGATAAGTCGGCCCGAGCACGAAGGCACGGCCGGGCCGCACCAGCGAGGCAATGCGCGGCAAAAGGATCTGCGTGCCCGGCGCCGGCACCATATGGGCGGCCGAGGGCGCGCCATAAGCGCTGGCAGCGACCGCTGCGAGGTCGCGCGCGCGTCCCGGCTCGGGCAGGCGCGACAAGGCTGTGGCAGGCAGCTCGAAAAGCGGATAGGAGTTCGGATTGATCCCGGTCGACAAGTCGACGAATGGCTCGGGCGCTCCCGGAAACAGCGCCCTCGCCCGTTCCAGGCTGCCGCCGTGGTCCACGGTCCCTGTCCTACGTCCTGCAAGAAGCGTCATGTCTTTTCCGCTCGCCTTCCTGTCGCTTCTGGTTGAACTCGGTCTGGGCTACCCGGACCGGCTTGTCCGCAAGATTGGTCATCCGGTGATCTGGATCGGCAAGCTGATATCCTTTCTCGACACCAGCCTCAACCGAGCCACCGATACCGACGCCGTGCGCCGCATCTGGGGCGTGGCGGCATTGGTCGTCATCGTCACAGTGCCCGCCACGATCGCCTTCGTCATAGAACGCCTGTTCGGCCTCCTGCCCCTCGGCATGCTCTTGACCGCCATCGCCGCGTCCAGCCTCGTCGCCCAACGCAGCCTCGGCAGCCATGTGAAGGCGGTCGCCGACGCGCTCGACAGCGGCGGCATCGTTGCTGGCCGCAAGGCCGTGTCGCAGATCGTCGGCCGCGACCCCGAGCGTCTCGACGAAGCAGGCGTTAGCCGTGCCGCCATCGAGAGCCTGGCCGAAAACTTCTCCGACGGCATCACCGCACCCGCCTTCTGGCTCGCCATCGGTGGTTTCGCCGGCGGTGCCGCCTACAAAGCCGCCAACACTGCCGATTCGATGATCGGCCACCGCACCAGCCGCCACGAAGCCTTCGGCTGGGCCGCAGCCCGTTTCGACGACCTCATCAACCTGCCGGCCTCACGCCTGACCGCGCTCGCCATCGTGCTCGCCGCCTACTTCGTACCTGGCGCCGATCCCAAGGCCGCCTGGGATGCCGTCTGGCGCGATGCCCAAAAACATCGTTCACCCAATGCCGGCTGGCCCGAGGCCGCAATGGCCGGCGCGCTCGGCCTCGCCCTTGCCGGCCCGCGCGCCTACGGCGGCGTGATGGTCGAGGACGCCTTCATGGGCGCGGGCGGCCGCCGTGACGCCAATGCCGGGGATATCCGTTCGGCACTTCGCCTCTACTGGACCGCCGACGCCATCCTGGTCGGCGCCATCGGCCTGATCGGCTTCGCCATCTGGCTCTGACACAGCGGCGCTAGAACTCGATTCCCTTCTGCGCCTTCACGCCGGCCGAGAAATGGTGCTTGGTCGCGCCCATCTCGGTGACGAGGTCGGCGGCCTCAACCAGCGCCGGCTTGGCGTTGCGGCCGGTGACCACGACATGCAAGCCTTCGCGGCGATTCCTCAGCGTCGCCACGACCGCCTCCAGATCGAGATAGTCATAGCGCAGCGCAATGTTGAGCTCGTCGAGCAAGACGAGCGAAATGCTGGGGTCGGCCAGCAACTCCTGCGCCTTTGCCCAGGCGGCTTCGGCGGCGGCGATGTCGCGCTTGATGTCCTGCGTCTCCCAGGTGAAACCCTCACCCATCGTGTGCCAGACGACGCGGTCGCCGAAGGCGGCGAATGCGTCCTGCTCGCCGGAATGCCAGGCGCCCTTGATGAACTGCACGACGCCGACGCGCTGGCCATAACCAAGCATGCGCAGCGCCAGCCCAAAGGCAGCCGTCGACTTGCCCTTGCCGGGCCCAGTGTTGACGATCAAAAGCCCCTTCTCGACGATGGTCTTGCCGGCGACCTCGGCATCCTGAACCGCCTTGCGCTTGGCCATCTTGGCCTTGTGGCGTTCGGCTTCCTGCTCGTCGATCGTCTTCATCATTTCACCTTCATCGGCAGGCCGGCGACAAGAAACAGCACCTCGTCGGCCACGGCCGCGACCTTCTGATTGAGCCTGCCCGCATCGTCGCGAAAACGGCGGGCCAGCGCATTGTCGGGCACGATGCCGAGCCCGACCTCGTTGGAGACCACGAACCAAGGCCCACGCGGCCGCGACAGCGCCCCGACGAGCGCCGCACATTCGGCCTCGACGTCATGATCGGCCAGCATATGATTGGTAAGCCAAAGCGTCAGGCAGTCGACCAAAACAGGCCCGCCATCAGGCAGGCTGGCAAGTGCGCCCACCAGATCCAGCGGCGCGTCGAGCGTCCGCCAGCCCTCGCCTCGGCGGCCGCGATGGATCGAAATGCGCTCGCGCATCTCGTCGTCATAAGCCTGCGCCGTGGCGATGTACGTCCACGGCGCAGGAGATTGGGTGATGAGCCGCTCGGCTTGCGCGCTCTTGCCGGAGCGCGCACCGCCGAGCAGGAAGGTCAGCTTCTCAGGCAAGGCGGCCGTTCAGCGACGGTGCCGGCTCGCTCATGAAGCGATTGCGCACGTAGCCCGCCACCGCGCCCAGCACGACCCAGAACACCAGGTTGGTGATGGTGACGGCGACGACGAAGCTGTGGTGCAGGTCTGCCGGGATCGGCGATTCATGGCTTTCCGGCTGCGGCGCACCAACGATATGCGGCGCAACGATCAGCGCGACGCCGAGGATCGCCAGCGGCAGCGACTGCTTGAAGGCGATCAGCGCGAGGCCAGCCGCGGTTGCGACGACAGTCAGCGTCCACCAGATCTGGCGTGCGCCAAGATCGGCGGCCGGCATCGCCGGCAGTTCCGGCGGCAGGCCAAGACCGGGAGCCAGGGTGAACACGGCAAAGCCGGCGAAACCCCAGAACACACCCTGGCGCCAGTTGGCGATGCCACCGGCAAACTCGGAAACGGCGACCAGGATCAGGCCGAAAGCAATGCCGCTGACGATGTTGGCGAGAGCCGAATAGGCAAAACGCTCGGCGCCGTCGGCCGGAGCCCAGGCTTCGGCTTCTTCTTCGGCGGGAGCCGCAGCCTGTGCCGCCGGTGCAGCGGCTTCGGTTCCGGCCGCAGGGGCGGTCGCCTCAGTGCCGGCAACTGGTGCCGCGGCATGCTCATGGCCGCCGCCGGCGTTCTCATAGGTCTCCGCCTTGAGGATCAGCGGGACGGTTGCATAGGTCTGGAGTGCGGCAAGGACCACGCCGGCCAATAGCCCGCTGATCGCCGCGATGAACACGACGTTTCTGAAGATGGACATTGTTGGATCGCCTTGGTTAGTGGCAGGGGAAAGCCATCGAGTGGCGATAGTCGTGGGCAGCATTGTGCACCACGTCCATATGCGAGAACCCGAGGAAGCCAACAACGAAAAGGCCGAGCAGCGCGGCAAGCGCCAGCTGCATGCTACGCGACTGCGAAGAGACGTCGGTGCCGAGAGCAGAAACAGTGTTCATCATAAGTCCTTTCGCCCTCCACCCGAGGGCACAGAGATAAGTGCCTGTCGCCGGCAGGTCTCCTGGCTTGCGGATCGGCACCCTTCCCCGCCTTCCCGAAGCAAGCTTCAGTGGCATTTGGGGAGAGCTAACCGCATACAGTTGCGGGGGCAGCCACGGCTTCGGACCTTCAAATGGCCCTTACCGCATTCCCTCTTGATTCCGTAACGGAACCGACGACGCCGCAACTATAGAAACAAATGGCTTGGGCGGCAAACCAAATTCCGACGCCGCCGCGCTCGAAAGCGGCGTTCCGGCGAT
Organism: Aminobacter sp. LjRoot7; assembly: GCF_964252895.1. Lineage (NCBI taxonomy): Bacteria > Pseudomonadati > Pseudomonadota > Alphaproteobacteria > Hyphomicrobiales > Phyllobacteriaceae > Aminobacter > Aminobacter sp. LjRoot7. The sequence goes on from NZ_CAXUPX020000001.1 coordinate 163,048, forward strand.
CATCCGCGAGCCACGATTCGCTCGGCCACCAGATGCTGAAGCCGCCACAGATGCCGGTCGTGGATCGCCCGCTGCTCGAGATTGCTGACCACATTATAGAGGTAGTCCGCAGCCGAACCCCAATGGCCGCATGTCGTCGCCAGCCGCTCCGCCACCGCGTCCTCACCCAGCGCGCCGGCATAGGCGTGGCCTTTGCGGTTGATGACGAAGGCGAGCGCGGTCAACGGGCCTTCGTCAGTGGTAAGGTTCAGCCAGCGCGGCTTGTAGGTCGACGGCTTCAGCGTCATCTCGCGGCGAAACAGCTTGTCCAGCTGCTCGCGGCGGTCGCCGTCCGTCAGCCTGAGCGCCACGCCCTTGCACTGGCCGCCGCGATCCATGCCCATCATCAGTCCGGGCTCAGCCTTTGTGGCGCGCCAGCGGGTCATGTTGATGCAGAACGAACGGTGCCAGCCGCGCGCCAGCGCCACCCTTTCGTCGGTATGTTCCACCTCGGGCTTCCAGATCAGCGAGCCATAGGCAAACAGCCAAAGGGGTCCATTGCCGGGATGCGCGGCAAGCGTCTCGTCGATCATCACCTCATAGTCGGCGTCGTCGAGATGCATCGCATCGGGGTCAGGGCCTGTGTCGGCAACCTCGCGATGGCAACGCGCCACCAGCTCTTCGGTCAGCGCCATCTTTCGTCCGCTCATGCCCGCCCCATCAATTGCTTAACCCTGTGCACGACAGACAGTTCTGCTCTCTTCCGCCCCGCTTCAACCATGATAGTGCTGCATGGGCGCTGCAACACCCGAAAACGCAGAAGCGAACAACATGACGATGCAACCGAACCCCGACCAGATCAAAGCACCTTCTCGGCGCGTATCGGTCATCGACATCGCCCGCGGCGTAGCCCTGATCGCCATGGCGATCTACCACTTCGCCTGGGACCTCGAATTCTTCGGTTATGCCGACCCTGGCATGACCGCCTATGGCAACTGGAAGCTGTTCGCCCGCTGCATCGCCTCGAGCTTCCTGTTCCTCGTCGGTGTCAGCCTGGTGCTGGCACATGCCAAGGGCATCCGCTGGCCCGGCTATTTCAGGCGGCTCGCCATGGTGGCGGCGGCGGCACTGGTGATCACCGTCGCCACCTGGTTCGCCACGCCCGACACCTTCATCTTCTTCGGCATCCTGCATCATATCGCGCTCGCAAGCGTGCTTGGCCTCGCCTTCCTGCGCGTTCCGCCGGTGTTGACGCTGGTCGCCGCCGCCCTTGTCGTCATCGCCCCCCAGTACCTGCGCTCCGAAGCGTTCAATCACCCTGCTTTGGTCTGGATCGGCCTTTCCACCGCCAACCCGCGCTCCAACGATTTCGTCCCGCTGTTCCCCTTCTTCGGCGCGGTGCTGGCTGGCATCGGTGTCGCCGGGCTGGCGCTCAGGGCAGGACTGATCGGAAAAATGTCGCGGCTGCAGCCCGGCGCCTGGTCGCGGCCCCTCTCCTTCTTCGGTCGCCACAGCCTTGCCTTCTACCTCATCCACCAGCCGGTGATGATCTCGCTGGTCTGGCTCTTCGCCCAGGTCTTTCCGGCCCCGGTCGAAACCCGCGAGGTCACTTTCCTGAAATCCTGCCAGGTTTCCTGCGAGCAGAGCCGCGACACCGATTTCTGCTCGCGCTACTGTGTCTGCATGCTCGACGAGTTGCAGAAGGATGATTCGTTCGATCGGCTCTATGCCTCCGACCAGAGCCCCGAGCTCAGGGCGCACGTCGCGCAGACAGCAGCGATGTGCACGGCCAACACCGACAGCCAGATGATACCAGGAGGAGTGCAGTGACCAACCCCAACGCCGCCCCCAGCCGGGTGCCATGGCCGCCGATCCTCTATCTCGCAGCGATCGTGGTGGCGGCGGTGCTCGGGCTGCTCTACCCCTTGCCGTGGATCACCGAACCGCTGTCGGACCTGCTTTTTGCCGCCGGCTGGCTGGCAGTCGCCAGCGTTGTTGCGATCTATTATTCAGCCATGCAGACACTGAAGCGGGCCAAGACCACCATCCGCCCCGACAGGCCGTCCGAGCATCTGGTCACGTCGGGCGCCTTCTCCTTCACCCGCAACCCGATCTATTTCGCCAACACGCTGCTGATGATCGCCATCGGGCTGATCACCGCCAATGTCTGGTTCCTGGCGCTGGCGCTCATTGCCGCCTTTGCCACGCAAAAGCTCGCCATCATGCCAGAGGAAAAGCACCTGCAGGCCCGTTTCGGCAAGAAATACATCGACTACGCGAAGAAGGTCCGGCGCTGGATCTAACCGGTGACGGTGGTCGCTTCGCTTCGGCGGAAACTGCTCGTCCCGTAGACAGCAATGATCGCCAGCGCAAACACCAGCCATAAGATCAAGCCGATCCATTGATGCTGGGCCGCATCGCCGCCTTCAAACACGCGGCCGAGAAATCGGACGCTGTTCTGATGCGATGCATGCATCAGGATCGCCGGCAGCACGCTTCCGGCCGAGTTCTGGTACAGCCATGTGAACACCACCGCCGCTGCCATGACGTTGAGCGCGCTGGAAATGCTGTAGTCATTCAGCAGCACCAGCGGCAGGTGCCAGGCCGTCCAGATCACCCCGAGCACCAGGCTGGCGTTCAGCGCTCCCCGTTCGCCGAGAAGCAAGGGCAGCGCAAAGCCCCGCCATCCCGGCTCCTCGCCGAGCGGACCGCTGAAAACCAGAAGCAGCGCGACCATGACGGCGATTTCGGTAATCGCTGGAACGTTCGACCAGTTCGGCGGCATCGAGCCGAACATCCGGTTGAGCAAGATCGCCAGCAGTTGCATCGCCACCGGCATGCCGATTGCCACCAGGTACCACACCGGCGGCACGCGCCACTGCACTACCGACGCAAGCAGGGCACGGACCTTCAGCCAGCCGCCTAGGACAGCCGAGATGACGATGGCAGCGACAAACGGGCCGAAGGTGAACCAGGCGATAGCTTCGCCGCCGGCCTGATAGAACGGAATGAAGGCTATCCAGGTGATCGCGAATGCCAGCACCGTGAAGCTCACGACCGGCCAGTCGCGAACCATCCTGACGAGCATCGACATTGGAGCCACTCCCGAGGGGTAGCCGACCATACCACACTGCCGTTGGCGAGTCCGGGCGACCGCCCGTAGCACTTGCCCCGATCGAGCGTCAGGTGTTGACGCCGAGCTCGACCAGCCGCTCGACGCAGGATTCCTCGGCCTGGTCGAGTTCGGCCAGCGTCTCTTCGAGGTCGCGGCGCTTCTGGCGCAGGTCCTCGCGCTTCTCCTCGATGCGCTTGATCATCAGCTTGAGTTGACCGACTTCGCCGGGCGGCTCGCGATACATCTGGATGATCTCGCGGATCTCGTTGATCGAGAAGCCGAGCCGCTTGCCGCGCATGATCTGGCGAATGAGATGCCGGTCGGACGGCCGGAACAGCCGGGTGCGGCCACGGCGGACGGGCTGGACCAGCCCCTCGTCCTCGTAGAAGCGCAGCGTGCGCGTCGAAATGTCGAATTCTCGGGTCAGTTCGGTAATCGAGTAATATTCCCGCATCGTCTCTCCACCCGGCGGACGCCATCGCCCCGCCTCAAATTCATGCCGGGCACTAGCCGAGGCGACCATGCCGCGCGACTGGATCCGCGCAGCCAAGGGACCGTCACCGATCCCTTGCGGAGTCTGGCACGCGATTTACGTAAAAGTCAATCGAGCACAACTATCCCGGAGCGCCGCCGAGATGCAGCCACCAGGTGGCGAGACTGAGGAATGCCAGGAAGCCGATGACGTCGGTGATCATCGTCGTGAAGATCGATGACGAGATCGCCGGATCGGCGCCGAACTTGTCGAGCAGCAGCGGGATCAGGATGCCGCCGAGTGCCGCCGCCAGCATATTGAGGATCATCGCCGCTGCAATGACGAAGCCGAGGTCGGGATTGTGGAACCACAGGCCGGCAACGAGGCCGAGGATGGTCGCGATGATCGCGCCGTTGAGCAGGCCTACCATCACCTCGCGGCGAATAACGCGGCCGGCATTGTAGATGTCGAGGTCGCGGGTCGCGAGTGCGCGCACCGTCACCGTCATCGTCTGCGTGCCGGCATTGCCGCCGAGCGAGGCGACGATCGGCATCAGTGCCGCCAGTGCCACCATTTCCTCGATCGTCGCGCCGAACTGGCTGATGACAGATGCCGAGATGAAGGCGGTGCCGAGATTGACCAGCAGCCAAGGCACGCGCGAACGCGACGTCGCCGCCACCGTATCGGACAGCTCTTCGTCGCCGACACCGCCCATGCGCAGCAGATCTTCCTCGGCCTCCTGCTGGATGACGTCGACGACATCGTCGATGGTCAGCACGCCGACCAGACGCTCGTTCTCGTCGACGACGGCAGCGGAAAGCAGATCGTATTGCTCGAATTCGCGCGCCGCCTCTTCCTGGTCCATCGTCGCCGGAATGGCATGGCGCGTCTCGTGCATCACCTCTTCGATCTTGACCGCGCGCTTGGTGCGCAGGATCTGGTCGAGGTCGACGGCGCCGAGCAGCTTGAAGGTCGGGTCGATGACGAAGACCTGGCTGAAGCGGTCCGGCAGGTCCTTGTCGTCGCGCAGATAGTCGATCGTCTGGCCGATGCTCCAGAACGGTGGCACGGCGACGAACTCGGTCTGCATGCGCCGGCCGGCCGATTCCTCGGGATAGTCGAGCGAACGGCGCAGACGGATGCGTTCGGTGAACGGCAGCTGCGCCAGGATCTCGTCCTGGTCCTCGGTGTCGAGATCCTCGAGAATGTAGACCGCGTCGTCGGAATCGAGTTCCTGGACGGCCTGGGCGATCTGCTCGTTGGGCAGGTTGTCGACGATGTCGAGGCGGATCGCCTCGTCGACCTCGGTCAGCGCCGAGAAGTCGAAGTCCGAGCCCATCAGCTCGACAAGCGCCAGCCGCTGTTCCGGCAGCAGCGCCTCCAGCAGGTCACCAAGTTCGGACTGGTGCAGGACGGAGACGTCGCGCTTCAGCGTCAGCGTATCGCGGTCGGCGATCGCGGCCCCGATATGGGCCAGGAACGGCGCGAGAATCACCCCGTCATCGCCATAGATTTCGGCGCGGACAGCGTCAGCGGCGTCGGCGCCGTGGCTATGGTCGTGTCGGGCTTCCATCGGCGCTTCCCGCTTGCGGATTTCGGGATTCGAGGTGGGTTATCCCTAGCCCGCAAAGGGCCGGAATATCAAATGAAATACGGCCCGAACGCAGCACTTCCAACAGGCGGCGCGCGCCTGTCTCAATCAGGCCACATGATCGGCGGCGCAGTGGCCGTGATCGGCCAGAACCTCGATGATGCGGCAGTCGCAGATACGGCCGTGGCCGCACTCGTCGATCATGCGGGCAAGCTCGCCGCGCAGCCGCTTGAGCTTCTCGATGCGACGGTCGACCTCGAGCAGATGCGACTGGGCGATGCTGTCGGCCTGGTGGCAGGAGGCCTGCGGCTCCTGCGACATGGCAAGCAGTTCGCGGATGTGATCGACCTCGAAGCCGAGTTCACGGGCGTGACGGATGAAGTTCAGCCGGTCGATCTCGGTCTTGCCATAGCGACGTTGATTGCCCTCGGTGCGCGGCGGCGCGGCGATCAGCCCTATCTGTTCGTAGAAGCGGATCGTCGGCACTTTCACACCGGTTCGCCGCGCCAATTCGCCTATCGGCAGATTCATCGAAAAATCCTCTTGATCCTCTAGTGGCTAGAGATTCTAGCATCGTTTCATATAGGATTGAAAGGACCTGAAATGAACGACGCCAGCCACGGCAAGACACGCTTCCGCGTCGGCGGCATGGATTGCGCCTCTTGCGCAACCAAGATCGAAAACGCGGTCAGCCGCCTGCCCGGCATCACCGAGGTCGGCATTTCGGTGTCGGCCGGCACCATGATCGTCACCCATCAGGGCCCCGCGCCTTCCGCCGCCATCTCGAAGCAGGTGAAGGCACTTGGCTACTCGGTTGCCGAAGTGGGCGCAGCCAGGACCGCGGCACCGACGGCTCATGTCCACGAGCACGGCCCGAACTGCAGTCACGATCACGCCGGCCATAACCACAGCCATGGCGACCACGCCGGCCATGACCATGCAGGTCACAACCATTCCGGCCATAATCATGGCGACCATTCCGGACACGACCATGGCGCAGAGGCGGCGAACGTCGCCGGCACCGGCCATGATCATTTCGATCTCGACGACGGCCCGTGGTGGAAATCCCGCAAGGCCAAGCTCACCATCGCCTGCGGTGCAGCTCTTGTCGCCGCCTACGCTATCGGCCAATTCTTGCCGCAGATCGGGCACTGGGCCTTCCTGGCAGCACTTGCCGTCGGTCTGGTGCCTGTCGCCCGCCGCGCTTATGCCGGTGCGGTCACCGGCACGCCGTTCTCCATCGAGACCTTGATGACCATCGCCGCCGTCGGCGCGGTGTTCATCGGCGCGACCGAAGAAGCAACGATGGTCGTCTTGCTGTTCCTCATCGGCGAATTGCTCGAAGGCGTCGCCGCCCGCCGCGCCCGCGCCAGCATTCGTGGCCTTGCTGACCTCGTCCCCAAGACCGCCCTGGTCGAGGAAGGCGGCACGACGCGTGAAGTTGCCGCCGACACACTTCAGGTCGGCGCGATCATGCTGGTCCGGCCGGGCGACCGCGTTGCCGCCGACGGCACAATCGTCGAAGGATCGAGCACGCTCGACGAAGCCCCTGTCACAGGCGAGAGCGTGCCCAAGTCGAAGAGCGCGGGCGACGACGTCTTCGCCGGCACGATCAACACCGACGCGGTGCTGAGGGTCCGTGTCACCGCGGCTGCCGCCGACAACACCATTGCCCGCGTCATCAAGCTGGTCGAGGAGGCACAGGAGAGCAAGGCGCCGACCGAGCGCTTCATCGACAGTTTTTCGCGCTATTACACGCCCGCTGTCCTGGTCGTCGGCGCACTGGTCGCCATCCTGCCGCCTTTGGTTGCCGGCGGCGACTGGTCGGAGTGGATCTACAAGGGCCTCGCCATCCTGCTGATCGGCTGCCCCTGCGCGCTGGTCATCTCGACACCCGCCGCCATCGCCGCCGGCCTGTCCGCCGGCGCCCGCCGCGGCCTGCTGCTCAAGGGCGGCGCCGTGCTTGAGGGCATGCGCCGCGTCACGACGGTCGCGCTCGATAAGACCGGCACGCTGACCGAAGGCAAGCCGAAAGTCACCGACATCATCGGCATCGGCCTCTCCGAGGCCAATGTCCTGTCGCGCGCCGCCGCGTTGGAAACAGGCTCCAGCCATCCGCTGGCGCTGGCCATCCTCGGGCGCGCCAAGGCCGATGGCGTGCCAATACCACCGGCCACTGCCTCCAAGGCCATTGCCGGCAAGGGCGTGACAGCCAAGGTCGGCGGCGAGGAGGTTTTCCTCGCCTCCCCCAATGCTGCCGATGAGATGGCCGGGCTATCAGCCGAACAAAAGGCGCGGATTGCCGCCTTCAATGCCGACGGCAAGACGGTTTCGGTGCTTCTGGTCGACGGCAAGGTCGCCGGCATCCTCGCCATGCGCGACGAGCCGCGCACCGATTCAATTTCCGCCCTCGCCCGACTCAAGGACGATGGCATCGCCACAGTCATGCTGACCGGCGACAACGAAGCCACGGCCCGTGCCATCGGCAAGGGGCTGGGCATCAACGTCCGTGCCGGCCTGATGCCCGACGACAAGCAGCGCATCGTCCGCGAACTGCAGAAGCAGGGCCAGATTGTCGCCAAGGTTGGCGACGGCATCAACGACGCCCCTGCCCTGGCCGCGGCCGACTTCGGCATCGCCATGGGCGGCGGCACCGATGTCGCGCTCGAAACCGCCGATGCCGCGATCCTGCATGGCCGCGTCAGCGACATTCCCGACATGATCGCGCTGTCCAGAACGGTGATGGGCAACATCACCCAGAACATCACCATCGCGCTCGGCCTTAAGGCGGTGTTCCTGGTGACGACGATCATGGGCATCACTGGCCTGTGGCCCGCGATCCTCGCCGACACCGGCGCAACGGTGCTCGTCACCGCCAACGCCATGCGTCTTCTCGCGTGGCGCGGCCGCTGAGAAGACGCCCTCCCAGGACCTGCCCGGAGCCAAGCGACGGCTCCGGGCAACCGCGCAATCAACATCATTTTTTTTGGGCGGCTATCTCACGGCAGTTTTGACAAGCTTGCCGCCACCCCATAGGTTTGCCGAGAACCAGCAGTCGTCCGCTCCTATCGTTGGAGCAGGCCTTTCGCAAAGATCGGCACCAAGATGACCCCGGCAATCACGGCTCTGCTTCTGACAGTTTTTACCTTCTCCGCAGCCATTGCGGACGAGACAGACTTTCTCGACACCCTTTCCGGCAATTGGCATGGCTCGGGACAGGTGCGGCTGAACCCAGGCGCTGTGCCGCTTGCCGTCTCCTGCAGCCTCGATTCCCGTGCGAATGGCGCAGCCCTCAACCTTGCTGGCGCCTGTCGCGCAAAGGTCGTGTTCTCGCGTCGCATAGGGGTAGATCTGCGTGCCAGCGGGACTCGCTACACCGGCTCATATGTCGGTTCGAGGCGTGGTGCGGCCCGCCTTGTCGGTACGCGCACCGGCGCCACGCTCAATCTCCAGATCATATGGCCGGACAAAGGCACCGGTTCGCGCGTGGCAAGCATGCGTCTGGCAAGCGTGGGTACGGGGCATATGCAGATCGTCACGATCGAACCGCATCCCCAGACCGGAGAACAGGTCATGACCGCGAAAATCGAACTCACCCGGAACTAGGTCACGCCTGGCAGTCGATTATTGCAGGGCAGCTGCGGCATCGGTTGTGCGCTTGATACGACGCCCGGTGGTTGGGTGCGTTGCGCGCGACAATCGACTACAGCAAAGCCGCACAATCTTCTGTAAAATCATGGAAAAAGCCGGCTGACCCCGGTGAGGCTCAAGCTGTTGCATACTGGATGAAACAGTTCACTCAGATGATGGTAGTCATCTGAAAAGTGACTGGTGCGGTCGAGAAGACTCGAACTTCCACGGGTTGCCCCACAGCGACCTCAACGCTGCGCGTCTACCAATTCCGCCACGACCGCACTGTCACGAAGGGCCGGTCCGAACCGGCTCGCGGCATGTAGCAAATCGTTTCCGGGGAAACAAGCGCCCTGTGCGATATTCGTCCATCATTCTTGCATGCCCCAGGGGAAGTCGCCTGCTGCGGGCACCAATAGCCGGCTTTCCGGACCTGACCACTGGACGTTTTATCCCCAAGCCGCCATATCAGGTCGACGAACGGACCCCAAGAATGACCGAACGCAGCCTGATCGCCACGTCGTTTCTCGCCCTTCCCGGTTCAGCACCGGTCGAATGGCGAATCGAACCCGGTCTGACGCCCTATGATCAGGCGCTTGCCTTCATGGAGGAGCGCGCCGACGCGATTCGCCACGGCACATCAGGCGAGATGGTCTGGCTCGTCGAGCACCCGCCAATCTACACCGCCGGCACCAGCGCCCAGGAACAGGATCTTGTCGAACCCAACCGGTTTCCCGTCTTCAAGACCGGGCGGGGCGGCGAATACACCTATCACGGCCCCGGCCAGCGCGTGGCCTATGTCATGCTCGACCTCAAGCGTCGGCGCGAGGACGTCCGCGCCTTCGTCGCGGCACTCGAAGCCTGGATCATCTCGGCGCTTGCCGCCTTCAACGTGAAGGGCGAACGCCGCGAGGACCGCGTCGGCGTCTGGGTGGTTCGCCCCGACCGACCGGCCCTGCCCGACGGCTCGCCGGCGGAAGACAAGATCGCCGCCATCGGCATCCGCCTTCGCCGCTGGGTCAGCTTCCACGGCATTGCCATCAACGTCGAACCGGATCTCGGCCATTTCTCCGGCATCGTGCCGTGCGGCGTCACCGACCACGGCGTCACCAGCCTTGTCGACCTCGGCCTGCCGGTGACGATTGATGATCTCGATGTCGCGCTGAAAACTTCCTTCGAAGAGATATTCGGGCCGGCCGAAACCGCCGCGGCCCCTGTTCGGAAGACGGCCTGATGTCGCCTACCCGCGCGGTCCCTGAGGTCCGCGCCTTTGTTCCATCATTCGCGCCAGACGGCGCTTGCCTGATCTTTTCCGTCGCGGCGATTGCAGCCCGCACGGTGTCGGCATCGGGTTAACCCGGTGCCACATGTTTCATGGTTGGGAACCAGCGAGCGGTGCCCAACAGACGCCCCAATCAGAGTGCGCCGATCCACACAGCCATGGTGACGAGGAAGGTGCTCATGCAAACCATCGAAATGACATCCTGTACCAGCTCGGTCATCTGCTTGCTCCTGTTTTCTCTATGTTCGTAATTTGTTCTATTTTTGTTCAAATGTCAACGCGAGCCATTGCTTCCGGAGCTAACCAGTTGCCGCAAGCGATTCGACAGTAAATGAAGGGTTTATGCAGGCGAACGCAGGCCTTCGCCCGTTAACGAACAGGCGGCGGCACCATCAGCATCGGGAATGGCTTGCGCGAACCCTGCTCATAGTGGCGCTCGACGCCCTTGAACTCGATGACATGCTCGATGCCCATCATTCGTACCTCAGGGCTTCGACCGGATCGAGCGCAGCCGCCCGCCATGCCGGAAACAGTGTCGCCAAAAACGACAACACCAGCGCCATCAGCACCACCGAGACGGTCTCGCTGACATCCATCTTGGCCGGCAGCTGGGACAGGAAATAGAGCTCGGGGTTGAACAGCACGGTACCCGACAGCCAGGAGAAGAACTGCCTGATGCGCTCGACATTGAGGCAGATGACGACGCCGAGCAGTACGCCGGCAAGCGTGCCTGTCATGCCGATGGCAGCCCCCGTCATCAGGAAGATGCGCATCACCGCACCGCGCGTTGCGCCCATCGTGCGCAGGATGGCGATGTCGTGGCCCTTGTCCTTCACCAGCATGATCAGGCCGGAAATGATGTTCAGCGCCGCCACCAGCACGATCAGCGTCAGGATCATGAACATGACGTTGCGCTGGACCTGCAGCGCCGAGAAGAAGGTCTGGTTGCGCTGGCGCCAGTCGGTCAGGAAGACCGGCCGCTGTGCTGCCTCCTCCACCTTGGGCTCGATCGCGTCGACATCGTCGGGGTTGTCGAGAAAGACCTCGAGGCTCTACGCCTTGCCTTCCGAATTGAAGTACGTCTGCGCTTCAGACAACGGCAAGTAGACGATCGAACTGTCGTATTCCGACATGCCAACCTCGAAGATCGCTGTCACCGGATATCCGCTCAGGCGTGGCGTCGTGCCAAGTTGGCTGACATCGCCATCAGGCGCGATCACCGTGATGATGTCACCCAGCGCCAGGCCGTGATTCTTGGCCATGCGGCTGCCGATTGCGACGCCGCCGGCCGTATCGAAACCGGCGATCGAACCCTGCTTGATGTTGTTGGCAACGAGCGTGAGCTTGCCGAGATCCTCTCCGCGGATGCCGCGCACCAGCGCGCCGGAACCGGCGCCGACATTGCCGCGTGCAAGCACCTGGCCTTCGACCAGTGGAATGGCGTATTTGACGCCAGGAACGCCATTGATCCGCTTGGCAAGCTCGGCATAGTCCTCCAGCGGCAGATCGACCGGCGTGACGATGAGATGGCCGTTGATGCCAAGGATTCGCGACAGCAGCTCCGCCCGGAAACCGTTCAACACCGCCATCACGACGATCAGCGTGGCAACGCCCAGCATGATGCCGAGGAAGGAGATCGAGGCGATCACCGACACCATCGTTTCGTTGCGGCGCGAGCGCAGATAGCGCCACGCCACCATACGCTCGAAAGCCGAAAAAGGCCCGGCGCCTGCCGGCTTGGCTGTCACCGTCTGGCTCATGCGGCAACACCCGGGCGCTGAAGGGTGCTGGCCAACGGCACCGTTTCGCGCTCGACGCTCTGGCGGTTGATCTCGACCTCGCCGGCGGCAACACCGCGCAATCCGACGATGACCTGCCGGGGCAGGAAACAGCACGACAAACGCATGGGCTGGTCCGCAATTGAGGAACGACGCGCCGGAATCGGCGCACAGCTTCAGTGCAAAGGCTTCATAGCCATTTCATGGCGGAATGGAAACGTACGCGAGGCAAGCGCAGAGTGCCCGGTCATGCCTGGAACCCACAACGCGTGTTCGCCTGCCTTATGAGAGGCGGAACCGCGACCTGCTATTGAAGGCCGGAGATGTGAAGCGGACAAAAGCCCGCCTCCAAGACATCGTTGATGACAGAAAGGCAGCCCTACAACGGGACGATCTTGCCTTCGGAGAGCGTGACGCGGCGGTCCATACGCCCAGCCAGCTCGTGGTTGTGGGTGGCGATCAGCGCTGCCAGGCCCGATTGCCGCACCAGCGCCGATAGCGCGTCGAAGACATAGCTTGCCGTCACCGGATCGAGATTGCCGGTCGGCTCGTCGGCCAGCAAAACCAGCGGCGCATTGGCCACGGCGCGTGCAATCGCCACGCGCTGCTGTTCGCCGCCGGAGAGTTCGGACGGACGATGCTGGGCGCGCTTGCCGATCTTCATGTAGTCGAGCAGCTGAGCTGCCCGCTCGCTTGCCTGCTTGGGGCTCAGGCCCTTCACCAACTGTGGCATCATCACATTCTCAAGTGCCGAGAATTCGGGCAGCAGGTGATGGAACTGATAGACGAAACCGACGTCGTTGCGGCGGATAGCAGTGCGTTCGTCATCCGACAGCCGCCCGCAGGCGCGTCCGTTCAGGAAGACGTCGCCGGCATCGGGACGTTCGAGCAGCCCCGCCGTGTGTAGCAGCGTCGACTTGCCAGCACCTGACGGTGCCACCAGCGCCACCATCTCGCCGGGCTTCAGCGAGAAGCTGGCATTGTTGAGGATCGTCAGCTTGCGCGAACCCTGCTCATAGTGGCGCTCGACGCCCTTGAGCTCGATGACATGCTCGATGCCCATCATTCATACCTCAGGGCTTCGACCGGATCGAGCGCGGCCGCCCGCCATGCCGGAAACAACGTCGCCAAAAACGACAACACCAGTGCCATCAGCACCACCGAGACGGTTTCGCTGACATCCATCTTGGCCGGCAGCTGGGACAGGAAATAGAGCTCGGGGTTGAACAGCACCGTGCCCGACAGCCAGGAGAAGAACTGCCGGATGCGCTCGACATTGAGGCAGATGACGACGCCGAGCAAAACGCCGGCGAGCGTGCCCGTCATGCCGATGGCGGCCCCCGTCATCAGGAAGATGCGCATGATGGCACCGCGCGTCGCCCCCATCGTGCGCAGGATGGCGATGTCGTGGCCTTTGTCCTTCACCAGCATGATCAGGCCGGAGATGATGTTGAGCGCCGCCACCAGCACGATCAGCGTCAGGATCATGAACATGACGTTGCGCTCGACCTGCAAGGCCGAGAAGAAAGTCTGGTTGCGCTCGCGCCAGTCGGTCAGGAAGATCGGCCGCTGCGCCGCCTCCTCCACCTTGGGCTTCAGCGCGTCGACATTGTCCGGATTGTCGACATAGATCTCGATCGAGCCGACCTTGCCTTCGGAGTTGAAGTAAAGCTGCGCCTCGTTGAGCGGCATGAACACGATCGAGCTGTCATATTCCGACATGCCGACTTCGAAGATGCCCGTGATCGGATAGGCTTTTGCGCGCGGCGTAGTGCCCATCGGCGTCACGTCGCCGTCGGGCGAAATCAGCCGGATGGAATCGCCCAGCACCAGCCCCATGTTCTCGGCCATACGCTTGCCGATCACCACACCTTCGCCCTGGTCGAAACCGACGATCGAACCCTGCCTGATGTTGTTGGCAACCAAAGTCACCTTGCCGAGGTCGTCGCCCCTGATGCCGCGCACCAGCGCGCCGGAACCGGCGCCGACATTGCCCTGGGCCAGCACCTGACCCTCGACAAGGGGGATTGCGTATCTGACGCCGGCCACACCGTTGATGCGGTCTGCGACGGCGGCATAATCCTCAAGCGGCGTGTCGGTCGCGGTCACCACCAGATGGCCGTTGACGCCGAGGATGCGGGTCAGAAGCTCGGCGCGAAAGCCGTTCATGACAGCCATCACCACGATCAGCGTGGCAACGCCCAGCATGATGCCGAGGAAAGAGATCGAAGCGATGACGGAAATCACCGTCTCCTTGCGCTTCGAACGCAGGTAGCGCCAGGCCACCATGCGCTCGAACACCGAGAAAGGCCCAGCCCCCGCCGGCTTCGCCGTCACCGCCTGGTTCATGCGTTGGCGCCCAGCTTGGCCAGGGCTTCTGCTACCGGCAGCGTCAGGCGCTCGCCGGACTTGCGGTTCTTGATCTCGACTTCGCCGGCAGCAGCGCCACGCGGGCCGACGATCACCTGCCAGGGCAGGCCGATCAGGTCGGCGGTGGCGAACTTGCCGCCCGCGCGCTGGTCGGTATCGTCGTAGAGCACATCCTTGCCGGCCGCCTCGAACGCCTTGTAGAGCTCGTCGCAGACGCGGTCGCACTCAGCGTCGCCGACCTTCATGTTGATCAGGCCGATGTCGAACGGCGCCACGGCCTCAGGCCAGATGATGCCGTTCTCGTCGTGGCTTGCCTCGATGATCGCGGCGATCAGGCGGCTCGGGCCGATGCCGTAGGAGCCCATCGAGACGAAATGTTCCTTGCCGTCGGGGCCCATGACCTTGGCGCCCATCGGCTTGGAGTACTTCTCGCCGAAGTGGAAGATGTGGCCGACCTCGATGCCGCGCGCCGAAACCTTGTCGGCCTCGGGGACGGCGGCCCAGGCCGCCTCGTCATGCATCTCCTCGGTCGCCGCATAAGGCGCCGTCCACTGCTTGACGATGCCGTCCATCTCGCCGTCATTGGCGAAGTCGGTCTGAGCGCCTGGCACCGGCAGAGCGAGATAGTCGCGGTGGCAGAACACCTGGCTTTCGCCGGTTTCGGCCAGGATGATGAATTCGTGGCTCAGGTCGCCGCCGATCGGGCCTGTGTCAGCGCGCATCGGGATCGCCTGCAGGCCCATCCGCGTGAAGGTGCGCAGATACGAGACGAACATCCTGTTGTAGGCGGCCTTGGCGCCCTCGAAGTCGAGGTCGAAGGAGTAGGCGTCCTTCATCAGGAATTCGCGCGAACGCATCACACCGAAGCGCGGGCGCACCTCGTCGCGAAACTTCCACTGGATGTGGTAGAGGTTGAGCGGCAGGTCCTTGTAGGACTTGACGTAGGAGCGGAAGATTTCCGTTACCATCTCTTCATTGGTCGGGCCGAACAGCATGTCGCGCTCGTGCCGGTCCTTGATGCGCAGCATCTCCTTGCCGTAGTCGTCATAGCGGCCGCTTTCGCGCCACAGGTCGGCCGACTGGATGGTCGGCATCAGGATTTCGAGCGCCCCTGCCCGGTCCTGCTCCTCGCGCACGATGCGGCAGATCTTGTCGAGCACGCGCTTGCCCAGCGGCAGCCACGAGAAGCTGCCGGCCGCCTGCTGCCTGATCATGCCCGCACGCAGCATCAGCCGGTGGGAAATGATGTCCGCCTCGCGGGGATTCTCTTTCAGGATAGGCAGGAAATAGCGCGACAGACGCATCGAATGTTCCATGAAAACGGTGATGCCGGAATCGGCATGACAGGAGGCTTGCTTGAACGGGCTTCATAGCCATTTCAAGGCGGAATGAAAACCCGCGCATGCCGTTTCGACGCAGCGTCACATTGCGCTTTGTGGTTGATTGAAGGCATATGCCAATCAATTGTGCAATGCAGCACAGGATTGCCCGCCTGGAAGCAAAATTCCGCGTGACATTTCATTTCGGCTTGGTCTAATGTGCCCCGATAACCGAGAGGGCGGAGAAAAAATCCGCTCTCCTACGCGGTCAAAGTCTTGGGAGGATGCGATCTAGGCGCGATAACTCGCTGCCGCCGGCAACGGAAAGCAGATCGGACGCGTTTAAATTGCAAGGCTTCGTGCCTTGCATTTTTTTTGGGCAATCATCAGCTTATGCCGCTTCGCTAAGAAGCGACACTAACTGCGTTCCCTACCTCTTGGAATGCGTCAATTGATCTCGGGAATGAACTGCGGGAAGTCGTCGAAGCTGTAACCCAGCCCCTTGGTGACGAAATAGAACGCCCCGATCACCACAGCAGTAACCACAGTCGTCCACAGCATGGCGCGCAGCATGTGCGGTCCGCGCGGCGCGCTCGCCTCGGTGCCGAGCGTCACGTCACGGTCTTCGTCCTGGGTCTTCAGGCCAAAGGGCAGGATGGCAAACAAGGTCAGCCACCAGAAGACGAAATACATTGCAGCGAGTGATACCCAGGTCATACCTGCTCCAGTTCTACCAGCGTGCCCTGGAAATCCTTGGGGTGGAGAAACAGCACCGGCTTGCCGTGCGCCCCGATCTTCGGGTTGCCGTCGCCGAGCACCCGGGCGCCCGTCGCCTTGAGATGGTCGCGCGCCGCCAGGATGTCGTCAACCTCGTAGCAGACATGGTGCATGCCGCCCGACGGGCTCTTCGCCAGGAACGCCGCGATCGGCGAACCCTCGCCCAGTGGCTCGAGCAGTTCGATCTTGGTGTTGCCGACGTCGATGAAGACCACCGTCACGCCATGCTCCGGCAGCGGCTGCGGTGCGCCGACATTGGCGCCGAGCGTATCGCGATAGATCGCACTCGCCGCCGCAAGGTCGGGCACGGCAATCGCGACGTGGTTGAGACGTCCAAGCATGGTTCCAAATCCCAGCGAATGGCGATCAGCGAGTATGGAACAGGACGAGACGGCCTCGACGGCAGTCTATTCGCTATTCGCCACTCCCTGTCCGCTCACCTCGTGACGAACACCGTCACCAGCGGTTTCTTGCCCCAGGCTTCGTTGGCGGCGCCCCGCACGGCGCGACGCACGGCTTCCTGCACTAGGTCGAGGTCTTTTCGCCGCGCGCGGGGTATCGAGTCCACGGCGCCGATTGCCGCATCGAGCATCAGCTCCTCGAGGTCCTCGCCACCAGCGTCGGTTTCAGCCACGCCGATCGCCACCAAATCCGGGTCGCCGGCGAGCTCGTACTTGTCATCGAGCACGACATTGACGGCGACATGGCCGGCAAACGACAGCTTGCGCCGGTCGCGAATGCCCATCGCCTCGTCGGAGCCGATCAGCTTGCCATCCTTGTAGACGCGGCCGAACGGCACCTGGTCGATGATCTCGGCAGCGCCCGGCCACAGTCTGAGCATGTCGCCGTCGCGGATCTGCGCCACCTCGGGAATGCCGGACAGCGACATCAACGAACCCTGGCCGACAAGATGCGCCGCCTCGCCATGCACCGGCACGCCGATGCGCGGGCGAACCCACTCATACATGCGCTTGAGTTCGGAGCGGCGCGGATGGCCGGAAACGTGGACGAGCGCATCGCCGTCCTCGATGATCTTGATGCCCTGGTCGATGAGCAGGTTCTTGATCTCGAGGATCGCCTTCTCATTGCCGGGAATGGTGCGCGAGGAAAACACAACCGTGTCGCCGGGCGACAGCGCCACCGATTTCATCTCGTCACGCGCCAGCTTGGCGAGCGCTGCGCGAGGCTCGCCCTGGCTGCCAGTGCAGATAACGACGAGGTTTTCGCGCGGGATGTAGCCGTAGTCCTCTTCGGACACGAACTCGGGCAGGCCGTCCATGTAGCCGAGCTCGCTCGACACATCGATGACGCGCTTGAGCGAGCGGCCCATGACCAGAACCTGGCGGCCGGCGTCACGCGCAGCTTCCGCGATCGAGCGGATGCGGCCGACATTGGACGAGAAGGTGGTGACCGCAACGCGGCCCTTGGCTTCCTCGATGACCTTGCGCAGTCCCTGCCCGACCTGCTGCTCCGACGGCGAGTCGCCTTCGCGCAGCGCGTTGGTCGAATCGCAGACCAGCGCCAGAACGCCCTTGTCGCCATAAGCGCGGAAGCGTGCCTCGTCGGTCATCGGGCCTATTTCGGGTGCGGGATCGATCTTCCAGTCGCCGGTGTGGATCACGGTGCCTGCCGGTGACGTGATCGCCAGCGACACGGGCTCCGGGATCGAGTGGCTGACCGCGATCGCTTCGATCTCGAACGGGCCAACGGTGAACTTTTCGCCGGCGCGATAGACTGTTACCGGGATCTTCGGCGCGCCCTGCTCCGACTGGCGCTTGGCTTCGAGCAGGCCCGCCGCGAAGGGCGTCATCCACACCGGCGCCTTGAGCTTCGGCCAGGTGTCGTGCAGCGCGCCGTAGTGGTCCTCATGCGCATGCGTGATGATGATGCCACGGAGGTTTTCCAGATTCTCCTCGATGAAGCGCGTGTCGGGCAGCACGAGGTCGACACCGGGCAGCGTCGCATCGGGGAACGTCACGCCGACATCGATGATGATCCACTCGCGCTTGTTCGCCGGGCCGAAGCCGTAGAGAGCGAAGTTCATGCCGATCTCGCCGACGCCGCCTAGCGGCACGAATACAAGCTCGGCTTTTTCCGCTTTCGCCATACCAGAATTCCTTTCAGGGCCCGTCAGGCCGCGCCAGCCGAAGCGACCGCGCCGAAATGCACGTCTCCAGCAGCGATCTTTACCGTTTCACCTTTTGCGTCACGGATCACGAAGCGGCAATCCTCGTCGATGGTCTCGAAGACGCCGCGCACCACATTTCCCTCGATCCGCACGGCGACTTCGCTGCCGAGGCCGGCCGCGCGCGCAAGCCAGCGCTTGCGGATCGCCGCCAATCCCCTTCCGCCGGCCCAGATACGTTCGTTTTCGCTCCAGGCATCGGAGAGCGCCAGGAACAGCGTCTCGGCATCGACGCCAGCCCCCAGGCTGGCAAGCGATGTCGCGGGATAAGGCACGTCGGTGGGGTGCGCCACAACATTGACGCCGATGCCGATGGCAATCGCCAGCCGGCCTTGCCCGAGCAATGTCGATTCAAGCAGGATGCCGGCAAGCTTGGCGCCCGAGGCCAGAACGTCGTTCGGCCACTTCAGCTCAAAACGCTTGACGCCCAACCCGCTGCCGCCATCGACGCCGACCGAAAAGCGTGCATTGGGCGCGACAGCATCGAGCGCATCGGCAAGCGCCAGCCCAGCGACAAAGCCGAGCGTCGCCGCATACTGCAGGTCGTGGTCGAGAACCTTTAGCAGGGTTGCGGCGAGGTTGCCTTCAGGCGTAGCCCAGGCGCGGCCACGTCGGCCACGCCCGCTTTCCTGTTTCTTCGAAACGACCCAGAGTTTTCCGGGGTCGCCGGACATGCCCCGTTCCAGCGCCAGTGCGTTGGTCGAGCCCACGGCGTCATGGGCTTCGAGGCGGAAACCGTCGGCAGTTGCTGTCGGTGCGAGCTGGAATCCCATACCGTCAGAAGAAGGTCTTGGCAGCAGCTTCCGCCATCTGCCCGATCGGGCCGCCAATCAGCACGTAGAACAGCACGAACGCACCCGACAGGCCGAGCACGAGGCGAAGCTCGCCCGCCATCGGCTGGAAGCCGCCGACCGGCTCATCGAACCACATGATCTTGATGATGCGCAGGTAGTAGAACGCGCCAACCACCGAAGCGAGCACGCCGATGATCGCCAGCGCATAGAGATTGGCGTTGATCGCGGCGAGGAAGACGTACCACTTCCCCCAGAAGCCCGCGAGCGGCGGGATGCCGGCCAGCGAGAACATCAGGATGGTCAGGATCGTCGCCATCATCGGATTGGTCGACGACAGGCCAGCGAGATCTGAGATCTGCTCGACATTGCCGTCCTTGCGGCGCATCGCCAGGATGAATGCGAAGGTGCCGAGCGTCATCACCAGGTAGATCAGCATGTAGATGACCACACCGCGCACGCCGGCTTCGCTGTTGGCGGCGAGGCCGACAAGCGCGTAGCCCATGTGGCCGATCGACGAATAGGCCATCAGGCGCTTGATGTTCTTCTGGCCGATCGCGGCGAAGGCGCCGAGCGCCATCGAGGCAATCGAGACGAAGACGATGATCTGCTGCCAGTCGGTGCCGATAGGCTCGAACGCGCCCATGGTGACGCGCACGATCAGCGCCATCGCCGCCATCTTGGGGGCCGCGGCGAAGAATGCCGTCACTGGCGTCGGAGCACCTTCATAGACGTCGGGCGTCCACATGTGGAACGGCACTGCCGAGATCTTGAAGCACAGGCCGGCAAGCACGAAGACCAGGCCGAACACCAGGCCGAGCTGGCGCTCGCCACCGGCCAGTGCAGCGGCAATTGCGTCGAACGATGTATGGCCGGTGTAGCCGTAGACGAGGCTGATGCCGTAGAGCAGCATGCCTGACGACAGCGCGCCGAGGACGAAATACTTGAGGCCCGCTTCTGTCGAACGCACATTGTCGCGGTTGATCGCGGCAATGACGTAGAGCGCCAGCGACTGCAGCTCGAGGCCGAGATACAGCGCCAGCATGTCGTTGGCCGAGATCATCAGCAGCATGCCGAGCGTCGCCAGCAGCACCAGCACCGGAAACTCGAACTTGTCGAACTTCTCGGCCTTGGCGAAGCCAACCGACATGATCAGCGTCACCGCGGCACCGAGCAGCGTCAGGAATTTCATGAAGCGCGCGAAGGAATCGGAGACGAAGGCCGTGCCGTAGCCCGCGCCGTCATGGCCGAACACCAGCATCCAGGCGCCTGCTGCTACTAGCAGGGCGACCGCGAGGCCGGTCACGGTCGAGTTGGCGCGCTCGCCGGAGAACACGCCGATCATCAGAAGCGCCAGCGCGCCCAGGGCGATGATCAGCTCCGGTGCGGAGAGCGAGAGGCTCGAAAGGAGTTCGGGCGTCATGGTTCGCAAAACCCCTGTCAGTTCGCCGCCGCGGTCTGCGCGGCGGCGATCGATACGGTTACGTTGTTGATCAGCGCCTTGACCGAAGCGGTCGTGGCGTCGAACACCGGCGCCGGATAGACGCCGTAGAAGATGACCAGGATGATCAGCGGATAGAGCACCACCTTCTCGCGGCCCGACAGGTCGAACAGACCCTTCAGGCTTTCCTTGGTCAGCGCGCCAAACACCACGCGGCGGTAGAGCCACAGCGCATAGGCCGCCGACAGGATCACGCCGGTCGCCGCGATCAGCGCCACCCAGGTGTTGACCTGGAAGATGCCGAACAGCGTCAGGAACTCGCCGACGAAGCCGGAGGTACCGGGCAGGCCGACATTGGCCATGGTGAAGATCAGGAAAGCCACCGCATATTTCGGCATGTTGTTGACCAGACCGCCATAGGCCGCGATCTCGCGGGTATGCATGCGGTCATAGACGACGCCGACGCAGAGGAACAGCGCGCCGGACACGAGGCCGTGGCTGAGCATCTGGAAGATCGCGCCCTGCACGCCGGCTTCGTTCATCGCGAAGATGCCCATGGTGACGTAGCCCATGTGGGCGACCGACGAATAGGCGATCAGCTTCTTGATGTCTTCCTGCATCAGCGCCACCAGCGAGGTGTAGACGATGGCAATTGCCGACATCGCAAACACCAGCGGGGCGAAGAATTCGGAAGCCAGCGGGAACATCGGCAGCGAGAAGCGCAGGAAGCCGTAACCGCCCATCTTTAGCAGGATGCCTGCCAGGATGACCGAACCGGCCGTCGGTGCTTCGACGTGCGCGTCCGGCAGCCAGGTGTGCACCGGCCACATCGGCATCTTCACCGCAAACGAGGCGAAGAACGCCAGCCATAGCCATGTCTGCATGTTGGCCGGGAAGTCATAAGCCAGCAGCGTCGGAATGTCAGTCGTGCCGGCCTGCCAGAACATCGCCATGATGGCGAGCAGCATCAGCACCGAGCCGAGCAGCGTGAACAGGAAGAACTTGAAGCTGGCATAGACGCGGCGCTTGCCACCCCAGACGCCGATGATGATGAACATCGGGATCAGGCCGGCTTCGAAGAAGACGTAGAACAGCACGATATCCAGCGCGCAGAACACGCCGACCATCAGCGTTTCCAGGATCAGGAACGCGATCATGTATTCCTTGACGCGCTTCTCCACCGACTCCCAGCTTGCCAGGATGCACAGCGGCATCAGGAAGGTCGTCAGGATGACGAACAGCATCGAAATGCCGTCCACGCCCATGTGGTAGGAGATGCCGGAGTCGAGCCAGGCCGACTTTTCGACGAACTGGAAGCCAGCTTCCGCGTTGTCGAAATAGATCCAGATCAGCAGCGACACCGCGAAGGTGAACACCGTCGTCAAAAGCGCGACGTTGCGAATATTGCGGCGCGCAGCGTCACCATCGTCCCTGATCAGAAGGATCAGGAGCGCGCCGACCAGCGGCAGAAAGGTGACCAGCGATAGAATGGGAACGCCAGACATCAGAAGGAGCTCCCGAGCATCATCCAGGTAACGAGGGCCGCCACGCCGATCAGCATGGCGAATGCGTAATGGTAGAGGTAACCGGTCTGCAGCTTGACGACGCGGTTGGTGACGTCAACGACGCGCGCCGAGATGCCGTCGGCACCGAAGCCGTCGATCAGCCAGCCGTCGCCCTTCTTCCAGAGGAAGCTGCCGAGCCACTTAGCCGGGCGCACGAACAGGAAGTCGTACAGCTCGTCGAAGTACCACTTGTTCAGCAGGAAGGCGTAGAGCCCACGATGGCGCTCGGCCAGGACCTTCGGCATCTCCGGCGAGCGGATGTAGAACAGGTAGGCCATGGCGAACCCGCCAATCATCGCCGCGAACGGCGCCAGCTTCACCCACATCGGCACGCTGTGGAAGTCGTGCAGGATGTGGTTGGTGTCGAGCGTGAACAGCGCGCCCTTCCAGAACTCGTTGTAGGCTTCGCCGATGAACTGGTCGTGGAAGATGACGCCGGCAAACAGCGCGCCGACAGCCAGGATGAACAGCGGCACCAGCATGACCGGCGGCGATTCATGCACATGGTGCATGACGTCGGCGGTAGCGCGCGGCTTGCCGTGGAAGGTCATGAAAATCAGGCGCCAGGAGTAGAAGCTGGTGAAGCAGGCGGCGATGACCAGCATCGTGAAGGCAAAGCCGGCAACCGCATTGTGGCCAACGAATGCGCCTTCGATAATGGCGTCCTTGGAGAAGAAGCCGGCCGTGCCGATGATCGTCGCCGGGATACCGACGCCGGTCAGCGCCAGCGTGCCGATGACCATCATCCAGTAGGTGGCTGGGATCAGCTTCCTGAGGCCGCCCATCTTGCGCATGTCCTGCTCGTCGGAGACGGCATGGATTACCGAGCCCGAGCCCAGGAACAGCAGCGCCTTGAAGAAGGCATGCGTGAACAGGTGGAAGATCGCAGCCGAGTAGAAGCCCATGCCGAGCGCCACGAACATGTAGCCGAGCTGCGAGCAGGTCGAATAGGCGATGACGCGCTTGATGTCGTTCTGCACCAGGCCGACGGTTGCCGCGAAGATGGCAGTGATCGCGCCGATGAAGGTGACGACGGTGAGCGCGGTGTGCGACAGCTCGAACACTGGCGACAGGCGCGCCAGCATGAAGACGCCGGCGGTGACCATGGTCGCCGCGTGGATCAGCGCCGACACCGGCGTGGGGCCTTCCATGGCGTCCGGCAGCCAGGTGTGCAGAGGCACCTGGGCCGACTTGCCCATAGCGCCCATGAACAGCAGCAGGCAGACGATGGTCAGAGCATTGTGCTTGTCCAGCGCGTAGCCGAGGAAGTTCAGCACGGTGCCACCGTGTTCGGCAGCGCCTTCAGCCGGCAGGTAGGACGCGGCAGTCGCGAAGATGGTGCTGAATTCCACCGAGCCGAACAGGACGTAAAGGCCGAAGATGCCCAGCAGGAAGCCGAAGTCGCCGACGCGATTGACGACGAAGGCCTTGATCGCGGCAGCGTTCGCCGACGGCTTCTTGTACCAGAAGCCGATCAGCAGGTAGGACGCGAGGCCCACCCCTTCCCAGCCGAAGAACATCTGGACGAGGTTGTCCGACGTCACCAGCATCAGCATGGCGAAGGTGAACAGCGACAGGTAGGCGAAGAAGCGCGGCCGATGCGGATCGTGGTGCATGTAGCCGATCGAGTAGATGTGGACCAGCGCCGAGACGGTGTTGACCACCACCAGCATAACGGCAGTCAGCGTGTCGATGCGCAGGGCCCAGTCGGCCTGCAGGCCGCCGACGTCGAGGAAACGCAGCACCGGCACGGTAAAGGCTTCGACATCGCCGAGGGCCACGGTCACGAAGGCGATCCATGACAGGACCGCCGACACCACCAGGAAGCCCGAGGTGACGTATTCGGATGCCTTCGCTCCGATCGAACGGCCGAACAGGCCGGCGATCAGGAAGCCGAGAAGCGGAAGAAAGACGATGAAGTGGTACATCATTGGCCGATCAGCCCTTCATCATGTTCACGTCTTCGACCGCGATGGAGCCGCGGTTGCGGAAGAAGACGACGAGGATTGCAAGTCCGATCGCCGCTTCGGCGGCGGCGACCGTGAGTACGAAGAGCGCGAACACCTGGCCGACGAGGTCGCCGAGCTGGGCCGAGAACGCCACGAAGTTGATATTGACCGCGAGCAGGATCAGCTCGACCGACATCAGGATGACGATGACGTTCTTGCGGTTCAGGAAGATGCCGAACACGCCGAGCGTGAACAGGACCGCCGAAAGCGTCAGATAATGAGCGATGCCGACAACCATGGTCAGATTCCCTTGCCTGTCTCGACCTTCTTGACCTCGATCGCGGTCGCCGGGGTACGGGCGACCTGGGCCGAGATGTCCTGGCGCTTGACGTTCGGCTTGTGGCGCAGCGTCAGCACGATGGCGCCGATCATGGCGACCAGCAGCACGAGGCCGGCGATCTGGAAGAAGTAGATGTAGTCGGTGTAGAGGATGTCGCCGAGCGCTGCCGTGTTGTGGCGCGTCGCGATATCAGGCGTCGGCTGCGCGACCGCTGTCGCGAGCTTCGGCGCGAAGGCGTAGCCGCCGGTCACCACGATCAGTTCGGCAGCGAGGATCAGGCCGACAAGCGCGCCGATCGGCGCATATTGCAGCGCGCCCGACTTGAGTTCGGCGAAGTCGACGTCGAGCATCATGACGACGAACAGGAACAGCACCGCCACCGCGCCGACATAAACGACGAGCAGGATCATCGCCAGGAACTCGGCGCCGGTCAAAAGGAACAGGCCCGCCGCGTTGAAGAACGTCAGGATCAGGTAGAGCACCGAGTGAACCGGGTTGCGCGCCGAAATGACCATGAAGGCCGACGCCACCGCGATGAAGGCGAAGAGGTAGAAAAATACCGCTTCAAGTCCGTTGAGCATGGGTTCCCCCGGGTTTCCTTTCGGGCAGCGCGCCTGTGCGCCCTGCCCTGTTCACGTCCTCGCTCCGCCTCCGAAGCAGGCCGCGCGTTCCTTAGACGAGCCTTCTCAGCCCGTCCATTGTTCAGGCATCAGCGATACGGCGAATCCATAGCGATGTTGCGCGCAATCTCGCGCTCCCACCGGTCGCCGTTCGCAAGCAGCTTGTCCTTGTCGTAGTACAGCTCCTCGCGCGTTTCCGTCGCAAATTCGAAGTTCGGCCCCTCGACGATGGCGTCGACCGGGCAGGCTTCCTGGCAGAAGCCGCAATAGATGCACTTCACCATGTCGATGTCGTAACGCACCGTGCGGCGGGTGCCGTCGTTGCGGCGCGGGCCGGCCTCGATGGTGATGGCCTGTGCCGGGCAGATCGCCTCGCACAGCTTGCAGGCGATGCAGCGCTCTTCGCCGTTGGGATAGCGGCGCAGAGCATGCTCGCCACGGAAGCGCGGGCTGACCGGACCCTTTTCATGCGGATAGTTCAGCGTCGCCTTGGGCGCGAAGAACTGGCGCATCGACAGGAAGAAGGCGCCAACGAAGTCCTGCAGCAGCAGCGATTTGGCGGCTTGTGCGAGAGCGGACATCATGCGGCTCCGTTAAGCTTGAGGACGGCGGCGGTGATGACGACCATCGCCAGCGAGATCGGCAGGAACACCTTCCAGCCCAGGCGCATCAGCTGATCATAGCGGTAACGCGGCACGAAGGACTTCACCATGGCGAACATGAAGAACACCATGCAGACCTTGAGCACGAACCAGATCACGCCGGGAACCCAGGTGAAGGGTGCGAAGTCGAACGGCGGCAGCCATCCGCCGAGGAACAGGATCGTCGTCAGCGCGCACATCAGGACGATGGCGACGTACTCGCCGAGGAAGAACAGCAGGAACGGCGTCGAGGAGTATTCGATCATGTGACCGGCGACGAGCTCCGACTCGGCTTCGACCAGATCGAAGGGCGGACGGTTGGTCTCGGCCAGCGCCGAGATGAAGAAGATCACGAACATCGGGAACAGGACGAGCCAGTTCCAGTCGAGGAAGGTGTTCGGCAGGCCAAGGCGCGTGCCGATGCCGTCGCCCTGCGAAAGCACGATGTCGGTCAGGTTCAGCGAGCCGACGGTGAGCAGCACGCAGACGATGACGAAGCCGATCGAGACTTCATAAGACACCATCTGGGCCGCCGAACGCAGCGCGCCGAGGAACGGGTACTTCGAGTTCGAGGCCCAGCCGCCCATGATCACGCCATAGACCTCGAGCGAGGAGATGGCGAAGACATAGAGGATGCCGACATTGACGTTGGCGATCGCCCAGCCTTCGCTGACCGGGATCACCGCCCATGCCGAGATCGCCAGCACCGCCGAGACGACGGGGGCGAGCAGGAACACGCCCTTGTTGGAACCCGACGGGATGATCGGCTCCTTGAACACGAACTTCAAAAGATCGGCGAAGGCCTGCAGCAGGCCCCAGGGGCCGACGACGTTCGGGCCGCGGCGCAGCTGCACTGCCGCCCAGATCTTGCGGTCGGCATAGAGGATGTAGGCGACGAAGATCAGCAGGACGACGATCAGGACGACCGACTTCAAGAGGATGATCAGCGCCGGCAGGACGTAAAAGGAGAAAAAGGTATCCATGACAGCCTTTACTCCGCCGCCTGCTTGAAGCCGTTCTTGGCCAATGCCGAACACTCGGCCATCACCGCCGACGCGCGAGCGATCGGGTTGGTGAGGTAGAAGTCCTTCACTGCAGAGGTGAAGGCGCCCTTGTTCAGCCGGCCGCCAAGCTTGGCGACCTTGGCAATGTCATCGTTGTCGCCAGCGTCGATCTCGTCGATGCGGCGCAGATGCGGGAGTTCCGCATACAGCTTGGCGCGCAGCTGCTGCAGCGAATCGAAGGGCAGCTTGTGGCCGAGCACGTCGGAGAGCGCCCTGAGGATCGCCCAGTCTTCCTTGGCCTCGCCCGGCGCGAAGCCGGCGCGGCTGGTCTGCTGCACGCGGCCCTCGGTGTTGACGTAGGTGCCGGACTTTTCGGTGTAGGCGGCAGCCGGCAGGATGACGTCGGCGCGGTGCGCGCCGGTATCACCATGCGTGCCGATGTAGACGACGAACGCGTTCGCGGCCTTGGCGAGGTCGAGTTCGTCAGCACCGAGCAGGAACAGCACGTCGCTGTCGCCGAGCATGCCGGCAACGTTCTTGCCGCCCTCGCCCGGCACAAAGCCGACGTCGAGGCCGCCAACTCGGGCAGCTGCGGTGTGCAGCACGGCAAAGCCGTTCCAGTCCGGACGGCTCGCCTTGACTGCGGTCGCGACCTTCGCGGCCTGGCCGAGCACGGCACCACCGTCGGAGCGCGCGATGGCGCCCTGCCCGACGATGATCAGCGGGTGCGAGGCCTTCTTCAGAACCGAGAAGAACTTGCCATTGCCTTCGGCCAGATCCTTGAGCGTATCCGGGCCCGAGCCGAGCTGCTCGTAGTCGTAGCGCGTGTCGCCAATCTCGCCGATGACGGCGACCGGCACATTGGCTGCGCGCCAATGCTTGCGGATGCGGGCGTTGAGCACCGAAGCCTCGAAGCGCGGGTTGGCGCCGATGATCAGGATGGCGTCAGCCTGCTCGATGCCTTCGATGGTCGGGTTGAAGATGTAGCTGGCGCGGCCGAGCGACGGATCGAGTGCAGCACCATCCTGACGGCAATCGATGTTCTTCGAGCCGAGCGAGGAGATCAGCTGCTTGAGCGCGTACATTTCCTCGACGGTCGCCAGATCGCCGGCGATTGCGCCGATGCGTTCGGCCGAAGTCTTGGCAACAGCGTCCTTGATCGCCGAGAATGCTTCGGGCCAGGTCGCCGGAGCGAGCTTGCCATTCTTGCGGACGTAAGGCCGGTCGAGGCGCTGCGTGCGCAGGCCGTCCCAGATGAAGCGGGTCTTGTCGGAGATCCACTCCTCGTTCACCTGCTCGTTGATGCGCGGCATGATGCGCATCACTTCGCGGCCGCGCGTGTCGACGCGGATGGCCGAACCGACGGCATCCATCACGTCGATGGATTCGGTCTTGGTCAGCTCCCACGGACGCGCCTGGAAGGCGTAGGGCTTCGAGGTCAGCGCGCCGACCGGGCACAGGTCGATGACGTTGCCCTGCAGCTCGGAGGTCATTGCCTGCTCGAGATAGGTGGTGATCTCGGCGTCCTCGCCACGACCGATCAGGCCAAGCTCGGAAATGCCGGCCACTTCGGTGGTGAAGCGGACGCAGCGCGTGCAGTGGATGCAGCGCGTCATGATCGTCTTGACCAGCGGGCCGATGTACTTGTCTTCGACCGCGCGCTTGCTTTCATTGTAGCGCGAACCGTCGAGGCCGAAGGCCATCGCCTGGTCCTGCAGGTCGCATTCGCCGCCCTGGTCGCAGATCGGGCAGTCCAGCGGATGGTTGATCAGCAGGAATTCCATCACGCCTTCGCGGGCCTTCTTGACCATCGGCGTGTTGGTGAAGATTTCGGGCGTCTCGCCGTTCGGGCCGGGACGCAGGTCGCGCACGCCCATGGCGCAGGATGCCGCCGGCTTGGGCGGTCCGCCCTTCACCTCGACAAGGCACATGCGGCAGTTGCCGGCGATCGACAGCCGCTCATGGAAGCAGAAGCGCGGCACTTCCGCGCCAGCCTCTTCCGCCGCCTGCAGCAGCGTATAGTGGTCGGGTACCGAAATCTCTTTCCCGTCGACCTTAAGCTTTGCCATAGCGCCTCAAATCCCGCGGATGATCCGCATTCCGTCCTGCAAGGGGCGCGGCCTGCGCTGCGCCCCGAAATCCACAATTCAAGCGGCCTACTTGCCGCCGGCAAGCGTCGCCGCCTGCCCTATCCAGTCATCACGACCAATCCGGCCCTTGAAGCCGAGATAGTCGTCGGCCCAGGCCACCTCTTCCGCCGTCCAGCCGGCGATCTGGCCATAGGTCCAGATGCCGATACCGTTCAGCACCTGCTCCAGCTTCGGGCCGATGCCCGAAATGGCCTTGAGATCGTCAGGCGTTTCGGGCCTTTCGATCGATGCAGGCTGCCTGAAATCCTCAGGCTGAAGCCCCATTGGAGCTTCTTCAACGACAGCGGCCTCGGCGACCACCGGATCGACCGCGGCAGCAACCACAGGCTTCGCCTCGGCCTGCTCCAGCTTGCGCGCCAGGGTCTTGACCTCGGCGATCAGCGAAGCTGTCTCCGCCTCCCCACGCGTCGAGCGAACCGGCTCGAAACTCGCCGCATCGCCTGCGTAGTCGGCAAACGGCGACAGCAGCCGTTGCGCGGCTTCCGATGCCCCTGACACCGCGCCCATCCAGACGCCTACGGCGTGACTGGCGAGACCGACGCCGAGAGCCGAAGCAGCGGCGAAACCTGCGGCAGGATGCACCATGAAGTTCGCCGTACCGGCAAACTCCTTGGGCAACATCGCCACGAAGTCCCTGTTCATCTGCTCCAAGCGTTCCATTTCAGGCACTGCACTTTTGGGAAAGGGAAATGTCGACATTGATAGCTCCTTGTCGCCTTCGCCGTTCGCCTCTGCCTCGTCGTTTCCTATTTCGGACCTTTGGCCCGCACTTTCTGACTTAACCTTTACTCCGCCGCCACCAGCACCGGCTCGCTGCGGTGCGCGTTGCGCGAGAACTCGTCGATGCGCCGCTCGATCTCCGGGCGGAAGTTGCGGATCAGGCCCTGGATCGGCCATGCTGCGGCGTCGCCCAGCGCGCAGATCGTATGACCTTCAATCTGCTTGGTGACGTCGAGCAGCATGTCGATCTCGCGCTTGTGCGCTTCACCGCGCACCAGGCGCTCCATGACGCGCCACATCCAGCCGGTGCCTTCGCGGCATGGCGTGCACTGGCCGCAGCTCTCGTGCTTGAAGAAGTAGCTGAGACGCGCGATCGCCTTCACGACATCGGTCGACTTGTCCATGACGATCACGGCAGCCGTGCCGAAGGACGACTTGCGCTCGCGCAAACCGTCGAAATCCATCGGGCAGTCGATGATATCCTCGGCCTTGACCAATGGACAGGACGCGCCGCCGGGAATGACGGCGAGCAGGTTGT
This sequence comes from Aminobacter sp. LjRoot7, assembly GCF_964252895.1. NCBI lineage: Bacteria > Pseudomonadati > Pseudomonadota > Alphaproteobacteria > Hyphomicrobiales > Phyllobacteriaceae > Aminobacter > Aminobacter sp. LjRoot7. The sequence goes on from NZ_CAXUPX020000001.1 coordinate 193,305, forward strand.
CCCAGCCGCCGCGGATGCCGCCGCCGTGCTTTTCGACCAGCTCGCGGAAGCTGATGCCCATGGCCTCTTCGACCGTGCAGGGTGTGTTGACGTGGCCGACAAGCATGAACAGCTTGGTGCCGACATTGTTCGGGCGGCCGATGCCGGAGAACCAGGCAGCGCCACGGCGCAGGATGGTCGGGGCAACGGCGATCGACTCGACGTTGTTGACGGTCGTCGGGCAGCCATAGAGGCCTACATTGGCCGGGAACGGCGGCTTCAGGCGCGGCTGGCCCTTCTTGCCCTCGAGGCTTTCCAGCAGCGCGGTTTCTTCGCCGCAGATATAGGCGCCGGCGCCGTGATGGACGTAGATGTCGAAGTCGTAGCCGTTCTTGTTGTTCTTGCCGATCAGCTTGGCGTCATAGGCCTCGTCGATGGCGCGCTGCAGCGCTTCGCGCTCGCGGATGAATTCGCCGCGCACATAGATGTAGGCGGCAACGGCACCCATGGCAAAACCGGCGAGCAGGCAGCCTTCGACCAGCGTGTGCGGGTCATGGCGCAGGATGTCGCGGTCCTTGCAGGTGCCCGGCTCGGATTCGTCGGCATTGACGACGAGATATGACGGACGGCCATCCGGGTTGCTTTTGGGCATGAACGACCACTTGAGACCCGTCGGGAAGCCGGCGCCGCCGCGGCCGCGCAGGCCCGACGCCTTCATCTCGTTGATGATCCACTCACGGCCCTTCTCGATGATGCCAGCGGTGCCATCCCAGGCGCCACGCGACATCGCCCCGGCCAGCGACTGGTCGAAGCGGCCGTAGATGTTGGTGAAGATGCGATCCTTGTCTTCAAGCATGTTCTTGCTCCTCAGACCGGCTTCTTGCCGAAGACGCGGACGTATTCGGCCACACCGCCCTTGGCGAGCGCCTTGGCCTGCTTGACCCAGTCGTCACGCTCGATGCGGCCCTTGAAATTCAGGTAACCGTCGACCCACTCGCGCTCGGCCTTCTTCCAGGACGCGACCTGGCCGAAGGTGAAGATGCCGAGTTCGTGCAACGTGCCCTCGATCTTCGGACCAACGCCCGAGATCAGCTTGAGGTCGTCGACGGCAGCCGGCTTGGCGATGCCGGCCGGACGGTTCTTGTCTTCGAGCGACGGCTTCGCGACAGCCGCTGCCTTGGGAGCCGCAACGCTTGCGGCCTTCTCGGCTGCGGGTGCTGCCTTGACCTTCGACGGCGACTTGACAGCCGGGCTGGTCTCGATCGCGTCGGTCTTGGGCTTGGCCGCGTTCGACGGCGGAACTACGGCCTCGACAGCAGCTGCCTTGTTAGCCTTGGAAGCAGCCTTGGCTTGCTTGTCGCGGGTCGTCTTGAGCACGGCCTTCTCGTCGGCCAGCGAGGTGAACCCGGTCAGCGGCGCGGAGAACACGCGGCCGGTCTGCGGGCCGGTCTTGACCTGCGCGCCCTTGCCGGCCTCGAACTGGTCGATGATCTCGGCGAGACGCTCCGGCGTCAGGTCCTCGTAGGTATCCTTGAAGATCATGACCATCGGTGCGTTGACGCAGGCGCCAAGGCACTCGACCTCTTCCCACGACAGCGTCCCCGCCTCGTTGGTGTGGAACTGGTCGTGATGGATCTTCGAGCGGCAGACATCCATCAGCTCTTCCGAGCCGCGCAGCATGCAGGGCGTGGTGCCGCACACCTGGATGTGGGCGCGCGTGCCGACCGGCTTGAGCTGGAATTGCGTGTAGAAGGTCGCGACTTCAAGCGCGCGGATGTAAGGCATATCAAGCATGTCGGCGACATGCTCGATGGCAGCCTTGGTCACCCAGCCGTCCTGTTCCTGCGCCAGCATCAGCAGCGGGATGACGGCCGACTGTTCGCGGCCCTTGGGGTACTTCTTGATCCAGGTCTTGGCCTGCGCGGTCATCGCCTTGTTGAAGGCGAAAGACGCTGGCTGGACGCTGGCTTCTGCGAGACGGCGGACTGACATTTAGCGGTCGACCTCACCAAACACGATGTCGAGGGAGCCGAGAACGGCCGAGATATCCGCCAGCATGTGGCCGCGGCACAGGAAATCCATCGCCTGGAGATGGGCGAAACCCGGCGCGCGCAGCTTGCAGCGGTAAGGCTTGTTGGTGCCGTCGGAGACGAGGAAGACGCCGAATTCGCCCTTGGGCGCTTCGACGGCTGCATAAACCTCGCCAGCCGGCACGCGGTAGCCTTCGGTGTAGAGCTTGAAGTGATGGATCAGCGATTCCATCGAACGCTTCATCGCCTGGCGCTTCGGCGGAACCACCTTGCCGTCCATGTTGGACACGGGGCCGGTCGATTCCTTGCCGAGCAGCAGATCGACGCACTGGCGCATGATCTTCGCCGACTGGCGCATCTCTTCCATGCGGATCAGGTAACGGTCGTAGCAGTCGCCGTTCTTGCCGATCGGAATGTCGAAGTCCATCTCCGAATAGCACTCGTAGGGCTGGCTCTTGCGCAGGTCCCAGGCAGCGCCCGAACCACGCACCATGACGCCCGAGAAACCCCATGCCCACGCGTCGTCGAGCGACACCACGCCGATGTCGACGTTGCGCTGCTTGAAGATGCGGTTCGGCGTCAAAAGGTCGTCGAGGTTCTGCACGGTCTGCAGAAACGGATCGATCCACTTGCCGATGTCTTCGACCAGCTTCTGCGGCAGGTCCTGGTGGACGCCGCCCGGCCGGAAATAGGCTGCATGCATGCGCGCGCCGCAGGCGCGTTCATAAAACACCATCAGCTTTTCGCGCTCTTCGAAGCCCCACAGCGGCGGGGTCAGCGCGCCGACGTCCATCGCCTGCGTCGTGACGTTGAGCAGGTGCGACAGGATGCGGCCGATCTCGGAGTAGAGCACGCGGATGATCTGGCCGCGCTTCGGCACCTCGAGGCCGAGCAGACGCTCGACCGCGAGGGCAAAGGCGTGCTCCTGGTTCATCGGCGCGACATAGTCGAGGCGATCGAAATAGGGCACGGCCTGAAGATAGGTCTTCTGCTCGATCAGCTTTTCGGTGCCGCGGTGCAGCAGGCCGATATGCGGATCGACGCGGTCGACGACTTCGCCGTCGAGCTCGAGCACCAGGCGCAAAACGCCGTGCGCCGCCGGGTGCTGCGGGCCGAAGTTGATGTTGAAGTTGCGGACGGAGGTTTCAGCCATTTCGGCGCCTCAATTCGTCTTGGCTTTTTCGTCGCCCGGCAGCACGTATTCGGTGCCTTCCCAGGGAGACAAAAAGTCGAAATTGCGGAATTCCTGCTTGAGCTCGACCGGCTCGTAGACGACGCGCTTCTGCTCGTCGTCGTAGCGAACCTCGACGAAGCCGGTGAGCGGGAAGTCCTTGCGCAGCGGGTGGCCTTCGAAACCGTAGTCGGTCAAAAGCCGGCGCAGGTCGGGATGGCCCGAGAACAGGATGCCGTACATGTCGTAGGCTTCGCGTTCGAACCAGTCGGCACCCGGATAGACCGAGGTGATAGACGGGACCGGCGTGTCCTCGTCGGTGCTGACCTTGACGCGGATGCGCAGGTTCTGGCGCGGCGACATCAGGTGGTAGACGACGTCGAAACGCTTGCGGCGCTGCGGGTAGTCGACGCCGGCGGCGTCGATGAACGAGATGAACTGGCACTGCACGTCGCTGCGCAGGAAGGTCATCACGTCGACGATGTCGGCGGCCTTCACCGTCAGCGTCAGTTCGCCATAGGCGACGACGCTTTCTCCGATGTCCGCATCGAGCTTTTCCGCAATGTACGCGGCAAGGTCGTTCAGGGCTTCACTCATCTGGGATCACCGCTCGATCGTGCCGGTGCGGCGGATCTTCTTCTGGAGAAGAAGGATGCCGTAGAGAAGTGCTTCGGCGGTCGGAGGACAGCCGGGCACGTAGATATCGACGGGCACGACGCGATCGCAGCCGCGTACCACCGAATAGGAATAGTGATAGTAGCCGCCGCCATTGGCGCACGAGCCCATCGAGATGACGTAGCGCGGCTCCGGCATCTGGTCGTAGACCTTGCGGAGCGCGGGCGCCATCTTGTTGGTCAGCGTGCCGGCGACGATCATCACGTCCGACTGGCGCGGTGAGGCGCGCGGCGCGATGCCGAAGCGTTCGGCGTCATAGCGTGGCATCGAGATGTGCATCATCTCGACGGCACAACAGGCCAGGCCGAAGGTCATCCACATCAACGAGCCGGTACGCGCCCACGTAATCAGCGCCTCGGACGAGGTGACGAGGAAACCCTTGTCGGACAACTCGTTGTTCAGCTCGCCGAAGAAGGCGTCGTCAGAACCGATGAGCTTGCCGGTGTTCGGATCGATGATGCCTTTCGGCTTCGGCGCGATCAGGGTGCCGGAGGCGTCGTTCAATCCCATTCCAGCGCTCCCTTTTTCCACTCATAGACAAAGCCGATGGTCAGCACGGCCAGGAAGATCATCATCGACCAGAAGCCGAGCATGCCAATCTCGCCGAAGGACACCGCCCACGGAAACAGGAACGCCACTTCAAGATCGAAGATGATGAACAGGATGGAGACCAGATAGAAGCGGATGTCGAACTTCATGCGGGCGTCGTCAAACGAGTTGAAGCCGCACTCATAGGCTGAAAGCTTTTCCGGATCCGGACTGCGGTAGGCGACAAGGAAAGGCGCCACGATAAGCGCAATGCCGACAATAAGCGCCACACCGATAAAAATGACGATGGGCAGATACGAACTCAGGAGAGCGTTCATGCTGCGAATTCCGTTGGTGGCCTATCCACCCAGATTTACAGCACGGGGTCCGTTTCCGGAAGCGCGACAGATTCTCGCCGAGCCGGACGAAACGGTCGTGCTGCAATGCGGCGACGGTTAGCGCAGCCGGTCGGTCGAAGCAAGTCCAACCTTGGCCAAAACGTGGCAAAGCCCACTGCTGGACCAAAATCCTGCGCGTGTGGCTCGCCTTTGATTTCCTTCGTCTTTTACTCAAGTTTACGCTCCTGACAAGACCGGAGCCGCAGTTCTGCTAGCATTTGCAGCAAAGACCGATTCTCGTGCCCTTGCGTCACTCCTCAAGAGACTGCGATAGCTTGCCGCAATGAAGGAAAAACTCTCGCTCGCCACCGCCCGCCGCATCGCATTGGCGGCCCAGGGATTTGCCGACCCGCGCCCCACCGGCGCGATCACGCGGCGTCACCTGCAGCGCGTGCTCGACCGCACCGGCCTGCTCCAGATCGACTCGGTCAGCGCGGTCGTGCGCGCCCATTACATGCCGCTCTATTCGCGACTCGGCCCCTACCCCATGGCCCTGCTTGACGATGCCATGGCCCCGAAGAAGCGCATGCTGTTCGAATACTGGGCGCATGAAGCGTCGCTGCTGCCACTGGAGACCTTTCCGCTGTTGCGCTGGCGCATGGCGCGGGCAGAGGACGGCATGTATGGCGGGCTTGCCAAGTTCGGCCGTGCGAACAGGCCCTATATAGAAGAGATCTTTCGCCAGGTGGTCGACCGCGGTCCGATCGCCGCTTCCGACATCGAAGGCTCGAAGGGCTCCGGCGGCTGGTGGGGCTGGAGCCAGGAAAAGCATGCCTTCGAGTGGCTGTTCTGGGCCGGCCGCATCACCACCCATTCGCGCCGCGGCTTCGAACGCCTCTACGACCTGCCAGAGCGCGTGCTCCCGGCCGACATCTACGACCGGCCTGTCCCACAAGCTGAGGACGCGCATCGCGAACTGCTGCGAATCTCCGCCCGCGCCCACGGCGTCGCCACCGGCATCTGCCTGCGCGACTATTTCCGCCTGTCGCCCGCCGACATGAAGGGCCGGCTCGAAGAGCTGGTCGAACTGGGTGAACTGATTCCCGTCCGTGTCGAAGGCTGGGACCGGCAGGCCTATCTCCACGCCGATGCCCGCATTCCGCGCAAGATCCATGCACGCGCCCTGCTTGCGCCCTTCGATCCGCTCGTCTTCGAGCGCACCCGTGCCGAGCAATTGTTCGACTTCCGGTACCGCATCGAAATCTACACCCCGGCGGAGAGGCGCCAGTACGGCTACTACGTCCTTCCCTTCCTTCTGGGCGAGCGCATCGTCGCCCGCATCGACCTGAAGGCCGACCGTCCGGCGGGTATCCTGCGCGTCCACGCCGCCTATGCAGAGCCCTGTGCTCCGCCGGAAACCGCAGCCGAACTTTACGAAGAACTCCAGCAAATGCGCGGCTGGCTCGGCCTCGAGCGCATCGAGGTGACGCCCGCCGGCGACCTTGGACCCGGCCTGAGCGACATTGCGGGTCGCTCCGCCTCGTTGACTCCACCCCTCGCGAAAGCCTAAATCGCCCACAGACGGTCCTTCGCCCGCAACGGCGAAGGCTAAGAGGGAATGCGGTGCGCGCCGGTGGCGTCAAATCCGCGGCTGTCCCCGCAACTGTGAGCGAAGAGCCAAGCTCGAAGACCACTGGGATTTTCCCGGGAAGGCGAGCGAAGGCGACGATCCGCAAGCCAGGAGACCTGCCGTCGCAGACATTGATCCGATCGCCTGGCGGGTGCCCCGGGCAAGGAGCCTGGATTTGGACTTCGACGACAACCTTCCGGTCGCATCAGCCGACGCATCCTGCGATGCAGCCGACGCGCGCTCATGCGACGTGACCATTCTCGTCTGCTCTTCTTGCCGCGACGAAACCGGCTCGGACGCCCATCCCCGCGCCGGCGCCCAGCTTGCCGAACACGCCCGCCTCGCCGCCAATGGCGAGATCGCCGTGCGCAGCGTCGAGTGCCTGGGCAACTGCAAGCGCCGCCTCAGCGCAGCACTGATCCGCGACGGCGCGTGGAGCTACGTCTTCGGCGATCTCAACACCAATTCGGGCGACGATCTCGTCGCCGGCGCAAAACTCTTCGCCACCTCGACCGACGGCCTGATCCCCTGGCGCGGTCGTCCCGACAGCCTCAAGCGCGGGCTTATCGCGCGCATCCCACCACTTGCTCTCATCAAGGAAGACACATGACCGCCTCCGTCGAACGCGTTCCCTGCACCGTCGTCACCGGCTTTCTCGGCGCCGGCAAGACCACTCTGCTGCGCAACATCCTTGAGAACTCCAAGGGCAAGCGCCTCGCAATCATCGTCAACGAGTTCGGCGATGTCGGCATCGACGGCGAGATTCTCAAGGGCTGCGGCGTCGATGCCTGCCCGGAGGAAAACATCGTCGAGCTGGCCAATGGCTGCATTTGCTGCACCGTCGCCGACGACTTTGTCCCGGCCCTCGACCAGATCCTGTCGCTTACGCCAAGGGTTGACCACATCCTGATCGAAACTTCGGGCCTGGCGCTGCCCAAGCCGCTGGTCCAAGCCTTCCAGTGGCCGACGGTCAAGAGCCGCGTGACGGTCGACGGCGTCATCGCCGTTGTCGATGGCCCCGCGCTGGCCGCAGGCAAGGTCGCCTCCGACATGGAAGCGCTTGCCGCCCAGCGCAGCGCAGACGATTCGCTTGACCACGACGACCCGGTCGAAGAAGTGTTCGAGGATCAGGTCGCCTGCGCCGACCTCATCATCCTGTCCAAGAGCGACCTGCTCGACGAAGCCGGTCACGCCCGCGCCACCGCCATCGTTCGCGAGCACCTGGCACGCGCCGTCAAGATCGTGCCGTCGGCGCATGGCAAGGTCGATCCGTCGGTTCTGCTCGGCCTCGGCCTCGCCGTCGAGGACGACATCGAAAACCGCAAGACCCATCACGACGGCGCCTTCGACCACGAGCACGACGACTTCGACACCTTCGTCATCGAAATCCCGTCGATCGCCAACCCCGACGAACTGGCGAAGCGCGTCGCCACCGCCGCCGAAGAAGAAAACGTGTTGCGTGTAAAGGGCTTCGTCGACGTCGGCGGCAAGCCGATGCGCCTGCTCGTCCAGGCTGTCGGTCCGCGCGTCAACCACTACTACGACCGTGCCTGGGCCGCCGGGGACGACCGACGCTCGCGCCTGGTCGTTATCGGCCTCAAGGGCCTCGACCGCCCGGCCATCGAGCGTATCCTGGTCGGCTGAACCGGACAGGTTGGATGCACATCCTCACCACCACCTCCGCCTCGCTCGATGACCTGATCGAGCCTGTCGACCTCAGGCAGAAGCCTGCGGATGTGGTGGCGCTGTCCTTCACCGACAGCGATCTGGCCGGCCTCGCCAGCGCCTGGAAGGCGGATGCCGAAAACCTGCCGTCGATGCGGCTCGCCAGCCTGCGCGACCTCCGCCATCCGATGTCGGTCGATCTCTGGATCGACAGCGTCGCCTGCCACGCCAAGGTCATCCTCGTCCGCATTCTCGGCGGCCACGACTGGTGGCGCTACGGCTGCGACCAGCTTGCCGCGATGGCGCGCGAAAAAGGCATCGCGCTGGCGCTCTTGCCGGGCGAAAGCCACGACGAGGATCTCAGGCTGATCGAGGCCTCGACCCTGCCGCGCACCGAACTCGACGCCCTGCTCGGCTATTTCCGCGAGGGCGGCCCGGAGAACATGAAGGCGCTGGTGGCCCGGCTGGCAGGATTGGCCGGTGGCAAAGGTGCCGTCGCCGCGCCGGTTGTGGTGCCGAAGGCGGGTTTCTACGATCCCGAGCGTGGCATTCTCAGTGATCTAGAAGCCTTTTTGGCCGGAAATGGTGGCGACCCTTCGCCCCCCCCTCTGTCCTGCCGGACATCTCCCCCGCAAGGGGGGAGATCAGCTGAGGCACGGCCTTCGCTAATCCCCAATGGCGCAAACGAGGCGCTGTCGCTGGAACTGCCAATCTCCCCCCCTGCGGGGGAGATGTCCGGCAGGACAGAGGGGGGTGCGAAAGAGCGCAATGCCTCCAGCGCCTCTGTCGTCCCCATCCTCTTCTACCGCTCGATGCTGCTGGCCGCCGATGTCGCGCCCATCGACGCTCTGGTCGAAGCGCTGAAAGCGCAAGGCCTCCGCCCTGCCCCGATCTTTGTCTCAAGCCTGAAGGACAGGGACTCGCTCGCCTTCGTCGAGGTCGCCCTCGCACAGCTCAACCCCGCCGCCATCATAACCGCAACCGCCTTCGCCGCCGGCGCCGAACCGGGCACGGAAACGCTGTTCGACCGCGCCGGCGTGCCAGTGTTCCAGGTCATTGTCGCCACCACCCGCCGCGAAGCCTGGGAAGGCAGCCCGCGCGGCCTCGCGCCGGCCGACCTTGCCATGCATGTGGTGATGCCCGAGCTCGACGGTCGCATCCTCGTCGGCGCCATCTCGTTCAAGGCGGAGAGCGAAGTCGACCCAGCCCTCGGTTTCCGCGCCTTCACCAACCGCCCAGAACCTGACCGCGTCGAGCAGGTCGCCCAGCGGATCGCCACGCATCTCCGGCTGCGCGAGACTCCGCCCGAAAAGCGCAAGCTGGCGATCCTCATCCCCGACTATCCTAGTGCCCCCGGCCGCACCGGCTATGCCGTTGGCCTCGACGTGCCATCAAGCGTGCTCGCCATGCTGCACGACCTCAAGGACGCTGGCTACACGCTTGAATCGATTCCGCAATCGCCGCGCGCATTGCTCGACCTGATCGAGGCTGGCGGACATGGGCTGGCGCTCGAAGATTATCTTGTGCTGGCCCAAGATCTGCCTGAGGAGGCAAGGAAAGCTGTCGAAGCGGCGTGGAGCTATCCCGAGGCGGAGGCTACAGGCGGAAGTGCGCGCTCTACGTTGCCCCACTTCCCCTTCCGCGCCGCCACCTTCGGCAACGTCACCGTTGCCCTTGCGCCTGATCGTGGCCGTTCGGCCGATCGCCGCGCCGACTATCACGACCCGACGCTGCCGCCGCGCCACGCGCTGCTCGCCTTCGGCCTCTGGCTGCAGAAGTCGCTCGGCATCCACGCCATCGTCCATGTCGGCGCCCATGGCACGCTCGAATGGCTGCCGGGCAAGGCAGTGGCACTGAGCCGGAACTGCTTCCCCGAAATCGTCACCGGCTCGCTGCCGGTCGTTTACCCATTCATCGTCTCGAACCCCGGCGAAGCGGCCCAGGCCAAGCGCCGGATTGCAGCCGTGACCCTCGGCCACCTGCCGCCGCCGCTCGCCGCCGCCGGCCTGGACGAACACCAGCAGAAGCTCGAACGCCTCGTCGACGAATACGCCCAGGCCGACGGCCTCGACCGTCGTCGCCGCGACCGCCTGGCCAAGCTCATCGTCGAAACGGCGTCGCAGACCGGCCTTGCCGCGGAGGCCGGCGTCGCCGGAACCGACGCGCCCGACGAAGCGCTGCGCCGCATCGACGCCTGGCTCTGCGACCTCAAGGATTTCGCCATCAAGGACGGCCTGCATATCTATGGCCGCGCCGAAGAGAATGAGCCTGATCAAGCGCGCCTTGCCAGCGCAGAAGCCGAGCGGAAAAACCTGATCGCCGCGCTCGACGGCCGCCATATCAAAGCCGGCCCAGCAGGCGCTCCGGCGCGTGGCCGCACCGACGTGCTGCCCACCGGGCGCAACCTGTTCACGTCAGACCCGCGCACAATGCCGACGCCGACGGCCTTCGACCTCGGCAAGGCAGCGTCCGACGAGGTCATGCGCAGCTACCTGCAGAGCCACGGCGAATGGCCGCGTGCGCTCGTCATCGACCTGTGGGGCAGCGCTTCGTTGCGCACCGGCGGCGAGGAGATCGCGCAAGGCCTGGCGCTGATGGGCTGCCGGCCACAATGGGACGCCGCCACCGGTCGCGTCACCGGCATCGAGGTGCTGCCGCCGGCAGCGCTCGGCCGCCCGCGCGTCGATGTCACCTGGCGTATCTCAGGCCTGTTTCGCGACATGTTCCCGACCCAGATCGCGCTCATCGACGCCGCAGCCCACGCCGTTGCCACCCGCGACGAGGACGACCACGACAACCCGCTCGCCGCCAGCACGCGCGCCGCGGGCAAGGTCGAGCCACGCATCTTCGGCTCCTCCCCCGGCACCTATGGCGCCGGCCTTGAGGACCTGCTTTCCAGCGGCGACTGGCAGGCGCGCGAGGACCTCGGCCGCGCCTATCTCAATGCTGCCTCCCACGCCTATGGCGGCTCCGAGGGCGAAGGTATTTCCGCGCCAGGCGCCTTTGCCGGCCGCATCGCCGAGGCCGACCTGCTTGTGCACACCGGCGACGACCCCGGCCGCGACATTCTCGAAGGCTCCGCCGACGTCGCCTTCATCGGCGGCTTCGCAGCAGCGGTCGCGGCACTCGGCAAGCACGCCGACGTCATCGTGCTCGACACCTCGGATCCGCAGAAGCCGCGCCCGCGCTCGGTCACCGAGGCTGTCGGCCGCGTCGTCAGGGCACGCGCCACCAATGCCCGCTTCATTGCCGGCCAGATGCGCCATGGCCCGCGCGGCGCCTCCGAATTCGCCGAGACGGTCGACAGGCTGATCGGTTTTGCCGAGACGACCAACGCCATCCCGGCCACGCTGATCGAGGCCGTCCACGACGCCTATGTCGGTAACGAGGACGTGCGCAACTTCATGCTGCGCGAAAACCCGGCGGCGGCAAAATTCATCGCCGAGCGTTTTGCCACCGCCCGTCGGCGCGGCCTGTGGCACCCGCTGCGCAACTCCATCGACGACGATCTCGCTGCCCTCATCGCCGAGGCTGAAGCGCGCGAGGTTGCGGCATGACCGGCTTTTCCCGCCGCGGCGCCTGTCCGGCCCTTTCGGCACCGATGTCGACCGGCGACGGCCTGTTGGTGCGGCTCAATCCGCTTGCCGGAGAAATCAAGCCCAACGTCTTGATCGGACTCTGTGAATCCGCGGCACGGCATGGCAACGGCATCGTCGAGGTGACTGCGCGCGGCAGCATCCAGATCAGGGGCTTGACGTCGGAGAGTGCTTGCTTGCTGGCGCAAGAAGTCGACGCGTTGGGGATCGCAGTACGCACCGGCGTGCCTGTCGACACCAGCCCGCTCGCCGGCATCGACTCCAAGGAGACCACCAATCCCACGCCACTGGCCGCAGCGATCCGGACAGCGATCGAGCGGGTCGGGCTCTCGCCTCGGTTGGGGCCGAAGGTGTCCGTCGTCGTCGATGGGCGTGGCCAGATCGGGCTCGGCGCGATCATCGGCGATGTCCGACTGGTGGCAAAGGATGCCGAGCGCTGGCGCTTGTCGGTGGCCGGCGACGAGAGCTCGGCGCGTTTGGTCGGTGAATTCGATTCCGACGCCGCATGCGCGGTCACGCTCGACATTCTCCAGGCAATTGCGGCACTCGGCCAGCAAGGCCGCGCGCGTGACCTTGGCCCGGATGTCATAAGAGCTGTCGTTGTAAGGCCGGAGACTTCTCATTCCTTCGCCCCCCCCTCCGTCCTGGAAGCGGGGGGTGCGAAGGATCGCTACCCAACTGATTCAAAAACTGAGCACTCCACTGCAACCGATTCATCCCCCATCGGAATCCTCACGCTCACTGGCACCCAAATCGCCCTCGGCATCGCCCTGCCCTTCGGCAGCATCGACGCCCCGACGCTGATCGCCTTCTGCCAGGCAGCGAGCGATGGTGGCGCCACCGGCATCCGCCCTGCGCCCGGCCGCAGCCTGCTTGTCATGGGTCTTGACCGCCCGTCCGCCGCCACGCTCACCGCCACCGCCCAATCCCTCGGCCTTGTCACCTCGCCCGCCGATCCCAGCATTCGCATCGCCGCCTGCCCCGGCGCGCCGGCCTGCGCTTCGGGCATGATCGCCGCGCGCGACGTCGCCGCCGAAATTGCCCGCGAGATCGGCGAAAGCCTCGACCCGACGCTGTCGCTGCACATCTCCGGCTGCGCCAAGGGCTGCGCCCATCCGGGCCCGGCCACGCTCACCATCGTCGGTGACGAAAAGGGGGCTGCATTTGTCGTCGGCGGAACGGCAAAGGGCCTTCCGGCCGCCTACACCGCAGGATATGAAGCCGCGCGCGGCATGGGCCGCCTCACGAAATTGCTCGCCCAGGAGCGCAAGCCGGACGACAATGCCGCCGCTTGCCTCGCAAGGTTGGGCGCAAAGCGCCTCGCGCAAGCTCTGGCACAGGAATGAACATGGCCGCCTACGACTACATCCATGATGGCACGGCCATCTACGAACGCTCCTTCGCCATCATCCGCTCGGAGGCAGACCTCAAGCGCTTCTCCGAAGACGAGGCCGACGTTGCGGTGCGCATGATCCATGCCTGCGGCCTGGTCGAAGCGGCCGAACATTTCGTCTTCTCTGAAAACTTCGTCTCCGCCGCGCGCGGTGCCTTGCAAGCCGGCGCGCCGATCTTCTGCGACGCCGAAATGGTGGCGCGCGGCGTCACCCGCGCCCGCCTGCCCGCAGACAACGAGGTGATCTGCACGCTGCGCGACCCGCGCACGGCCGAAATCGCCAGGGAGATCGGCAACACCCGATCGGCCGCCGCGATCGACCTCTGGGCCGACAGGCTCGCCGGCTCGGTCGTCGCCATCGGCAACGCACCGACAGCCCTGTTCTACCTGCTCGAGAAACTGCGCGACGGGGCGCCCAAGCCTGCTGCCATCATCGGCATGCCGGTCGGCTTCGTCGGTGCGGCCGAATCCAAGGACGCCCTGGCCGAGAACTCCTATGGCGTGCCCTATGCCATCGTCCGCGGCCGCCTCGGCGGCAGCGCCATGACGGCCGCTGCCCTCAACTCGCTGGCGAGGCCCGGCGTATGAGCGCTCCCGCTGCAAAGGGCCGCCTCATCGGCGTCGGCACTGGCCCCGGCGATCCCGAACTTTTGACGCTCAAGGCCGTGCGTGCGCTGGCCGAGGCCGACGTGATCGCGCATTTCGCCAAGCGTGGCGCCAATGGCAACGCCCGCACCATCACCGATGCGCATTTCCGCGACGACGTTATCGAGTTGCCGCTCGTCTATCCAGTCACCATCGAGATCGACAAGGATCACGACGACTACCGCGCCGCCATCACCGGCTTCTACGAGGAGTCGGCGCAATCCGTGGCCGCCCATCTCGATCAGGGCCGTACGGTTGCGATCCTGTCGGAGGGCGACCCGCTGTTCTACGGCTCCTACATGCATCTGCATGTGCGCCTGTCGCATCTCTACCCGACAGAGGTTATCCCCGGCGTCACCGCCATGTCCGGCTGCTGGTCGCAGACGGGCGTGCCGATAGTCCAGGGCGACGACGTGCTGTCGGTGCTGCCGGGCACGATGAGCGAGTTCGAGCTGACCCGCCGCCTCGCCGATACCGACGCTGCGGTCATCATGAAGGTCGGCCGCAACCTGCCCAAGATCCGCAAGGCGCTGGAAGCGACCGGCAAGCTCGGCCGCGCGCTTTATGTCGAGCGCGGCACCATGCCGAACACCCAGCACATGACGCTGGCCGACAAGACAGACGACAAGGCGCCCTATTTCGCCATCGTGCTGGTGCCCGGCTGGGCAGGCAAGCCGGGAGCGGACAATTGAGCGGCCGCCTCGTCGTCATCGGCCTCGGCCCCGGCAATCCGGACCAGGTCACGCCGGAAGCCAGCCGCGCGGTCGCGGAAGCCAGCCATTTCTTCGGCTACAAGCCTTATCTCGACCGGCTCGAGCTGCGCCCTGACCAGACCCGCGTCGCCTCCGACAACCGCGAGGAGATCTCGCGCTCCAACGCGGCACTGGAGATGGCGGCAAGCGGCCACAGGGTCGCAATGGTCTCCGGCGGCGATCCCGGCGTCTTCGCCATGGCCGCAGCCGTCTGCGAAGCCATCGAGGCCGGCCCCCGGGAATGGCGCGACATCGAGCTGTCAGTCGTTCCTGGCGTCACCGCCATGCTGGCTGTCGCCGCCCGCGTCGGCGCGCCGCTCGGCCACGATTTCTGCGCCATCAACCTGTCGGACAATCTGAAGCCATGGGACCTGATCGAACGCCGCCTGGTCGCGGTCGCCGAGGCAGGTTTCGTCATTTCGCTCTACAACCCGATCAGCAAGGCCCGCCCCTGGCAACTCGGCAGCGCGTTGGAAACCCTGCGCAAGCATCTGCCTGCCACGACGCCCGTCATCTTCGGCCGCGCCGCCGGCCGGCCCGATGAGCGCATCGAGATCTTCACGCTTGGCGAAGCCGATGCGGCCAAGGCCGACATGGCGACCTGCGTCGTCATCGGCTCGCCCGAGACGCGCCTGATCGAACGCGACGGCAAGCCGCCGCTGGTCTACACGCCGCGCTTTTCCGCCGGGGTCACGAAATGATCGACCATCTCGGCCATTGCAGAGACATCAGGAGCCGACGGGACATCGGGCAGATGCGGCCGGCGGAACAGGATCACCTCGATGCCGAGCTGTCTGGCCGCCGCGATCTTGCCGTAGGTCGCCTGCCCGCCGCTGTTCTTGGCGACGATGACATCGATCCTGTGCGCCTCAAGCAGGGCCCGCTCGTCCGCCTCGGCAAACGGCCCGCGCGCCAGGATGTAGGTCGCATCGGGCACGCCGAGCGGCGGCTCGATCGGATCGACGCTGCGAATGACGTAAGCATGCTGGGGCGCGGTCTCGAACGCCGCCACCTCCTGCCGACCGAGCGCCAGGAACACGCGGCGCGAAGTTTGGCCCAGCGCGGCGACGGCCTCTTCGCCATTCTCCACCTGCGTCCAGCGGTCGCCATCGACTGTCTTCCAGCCAGGACGGCGCAAGGCGAAGATCGGCACACCCGATATCCGAGCCGCCTCCGCCGCATTGGCCGAGATGCGCGCCGCATAAGGATGCGTGGCGTCGATCAGGAGATCGGTCTTGTGCCCGGCCAGCCAATCGGCCAGCCCCTGCGCGCCGCCGAAGCCACCTGTTCGTACCGGCACCGGCTGCTCGGCCGGGTTTTCGGTCCGGCCCGCCAGCGAAAGCAAGATGTCGAGATCGCCACGCGTGGCGAGCTTGGCCGCCAGCTGCCGCGCTTCGGTGGTTCCGCCCAGGATCAGAATATGGTGGGTCATCATGCCTGCTGAATTCGACGCACCGACGCAAGAATGGCTGACCGTCATCGGCATCGGCGAGGACGGTGTAGCGGGTCTCGGCGACGAGGCCAAGCGCGCGATATCAGGCGCTGCCCACGTCTTCGGCGGCAAGCGTCATCTGGCGCTGGCAGCAACGCTCATCGCAGGCGCAGCTCGTCCATGGCCGACGCCCTTCGACAGCGAAATGCGTGACGTGGTCGCCCTGCGCGGCGAAAATGTCTGCGTTCTGGCTTCGGGCGACCCGTTCCTACATGGCGTCGGCGTCACGCTTTCGCGCGTCGTGGCATCAGCGGAAATGCGGGTCGTTCCGGCCCCGTCTGCCTTCTCGTTGGCCGCCTCGCGGCTGGGCTGGGCGCTGCAGGACATCGAAACGGTTTCGCTCCACGGCCACGCCATCGACCTGATCCGCCCGTTGCTGCAGCCGGGCGCGCGCATCATTGCACTCACCTCGGATGGCGAAGCGCCGACCCAGATCGCAGCCCTTGTCACCGGCAACGGTTTCGGCGCTTCGCGCCTGACGGTGCTGGAGGCCCTCGGCGGTGAAAACGAGCGCATCCGCGTCACGAAGGCCAGTGGCTTCGACCTTGAAAACATCAATCCACTCAACGTCCTGGCGCTCGAGCTTGAACCCGGATCGCAGGCACGGATCCTGCCGCTTGCTTCAGGTCTCGCCGATGGCTTGTTCGAGCATGACGGCCAGATCACCAAGCGCGAGATCCGCGCGGTCACGCTTTCCACCCTCGCGCCCCGCCGCGGGGAGTTGCTGTGGGATATCGGCGCCGGCTCCGGCTCGATATCCGTCGAATGGATGCTGTGTCACACCTCGCTGCGCGCCATCGCCATCGAACACAATGCCGAGCGCGCCGAGCGCATCGAACGCAATGCCAGCGCCTGCGGCGTGCCGGGTCTCACGGTTGTCAGGGGCGCAGCGCCTGACACCCTCACCGGCCTGCCGACGCCAGACGTCATCTTCATTGGCGGCGGCGGCTCGGACGCCGGCGTCTTCGATGCGGCCATCGCGGCGCTTCGATCAGGCGGTCGCCTCGTCGCCAACGCCGTCACGCTCGAAATGGAAACATTGCTGCTGTCGCGCCATGCCGCGCATGGCGGCGATCTTCTGCGCCTTCAAGTCTCCCGCGCCGCCCCTGTTGGCTCGATGACCGGCTGGCGGCCGGCAATGCCGGTCACGCAGTGGAGCTGGGTGAAGCCATGATGGTTGCAGGCATTGGCTGCCGCAAAGGCGCAGCACACGAAGACATCCTCTCGGCAATCGAAACCGCACTCGAGGCGCACGGCCTGGCGATCACCGCATTGACCGCACTCGCCACGGCAACGCTCAAACGCGACGAACCGGGCATCCTCGCTGCCGCGCGCCGGCTCGACCTGCCCTTGCTTGTCGTCGACGACGAGGCGCTGGCTGCTGCTGCGTCGCGTACGCTCAGCCATTCGCAAGCCTCGCAGGACGCAGCAAACACGCCATCGGTCTCCGAGGCATCAGCGCTCGGCGCCGCCGGTGGCGATGCCACCCTGTTTGGCCCGCGCACGATCGTCGGCCCCGCCACCTGCGCCATCGCCACGTCTGGAGCCACAGCTTGACCGTTCACTTCATCGGCGCCGGCCCGGGCGCGGCAGACCTCATCACCGTGCGCGGCAGCCGCCTGCTCGGCTCCTGCCCGGTCTGCCTCTATGCCGGTTCCATCGTTGCGCCGGAGCTTTTGACCTATTGCCCCGCTGACGCCCGGCTGGTCGACACCGCGCCGATGTCGCTCGACGAGATCGAGGCCGAGTATGTCGCCGCCCACAAGGCCGGCCGCGACGTCGCGCGCCTGCATTCGGGCGACCTGTCGGTATGGAGCGCGGTTGCCGAGCAGATCCGCCGGCTGGAAAAGCACGGCATTCCCTACACGCTGACCCCCGGCGTACCGTCCTTCGCGGCGGCAGCGGCGGCGCTGAAGCGCGAGCTGACGATCCCCGAAGTCGCCCAGAGCTTGGTGTTGACCCGCACCTCCGGCCGCGCCTCGAAGATGCCTCCGGGCGAAACGCTTGCCGGATTCGGCCGCACCGGCGCCACGCTTGCCGTCCACCTGTCGATCCACGCCATCGACCACGTCGTGGCCGAATTGACACCGCATTACGGTCCGGATTGCCCTGTGGCGGTCGTCTTCCGCGCCTCCTGGCCGGACGAGCGCATCGTCAAGGGCACGCTGTCGACGATCGCAGCCGAACTGGCCAAGGACCCGATCGAACGCACAGCTATCATCTTCGTCGGCCAGTCGCTGGCGGCAGAGGAATTTCGCGAAAGCTCGCTCTACGACGCCTATTATCAGCGCCGCTTCAGGGGCCGCGACGGGCTATGAGAGGCGGCGAAGGGCGCATGCCCCATCAGCTCTCCCTCGCGGTTGAAGACAAGGATCTCGACCGCAACGTCCGCCTTGTCGAACACGGCGGCAGCCGTGCGCCAGGCAGCAGCCGCCACCGCATCGCCGATAGCGATGCCGGCCTTGTTGGCCTCGATGAAGGCCTCGGCAACGGTGTTGGCGCCCTTGATGCGGGCTTCGAGTTCGGCATCCGCCCCGGCCTCTACCGCGACTGCGGCCAGGCCATCGAGATCGGCCGAACCGCGGTTCGAATGCACGTCGAGCATGCCTTGCGCCAGCTTGGTCATCTTGGCGACGCCGCCGGCAATGGTGACCTTCGCCACCGGGTGGGCGCGGATGTATTTCAGCATGCCGCCGACGAAGTCGCCCATGTCGATCAATTGCACCTCATGCAGACCGTGGAACTTCTGCACCGCAATCTCGGAAGCATTGCCGGTGGAACCAGCGACATGGTCGAAGCCCATGGCGCAGGCCACGTCGACGCCGCGATGGATGGAGTGGATCCAGGCCGAGCAGGAATAGGGAATGACGATGCCCGTCGTCCCCAGGATCGAGATGCCGCCCAAAATGCCCAAGCGCGGATTGAGCGTCTTCAGCGCCATCTCCTCACCGCCGGCGACGGAAATCTCGACCTCGACATCGGCGCCCTCGCCCAGCACCTCGGCCACGACGCCGGCGATCATCTTGCGCGGCACCGGGTTGATCGAGGCTTCGCCGGGCGGAATCGGCAGGCCCGGCCGCGTCACCGTGCCGACGCCCTTGCCCGCCTTGTAAACAAGACCGCCGCCGGCAGCGCCCGGCCGCACCGTGCTCATGACCAGCGCACCATGTGTGACGTCAGGGTCGTCGCCGGCGTCCTTGACGATGCCAGCCATTGTCCAGCCATCGCCGCGTTCGTTTTTGGCCAGCGCAAAGGCCACGTTCTGCCCACCCGGCAGCACGATCTCCACCGGGTCGGGAAACGCACCGGTCTTCAATGCCAGACACGCCGCCTTGGTGGCGGCGGTGGCGCAGGCTCCGGTGGTCCAACCGCGCTTGAGCGGACGATCTTCTTCATTCATGACGCGATCTATAGGCTGGCACAGCCTGTGCGTCATCGGCGAAAGCGACACGTATGACACTCGAAAACGCTATCGCGCGTTTGAACTACAAGCAGCACGTGCTCGAACCGGGCCATGTCTGGCTGGCCGGCGCCGGTCCTGGCGATCCCGGCCTGTTGACGCTCGATGTCCTGTCGGCGCTGGCCCAGGCCGATGCGCTGGTGCATGATGCGCTGGTTTCGCCCGAGATCGTTGCGGTTGCCGAGCAGGCGGAAAAATTCTTCGTCGGCAAGCGCGGCGGCCGGCTGTCGATCCCGCAGGGCGACATCAATGCCCTTCTGGTCAAGCTGGCGCGCGAGGGCCGCAAGGTCGTGCGGCTCAAGGGCGGCCATCCTTTCGTTTTCGGGCGTGGTGCCGAAGAAGCGCTGGTGCTGACCCGAGAGAACATTCCCTGGCGCGTGCTTTCGGGCATCACCTCGGCCTTCGGCGGCCTCTCCTCCGCAGGCATTCCGGCCACCATGCGCGGCGTCAACGGCGCGATCATCCTCGCCACCGGCTTTGCCGCCGTCAGCGACGACCGGCCCGACTGGGCCGCCCTGGCCCGCACCGGCCAGCCCATCGTCATCTATATGGGCCTGACCCACATGGCCGAGACGGTGACGGAGCTTCTGCGCGGCGGATTGTCGACCGACACGCCTGCAGCCTTTGTCGAGAACGCCTCGACGCCGGAGGAACGCACGGTCACCGCCACGCTCGGCACACTGGTTGCCACCGCCGAGCGCGAAAAGGTCGTCTCGCCGGCCCTCATCGTCGTTGGCGGCATCGTCTCGCTGCGCGCCGAACTCATGGGGCAAAAGTGACGGCGCGCGGCCTCATCATCGGCGCCCCGCGCTCGGGCTCGGGCAAGACCAGCGTAACAATTGGCCTGCTGCGCGCGCTCGCGCGGCGCGGCATCAAGGTACGTGGCGCGAAATCGGGGCCGGACTACATCGATCCCGGCTTCCACGCCGCAGCCACCGGCCGTCCAGGCGTCAATCTCGACAGCTGGGCCATGGCGCCGTCGCTGCTCAACGCATTGGCCGCCGATGCATCGGCCGAAGCCGAGATGGTGATCCTCGAAAGCGCCATGGGCCTGTTCGACGGCATCCCCGCGGAGATAGGCCGCTCGGGTGCGGCTGCCGATCTCGCCCGCCTCTACGGCTTGCCGGTGCTTCTGGTGCTCGACGTCTCCGGCCAGTCGCAGACAGCGGCCGCCATCGCCAAGGGTTTTGCCACCTACGACCCCGATGTCCGTATCGCGGGCGTGGTGCTCAACAGGCTCGGCAGCGACCGTCACCGCAAGCTTGCCGGCGACGCCATCGAGGCGCTCGGTCTGCCCGTCGTCGGCGCCATCCTGCGCGACCCGACCTTGTCCATTCCAGAACGCCACCTCGGCCTCGTCCAGGCCGAAGAGCATGCCGACCTCTTCGCCCATATCGAAAAGCTCGCCGACATGGTCGAGCGCTCGCTCGACCTCGACGCGATCATCAAACTGGCGACGCCGCTGGCGCCCACAGCTGGCGACCAATCCTTCGCCCTGCCGCCACCCGGACAGCGCATCGCGCTCGCCCAGGATGCCGCCTTCACCTTCCTTTACCCGCATCTCGCCGCCCACTGGCGCGCCATGGGCGCGGAGCTGGTGCCGTTCTCGCCGCTCGCCGACCAGGCGCCCGACGCCACCTGCGACATCTGCTGGCTGCCGGGCGGATATCCCGAGTTGCATCCCGGCCGCCTCGCCGCAGCCGGCACCTTCCTTTCCGGCACGCGCCGTTTTGCGGAAACGAAGCCTGTTCATGGCGAGTGCGGTGGCTTCATGGTGCTCGGCCGCTCCATCGAGGACGGCGACGGTGTCACCCACGATATGCTCGGCCTGCTCGGCCATGCCACCAGCTTCGCCAAGCGCAAGATGAACCTCGGCTATCGCCAGGCCACGCTTTCCGCGCCCTGCCCGCTCGGCGGCACTGGCAGCGTCGTAAGGGGCCATGAGTTCCACTACGCCCAGACGGTTGTTGCAGGCGACGATACGCCACTGGGCGAACTGGCCGATGGCCAGGGCAAGCCGCTCGGCAGCTTCGGCGGCCGGCGCGGCCATGTTACCGGCACCTTCTTCCACGCGATCGCTCGAGGTTGAGACGATGACGCCGGCGACGATCTTCGACGACATCCGCCTCGGCCTCGTCTTCTTCACCCGCCTGCCGCTGCCGCATTTCGAGGCCAGGGATCGTTCGCTCGCGGACGCCATCTGGACTGCGCCGCTCGTCGGCTTCGTCGTGGCGGTCCTGGCCTGGCTCGTCTTCGCTGCCGGACATGCCCTCGGCCTCGCCGATGGGCCGGCTGCCGCAATGGCCATCGCCGCCGCCATGCTGGTCACCGGGTGCCTGCATGAGGACGGCCTGTCGGACACATCAGACGGCTTCGGTGGTGGACGCACGCGCGAGCGCAAGCTCGAAATCATGCGCGACAGCCGCATCGGCAGCTATGGCGCGGCAGCGCTCATGCTCTCGATCCTCGCCCGCTGGAATGCCATCACCGAAATCGAAGACCCCACCCCTGTTTTCGCCACCCTCGTCGCCGCTCATGTCGGCTCGCGCGCATTGATCCCCGCCTTCATGCGCCACCTGCCCCAGGCGCGCGTCGACGGTCTTGCCGCCGGCGTCGGCACAGTCGCCGACGGGGCTGTAGTCGCCGCCCTCGCCATCGGCGCCATCGGCCTGCTGTTCCTCGGGCTCAAGGGCGCGGTCGTCGCGGCGTTGTGCCTCGCCATCCTCTTCTTCACCTTCAGAAAGCTCTGCCTCGCCCAGATCGGCGGCCAGAGCGGCGACACCATCGGCGCCCTGCAGCAACTGGCCGAAATCGCCCTGCTGTTTGTCGCATCCGCCATCCTTGCTTGATTCTGTTTTGGAGTATTCACTGCCATGACCTTCAAATCGCTCGATGAATTGCGCAAAGCTTGCCTCGACCTGCCCGCCGGCAACGACGCTGCGGCGGATGCCGTCGCCCGCCGACAGGACACGCTAACCAAGCCGCGCGGCAGTCTCGGCAAGCTCGAACAGATCGCCGCTTGGCTCGGCCGCTGGCAGGGCCGCGAGATGCCGAGGCTCGACAAGGTCAAGGTCATCGTCTTTGCCGGCAACCATGGCGTCACCGCCCAGGGCGTGTCCGCCTACCCATCCGAGGTGACGGTGCAGATGGTGGCTAATTTTGCTGGCGGCGGTGCTGCCATCAACCAGCTCGCCCGCCTTGCCGGGGCCGAACTCGCGGTCATCCCGCTCGAGCTCGATCGCCCCACGGGCGACTTCACCCAGACTGCGGCCATGGACGAAGCCGATTTCCTCGCCGCCGTCTCCATCGGCTATGACGCGGTGACACCGGATCTCGACCTCGTCTGCTTCGGCGAGATGGGAATCGGTAACACCACCCCTGCAGCGGCGATCGCCGCAGGCCTGTTCGGTGGCAACGGCCGCCAGTGGGCCGGCCGTGGCACCGGCGTCGACGACCAGGGCCTGTCCCGCAAGTTCGCCGCCATCGATGCCGGCCTTGCCCGTCATGCCGCCACGCTCGCCGACCCGCTGGCCGTAGCCGCCAATCTCGGCGGCCGCGAACTCGCCGCCATCCTCGGCGCCACGCTGGCCGCGCGCCACCACAACGTGCCCGTCCTGCTCGATGGCTTCGTCGTCACGGCGGCAGCAGCCCCCTTGGCAAAACTCCACCCCGAAGGCCTCGCCCACACGCTGTCGGCCCACGTCTCTGCGGAGGCCGGTCATCGACAGCTGCTCGAAGCCCTTCAGCTCGCGCCGTTGCTCGACATGGGCATGCGGCTGGGCGAAGGCTCGGGCGCTTGCCTCGCCGTCAATCTCGTCCGCTCAGCGCTGGAATGCCACGCTCGCATGGCAAGCTTCGCCGAGGCCGGAGTCACCGACAAATAGTTGGGCATTCCGCGAGAGGCCGGTCACGAAACTCACAACTGGAAATCGATTTCTTCATTTGGCAAAAAGATAGAAGAAAATTCTTCATACAAGCGCAGAGGCAATCCGCCTCTGCCTCCACCTGAAACAGGCCCCCGGCTATCTTGCGGCAAAGTTTAGTCATTTGCCGCTTGTCTCAGGAGAATGCCCCCATGAAACGTTTCCTTCTCGTCGGCGTAGCACTCGCCGCCATTCTCGCCGGCCCGCTGCAGGCGTCCGCCGCCGACAAGCTGCTCAATGCTTCCTACGACGTCGCCCGCGAACTGTTCGCCGCCGAGAATGCCGCCTTCATCGCCAAGAACCCGGGCGTTACAGTCGACCAGTCGCATGCCGGCACCTCAAAGCAGGCCCGCGCTATCGTCGAAGGACTTGAGGCCGACGTCGTCACCTTCAACCAGGTCACCGACATCGAATTCCTGGTCAAGAACGGCTTTGTATCAGACGACTGGAAGCAGGATTTCGCCAACCAGGCCTCGCCCTTCTATTCACTGCCGTCCTTCCTCGTCCGCGCCGGCAACCCCAAGGGCATTAAGGACTGGTCCGACCTGGTCCGCGACGACGTGAAGGTCATCTTCCCCAATCCGAAGACCTCGGGCAATGCGCGCTACACCTATCTGGCGGCTACCGCCTACGCCAAGGAAGCGTTCAAGGGCGACGAGGCCAAGGTCAAGGAGTTCGTGACAAAACTATTCGACAACGTGCCGGTGTTCGACACCGGCGGCCGCGCCGCCACCACCACCTTCGTCGAGCGCAACATCGGCGACGTTTTGATCACCTTCGAGGCCGAGACCCGCTCGATCGCCAAGGAATACGGTTCCGACAAGGTCGAGAGCGTCATTCCCTCCGTCAGCCTGCTCGCCGAATTCCCGGTCGCCATCGTCGACAAAGTCGTCGACAAGCACGGCTCGCGTGATCTGGCAAAGTCCTACCTCGATTTCCTCTACACGGCCGAAGGCCAGCGCATCGCCGCCCAGCACGGCAACCGCGTCCACGAGCCGTCGGTTGCCGCCGAATTCAAGGACCAGTTCCCCGAAGTTCGCCTCGTCACTGTGGAAGATGTCTTCGGCGGCTGGGACAAGGTGCAGAAGGAACATTTCGGTTCCGGCGGCCTGCTCGAAGAGATTTACGGCGAGCGTTGACCGCAAGCCTTCATTGCTATTGAGAATTGGGAAGCCGGCCATGCCGGCTTTCCGCATTGTTGTATCCGGGAAGGCATTTCAGTGGCGCGCCGCATTCTGCCGGGGTTTCCCCTGGCACTGGGGATAACCCTCGTCTACGTCTCGATCATCGTCGTGCTGCCGCTCGGCGCGCTGGTCTTCAAGGCGGCCAGCCTCGGCTTCGAGGATTACTGGCGCATCGTCTCGTCGCCGCGCGCGGTCGCCAGCTATCGGGTCACGGCTCTTTCGGCGCTCGCTGCCACCGCCTTCAACCTTGTCTTCGGCATGGCGCTGGCCTGGGTGCTAGTGCGCTACCGCTTCCCCGGCCGACGCTTTATCGA
This sequence comes from Aminobacter sp. LjRoot7, assembly GCF_964252895.1. NCBI lineage: Bacteria > Pseudomonadati > Pseudomonadota > Alphaproteobacteria > Hyphomicrobiales > Phyllobacteriaceae > Aminobacter > Aminobacter sp. LjRoot7. Next base: position 218,080 of record NZ_CAXUPX020000001.1, read on the forward strand.
CGCGCTCGTCGACTTGCCCTTCGCGCTGCCGACCGCTGTCGCCGGTATCGCACTGACCACGCTGTTTGCCGAAAATGGCTGGTTCGGCGCGGTGCTTGCCCAGGCCGGCATCAAGGTCGCCTACACCCCGCTCGGCATCATGGTCGCCATGGCCTTCACCAGCCTGCCCTTCATCGTCCGCACGGTGCAGCCGGTGCTGGAAGACCTCGATCCAGCACTTGAGGAAGCAGCCCAGACGCTCGGCGGCAGCGACCGGTCGATCTTCCTGCGCGTGATCCTGCCACTGCTGGCACCGGCGCTGCTCGCCGGCCTGTCGCTTTCCTTCGCCCGCAGCCTCGGCGAGTTCGGCGCCATCATCTTCATCGCCGGCAACCAGCCAATGTCCACCGAGATCACCGCCCTGCTCGCCTTCATCCGGCTCGAGGAATATGACTACCAGGCCGCCGCGGCGATCGCCTCGGTGCTGCTTATCACTGCTTTCCTGATGCTCGCCATCACCAACATCCTGCAGGCGCGTGCCCTGCGCTACACAGCGAGGGGCTGAGATGAGCGCTCCCGTCAAAGGCCGCCCGCCCCGCGTCGGCGACGCGCCGGCCTTCCGCCGCGCCCTCATCGGCATCGTGCTGACGCTGGTCGCGATCGTCATCGTCGCGCCACTTGTCGTCATCGGCTACCAGGCCTTCTCGCAAGGAATCGCCGTCTATGCCGCCGCGATCGCCCATCCCGACACGCTGCACGCCATCGGGCTGACTGTGGTCACCGCACTCATCGCCGTGCCCATCAACACCGCCTTCGGCGTTGCCGCAGCCTGGGCGATCACCAAATTCGATTTCTGGGGTCGCCGCTTCCTGCTGGTGGTCATCGAGATCCCGTTCTCCATCTCGCCCATCGTCGCCGGCGTCGCCTATCTCTTCGTCTACGGCTTGCAGGGCCTGTTCGGCCCGGCGCTGGAGCAGGCAGACATCAAGATCCTGTTCGCCCTGCCCGGCATCGTGCTCGCCTCGATGTTCGTCACCGCTCCCTTCGTTGCCCGCGAGCTGATCCCGCTGATGCAGGCGCAGGGACGCGATCTGGAAGAAGCAGCAACCTCACTCGGCGCCTCCGGCTGGCGCACTTTCTTCTCGGTCACCCTGCCCAACATCCGCTGGGCACTGCTCTATGGCGTGGTGCTGTGCAATGCGCGCGTCATGGGCGAGTTCGGCGCCGTATCGGTGGTGTCAGGCAATATCCGCGGCCAGACCAACACGCTGCCGCTGCATATCGAACTGCTCTATCACGACTACCAGACCGCGGGCGCCTTCGCCGCTGCCTCCATCCTGGCCCTGCTCGCTGTCGTCACCCTCGTTGCCAAGGTGCTGCTCGAGCGCCAGGGCGCCGGCCGCGCCCGTCGCCGCCCTGCACTCGCAGCACCGGTGGCCGCCCCCAAAACCGCTTCCGCTGAGGTTTCGTCATGAATATCCGCCTCGACAACGTCGTGAAGACCTTCGAGACCTTCCGCGCCGTCCACGGTGTGTCGCTCGAAATCGAAAGCGGCGAACTGGTCGCCCTGCTCGGGCCCTCCGGTTCGGGCAAAACTACGATCCTGCGCATGGTCGCTGGCCTCGAATATGCCGATGCCGGCCACATCTATTTCGGCGACGAGGATGCCACCGACATTCCGGTGCGCGACCGTGGCGTCGGTTTCGTCTTCCAGCACTATGCGCTGTTCCCGCATATGACTGTCGCCGAGAATATCGCATTCGGCATGAAGATCTCGAAGCAGCGCCGCGACAAGGCAGCGATCGACGCCCGCGTCGCCGATCTGCTGCGCCTCGTCCAGCTCGAAGGCCTGTCAGAGCGTTTCCCCGGCCAGATCTCGGGCGGCCAGCGCCAGCGCGTCGCCCTTGCGCGTGCACTTGCCGTCGATCCCAAGGTGCTATTGCTCGACGAGCCCTTCGGCGCGCTTGACGCCAATGTCCGCCGCGACCTTCGCCGCTGGCTGCGCGAGATCCATCAGGAGCTCGGTATCACCACGCTGTTCGTCACCCACGACCAGGAAGAAGCGCTCGACCTCGCCGACCGCGTCGTCATCCTCGACAAGGGCCAGATCGTCCAGCAGGGCACGCCCGAAGAGGTCTGCCGCAATCCCGCATCCGCCTTCGTCATGAATTTCCTCGGCGATACCAACCGCATTTCCGCAGCCGTCGCCGGCGGCATAGCCCGCCTTGGCGAGGCACAGATTCCTGCCCCCGGCTTCGCTGACGGCCCGGTCGAAATCTTCCTGCGCCCGAGCGATCTCGGCTGGAGCAGCAGCGGCGCCGGCATCCCCGCGACAGTCGCCCGCGTCATCGACCGGCCTGCCGGACGGCGCATTCTGGCGCTGACGGCGTCAGGTGAAGCCGTCGAACTCGACGTCGCGCCTGAAACCCAGGTCAGTGCCCGCGAGCAGGGCATCATCACCATCGAACGCGCCAGGGTCTACGCGGCAGGCTGATTCTGCCGAAAATGGGGTCAAAACCCGCAAAACTTACGGAAAATCAACGCGTTTCGGCTTGTATATCAAGTCTGTGGAATTTATCTCTGGTGAAGGCCGGAATGCGATGGGGACGAATCGTTATCCTCGGCAAGCAACCTCACGCTGCGACAGGCAGCAGGAAGCCGATGACACGCGTTCGCCATGCTGACTAAAAAAGGCAAATACGGCCTCAAGGCCCTCGTTCACCTATCCCAACTGCCCGCCGGCCAGCTCGCTTTCGTCGGCGACATCGCGACCGCCAACAAGATTCCGAAAAAGTTTCTCGACGCGATCCTTGGCGAACTCCGCAATGCCGGTTTCGTCCAGAGCCGCAAGGGCAAGGACGGCGGCTACCGCCTCGCCAAGCCTGCCGCCGAGATCAAGATCGGCCATGTCGTGCGCGTGCTCGACGGCCCGCTGGCACCGATCCCTTGTGCCAGCCGGACCCAGTACCAGCCCTGTGACGACTGCGACGAAGCGACCTGCCAGATCAGGCACATGATGCTCGAGGTCCGCCAGGCGATTGCCGGCGTGCTCGACAATCGCAGCCTGGCCCAGGTGCGGGACGCCGCCAATGACGACATTCTGAGCGACGCCCTGAATCACGCCTGACCGTGCCGATCAGACAATGCGGCGCAGCACCACCGGCCGCTTGCGCAAATGGGTCGGCGCGGGATCATGGCGGCGAAATGCCTTGCGCAACGACGGTATGACCTGACGCCCGAAGGCCTCGACCGTTTCGGCGTCGTCGAGCCCGTGAACGATGAAATCGCTGACGCCGAGTTCGACAAAGCCGGCAAGCACAGAAACGACGTGCTCCGGCTCGCCCGTCAGCTGCCAATCCTGCTGTCCGCCTTCGCCAGCCTGCACATGGCCGGCATGCACTGGCCCGACATGCACCGGCAAAGAGAAGCGGACGCGCTGGGCTCGGCCGAAGGGCTCAGCCGCAACCCTCACGCGTTCGATCAGCCGCAACGTGTCGTCGAAGCCGCCTACCGGCAACTCGAACCTGTCAGCGTGCCGGCCTGCGATCTTGAGCGCCGTGCCCGACAATCCGCCGAGCTGCAGCGGGATCACGGCTCCGTCAGCTGCCTTCATTGGCACGAAACCACCATGGATGCGGTAGAACAGGCCCTCATGGTCGAAGGGCTGCGCATTGCTCCATAGCCGCTTGAGCAGCATCAGATATTCGTCGGTGCGCCCCAGCGTGGCGACGAGGCCGCTGTCGTCATTGGTTTCGCGCAGGTCGCGGCTTGGCGGCACCCGCAATGCCAGCCGGCCCGAGCCGATCTGGTCGAAGGCCGCAAACTGCCGGGCGGCCACCACGGGCGCCACGATTCCAGGCCAATGGGAAACAAGCACACCGATCGACTGCGTGCTGCGCAGCGCAAGCGACGCCAGGTCCATATTGGCAAGCAGGCCGCCCATGTCGTCGATGAGAACGCGATCGAAACCCGCCCTTTCGAGCTGACGCAGCCTCTGCACGGCAACCGCCGTGTCTGAAAAGAAGGAAGAGTGAAGTTCGTCCTTGTCGGCAACGCCGCCCGGGCAATGGGTGAAGTCGATCTGCATCGCAAACTCCTTCATCTTGTCAGGAACAGTTATTGGCGCCGCCCGCGCCGGTTCACGCGCTACTCTGGAAAACCTTCTTCAGTTGGGTTGAGACAACATGGCGTGCCCGCCTCCGGGCACGGTGGTCCTAGTGGACCAGGCCGACGACGACGGCCGCGGTGAAGCCGAACGACACCGTGAAGAACAGATATGACGCGATCTGCGCAATGCTGGCGGGCTTGCCCGCTGCAGCTGCCGTCTCGCCGACGCGGCTGTTCGAGAGATACTGGGTCTGTGCCATCGCAATCTCCATCATGCCGTTAGTCTATAAAATTAATAGACTTTGTCGATTGCTAATTTTGGCGAGATTGTGGAACGGCTTTGCCCGGCTACAGCCAGCGGGAGCAATTTTTCCCTTGCGAGGGTGATCTGCCGACAATGGAGCGAGCACTCCAGCGCCGCTGCGGCAGAACCGCATGAACTTAATAAAACAGTTCAAGAACATATAGTTATGAGAAAAAATGCCTTCCCAAAACTCAAGTTTGGGCCGGCATCTGCGACATACAGTAGGCAAAAAATGTCCCGAAGGCACCATCGGCACCTTCGGGACAGGATGGAATACAGCTAGCCGGCTCAGTAATAGCCGCGCGGGCATTCTGCCAGATAGGTGCGGCCATAGCGGTCGCGATAGCGGCAGCGGTTCGGCTCGTTGGCCCGGCCGATCAGGGCGCCGGCAACGGCACCGACGGCGCCACCGACAAGCGCGCCTTCAGCCCGGTTTCCGGGTGCGGCAACGGCACTGCCGATCGCCGCGCCGCCAAGACCGCCAATGGCTGCACCCTGTTCGGTCTGCGAGCAGGCTGCCAGCGGCACCAGAAGTGCAATACTCAATACGAGTTTCATCATCACCAATAACTCCCGAAAAAGTGTCCCCACCGCCCCTACAATGCGCGGCGGCGAAAAACGATCCATCGCGCCTCTCCAGCGCGTGGACCACAGAGTCCCTTCAACCCAAGGAATGCCAAGGTATTCGGGCAGCATTCGGGCAGGCGTTTGCGCATTGGTAACGCCAGGTTTGGCAGGCTAGGCCCAACACTGTCCGATTCGTTTCCTTCAGGGTCCGCCATGAACAAGGCCGCCGCCTCATTTGCCCTCGTTGCCGTACTGGCCGCCTCGCTGATGGCGCTCAGCCTTGCTGTCGCGCGCCATGGCTACCCCTTCGGCGTCATCGGCGTGAAGCGCCTTGACGGCATCGCTAGCGCCGACACCTTCATGCCGCTGGCGGCGATCTACTTCTTCGCAGCGATGCTGATGATGATCCTGCCGCTCAAGGCGGCGAGCATCGTCCTGCTCAATGCCGCCGATACGATCCACTGGGTCGTCATCGCCCTGTTCGCCACCATCGTCGGCTGCTTGGCTGCCCGCTGGGTTTTCGGTCAGTCAAGCGCCCCTTGGGCCCTGCTTGACTGGCGCTTCCTGTTTGTCGCCGCTATCGTCGGCTGCCATGTCGCGATGAACGAGCTCCGCCGCAACGTGCTCTTGCGCAGCCTGTTCTTCGCCCTCTTCGGCCTGGCCACGCTTGCCTGCCTGTTCTGGTCGTTCCGGATCTGAGGCAGCGCAGGGCCGACCGGAGATAGGAATCCAAGCAGGTTCAACCCAGTTGAAGTAACAGTCACAGCGGTCTGAATATTTGGAGAAGAAGTGGTGGGTGCGACAGGGATCGAACCTGTGACCCGCTGATTAAGAGTCAGCTGCTCTACCAACTGAGCTACGCACCCACTCGCGACCGGTGAACCGACCGTGGCCGGCATATAGCCATACCATCCGATACTGTCCACCCATGATCGGCAAGAAAGATGCGGCAATCGACGAACACACGCGATTGCCTGTGCAAAGCCATGGCGGCGCTGGACCTGGACAAGGAAAGCGACCATCCGCCTGCGCCAAGATTGCGCGGCGTTCAGTATTCAGCGATGAAGAGAAAGAAGTGGTGGGTGCGACAGGGATCGAACCTGTGACCCGCTGATTAAGAGTCAGCTGCTCTACCAACTGAGCTACGCACCCACTCGCGACCGGTGAACCGACCGTGGCCGGCATATAGCCAAGGCATTTTCACCTGTCCACCCCACCGGCCGCTTTTTCTTTCAGTCGGCAAAAATAGCTGGGTCAAACCAGCAGAACGCCCTCGGCCACCCTCACGGCATGTCCACCAATGCGCGCGGAAACCAAGCTGCCCCCCGAAACCTCGAGCTCCAGCCTAATCCTGGAGGGCCGGCCCATCTCGATGCCCTGCTCGATCCAGAATCGCTGCGCGCCGTCGGTCGGCCTGTCGAACTCCATGATCGCCCCCGCAAAGGCGGCTGCCGCCGAACCTGTCGCCGGATCTTCGTAGGATGGGCTGCCGGGAACGATCATCCTCGCGTGGAAGGCGTTTTCGTGCCCCACCGTCTCGCGGCAATAGACATAGGCGCTGGCCACCGCCGAGTCGTTCTTGCGCGGCGAAAAGGTGAACCAGGCTTCGTTGTCGAATCGAATCCTCGCCGCAACCTTGGTGTCCGCCACCGGCACGGTGATGTAGGGCACGCCCGCAGACCACAGCGACACACGATGGTTTTCAAAGCCGATCTCGTGTGGCGCAAGTCCAAGGGCGGCGGCAACCGCATCGGTGCTGGCCGCCAGCGGCATTGGTTCCGGCAGCTTCGGCAGGTCGAATTCGGCAAACAGGCTGTCGCCGACCTTGTTCACAGCACAGCGCACCAGGCCGATATTCTCTTCGAGGACAAAAATGCCGGCAAGATCATTGCCTTGCGCCATCTCGGTCAGCGCGATCGCCGTGCCGACGGTCGGGTGACCGGCAAACGGCATCTCGTAGTCGGGCGTGAAGATGCGCACCCGTGCCTTGTGCTTCGGGCTTTCCGGCGGCAGCACGAAGGAGGTCTCCGACAGGTTGAACTCCCTGGCGATGGCCTGCATCTGCGCCGTGCTCAACCCCTTGGCATCGACGACCACGGCGAGCGGGTTGCCAGCAAGCCTGTTTTCGGTGAAGACATCATAGACAAAATACTTGCGTCCGCCCGTCATGTTTGTTCCTTCTGCGCCGGCAACATGAGCGAAATTTAATTTGAATTTCGGGACCACTCAGCCGATCTGTGATTTTAAAGCATGATCGCCAAACTGGCATCCCGGTTTCAAACAAGATCATGCTCGATCGAACCAGCTTAGAGCAGGCTCTAGGCGGATTTTCTGGGACCATCGAAAGGGTCTGGCTTGGACCAGCTGACAAACCGCCCGCAACCGGCGAGCACGCCATCGATAGAGGCGGCCCTTGGCCTCGACGGCAACGGCCGCGCCACGCGCCGCCGTCGCGGCTGGCTCTGGCTGCTGGTGGCGCTCGTCGCAGCGGCTTGCGCCTATGCCGGCTATTCCTGGTTCTCAGCGCCTTCCGAGAAGCTGGTCTACACCACCCAGGCCGCCGAGATCGGCGACCTGACCGTCGAGGTGTCGGCGACCGGCAACCTGCAGCCCCTCACCCAGGTCGACATTTCGAGCGAATTGTCGGGCGTCGTCCGCTCGGTCGCGGTGGTCGAAAACCAGCAGGTCAAGAAAGGCGACGTGCTCGCCTCCCTCGACACGACCAGGCTTTCCGCCCAGATCGAGCGTGCCCAGGCGTCCGCCAAGGCTGCCGCCGCCAAGGTTGAAGACACGCGCACCACCTTGTCGCAGAATGCCCAGGCGCTCACCCGCGCCCAGGAGCTGGCGAAGCGCGGCATGGCCACCACCCAGGCGCTGGAAGCCGCCACCGCCGAACGCGACCGGGCCCAGAGCGCGCTCGACATGGCCGAGGCCAACCTCGCCATCTCGGAAGCCGACCTCAAGCTGCAGCAGGCCGACCTTGCCAAGAGCACGATCTATGCCCCCATCGATGGCGTGGTGCTGACGCGCTCGGTCAATCCGGGCCAGACGGTGGCATCCTCGATGCAGGCGCCGGTGTTGTTCGTGCTCGCCGCCGACCTGTCCCAGATGGAGCTCAAGGCGGCCGTCGACGAGGCCGACATCGGTTCGGTGGCAAAGGGGCAGAATGCCCGCTTCACCGTCGATGCTTTTCCCGACCGCAGCTTCAAGGCGACGATCCGCGATATCGCTTATGCCGCGGTCACGACCGACGGCGTGGTCACCTACAATGCCTGGCTCGAAGTCGCCAATGACGAGCTGCTGCTGCGTCCGGGCATGACGGCGACGGTGTCTATCGTCACCCGTGAGGCGAAGGGTGTGCTGACCGTGCCGGCCACCGCTTTCCGCTACCGCCCCGCGCCTGTTGCACGCGGCGGCGGCTTCAGCCTGCAGAACCTGTTCCTCGGCCGCCCCAACCGCGGTCCGACCGACCGTAGCCGCCCGGCCTCGACACCGACCGACGGCTTGCGCACGCTCTATGTGCTCAAGAACGGCGCGCCGGTCGCGGTCAGGGTCAAGACCGGCTCCACCGACGGCGACCGCACCGAGATCGTCTCCGCGCTTTCCGCCGGCGATGCGGTCATCACCGCCTCGTCGTCCGCCAGGGCCAATTGAGCCCAATCATGGACATCGCGCCGCTCATCGTCTTCGACAAGGTCTGGAAGACCTACGGCCAGGGCGAGGCCGAGGTGCGTGCGCTCGCCGGCATCGACCTGGCCATCGGCCAGGGCGAATTCGTCGCCATCATGGGCCCGTCGGGCTCAGGCAAGTCGACGGCGATGAACATCGTCGGCTGCCTCGATACGCCGACCTCCGGCCGCTACGGCTTCATGGGCACCGACGCCGGCCGGCTCGACCGCAACCGCCGCGCCGTGTTGCGCAATCTCTACATCGGCTTCGTCTTCCAGGGCTACAACCTGCTGCCGCGCACCACCGCTGTGGAGAACGTCGAGCTGCCGTTGATCTATCGCGGCGCAGCCGCGCATGAGCGGCGCGCGCTGGCCATGCAAGCCCTCGCCGAGGTTGGCCTCGAGGGCCGTGAGCACCACACGCCCGCCGAACTGTCCGGTGGTCAGCAGCAGCGCGTGGCGATCGCGCGCGCCATCGTCACCCGGCCCACCCTTCTTGTTGCCGACGAGCCGACTGGCAATCTCGACACCGCCCGCAGTCATGAGATCATGGAGTTGCTGACGCTGCTCAACCAGGAGCACGGGCTCACCATCGTCATGGTCACCCACGAGGCCGATATCGCCGCCTATGCCGGCCGTACCATCGCCTTCCGCGACGGCCACGTCGCTTCCGACACCAGAAAGCTGGAGGCGGTGTAAGTCATGATCTGGGAGACCGTGCGCCTCGCCCTGCGTTCCGTCCGCCGCAACGCGCTACGCTCGTTCCTGACGCTTCTCGGCATCGTCATCGGCGTCGCCGCCGTCATCGCCATGCTGACGATTGGCAGCGGCACCACCGAGAAGGTCAAGGCCGACATTTCGCAACTCGGCAGCAATCTTCTGATCGTCCGCGCCGGCCGCCCCGCAGCACCCGGCTCGGGCCCGCAGCAGACGATCCGCCAGCTCGGCGACAAGGAGGTCGCAGCCCTCACCGCCCATCTCGAAGGTGTGCGCGCGGTTTCGCCGGCGTCGCAGAAACAGGTGCGCGTGGTCTTCGGCACCGAGAGCCTGACGTCTTCGATCACGGGCACCGACAACGCCTATCTCGACGCCCGCGACTGGAAAGTCGCATCGGGCCGGTCGTTCAGCGAGTCCGAGGTGCGCGGCGGCATCAATGTCTGCCTGATCGGCGAAACCGTGCGCCAGCAGTTCTTTGGCGCCGGCGACCCTGACGGTGCCGCCGTCCGCGTCGGCCGCGTCAGCTGCAAGGTCATCGGCTTGCTAGAGCCGAAGGGTTATTCCGGCTTCGGCCAGGACCAGGACAATGTCGTGCTGATGCCGCTTCAGGCGTTCCAGCGCCGCATCGCCGGCAACCGCGACATCGACAACATCTATGTCGCCGCCGATGACGTGACGCCGACCTCGGTCGTCCAGACCCGCATCGAGGACATCATGCGCGACGTCAGGCGCGTCACAGCCGACCGCGAAGACGATTTTGCGGTCCGCGACATGACCCAGATCGCCGATGCGATGGCCAGCGCCACCGCCACCATGACCGGCATGCTCGGCGCGGTCGCCGGCGTCAGCCTGCTCGTCGGCGGCATCGGCATCATGAACATCATGCTGGTGTCGGTTACCGAACGCACCCGCGAGATCGGCATCCGTCTCGCCATCGGCGCGCATGAGAAGCACATCCTCATCCAGTTCCTGGTCGAGGCAACCGTGCTGTCGCTGCTTGGCGGGCTGATCGGCATCGCCATCGGCCTGGCGCTGGCGGGTGCCGCCTCGCTGGCGCTGTCGATCCCGTTTGCGCCAAGCTTGGCAGTGGTCCTACTTGCCGTCGGCTTCTCGGCGCTGATCGGCATGGTCTTCGGCTTCTTCCCGGCGCTGCGCGGCGCGCGCCTCGACCCGATCGAGGCGCTCAGGCACGAATAACCGGGGCTACTCCTTCAGCAGCGTGTTTGCCGTGCCTTCCTCGACTTGATCGATGACCAGCAGCTTGACCGGCTCGGCACCGACATTTGCTCCCTGATGCCACGCGCCGATCATCTCGACGATGAAATCGCCCTTCTTGTAGCTGGTGCTCTTGCCGGTTTCGGCGTTGGTCACCTGCAGCTGGCCCTCGAGCACATAGGCGTAGCGCGCCGACGGGTGCATGTGCACCGGCAGCGAGGCGCCGGGCGGGATCTCGAAGGACGAGACCAGCACCTGAACGTTCTTCTGCGGCAGCACGATCGGCTGCCCGTTCGCCGTCACCGTCGTCGATGCCAATGGCGTCACGACAACCTTGGCGGCAGGCGTGGTGTCGAGCGCACCGGCAGTACTGCTCTGGAACAGAGCCAGCGCGATGGCGCCCGAAAGAATACTCGCACGTGTAAGAAACCTGGCCATCGAATCCCCCCAAGGTGCCGCAAGAAAACTACGGCAACTTGTGACGCAGCGGCATCGGGCAAGCAAGGACTTCCAGCAATACTTCTCAGGCGCCAGACAGCGACCTCACCCCCTGGAAAAATGCCATTCCACCAGCGCGGGCATATGCGGCATCAAATTGTCGGGCAGATCGTCCATGCCGCGGATGATGACAGGCCCTTCGATCTCGGGCTCCGCATCGGCCGCCACGAAGCGCTCGATGCGCGCAGCCACCTCGTCGGCCGTCTCGGTAAGATGGTAGCAGCGCACGATCGCCGTGCCGGTGTCCCCGGACAGCGCATAACAGCGCTCTTCGCCACTCGCCTCGCCAAGCTCGAGCCCGGTCTCCTCGCGCACCTCGCGCGCCATGTTGTAGTCGAGGTCGACAAGCCCATCGCGAAAGTCCTCCGGCTCGAACGAGCCGGCGGCGAAATAGACTTTTCCCGCATTGACCGTATGCGCGCCCATGCGGATCGCCACCAGCGCATTGTCGCTGGAGATCAGCATGGCGTGCGCGAAGGAATGTTCGGCGCTGGTGATCGGCTTCAGCTTTCGCCACAGCATAAAGGTCGAGAAGCGGACGGCGTGGCAGCGCCCAACAAGCCGGTTGTCGCCATAGGCAAGCTCCGACAGCAGCACCACCGTACCGTCGAACATCGCCGGCGTCAGCGCCTTCTCGGCCGCCCAGTTGGCTGCGATCGCCTCGGCATTGTCGCGCTCGAATGGATGCGGCTCGGCATCGAGACGCACGTCGACGACGTCGATCGGCAGGATCTGGTTGCGCGGAATGTCGAATGCCAAGGAAATCTCTCAGGTGATGCCGAGCGTCACCGCCACCGGGCAGTGGTCGGAGGCCTTCGGCCGGTCCCAGCCGGCGCGCGGATAGCGGTCCACCTCCTGCCCCGGCGGGAAGATGGTGCGCCAGGGCTGGCCGCGGCGAATGATATCGGGCAGCGCCTGCTCGTTTGTCCGCGCCAGCGATGGCGACAGAAGGATATAGTCGAGCTGGCACAGATGCCGCTCCAGCGGTCCGCGTGTGTGATAAAGCGTCCAGCGGTCCATCTCAGGCCGGCGCTCGACAACGTTTTCGGCAAAGCCGTCGGCGAGGAACACGTCCAGACAGGACGCTGTCTCCTTGACCGGAGTGAAGCCGTAGCCCTGGTAGGCATCGCCTGAGATCACCAGCCGCTCGCGGTAGTCGTTCATGTCGCCGCAGATCACCCAGCGCTTGTCGGCGGAATGATCCTTGCCGAAACGGTCCTCGATGATGCGCCTGACTGCCTTGGCCTCGGCGATACGCACCGGCATCGTCGCGTCACGGCCGTTCAGCCCGTTGCGCGGCGAGCCCATCGACTTGAAGTGGACCGAATAGATGGTCAGCGGCTTGCCGCCGATCTTGACGTCGATCTCCAGGCAGTCACGCCGAAAGATGCGCTCGAACGGCTCCTGGCCGAGGCTGGCAAGCTCGGGCGTATGCAGCCCGAACTGCTCGAAGGTGACATGGGCATGGCTGGTCATGCGCACGAACTCGATCGGTTCGCCATGCGATGTTTCCGCCCGCATCATCACCGCGACGTCGATGCCGCGCGAATCATTGCCCGAGGTTGTGTATTTGTGCTGGTAGCCCTGCCCCACCATCTTGAACAGATAGCCATATTCGAACGCCTTCAGCGCCTCGATGTTGTCGACTTCCTGCAGGCAGATGATGTCGGCACGGGTCTCGGCGATGGCCAGTGCCGTCAGCTGGCGCATGTCGTCGGCATGCGCGATCGCGCGCGCCTGCTCGAGCAACCGGTATTCCGCCTCGCTGTGGATCTCGAACAGCGCGAGCGTCCGGTCCTCGTTGAGCTGATTGCGATAGCCGGAATAATCGAACCTGTTCATCAGGTTCTCGACATTGAAGGTGGCAAGGCGCAGCGACATGTCGCGAGCATTGCCTTCATGTTGGTCCAAACACAAGAGCCCAGCCACAAGTCCACGGGGAACCCGGCCGTTCATTTCCCGTTCAGGCTGAAGGGCAGAATATGCCCCGATCTCCATCGAAATTTGGGGGCATGGAGCCTTTGGGATTCGGACATCAGGAGACGATCATGAACCTCTCATCCCTCGCACGTTCCGGGCTCGTCGCGCTCGGTCTCGTCACCGGCCTGCCGCTGGCTGCATCCGCATCGCCGGCCGGCATCGGCCAGATGCCGTCGGTAGTTCCGCAGGCGACGCAGAACATCATCCTCGCCCAGAGCCATTTCTGCCCGCCCGGCACTGGCTGTTACGCGCGCCGCGATGGCTGGCGTGGCGACGGCTGGCGCCGGGAAAACTGGCGCCACAACAACTGGCGCGGCGATCGCTGGCGCGACGACTGGCGCTGGCGGCATCGCCCGCATCGGCGCCATTTCGGCACCGGCATCTACCTGAACTTCGGCATACCGGCCTATCGCTACTACGAGCCGCGCTATGTCCAGCCGCGCCGCATCTATCGTGGTGGAGGCTCGGCTCACGTTCAGTGGTGCTACGACCGCTATCGCTCGTATCGGGCCTGGGACAACACCTTCCAGCCCTATAACGGCCCGCGCCGGCAGTGCTGGTCGCCCTATAGCTGAGGCGGTTTCGAAACAACGGAGACGGCGTCGCGCCTGCGGCGCCGTTTTTCTTTGAACATGACTTGAAGCTAATAAAAACAGCAACAAGCTGTTGTTTACGTATCATGTGTAGAAGGAAGATTACCGGGAGGATTTTCTATTCTGGGTTGAGAGTTCATGACGGCCGACAACGCCGAGATTGCTGAAAACGAACTGCGCCGGGAGCGTCGCAACCGCGTCCTCAAGGGCGCTGCGATTCTGACCGGGATCACCAACTCGGAAACCCGCTGCACGATCCGCAACATGCATTCGAACGGCGCCGAGATCAAAATCCCGGCGGAAAGCCGTGTCCCCGACCAGTTCCTGCTCTATGTCCCCGTCGACGGCATCGCCTATCGCTGCGTCGTGCGCTGGCGCAAGGCCGACCGCCTCGGCGTCCAGTTCGAAGGCACCGAACCCAAGCCGCACTGGCACTACGGCTGACCAGACACTCCTGATTTCGAGCCAACGAAAAAGGCCGGCGGATTGCTCCACCGGCCTTTTTCTTCGTTCGCGGCCAGCCGCAGAAGTCCGATGGCAATCCGCCCTGCCGTGCTGGATGGTGCGGCCATCGAGAACCGGCGCGCAGCGGACATAAAGTCAGTGAGCACCGGAAGCGCAGATGGCCGCGGCAGGGTAGGATTGACGCGGGCTTCTTAGTTCTTGGCCTTGTCGACCAGCTTGTTCTTGGCGATCCACGGCATCATGCCGCGCAGCTTGGCGCCGACTTCCTCGATCTGGTGGCTGTCGTTCATGCGGCGGATGCCCTTGAAGCGAGCCGCGCCCGAACGGTATTCCTGCATCCAGTCGGAGGTGAATTTGCCGGTCTGGATGTCCTTGAGGACGCGCTTCATCTCGGCCTTGGTCTCTTCGGTGATGATGCGCGGGCCGGTCACGTACTCGCCCCACTCGGCGGTGTTCGAGATCGAGTAGTTCATGTTGGCGATGCCGCCTTCATAGATCAGGTCGACGATCAGCTTCACTTCGTGCAGGCACTCGAAATAGGCCATTTCGGGGGCATAGCCGCCCTCGACCAGCGTCTCGAAGCCGGCGCGGATCAGTTCGACCAGACCACCGCAGAGGACGACCTGCTCACCGAACAGATCGGTCTCGCACTCTTCCTTGAAGTTGGTCTCGATGATGCCCGAACGGCCACCGCCGACGCCGCAAGCATAGGACAGGCCGAGGTCGAGCGCATTGCCCGAAGCGTCCTGGTGAACGGCGACCAGGCACGGCACGCCGCCGCCCTTCTGGTATTCGCCGCGCACGGTGTGGCCCGGGCCCTTCGGTGCGACCATGATGACGTCGACGGTCGACTTCGGCTCGATCAGGCCGAAGTGGACGTTCAAGCCGTGGGCGAAGGCAATCGCTGCGCCGTCGCGGATGTTCGGAGCGATCTCGTCGCGATAGATGTCGGCCTGCAGCTCGTCAGGGGTGGCCATCATCATCAGGTCGGCCCACTTGGCGGCTTCAGCAACCGTCATGACCTTGAGGCCGTCGGCTTCGACCTTCTTGGCGGTCGCCGAGCCGGCCTTCAGGCCAACGACGAGTTCCTTGGCGCCCGAATCCTTGAGATTCAGCGCATGCGCGCGGCCCTGGCTGCCGTAGCCGATGATGGCGACCTTCTTACCCTTGATCAGGTTGAGATCGGCATCGCGATCGTAATAGACACGCATTGGTGGGTTCCTTCCCGGTTTGTAAGTCAGAGGGCCTTGGGCCCGGTTTTCGCTCCGTGCAGAGCAAGAAACTGCTGCGTTGCGCGCACGGCGTCGCCGTCGATCCCCGCCTCAGTCAATTCCAGCCGGTCGCCGAGCAGCAGACGGATCTGCACGTCGCGGGCGACCAGGCCAAAGAATGTCCGGAATGCCGTCTCGGCATCGTCGAATACGAGTAGGCCGGCCTCGCGGCCCGCTTCCAGCACCGGCTTCAGCCTGCGGCCGAGCGCGAAACGGCCGCGCTCGAGCACGATGGCGCCGAGGTCGCGCTTGTCCGATCCGGCATGCACCACGCCGACCCGGTTGAGCGCGATCGACGTGTCGCTCGAAATCACACGCAGCCAGTCGGATGCAAAGCGTTCGAGGCTGGAGGTCAGCGAAGCCAGGTCCAGTCCCTTGCGGTCGACCGGCGGCACGCGCACCTTCGAGGCCTGCCACTGAACCGTCGCGGTCAACAGCCCGTCGCGGTCGCCGAACCACTTGTACAGCGTTTCCTTCGAGCAACTGGCGCGGCGCGCAACGGCCGTCATCGTCAGCCTGTCGCCCTCCTCGACGAGCAGGCGCAGCACCGCATCGAGCACGTCCTGCTGACGTGCCGTCGGTCCCTCGCCTTCCATCATCTCGGTGGTCGTCTGCAACATGTTCCAAGCCCGTCACGTCACGCCGGCTCGCTTCGAGCAAGCCGTACCGTACGTTACGGTTCGGTAAATAGCTCATTCTGTGGGAACCCTGCAATCGGATTCTTTTGCCTTGCTGCAATTATCTGCGGGCTGCCTCGGTTAAAGCCGCCGCGAAGCGGGAGCTTGCCGCCAAATCGCTCAGGAAGTGCCGAGATCGACAGTCTCGGCCAGGAAGTCGAGCAGCGCCCTCACCCGCGCCGGCACCGGCCCGCCGCTGCCCAGAAACACCGCGTGCACATCCTCGAGATCGCCGGGGTTTGCTTCCTCGAGCACGCCGACCAACCGGCCCGCCGCCAGATCGTCGCGCACCTGGAACGCGGCGATGCGCGCCAGTCCGAGCCCGGCCAGCGCCAGTTCGCGCAACGCCTCACCGTCGCTGGCCTGGGCGTTGCCGGTCGGCATGACCTCCATGACAGCGCCGTCCTGCAGCACCGGCCATGCCGGCATCGTGCGAACATAGGACGGTCCGAGCAGATTGTGCCGCTTCAGCTCATCGGCGCTGCGCGGCATCGGCCGTGTCGCGAAGTAAGTTGGCGCACCGACGATCATCATCCGTGTAGCCCCGAGCTTGCGCGCGACCAGGCTGGAGCTTTTCATCGGCCCGGCGCGGATCGCCACGTCGGCACGCGCTTCCAGAAGGTCGACGACCATGTCGGACAGGGCGACGTCGACGGAGATTTCGGGATACCGGGCCAGGAATTGCGGCAGCAGGGGCAACAGGAAGTGCTTGCCGAAAGGCACGTTGGTGTTGACGCGCAGGCGCCCGCGCGGCACCTCGCCCGCTGCCGCGCATTGTTCCGCCTCCTTCAGGTCGGCAAGAATGACGACGCTGCGCTCGTAGAAGGCGCAGCCTTCCGGCGTCAGCTGCAGGCGCCGCGTCGAGCGGTTGACCAGCCGCGTGCCAAGCCGGTTCTCCAGCCGCGACACCAGTTTGCTGACGGCCGAAGGCGACATCGCCAGTGCTCGCGCCGCAGCCGAAAACCCGCCGCTCTCCACGGCCCGGACAAACACTTCCATTTCGCCGAAGCGGTTGACGTCCATGCGCATCATTGTGAATTCACGTCATAGATCCTTCGCCAGATCGACGCCTACTTCATCCTGCCGCCCGCGTCCATATCAACGGTCTCACCGGAGAATTGGATGATGAAAACAAACACAGCACTGATCGTCGGCGCCCACGGCGTCATCGGCAGCAATCTCGCCAGCCATCTGGCAGCACTCGGCAGTTGGAATATTGTCGGGCTGTCCCGGCGCGGCGGTCCGAGCAAAGGTCCAATGCGCCATATCGCCGTAGATTTGCTTGATCGTCAGGACGCCAGGGAAAAACTCGGCGGCCTGCGCGACGTCACCCACATCTTCTACGCCGCCTACCAGGACCGGCCGAACTGGGCGGAACTCGTCGAGCCCAATGTCGCCATGCTGCGCAACGTCGTCGACACGGTCGAGCCGATAGCCCAGAACCTGCGCCACATCAGCCTGATGCAGGGCTACAAGGTCTATGGCGCGCATCTCGGGCCGTTCAAGACGCCGGCGCGCGAGACCGATGCCAACCACATGCCGCCCGAATTCAACATCGACCAGCAGGACCTTCTCGAAGACCGGCAGAAGGGTAAGAGCTGGAGCTGGTCGGCGCTGCGTCCTTCGGTGGTCATCGGCCAGGCGCTGGGCAACCCGATGAACCTCGCCATCGCCATTGCCGTCTATGCCTCGATGTCCAAGGAACTCGGCCTGCCGCTGCGCTTTCCCGGCAAGCCAGGCGCCTATGACAAGATCATCGAGATGACCGACGCCGGCCTGCTGGCACGAGCCACCGTCTGGGCCGCAACCGACGAACGCTGCGCCAATCAGGCGTTCAACATCACCAATGGCGACCTGTTCCGCTGGAACGAGATGTGGCCGAAGATCGCCGCGAATTTCGGTCTCGACACGGCACCGCCCTTGCCGATGTCGCTCGACACCATCATGGCCGACAAGCAGCCGCTGTGGGACAAGATGAAGGCCCGGCACGGCCTTCTCGACACGCCCTACGCCGATGTGTCGTCATGGCGTTTCGCCGACTTCGTCTTCGGCTGGGACTACGACTTCTTCGCCGACGGCACCAAGGCGCGGCGCTTCGGCTTCCATGACTTCGTCGACACCGAGGAGATGTTCATGCGCACGTTTGCCGAGCTGCGCCAGCGCCGGATCATCCCCTGATCGGGCCGACAGCTGCTACTGCCCATAGGTCGCGAGATAGTGCGAAGGAATGGCGACCGGAAACAAGGCGCCGGACAGCGCAAGCACGATCAGCGTCGCAAACAGCGCCCCAACTCCGGCAGCACCTCCAAGCAAAGCCGCCCCCAGCGCGGGGCGGCTTGCCAGAAAGCTCCAATAGGCGGCGCAGCCGACATGGACGAACAGCGCAAGAACGCCGAGAAAGTAGTATGGCGCGAAGAACCAGTGCCAGGGCGGCGCGAAGAAGCCCGCGGCCGCAAAGCGAAAGTCGGTGTCGAGGTCAAAAACCGTTCGTCCGGCGATGACGGCCCCGACATGGTTGATCAGGAAAAAGGCGAGATAGCCGCCCGATCCTGCCTGCAGCCAGGCAATGGCACCCTTGCGCCTCGCCCAGCCACGCACCAGCATGGTGAGCCCGCTGCCAACCTGCCACAGGATGAGGCAGACCAGCGCCACTTCGACGAAGGGCTGGCGGTAGAACTGCCGCGCCTCGGCCATGAAGGCGATGTGGGTCTCTTGGCCGCTCAGCCCGGCAAGGTGATTGGCCATGTGCAACAGCACGAACAGCGCGATGAACAACGCCGATGCGCGATGCATGCTGCGTAGCAGCGGCCGCGCCGGTCGATCTTCCATTCATCCCCCCTCGCTCGGCCGCCGCATCCTCGGCCGCACTACAGCATGCCTGATCAGTTCAGCTTGACCAGCGCCACGCGCCGGTTCTTGGCCCGGCCCTCATCATTGTCGTTGCTGGCGACGGGCGCCATCATGCCGGCACCCGCTGCCGTCAGGCGTCCGCCGTCGATGCCGAACTGCGAGACAAGCGCTGCTTTCACCGCCGCCGCCCGGCGGTTGGACAGGTCGATATTGTAGTCGAACTTGCCCTGGTTGTCGGTGTGCCCGACAACGGCGACGGCCAGTGCCGGGTTGTCACCCAGGAGCTTGGCGATCTCCTTCAGCGTCGGCTCCGACTCCGGCTTGATGTCGGCCTTGTCGGTGTCGAAAAAGATGCCGTAGAGCGAAATGCCACCGCTGCTCGACAACGAGTCGGCCATCTTGGCCGCCTCCACCACAACCATCTTCTTGTCGCGCGCCTTGGGCTCCAGCACATGCACGATGGCGATGGTGCGCGCATTCAGCGCCTTGCAGTAAAGGTCGTCGAGCAATTGGAAGGTCTGCACCGTGACAAAGGCTTCGCCACCGTCGCGCGGCACCTTGGCGGTGAAGTAGCGCTGGTCGGTAACCCCTGACGAGGCCACACAGGCAGCATTGGAGAATGCATCGACGCCAAGATCGCTGTCGTAGAAGAAGTTCATCATCAGGCTCATGTCGCCGCCGCCGCTCGAGGCCGAGCGCGAGGCGTCGCCACCGCATTCCTCCTTCTTGCATTCGAACACGACCTCGCCGCCGGCCGCCTGCACCACGTCCTGGTAGTTGCGCAGTACCTCGAGCGGCGAGCGCCCGTCGGGCAGCACGTAGAACAGGCGGGTGAGCGACCCCTCGACCTCTTCCGCCTTCTCCGGCTTGAACAGGGCGTTGTTGTTCTTGTCGCGTTTGTCCGGATCGGGATCGGCCTTCAGCGGTGAAAGCGGCACGCTGAAATCGGTGTAGTCGAGCTTCTGGTAATAGACGATGAACGAGCCTTTGTAGCGCTTGGCGAGCGCGTTGTCGGCAGAGCCTTCGATGTCAGCGGTGGGAACCGTCGCATCGGCCAGCACCGGCATGCAGCTGAGCGCAAGCAGGGCCAACCCTGCCACAGCTTTTCGAACTCCAAGCATCGCAAGTCCCCGCATCGCACGCCCCTCGGTTGAATGTGACGCAAGGTAGACACAACCGCAGCCCGGCTCAAGCAGGGATCCGGGCAGGCCTTTCGTCGCCGCATTCGGTCCAATCGGCCTCCGTGAGGCCAGCCGGCGCAAACGGATCGATCAGCGTACCGGCAACGATCAACGCCAGCAGCTGCGGCGCCGGCGGCAGCTTGGCGACCGTCGCCACCAGCCGGTCGCGCAGGAACGGCAGCAGCACCGAATCCGACTGGTAGAACGGCGTGAAGGCCAGCGACAGCGCCTGGAACAGCCTGACGTGCCAGCGCCGCGCACGCACATAGGCCGCAAGTGCTGCATCCATGTCGCTTGTCCGCCGCAAGGCGTGCGCCAGTGCGGCAGCATCGAGCAAGGCCATGTTGGCGCCCTGCCCCAGTTGCGGGCTGGTCGAATGCGCTGCGTCGCCGATGACGGCAAAGCCCCGCGCCGCAGGTTGCGCCAGCGTGTGGTGGCCATAACGGGCCAGCGTCAGCTGATCGAAATCCTCGATCTGGTCGAGATAGGCTTGGCATTCCGGCCAAAGCCTCGCCACCTCGGCCTTCCAGGCGGCCAGCCCCTGGGCCTGCACGCGTTCGGCATCGGCCGGCTTCAGGCTCCAGAAGAACGCCGCCATCTTGCGCCCATCCGGCGCAGCACGGCCGATCGGCAGCACCCCGATCATCACGCTGGCACGGCGATAGCGCTGAGTCAGCGAATGTTCGTCGAATCCTGCGCCTTGCCAGTCCAGCGACGCCCAGAACGCGCCATAGGCCAGTTGTCTCGGCTCGCCCGCGAGGCCGACACTGCGGCGCAGCTTCGACCTTGCGCCGGTGGCGTCGATGACGAGGTCGAACGATCCAAGCTCCCGCCCTGCGGCATCGACGAGCCGCGTCTGTTCGCCCAACGACACGGCATCCAGCTCGGCACCTGTGACGATCTCGATGCCTTCACGCAACACAGCCCGGTAGAGCACGCCGAACAAGGCGGCTCGGTGCACCGCTAGGCCGTACCGCCCGCCCGGCCGCGCATCGTAGCGCACGTCGAGCACGGTGCGCCCGCTCTCGGCGTCGGTCCCGTGCAGCCGGTCGATTCGGCTTCCAAGATGTGAGATTTCGTCCAACAGGCCAAGATCGGCGAGCACCGAAAGTCCCGTCGGCTGCAGGATCAGCCCGGAGCCTAGTGGCTTCGGCTCGGCGAAGCGCTCATAGACGGTGACCCGGTGCCCGTCGCGCTTGAGATACAGCGCCGCTGCCAGCCCTGCCGGGCCAGCGCCGGCGATTGCGATGTGAAGTTTGCGAGCGCTCATCTGCCCTTCCGTCCACGACGCAGGTTCATGGACGGAACTTGCATTGGCAATGCTACTTTTTGCCTCGCGCCGGCGTCAGATCGACACCTGCGTACCGACCTCGACCACACGGCCCGTCGGTATCTGGAAATACTCGGTCGCATCCGCCGCCGTGCGCGCCAAGCCGATGAACAGCCTGTCCTGCCACAACGGCATGCCGGAGTTTGGCGACGCCTTCAGCGAGCGCCGCGACAGGAAGAACGAGGTCGTCATGATGTCGAACTTCCAGCCCTGCTTGCGGCAGATGGCCAGCGCCTTGGGAATGTTCGGCTGCTCCATGTAGCCGAATTTCAGCTTCACCCGCATGAACAGCTCGTTGACCTGCTCCATCTTGACCCGTTCGCTGTCAGGCACGATGGGCTGCTGGGCCGTCACCACCGAAAGGATGACGTTTTGCTCGTGCAGCACCTTGTAGTGCTTAAGGCTGTGCATCAGCGCAGTCGGCGCGCTGTCGGGATCGCTGGTCAGGAACACTGCGGTACCAGGCACCAGCTGCGGCTTCTTCTTGATCAGGTTGCCGGCCAGGAAGTCGAGCGGAATCTCGTTCTTGCGTGTCTTGTCGAACAGATAGCGGCTGCCGCGCACCCAGGTCCACATGATCAGCACGATCGAGAACGCGACCGCCAGCGACGCCCAACCACCCTCGAAGACCTTGACGATGTTGGAGGCGAAGAAGCCGATGTCGATCAGGCCGAAAACCAGCGTCGCCACCACGACGGCGGCAACCCGCCAGCGCCAGATGCGCAGCATGACCACCGAAAGCAGCAGCGTCGTCACCAGCATGTTGCCGGTGACCGAGATGCCATAGGCGGCGGCCAGCTTGCTCGATTCGCCAAAGCCAACGACCAGAAGCATCACCACCAGCGCCAGCAGCATGTTGACGCGCGGCATGTAGATCTGTCCCAGCGTCGTCTCCGACGTGTGCTGGATGACAAGGCGCGGCAGCATGTTGAGTTGCACGGCCTGGCGCGTCAGCGAATAGGCGCCGGTGATGACAGCCTGGCTGGCGATGACGGTGGCGGCCGTTGCCAGCACCACCATCGGGATCAGCATCCAGCCCTCGTTCATCTCGAAGAACGGATGGCCAACGGTGCCATTGTGGCTGAGCACGAACGCGCCCTGGCCGACATAGTTGAGCAGCAGGCACGGGAAGACGATGCACAGCCAGGCCAGCACGATCGGCCGGCGGCCGAAATGACCGAGATCGGCGTAGAGCGCTTCGGCACCGGTCACGGCCAGGAAGATGGCGCCGATCGTGACGAACGACACCTCGGGCTGGTTGACCAGGAACTGGACGATGTAGATCGGGTTCACCGCCAGAAGGATTTCGGGGTCGTCAGCGATGTGGACGATGCCGGAGTAGCCGATGGCCAGGAACCAGACCAGCGTGATCGGGCCGAACACAACCGCCACGCTGCCGGTGCCGAAGCGCTGCACCGAAAACAGCACCGCCAGAATTACCAGCGTCAGCGGCACTACATAGGGCTGGAATGCGGGCGTGACGACATTCATACCCTCGACAGCCGAAAGCACTGAGATCGCCGGCGTAATCACCGCGTCGCCATAAAACAGTGAGGCGCCGACCATGCCAAGCGCCAGGATTATGCCGGAGCGCTTGGGCAGGCTACGCCGTGCCAGCGCCATCAGCGACAGCGTGCCGCCCTCGCCCCGGTTGTGCGCCCGAAGCACGAACATGACGTATTTGACAGTGACGATGATGGTCAGTGCCCAGATGATGAGCGACAAAACGCCGAGAATATCCTCGCGCGATGCGACCTGGCCGCCGGCCGACGCCACAAGCGCCTCGCGGAACGCGTAGATCGGGCTCGTGCCGATGTCGCCGAAGACGACACCCAGTGCACCCAGGACGAGAATCCTTATGTCGTGGGAATGGCCGTCCGTCTGGACCGCCTGCCCGCTTGTTCCCGCCTTGTCAGCGCCGGCATCGGTCATGAACGACTCTCCGTGAAGCCGCGGGGCTCTACGCTTGCTGCGCCGCAAAAGCAACCGCTGTTTTGCGGCAGCTAATGTTCAGCCGATGCAGGCAATGCATGGCTAACACGGATATTACCACCCGCACGCCTTGAGATAGCGCTTAATCGTACCGGCCATGCCATGCTCCAGTGCATCGGCCGTCAGCCCGTGGCCAATCGAAACTTCCGCAAGTTTCGGAATGCGCTTCATCAACAGCGGCAGGTTGTCGACGACAAGGTCATGCCCGGCATTGACGGCGAGGCCCATAGCAAGTGCCGCCTCGGCGGTTTTTGCCAGCTTTTCCAATTCCTTGGCAGCCTTTACCGAATCATCGAAGCAGGCACCGTACGGCCCGGTGAACAGCTCGATGCGGTCAGCACCCGTATCACGCGCGGCAGTCATCCCGGCGGGATCGGCATCGGAAAACAGCGAAACCCTGAAGCCGCCCTTCTTGAGACGCGCCACCACCGGCTTGAGCAGGCTCGCCTGTCCGGCAAAGTCCCAGCCATGGTCGGAGGTCGCCTGCGACGGATCGTCCGGCACCAACGTCACCTGTTCCGGCTGATGCTTCTCGACCAGTTCGAGAAAATCCTCGCTCGGATAACCTTCGATGTTGAATTCCGCCTTGGGAAACTCATCGTCGATCAGTGCCCTGATTTCAGGCACATCGGTAAAGCGGACATGGCGCTGGTCCGGGCGCGGATGCACGGTCAGCCCGTGCGCACCGGCGGCAAGTGCGATGCGCCCCAGGCCGGTGACGCTCGGCCACGGCAGATCGCGGCGGTTGCGCAGCATGGCGATGGCATTGACGTTCACGGACAGCTTGGCAGGCATCGGCAACTCTCAGCAAAAGCGACACCCACGCCACCTATCACGGCTTGGGCGGGAACAGAGAGCGCTTTTATGTGTTCCAGTGTCGATGCGGCCACCACGCCGCACCAACGAGGACACGCCGATGAAATCCATGGATGCTCCACCGCCGTTCCGGCGCATCGACACCGACAACCCGGAGGTCTTTGCCTTCGAGATCGTCGGCCATTTCACCCAGGCCGACATCGAAAACGCCTATGGCCTGCTCGACGCCGCCTATGAAGGTCACGACAAGATCGACGTCCTGCTGCGCGCGACCGGTTATGACGGGTTCGACTGGTCGGCGCTGTTCGATCCCTTGACCTTCAAGGGCAAATGGAAGGCGTTGCATCATATCCGCCGCTACGCGCTTGTCGGCGGCCCGGCCTGGATGGGCCCTGTCGTCGGCCTGTTCGCGCCTCTCACCTCGATCGAAACGAAACACTTCGCTGATGCCGACGAAGCCAAGGCGTGGAAATGGCTCGGCGCGAAACCGGCCGACGCAGGCTAGGCCGTCCTGGAGCGTGGTTTCAGATAGTGGACATTCCTGCGCAGACGACCCACTCCAATATGCCGTTGAAATCGCGCCGCATGTACCCGGCAATTGCAGGAACCGGCGTCACCCGCCAGTCGAGCACGCCCCGTCGCGAGATGCGCTCGCCGAAAATCCTCCGGATATGGAATTTTGCGCTGCAATTCGGACCGAGACTGGCGACCTGTTGAAAGACTGTCATGGACCAACAAAGGTTCGGTTGCCTGACCTGACAATCTGCTACGGACTGTGCAAACTGCAGCCATCACACATCTCGCCGCGGTCACACTCCGGTCATCGGGCCGCGCCACACAGCGATCATCATGCCAAACATCCGCATCATCGATTCGATCACCGACCCGGGCTCTCCCTCGCGTCCGAACGAAGACAGCGCCGGCGGCAACGCCAGTTGCGCCTTCGTCATCGACGGCGCCACCGGCCTCGGCGGCACCAGCATCGTCGGCCTGCACGGCTCCGATGCCGCCTGGCTGGCCCGTTTTGCCCAGAGCACCTTTGAAGAGCTGGTCCGCAACGGCCGTCCGGTCGCCGAGGTCGTGCGCGAGCTCAACCAGCGCGCCGCCAATGTTGTGCACGAGGCAGCCCACGCCTTGCCGATCGAGGCCTGGAACCTGCCGATTGCAAGCTTCCAGATGGTTCATGTAGAAGGCGACCGGCTGGTCACCCACGGCCTCGGCGATTGCCGCCTGTTCCTGGTCGACGCCGACGGCAAGGTGGTCGAAACTTCTGCCATCAAGGCCGCCTACGCCAACGAGCGCGACGGCGCCCGCAGGGCGATTGCCCAGTCCGGCGGCTTTGCAACGCACCAGGCACTTGCCGACGAACCCGTCGTGCGCGACGAGCTGCGCCGCCGCCGCGCCGCCTACAACCAGCCGGGTGGCTCGATCTGGACGCTCGGTATCGAGCCCGCCGCCGCCGATCATCTCGCGTCCGAGCAGCTCGACGTTTCCCTGCCGGCCATGGGCCTTTTGTGCTCCGACGGCTTCGCAGCCCTCGCCGACCAGTATGGCCGCTATGACGTCGCTGACCTCGTCCGCGCAGCCGCAAGCACCGGCCTTGCTCCGCTCCTGCAGGAGCTTCGCCACATCGAACGGGTCGAGGATCCCGACGGCCAGCAGTTCCCGCGCTTCAAGGTTTCGGACGACGCAACCGCCGTGCTGTTCGAGATCGTGGCCTAAAGGCAAGCAGAGGCTGCTCGGCCTCAAGTCAGGCCGAGCCAACAACCTAGACTTTTCTAGAACCGGTTCGGAGCGTTTGCTTGCACGCCTGAACATCGGGAGCAGGTATGGGTCGCTTGCCGGCCGCCCCAGCAGGCTTCGCTAGCGCACGATAGTCAGCCGTTCAGCCGCACGGGTGATCGCCGTATAGAGCCAGCGCTGGCGCGTGTCCTTGAACGCCCAGCTCTCGTCGAACAGCACGACATTGTTCCACTGCGAGCCCTGCGCCTTGTGCACCGTCAGCGCGTAGCCATAGTCGAAATCGTCGTAGCGCTTCTTGGTGCCCCACGGGATCTCCTCGTCGGGGTTCTCGAAGGTCTGCTTCAGCAGCTTGATCTTGGCAACGCCGCGATCGGGATCGTCCTCTTCGGGTGCTACCAGCAGATTGATGCCCGGCTTCACCGTCTCGCGCGACGAGGTCATCACCTTCCACAACGAGCCATTGAGCAGTCCCTTGGCCGGATCGTTGCGCAGGCAGACAAGCTTGTCGCCGGCCTGCGGATAACCTGCCGTGAAACCCTTGAGCTCGCGCAGCCGCTGGTTGTAGCGCTTGCGCGTCCGGTTGGTGCCGACAAGCACCTGGTCGGCGTCGAGCACCAGATCCTGGGTGACGTCTTCCTTGCCGATCACCTGCGCGGCGCCATAGTCGCCGCGCATGAACTCGCGGCCCTCGCGCACGTCGAGCGCCAGCCTAAGGATCGGGTTGTCGCGCGCCTGTCGGTGGATCTCGGTAAGCAGGAAATCCGGTTCGTGCTCGGTGAAGAAGCCGCCACCCGAGATCGGTGGCAGCTGTGCGGGGTCGCCCAGCACCAGCACTGGCGTGCCGAAGGTCAGAAGGTCACGCCCGAGCTGCTCATCGACCATCGAGCATTCGTCGATAACGACGAGCTTGGCCTTGGAGATAGGGCTCTGGCGGTTGAGCGAAAACGTCGGCGACATCGAAGTCTTGCCGGTCTGCTCGTCGGCGATCGCCTCCTCGCCCTTCGGCCGGTAGATCAGCGAATGGATCGTGCGGGCGTTGGTGGCCCCCTTCGAGCGCAGCACCTGCGCTGCCTTGCCGGTGAAGGCGGCGAACTGCACCTGGCCGTCGACATGCTCGGCGAAATAGCGCGCAAGCGTCGTCTTGCCGGTGCCGGCATAACCGAACAACCGGAATATCTGCGGCCTTCCGGACTTGAGCCAGCGCGCCACGGCCTGCAGCGCTTCGTCTTGCTGAGGTGAAAAATCCATCGTTTCGACTGACAGGATTCGCGCCGCAAGGGCAAGGGATTGCGTCTCGAAGCGCCACATAAGCTGACAAGCTGGCCCAATCAGGTGCCGTCTTCCCCAGAAAGGAAACCCTTGTTCATCAGCCGACTGCAAGGAACCAGGCAAGTTGTGGTATCCTGGCGAGAGCATCTCCGGGAGGGCGGCTGCAGTGACCAGAAGCCTGCGAAGCGATGAGGCCATTGCCTGGCCTGCCCTGCTGGTGGCGGCAGAGTGCGGCGACGCGGCCGCCGCCCAAGCCGAGCTTGCGGCTGGCGCCGATGTCAATCAGTCCGACGACGACGGCTGGTCGGCACTTCACCTGTCAGCCCTCAATGCCCATGCCTCGATGGTCGAAGCCCTGCTCGGCCACCCGGACATCGATGTGAATTGCAGGAACAGATGGAAGAGCACGCCGCTGAGCTTGGCCTCCGCCAGGGGCCACTACGCGTGCATTCTCGCCATCGTCGGACACCCGCAAGCGGACATCAATGCAAAGGCGGAGTATTACGGCAGGACGGCCCTCATCGAAGCCGCGAAGAACGGTCATCTCAATGTCGTCAGGCTGCTCGTGGAGCGCGGTGCGGATGTCAACGCCACCGACAAGAGCGGGCGAAACAACGCCCTCATCGAGGCGATCAAGGGCCGTCACTATGCGATCGCGGAGTATCTGCTGGCCACAGGTAAACTGAACTTCCTCAACAAGGACATCAGGCTGAATGCCCTGATCTGGGCCGGCAGCAGCCACGATCAACCGTTCATAGAAAAACTGGAGGCAGCTATCTGCAAGTTCTTCGACGGCAATTGAGCACTGTCCTACCCGCTCGCCTCGCGCCAGGCAGGCGCCATCAATGACACCCAAATGAGCGTCACACCCATTGAGATGGCTCGTTCCGAGCCAGCGGCTGGCCTGTCAGTTTGCACGGCCTTGCCATTAAGTTTGCGTCGGACTGCCATTACGCCGCTCAGGATCGAAGAAAGCGCGTGCCTTGCAGACAGATCCTGAAACCCTTCAAATCCGACCGCTGAGCCAAGCCGACGCTTCCTCAGTGCGCGACCTCTATGATCGCGCAGCCGACTTCGTCATGCTGGAATCAGGCACGGAGCCTTCGGACACTATGGTGGCAGAGTTCTTCACCGACTGTCCGCCAGGCAGCGATCTCGCCGCATCCTGCAAGCTCGGCATGTTCATATCAGGTGGAGCGCTTGTCGCGATCGCCGACATGGCCTTCGGCTACCCTGAAACCGACGACGCCTATATCGGGCTGCTGCTGATCGATCAGAACTGCCGTGGCATGGGCCTCGGCCGCACTTTCCTCGACCATCTGACCGCAACCGCACGGGCCCGCAAAGCGACACGGCTTCTGATCGCCGTGCTCGATGAAAACACCCGCGGCCGCGCCTTTTGGGAGCGCGAGGGCTTTCACTTGGTCCAAAGCATCCCGGATTTCAAAGCCGGCCTGAAAACCCACATTGTGCACCGCATGTGCCGGCCGCTCTAGGGCAAAGTAGCCAAGTTCCACGCGTGCCAGGCAGCGACGAGGCGCTATTTCCCCACTTCGATGGTGACGTTGCTGATCCCGTAGCCACCTTCGATCAGCCTGGTGCGCAGCCTGACCTCGTCCTTGCCGACGAATCTCGGGTTTGGCGTGTAGAACGCCTTAACGCCCGGAACCTTCACCCAGTAACATTTGCTCTTTTTTGTAACGTTCGGAAGTATCTGCATCTTTCGGAACGTGACCTTGCCATTCGAAGGCCCTGAAACCACCGTGACATCAGGAACACCCTGAGGCGTGCAATTGGCGTCGATCGAAGTGGTCTGAAAAATGATCACCGGCTTGGACGGCCCCGTCTTCTCGGTCCAGGCTAAGGTGAAGCCATTTGGCTTTGGCCCATCCATTCCGGGGTGGAGGAACCCGCGAGCGTATTGGAGACACACCCGGCAATCAGCACGGTCGCCAGTAAAACCGACGACACAACTGCATAACTTCGCATAAAATACACGCCCCATTGCCCTGAGGAAGCATAGTTCGACAAGCGTGAGATATACAAGACCTCTAATTCTTGGCGCAAGCAGCCAGACTCTTTAGATCAAGGCCGCTTCCGGATCATTCTCCAGCAGGATCGGCTCGCCATGCGGCGTGGCGTGCGCGGCCCGCTCCCAGGCGGCGGCGACTGCGTCGACCTCGTCGTGGCCGGCAACCCCCTTTTCCGCGAGCAGCCTCTCAAGTGCGGCCAGCCAGCGCTCGTAATAGTCGCTACCGTCGGTTGCGGCCTCCGGACGCTTCACCTCCGCCGACAGCCTCTCGGCCCACTCCGCCCAGCTGAACAGGCCGCGCTCATGTAGTGCCACCACCATGGCAAAGGCCTCAGCCTGCCACGGCTCGGCGAAGACAGGCGCATCGAGTGCCCCTGTCCCGACCGGAATCCCTGCCTCATGCCGGCTCAAGGTAGCTCTCCCAGGCATCGATGCTGACGGTGAGCGTCGGGTCGGCGCCGTCGCCCCACAATTCGCCACCGGAAAACACCACGGTGTAGACCCGTTGCGGGTTCTCGCCCTGGCCGGGCGCGTTGCTGTCGGGGAAGACAAAACCGTCGCGCACCGCGTCGATCACGCCCTCCTTGCCGCGGGCGTAACGCGGCAGGCGGGTGTGGCCAGTCGGGTGAAAATTCCTCGTACGCACGCGCTGGCCGACCGCAAACCGCGCCGCCCCATCCACCGGCCGGTCGCAGGGCCCGCCCTTGGCAAGGGTCGCCGGCACGTTCTCCGCTTTCAGCACTCTCTTGGGCATCGCCGAAGGATCGACCGCATCGCCCGCCGTGAGATCATTTGCCGTGACAAAGTTGTGGCGATTGAGCAGCGTCTCCAGCGCCTTGATCCAGATCTCGTAATAGCTCGATGCATAGTAGTCAGCAGGATGGAGCGACTCCCGTGCGTGCCGGCTCTCGTCGATGTTCCAGGCGCCCATGGCGCCCGCCGTCAGCGTCACGCCAAGCGCGCGCTTTTCCCATTCGGCGTGGAAATAGGGTTCGTCCTTCTCGGGTGCCACCGGGCCGAACCCCATCTGCCCGCCGAGATCGTGCGGTCCGTTCATGCGGCCTCCCGCGCCAGGCCGGTGCCGATCATCGAATCGCGCGTCACCAGATCGGCGAGCTTTTCCTCGCTCCAGCCATCGGTGCCTGTGGGTCGCTGCGGCACGACGAGATAGCGCAGCTCGGCGGTCGAATCCCAGACCCTGACCTTCCTGTCGTCCGCCAGCGTCACCCCGAACTCCGCCAGTACGCCGCGCGGGTCGATCACCGCCCGGCTACGATAGGGCGGCGCCTTGTACCAGACCGGCGGCAGGCCCAGCACCGACCACGGGTAGCAGGAGCACAGAGTGCAGACGACAAGGTTGTGCGTCTCGTCGGTGTTGAACACCGCCTGCATGTGCTCGCCCTGCCGCCCGGTATAGCCAAGCGAGGCGATGGCAGCGGTAGCGTCGCGCTTCAACCAGTCGGCGAATTGGGGATCGGACCACGCCTTGGCCACCACGCGCGCGCCATTTCGCGGGCCGATCTTGGTCTCGTAGGTATCGACGATGACGTCGATCGCCGCAGGGTCGATCAGGCCCTTTTTGGTCAGGATGGTCTCCAACGCCCGCACGCGCGCGGCCATCGGGTCGAGTTCGTTGTCGTGATGGTGGTCGTGGTCATGATCGTGAGACATATCAGGAGGCTATGCGTGTGCACCCTGCCACGCAAGCATCCTCGGCTTGGGCCAGCAGCCGTTTGCGGTGCCGCCTCGAAGCTCGCTATCGTCCCGCCATGCGGGTTCTGATTCTCGGCGGCAACGGCTTCATCGGGGCGGCGGTGGCAAGGTCGCTTGCGGCGCGCGGGCATTCGGTCGTGGCGCTGGCGCGAGACACCGAAATTGCCGCCCGCCGCCAGC
Organism: Aminobacter sp. LjRoot7; assembly: GCF_964252895.1. Lineage (NCBI taxonomy): Bacteria > Pseudomonadati > Pseudomonadota > Alphaproteobacteria > Hyphomicrobiales > Phyllobacteriaceae > Aminobacter > Aminobacter sp. LjRoot7. The sequence continues at coordinate 249,227 of NZ_CAXUPX020000001.1, forward strand.
CTGATATCGACTGGGTCAAGGCCGACATCGCACAGCTGTCGCGCCCCGAGGACTGGCGTCCGCTGCTTCAAGGCATCGATGCGGTCGTCAATTGCGCCGGCGTGCTGCAGGACGGCCCGCGCGACGACGTCACTGCTGTGCAGTTCAACGCCATGAACGCTCTTTACCAGGTCGCCTCACCACGTCTCGTCGTCCAGATATCGGCGCGCACCGACGACGTCGCGGCAGACAGCCCCTTCTTCGCCACCAAGCGGCGGGCCGACGCTGCTCTTCGCGCCTCGGACCTCGCTTTCGTCATCCTGCGCCCAGCAATTGTCATCGGGCGCGCCGCGCATGGCTGCTCGGCCCTGCTGCGGGCGCTCGCCGCCTTTCCGCTTGTCACGCCGCTGGTCTTCGCCGACAGCCGCATGCAGTTCGTCTCGCTTGACGACGTCGCCTGTGCCATCGCCGATGCCTTGTCGGGCTTAATCCCCGCCGGCAGCGATCTCGATCTGGCAGCAACTCAGACAATGACGCTCGCGCAAGCCGTCGCCCGCCACCGCCAATGGCTCGGCCTGCCGCCAGCACCCGTGCTCACCCTGCCCGCAATCTGTGCCAGGATCGCCTCCGGTTGCGCCGATCTGCTCGGCCGGCTCGGCTGGCGATCGCCCTTGCGCTCGACGGCGCTCGAGGTCGCCGCAGGCGGTGTTGCAGGCCATGCTGCGAGCTCCGGCCGCAACCTCCGTTCCCTCGACCAAACGCTGGCATCAAATCCCGCCAGCATCCAGGACTTGTGGTTCGCCCGGCTCTATCTGCTCAAGCCGCTGGTATTCGGCACGCTTTGCCTGTTCTGGCTGCTGTCCGGCATCATCGCCTTGCTGCGTTTCGACGCTTCCTCGGCGCATCTTGCCGCCGCCGGCGCGCCTGTTGCGCTCGCTTATGCCATCACCCTGGTCACCAGCCTCGCCGACATCGCGCTTGGCATAGGCGTGGCTGTCCGCCGTTACGCCAAACCGGCACTGGCCAGCATGATCGCGCTGTCGCTCGCCTATCTCGCATCGGCCACGGTGCTTGCGCCCGGCCTCTGGGCCGATCCGCTCGGTCCGCTGGTCAAGGTGCTGCCATCGATTGTGCTGGCGCTGGTGGCGCTTGCCATACTGGACGAGCGTTGAACGATGGAAGAGCTTCTCCGCCTCGCCCACGTCCTCGGTGCTGCCGTACTGTTCGGCACCGGAGCAGGCATCGCCTTCTTCATGGTCATGGCCTACCGCACCCGCGATCCCGCAACCATCGCCCATGTCGCCGGCACGGTGGTCATCGCCGACACGGTCTTCACCGCCACCGCAGTCATCCTGCAGCCCGTCACCGGCGCCTGGCTGGCACACGAAGTTGGCTGGCCGCTCACCGAGCGCTGGATAGTCCTGTCGCTCGCGCTCTATGTGCTGACCGGGCTGTTCTGGCTGCCAGTCGTCTTCATCCAGATCGAGCTGCGCAACCTCGCCCGCTCCGCGGCCGCCACCGGCAAGGCGCTGCCGGCGCGCTATTTCAGGCTCTACCGCATCTGGTTCGCCTGCGGCTTCCCGGCGTTCTTCAGCGTCATTGCCATCTTCTGGCTGATGCTCACCCGGCCGGCGATCGAATTGTTCTGACTATTTCAGCATCGGCCACAGCGTGGCTGCCAAAAGCACGCCCATGGCAATGTTGAACCATTTCAGCCGCACCGGATCGGCGAGGAAACCACGCAGCGCCATGCCGAAGCCGGCCCAGCACGACACGCTCGGCACGTTCACCACGGCAAAGGCGCCCGAGATGATCAGCACCGACAGGAACGGCGCTTCGGTGCTGGTGTAGAGCGCCATCGCGGTGACTGCCATCACCCAGGCCTTCGGGTTGATCCACTGGAACGCCGACGCCTCGAGAAACGTCATTGGCTGGCCCTTGCTCTCGCCGTCCTTGCCGAGCGAACGCGACATGGCGATGCGCCAGGCAAGATAGAGCAGATAGGCCCCGCCGGCGATCTTGAGCACCAGATGCAGCGCTGGAAAAGCCGTCAGAAGCGCGCCCAGCCCGAAGCCGACGCCAAGCAGCAGCGACAGGAAGCCGAAGCCGATGCCCAGCATGTGCGGGACCGTGCGTACGAAGCCGAAATTCACCCCAGAGGCCAGCAGCATGAAATTGTTCGGTCCCGGCGTGATCGAGGTCACGAACGCATAGACCAGCAGTGCAAGGAATGCGTCGTAGGTCATCGATCCCTCCCTCGGGTAATTTTATGTCAGTATTACTGACCTTATTTAAAAGATTCAACAACGATCCAGCGACGCACAAGCGCTAAGCCAGACCGGCCGGAACGCTGCGGTGGCGGTACTCAATCGCCGCCGCAGCCGCCACCGTCGCCATCTCCGCTACTGCTGCCACCAGCGCCGCAACCGCTATCGCCGGCCTTAGACCGGCGGCGCCGCCTGCGTCTGATTGGCAGGAGCGAAATCGCCGCGATGAAGCCTGCCACGCACAGGCCCACTCCAATCTCTTTTCCGATCATCCCACTGCTCCAGAGCAGCGAAACCGTAATCACGACCAGCACCAGGGCGATCCCGAAGCTGATCTCCGCCGCAGGCAGGACCGCGGATCCTAGTCCGAGCGCCCCGGTCGCGAGCGGCCGTTTCCCGGCGTCCACGCTGGGCCACAAAGCGGCATCGGGGGTCTCGCCGAACTCGTCGGTCAGAAATTCAAGCGTCCTGGCGTAGGCATCGCGCAGCGGCACCTGGCTCTCCTCCGCCCCTTGGCTCGGATAGTGATGCACCTCCTGCCCCAACGTCTCGTCGCAGAAGCGCTTCCAGTAGTCCTTGGTATAGGTCAGGTGCAGGTGCCAGACCTTGTCGACATCAGGCGACGGGCTGAGCATGCCATCCGAAATACAGACCAGATAGATGAAGCGCCTGTATTGATCGATCGCCGCCTTCGCACGCCCTGGCGTCCAGCCATTCTCCCGGGCCAGCCGCACTGAGAACGGAGCTTCGGCTCGCGGATCGTCGAAGTCGTAACTAGCGATCTTGTTCCAGAGGTCCGGGTCGGTCAGGTCATTCATCTTGAGCCGGGGGCGTTGAACTTGAACGCCCGGAACCTACACCGCCCGGACGTTCTTGCAATCACCCCTAGGCAACCAGAGGCTGCCAACGGCTGGCCCCGCTACAACAATTGCGGGGCCGGCAGATAGGGCGTCGGCCGAGGCCGCGCCCTGCCGTCACATTCCCTGCGGGCCGCGGTTCATCGCCGCCACGCCGGTGCGGCAGACCTCGACGAGGCCGAGCGGCTTCATGATCGCGATGAACTGCTCGATCTTCGACACCTTGCCGGTCAGCTCGAAGATGAAGTGTTCGGTGTTGGCGTCGATCACCTTGGCGCGGAAGGCGTCGGCAAGGCGCAGCGCCTCGACGCGGGCGTCGCCGGTGCCAGAAACCTTGACCAGCGCCAGTTCGCGCTCCAGCGCGCCACCGGTACCCAGTTCCTGTGCGGTGACCGTCAGGTCGACGACGCGGTGCACCGGCACGATGCGCTCGAGCTGGTGCTTGATCTGTTCGAGCACGTGCGGGGTGCCGCGCGTCACGATGGTGATGCGCGACAGGTGCTTCTCATGTTCCGTCTCCGAGACGGTCAGGCTCTCGATGTTGTAGCCGCGGCCGGAAAACAGGCCGATGACGCGGGCAAGCACGCCCGGTTCGTTGTCGACCAGCACCGATAGCGTGTGGTTTTCCGGCTTCTCGGTTTCCTTGGCGATAAAATAGGCCGAACCGGTGGGCTGTAGCTGTGCGTTCATAAGATGAATCTCGATCTCAGGCGGTTGCGCCAACTCGTTGATTGTGCGGCCTTCCCCGAAGGCCGCACGCGGTCCGTCACACCAGTTCGCGGCCCTTGGCGTCGATGGCGTTGGCCACTGCCTCGTCGGTCGCCTCGTCGGGCAGCAGCATCTCGTTATGCGCCTTGCCCGACGGGATCATCGGGAAGCAATTGGCGAGCGTTGCCACGCGGCAATCGAAGATCACCGCCTTCTTCACCGAGATCATCTCCTTGATCGCGTCGTCGAGCTCGTCCGGCTTGTCGCAACGGATGCCGTGGCCGCCATAAGCCTCCGCCAGCTTGACGAAGTCGGGCATCGCCTCGGTGTAGGAATGTGACAGGCGGTTGCCGTGCAGCAGCTGCTGCCACTGGCGCACCATGCCCATGTAGGAGTTGTTGAGGATGAACACCTTGATCGGCGCATTGTACTGAAGTGCCGCACTCATCTCCTGGATGCACATCTGCACCGAAGCGTCGCCGGCGATGTCGATGACCAGCGATTCAGGATGCGCGATCTGCACGCCGAATGCCGCCGGCAGGCCGTAGCCCATCGTGCCCAGGCCGCCCGAGGTCATCCAGCGGTTCGGCTTTTCGAAGCCGTAGTGCTGGGCTGCCCACATCTGGTGCTGGCCGACCTCTGTCGTGATGTAGGTGTCGAGGTGCTTGGTGTTCTCATACAGCCGCTGGATCGCGTATTGCGGCATGATCACGTCGCTGTTGTGCTTGTAAGCATAGCTGTCGCGAGCGCGCCACTTGGCGATCTGCTCCCACCACGGATACAGCGTCTTCTTGTCCGCCTTGGCGGTCGCCCGCCACAACCTGACCATGTCTTCCAGCACGCGGCCGACATCGCCCAGGATCGGCACGTCGGCGCGCACGTTCTTGTTGATCGACGACGGGTCGATGTCGATGTGGATCTTCTTCGAATTCGGCGAGAACGCATTGAGGCGGCCGGTGATGCGGTCGTCGAAGCGCGCGCCGATGCAGACCATGACGTCGCAGTCATGCATCGCCATGTTTGCTTCGTAGCTGCCGTGCATGCCGAGCATGCCGAGCCAGTTCTTGCCCGATGCCGGATAGGCGCCGAGGCCCATCAGCGTCGAGGTGATCGGGAATCCGGTCAGATCGACCAGTTCGCGCAGCAGGTGGCTGGCTTCCGCGCCGGAATTGACCACGCCGCCGCCGGAATAGATGATCGGCCGCTTGGCGGTGGCCATCAGCGCAACCGCTTCCTTGATCTTCTCCAGGTCGCCCTGGACCTTGGGCTGGTAGGAGGTGCGCGGCGCGGTCTGCGGCGGCGTGTAGATGCCCTTGGCAAACTGCACGTCCTTCGGGATGTCGACCACGACCGGGCCGGGACGGCCGGTGGTGGCGACATGGAACGCCTCATGCAGGATGCGAGCCAGGTCGTTGACGTCCTTCACCAGCCAGTTGTGCTTTGTGCACGGCCGGGTGATGCCAATGGTGTCGCATTCCTGGAAGGCGTCGGAGCCGATCAGCGAGGTCGGCACCTGGCCGGTGATGCAGACCAGCGGGATCGAATCCATCAACGCGTCTTGCAGCGGGGTCACTGCATTGGTGGCACCAGGACCCGAGGTCACCAGCATCACGCCGGGCTTGCCGGTCGAGCGTGCATAGCCTTCGGCCGCGTGGCCCGCGCCCTGCTCGTGGCGCACCAGAATGTGCTGGACGTCGTCCTGCTGGAACAGCTCGTCATAGATCGGAAGGACGGCGCCGCCGGGATAGCCGAAGAGGTGCTTGACGCCATTGTCCTTCAGCGCCTGCACCACCATTTCGGCGCCGGTCATTTCGCGTCGTCCGCTGTCACTATGTCCGCTCATCGGTCCGTCCCGTCTTTCCTTCGCCGTTCTCGGCGGTTGCTGCTCGTTTAGTCCTGTTTCGGGCAATAAAAAAGGCCCCCGAGGGAGCCTTCACATCTGCGCATGGGGGGATTTCGCCCGGCGGTTACACCGCCTTGCCCACGCGCAGTCCTACTACGAGAATGAGTGTCTTGTTCATGGGCGCGGACGTTAGTGCGCAGGACGCCGCGCTGTCAACCGGGCCACGGCAAATTTTCCGCAACGTCATGGCACCCTCGATCAGTTGCATCCGAACGAATGCCTTAACGTTCGCTACACCATCCACCATCACCCGACCTTAACTGCGCCGCGCTAGGCTCTCGCACAGGGAATGGGGAAATGATGTCGATGTATGTTGAACGTCAGGTCGGCGGAGGCGAAAACACCTCCCAGGAAAGGCGCGACCCCAAGCAGGACGATGCCCGCATCCTTGGCCACGTCGTCCAGTGCGATGGCGCCCGCGCGGTCATCAGCGCCTATGCCGAAGGTGGTATCGCGGAAGCGAGCGGCCTGTGGACCGTCGGCCGCATGATCTGCATCAATCTCGGCGAAACCCGCACCATCGGCCTCGTCTATTCCATCGCCAAGTCCGACCGCTCGTGGAGCAGCGAAGGCGACAACCCCATCGAGGTCAATGTCGAGCTGATCGGCGAGGTCCGTGACGTCGGCGCCGACAAGCACCCGGTGTTCGACCGTGGCATCACCGTCTATCCTCATATCGGCGCCATCGCCCACCGCATCCGCAGCCGCGACCTGCAGGCGGTCTACGACCTTGCCGGCCGCCGCACCGTCACCATCGGCCAGCTGTCGCAGGACGACACCATCGACGCCTGCATCGCCATCGACGAGACGCTCGCCCGCCATTTCGCCGTCGTCGGCACGACAGGCGTCGGCAAGTCGACCGCCGTCTCGCTTCTGCTGCGCAAGGCAATCGGCGCCCGACCGGACCTGCGCGTGCTGATCATGGACCCGCACAACGAATTCGCGGCGTCGCTGCCCGAATATTGCGTCAAGGTCGACACCAACTCGCTCGATCTGCCGTTCTGGCTGTTCCGCCTCGAGGAATTCTCCGAAGTGCTGTTTCGCGGCCGCGAAACAGACGCCGACGAGATCGATGTGCTGCGCGACCTCATCCCCGTCGCCAAGAATCTCTACCGCAGCCCGCAAGGCGGCGCCTTCCTGCGCCGTGGCGTCGACGCGCTGACCGCCGACACGCCAGTGCCCTACCGCATCGCCGACCTTATCAAGCAGATCGACGAACGCATGGGCCTGCTCGAATCGAAGAACGAGCGGCCGATCCTGAAATCGCTGCGCACCCGCATCGAGTCAGCCCTTGCCGACCCACGCTACCGCTTCATGTTCCATTCCAGGCTGATCGAGGACACCATCCACGAGACGATCGGCAACATCTTCCGCGTGCCGACACATGGCCGCCCGGTCACCTGCTTCGAAATGGCCGGCATGCCCTCGGAGGTCGTCAATTCGGTCTGTTCGGTGCTCGCCCGCCTCGCCTTCGACCTGGCGCTGTGGAGCGAAGGCCGCCTCAAGCTGCTTCTGCTGTGCGAGGAAGCCCACCGCTACATGCCCGCCGACCACCGCCTCGGCTTTGCGCCGACCCGGCATGCGCTGTCGCGCATCGCCAAAGAAGGCCGCAAATATGGCTGCTATCTCGGCGTCGTCACCCAGCGTCCAGGCGAGCTCGACCCAACCATCCTGTCGCAATGCTCGACTGTTTTCGCCATGCGCCTCGCCAACGAGCAGGACCAGGCGATCATCCGCTCGGCCATCGCCGATTCCTCGGCCTCGACGCTGTCCTTCCTGTCGTCGATGGGCCAGCGCGAGGCCATCGCCTTCGGCGAGGGTGTTGCCACCACCATGCGGCTGAAATTCGAAAAGCTGTCGGACGAGCTCATCCCCGGCACAGGCAAGCGGGCAACCGAGGCGCCGACGGGCAATGGCGACGACGTCGACCTGGCCGCCGTTGTCGAGCGCCTGCGCAACGTTCCCAAGCCGCAGGCCGCGGCGCTCGGCTTTGCCGAGATAGTCGATGTCCAGCGCCAGGCCGGCGACACCGACTATCGCAAGCCGGCCGCCGCAAGGCCGCAGCCGGACGATGATTTCGACACCCGCTTCGGCCTGCGCCCCTCGACCTTCGGCGGCCGCCCGCCGCAGGGTTAGGCTGGCTCACAGCTTCTCGAGCCAAATCTGACAACCGCGCTGGCCGACAGCCACACGCCGCTGACTGTCTGCAAGCCTTCAGATGCCGGAACCGTCCAGCTGTTCCTCGTCCTCGCCCTCCCAGGGTGTCGGCATCTCGGGCGAATTCTTACTCAGATTGGCTCTCGGCAGTGGCATCCAGCACTTCAGCTCCGGATCGGCATAGCCGATGATGCAACCCGGATAGGAATCGCCGGCGCGCCAGCCTTCGATGCCGAATGCGTCGGGCCGGGCCCAGTAGGCCACGTCAACCTCCGCCGGCCCCTGTTCGGACGGCCGCACGGTGACCAGGATCCGGCTGCCGTCCTTTGGCGCGCTCGCCATGTTTCGCCACCGGTCTGAATCGTCCATTCGTCATCCTCCTCTGCCCTGAAGCGCCGCCGCCATTCGGCCGGCAGCAAGATCAGTGTTGCGTCGTTCGGCGAGGACGTCCAGCGTCAAGTTCAAGCCAACCCCCAATGACAGGTGAATTCCGTCGCAGTCTGGCGCAGTCGCCATCCGGCGCTGAGCCATGACATCTGCCGCCGCAGCCGCAACCATGAAAGCTCGGCACACCGTGGAGAAAGCGCATGGGCGAATGGACACTCTCCGAAACGGTCTCGACAAGCGCTGGCCGCATCAGCGCCGGCCGCGCCGGCGATGGCCCCGACCTCGTGCTCGCGCATGGCTGGCCTTGGTCGTCCTTCTCCTGGCACCGGGTCATCCCTGATCTGGCGCGGCGATACCGGGTGCATTGGTACGACATGCCAGGCTACGGGCGATCGGACAAAGCTGCCGCGCAGCGGACTTCGCTCGATGTCCAGGGCGAAATTTTCGCCGAGATGCTCGCCCACTGGCGGCTCGTGCGCCCGTCGGTCATTGCCCACGATTTCGGTGGCGCCACCACCTTGCGCGCGCATCTTCTGCTTGGCTGCGACTACGACCGCTACGTCCTGATGAACGTCGTGGCGATGCGCCCCTGGGGCTCGGCATTCTTCGATCACATGGGCAGGCATGTCGAGGCCTTCCAGGGGTTGCCCGCCCATATCCACCGGGCGCTGGTGGAGGCCTACATCAGGGGCGCACTGGTCGGCGCTGTCGCCGACGACGACATCTACGGCCTGGTCGAGCCATGGTTGACGGACGACGGAGCCGCCAGCTTTTACAGGCAGTTTGCCCAGGCCGACGAGCATTACACGGCAGAGATAGAACCCCTGTTCGGAAAGCTGCGCTGCCCGGCGAAGATCATCTGGGGAGAAGACGATCCCTGGATCCCGCTTGAGCGGGCGAAAGCCCTTCACGCCCTCATGCCGCAGGCAGGTTTCGAAACGATCCCCGATGTCGGCCACATGCCACAGTTGGAAGCGCCGAAACGTTTCCTGGCGAGCCTGGATAATTTTCTCTGACGGCTCACTGCGCCTATTGCTATCGGGGAATTCGTCAGGCCGTGCCGAATGGCGTGAGTTTCGAGAACCGGAGCGGAGCGGACAACAAGTCCGTGAGCAGCGGAGAAAACCGCATCAGGCGACCGGCATCACGAATTCAGCGATAGGAATTCACGCGCAGACGCGGTTGCGGCCCTGGCGCTTGGCTTCGTAGAGCTGCTTGTCGGCGCGGCGGTAGAATTCTTCGGCGGTTTCCTCGCGATCCCACAAGGCAAGGCCGAAGCTCGAGGTCACGTTGAGCTGGGCGCCGCCCGCCTCGATCGCCATGCCGGCGATCGCCTTGCGCATGCGCTCGGCGAAGCGCTGCAAGAGCTCGATGTCCATGTTGGGCGCGACGATGGCGAATTCCTCGCCGCCGAGCCGCGCCACCACGTCGTGATACCTGGTCATGCTCTTGAGGCACTTGGCGACCGAGCGCAGAACCTCGTCGCCAGCGTCGTGTCCGTAGGTGTCGTTCACCTGCTTGAAGTGGTCGAGGTCGAGGATCATCAGCCCGACGGGCCTGTCGATGCGGCGGAACTCGCCGAGATATTCCCTCAGCGCATCGTCGAAATAGCGCCGGTTCTGCATTCCGGTCAGGCCGTCGGTGAGTGCCGCCTGTTCAAGGGTGCGCGAACGCTCGCTCAGCGACGCCGTCATCTCGCGCAGTTCGCCGCCTTCCTTCACCTGGGTGCGGATCTGCGGGAAAATGAAGAATGCGCCGTAGACAAGCGTTCCACTCAAAAGCAGCGCGATCATGAACAGCAACCGCTCGACCGCTTCGATACTTTGAACCCAGCCGGGCGTGTATAGTGCATCGGCCGATCCCTGGATCTGGCTCCAGGCATAGAAAATCCCCAGCGCCGCCGACAATATCAGCGCACTGAAGATGAAAAACGCGGTTTCAGCCCGGTGAAAGCGCATGATGATCCTAGTGGAACCCCAGTTGGGGTTATGTCATGTCGCGCCTTACGGACGGTTAATCCAGGCCGGCACTTCCTATGCATCAGCCCCATCGGAAGCCCGGCCGGCCTCGCCGCCGATCCGCTGCCATTCCGGCCCGAACTGGTTGCGGAACCACGTCGATTGCCGCTTCGAATATTGCCGCGTGGCGATTTTGGCGCGTTCGATCGCCTCGTCGAAGCTCATCTCGCCGGCCATGGCCGCCGCCAGTTCGCGCACGCCGATCGCCTTCATCGCCGGCAGTTCGGGCGCAAGCCGCATCGCCAAGATTTCCTTGACCTCGTCCAGCGCGCCGGCCTCGATCATCCTGTCGAAACGCTGGTCGATGCGCTTGATCAGAAGGTCGCGTTCCGGCTCGATGACGATGAAACGCGCCGTGGCAAGGTCGATCAGCGGATGGCCCTTGTCGGCCTGCCATTTCAGGATCGAGCGGCCCGACGCCTCCAGCACCTCCAAGGCACGGACGATGCGCTGGCCATCGCTAGCTTTCAGCCGCATCGCCACCTCGCTGTCGACGTGCATCAGCACGCGGTGCAGCCGGGGCGCGCCCTCCTCGTTGAGGCGCCAGCGCCAGCGATCGCGGATCTCGGCAGGAATGTCGGGCATATCGGAAATGCCCTCGGCCAGCGCCCGGAAATAGAGCCCGGTGCCGCCGACGAAGATCGGCGGCTTCTCGGCAAACAGGCCGCTGTCGGCCACAACGGCAACGTCGCGCAGCCAGCTGCCGGTCGAATAGGCGGTCGCCGGCGAGACATGGCCGTAGAGGAAGTGGCGTACGCGTGTCAGGTCATCAGCACCTGGCCGCGCCGTCAGCACGTCGAGCACGCCATAGACCTGCATCGAATCGGCATTGACGATGACGCCGCCGTCGCGCTCGGCGAGCTCGAGCGCCAACGCCGACTTGCCGCTGGCGGTTGGCCCGGCTATCAGGGTCGCGTTCTTGATGCGCCCCTCGCTAATTCCGGAATTTTCAATGCCGCTGATCGCCACGCTGATTTCCCATCCGGACCGCGCTCTGCTGGCTCCGTCCCTTGCCGATAAGGCCTCTCGCGCCCTCGGCGCAAGCGGCATTGTGTGGCTGGCCGAGGCGGTTGCCTGCGACATCACGCTGCCACAGGGACTTTCGGCCGAGGACGCCCATGCGGCGCTCGCCGCCACGCTCTCCGGCGAAGCCATCGATTTCGCCATCCAGGACAACGCGACACGTAGGAAAAAGATCCTCATCGCCGACATGGATTCGACGATGATCGAGCAGGAGTGCATCGACGAGCTCGCCGACGAGATCGGCGTCAAGGACCGCGTCGCCGACATCACCGCGCGCTCGATGAATGGCGAGATCGCCTTCGAGCCGGCGCTGCGCGAGCGCGTCGCTCTGCTCGCCGGCCTCGACGCCTCGGTCATCGACCGCATCATCGACACCAGGCTGACGCTCACCTCCGGCGGCAAGACGCTGGTCGCCACCATGAAAGCGCATAGCGGCTATGCGGCACTGGTCTCCGGCGGCTTCGACGTCTTCACCTCGCGCATCGCCGCCAAGCTTGGCTTCGACGAGAACCGCGCCAACCACCTGATCGAGGTAGGCGGCAAGCTCACCGGCAAGGTGTCCGAACCGATCCTTGGCCGCGCCGCCAAGGCCGATGCGCTGAACGAGATTGCCGCACGCCTTGGCCTGACGCCGGCCGATGCCATCGCCGTCGGCGACGGCGCCAACGATCTCGACATGATCCGCCTCGCCGGCTCGGGCGTTGCCCTTCACGCCAAGCCGTCGGTGGCCGCTGAGGCCAAGATCCGCATCGACAATTCCGACCTCACCGCCCTGCTCTATCTCCAGGGCTACAGCGCCCGCGAATTCACGCGATGAAAGAAATCCGCACCCAACGCCTGATCCTGCGCAACTGGGAAGAGCGCGACCGCGCCCTGTTCCACCGCATCAATTCGGACGAGCAGGTGATGGAATTCTTCGGCATGCGCCGCAGCCGCGCCGAAAGCGACGAACTTTTCGACAAGCTTCGCGGCAACGTCGAGCGCGACGGCTTCGGCTTCGCCGCCGCCGAGATTGCCGCGTCAGGCGAATGCATCGGCTTTGTCGGCCTCCTGCACACCGACCTCGAGCCCTACATCCCAAAGGGCACTTTGGAAATCGGCTGGCGTCTCGCACCCGAATTCTGGGGCAAGGGCTACGTCACCGAGGCGGCGGAAGCCTGGCTCGCATTTGCCTTCGAGACGATCGGCGACGACGACGTCGTATCCTTCGCCGTATGGAACAACCACCGCTCGACGGCAGTCATGCAGCGCCTCGGCATGCAGGCCGAACCGTCCCGCGACTTCGACCACCCGCGCGTTCCCGGCACGCACCCGGAACTCAAGCGCCACGTCTTCTACAGCCTCAGCCGAAGCCAGTGGCAAGTACGGAAAAAGGCGGCCAACTAGCCGCCTTTTTGTTGTCTTTCAGGGACTTGTCCGGATTTCCGGAATCAATCCATCCGGATCGTCACGAAACGCAATTCGCCACTCTTGGACGCCAGCATCAGGAGCGCGTTCTTGCGGCCCTGCTCCTTGAGTGCGGCGATGCGGTCGGTCACCTCTTTCGGCGTCGACACCGATTCCTGGGCGATCTCGGTGATCACCTCACCGGCGACGATGCCGCGCTCGGCTGCGGCCGAATCCTTGGCGACAGCGGTGACGACCGCGCCCGACACCTCGGCGGCGATGCCGAACTTGGCGCGCGCGTCGCTGTTGAGCTCGCCGATGGTCATGCCGAGCACGCTGGCCGTGGCCACCTCGGCGCCCTTATCGGCACCCTCTTCCGGCTTGGCGGCTTCGCCTTCGGCCAGCTTCTCGCCGTCCTCGAGCCGTCCGAGCGTCACCTTGACGGTCTGCTCGACGCCCTTGCGCACGATCACCACGTCGACGGCCTTGCCGACGGGGCTTTCGGCAACGACGCGCGGCAGGTCGCGCATCTCGACGACGTCCCTGCCGTCGAACTTGATCACCACGTCGCCGGGCAGAATCTGGCCATTGTCGACCGGCCCGCCCTTGATGATGCCGGCAATCAGCGCGCCCTTGGCGGTCGCCATGCCGAGGCTCTCGGCGATGTCGTCGGTCACAGGCTGGATGCGCACGCCGAGCCAGCCGCGGCGGGTTTCGCCGAACTCGGACAGCTGGTTGACCACACCGACAGCGATCTCCGCCGGGATCGAGAAGCCGATGCCGATCGAACCGCCCGAGGGCGAGATGATCGCCGTGTTGATGCCGATGACCTCGCCATCCATGTTGAACAGCGGCCCGCCCGAATTGCCGCGGTTGATCGCGGCGTCGGTCTGGATGAAGTCGTCATAGGGGCCGGAATTGATGTCGCGGTTGCGCGCCGAAATGATGCCGACGGTCACCGTGCCGCCGAGGCCGAACGGGTTGCCGATGGCCATCACCCAGTCGCCAATGCGCATCTTGTCGGAATCGCCGAACTTCACAGCCGTCAGCTTCTTGGCCTTGGGGTCGACCTTCAGCACCGCGATGTCGGTCTTGGTGTCGGTGCCGACCAACTCGGCCTTCAGCTTCGACCCGTCGGAGAAATTGACCTCGATCTCGTCGGCGTCGGCAATGACGTGGTTATTGGTGACGACGATGCCCTTTTCGGCATCGATGACGAAGCCGGAACCGAGCGACTGCACCTTCTGCGAACCGCCATTGTTCTGGCCTTCGCGGTTCTTGAAGAACTCGTCGAAGAAGTCCTGGAACGGCGATCCCTCGGGAAGCTGCGGCATCGGAACCGCGTTCTCGTCCTCACCGCTCTCACCTCCGCTGCCCTTGACGGTCTGCGACGTCGAGATGTTGACGACAGCGCCCAGCAGGCCCTCGGCGAGGTTGGCGACAGACTCAGGACCCTGCGCCAGCGCGGGCGTGACAAAGGACGGTGCGACCGCGGCACTGATCATCAGCGCCGTGGTGGCGGCCAGAGAGGCCTTTCGCATGGCGCGCAAAAGGGGCGTGGAAATCATAAGGGAAGCCTCCCGGGGCTGTCATGGCATTGATCGCGCCGGGCCGTCCGAGCGCGAAGCGTCATGATGGAAACAAATAAGGCCTGTTTGCGACCATTGCTACGGGCACGGGATAAATCGTCCGTTATCCCCTGACGAGCCAGACGATGCCGACGCCGATGACGAGTGCGGCAAGACCGACTGTCCGGAGCACTGCCTCGGGCATTTCGGCCGCCTGCGCGGCCATCCTCTTGGCCACGGCAGGAAAGCCGCCATAGACCAGGCCCTCGATGACGAGGACAAGGCCCATGGCGACGATAAAGTCCCGCACTGCTTAGTTGCTGGCGGCGGGAGCGGCCGCACCGGCGGCAGGCGCCGGCGTTGCCTTGTTGGCGTCGGGGTTGCGGAAGTAGCGGAAGAACTCCGATTCCGGCGACAGCACCATCGTCGTGCCGTCGGCGTTCAGCGCGGTGCCGTAGGCGCTCATCGACCGGTAGAAGTCGAAGAACTCCGGATCGCGGTTGAACGCATCGGCGAACACTGCGGAGCGCTGGGCTTCGCCTTCACCGCGCAGTATTTCCGATTCCTTCTGCGCTTCGGCGACGATCTCGACCACTTCGCGGTCGGCGCGGGCGCGGATGCGCTGCGCCGCTTCCCGGCCGCGTGCCCTCAGCCTTTCGGCCTCGGCCAGACGTTCGGCCTTCATGCGGTCGAAGGTCTGCTGCGACACTTCCTGGGTCAGGTCGGTACGGCGGATGCGGACGTCCTGGATTTCCAGGCCGAGCGAAGTCGCGTCGGGCTGCAACTGGTCGCGAACCTCGCGCATCATTGCCGCGCGCTCTTCCGAGAGTGCGGATTCAAAGCCGCGCACGCCGTAGACCCGGCGCAGGGCCGCGTCGAAGCGGGTGCGCAGGCGCTGCTCGGCCAGTTCCACACTACCCGACACCGTCGAGCGGAACTTGCGGGCATCGTTGATGCGATAGGCAATGAAAGCATCGACGTCATAGAACTTGCCGCCCGAGACCTGGACGCGGATGTCGTCGAGGTCGAGGCGCAGCACGCGGTCCTCGATGACCTGGACGTTGTCGGCCTCGAACATCGAGAACGGCGCCTTGAAGTAGATGCCCGGTTCGGTCTTGACGTCGACGATCTCGCCGAAGCGCAGCACGATGGCCTGCTGGCGCTCGTTGACCACGAAGATCGACGACCAGATCAAAAACAGGATGATAGCGGCGAGAACGCCGATGATGGGAAGACGATTGGACATTAGTTGCCTCCCGCCGCCGGAGCGCGCTTCTGCAGTTCAGGCAGCGGCAGATAGGGCACTACACCTTGGCCGTTGCCTTGCTCGACGATCACCTTGCCGGAGCCCTGAAGCACCTTTTCCATCGTTTCGAGATAGAGGCGCTTGCGGGTCACGTCGGGCGCCTTGGCATATTCGTCATAGACCGAGATGAAGCGCTGGGCCTCACCTTCGGCTTCCTGGACAACGCGGTTCTTGTAGGCTGCCGCGTCTTCGCGGACCTGAGCCGCTTCACCGCGCGCCTGGCCGAGCTTCTGGTTGGAATACTGGTTGGATTCCTCGACGAAGCGGTCTTCGTCCTGCTCGGCGCGCTGCACCTCGTCGAACGCATCGGCCACTTCACGCGGCGGTGCCGCGTCCTCGATCGAGATCGCGTTGACGGCCAGGCCCGCGCCATACTGGTCGAGGGTCGCCTGGATGATGTCGCGAACGCCTGCGGCAATGCCCTGGCGGTCGTCGCGGAAGATGTCCTGCGCCGGACGGCGGCCGACGACTTCGCGCATCGCGCTCTCGGCGATCTGGCGAACCATGATGTCGGGCTCCGAGACCTTGAACAGGTAGGCCTGGGGATCCGACACCTGGTAGGCGACGGAGAACTTGACGTCGACGATGTTCTGGTCGCCCGAAAGCATCAGGCCGGAAGACGTGCTGCCACGCACTTCGCCGATATTGACCAGCTTTTCAGCCGTGTTGACCTTCTCGACCGTCTCGATCGGCCACCAATGGAAGTGCAAGCCCGGCTGCGACAGTTCCTGCTTCGGCTTGCCGAAACGCAGTTCGACCGCCAACTCGTCAGGCTGCACCGTGTAGACCGACTGGAACGCCCAGAAGGCGATCAGGCCGGCGCCGATGAGGCCGAACAGCACGCCCGTCGAACCGCCGCCACCGGGCAGCGCCCGCTTCAGCTTGTCCTGGCCCCGGCGAATGATGTCCTCGAGATCGGGAGGCGAACCCTGCGGCCCGCTTGGACGTGGTCCCTGCCCCCAGGGGCCACCGCCGCCATTATTGCCGCCGCCGCCACCCCAAGGGCCGCCGCCGCCGCCTCCACTTTGATTGTTCCAGGGCATGAATGTCCTTTCGACTACGAAACCATGGCAGCCACGCCTGAGACGGCCGCGCAATTACTGACACCATCTATAGGGATGCGGGCAAGCGCTTTCAACGCGATGCCCTTGAAGTGCCTCGGATTCCACTACAAATGTATGAAATCACACCCTCAATGCACGTCGTGGCGCTTCTCGTAAACCGTATAGCGTGTCGCATGGCTGTCTTTTTCGCCAGCAGGGAAATCTTCGACGCGTGTCACCGCCCAGATATCAGGATCGATCGCGGGAAAGCGCGTGTCGCCGTCGGGCGAGGCCATGACATGGGTGACATGCAGCCGGTCGGCCAGCGGCAGCGCCTGGCGGTAGATCTCGCCGCCGCCGATGACGCAGATTTCGGTGACGCCAGGCATGCAGCGGCCCTTGGCGGTACCAAGCGTGATGGCGTCTTCCAGTGAATGCACAACCTCAGCACCTTCGGCGCGAAACTCCTTGTCACGAGTGACGATGATGTTCAGCCGCCCCGGCAACGGACGCTTGGGAAAGCTCTCATAGGTCTTGCGTCCCATGATGATCGGCTTGCCCATCGTGTCGGCCTTGAAGCGCTTGAGATCGCTCGACAGCTTCCACGGCAGGCCGTTTTCGCGCCCGATGACACCGTTCTCGGCTATCGCCACGTAGATCGCCACATCCATCTGCCGCCGCTTCCTTTCCCTCGGCCTTCGACGGAGCGCTCAATCCTCGCGCCCCAAAGGCATCTCAACTTTATCCGCGAAGAACAGGCAGGCTGATGCCCGGCCTCACACTGCAATCGGCGCGCGGATCGTGGCGTCGGCGACGTAGTTCTCGAGCCTGAAATCCTCGAAGCGGAAGGCAAACAGGTCCTTCACCTCGGGATTGATCCACATCGTCGGCAGCGTCTTGGGGCTGCGCGTCAGCTGCTCGCGCGCTTGGTCAAAATGGTTGTGGTAGATATGCGCGTCACCAAGCGTATGGACAAAATCGCCCGGCTTCAGCCCGGTCACCTGCGCCACCATCATCGTCAACAGCGCATAAGACGCGATGTTGAACGGCACGCCGAGGAAAATGTCGGCCGAGCGCTGGTAAAGCTGGCAAGACAGCTTGCCGTCGGAGACATAGAACTGGAACAGGCAGTGGCACGGCGGCAGTGCCATGGCATCGACCTCTTCCGGATTCCATGCCGACACGATCAGCCGGCGCGAATTGGGGTTCTTGCGGATCTGGTTGAGCAAAAGAGCAATCTGGTCGATCTCGCCGCCGTCGCGCGTCGGCCACGACCGCCACTGCTTGCCATAGACCGGGCCGAGGTCGCCGTTCTCGTCGGCCCATTCGTCCCAGATCGAGACCCCGTTGTCGTTGAGATACTTGATGTTGGTGTCGCCCGCGAGGAACCAAAGCAGTTCGTGGATGATCGACTTCAGATGCAGCTTCTTGGTGGTGACGACAGGAAAGCCATGCGCCAGGTCGAAACGCAGCTGATGACCGAACACTGAGCGCGTGCCGGTGCCGGTGCGGTCACCGCGGTCGCTGCCGTTTTCAAGGACGTGGCTGAGAAGGTCGAGATACTGGCGCATCGGTCGGGCTCGATTCGGAGGGCCTTCGATCATAGCGGACCAAGGCCGTCAGAGGCAACGAAAGCGCGGCCAGCCCGCACCGCGCAGCTAATGCCAGAAATACCAACGCCGGGCATTGGCCCGGCGCGGGGAGGATAGAGCTCGGGTAGAGTGCCTAGAGCGAGCCGAGTTTGCCCAACTCCTTGGCCACCAGGTAATAGAAGGTGACGCGGTTCTTGGTGTTGTCAGCCGACATCGCCTTGCAGACCTTTTCCAGCGCGCCGTCCGCCTTCTTCGCATCCTCGACGCCGAGCTTCTTGGCAATCCAGCCGGCTTTGACGCGATCGAGTTCCTTGGGGTCGGTGCACGAGACAAGCGAAGAATCGCGGTTCCGGAGCGCGATGCCCAGGTGCTTGACGATCTTGGTCACCACCTCTTCCTTGGCGCCCGCGTCGTATTTCTTCACGTCTGCAAGATAATCGGTCATGTGAATTCCCCTCGTCGACGAATTGATCTCATCTCCCGCAGGGGCCCGGCTTAGACCGGTTCAGGTACTTCACGGACATCCCCAGCGGGCCGAAGCTTCGGTTCGCGCATCGCGCGAGTCAACCCTGCCTATTCGCGTGGCCTCATAAATCTGTTGCGAATGGCTGTTATCACTTGCCTTTCCCGCCTTCCATTTTGCGACCGGCCTCCCTATATTGGGTTCGTCAGCTTGACTGACTATGGCGATAAACTGCCGATGAAATAAGCCATTCGGACCCGGGGGCGGTACCCGGCGCCTCCACCAAAAGTCGTCGCACAGTCGAACGACGATTTTTGCTGGGGGCGAAATAGGATCGACGAGGGTGTAAAGATCGGACTTTTGCCCGGCATTGTACCACCGTTATCGGGCTAAACTTGTAGTTGCAAACGACAACTATGCGGAAGCACGTCTCGCAGCGTAAGCTGTGCGATAGCTTCAAATTAAGCCCTAGAGGTTCGCACTTCTAGGCGGGGTTCGGAGGTACCTGGCAACAGAAACCTCCACTTCTCTCCCCCAAATCTCCCAAGACATTCTCATCGCCGGCCGACGCAGGTTTGCCGTTGCCTGGCTTTTGCCCGGTGCGCCGAGCGTCCGAATGGATGCACTAACGACGCTCTGGCTGAGTCCCAGGCATCGTCGACTTGCCATAGCCGGCCCCCCTTCATCCGGAGACTTTTCATGCCCCACAACTCCAACCGCTTCTACGTGCTCACCGGCGGCCCCGGATCGGGCAAGACAACCTTGATCGAACGCCTTTCGGCCGCCGGCTACGCCACGTCGGTCGAGGCCGGACGCGGCATCATCCGCGACCAGGTGGCGATATCGGGCACGGCCCTGCCCTGGCACGACCGCGCGCTGTTCGCCGAACTGATGCTGTCATGGGAAATGCGCTCGCACGCCATCGCCGCGGCAACACCCGGCCGCGTTTTCTTCGACCGTGGCGTACCAGACGTCATCGGCTATCTCAGGCTCATCGGCATGCCGGTGCCGGCGCATGTCGAACAGGCCGCCAGGGAATTCCGCTACAACCGCAAGGTGTTCATCCTGCCGCACTGGCCCGAGATCTTTGCGCAGGACAGCGAGCGCAAGCAGGACGAGGACGAGGCGCGGCGCACCCATGCCAGCATGGTCGCGACCTACGCCGCCTGCGGCTATGAGCTGGTCGAGGTCCCCAAGGCCTCGGTCGAAGGCAGGCTGGCCTTCATACTCGACAACACCCGCCAGGCCTGACGAATCACGCCGCGTTCGGAAGCTGCAGCCCTTCGGCGAAGGTGCGGTTGCGGCCGGCGCGCTTGGCGGCATAAAGAACCTTGTCGGCGCGGCCGATGGCATCCCAAAGGCCCTCCCCGGCATGCAGTTTGGCGATGCCGAAGCTGCACGTTACCGCGAAATCATCGGGCATGCCGGCAAAACGTACGCTCGCGATCTCGCGGCGCAGCGTTTCGACCAGGCCGAAAGCATCGTCGACCGGTGCGTCCTTCATCACGATGACGAATTCCTCACCGCCGGTGCGCGCAGCGATGTCGCCCGCACGCAGTTTCGATTTGATGACCCCAGCAACACCAGACAGAACGACGTCGCCAGCAGCATGGCCGAAGCCGTCGTTGATCGCCTTGAACCGGTCGATGTCGCAGGCAACGATGCTCAAAGGCTTGCCCACGCCTTTTGCGAACAGGCGCAGGGTCTTGCCCTGCAAGCCGCGGCGATTGAGAAGCCCGGTCAGCGGATCGCTGTCGCGCTCGGCCTTCAGCGCCAGGATGACGTCGCCGCAGGCGACAACCACCAGCGCGAGCCCCATCGCCACGCCCAGCACCGACATGGCGAACTGCGCCCAGATCCAGAAGGCAGACTGGAAGAAGGCATCGACATCGTCGGTCGGCACCGAACCGCCAGTCAACAAGGTGCGGCCGACGAAGGTCGCGCCCAGGCCCAGCAGCAGCCACAGCATGACCCGATCGACGACATTGCCGCGCACGAGATGCCTGAGCTTCCATGCGCCGCTCAGCAGGATGCCGCCCATGCCGAAATTCAGGACATAGACGCGAACGGCGAGATCATTCTGGATGTAATAGAAGTACGTCAGGATGACGACGATGCCACCAAACCAAGCCGCCTGCTCGGCCCGCGCCATCGATTGCCCCGAGCGTAGCAGTACGCCCTGGACCAGGAGCAGCGGCGCCGCCGAATAGAGCGCTGCGCACATGATGGTGTTGTAGCCGATGTCAGCCGGCCACAAGGCAAACTGCACGACGGTTGCCGCGCTGATCGTCAGGAACGCCAGCGCAAACAACAGCAAGTGCTTGCGCCGGCGCTCAAGCAGCCAGATGCAAATGAATGTCACCGCAAACAACAGCAGCAAGGCAGAGGGGATGAATTGCAAGATTTTCTACAGCCTCGAGCGTTTCGGCTCTACTTCCGGTGGTCTTCGCAACGACTTACCGGCTGAGTGTAAACAAACGCTATCGAGGTTGTGTGAAGCGACGGCGACAGCCGTCAGGTGTGCGTCACGATGACGTGAAACGAGGCCGGACGGGATGCCCGGCCTCGCTAAAAAGCTCATTCAGCAGGCGCTTCGACGGCCACTTCACGCCTGCGGCCAAGCGTCACCTGCGCCAGAACGAAGGCTATGACGGCGGAGATGGTGATGCCGAACACCATCGGCAGCGGCGTGCCGTCAAAGAACAGGCCGGCCACCGCCATGGCGACAGCACCGGTGGCAAAGTGCAGCGTACCCATCAGTGCCGAGGCGGTTCCCGCGATTTCGCCATGCTCTTCCATCGCCAGCACCGAGGTCGTCGGGATAACGAGGCCGAGGAAGCCGTAGCCGATGAACAGCAGCACAGCGAGCACGTCGAGGCGGTCGACGCCCGTGGCAAACACTGCCAGCAGGATGACCATCATCGTGGCGTAACCGACAACCGCCACCCGCACCACCCGCTGCAGCCCGAAGCGCTCGGTCAGCAAGCCCGTCAGCTGCGACATGCCGATGAAAGCCACAGCGTTGATCGAGAAGAACACGCTGTAGACCGACGGCGACAGGCCGTAGTGGTCGATCAGGATGAACGACGAGTTGGCGAGATAGACGAAGAAGCTGGCAATGCCGAAGCCGCCGATGAAGGTCAGGCCAAGGAAATTGCGGTCGCCAAGCAGGAAGCGGTAGCCGCTGAGCGCGCTGCCGACCGAGCTTTCGGCGCGATGTTCGACGGGCCGCGTTTCCTTGAGCGACGTCGACAACAGCACCAGCGCAAGCACTGCGGCAGCGGTGACGACCCAGAACACGGCGCGCCAGCCAAAACCCTCGATGACAAGCGAACCGGTCAGCGGCGCAAGGATCGGCGACACCGAAAACACCAGCATCAGCAGCGACATCAGCCGGGCCGCTTCGGTTCCGGTGTGCAGGTCACGCACGATGGCGCGTGGCACCACCATGCCGGCCGAGGCACCCAGGCCCTGGACGACCCGGAAGAAGATCAGCCATTCGATGTTGGGCGCGAGTGCCGCACCCACGCCGCCAATGGCAAACAGGACAAGGCCAATGTAGAGCGGCGCCTTGCGGCCGATCATATCGGAGATCGGGCCAACGACGATCTGCGCCAGGCCCATGGCCAGGAAGAAGACAAGCAGACTCATCTGCACGGCGGCAGTACCGGCGTTGAGATCGGCGCCGATCGTCGGCAGAGCGGGAAGATACATGTCGATGGCGAACGGGCCGATGGCCGACAAAAGGCCGAGCACGACCGCTACGCGGAGAAATTGGGGTGTCATGATGTGGTTCTTTCGGATCGGGTTTCCGCCGTGAAACCACGGCGACGTGTAATCCAAGGACGTTTGGTAACACGAGATTCCGACTCCTCCCGAACCGGCATCTCAGCGTTGCGTCCACTTTTTTAGACAGACTTGTCCAAATCGTCAATCACCTATATATAAAAATTCCATGACACCTGCCATCACTCCTGACATTGCGGTAGCCCGCAGCCACACCGCCAAGCGGCTCTCGATCCTCGACGCCGCGGCACGCGTCTTCTGCCGCGAAGGCTTTGCCGGCGCCAATATCGACCTCATCGCCGCCGAGGCCGGCGTGTCGCGCCAGACCGTCTACAATCACCATGGCGATAAGGAGAACCTGCTGGTCGCGGTAGTCCGGGAAATCACCGAACGCATCAATGCGGGCGTTTTCGAAACGCTGGCCACCTTCCCCGACAAGCCGGTCGACCTCGAGGCCGAGCTCGTCGAGTTCGCAGTTCGGCTCAACCAGAACTGCATGTGCAACCGCGACGGCAAGTTCCTGCGCAAGCTTTTGCAGACCGAAGGCGAACGCTACCCGGATCTGTTTGCCGGCTGGCGCGAGCATGGCCCGGCCAAGACCTGGGCAGCACTTGCCGCGCGATTCGCCCGACTCGCTTTGTCCGGTTGGCTCGATCTTGACGATCCCGACGTCGCCGCACGCCAGTTCCTGGCCCTCGTCAACGCCGACCTGCAGATGGCGCTGATCTTCGGCGACACCGTCTCGGAAGCGCAGTTGCGCACCGCTGCAACCAACGCCGTGCGCTGTTTCCTGCGCGCCTACGGCAAGCCGCGCCCGGCATAATTTGAACAGGACGGGCGTCCGTTTCAGCCCGCGGCTTTCGGCTGCGTGCCGGTTGGAATTCCAATCCTCAAATACGGAGCTATATCCGGTTTACGCCGGCCTCAAGCTTGATTACAGGTAGGGAGACGATTCAATCGGACCCGCATCTACATATGGCCGAAGACCAGATCCGCTACGACATTCTCGCCCAGGAGGCACTGCGTGGCGTCATGCGCAAGGTCCTGGCGGAAGTCGCGCGCACAGGCCTGCCGGGCAACCACCATTTCTTCATCACCTTCATGACCGGCGCGCCGGGCGTGCGCATCTCGTCGCGCCTGCATGAGCGTTATCCCGAGCAGATGACGATCGTCATCCAGTTCCAGTATTGGGACCTCAAGGTCACCGATACCGGCTTCGAAGTTGGTCTGTCCTTCTCCGACGTTCCGGAAAAGCTTGAAATCCCCTTCTCCGCCGTGCGCGGCTTCTATGATCCCTCGGTCAACTTCGAACTCGAATTCGAGGTCAAGGCCGAGGCGGCCGCGGTTCCCGAAGAGGTTGCCGCCAAGCCTGAGCCGATCGCTGTGGTCAAGCCTGCCGAGCGCAAGCCCGCACCGAAGAAGAAGACCGGCACGACCGAAAAGGAAACCGTCGAAGAGCCCGCTCACGGCAAGGGTGCCGACGTCGTCTCGCTCGACGCTTTCCGCAAGAAGTAGCCAAGGCGAGGTCGCATGGCCGACATCGTCAATCTTCGCCAGTTCAAGAAGCAGAAGGCGCGGGCCGAGCGCGAAACTGTTGCTGACCGCAACCGCGCTTTGCACGGCCGCACCAAGGCCGAGAAGCAGCGCGACCAGTTGACCTCCGAGCGCGCCGACAAATTCGTCGACGGCCACCGCCGTGAGCGCGATCCCGAGAAATCCGACCAGTGAGCCTTGTCGAAAAGCGCTCGGTGACGATCCGCGGCCACCGCACCAGCTTTTCACTCGAAAAGCCCTTCTACGACGACCTCCTGGCCATATCGGCAGCGCGCGACATGACGCTGGCCGCCCTCGTCGCCGAAGTCGACGCCCAGCGCCGGCGCGAGGCGAATCTCTCCTCGGCACTCAGGCTGTTCGTGTTGGAACAGGCCAAGCGCACTGCGAACGAGATCTGAGGCGCGCCTGCGCGCGACCCCAATGCCATTGCCACCGCATCAACGACATTCTGAAAAACGCCTAGGTCGGCTGACGCATCAGCGCCTGCCCATCGGCCAGCGACGCCTGCCTACTGGCTCTGCAGCGACTTGAAGAAATCGTCGAGGCTGAGCGGTTCCAGCTTCTTCTTCACCGGCGCTTGGGCGGGTGGCGCGGACGGTGCCGGGGCGACGTCCACGGGCGCATCCATCGGCCGGACTTCAGGCAACGGTGCCCGCTCGATCTCGGCCGCGGGCTTAGGCTTGGCCGCCTCAGCCTCAAGCCTTGCCTTCTCCTCGGCCTCGAGCCGCAGCTTCTCTTCCGCTGCGTGGCGTGCCTTCTCGGCTTCCAGCCGTGCTTGTTCCTTGTCCGCCTCGGCCTTGGCTTTCGCAGCGGCCTCTGTGGCGCGCTTTTCTTCCTCGGCGCGCAGACGTTCAGCCTCGGCCTTTGCCTTGGCTTCCTGCTCGGCTTTCAGCCTTTCGGCCTCGGCCTCGGCTTTCGCCTTAGCCTCTTGCTCAGCCCTTATCCGTGCCTCCTCGGCCAACCGCGCCTCTTCGGCGATGCGCTTGCGTTCGGCCTGGAGGGCCGCAAAATAGCGCGTCTCGCGCCGCAGCCGCTGCTTTTCCAGCAGCACCGCCTGCATCGCCTCGACGCGCGCCTGTTCCTTCTCCAGCGCGCGCTGGGTCAGAAACTGCGCCATCGGCGCGCTGTCGAACAGCTTGACTGTCGCGCCCGGCTCGCCGTCGATCTGGAAATTCATCGCCGGTTCCGAGCCGACCAGCTCCTCCTTGCCGGGCACATAACTGATCGCGCCACTGGCAGCGACGACACCGTCATTGAGATCGGCGCGCAAATCGGCATTCAGCATCGCCGCCGGGTTTTTCAGCGTCAGCGGCGGTGCCCTGAGGATGCCGCCGGCAATGGTGAAGGCGATGTCGGCTTTGTCGGCGGCGAAGCTACCCTCACTGGTCAGATCGGGCGCGAATTCGGCGACGCGCGCCGCATTGATGTCGCGGCCAAGCGCGTCGGCCTTGGCGATCAGCGGCGCAAACGCGTCGGGATTGAAGCCGGGCAAGACAAGCCCGTTTATGTCAGCCGTGCCTGAACCGGACAGCGAGGCGACAAGGCCCTCGACCGACTTGCCGCTGCCCGACAGCGTCGCCGAGAAATTGCCCTTGCCGCCGATCTCGCTGGCCAAGGGAATAGCTGTGACATCGGCGCCGTCGAGCTTCAGCTGGCCCGAAATGAAGGCCGTGCCATCATTGTTCTTGAGCTCGACGAGGCCACCAAGGTCACCGCCAAACAGCTTGGCCTTGATGTTGGAAAGCCTCAGCGCCTGGCTGTCGACCTGCAACGCCAGCACCGCGTCATTGGCGGTCGCCAGCGGTTCGGCCAACAGCGTGCCGGCGATGATTTCGAGGTCGGCGCTGAACGGCGCAATCGGTTTCGGCGCGAATGCCGCCGTCGGCCACGCCCCGTTGCTGCTTTCCAGCGCAGCAGCCCCCAGCGTCATTTCGGCGAACGGCCTGAGATCGAGCTCGTCGAGCGTCAGCGACCCGCTGAGATGCGGCGTGCCCTCACCCAGCTCGGCCTTGAGATTGCCGACCACCGCACCTTGATTGACGGTGCCGTCGAGCCTGTCGAGCCCAAGGATGCCGTCGGCAAGGCTGGCATCGGCGGCAAGCTCCACCTCTGTGCCCGTCCCCATGCCCGGCAGGCTGACCCCCGAGGTCATCAGCCACGGCTCCAGGTCGGCCGCCTGCAGCGTCGCCCGGCCCTTCAGGTTGGCGATGCCATCGCGCAAGGCGACCGTTCCGGTGAAGCCGGCCGACGCCTCCTCGCCCTTCAGGCTCACCGTCACGTCGAGGCCATTCTGCACCGCACCTTTCACCGTCAACGCCAATTCACCCGGCCCGGTCATGCCGAGCGGCAGCACCGGCAGTCCCGCCAGCGCCAGCAGGCTGGTGGCGTCCTCGTTGCGGGCGGAGAATTCGAGCTTCAGCTGCGAGCTGGCAAGCGCGCCAGATATCGCCTGCGCCGACAGCGTCGCCAGAAGATCGGAGCCGCCGGCCTCGCCCTGCCCGCTCAGCGCAATCCCTGTCGTCTTGTCGCCATTGTCGACGGCGCTGGCGACGAAATCGATGCGCGCGTCGGCCAGCAAGCCGGGATAGGCCGCAGCACGGGTAGCCAGTCCGTTCAGCAACTTGTTGTCGGGCGCCTGCCTTGCGGCCAGCGCGACCAGCGGTGCAAGGTCGACTGATACCACCGAAGCGTCGAGATTGCCGGTCGGCGCCGTGGGAAAATCCTTGATCCGCCCGGTGGCGCTCAACGACGCACCGGCCAGTCCGCCGACCGACAGCTTGTCGATCTCCAGCACGCCCTCGCGAAGCCGAAGTGCTGTGTCGACAGTTTCGGCACTGAGGCCGGCGAAATTTACCGGACCGGCCTTCACCGCGAGATCGAGGTCGGCATCGCTGAAGCGGTTGGCGCCCTGGTCGGTGACGAACAGCGAAGCAAAGGCGCGCAACCCGTCGAGGTCGAGTTCGCCGCCATCGAGCTTCATCGTCACCGAGGCGCGCGCGTCGTCGGGCAGCATGCTGTCCAGTTCACCGGTGAACTTGGCCTTGCCAAGGATCAGCTCGACTGCGTCGAATGTCTGCTGTTCGCGCGTCAGCTTGACCTTGGCCTTGAAGCCCGCCGCCGGCAGCTTGCGCACCGCCTCGTCGACATCCTTGGCCACCCAGGCGGCAAAGCCCGAGGGCTGCCCGACGGCCAAAAGCATCTGCCCGTCGAAGCCGAGCGTGTTTTCGGTGCGCAGGAAACCATCTGCCTCAAGCCGCGTGCGGCCGGGCAAGGTCGCGGCCATCGACTTCAGCTTCCAGCCACCTTCACCCGGTTCCGCCGAAAGCTTGACGTCGCGCACCGTGGTGTCGCCGGCAACGACCGCCGGCAGGTCGACATCGACAGTGCCCGGGATCGAAGGCCGCGGCAGCTCGACCAGCACCTTTTCGAGTGCCGTCAGGCGCTGCGCGATCGAGAAGCCCGGTCCGCCCGCCTTTTCGCCGCCCACCGCCTCGTCGAAACGCACCTGCGCGCCATTCGCCGTGATCATGAAATGCGGCGCGGTGCCCAGGTCGATCTCGGCCGTGCCGTCGGCGGTATAGGGGTCGTCCAGCGGCCCGCTTTCGAAGCGGAATTCCTCGACGCCGAGTTTGGCATGGTTGAGCGCGAACTTGCCTTTCAGGCGAAAGCCCGGCTCGACCGGTTTGGGCTGCTCGCCGTCCTTGGCCGTTGGCGCTTCGGTCGCCTCGACGACGCTGAAGCCGCCCGAATAGAGCGCCCTGCCCTTGTCCATCGAAGCATTGCCGTCACTTTCGAGCACGAAGCCGTAGCGCTCCGGCGCCGCCCGCACCCTGAGCCGCATCTGCCCGGTCGGGTCGACGGAGCCGGTCGAGGCCGACAGCTGGGTCTTCATACCGTCGATGCGCAGCGAGCCATCGACCCGCCACGGACCGGACAGCGACCTTGCCGACACGGAGGTGTTGATCTCCGACAGAAGGTGGTCGCGCCCGCTCGCCGCGTGGCGCAGCCGCACCTGTCCTTCGGTGATGGTCAGCTTTTCGATCGAGATCTGCTTGGCATCGAACGGTGCCGACGGGCGGATGGACCAGTCGACGACGCCGTTGGCGGCGACGTCGATGATCGCCTTCGGCCGCACCAGCCGCATATCGTAGATCAGGAACTCGCCGCTCAGCAGCGGCGCGAGTTCCGCATCCATCGAGAAGGTCTCGACGGTCATCGCATTGTTGCCGCCGGCGCCGCCGCCGACGGTGACGTCGGAAAATGTCACCGAGGGAAACGGCAGGATGCGTGCCGTAACCTCCCCCTGCACCGAAACCTTGCGGCCGAGTATGGCGCTTGCCTCGCGCTCGAAGTCGGCCTTGTAGCCCGACCAGTCGATAAAATACGGACCCACCAGCGCCGCACAAAGCGCCAGTACGAACAGTCCACCGAATATGACAAACAGGCGAGCGAGCATTGCCTCTGGGCAAATCTTTCATGCGTCCCAGGCGACTAAGCGCAGGAGCGTGGTCATTTGGTGGCATGTTGGGCTGTGCGCTGCAGCACGTCAACGCCGCGAGGCGCCCTATCCCGTGAAAAGCGGTCGCGCCGCGTCAGCCCGGCTTCGTCGCCGGCTCTGCAAGCGGACCAATGGAGACGCCAAGATTCAGGTCAGGCCGAGCCGAACATGGTGGAGACCGGGGTCGCTCTTGGGCGACGAACGGAGCGTAAATTCAAGTACGCGAGTACCGGAAGCGCAGCTATCCGTCATTTGCAGGCCGGCCTCGCCTGAAGCGCCCTACCTGGCGTCGCGCTTGGCCTGGCTTACCGCCGCCGCCTTGCGCAGGCGCCCGCGCTCCATCGGCCTGACCAGGTTTTTCGCCCTCGCGTTCTCGAGAGCCCTCATGCCGAGATGCGCCTGCCGCGTGTTGAAATCCGCGCCGCGTGCCGGCTTCTTTTCCTTAGCAAGCGCCAATGCATGGCGCGCGTTCTCGACGAGATCGATACGCGCCACCAGCTGCCGCCGCCGCTGATGCTCGCCGTTGAGCCGCCGCATGCTCATCGCCAGCACGCCGAGTTTTGCCTTGGTGCCATGATCCTTGGTCGCTGGCTGCGCACCCTTGGCGGCTGCCTTGCCGCGCATCTCGCGCCGCTTGCGGTTGGCCTCGCCCTGCGCCCGGTCGCGCCGTTCGCGCACCGCCTTCAACAGGTCGCGCAGTTCGGCATCCGAAAGATCCTGCACCATCGGGTGGTGCGAATTCTGCACCAGCTTCCACTCGTCTTCGCTGAGGGCTCGTTCTTCCTGCTTCCTGGAAACCGCCATGTTCTGGTCCTCGCCTGTCACAGTCCGGTTGCCCAAAGCCTGGGCAACCGGACTGTCCGCCCGAACCAGGGCGGGGTCAAGCCGGCTATGCCGGACGGCGCATCCGGATCACCTTCTGCGGCCGCCCGTCGTCATCGGCGTCACGCCTGAGCGTTTCGAAGAATCCAAGCTTCTGATAGAAGCCGACCGCAGACTCGTTCTCGGCGTAGACTTCCAGCTCGAGCGCACCCTTCAGCGCCACGGCGTGTTGCACCAGTGCCTTGCCGAGCCCGTGGCCGTGCGATGCGGGATCGACGAACAGGCCGCCGATGAAGCCTTCGATCAGGCCGATGAACCCGGCCGGCTCGCCGTCGAGCTCGACAACCCAGTTCTCGGCCTGCGGCAGGTAGATGTCGCGGACCCTGCCCTGCTGCTCCAAAAGGTCAGCCTCGGACATGAAGGGATGGCCGACGCGCGAAGCCTCGAGCCAGACGTCAGCAAGCCGATCGCAATCAGCGGCGGAATAGGCGCGGATCGTCGCGCCGTGAGCGTGTGTCATTGGGATTATCCCTGGAATTTGCGTATGGAGAAAGGCGCATAAGCGCCCGCTTTGGCCTCTCGGCCCCGTCAGCACCTAGCCGACGCTTCAGCGATGGAAGTCTCTACGCATAAAATTCCTGGTTGGACGGCGCCGCAGTAGCAGCACCGGCTACATCAGGTCAATGCCTCGACGCCTACTCCGCCGCAGGCAAGACCTTGCCCGGATTGAGAATATTCTGCGGGTCGAGTGCTTGCTTGATCGCCCGCATCACCTGAACGCCATGACCGTGCTCGCGCTCCATCAGGCCCATCTTGCCCTGGCCGATGCCATGCTCGCCGGTCGAGGTGCCATCCATCGATATCGCCCGCTCGGCCAGCCGCTTGACGAATTCTTCCGCCCTGCCGATGTCTGCCGGGTCGTTCGGGTCCATCAGCACCAGTGTGTGGAAATTGCCGTCGCCGACATGGCCGACGATGGGTGCGACCAGCCCCAGCCGCGCGATGTCGGCCTCCGTCTCGGCAATGCATTCGGCGAGCCGCGAAATCGGCACGCAGGCGTCGGTCGACAGCGCCCGCGCGCCCGGCTTCAGCGTCTGCGACGCCCAGTAGGCATCGTGGCGCGCCTTCCACAGTTTCGCCCGTTCCTCGGCGACCTTGGTCCACAGGAACGGCCCGCCGCCATATTCGGCGGCGATCTCGCCGAAGCTCTCAGCCTGCTCGGCAACGCTGGCGTCGGAACCGTGAAATTCGAGGAACAGGCACGGGCTTTCGGGATAATCGAGCTTGGAATAGGTCTTCATCGCCCGCATCTGCAGCGCATTGACCAGTTCGATCCGCGCCACAGGAATGCCCATCTGGATGGTGGTGATGACAGCCTGGCACGCCGACTCGACAGTCGGGAACGGGCAGACACCACCCGAAATCGCCTGCGGAATGCCCTGCAGCTTGAGCGTCACCTCGGTGATGATGCCGAGCGTGCCTTCCGAGCCGACCAGAAGCCGCGTCAGGTCGTAGCCGGCCGAGCTTTTCCTGGCGCGGTGCGAGGTCACGACCTCGCTGCCGTCGGCCATGACAGCGCGCAACGACAGCACATTCTCGCGCATCGTGCCGTAGCGCACCGCATTGGTGCCCGAGGCGCGGGTCGCCGCCATGCCACCTAGGCTGGCGTTCGCACCGGGATCGATCGGGAAAAACAGGCCGGTGTCGCGCAGATAATTGTTCAGCGCCTCACGCGTCACGCCCGCCTCGACAGTGCAGTCGAGATCGTCGGCATTGACCGCGACGATCTTGTCCATGCGCGAGGTGTCGACCGAAATGCCGCCCGCCGGCGCATTCACATGGCCTTCGAGCGACGTGCCGGTGCCGAAGGCGATGACCGGCACGCGATGCGCGGCACAAACCCGCACCACGTCCTGCACGCCAGCAGTGCTTTCGGCGAACACCACGCCATCGGGCGCTTGGTTGGGCAGATAGGTGGTGGTGTGGCCATGCTGCTCGCGGATCGACTGACCGGTCTGGAAGCGCTCGCCGAACTGCTGCTTGAGGATGCCCAGCGCCGCCGCGATGCCCTCCTCGTTCCGCGCCATCGCCTTCAGGTCGCTCAGAGCCATGTTTTCCTCCGCGTTTGGAACAGCCTGGCGCCTTGCTGGCACCTTATGCTCCGGTAATCTGCCAGCCCTGTCAGTTTGTCCAGCGCCACCAAAGGCCAAGTCAAAGAGGATCTTCCATGCCAGCACCGTTCGTCTCGAGCGTCATGGAGGTCGAGAAAGCCTGGCTCGACTACAACGGCCACATGAACATGGCCTATTACAACGTGCTGTTCGACCGCGGCGGCGAGGAAGCGCTCGACCTGCTTGGGATGGGGGCGGCCTATGCCCGCGACCGCAAGCTCACCACCTACACTGCCGAGATCCATGTCTGCTACGTCAGGGAACTGCATCTCGGCGACAAGGTCACCGCGACCTTCCACCTGCTCGACCACGACGAAAAGCGCTTCCGCGTCTACCAGGAACTGCACCATGTCGACGGCTGGCTGTCGGCGACGTCGGAGACGCTGTCGCTCCATGTCGACATGAGCGGCCCGAAGGTCGCCCCCTTCCCGCAAGACATCATGGCCGGCCTCGACGCCATGCGCTTGGCGCATACCGCATTGCCGATGCCCGAGCGCGCCGGCCGCTCGATCGGCATCAGGCGCAAGCCCGCATAGTGGCGCCAGAGCCACAGGCGATTAACCTTACCTGTTTATAACCTTCGCCACAGCCTGAGGTTCGTTGATCGCCCCTCGCTGCCCTCCGACAATCCCCACCAAGCGAAGTTGAGTCGCGGCGGCGGGCACCGGACGGCTTGAGGCAAGGCATGCACACTGACATCGAAGCAACGGCCAACAAGCTCGCCTGCGACCCTCGCATCAGCGACTATGATTTCTGGCGTTCGCTTCGCAACATCAACAACGAGCTGTTCGAGATCGCCAACAACAACCGGCCGATCCCGATCGAGATGCTGCGCTGGCGCGTCATCCTGCGCCAGGCCCGCTCCAAGCGCGGCGTGGCCTGAAGCCTTACGCCGACCTTTCCCAAATCTTAAATTTTCGTCAGGTGCCGCGGCCTCGATAGTGCCGCCACAATCGGGGCCAAGCTAACCCTCGCTGGCCTCGCCATGCTTGCAGCGTCTTCGCCAATCTCATGGCGATCCACTGACGCATTCCGATGCCTCCCATGAGCACGTTTCCGGTCGGGACGAGTGGTTCGTTCCGGGAAGGCGTAGCTGTGTCCAAAAAGGAGGACGAGACGATGATCCTGCCCAGAACTGTTTTTGCCCAGGCATTCGGCCTGACCGGTGCCGCCTTCCTGGCACTGGCCACGCCCGGCTTCGCCGCAACCGCGGCGCAATCGACGACCAAGGCCTGCAGCGAGCAATATCAGGCGGCCAAGACCGCCAACACGTTGAACGGCGAGAAGTGGCCGCAATTCCTGTCCAAATGCAGCGCGGCGATGAACAACACAGCAGCTCCGGCAACGGTGCCCGCCGTCAAGGCCAAGCAGGCGTCAGCGCTAGCGCCCGCCAACACCAACACTTCCAAGACCACCAGGACCGCGGCCGTCTCAGGCACAACAGCCGGCCACCAGACCACCCAGCAGATCTGCAGCTCGCAATACCAGGCGGCAAAGGCAGCCGGCACGCTCAATGGTGCGAAATGGCCGGCCTTCCTGTCGAGTTGCAGCACAAGCATCAAGGACGACAACGAGGATGCGAGCGCCGCGCCACCCGAACCGAGCCTCGCATCAGTCAAGCCGGCGATGACGGCGACATCGGCCAATGGCAAGCCGCTGACGGCGGGCGAAGTCGCCTTCCGCCAGCGGATCCATGAGTGCTCGACCGAATGGCAGCGCGAAAGGCAGGCCGGCACCCTGCCCGCGGGTGCCAAGTGGCCGCAGTTCTGGAGCCAGTGCAACACCAAGCTGAAGGCCCAGGGCTGAGGAGCGGCGCGCGATGAATGCACAGGACATCGTCAACACCGTCTCGTCGAGGTTGAAGCTCGATCCCGCGGTCGCCGAAAAGGCCGTCGGCACCATCTTTTCGGTGCTCGAGCATGAGTCCGGCGGCGTCGCCAGCGCCGGCATCTTCACCAAGATCGCCGGTGCCGGCGAACTCGCCCACAGCTACGACGTCATGGCAGGCGAGGACAGCAGCAGCGGTCTCGTCGGCTCGCTGACCTCGCTGCTCGGCGCTTCGTTCGGCGAAAAGGCCGGCGCCATGGTCAACGGCATCGCGCAACTGCGCTCGCTCGGCCTCGACATGACCCAGATCGAGCAGGCTGGCGAAACGCTGCTGCTCGAAGCCAAGGGCGCAGCCGGTCCCCAAGCCGTCAGCGGACTTGTCGACGCGGTACCGGCGCTGAAAGGCCATTTCGGGCTCTAGGGCTTGGTCCCGAAATGAGAGCCGGTCGGATCATACTCCGGCTCCAAGCCATTCAGCTGACGAAGCCCGCGCCGTCAGGCGCGGGCTTCTCCGTTGATCGACTGCAAGTGTCGTTGCCGCTCAGGCGAGCTTTTCCTTGAAGAAGCCGACGGTCCGCCCCCAGGCGAGTTCCGCCGCCGCCTTGTCGTAGCGCGCCTCCGAGGTATCATTGTTGAAGGCGTGCTGGGCGCCGTCATAGACGAACAGCTGGAACTCCTTGCCGGCCTTCTCCAGTGCTGCCTTGTAGGCGTCGATGCCGGCGTTGATGCGGTCGTCCTTGCCGGCATAATGCAGCATCAAGGCTGCCTTGATCTTGGCGATGTCGGCCTCGTCCTTCGGCTGGGATCCGTAATAGGCAACCCCTGCCGCGAGATCCGGCGCGTTGACCGCCAGGGCGTTGACGGTGCCGCCGCCCCAGCAGAAGCCCATGGCGCCGACCTTGCCGTTGCCGCTCTCATGCCCCTTCAGGAAAGCCACCGTGGCGACGCCATTGGCCACAGTCTGGGCCGCGTCGAGCTGGCCGAACATTTCGCGCGCCTTTTCCTCATCCGTTGGTGTGCCGCCCAGCGGCGACAGATAGTCGGGCGCCAGCGCGACGAAGCCCTCGAGCGCGACGCGACGCGCCACGTCGCGGATATGCGGGTTGAGGCCGCGATTTTCATGGATGACGATGACCGTCGGCAGCTTGCCCGAAGCGTCGGCCGGCCGCACGAGATAGCCCTTCATTTCGCCTGCGCCGCCGGGATAGGTGATGTCCTCGGCCTTGAGCCTTTTGTCGTCGTCGGCGACAATCGCCGCCCGCGCCTGGTTGGCCGTAAGCAGCGGCGCGATTGCTGCGGCCGCAGCGCCCGAGCCGGCGAGCTTGGTCAGCTTCTCCATGAAGCCGCGCCGGTCGAGCGTCAGGTGGGTGTATTCGTCATAGGCGTCAATCATCGCCTGGGTGATGGCAGGTCGTGTCATCTCTCGCTCCCTGTCTGGTTCCGCAGGCGAGGAGTTTAACGTATGCAAATGTAGTTGGTTTCACTGTTGCGTGATTGGCGCGACCACGAAGAAGCGCCCGCGCGACGTCCGCGCGGGCGCTTGGGCAAGCTTTCAATCCTGGCTTTCCATGAAGCGGATGCGATTGCCGAACGGGTCGATCACCTGGCACTCCAGCCCCCAGTCCTGCCGCTCCAGGCCCGGGCGGTTGTACTTGTAGTTCTTGGCGATCAGCCCCTTCTGGAAAGCCTCGACGCCCTTCATGTAGCAGACGGCGGTCGCGCCCGGGCTGGCGTCGCCCGAATGCTCCGACAGATGCAGCTTCAGCCCGCCGCGCGACACCTGGCAATAGAGCGGCGCACCGGGGTGGAAGCGATGCTCCCAGTCGAACGTGCAGTCGAGGAAGCCTTCATAAAAGCCCCTCGCCTTGTCCTCGTCGAAGATGCGGAAGATCGGCACCGGCTGGGTAAAGCTCACCGCCCCGGCAGAAGGCTCTTCCGCCTTCTCCAGCTTGCTCGACAGGATGTTCCAGGTCTCCACGCCGAACTGGCGGGCGACGATCTCCAGCGCCTCGCTGTGGCTGACTTCGAGATTTTTCTGGGCAAGCGCCTCGCGCATGGCTTTCGCCATCGCCTTTGCGTCACGATAGGTTCGCATGATCTTCCGATCCTCTGGATGTGGCGAGAAATCCCATCAGTGCCCGCATTGCCGATGCTCTCACCATTCCCTTGGGATCAGGTGACGGAAGCGTCCGATGTGTTCGCCATACCCCCTGAAGGGTGCGGACTGCCGGCCACATCAAGCCGTCAGCCACGCTAGCAAAGCGTCCGCAGCAGGGTCAATACCGCTCGCTTTTCCCGGCAAAACCAGAACAAAACAGAGACACTTCTGGCCTTTCCGCCCCGAATCACTACATTCGGGGCAAATGTCAGACTTTCCGGACGACATGCCCTTTTTCGACGAGCCCGGCGGGATGCCGCCTAGGGCCGCCAGCACGCCTGCGCCCAGCGGTATCGCCGCGCGCGCCATGGCTGCGCGCCAGGCGCCTGCCGCCCCCGATTACCTCAAGGGCCTGAACCCCGAGCAGCGCCAGGCTGTCGAGACCACCGAGGGCCCGGTCCTGGTGCTCGCAGGTGCTGGCACCGGCAAGACCCGCGTGCTCACCACCCGCATCGCCCATATCCTCAGCCAGGGCCGCGCCTACCCCAGCCAGATCCTTGCCGTCACCTTCACCAACAAGGCGGCGCGCGAGATGAAGCAGCGCATCGGCCACCTTGTTGGCGAAGCCGTCGAGGGCATGCCTTGGCTCGGCACCTTCCACTCCATCGGCGTCAAGATGCTGCGCCGCCATGCCGAGCTTGCCGGCCTGCGCTCCGACTTCACCATCCTCGATACCGACGACGTCATCCGCCTGATCAAGCAGCTGATCCAGGCCGAGGGCCTCGACGACAAGCGCTGGCCGGCGCGCCAGTTCGCGATGATGATCGACGGCTGGAAGAACAAGGGCCTCGGCCCGGCCGAGATTCCCGAGGGCGACGCCCGCTCCTTTGCCAACGGGAAGGGCCGCGAGCTCTACAAGGCCTATCAGGACCGGCTGCAGACGCTGAACGCCTGCGACTTCGGCGACCTGTTGTGTCATCCGATCCGCATCTTCCGCGCCTACCCTGACGTGCTCAAGGAATACCACAAGCGCTTCAAATACATCCTGGTCGACGAGTACCAGGACACCAACACCGCGCAATACATGTGGCTGCGGCTGCTTGCCCAGGAAACAGGTGGTCCGGGGCAGAAGAATGTCTGCTGCGTCGGCGACGATGACCAGTCTATCTATGGCTGGCGCGGCGCCGAGGTCGACAACATCCTGCGCTTCGACAAGGATTTCCCCGGCGCCGTCGTCATCCGGCTCGAGCGCAACTACCGCTCGACCGCCCACATACTGGGTGCCGCCGCTCACCTCATCGCCCATAATGAGGGCCGCTTCGGCAAGACCCTGTTCACCGATCGCAACGACCCCGAGGACGACAAGGTCAATGTCCATGCCGCTTGGGACTCCGAGGAGGAGGCGCGCGCCGTCGGCGAGACGATCGAGCAGTTGCAGCGCCAGAAGCACAATCTCAACGACATGGCGATCCTGGTGCGCGCCTCGTTCCAGATGCGCGAGTTCGAAGACCGCTTCGTCACGCTTGGCCTCAACTACCGCGTCATAGGCGGCCCGCGCTTCTACGAGCGCCAGGAAATCCGCGACGCCATGGCCTATTTCCGCGTCGTCGCCCAGGGTGCCGACGACCTCGCCTTCGAGCGCATCGTCAACGTGCCCAAGCGCGGCCTCGGCGAAGCCGCCATCCGCCAGGTCCATGATACGGCGCGTGCCCTTGGCGTGCCGATGCTGCAGGCAGCCGCCCAGCTTGCCGAAAGCGACGAACTCAAGCCCAAGCCGCGCGCCGCACTGCGCGAGGTCGCCGCCAATTTCGAGCGCTGGCAGAAGGCGCTCGACAACACGCCCCACACCGAACTCGCCGAGATCATTCTCGAGGAGAGCGGCTACACCGACATGTGGAAGAACGACCGCTCGGCCGAAGCGCCGGGCCGGCTTGAAAACCTCAAGGAGCTGATCCGCTCCATGGAGGAATACGAGTCGCTGCGCTCCTTCCTCGAACATGTCGCCCTCGTCATGGACGCCGAGCAGGACGAGCAGCTCGACGCCGTCTCGATCATGACGCTGCATTCGGCCAAGGGCCTCGAATTCGAGACCGTCTTCCTGCCCGGCTGGGAGGAAGGCCTGTTCCCGCACCAGCGCGCGCTTGACGAAGGCGGCCGCTCCGGCCTCGAGGAAGAACGCCGCCTCGCTTATGTCGGCCTGACCCGCGCCAAGAAGAACCTGCATCTGTGGTTCGTCTCCAACCGCCGCATCCATGGCCTGTGGCAGTCGACCATCCCCTCGCGCTTCCTCGACGAACTGCCCGAGGCGCATGTCGAGGTGGCGGATGCCGGCAATTCCTATGGCGGTTACGGCGGCGGTCGCCAGAATCCCTACGGCGCCTCGCGTTTCGACGACGTCGGCCAGAAATCCTTCTCCAACACCTATGCCACGCCGGGCTGGCAGCGCGCGCAGGCAAACCGCACCGAAGCCACCGACCGCAACTGGGGCTCGCGCTCCGGCCATTCGGTCGAGCGTATCGGCTATGGCGAAACCGATTCCGGCTTCGGCGCCGGCCGCGGCTCGGTCAAGGGCCGCACCATCGACGGCGAACTGGTCGCCAAGTCAGTCTCGACGGAACCCTCCCGCTTCACCGTCGGCGACCGGGTGTTCCACCAGAAATTCGGCAACGGCAACATATCAGTCATCGACGGCAACAAGCTGACAATTGACTTCGACAAGGCCGGCCAGAAGAAGGTGCTGGACGGGTTCGTGAGCCCGGTTTGATCAAGCCCGTTTCCGGCACGTCAATCCGCCACCAGCCGCTCTGCACGAAATCTGCACGAATCTCCTGAACATCTCCTCGTTCCGGCCACCATGCGTGCCCGATGCGGCGGCAGACATGCTGCATGCAAAAGACATCGAACCGCCCCCCCCGCCAACTGCCTAGACGGCTGCTCACCGAAGCATGGTGGCTGACTGATCCGGCGCCGCCGGCAACCATCGTGCCCTTCTCGGCCACGCATCGCGGCCCGAAAAGCCTCCCGCGCAAGCTGGAGTGCAGGGCATGAACCGCAGCCGCTCCCTGTGCACGATATCCACCAAGGTCGCAGTCGCATTGCTGCTGACGCTTGCGGCCGATTTTCTGCTGTTCCGGCAACCCCTGGGCATGTCGCTCTTCATCTTCGCAGCCCTCGTCGCTGCAGCCGCGATTGCATTTCATTCCCGTGCACCGCATCCCCGTCCACTCGCGCTCAAGATCGTCTTCGCCGCTTTGGCTCTTGCCCCGCTTGCCGAAAATGTCAGCCCGCTCTCGGTCACGGTCGCTACCATCGGATTGACGGCCTTCGCGCTGTCGCTCTCGGCGCGCCTGCGCTCGGGGCCGGCAGAATGCCTCAAACGCATCGCCGGCTTCCTCGTGGCGGTCCCCATCCGGCTGCCCTACGACGTCGCGCGCCTGCGTAAGGTGACCGGACGCCGCAAGGTCCGGCGCCTCGGTAGCCTCGCCGCATGGACGCTGGCGATCGCACTGGGTGCCGTGTTCGTTGCCCTGTTCGGCATCGCCAATCCGGTCATCGGCTACTGGATGTCGCTCATCGACCTCAGGGTCATTCTCGACTTTCTCGACATCTGGCGGCTTGCCTTCTGGCTCGGCGTTGCCGGCATCGTCTGGAGCTTTCTCAGGCCGCGCTTGCCCGGATGGGCACCAAAATGGCGCATCTTCACCCCACGGCCGGCCGCTGAAGCGCACGGAAGCGTGGATACACCGGCCGGCCTACACCAGTCGATCTTCGGCACGGCAGCGATTCTGCGCGCCCTTGTCGTCTTCAACATCATCTTCGCGCTGCAGACCGTGCTCGACGGCGCCTATCTGTGGGGCGGCGTGGAGTTACCCGCGGGGCTCACCTACGCCGCCTATGCCCATCGCGGTGCCTACGCCCTCATCGTCACGGCACTGCTTGCCGCGATCTTTGTGCTGCTGGCGCTGCGGCCAGGCAGCGCGACCTCGGCCGACCGTCGTGTCCGCGGCCTCGTCTATCTCTGGTCGGTGCAGAATTTCGTCCTGGTGATCTCGTCCATCTTGCGGCTCGACCTTTATGTCGACGCCTATTCGCTGACCTACTGGCGCGTCGCCGCCTTCATCTGGATGGGACTGGTCGCCGCCGGCATCATCCTGATCATGGCGCGCATCGCTCTGGAAAAGTCCAATGAATGGCTCCTGGGTGCCAACATGCTGACGCTTTCTGCGGTTCTCTACATCAGTTGTTTCGTCAACTTCGCTGCAATCATCGCGCAGTACAACGTCAGCCACAGCCGCGCGATGGATGGAGGATCCGAGTTGGACTGGTATTATCTGCGCTCGCTTGGACCCCAGGCGATCCCGGCAATCGACACGGTGCTGAACCACATGGGTGATGCCGGAGCGGTCGCGAGAACAAGCCTCGTCTCGCGCCACTACGAGGCGGACCGCTTCCGCGAGCTGCAACAGAACTGGCGTGCCTGGAGCTTCCGCAACCTCCGGCTGGCGGCCTATCTCGACCGGCCCTC
This sequence comes from Aminobacter sp. LjRoot7, assembly GCF_964252895.1. NCBI lineage: Bacteria > Pseudomonadati > Pseudomonadota > Alphaproteobacteria > Hyphomicrobiales > Phyllobacteriaceae > Aminobacter > Aminobacter sp. LjRoot7. The sequence continues at coordinate 289,165 of NZ_CAXUPX020000001.1, forward strand.
GCCCCTGCTTTCCGGCGCAATGCCGCAACCGCAGTGACGACGATGCCGCGCCATATTCTTGTCGTCGACGATGATCCCCATATCCGCGACGTGATCTGTTTTGCTCTCGACAAGGCCGGCATGGAGACCGAGCCGGTCGGCGACGGCATGGCGGCGCTGGCCCGCATTGAACGCCGCATGCCCGACCTGGTCGTGCTCGATGTCGGCATGCCCGAGATGGATGGGCTGGAGCTGTGCCGCAGGCTCCGGCGCACCTCTGATGTGCCGGTACTCTTCCTGTCGGCCCGCGACGAGGAGATCGACCGTATCCTCGGCCTCGAAATGGGTGGCGATGACTACGTCACCAAGCCGTTCAGCCCGCGGGAGCTGGTAGCGCGCGTCAACGTCATCCTTCGCCGCGCCCGCCCCGCTCCGGCGGAAACCGTCCCCGCAAGCCTGAGTCACGGCCACCTTGTGCTCGACCCGTTGCGGCGCGCGGTGGTTTACGGCGATCGGGAAATCGACCTCACCGCAACCGAATTCACCATCGTCAAGGCACTGATGATGAGACCGCAGCATGTGCTCAGCCGCAATCAGCTGATCGAAGCCAGCCATGCCGCCAACATTCATGTCTCGGAACGAACGGTCGACAGCCATATCCGCAACATCCGCGCGAAATTCGCAGCAGCTGGCTGTCCGGACGTGATCGAGACCGTCCATGGCATGGGCTTCCGGCTCGGGCGGTGCGGCGCGTGACCGAAAAATGGCGCCCCCGGATCGGCCTCGTCGTTCTGGCCATCCTCGCCACCGTCATGGCGCTGCCGCTGCTCGGGCTATTCTGCTTCCAGCTCTACCAGGAGCGCTTCGAGCCAGCCGCTGAGCCCGCCCTTCTATCGCATGGCGCAGTCGCGGCAGCGGCCCTTGTAACAGGCGTCACGCTGCTGATCGGCTTCGTTTTCATCCGCACCATCACCCGTCCCATGCTCGACCTGATGGAGCGAACCGCCCGCATCGCCGAGGGGCAAACGGACGCCCTGCAGCCGCTTGCCCACCACGGCACGCGCGAAATGGCAGAGCTGTCGAAGGCCTTCCTCGACATGGCGCGTAAGCTGCAGGTCCGCAACGAAACGATCCGCACCTTCGCTACCCACGTCTCGCACGAGCTGAAATCGCCGCTGACCGCGATCCAAGGTGCCGCCGAATTGCTGCGCGACGCCAGCGATGACATGGATCCGGCCACAAGAACGCGCTTCCTCGACAACATCGTCGCCGACACCGACCGGCTGAACCGCCTGGTTCGCCGCCTGATCGAGCTGGCGCGCGCCGACAAGGCAGCGCTGCCGGGCCAGAGCACGTCACTCAATGAAATTCTCGGCCATCTCGCCCCGGTCGAAGGTGTCGAAATATCGATCTTTTCAGGCGCTGACATCCGCTTCGCCATGTCACCCGAAAACGGCGCGGCCATCCTGTCCAATCTCGTCGACAACGCGCTGCGCCACGGCGCCGGCCGTTTCGTGCTGGAGGCCAGCGGCTTGGACAACATCGTCATCATCGCTGCCACCGACGATGGCGGCGGCATCTCGCCCAACAACCGCGCCCGCATCTTCGAGCCCTTCTTCACAACCCGGCGCCAAACCGGCGGCACCGGCCTTGGCCTCGGTATCGTTTCGACCTTGCTCAGTGCCCATGATGGCACGATCCGGCTTGCCAGCACCGACAAGGGCGCGCGCTTCGAGATCACGCTGCCGGCGGCATAGGTGCCCGGCACGATCGGCGCCGAACCCGCGCTCTACCCGCCCTTGCCCACCCAGTAGCGCGGCCCCGGTCCCAGCCGACCGGCGCGGTCGTCTGGGTTGACCAGCTGGCAGCGCTCCAGCGACAGGCAGCCGCAGCTGATGCACTCGGTGAGCCCGATCTTCAGCCGCTTGAGCTCATTGATGCGTTCGTCGACGCGGTGCGTCCAGCGCTGCGACAGCTGCGACCAGTCCTCGCCCGTCGGCACATGGTCCGAAGGCAGCCGCGCAAGCTCCGCTCCCACCTCTTCCAGCGACATGCCGAGCCGCTGGGCGAAAACGATGAAGGCGATGCGCCTCAGCACCCAGCGCGGAAAGCGCCGGTGCCCCGATCCGGCACGCTCGGAGGCGATCAGCCCGCGCTCTTCGTAATAGCGCAAGGCCGATGCTGCGACACCCGAACGCCGCGAAATCTGGTTGATCGTCAGAAGCTGTTCCATCCGGCCACTAAAGCACATCAGGGCCTTGACTTAAAGCTCACTTGAACTTGTAGGGAAGCGTCGTCAACCGCGCATCGGGCCACCTGGCGACATGTCAGGTACGAGGCAGATGCGCCAGATCTCGCATCAAGGAGCCTTGCAGATGACGATTCTTGTGACCGGCGCGACCGGCAATGTCGGTGGAGCGATCATACACGAACTGGTCGAGCGCGGCGCCCGCGTCCGCGCCATGACCCGCAACCCGGCCAGGGCCAGGCTGCCCGAGGAGGTTGAGGTCGTGCCAGGCGACTTCGGCGACCCGGACAGCCTTGCCTCGGCCTTCGCCGGTGCCAAGGCCCTGCACCTGATCAACTACGACGCCAAATCAGGCGCCCACATGAAGAACCCCGAAACAGTCGTCGCTTTGGCCAAGGCGGCCGGCATCGAGCGCGTGACGTCGTTCCGTGGCGAAGCGCCCGGCGCGCTGGAGCAGGCATTGCGGCAGAGTGGCCTCGCCTGGACCGACTTCTTCATTCCGGTCGAGTTCATGACCAACGCGCTGCAATGGGCGCAGTCGGTGGCGACGGAAGGCGTGGTCAGGGCGTTCGGCCCGTCACGAAGCGCGATGATCCACGAGGTCGACATCGGCACCGCGATCGCCAACGCGCTGACCGCCGTCGGCCACGCCGGCAAGAGCTACACCCTGACCGGCCCGGAGGCGCTGACGCCGCAGGACAAGGTCGACGCCCTTTGCGAGACGACCGGCAAGGCCATCAGGCTGATCGAACTCTCCGAAGCCGAGGCGCGCGCCAAATGGCAGGCGCGGGGCACGCCCGCGCCGTTCATCGAGTTTCTCGTCGATTGGCACGTCAACACGCCTGAAAGCGCCTATCAGGTGCTGCCCACAGTCGAGCAGCTGACCGGCTGCCTGCCCCGCACCTTCCGGCAATGGGCCTTCGAGCGCGCCGCTGCCTTCCGCGGCTAGGCTCGCTCCGACGCACCACACGCATATGCAGCCTGCAGACGCGCATATGTGGCCTCTTGCCGGCGATCACGTCGGCGAGAGGCCACCGCCACCGGTGCCACTTACCGGTTGCTGCCGCGCATGCGCAGGAATAACATCAGGTTGCGCTAATTCATGGATCGCAGGGAGGCGAAGACGATGCGCAGATATATCGATTGCCGAGAGTTCCCGAGCGAAATGAAGTGCACTGTGGCGATTGCCGCGGACAGTGAGGACGAGCTGGTCAACGCCGCCGTCCAGCATGCGGTCGCCGTCCATGGCGAGCACGACACGCCGGATTTCCGCGCCGAGGTCAGGAAAGCCATCCACGTCGGCGCGCCGCCGGCCTGATTTGGTGAGCGACATATCGCGGGGCGCTGATGCAGGGGCTCTGCCGCGCAATCATCGGATGCAGGCTGCACCGGCAGTGGCTCGCGTGCATTACGCCCGCAGGCCACTCTTGCCGACTGTGGCAGTGAGGAAGCTAGCTCTCTGATTGTCACTTATGGAGTTGACGAGCCGCGAGCTTATTGCCGGCGTGCAGTCTCGCTGCTGCGCATTGCCTTCAGCCGTTCGGCGGCCGACGCCGCCAGTTCGGCGTAACGGTCCTCCAGCGCCTCGGCGGCCACCAGCACTTCGGGTTCGAAGTCATTGGCCTCGAGCACCTGCCTGAGCTTCTCGACGAATTCGGCCTGCTGTTCGAGCGCGGCGAACAGCTTCTTGACCTGGTCGCGGCTGATGTCGGGATTGGCGAGCGTCGCCGGAACCTCGCGCGCCATCTCGGCGCCGGTCTCGGCCTGCTCTCTGAGGATATCCAGCCAGTCAGTCACGCGACGCCATACCCTACCCGCCATAATCTTGTTCCGGACCGCGCCAATCGTCAACCGCCCGGAAGTAGCGAAGGCGATCACCGCCGTGGACAACACTTTCACGCCTGCAGCAGGAATTGCGCACGGTGGTTTTTTGTTCCCAAATCCTAAGCCCCTGCTTGTCGACGCTGCAGGATATGCACCGCCAGGCAATGCGACACGCATGAACGTTTCCCGGCTGCGAGAAGACGCCGGGCTTACGCCTTCGCTTTCGCTCGGGTATCGTGCTGCTTGGCAGCGTCCTCACATTTCTTGCGGATTTCCTCGACCTCGGTCTCGGTCAGGTGCTCGATACCGATAAAATAGTTCTTCGCCTTGCTGACCCGGATCAGTTCGTCGAGCTTGGCCTGGATCGCGGCACCGTCGCGGTTCTGGGTGTTCTGGATCAGAAACACCATCAGGAAGGTGACGATGGTCGTGCCGGTGTTGATCACCAGCTGCCAGGTGTCGGAAAAGCCGAACAAAGGACCGGACACCGCCCAGACCAGCACGACGACGCAGCAGCCGAGGAAAGTCAGCGGCAGGCCGGCGGCATAGGCAACCTTGTTGGCAATCTTGGTGAAACCCTTCTCGAACATGGACATTTCCCTTCGGTGCGAAAGGAAACAACCGGCGCCCGCTTCGGGTTCCGCAGGCGCTTGCTCCGGTTAGGCCGGACGCGCCTCCCAGCAGTCGAGAAATGCCTCGATCTGCAGGCTCTGCATGTCGGGAATGGCCTCGAATAGCCTTTCGCGCGGCCAGTCCCACCAGGCCAGCGCCTCGATACGAGCAACGATTTCAGCGGGAAACCGCATCTTCAGCCTTTTGGCCGGTACGCCAGCAAACACTTCGAACGGTGCGACGTCGCGCGTCACAACGGCATTCGCCCCGATCACCGAGCCGTTGCCAATGGTGACCCCAGGCATAATGACGGCGCCATGGCCAACCCACACGTCATGGCCGATGCTCACCGGCTTTGCCCTGCGCCGATCGCGGAAGTCGTTGTCGACGCCAAGATAACGGAAGTACTCGTTGGGGCGGTAGCTTAGCTTGTGCGTGGTCAGCCGCTCCATCGGATGCTCGAGCGCGTTGATGCGCGTGTTGGCGGCAATCGAGCAGAACTTGCCGATCGCGGTGTAGATCGCCTCGGCGTGGCGCTCGAAATAGGAATAGTCGCCGACGACAACCTCGCGCAGCACCACGCGCTCGCCGACGATCACATGACGGCCGAGCCGGCAGCCTTTCAGCTCGGATGTCGGGTGGATGCGCGGCTCGTCATCCTTGAAGCGAAGGTCTGCTTGATCGTCCATAACGCGGATGTACGCCCGTGCCACACGGCCCGCAAGCTATTGCGGCTTGCCCTTGGCCCAGACGACGTTCTGGCCATAAAGCGGCACCGTCGTCATCGACATCTTGGCCGAGCCGTCCTGCACCTGGCGCGAATGGGCGAGATAGATCAGCGTCTCGTTCTTCTGGTCGTAGATGCGGTTCACCACCTGCTCCTTCCAGATCAGGCTGATGCCCTGCTTGAACACCTCCTCGCCCTCCTGGCCGAGGTCGATCTCGCCGATGGTGATCGGCCCGGTCTGCTGGCACGAGATGGCGGAATCAGAAGGGTTCTCGAACCAGTTGCCCTTCTGCAGCCTGTCGATCACGCCGCGGTCGAAATAGGAGACGTGGCAGGTGACGCCCTCGACCTTGGGGTCCTTGATCGCCTCGACGATGATGTCGTTGCCGAGCCAGTCGACGCCGACCTCGCCCACCTGCTGGGCCATGGCGGGCAGTGCTGCGCCGAGCGCAAGGGTGGTCGCAAGGACGGAAAGGGCAAGCCGCATGAAAGCCTCCTGAATTGGCTGCAGTCGTCCACAATTGGGTCGCAAGCGCCCGCCTTGCAAGCCGCAGGTGTCGCTTCGGGCTCGCGAAAAGGTGTTTTGTGGACGAATGAGAGCGTCAACATGTCTCTTTTGGCAAATCACGCGCCGCGCTATTAAGGGTTGATGAAACAGGCCTTGCCCATATCGTTTTCGGCGACCGCGTGGATCGCGCTCGGCCTGATGGCGTTTGCGGCGGTTTCAGGCCTCGCCTTCGCCTCCTGGCTGGACAAGGACGCCGGCATCTTCATGTCGCTGGTCGAAGCAGGCATGTCCTGGTGTTTCTGAACCAGCCATCAATCACACCATGGAATCACAACCGATGATGCGCACGATCCTTGCCGGCATTCTGATCCTGATGGCCGCCGGCGTCGGCTGGCTGACCTTCGACTGGTACAGCAGCAAGAACAGCGCCCAGGCCTTCGGCGCGCCCTTCGTGCTCGTCGACCAGAAGGGTGCCGAGATCACTGAGGCTGCCTTCCGCGGCCAGCCGAGTGCTGTCTTCTTCGGCTTCACCCATTGCCCCGAGGTCTGCCCGACCACGCTGTTCGAGCTCGACGGCCTGCTCAAGCAGATGGGCGACGAAGGCAAGAACCTGCGCGCCTATTTCGTCTCGGTCGATCCCGAGCGCGACACGCCCGAGGTGATGAACAGCTACGTTTCCAACGTCTCCGACCGCATCACCGGCATCACCGGCGCGCCCGACAAGATCGCCGCCATGGCCAAGGCCTTCGGCATCTATTCCAAGAAGGTCCCGACCGAAGGCGGCGACTACACCATGGATCACACGGCCTCGGTGCTGCTGCTCGACAGCAAGGGTGATTTCTTCGGCACGATCGCCTATGAGGAGAACCCAGAGACCGCACTTGCCAAGCTCAAGCGGCTTGCCAAGGAAGGCTGACCCTCCTCTTCCGGACCCGACATGACCCAGACACGGCTGCACTTCACCACCGGCCGCGAAGCCGCCAACCGCATCTTCGCCGCCCTCGAAACCGCCTTCGAGGAAGATGGCTGGCCGATCGCCGTTATCGAGGTCGACGAGGACCGCGACATCCACGAGGTCTCGCTCTACACGGATGGCGATGTCGACGACATCGCCCGCCGCATGGCCGAAGTCATTGCCGAAGCCGGCCAGAAAGGCGAGCTCGGACGCGAGGTTTTGCCGGATGTCGACTGGGTGGCGAAGTCGCTCGAGGGCCTGAAGCCGGTGCAGGCCGGGCGCTTCATCGTCCATGGCAGCCATGACCGCGAGGACGTGCGCCCCGGCCAGATCGCCATCGAGATCGAGGCGGGCCTCGCCTTCGGCACCGGTCACCACGGCACCACGGCAGGCTGCCTCGAGATGATCGAAAAGGTGATGGCCGAAGAAAAGCCGGCCAACGCGCTCGACCTCGGCACCGGCAGTGCCGTGCTTGCCATCGCGGTCGCCAAGCTGGCGCCGATCCCGGTGCTGGCCACCGACATCGACCCGGTCGCGACCGAAGTCGCTGCCGCCAATGTCCGCCTCAACGGTGCAGCCGACCATGTCGAGACGGCGACGGCAGAAGGTTTCGACGACCCGATCTTCGCCGCACGCGGCCCGTTCGACCTGATCGTCGCCAACATCCTGGCACAGCCGCTGATGCTGCTGGCGCCCGAGATGGCGCAACACCTGGCCGCCAACGGCTCCCTTGTGCTGTCCGGCATCCTCGACCGCCAGCACGATGCCGTGGTCGAAGCCTATGTCGCGGCAGGCTTCCGCCACGTCGAGACCTTCCACCGGGAAGGCTGGGTGACGATCCACCTCAAGAACTGAGCCCACTGGCACAAGCCGGCGGCGTTGCCAGCAAGGGCCGGCACGGATAGGTTCGCCCGACATCCAGCTTTCGGGAAACCACCATGTTCCAGTCCTTCGATTCAGCCGGCGATCCCACCGTCGGCAAGCCGCGCGTCGCGCTGCTCCGGCAATGGCTCAAGGAAAACGGGCTCGACGGCTTCGTCGTGCCCCGCGCCGACGAGCACCAGGGCGAATACGTCCCGCCGCGCTCGAATCGCCTGCGGTGGTTGACCGGCTTCAGCGGCTCGGCCGGAGTGGCTATCGTGCTCGCCCGCAACGCCTACATCTTCGTCGACGGACGCTACACGCTGCAGGTGCGCGACGAGGTCGATCTCGACATCTTCACCGTCGAAAGCCTGATCGATAACCCTCCGTCCATGTGGATCAAGGAAAGCCTGCCCAAGGGGGCAAGGCTTGGCATCGACCCGTGGCTGCACACAATGGGCGAGGTCAAGGCGCTGACCGCGGCAGCCGAAAAGGTTGGCGCCGTGCTCGTCCCCCTCGCCCGCAACCCCATCGATGCGATCTGGGAAGACCAGCCCGACGCGCCGCTGGCCCCGGTCGAGATCCACCCCGAGGCCTTCGCCGGCGAACTGGCCAAGGACAAGCTCAAGCGGCTTGCTTCGGCGATCGACAACGACGGCGCCACCCATGCGATCCTGACCGACCCGTCGTCGCTCGCCTGGGCGTTCAACATCCGTGGCGGCGACGTGCCCCACACGCCGCTTGCGCTCGGATTCGCGATCCTCGCCGCCGATGGCAGCCACGCCGTGTTCATGGACAAGCGCAAGCTTGGCCGCACCGAGGAGGCCTATCTCACCCAGCTCGCCGACATCAAGGCACCCAGCAAACTCGATGATGTGGTCGCGGCCCTTGCCAAGTCGGGCGCCAGGATCGCGCTCGACCCGGTGCTTGCCGCCGACAGGCTGCGCGCCCTGATCGAGGACAATGGCGGCACGGTGGTGCAGGCGCCGGACCCGGCACGGTTACCACGCGCGACCAAGAACGCCGCCGAGATCGCGGGCTCCCGGGCGGCCCATCGCCGTGACGGTGCTGCGGTCGCGAAGCTGCTGTGCTGGCTCGACCGGCAGAAGCCGGGCAGCCTCGACGAGATCGCGGTGGTGACCAAGCTGGAAGAATGCCGCCGGCAGACCGGCGATGAAACGCAGATGCCGCTGCGCGACGTCTCATTCGACACCATCTCAGGTGCCGGCGCCAATGGCGCGATCATGCATTACCGCGTGTCGAAGGCGACGAGCCGCGTGCTCGCCGACGGTGAGCTGTTCCTGCTCGATTCGGGCGCGCAATATCAGGACGGCACCACCGACATCACCCGCACCATGCCGATCGGCAAGCCGAGCGAGGAGATGCGCGAGCGTTTTACCCTCGTGCTCAAGGGCATGATCGCAATCTCGCTGGCGCGCTTTCCCTCGGGCACGCGCGGCGCCGACATTGATGCGCTTGCCCGCATCGCCCTGTGGAAGCACGGCCTCGACTACGCCCATGGCACCGGTCACGGCGTCGGCTCCTACCTAGCAGTCCATGAGGGCCCGCAGCGCATCGCCAAGACCGGCATGGAAAAGCTGCTCGCCGGCATGATCCTGTCCAACGAGCCAGGCCACTACAAGGAAGGCCACTACGGCATCAGGCTGGAAAATCTGATCCTGGTGACGCCCGCCGCCGAACTGCCGGGCGGCGACATCGCCATGCACGGCTTCGAGACGCTGACGCTGGCGCCCTTCGACCAGCGCCTGCTGCGCGCCGACCTGCTGACCCGCGAGGAACTGGACTGGCTCAACGCCTACCATGCCCGCGTGCTGGCCGAGATCGGACCGATGCTCGACGGCGAGACGCTGGCCTGGCTGGAAAAGGCGACGGCGCAGATCGCCTGATTGGCAAACAGCGCAAATTGCCGGCCGCCTCGGGCGGCCGGTTGTCGTTCAGCCGATGAAATGCCGCATGGCAATCAGCACGGCGGCACCGGCCAGGAACATCGTCATCAGGCCGCCGCGCAGTCCAATGACGGCTGCGACGGCAAGCGCTGCCAGCTCAGCCGGACCGGCAGAAAGTGCCGCGGGCGCCACGAGCGTGGTCAGCACCGCCGCCGGCACGGCGTTCAGCCCGGCCTCGACACGTGGATGGATGCGCTCGAAGCGCGAGATGACGAGATGGCCGCCGACGCGGGTCAGGTAGGTCGCAACAGCGCCGGCGATGATGATCCAAAGGGTCGTGCTCACGACACCACCTCCACCGTTTCTTCGCTCGTGACGGCCTCTTCAGGCCGAACCGGCATCGCCGCGGCAAACAGCACGCCAGCCAGTGCGCCGATGGAAACATGCCAGGGCGAGCCGACGGTCTTGTAGGCGATCATCGAGGCGACGGCGCTGGCAACGACGATCGGTAGCCAGCGCGGACGCTTGCGGAAGCTCATCACCAGCCCGAGGAAGTAGATCGGCAGCAGGAAATCGAGCCCGATGGCATGCGGATTGGGGATCAACCGCCCGAACAGTGCACCCAGCGCGCTTTCAGCGACCCAGAAGACATAGATCGGCAGCGCCATGCCCATGTACCAGGCGAAGGTCACCTGCTCGCCATTCTCTCCCTTGCGCTCGGCCTCGGCATATTGCGGATCGACGAGGAAGAAGTAGCCGACGGCTTGCTTCAGGAATGGCCAATGGTCGATGTGCTTGCCCACGGCGGCCGAATAGAGCACGTGGCGGAAGTTGACGGCGAAGATCGACAGCACTACCAGCCACGGCGCGACATGCTGGCCAAACAGCTCGATACCGACAAGCTGGCTGGCGCCGCCATAGATCGAGGCGCTCATCAGCGTCGCCTCGACGACGGAAAAGCCGTTGTCGACGGCAAGCGCCCCAAACAGGATGGCAAAGGGCGCGGAAGCGACCACCACCGGCACGCTCAGGCGCACGCCTTGCAAGAATTCACCTTGACGATCAGACATTTGGCCTCCGTGGCGCATCGGCCCTAGATCGAACTTTGAATGTTGGAATGCACGATGCAGGTCGACATCGAAACGCAGGGCAGCTCGACCGATGCTCCATAGCCTGCGCGGAGGTCTGAATAAGTCAGCCGGCTTGGCGTGTCACATCAATTCGGTTGAGCCAACGATCAGCGCTTCTTGGCCTTTGGCGGCTGCTTGACCGAACACGGCGAATTGCCGCCCGCATGGAGCCGGCCCATCGTCATGTCGAGCTTGATCGGCAGGTCACGCAGCGTGGAGACGTTCAGCTTGCGCGCGGCAGCCAGCGCCACCTCGCCGCAGGCATGCGCGTCCTCGGCCGCATTGTGGTGCTTGAACGAGAAGTCGATATGGCGCGACACCTCGTTGAGCCGGTGCGAGGCAAGCTCCTGCCACACCTTCTTCGCCATCTTGAGCGTGCAGATGTAGTCGATATCGGGACTGGCCATGCGATAGAGCGCATAGGTCGCCCGCATCACGCTCATGTCGAACGACGCGTTGTGAGCGATGACAAGCGTGTCGCCGAGGTCGTCCTCGAACTCTTCCATCACCTCGGGAAACTCGGCCGCGTCCTCGACATGTTCGGGCCGGATGCCGTGCACGGCGATGTTGAAGCGCGAGAAGCGCATGTCCCTGGGGCGGATGAGCCGCTCCTCGACGCGGATGACCGCGCCGTCCTCGATCCAGGCAAGGCCGATGGAGCATGGGCTGCTGCGCTGCTCGTTGGCAGTTTCGAAGTCGATGGCAAGTGCACGCATGAAGTCTGTCAGCCCGCCTGCCCGACGCGCTCGAACCACTGGTCCTCAGTGATGACCTCGATGCCGAGGTCGGTCGCCGCCTTGAGCTTCGAGCCCGCGCCCGGCCCGGCAACCACCAGGTCGGTCTTCTTGGACACCGAGCCCGCCACCTTGGCGCCGAGCTTCTCGGCCATCGCCTTGGCCTCGTCGCGCGACATCTTCTCCAGCGAGCCTGTGAAGACCACCGTCTTGCCCGAGACCGGCGACGACACGTCACCGATGCGTTCCTCGTCGAGCGGCGTCACCTCGGCGAGCAGCGCGTCGAGCACCTGCCTGTTGTGCTCCTCGGCGAAGAATTCGACCACAGCCTCGGCAACGATCGCGCCGATGCCGTTGACGCCGGTCAGCTCCTGCCAGGCGGCATTACCCTTGTCGCCCTTGCCTTCGGGCATCACGGCGGCGGTACCCGCCTGCCGGAACGCCTCGAAATTGATGTAGTGGCGGGCCAGGCGCTTGGCATTGGTCTCGCCGATGTGGCGGATGCCGAGCGCAAACAGGAAGCGCGAAAACTCGACCTGGCGGCGGTCGTCGATGGCGGCATAGAGCTTGCGCGTCGATGTCGCGCCAAAGCCGTCGATGTTCTCGAGCTTGGTCAGCGATCCATCCTGCCGCTTCTTCAGCGTGAAGATGTCGGCCGGCGATCCGATGTGCAGCGCCGGGTCCTGCGACTGGAAGAAGAACTCGATCTGCTTTTCGCCCAGGCCCTCGATGTCGAAAGCATTGCGCGAGACGAAATGGCGAAGCCGTTCCACCGCCTGCGCCGGGCAGATCAGGCCGCCGGTGCAGCGGCGCACCACCTCGCCCTCCTCGCGCACTGCATGACTGTCGCAGGCCGGACAGCGCGTCGGGAACAGATAGGGCTGTGCGTCCGCCGGACGCTTTTCCATGACGACGTCGAGGATCTGCGGGATGACGTCGCCCGCCCGCTGGACGATGACCGTGTCGCCGACGCGGATGTCATGGCCCTCGTCGCGAATGGCCGCACCGCTGTTGCCGATGCCCTTGATGTAGTCCTCGTTGTGAAGCGTAGCGTTGGTCACCACCACACCGCCAACCGTCACCGGCTGCAGCCGCGCCACCGGCGTCAGCGAGCCGGTGCGGCCGACCTGGATGTCGATGCCGAGCAGCGTCGTCGTTGCCTTCTCGGCCGGGAACTTGTGCGCGATGGCCCAGCGCGGCGAGCGCGAAACGAAACCGAGCCGCTGCTGCAGGTCGAGGCGGTCAACCTTGTAGACGACGCCGTCGATGTCGTAGCCGAGCCCGGCGCGGTTGGCCTCGATCATCCGGTACTGCGACAACAGCCCCTCGACGCTGTCGAACACCTTCATGAGCGGATTGGTCTTGAAGCCGTAGCCTTTAAACGCCTCGACCATGCCCATCTGGGTGTCGGCGGGCATGTCGCTGACCTCGCCCCAGGCATAGGCGAAAAAGCGCAGCGGCCGGCTGGCGGTGATCGAAGTGTCGAGCTGGCGCAGCGAACCGGCAGCCGCATTGCGCGGATTGGCGAATATCTGCTTGCCGGCGTCGGCATTGCGCCGGTTGAGCTCGGCGAAGTCGGCGTGGCTCATATAGACCTCGCCGCGCACTTCCAGCACCTCGGGAAAGCCGCCCGACAGCACGTTCGGAATGTCGGCGATGGTGCGGGCGTTCGCCGTAACGTTTTCGCCGACCTGCCCGTCACCACGCGTCGCCGCCGTCACCAGCCGCCCGTTCTCGTAGCGAATCGACAGTGACAGCCCGTCGATCTTGGGTTCGGCTGTGATCACCACCGGCTCATCGGCAGAAAGCCTGAGGAACCGCCTGATGCGACCAACGAATTCGCTGACGTCCTCATCGGCAAAAGCATTGTCGAGCGACAGCATTGGCACGACATGGGTGACCTTGCCGAATTTTTCCGAGACCGCGGCACCGACCGATTTGGACGGCGAATCCTCGCGCACCAGCTGCGGAAAGCGCTGTTCGATGGCGAGGTTGCGGCGGCGCAGAGCATCGTAATCCGCGTCCGAAATCGTCGGCGCGTCCTCGGCGTGATAACGCAGGTCGTGACCGGCGATTTCCTCAGCCAGCCGCGCAAGCTCTGCCGCGGCTTCAGTCTCGCTCAGCGAATCGACTGGCTTGTCGGACATGGTGCGGCTCCGGCTGAAAACGCGGCCACCATAAATCAGGACGCTGCCGAGCGGGAGCCGCTCAAGGCGAATTCCACGTCAAATCAGCAGGATCGCGAAAGCTCCTGACAGCGGAGCCGCGGTTGGCCGGTCAGGAAGCGACAGCCGTGTTCTCGCGCAGCAGGCGCTCGGCGGCGGCGCGCGCTTCCTCGGTGATCGAGGCGCCGGAAAGCATGCGCGCGATCTCCTCTTGCCGCGCCGTGCGGTCCATCTCGTGGATGCCGGTGGCCACCTTGTCGGTGTTGCCCTTCTTGGAGATCAGGAAATGCGTGGCCGCACGTGCCGCGACCTGCGGCGCATGAGTTACCGACAGCACCTGCACCCGGCTGGACAGCCGCGCCAGACGCTGGCCGATGGCGTCGGCGACGGCACCACCGACGCCGGTGTCGATCTCGTCGAACACCAGGGTCGGTGCCGAGCCACGATCGGCAAGCGCCACCTTCAGCGCCAAAAGGAATCGCGACAACTCGCCGCCCGAGGCGACCTTCATCATCGGGCCAGGCCGCGTGCCCGGATTGGTACGCACCCAGAACTCGACCTGGTCGATGCCTTCCTGCATGCGATTGTCGGCATCGCTCGACATCTCGACCAGGAATTCGGCGCGTTCGAGCTTGAGTTCGGGCAGTTCGGCCATAACTGTCTTGCGCAGGCTCTCGGCCACCGTCTTGCGCAGTTCCGACAGGTTGGCGGCGATGCGGTCGTAAGCCTCGCGGCTTGTCTTTGCCTGCGTTTCCAGCACCTGCAGGCGCTCTTCGCCGGCGTCGAGATCGGCGAGATCGGCGACCATCGTGTCGCGCAGCTTGGCCAGGTCGTCGACGGCGACATTGTGCTTGCGCGCCGCGGCGCGCAGGGCAAACAGCCGCTCCTCGGCCTTCTCCAGCCGCTGCGGATCGTATTCGGTGGCGCGAAGGGCGGCATCGACGCCTGATTGCGCCGCATCGAGCGAGATCATCGCCTCGTCGAGCGACTTGACCACGTCGTCGAGCAGGCCCGGCACTTCGGCCGCCTTGCGCTGCAGCCGGCGCAACAGGCTGGCAAGCTGCGGCAGCGGCGACGACGAGCCCGACAGCACGTCCTGCGCATCCTGGATTTCAGAAGCGATCTTTTCGACGCGCATCATTGCGGCGCGCATTTCGGCCAGTTCGCTTTCCTCCCCCGGCTGGGGATCGAGCTTGGTGAGTTCGGTCACCGAGGCACGCAGATATTCGGCTTCGCGCGCAGCCGCATCAACCCGGGCGCGATGGCGCGACAGCTCCTGCTCGGCACCTCGCCACAACTTCCACGCGTCGGCGGTGGCCTTGGCTTCGCCGACATGGCCGCCAAACGAATCGAGTACGTCGCGGTGCGCACCGGCATCGACAAGCGCGCGATCGTCGTGCTGGCCGTGGATTTCGACAAGGGCGCGGCCGATGTCGCGCATCAGCGTGACGCTGGACGGCTGGTCGTTGACGAAGACGCGGGTGCGTCCGTCGGCGGTCTGGACGCGTTTCAGGATGATGTCGCCATCATCGTCGATGGCATTGTCGGCGAGCAGCGTACGCGCCGGATGGTTGCGCGGCACGTCGAAGACGGCGCTCACCTGCCCTTGCGTCGCACCGTGGCGGACGAGCGAAGCATCGCCGCGCGCGCCAAGCGCGAGCGACAATGCGTCGAGAAGGATGGATTTGCCCGCGCCGGTTTCACCGGTCAGCACGGAAAGGCCAGGCGTGAAATCGATGTCCAGCCGTTCGATCAGGACGATATCGCGGATCGACAGGCGCGAGAGCATCTATTTCTGGTCAGGCGCCGGAGAACATCTTTCCGGCCTTGGAAATCCAGGAGCCGGCATTTTCGCGAGGCTCAAGGCCGCCGGACTGCAGCAGCTTGTACGAATCCTTGTACCACTGGCTGTCAGGATAGTTCTGGCCAAGCACGGCTGCCGCCGTCTGGGCTTCCGAGGTCAAGCCCATCGCGTAGTAGGTCTCGGTCAGGCGAGCGAGCGCTTCTTCGATGTGGCGCGTGTTCGAGTAGTTCTCGACCACGTTGCGGAAACGCTTTGCCGAGGCGATGAACTCGCGGCGCTCGAGATAGTAGCGGCCGATCTGCATTTCCTTGCCCGCGAGCTGGTCGCGAGCAAAACGAATCTTGGCGTTGGCGTCATCGACATATTCCGATGCGGGCCAGCGCTGGACCACTTCGGTCATCGCTTCGATGGTGCGGCGAGCTTCCTTCTGATCCTGCGTCACGTCGCGAATCTGGCGGAAGTAGCTGAGGCCGATGATGTACTGGGCGTAAGCCGCGTCGTCGGTCGAAGGATAGAGCGCGAGATAACGCTTGGCCGAATTGATGGCCTCTTCATAGGAGCCCTGGCGGTAGCTGGCGAAAGCGCCCATCACCATCGACTTGCGCGCCCACTCGGAATACGGGTGCTGGCGGTCGACGGCCTCGAACTTGCGGCTGGCCTCCTTGAGACGGCCGGCATTGAGGTTGGCGAGGCCCTGATTGTAGAGCACATCGGCCGGTTCGGTCTGCTCGACATAGGTCGCGAGATCGACGTCGGCTTCGCCGGACATGCAACCGGACAGTGCAAGCGTCGGAGCGATGAGCGAAAGCGCCACAACCAGAGGCTTCACGCGCAATTTCGATCGATCGGCTCGTATCAATGACATCACAGAGTTCCGCCCCTTTGGCGCTGTTTCGCTTTTAGGCAATGGCCATAGATCACAACTGGCTTTGCCGGGCAACGCTATCAGCCGCCAATCGCGCAATTTTGTGGCACGCAATGACGCATGCCATTTCGCCGGCCAAGTGGTGCAACAAGGTCACACCACTTTTCCGGCGATTGCCAGCCGTCAGAGCGTCCAGGGCGCGTGGACTGCGGCGCTGACAGCGATAAGTTCGGCCGAACGGCCGCGCTCGCGGCGCGACGTCTCGACGACTTCGAAGGCCGAGCGGTCGGAAAGCAGGCGGCGCAAGGCCGCAGCGTTCAGCCGGTGGCCGCCGCGATAGGAGCGGAAGCAGCCGATGAAGCGCGCGCCGGCAAGTGCCAAATCACCCATCGCATCCAGCGTCTTGTGACGCACGAACTCGTTGGAGAAGCGCAGGCCTTCCATGTTGATGATGTGGTTGTCGTCGCCGATGACCACCGAATTCTCGAGCGACGAACCCAGCGCATAGCCGGCGGCCCACAGGCGCTCGACGTCCTTCATGAAGCCGAAAGTGCGGGCGCGCGAGATTTCGCGGCGGAAAATATCGTCGTTGATGTCGGAAGCGAAGGACTGGCGGCCGATCGCCGGGCTTTCGAAATCGATCTCGACCTCGAATCGCGTGCCGCCATAGGGGCGGAACTCGGCCCACGAGGCGCCGCTTTCGATTCGCACCGGCTTGAGAACGCGGATGTAGCGACGCTTGACGCCCTGCACTTCGATGCCGGCGAGGTCGATAGCCTCGACGAACTGTGCTGCGCTGCCGTCCATAATCGGGATTTCGGCGCCTTCGACCTCGATCAGCAGATTGTCGATACCGAGGCCGAACAGGGCGGCCATCAGGTGTTCGATGGTGGCAACGTGCTGGCCGGCGGGATCGCCGAGCAAGGTGCAAAGATCGGTCGCACCCACTTCTGACACAATTGCACGAAACTCTCGGTCAGCAACCTGAAACACCACGCCCGTATCCGCGTCTGCCGGCGCGAAATGGATGGCTACCGGCTTGCCGCTGTGGACGCCAACGCCCGACAGGGTGACACGCGATTTGAGTGTTGTCTGATAGTCCTGCAAGTCGATCCCCATATGCCCGTACTCACTGCGTCCGCTTCGCCACACCACGGCGCACGGCTCTTATGCTCGCTAGACGGGACCTCATCCCCACAATACCCGTCAGCGACCTTAGTCGGCGCGAAGATAGTCTTCCGGGTGAGAGACTCCAAATCACGGTTTCTTACTCTGTGTAACTGCGGGGACGCTTCGACTCACCCCATCAAGTCAATGATTTGACTTACCTTTTCAGATCAAAAGGCGGGCGTCGAGACGCCCGCCTTTCAAAGAGTGTTACCGTTCGTTCACAGATCAGTTGGCTTGCCGGCGAAGGAACGCCGGAATCTCCAGCTGATCGTCTTCAGTCCGTGCCTGCGGTGCCAGGCGGCCATGCTCATCGAGCTGTCCGCGACGCGGCGCGTACATCTGCGATTCCTGGCTGGTCATGCGGCGCTGCTCAGGTGCAGGCTGGCGCAGCTTGGGCTCGCGTGGCTGCGCGGGCTGCAGGCGTGCCGGCTCTTCTTCGCGACGGGTCAGGCCGCTGGTCAGGCGCTTGAGCAGGCCCATCGGACCACGGTCCTCATGGTGCTCGGCCGGCTGGGCCTTGGCTTCCACCTCGGCCTTGACCATCGGCGGGAAGTCCTCGACGCGTGGCATGCGCGGCTGAACCTGGGCCGGCTGCATCATTTCGCGCTGCGGTGCGACCTGCGGCTGGGCCACCGGCTGCGGTGCGGGCTGCTGGAACTGCTGCGGCTGGTACTGCTGCGCCTGCGGCTGGGCAGGCGGAGCTGCAAACAACTTGCTCTGCGGGCGGAAATCGTCGCCCTGCGGAGCTGCGGGGCGCGGCTGCGCCATCG
This sequence comes from Aminobacter sp. LjRoot7, assembly GCF_964252895.1. Classification (NCBI taxonomy): domain Bacteria; kingdom Pseudomonadati; phylum Pseudomonadota; class Alphaproteobacteria; order Hyphomicrobiales; family Phyllobacteriaceae; genus Aminobacter; species Aminobacter sp. LjRoot7. The sequence continues at coordinate 307,424 of NZ_CAXUPX020000001.1, forward strand.
CTGCGGCATTGGTTTCGGCAAGGCGGATAGCTTCGGCGACCGGGTCGTTGGTACGCACTTCCATGCGCGGCTGTTCGACCGGAGCGGCCTGCACGACGGGACGCGGGGCCTCGACCTGGCGCTGGGCCGGCTTCGGCGCCTGACGGATGGTCAGCGGTGCAGCAGCCATGTCGGCGGCCGACTTGTCGATGCCGGTGGCAACGACCGACACGCGGATGACGCCTTCGAGGTCTTCGTCGAAGGTGGCGCCCAGGATGATGTTGGCGTCCTGGTCGACTTCCTCACGGATGCGGGTCGCAGCTTCGTCGACTTCAAACAGGGTCAGGTCGCGGCCGCCGGTGATCGAGATCAGCAGGCCCTTGGCGCCCTTCATCGAGGTCTCGTCGAGCAGCGGGTTGGCGATCGCTGCCTCGGCGGCGGCCATCGCACGGCCCTCGCCCGAAGCTTCACCGGTGCCCATCATGGCCTTGCCCATCTCGCGCATCACCGAACGGACGTCGGCGAAGTCGAGGTTGATCAGGCCTTCCTTGACCATCAGGTCGGTGATGCAGGCGACACCCGAATAGAGCACCTGGTCGGCCATGGCGAAGGCGTCCGCGAAGGTCGTCTTGTCATTGGCCAGACGGAACAGGTTCTGGTTCGGGATGACGATCAGCGTGTCGACGCACTTCTGCAGCTCCTCGATGCCGTAGTCGGCCGTCTTCATGCGGCGCTGGCCTTCGAAGTGGAACGGCTTGGTGACGACGCCGACGGTCAGGATGCCCTTCTCGCGAGCGGCGCGGGCAACGACAGGAGCAGCACCGGTACCGGTACCGCCGCCCATGCCGGCGGTGACGAAGCACATGTGGGTGTTCGACAGGTGGTCGATGATCTCGTCGATGCACTCTTCAGCGGCGGCGCGGCCGACTTCCGGCTGCGAACCCGCACCAAGGCCCTCGGTGACATGCGCGCCGAGCTGGATGAGGCGCTCGGCCTTCGACATGGTGAGTGCCTGGGCATCGGTGTTGGCTACGACGAACTCGACGCCGCGCAGACCAGCAGTGATCATGTTGTTGACGGCATTGCCGCCGCCACCGCCGACACCGAACACGGTGATGCGGGGCTTGAGCTCGGTGATGTCCGGCTTCTGCAGATTGATCGTCATAGTCCTCGTCCTTTTTGCCTTTCGAACCGCTTCGCCGTGCGGCCGTTTATGGGGCTGCCCCCGTCAATTCCTAAAAACTGTCTCTCAACCACTGACTCATGCGATGCAGTTTTCCGCCAGTTCCCGTTGCCCTGTAACGGGAAATCCCTTTCGCAGACTGGCTCTCGATGCCGGCCATCTGCGGGTAGATGAGAAGCCCGACGGCGGTCGCGAAAGCCGGCCCCTTGGCCGCCTCCGGCAGACCTGCCACGCCGAGCGGGCGGCCGATGCGTACATTGCGGCCGAGAATACGACGCGCTGCCTCGGGCAGGCCGACGAGCTGGCTGGCGCCGCCCGTCAGAACGACGCGCTTGCCTACCGCATTGCCGTAGCCCGACTTGTTAAGCCGGTCGCGCAGCAGTTCCAGCGTCTCGTCGATGCGGGCGCGAATGATGCGCGCCATCACCGAACGGGGAATCTGCAGCGGAACTTCGTTGTCGTCGACGCCGATCGGCTGGATGCTGATCAGGTCGCGGTCGTCGGTGGTGCCGGGCAGCGCCGAACCGTGCATGACCTTGAGCCGCTCGGCATCGTCGAGACGCGTCGATAGACCCTTTGCCATGTCCATGGTGACGTGGTTGCCACCAACCGGAATGGCGTCCGCGTGAACGAAACGGCCCTCGGAGAAGACCGAAAGCGTCGTCGTGCCGCCGCCCATGTCGATGCAGGCCGCGCCCATTTCGAGCTCGTCATCGACGAGTGCCGCAAGGCCGCTGGCATAAGGCGTGGCAACCATGTGCTCGACCGACAGGTGCGAACGGTTGATGCAAAGCTCGAGATTGCGCATCGGCGCCGAATCGCCGGTCAGCACATGCATGTCGACGCCAAGCGTATCGCCGACCATGCGGCGCGGGTCGCGCACGCCGCGCTCTGCATCGAGCGAAAAGGCGACAGGCAGCGAGTGGATGACGTCGCGCTCGGCCCTCAGCGCCTGCTTGGCGCCGGCAGCGAGCACGCGCTGGACATCGGATTCGTCGACCTCATGGCCGCCGAGATTGATCGTCGCCGAAAACGACTCGCTCTTGATGCGGCCGGCGGACAGGTTGACGATCAGCGAGTCGGCGGTGAGCCCAGCCATGCGCTCGGCAGCGTCGACGGCGAGACGGATGGCGTGCTCGGCACGGTCGAGATCGACAACCACGCCCGACTTCACGCCCTGCGACTTCTGGTGGCCGATGCCGATGACCTGGGCCTGGTGGGTGCGGCCCTTGAGCAGTTGGCTGCCTTCAGCCGGCTTCAGCTTGGCGACCACACAGCAGACCTTGTTCGAACCGACATCGAGCACCGTGAGGATGCCCGAGCGACGCGAAACCGGATCTTTTTGACCGCCGAGCCAGCTCATATTCTTTTCTCCGCCTTCGCCTTGAGGGCCTTCGGCTTGTTTTTCAGCAGATCGGCGCGCCGCTCGACAGCTTCCGGCGTCAACTGCACGACCAGCCGATCACTGAAACGCATGTCGATTGCAGAGATGTCGCGCGTCAAAATCGCATTCTCGCGGTCGAGATCGGCAAGGTCGGCAAGTGCAGCATCGACCTGATTCTCGGGCAGCTTGACGGTGATTCCGTTGTCGAGGCGCAGATCCCAGCGCCGCTCGCCGACGCGGATGTAGCCTTTCACGCGCGACGCCAACTGAGGGAATGCCTGCACCCTTGCGACGAAGTCGGCAGCGCGGTCGGCGGCACCGAAGCCGATGACCAGCGGCAGCGTGGCCTGGCGTCCGCCAGCGTAGGGAGCAATGACCTTGCCATCCTTCTCGACGACGCTGAGCTGGCTGCCGTGCTGCCAGATCGCAAACGCATCGCGCTCGTCGATGCGAACCTCGATCGTGTCGGGATAGACCTTGCGCACGGCTGCATCGCGAACCCAGGGCAGGCTGACGATGCGCTCGCGCGCCTCTTCCGGATTGAAGCCGACCAGCGAAGTCCAGCCGTCGAGTTCAAGCTTGTCGAGGATGTCGATTTCGGAGGTTTCGCGGTTGCCCGAGACCTTGATCTGGTCGACGGCAAAACCGCTGCGGGCGGTCACGCCCTGCACCATCGCCGGGAAGTGGCCGCCGAGATAAGCACCATAAAGCGAGCTTGCGGCGAGGAACGCAGCCGTCAGCATCGACGCAGCATAGGGCGGAGGAGTGAACTCCCCACGCCCGAAGCGCGACAGCATGCGAACCGGCTTGCGCAGCAGCCGCGGCAGCACGAAGTGCTCCGCGGACAAGGACAGCCCGAAGACGCGCGGCGCCGAGCCACCCATCCTTCTGCTCTGTCCCGATCTCAACGCAAACACGAAGCGTCCTCCACCATCCAACTCAACAACTCACCAAACGAATGCCCGGCTTGGGCGGCAATCTCAGGCACCAACGACGTCGGCGTCATGCCGGGTTGCGTGTTAACCTCCAGCCAGACGACCTCTCCATTTTCGGAATGGCGGTCGTCGTACCGGAAGTCAGACCGGGAGACGCCCCGGCACCCGATCGCTTGGTGAGCCTTGAGCGCCAGTGTTTGTATTTTTTGGTAAATATTCGGTGAAACTTTCGCGGGGCATTCGTGCTTTGATCCCCCGGCGACATATTTTGAATCATAATCGTAGAAGGCATGACCGGTCGGGACGATCTCGCAGACGCCAAGCGCGACATCACCCATGACTGCGCAGGTCAGCTCACGGCCATGGACGTAGCGCTCGACCATCACCGTATCGCCATAGCGCCATTCCGACGACGAGATGACCTGCGGCGGATGCGACTGGTCTTCCTTGACGATGACCACACCGAAGCTCGACCCTTCCGACACCGGCTTGACCACATAAGGCGGCTTCATCGGATGCTGATTGCCGATGGCGAAGCGGTCGAGAACACGGGATTCGGCAATCGGAATGCCGGCAGCCTTGGCCACCTTCTTCGACTGCTCCTTGTTCATCGCCAGCGCCGAGGCCAGCACACCGGAATGGGTGTAGGGAATGCCGAGATATTCGAGGATGCCCTGGATGGTGCCGTCTTCGCCGAAAGGACCATGCAAGGCATTGAATGCGACATCCGGCTTGAGCGCCGAAAGCACTGCGCCGACATCGCGGTCGACGTCCACTCGCGTGACCTGATAGCCCACCTGCTCGAGCGCTTCGGCGCAGGCATTGCCGGACGACAGGGACACAGGCCGCTCGGACGAAAACCCGCCCATCAGGACAGCGACGTGCTTTGACTTCATCCCCTGAGATCCCCTCTCGACTCAGACACAACGCCTTGTTTCCAAAGACTAAATAAGAGCACCCGGAAGTAGGACTTCCGGCTGGAAACGCGGGCTACGCGTCACGCGACTCAAATCAGGAAACGCTTTAGGTCAGAGAATCAGAGACTTGATTCCGTGGCAAGAGCCGATTGAAATTCGTTGCAATTTCATGACCAATGCGGCTTCCGATGACCTGCAGGATGACTTCGGGAAAAGGCGGAATTCGGGTCGCAAAAAGGCCCCGGCGAGGATGCGCCGAGGCCTTTTGAAATCGTCGTCTCAGGTGGTTTTGATGCGCCCCGACAGGCCTGCCGGAGTGACCGACCTTAGAGCAATTGCCCCAAGAATTCCTGCACTTCGTGGCCGGGCTTGAAGTGGCCAAGACGCTTGATTTCCCAGTGCAGACGGATGCCCGAATTCTCAAGCACGCGGCTGCGCACGGTCTCGCCGAGATACTCGAGATCATAGCCGGTGGCGTTGCCCGTGTTGATCATGAAATTGCAATGCAGCGGCGACATCTGCGCGCCGCCGATCATCAACCCGCGGCAGCCGGCGTTGTCGATTTCCTTCCAGGCCGAGGTTCCCTCGGGATTCTTGAAGGTCGAGCCGCCCGTCTTTTCGCGGATAGGCTGCACCGTTTCACGATGGTGCTGGACCGCGTCCATCGCCGCCTTGATCGCGTCCTTGTCCTCGGCATAACCCTCGAAGGTCGCCGAAGTGAAGATCAGGTCGGCAGCAGCGCCCGAATGACGGTAGCTGTAGCCCATGTCGGCGTTGGACAGCACATGCAGGTCGCCCTTGCGATCGAGCGCGCGGACTTCGACGACGCGTTCGCGCGTCTCCACACCATTGGCACCCGCATTCATGCGCAATGCGCCGCCGATGGCGCCGGGAATGCCGTGGTAGAAATGAAAGCCGCCGATGCTATTGTCATGGGCAAGAGCTGCCACGCGCTTATCGGGCGTCGCAGCACCAGCCTTGATGCCGGTCGCCGAAATCGCCTCGGCTTCGCCGAAACCCTTGGCCGACAGGCGAACGACGAAGCCCGGAATGCCGCCCTCGCGCACCAGCAGATTGGAGCCGATGCCGACGACCATCACCGGGATTTCTTCTGGCACCGCCTTCAGGAAGGCAGCCAGATCCTCTTCGTCTGCAGGCTGGAACAGCGCCTGGGCCAGGCCACCAGCACGAAACCAGGTGATCTTCTCCATCTCGGCGCTGGGCGTGATGCGGCCGCGCAGGCCGGCAAGCCGGTCGCCGAGCTTGGCTATGAGCGCCTCGCCTCCGATCACGATCCGCCCCCGGCGAGCTCGCCCGGCAGGGCGTAGGCCCATTGCGTGATGTTGCCGGCGCCAAGATAGACGACGAAATCGCCCGGCTTGGCCAGTTCGCGCACGATCGGCGCAACGGCGACGGGGCCGTCGATGTAGCGGGCATCACGATGGCCGCCGGCGCGGATGCGCGCGACGAGCGCCTCGGAGTTGATGCCATCGATCGGATCCTCGCCGGCCGTATAGACGGGCGCGATCATGACGGTGTCGGCATCGTTGAAGCAGGCCGAGAAATCGTCGAACAGGTCACGCAGGCGGGTGAAGCGATGCGGCTGGGCAATGGCGATGACGCGGCCGGCGGTGGCCTCACGCGCGGCGCGCAGCACGGCCTTGATCTCGACCGGGTGGTGGCCGTAGTCGTCAAACACATCGACGCCGTTCCAGGCGCCGGTGTGGGTGAAGCGGCGCTTGACGCCGCCAAACGACAGCAGCCCGCGCTTCACGGCCTCGGGCGTGATGCCGAGTTCGGTGGCGACCGCGATGGCCGCGGTGGCATTGGAGACGTTGTGGCGGCCCGGCATCGGCAGGCGCAGGCCCTCGATGGTGGTCGCGGAGGCCGACTTGCGGTTGCGGATGACCACGTCGAAGACCGAGACGGCACCTTCCATGCGGTGATTGGTGAACCGCACGTCGGCCTGGGCGTTCTCGCCATAGGTGATGACGCGACGGTCCTCGATGTGGCTGACCAGCGCCTGTACCTCTGGATGGTCGGTGCACATCACGCCAAAGCCGTAGAACGGCACGTTCTCGACGAACTGGCGGAACGCCTCGCGCACCTTGTCGAAGGTGCCGTAGTGGTCGAGATGCTCGGGATCGATGTTGGTGACGACGGCGACGTCGGCCGGCAGCTTCAGGAAGGTGCCGTCGCTCTCGTCGGCCTCGACCACCATCCACTCCCCCTCGCCCATGCGGGCGTTGGTGCCGTAGGCATTGATGATGCCGCCATTGATGACTGTCGGGTCGAGCCCACCCGCATCGAGCAGCGTCGCCACCATCGATGTGGTGGTCGTCTTACCGTGGGTGCCGCCGATGGCGACCGCATTGCGGAAGCGCATCAGTTCGGCCAGCATCTCGGCGCGGCGCACGACCGGCAGCAATTTCTCGCGCGCGGCCATGAGCTCCGGATTGGTCTTCTTGATCGCGGTCGAAACGACGATCACCTCGGCGTCGCCAAGGTTCTCGGCCTTGTGACCGACGAAGCACTCGATGCCCTTGTCGCGCAGGCGCTGGACGTTGGCGCTCTCGGACTGGTCGGAGCCCTGCACCTTGTAGCCGAGATTGTGCAGCACCTCGGCGATGCCGCTCATGCCGATGCCGCCAATGCCGATGAAATGCACGAGGCCGATCGTCTGCGGCATCTTCATGGCCGCACTCCCTTCCTGAATTCCGCAACGGGTATTTTGGACGCAATAGCCTCTGCGAGGTCGGCGAGCAACCGTGTGGCGTCTGCTTTGCCGACTGACTTAGCGGCAGCCGCCATGGTCGCCATGCGCGCCGGATCGTCCATCGCGCCGCCGATCAGCCCGGCAATGCGCTCCGGCGAAAGCGTTGCCTGCGGGTGCACTTCGCCGCCGCCGGCCGCGGCCAGCCGCGCCGCGTTAGCCGCCTGGTCGTGGTCGAGCGCGTAGGGATAAGGCACCAGGAATGCCGGGCGGCCGATGACCGCGATCTCGGAGACCGTCGAGGCGCCCGAACGCGAAATCACCAGCTGTGCTGCCGCCATGCGCTGCGCCATATCGCCGAAGAACGGCGACACGTCGGCGGTGATGCCGAGCTTGGCGTAGGCCGCCTTGACCTTGTCGGCATCCTCGACGCGCGCTTGCTGGGTGACACGCAGGCGCTTGCGCTGTGCTTCACTGAGCAGTGCGATGGCACCGGGAACCGCATCGGAAAAGAACTGCGCGCCCTGGCTGCCGCCGAAGACGAGAAGGTTGAAGGCATCCGTTCCGGTCGACGCCGCATAAGGGGTCTTTGCCGCCTCGATGACGGCCGGGCGCACCGGGTTGCCGGTCACGACGACCTTGGCGCTGTTGGCACCCGCATTTTCGGGTAGGAAGCCGCCGGCGACCGCATCGACCTTGCTGGCGAGCGCCTTGTTGGCGCGGCCCATCACGGCGTTCTGCTCATGCACCATCGACGGCACGCTGCGGCGGGTCGCGGCATAGAGCGGCGGCAGCGTCGGATAGCCGCCGAAGCCGATGACGACGGAGGGCTTGATCTGGGCGATGACCTTCGAAGCCTGGCGCACGCCGCGCCAGATGCTCCAGAAGGCGCGCAGCACGGCAATCGGGTTCTTCGAGCCGATGGTCGATGATGAAATCGGATGAATGGCCGCAGCGGGGAACTTGCCGGCGAAACGCTCGGCGCGATCGTCGGTGGCGAGATGCACCTGCCAGCCACGCGCGGTCAGTTCATGCGCCAGCGCCTCAGCCGGAAAGAGATGGCCGCCGGTCCCGCCGGCGGCAAGCATGATAGTTCCCTTGGCCATGTTATTCGGCCGGAACCGCGTGGCGCGGCATGGCGGAGAAACCGCCCGGCCTGAGCTTTTCCGGCTTCTTGCGCGTCAGCGACAGCACCATGCCCATCGACATGGCGATCGCGATCAGCGACGAGCCGCCATAGGAGATGAAAGGCAGCGTCATGCCCTTGGCCGGCATGAGCTGCAGGTTCACGCCCATGTTGATGACCGACTGGAAGCCGAAGACCACGACAAGGCCGGCAACCGCATAACGGGTGAAGTCGTCATGCTCCTTGAGCGCGGTGCGCAGGCCGCGCAGCACGATGAAGGCAAAGATCGCCATGATGATCAGGCACAGGATGATGCCGAACTCCTCGCCGGCGACCGAAAACACGAAGTCGGCGTGGCTGTCGGGGATGACGCGCTTGACAGTACCCTCGCCCGGACCGACGCCGAACCAGCCCCCATTGATGATGGCGTCACGGCCCATGTCGACCTGGAAGGTATCGCCCTCGCCGGTCATGAAGCGGTCGATACGGCCGGCGACGTGCGGGAAGATCGTATAGGCGGCGAACAGTCCGCCGGCGCCGACGCATCCGAGCGCGATGATCCAGAACCATGACATGCCGGCCATGAAGAACATCACGCCCCAGGTGCCGAGCACCAGCATGGTCTGGCCAAGGTCGGGCTGCGCCACAAGCAATGCCACGACGAGGCCGAGCAGGATCATGGCAAACAGGTTGCCGGGAATATCGGGCTGGCGTTCATGCTCGGCGAACAGCCAGGCACAGATGACCACGAAGGCCGGCTTGAGGAACTCCGACGGCTGGATCGAGACACCGGCCAGCGACAGCCAGCGCCGCGCGCCCTTGACCTCGACGCCGATGAACAGCACCGCGACCATCATCACCAGCATGATGCACAGCATCACCAGCGCCATGCGCCTGATCTGTCTGGTATCGAGGAAGGACACTGCGATCATCACCGCCAAGGCAGGGATGGTGAAGATGATCTGGCGGGTGGCGAAATGGAACCCGTCGAGGCCGATGCGCTCGGCAACGGCCGGGCTTGCGGCGAATGAAAGCACGATGCCCAGTCCCATCAGCGACAGGAATGCCGCGAGGAACCAGCGATCGACCGTCCACCACCACAGGGCGACGGGACTTCTGTCGAGACGGCTGGCCATTATCTTGCCCCTCCGATAGCGCTGACGCCATCAATAGCATCCACAGCTTGCCTGAAGGCTTCGCCGCGAATTTCGAAATTCTTGAACTGGTCGAAGCTGGCGCAGGCCGGCGACAGCAGCACCACCGCCTCGCTCGTATCGTCCTTGGCAGCATCCTCGGCCGCGTGCTCTACGGCCGCCGCAAGCGTGCCCGAGATTTCGTACGGCACCGCTTCGCCAAGCGTCGCCGAAAAAGCCGGAGCGGCCTCGCCGATCAGATAGGCCTTGGCGATGCGCGGAAACAGGCTGCGCAGCGGCTCGATGCCGCCCTCCTTGGGTAGGCCGCCGGCGATCCAGTAGATGCGCGGGAAGCTCGACAGCGCAGGTGCCGCGGCATCCGCGTTGGTCGCCTTGGAATCATTGACGAACAGGACGTGCCCCTTGCGGCCGACCTGCTCCATGCGGTGGGCAAGTCCGGGGAAGCTTTCGAGGCCGGCCTGGATCTCGCCGAGGTCGAGCCCGACCTTGAGACAGGCAGCCACCGCCGCGAGCGCGTTCTGGGCGTTGTGCTGACCGCGTAGCGAGCCGATACCTTCGAGGAAGGCGATGCGGCTGTAGCGGCCGTCGATCGCCTCCATCAGGTCGCTGCCGTCGGCGAAGTAGCCGTCAGTCAGAGGCAGACGCTTGGAAATGCGCACGACTTCCTTGCCGACGCGCTCGAGCCTGTCAGCGATCTGGGCGCAGTAGATGTCGTCGACGCCGATGATGGCGGTTTCGCTGCCGGCGACCAGGCGCTCCTTGATCGAAGCGTAGTGCTGCATCGTGCCATGGCGGTCGAGATGGTCGGGCGTCAGGTTGAGCAGCACGCCGGCGGTCGGATTGATCGAGGGCGCGAGGTCGATCTGGTAGGACGAGCACTCGACGACATAGTGGCGGTCGGGTTGCGGCGCGTCGAGCGTCATCACGGCGCGGCCGATATTGCCGCCCATCTGCGTGTCGCGGCCTGCCGACTGCAGGATGTGCGCAGTCAGCGCCGTCGTCGTCGACTTGCCGTTGGTGCCGGTGATGGCGATAAACGGTGCTGTCGGCGCGGTGGCGATGCGCTCGCGCGCGAATAGCTCGATGTCACCGATGACCTCGACGCCAGCGCCACGCGCCAGTTCGACCGTCCAATGCGGCTTGGGGTGTGTCAGCGGCACGCCAGGCGACAGCACGAAGGACGCAATGCCGGCCCAGTCGGCGCCGCGCAGGTCGCCAGTCGAGATGCCTTCGGCGGCAGCCCGCGCCACGCTTTCGGGATTGTCGTCCCAGGCAAGCACGTCCGCCCCGCCTTGCGCGAGCGCACGCGCGGTCGCGATCCCCGAGCCACCGAGGCCGAAGAGCGCCACTCGCTTTCCCTGAAATGACGTCGCGGGGATCATGGATGCCTCAGCGCAGCTTGAGGGTGGAAAGGCCAATCAGTGCCAGGATAACAGCAATGATCCAGAAGCGGATGACGACCTGGCTCTCGGTCCAGCCAAGTTTTTCGAAATGGTGATGGATCGGCGCCATCAGGAACACCCGCTTGCCGGTCATCTTGAAGAAGCCGACCTGGATGATGACCGACAGAGCTTCCATGACGAACAGGCCGCCGACAATCGCCATGACGATCTCATGCTTGGTGGCGACAGCGACCGTGCCGATCAGGCCGCCAAGCGCCAGCGAGCCGGTGTCGCCCATGAAGATGGCGGCGGGTGGCGCGTTGAACCACAGGAAGCCGAGGCCGGCGCCGATGACGGCGCCCAGGATGACGGCGAGTTCGCCGGTGCCGGGCACGAAATGGATCTGCAGGTATTCGGCGAAGACCGCGTTACCAGAGAGGTAAGCGATGACGCCGAATGAGGCTGCCGCGATCATGATCGGAACGATGGCAAGGCCGTCGAGCCCGTCGGTCAGGTTCACCGCATTGCCGGCACCAACGATGACGAAGCAGGCGAATGGAATGAAGAACCAGCCGAGATTGAGCAGGAAATCCTTGATGAAGGGGAAGGTCAGCGACGACGAGAACGGCGCCTGGCCATTGTGCATGATGATCCAGGCGGCGATGCCGGCGATGACGAACTCGATGCCAAGGCGCGCCTTGCCGGAAAGGCCGAGATGCGACTGCTTGGTGACCTTGAGATAGTCGTCATAAAAGCCGATGGCGCCGAAGCCGAGGGTGACGAACAGCACCACCCAGACATAGACCGAAGTGATGTTGGCCCACAAAAGCGTCGAGCCGACGATGCCGCACAGGATCATCAGGCCGCCCATCGTCGGCGTACCGGCCTTCTTGAAGTGGGTCTGCGGACCGTCGGCGCGGATCGGCTGGCCCTTGCCTTGCCTCAGGCGCAGGGCGTTGATGATCGCCGGCCCAAAGATGAAGACGATCAGCGCCGAGGTGATCAGCGCACCGCCGGTGCGGAAGGTGATGTAGCGGAAGACGTTGAAGAACGACACCTTGTCCGCAAAGTCGACAAGCAAAGTTAGCATGCGTATCGGTCCCCCGAGACCTCGTCAGGTCGATGTGGTGTTGCCGGCCTCAGCCGGAAATGTCTTGATGAGCGCTTCAACCAGGCGGTTGAAGCCAATGCCTTTGGACGACTTGATCATGACCGCGTCGCCGGGCTGCAGCGTGGTGAGCAGCACGGATTTCAGCTCCTCGACACCGCTGCGATACTCGGCCCTGAACCCCTCGGGCAGCGTATCGGCAAGCGCCTTCATTTCCGGACCCGCCATCAGCACCATGTCGGTCCTGGTCGAGCCGATCAGCTCGGCTAGAGCTGAATGCAACTTGGCCGAATGGCTGCCGAGCTCCAGCATGTCGCCAAGCACGGCGATGCGGCGGCCAGCGCCGTGGATCGGCGTCGCGTCGAGCAGCTCGATCGCCGCCTTCATCGATGCCGGATTGGCGTTGTAGCTCTCGTCGATCAACGTGATCGGACCGTTCGGTAATTGCAGGATGTGGCGCTGGCCGCGTCCGCTCTCGGCTGTCATCGAAGCGAGTGCCGTGGCGACCGTCGGCACGTCGGCGCCGCAGAGATGGGCGGCACCCAGCACCGCGAGCGCGTTCTGCACGATGTGACGTCCCGGCGCGCCGATACGGGCCGGCACATCGCGGCCACCGATGCGCGCCATGATCATCGAATGATCGGCTTCCAACGTGCATTTCAGCAGGCGGAAGTTGGCGCGGGCGTTTTCGCCATAGCTCATGACATTGTCGATGCCGGCGGCGCGGGCGAACTTTTCCAGAAGCTTGAAGCGGCCATCGTCGCGGTTGAGCAGCACGGCGCCACCCGGCTCGACGCCCTCGAATATCTCGGCCTTGGCTTTGGCGATCTCGTCGAGATTGCGGAAGAAGCCGAGATGGGCGGCCGCGATCAGCGTGACGATGGCGATATGCGGGCGGACCATGCGTACCAGCGGACTGATCTCGCCGGGATGGTTCATGCCAATCTCGAAGACCGCGTAATCGCAATCCTCGGGCATGCGGGCGAGCGTCAGCGGCACGCCCCAGTGGTTGTTGAAGGATGCGGCCGAGGCATGCACCTTGCCGACTGACGACAGCGCATGGCGCAGGGCTTCCTTGGTCGAAGTCTTGCCGACCGATCCGGTCACCGCGATGATCCGCGCCCGCGAACGGGCGCGCGCCGCGATACCAACTTTCTCGAGTGCCGCGAGCACGTCTGGCACGACGATCATCGGCGCGGTCAGCCGACCCAGGGCGGGCAGCTTGCCTTCGGCGACGACGAGCAGGCCAGCACCTGCCTTGATCGCGGCAGTGGCGAAGTCGTGGCCGTCCATCGCGTCGCCCTTGATCGCGAAGAAGGCCTCTCCCGGCTTCAGGCTGCGGCTGTCGATGGAAATGCCCGAAATGCCGTCCGGCATCTGGCCGAGCGGGCGGCCACCTGTCGCCTCAACGAGCGCCTCGGAGGTCCACAACAAGCTCATGCCGCAACTCCGGCAAGCGCATTGCGGACTTCCTCGTGATCGGAGAAATGCAGCGTCTCGGCGCCGATGGTCTGGCCTTCCTCGTGGCCCTTGCCGGCGACGATCAGCGTGTCGCCTGCGTGCAGCATGCCGACGGCCTCATGGATCGCCTGGCGGCGGTCGGCGATCTCGATAGCGCCCGGCGCCGCTTCCATGATCGCCGCGCGAATGGTGGCGGGCACTTCCGAGCGGGGATTGTCGTCGGTAACGATGGTTACATCGGCAAGTCGCGTCGCGATCTCGCCCATGATCGGGCGCTTGCCGCGGTCACGGTCGCCGCCACAGCCGAACACGACGATGACGCGGCCGGTGGTAAACGGCCTGACAGCCGCCAGCACGTTCTCTAGCGCGTCGGGCTTGTGGGCGTAGTCGACATAGATCGGCGCGCCTTGCGCCGTGGTGCCGACGAGGTCGAGGCGACCCGGTGCACCTTCGAGATGTTCGAGCGCTGCCAGCGCCTTGGCGACATCTGTGCCGGTTGCGATGGCAAGGCCTGCGGCAACGAGCGAGTTGGACACCTGGAAGTCGCCGGCCAGCGGCAGGTCGATTTCGTAGATGGTGCCGCCGCATTCGATTTCGGCGCGCTGGCGGTGGCGTTCGTGCTCGACCCGCTTGAGCGCCAGGAACTGGCCGTTGCGGCCGACGGTCAAAACGTCGAGGCCGGCGGCGCGTGCCGCAGCGATCGTCGGCTCGGACCAAGGATCGTCGGCGAAGACGATGGCGGGCGCGCCCTTGGGCAGCAGCGTATCGAACAGGCGCAGCTTGGCGCGGTGATAGTCCTCGACCGTCGGATGGTAATCCATGTGGTCGCGGCCGAGATTGGTGAATCCGGCGGCAGCGAGGCGCACACCGTCGAGGCGGCGCTGGTCAAGACCATGGCTGGAGGCCTCCATCGAGGCGTGGGTCACCCCAGAAGTGGCGAGTTCGGCGAGCAGCTTGTGCAGCGCGACCGGATCGGGCGTCGTCAGCTGGCCGTATTCGACGCGTCCGGGGGCGACGACACCTGTCGTGCCGATGCTGGCGGCGGCAAAACCGGCATGCTTCCAGACCTGGCGGGTGAAGGCCGCGACCGAGGTCTTGCCGCTGGTGCCGGTAACGGCAACCATGGTTTCGGGCTGGCTGCCATAGAACTTTGCTGCAGCGAGCGCCAATGCCCGGCGCGGATCGTCCACTGCGATCACCGGCAGGCCGGCGGAGGAGAGATCGGCACCCTTGGCCGCGACCACTGCCACGGCGCCGCGTTTGGCCGCATCGCCTGCATAAGTGGCGCCGTCCGCCTTGCTGCCGGAGACGGCAAAGAAAAGGATCCCCGGCGTCACCTGCCGCGAATCCGACGAAACCCCGCTCACCTCGACATCTCTGGGCAGAACCCCGTCGACGGGCAGGATACCAGCAAGGTCTTCTATTTTCATCGAGTTCCGTTCGTCACTAAACAAGCGGGGCGCTACTGCGCGCCCCAGAATCAAGGGTAGGAAGCCAGCGTTGCCCCACCTTCTTGGCCGAATTCTGGCTTTACGCCAAGCAGCGGCGCCGAACGGCGGATGATGTTGGCCACCATGGGTGCCGCATTGAAGCCGGCCGTTGCGCCCACTCCCGGCTTTTCCGCCTTGGGTTCGTCGACGATGGTCAACACCACATATTGTGGATTGTCCATCGGAAAAGCCGCGAGGAAGGCGTTGAAGCGCACATCGGACGAATAACGGCCATTGATGACCTTCTCGGCGGTGCCGGTCTTGCCGCCGACGCGGTAGCCTTCGACCTGCGCGCGCGAGCCCGAGCCGCCCGAGCCCTTGGTGGCATTGAGCTTGTAGAGATACCGCATGTCCTCGCTGGTCTTCGGATTGATGACCTGCGTCGAGGCAGCTTCAGCCTCCGCCTGCGTGCGCATCAGGAATGTCGGCTCGATCAGCTTGCCGCCGTTCATCAAGGCGGCAGCGCCCACGGCCGTCTGCAGCGGCGTCGTCGACATGCCGTGGCCGAAGGAGATCGTGATCGAGTGGACCTTCTTCCAGACCTTTGGCTCGGTCGGGCGGGCAACTTCGGGAAGCTCGGTCTTCATGCGGTCGAGCAAGCCCAGGCGCTTCAGGAACTCGCGGTGGCCTTCGATGCCGACGACATCGGCTTCGCGCGCCGAGCCGATGTTCGACGAATAGATGAACACTTCGGGCACGGTCAGCACCCTGCCCTTGCCGTGGAAGTCGCGGATGGTCTGGCGTCCGATGGTGATTGGCCGCCGCGCATCGAAGGTGCTGTCGAGCGTCACCTTGCCGGAATCCAGCGCCATGGCGGTGGTGAAGCTCTTGATCGTCGAGCCCATCTCGAACAGGCCGGCCGACATGCGGTTCAGCCGGTCCTTGTCCTGGGCGTTGTAGGGATTGTTGGGATCGAAATCCGGCACCGAGCCCATCGCCAGCACTTCGCCGGTCTTGACGTCGAGCACGACGGCACCGGCAGCGACTGCCTTATACTTCTCCAGTGCGGTGACGATCTCGTCACGCACGATGTGCTGGACGCGCAGGTCGATGGAAAGCTTGACCGGCTTGAGGTCCTTGGCGATCGCCAGGCCAGATGCCTGGAGGTCGGCGAGGCCCTGGTCGTCGATGTACTTCTCAAGGCCGGAGATGCCCTTGTTGTCGATGTTGGTCAGGCCGACGATGTGCGAAGCCGTTTCACCGCCGGGGTAGAAGCGGCGCTTTTCGGTGCGGAAGCCGATGCCGGGAATGCCCAGCGCCATGATTTCGGCCTGCTGCTTCGGCGTCAGCTGGCGCTTGAGCCAGACAAAGCCGGTACCGCTCTTAAGCTTGAGATAGGTTTGCTCGACCTCGAGGTCGGGCAGAACCGTCGACAACTTCTCGATCGCCTCATCGGCGTCGACGATGCGGCGTGGCTCGGCGAACAGCGACGATGTCTTGATGTCGGTGGCCAGCACCTCGCCGTTGCGGTCGACGATGTCGGGGCGCGATGCGGTGACCCGCGATTCCGGTCCCGTCGACGTTTCAGGGTCCTGCATGCCGAGATAGACAAGGCGTCCGGCAATCGTCGCATAGATGCCGAAGAACACCGCCATGGTCATGACGACGCGGTTACGTGTGCGCCCGCCGGTTGCCTTGCGCGCGCTGTCGACGACGATCGCGGGCTTGCCTTCGCCCTTGCCGCGCTTCCTGCCAAGCAAGCCGATCATCGGGCAATCCCTCCGGTCAAGGTCTGGTCGGGTGCTGCTTCGGCAACGCCGCCGAAGCGCTCCGCTGTGATGTCTTCGATGGTCAGCTGGCGTTCCGGCAGGTCGTTGAGGCCAACGATCTGGCGGGCATCGACCGGCTGGAGCTTGAGCTCGGCCTCATAGACCTGCGACAGCTTCTGCAGGCGCGAGGGCTGGGTCAGCAGGCTCCAGTCGGCCTTCAACAGGTCGATCGTGTCTTCTTCGAAGCGGATCTGCGCCTCGATCTTGTTGACGGCCTTGAGCTGGTTCTCGGCCTCGTCCTTGGTCTTGTAGGTGAACGCCGCAGCGCCAACCATGACGGCGATCAGCACGATGTCACTGGTGCGGAACATGGTTCACCTTTCTCCCGACTGGCTGACGTCGGGAAGCTTCGGAAGCCCGAAAATGGAAAAGTCTTCGGCGCGCGGCGCAGCCGTGGTGCGCACGGCGGCCCTGAGCTTGGCCGAGCGCGAACGCGGATTAATTGCCATCTCGGCATCGCTCGGCCCGACAGCGCCGCCGGCCTTGTCGAAGGTCGTGGCGATGGTTTCGAGCTCGGGCATATAGCGCGAGCGCGACGGGCTCGACGAGCGGTCGGTGATGAAGCGCTTGACGATGCGGTCTTCGAGCGAATGGAAGGTGACGACGACAAGCCGCCCGCCCGGCTTGAGCGCGCGCTCGGCGGCGAAAAGCGCCCGCGCCAGTTCGCCAAGCTCGTCGTTGACATAGATACGCAGCGCCTGGAACACGCGTGTAGCCGGATGAATCTTGTCTTTCGGCGCCCGCCCGATATGCGTCTCGATGGCGTCGGCCAGATCAAGCGTGCGCTCGAACGGACGGCGCTCGCGGCGGCTTTCGATCATGCGGGCGATGCGCCCGGCATGGCGCTCTTCGCCAAGGAAGCCAAAGATGCGGGCGAGATCGCCAGCCTTGAAGCGATTGACCACGTCAGCGGCGCTGGCGCCGGCCTGAGCCATGCGCATGTCGAGCGGACCATCGGCGCGGAAGGAGAAGCCGCGCTGTGCCTGGTCGAGCTGCATCGAGGACACGCCGATGTCGAGCACGACCCCGTCGACAAGCTCGACATGCTCGTCGAGGCTGGAGAATGGCGCCTGGACGAGGCGGAGCTTGCCATTCGATTGCGCTTCGAGCTCACGCCCGGCGGAAATGGCGTCGGGATCGCGGTCGATCGCCACGACCGACGCGCCGGTCGCCAAAATAGCCTTGGTATAGCCACCGGCACCGAACGTGCCGTCGACGATCACGTCGTCCGGCTGCGGATGCAGTGCTTTCAGAACTTCGGCGAGGAGGACCGGAATGTGGCGGGCCGGTCCGCCGACAGCAAGATGGTCATCGCCGTGGCCAGCCGTCATTCCGGTCGCTCCCCAGGCTTCGTCCCCTGCCGAAGCTTCAAGAGCCGGGCACGCACGTCCGCGCCATGGCTGCGCAGCCGCTCCGGCTCCCACATCTGAAAAAACTGCCCCCGGCCGACAAAGGCCACGTCGGTGGTGATCCCCGTATGCTCGCGCAGGAAATCCGAAACCGAAATGCGTCCATCCTGATCGAGCTTCAGGAAGGTGCTGTCGCCATGGATGAAAAAGGACATGTCGTCCGCCGTCTGCAGGAACGGATCTTCTTGGGCGATGCGCTGCTCGTAACGGTCGAGCAGGTCGAGCCCGCCGACATCCAGCGCCGGCACGTCGAGCGCCCTCAGCGCGTAGAGCTCGGCGTAGCCGCGCTTCTGCAATACGGCACGGAAATGCGCCGGAACGGAGACCCGTCCCTTCGCATCGATCCTGTTCACCGCATTTGACAGAAACCGATCCATCGACTGATCCGGCCACTTCCGTGGCCGTGCCCCTCTTCGTCATGCCGTCCGAACCCCGATGGCCCGGATCAATCCCAAAACGCCTCCGTCGCAGGGCCAATGCGCTCCGACCTGCAGCCGCCGCGGCTGCCGGATCGGCGAACGCCTTACCCTTTACTGGAACGAAATCATGGTTACCGATTTGGGATAACATGGGGTGATATGGGCGTCAACGGGAACTGGGTACACTTGGCCGCCGTAAGCGCCCTTTCGGACCCTTTCGCGGCTTCCTGATTTTTATGATCCCTTAAGGCTAACGAAGTCTTACGTGGGCCAACGCCGCGGCCCGGATTCCGTCTTGCCGCGCAAGGACCTAGCCCCTAGCGTTGAGGTGTCGTCTGCATTGCCAGGGAGAGACCTGAGATCATGTCCGAGACCATGAAGGCCCGCGCCGCCACCCTCGCCCATCTGCGCCGCTCGAAGCTTGGCATCGGCGACCCGATCCCGGTGCCGCTGACCATGGCCTCGATCTATCACGCACCTGGCGACGCGACGGGCTTCAACCAGTATGGCCGCTTCAGCAACGCCAACTGGTCGGCCACCGAAGACATGCTTGGGCATCTCGAGGGCGCACCTTGCGTGGCATTTCCCTCAGGCATGGGCGCCATTTCGGCGACTTTCTTCGCCCTGCTCAAGACCGGCGACCGCATCCTCGTCGCCTCGGACGGCTATCATACGACGCGCATCCTGGCCGATCGCTTCCTCGGCGCCTTCGGCGTCAAGACGGACGTGCGGCCGACGGCAAGCTTCCTCGATGGCGGCTTCGACGGCTATCGTCTGGTCTTCGTCGAAAGCCCGTCCAACCCGACGCTCGACATCTGCGACATCGCGGCCGTGGCGGAAGCCGTGCACAAGGCCGGCGGGTTGCTCATTGTCGACAACACCACGATGACGCCCTTCGGCCAGCGTCCGCTCGACCTTGGCGCCGACATTGTCGTTGCCGCCGACACCAAGGCGCCCAACGGCCATTCCGACGTACTGTTCGGCCATGTCGCAAGCCGCAACCCTGACATCATCGCCGCCGTCACCGAATGGCGGCAGAATGCCGGCGGCATACCCGGTCCGTTCGAGGCCTGGCTGGTGCATCGCGGCCTGGAAACGCTCGAACTGCGCTTCGACCGCATGTGCTCGTCGGCGGAAATCATCGCTCCGCGCCTCAAGGCGCACCCGGCCGTCAGCGCGTTGCGCTATCCCGGCCTTGAAGGTGACCCGTCACACAACCTCGCTCGCGCCCAGATGGACCGGTTCGGCTTCCTGACCAGCTTCGACCTCGGCTCCGAGGAACGGGCGGAAAATTTCATCAATGGCTGCGAACTGATGCATGCGGCCACCTCCTTCGGCGGCGTGCACACCGTCGCCGAACGCCGGCTCCGCCGCGGCGACGCGGTCACGCCGGGCTTCGTCAGGCTATCTGTCGGCTGCGAGCCGGTGGAAGAGCTGTGGGCCGCGATGAAGGCATCGCTGGATCGACTGGGAGGTTAGACGTTCTTCGTCGGAAGACGTCGCCAAGCAGGCAACGAGGCGCGCTTCTGAATCGAAATGCGCACAACGCGTCCGAACGCCTTGATTTATTAGCAAAGAGGCAAGCGCCAGCTGGCCTGTAAGCCGGGTTCTGTATGGCCCCCGCGCCTTGCGGCACGGGAACGTGGCGACCATTCTTCTTGGACGCATGTTGCCATGCGCCTCACGCAACCTACCCGGGCGGTGAGCCGGAAACAGCCCTGAGGGTTTCCCCTCGCACCACCCCTATTCGGTTTTGCTCCCGGTGGGGTTTACCTTGCCGCTTCTGTTGCCAGTCGCGCGGTGGGCTCTTACCCCACCCTTTCACCCTTACCGCGGAAACCGCGGCGGTTTGCTTTCTGTGGCACTTTCCCTGGGGTCACCCCCGCCGGCCATTAACCGGCACCGTGTATCCATGGAGCCCGGACTTTCCTCACCCGCTGCCTTTCGGCAGTTGCGGGTGCGGCCGCCCGGCCAGCTGGCAAAGCGTATAGAATGGTTCACACGGCAAAAGGCAAACGAAAACATTCGCCTTGAGAGCGTAGTGCATCCGGATGGACACACTAAGGACGCTCTCATTCATTGAGCCTGCGCTTCGTGCTTTCCCAAAAACTGTTCCGATTTTCGGTCGATACGGCTGGGAACCATTCCTTCGGTGAGCGACTAACCGCCGATGCGGGCCTGGACCTTCTTACAGTAGGCAGCGGAAATCGGATTCATGCGCTTGGCGCCGTGGCCGGCATTGTACCTGAGGATCGTGCCACAAGTGGTGCCGCCCGAAAGCTCATGCGCCTTGGCGAGGTACTTGAGACCGAACTTGATGTTGGTTTCCGGGTTGAACAGGCCCTTGGCCGAACCCGAGTAGCCCATCATGCGTGCCGTTGCCGGCTTGATCTGCATCAGGCCGATTTCGCCAGCGCTGCCACGGGCGTTCGGACGGTAGTTGCTCTCGACGCTGATCACGGCATGGGCAAGCGACACAGGCACACCGTAGGTCGATGCATAGCGCGCAACAATTTCACCGTAAGGTGCGTTTGCCTTGGTGGCCTTGGCCGACTTGCCAGCCTGCTCCTTCAGCGACTTCGCGCCCTTGGCGCCGATCGAAGCGGTCGTGAAGTTGTCGACCGCAGCTTCCTTCTTGGCGCTGCAACCGAACAAATAGGGGCAGTCGTCGATCTTGTTTGCCTTGGCTGCACTGGCCTTCTTGCTGGTTTCGATGATCGCCTTCGAGGCTCTGACAGCGCCGTCCTGGGCGTGAGCGGCAAAAGAGGTCAGGCCGACGGCAAATGCCACCGTTAAAACGGTCAAATTCTTCATGTTATCCTTGTTCTCGAAACAGGCCGAACGACAGCCGAAAGCCATCGCGCAGCATCCCTTCCTAAACGCCGGAGGGCCCTCTTGCGGGGCATGCAGACTTAGCCGGCGCCTTGCACGGGAATGCATGTGACGGGGGAACTGGCGGGAAAAATGGCCGGACAAGTCACAATGCGTGACAGGTTGTAATCTGGCGAATCACCAACCCTGGGCTAGTCAAGCCCGTCTGGAAGTGTGGCAAGCAGCCGCCGCAGCGTCGAAACAGTCGATGAATCGACGACGCCATCGACGCACCTTGTGCGGAAGTGGCGTTGAAAAGCCTGAACAGTTACAACCGTTTGCGCGTCGAAGCGGCCGGTGATCTCGACTCCGTAGCCGTACAGCGCGAGCATCGATTGCAGTTCCTCGACCGCCGCCCCGGCGTCGCCCGGTTGCAGCAAAGCATGCCCGTTGCGCGGCGAAGGTGCGACCCAATGACCTATGCCGGCCTGGGCCAGCATCCGCCACGAAAACTTCTCGCCGGGGTCGACCTTGCGTCCCAGGGCGACGTCGGAATGCGCCAGAACGCGCTCCGGCGCCACATTGTGGCGGTCAACGATGCCGAGGCAGAGCTCGATCACCGCCTGCATCTGGCGCTTGGGAAACGAGCTATAGCCGAGCGCGTGGCCCGGATTGACGATCTCGATGCCGACCGAGCAGGAGTTGATGTCGGTTTCGCCGCGCCAGGAGCTCTTGCCGGCATGCCAGGCCCGGTCGCTCTCGCGCACCATCTGCACGATGCGCCCGTCCTCATGCACCAGATAATGCGACGACACTTCGCTTGCCGGATTGCACAGCCAGGACTCAGCCCCGTCACCGGTTTCCATGCCGGTGTAGTGCAACACGATCATGTCGGGTTTCATTCCGTCGCGCCGCTGCCCGAAATTGGGCGAAAGTCGTACCTCGGCATGCGGTTGGTCGGGTTGAAAACCGCTCATGCGTGCCGGAGTCCCCTTTCGATCATCTCGTAGGCCGCGTTGATCGCGGCGATGCGGGTGGTGGCGATCCTGATGAACTCCTCCGGCAGGCCGCGCGCGATCAGCTTATCGGGATGATTGCTGGCGACAAGCTTGCGGTAGTGTTTGCGCACATCTTCGAACGGCTTGCCGCGCTCGATGCCGAGCACGCGGTAGGGATCGGTGTCGCCAAGATCGAGGTGCCGCGCCACGATGGTCTGGTAGTGGACCTCGTCGATGCGGAAGATCTCGGAGACACGGTGCAGGAAGCTGCCCTCGCACTGGTGCATCATCCCGTCGGCCTTGGCGATGTGGAACAGGCCGTCGAGGATGTCTTCCAGCATGCCGCAGTTGGTGTGGCCCGAACCGCACAGCTTGGCCATGCGCTCGGCATAGAATTCGAAGCCGGCGACGTCCTGCTGGGCGATGTCATAGAGCCGCGCCACATCTCGCGCGTGCTCGGGCGGCACGGCGAATATCTCGTAGAAGGCGCGAACCTCGGCCTGGGAGACGACACCATCGGCCTTGGCCATCTTGGCCGACAGCGCGATCATCGCCACCGAAAACGCGACGCGGCGGCGGGTTTCCGCGTCTCCGGAAAAGACTGTGCGCACGGCCTCGACGACGTCCGCGACGCCATTTGCCGCCGACGCAGAGATACGTGCGATGAAGTCGCCGAGACGGTCCCAAATCGACATGGCCGCTTCTTAGGATGAAACATTCGCAAATGCGAGATGCCTTGGCGACGCAAGCATAACTTTGTCGGCAACACTCCGGCATCTGGACCAATATTCTGGACCAATGGAATTTTCACGACGCAAAAGCCAAGTATCGGGTATCGATCTGCGCCATGGACGCGCGCAACACCACCCAACCGGCACACACAATCTCCCGCGAGACGATCGGGCTTGCCTTGGGCACGCTCGGCGTCGTCATCTTCGGCGGCACCTTGCCGGCGACCCGTGTTGCGCTGGCAACCTTTTCGCCATGGTTCGTCACCCATGGCCGTGCCGCCATCGCCTCGCTTGCCGCGGCCGCCCTGCTGCTGGTCCTGCGCAAGCGGTTCCCGAAGGACGATGCGCCGGCATTGTTCCTCGCCGGCCTGCTCCTGGTCTTCGGTTTCCCGATCTTCTCCTCCATCGCCATGCAGACGGTGCCCGCCTCGCACGGTGGCGTTGTGCTCGGCGTGCTGCCGCTGACGACCAGCATCTTTGCCGCCCTCATCGGTGGCGAGCGGCCATCGCCGTTCTTCTGGGCCTGCGGTGTCGCCGGTGCCGCCCTCGTCGTCACCTTCGCCATCAGCGACAGCGGCATGCAACTGTCATCAGGTGACCTGTTCCTGTTCCTCGCAGCCCTCGCCGCCAGCCTCGGCTACGTCGTTTCGGG
Organism: Aminobacter sp. LjRoot7; assembly: GCF_964252895.1. Lineage (NCBI taxonomy): Bacteria > Pseudomonadati > Pseudomonadota > Alphaproteobacteria > Hyphomicrobiales > Phyllobacteriaceae > Aminobacter > Aminobacter sp. LjRoot7. The sequence goes on from NZ_CAXUPX020000001.1 coordinate 331,045, forward strand.
CAAGCTGTCGCGCCGCATGCCGGGCTGGGAGGTGATCTGCTGGTCGCTGATCCTGACCGCGCCGATCTCGATCCCTGGAGCACTGTTGAGCTGGCACCCCGAGTTCGCCGCCGCCTCGTCGACGCAGACATTTGCCTTCTTCTATCTCTGCTTCGGCTCGATGTTCCTGGGCTTCTTCGCCTGGAATGTCGGCCTCGGCATGGGCGGCATTGCCCGGGTCAGCCAGGTCCAGCTGCTGCAGTCCTTCGTCACCCTCGCCATCTCCGCCTTCCTGCTTGGCGAACATGTCGGCGCAAGAACTGTCATGTTCGCGCTCGCCGTCATCGCGATCGTGGCGCTCGGCCGCCGCGCCCGGGTCACGCGCTAGTTCCCGCACAAAAGAAAAGCCCGGAGCGACTGCTCCGGGCTTGCCTCCTCCCGCAACTTTACTGGGCGGGTGCAGCCGGCTCGACAGGCTTGGGCTGCATCGGATCGGTGTTCTGCATCTCGCCGCTCGTGCCGCTGTCCGGCGCAGGCGTGATGCTCTTGGTCGTGGTGTTGTCGGTCGCCGGCGGCGAAACCTCAGGCGTCGCGGGTGCAGGCGTCACAGGTGCCGGCTGCTCGGTCACAGGCGGCTTCACGCTTTCGGTGGTGGTGCTGTCGGTATTGCTGTCGCTACAGGCGGCGACGCCAAACAGCGCGATGGCGGAAACCGAGGCGAGAATGAACTTCTTCATAACAATCTCCTTTCGAGAACGGCCCGTCGAACGGGCGTCGGAGATGAAATGCACAGGCAGCCCAGCGGTTTCGTAACGTTCGGAGTCGGCCTGTCACATAAGACCTGTCGTGCCGCCGTCATCACTCCGTCACCGCGCTGTCACGCCGGTACGTTACCCGCTGCGCCCAACAACGAAGCGGGGAATCGCATTTCCATGACCGACGTTTCCGGAGAACTTGTCTTTCGTCGCGGCAAGAAAGTTGGAAAGGCGGTTTACCAGAACCGCGCACTTTCGAAAGAAGGCCTGTCCGAGCGACTGTTCGCCCTTCTGTTTTCGGGCCTCGTCTACCCGCAGATATGGGAAGACCCCGACGTCGACATGGAGGCGATGCAGCTTGGCGAGGGCCACAAGGTCGTCACCATCGCCTCGGGCGGCTGCAATATCCTCGCCTATCTGACCCGCTCGCCGGCACGGATCGACGCCGTCGACCTCAACGGCGCCCACATCGCGCTGAACCGGATGAAGTTGGCTGCCGTGCGTCACCTGCCGACGCAAGGCGATCTCTTCCGCTTCTTCGGTGAAGCCGATGTCGAGCACAACTCGCACGCCTATGACCGCTTCATCGCGCCGCATCTCGATGCCTCGAGCCGCGCCTATTGGGAGCGCCGCAGCTGGCGCGGCAAGCGCCGTATCGCCACCTTCGACGGCAATTTCTACAAGACCGGCCTGCTCGGCCTGTTCATCGCCGCCGGCCATCGCATCGCCAAGCTTTACGGCGTCGACCCGGCGGCCATCATGGCGACGGGCAGTCAGCAAGAGCAGCGCCGCTTCTTCGACGAAAAGATCGCGCCGGTGTTCGAGCGCCGCATGCTGCGCTTCATCACCGCGCGCAAATCCTCGCTGTTCGGTCTCGGCATCCCACCGGCGCAATACGACTCGCTGCTGACCTCGGGCGACGGCTCGATGGCCGGCGTGCTCAAGGCCAGGCTGGAGAAACTTGCCTGCGACTTCCCGCTCGACACCAACTACTTCGCCTGGCAGGCCTTCGCTCGCCGCTACCCCAAGCCCGGCGAAGCTGCCCTGCCCGCCTATCTCGAGCAGGACAACTACTCAACGATCCGCGCCAACGTCGATCGCGTCGCCATCCACCACGCCAACTTCACCGAGCTTTTGGCCGGCAAGGATGCCGGCTCGGTCGACCGCTACATCCTGCTCGATGCCCAGGACTGGATGAGCGACGACCAGCTCAACGCGCTGTGGACCGAAATCACCCGCACCGCCGCATCAGGCGCCCGCGTCATCTTCCGCACCGCGGCCGAACCCAGCCTGCTGCCGGGCCGCCTGTCGCCGGCACTGCTCGACCAATGGACCTACGAAGAGCAGGCCTCGCGCGACTACACCGCCCGCGACCGCTCGGCCATCTATGGCGGCTTCCACCTCTATATGAAGAAATCCTGATGAGCGCGCCCGAGCTTTCGGCCGGCCATTCCGGCCTGATGGACAGCGTCTACCGGCACCAGCGCCACATCTACGACCTGACGCGCAAATACTACCTGCTCGGCCGCGACCGCATGATCTCCGAGCTCGCCCCGCCCAAGGGCGGCACCGTGCTCGAACTCGGTTGCGGCACAGGACGCAACCTGATCCTCGCTGCCAGGCGTTTTCCCGACGCCCATTTCTATGGCCTCGACATATCGGCCGAGATGCTCGCGACGGCCAGGGCGTCGATCGCCCGTGCCGGCCTGTCGGATCGTATTTCACTGGCGGAAGCCGACGCGACCTCGTTTGACCCGGCAGCCCTGTTCGGCCGCGCCGGCTTCGACCGCGTCTTCATTTCCTATTCGCTGTCGATGATCCCCGGTTGGGAACGCTCGGTGTCGGCGGCTCTCGCTGCTTCCACGGGCTCAGTCCACATCGTCGATTTCGGCCAGCAGGAAGGCTTGCCCAACGGATTCCGCAACCTGCTGCGCGGCTGGCTGGCAAAGTTTCATGTCGCCCCGCGCGAGACGCTCGCGTCCGAAATCGCCGCCCAGGCCCGCGCCGTCGACAAGAGCTGCCGCTTCACCTCGCTCTACCGTGGTTACGCCTGGCTCGTCGTCGTTGGCGGGCCCAAGCCTATTTGAGTGCCGCCACCAGCGCCGACAGCATCGCCTGCGGCTTGTAGCGCAGCTTGGACGGCGTCAGCCCAAGCCGCACGACGACCACATTGGCCGACGGCACCATCGCCACCGTCTGGCCGTCATGGCCCTGCATCCAGAAGGTGTCGTCGGGCAGGTCGAAGCCGACATCGGGGTCCTCGCCTTCCGGCGTGCCACCCTCCGGCCCCTGCAACCACAGCTGGCCACGGCCGTACTCGCCAATCGGGGCAGCCGGCGCCTTCTCGCGCATCCAGGTCACATAACCTTCGGGCAGGATGCGCGAACCGTTCCACACACCGTCCTGCAGCAGGAACTGGCCGAAGCGCGCCCAGTCATGCGCCGAGGCGTAGAGATAGGACGAGCCGGCGAAGGTGCCGCGCGCATCGGCCTCCAGCACGGCACTGGTCATGCCGAGCGGCCCGAACAGCTTTTCGCGCGGCCAGGCCAAGGCCTTGGCCGGGTCGCTGACGGCATCCTGCCACAGCCGCGACAGAAGCAACGTCGTTCCGCTGGAATAGGAGAATTTCTTGCCGACGTCGGCAGCCAACGGCTTGGCTGCGGCGAAACCTGCCATGTCGGGCTCGAGATAGAGCATGCGGGTGACATCGGTGACGTCGCCGTAATCTTCGTTGAACTCCAGCCCGCTCGACATCGCCATGAGATCGGCCAGGCTGATTGCCGCGCGTCCGTCGGCCTTCCACGGCTCGAACAGCGCGGTCTTGTCGACCGACATCTTGCCGTCGCCGACGAGCGTGCCGATGATCGCGGCGGTCACCGTCTTGGTCATCGACCAGCCGAGCAGCGGTGTCGATGCAGCAAATCCCTCGCCATAGCGTTCGCCGACGATCCGGCCATTCTGCACCACGACGATGGCGCGCATGCCCGGACCGGCCAGCGCCGCATCGTCGAGAACGGCAGCAATCGCCGGGTTCTGCGAGGCATCAACCTTCTCGCCCTCCGGCCACAGCGCCTCGGCATTGGCCGCGGGTGCCGCAGGAACAGCGCCGAGTGCTGCCGCAGTGATGTCGCCGTCGGGCACGTTGCTGCAGCCAGCACCGTCATGGGCAACCGCCAGCCCCCTGCCGAAGACGCCGAACAGGCCCGCGCGCACCGTGCCCGCACTCTGGTCGACGCTCACCGACATCAGCCTGAGCAACGGATGGCCCGGCGCCTGGACATCGTCGGCCAGCACCTGATTGGCGTCACGACCGGCAATGAAGACGTTGGAACAGACGATCTTGGCAGCATAACCGGAGCCGACGCGGATCAGCGCCGGTGGCGCGAAGTAGAGCCAGGCTGACATGCCAGCGACCGCCAGGACAATGAGGGCGACCAGCCATTTCAGAATCTTGCCGATGATACGCATTGCTTCCCCCGCCCCCGACATCATCCGTCCGCCATGGAATTGCCGTCATTCCTCCGCCAAATCTTTGAGGCTGTCGAGCGCGATCAACGGTTTATCAACCATGATCGGCGATCACAGAGGGGGATGTGCGGTGTCTCGGGGAAACCGCTGATCCATCGGAATAGTATCCGGGCCGCAGGGCCCGCCCCATAAACGATGTGCTCTGGCCGGCTCCCGCCGGTCGCAAGGAGAAGTAATGCGCCGCGCTTCGGCTCTTGTGCTGCTCGCCTTCCTCGGCGCTTGCTCGACTTCCGACACCCTTTCGCTTGGCCCTGTCGGCAACCCCGGCAGCATGGCCTCCGTCTCGGTCAAGAACCCGCGCTTCAGCGACAGCGACCCGCATCAGTGGGAAAGCGGCGCGCCCTGGACCTACGCCATCCACGGCACCGACGTCTCCAAGTACCAGACATCGATCGACTGGCAGCAGGCCAAGGGCAGCGGCATTTCCTTCGCCTTCATCAAGGCGACCGAGGGCGGCGACCGCGTCGACGACTATTTCGCCGAGCACTGGCGCGAGACCAAGTCCGCCGGCGTGCCGCGCGGCGCCTACCATTTCTACTATTTCTGCCGGCCTGCCGCCGAACAGGCGCGCTGGTTCATCCAGAACGTGCCCAACGAGCGCTCGTCGCTGCCGCCGATCCTCGACATGGAATGGAACCCGCAGTCGCCGAGCTGCAAGCTTCGTCCGCCCGCCGCCACCGTGCGCAGCGAGATGAAGATCTTCCTCGAAATGGTCGAGCAGCACTACGGCAAGAAGCCGATCATCTACACCTCGATCGATTTCTTCGACGACAACAACCTGTCGACGTTCCGCGGCTACCCCTACTGGCTGCGTTCGGTCGCCGGCCATCCGACATCGCGATACGGCAGCCACCCCTTCACCTTCTGGCAGTACACCGGCACCGGTGTCGTGCCTGGCATCAGGGGCGACGCCGACATCAACGTCTTCAACGGCAGCGAATCTCACTGGAAGAAGTGGCTCGCCGCCAACACCAGATAGCCCGGACTGCACCGCCGGGCTGCGCATTTCGCATGGCAGATGCGACAAGAAGAGGGGGTGCGGCCCTCGCCCGGGTTCTGTAGAAGGCGCGGCAAGACATTGAGCTGGCCGTCTGCCTGCTTTCGCCGTTCCGCGAAGGCCTGACCGGTCAAGCAGGAGAGCTGCCCATGAAACTGCTGAGCAAGGCGCTGGTCGCCGCCCTTTTCGCCACCGCCGCACTGCCGGCAAACGCGCAGAATACCGCTGCCGTCACCCCGGCCGCGCCCGCGGTGACCTCCGAATGCGGCGACGACTTCGCCACCTGGAAGCAGAACCTCGCCAACGAGGCACGCGCTGCCGGTGTCGGCGAAAAGGGCCTGTCTGCCCTGGCAAACGCCACCCTCGATCCCAAGGTGCTCGAGCGCGACCGCGCCCAGGGCGTGTTCGCCCAGACCTTTACCCAGTTTTCCGAGCGCATGATCAGCGACTATCGGCTGAAGCATGGCGCCGCCAACCTGCAGAAATACGGCCAGTACTTCACCATGGCCGAGCAGGAGTTTGGCGTGCCGGGCCCGGTCATCGCCGCCTTCTGGGCGCTGGAAACCGACTTCGGCGCGGTGCAGGGCAATTTCAACTCGCTCAACGCACTAGTCACATTGGCGCATGACTGCCGCCGCCCGGACCTGTTCCGGCCGCAGGTGATCCCGCTGATCACCCTTATCGACCGCAACGTGCTGCCCGCCGACGTCCAGGGTGCCTGGGCCGGCGAGATCGGCCAGACCCAGATCCTGCCCTCCGACTATCTGGCGCGCGGCGTCGATGGCGATGGCGATGGCATTGTCGACCTCCGCAACACACCTGCCGACGTCATCCTGACGACCGGCAAGAAGATCCAGTCGCGCGGGTGGAAGCGCGGTGAGCCATGGATCGAAGAGGTCAAGGTACCGGCCGAGATGGCCTGGGAAGAAACCGGCCGCACCAACAAGCAGCCGCTGTCGAAGTGGGCAGCTATGGGCGTGACCATGCGTGACGGCACGCCGCTCAAGGACACCGGCCTGAAGGCAGGCATCGTGCTACCGATGGGCCGCAAGGGCCCGGCTTTCCTGACCTATGACAATTACGACGTCTATCTCGAGTGGAACCAGTCGGCGACCTACACGCTGACGGCAGCCCACCTCGCCGCCCGCCTCGCCGGCCAGCCGGCCTTCGACCGCGGCAACCCCGACGCTGGTCTCACCGGCGACGCGATGAAGGCCCTGCAGCAGAAGCTGCATGACAAGGGTTACGACGTCGGCGGCATCGACGGCATCCTCGGCACCAACACCCGCGAAGCCATCCGCCAGGAGCAGATGCGTCTCAAGCTGCCGGTCGACGGCTGGCCGACGGACGAGCTGCTGGCGGATCTGTGAGGGAATAGGGAAGGATTGCCAACGCCTTGCCGTTGGAACCTTCCCTGCCCGTCACATCGCGCTATTCGCTACTCACCATTCCCACTTCGCTTCTTCAAAACAACGCCGCGGCGCGCTCGTGCCACGGCTTCCAGCCGAGCTCGGCACGCGCCTTGTCGCCGCTCAGCCGCTGGCTGATGGCATAGCCGCGCGCCCACTCGCCAAGCCGCTCCGCAGCCTCGTCGACAGCCGTAGCCCGGACTTCGGGCAGCGCCGTTCCCATATGCTGCGCCACGGCTGAGACGATGTCCCCCACGCTCATGCCTTCAATGGCCGAGCCATTGTAGACGGAGCCAGGCCGAGCCTTCTCCATGCCCCGCACATACAGGTCGGCAAGATCCTCGGCATGGACGAGCGGCCAGACCACATCAATCGATCCGACAACGTCGATGCCCCCGCCCTCGCGGATCGCCTCCATGAACGACGAAAACACCCCGCCCTCACCGGAATAGACCATCGCAGGATGAATGACGGTGCCCTCGACCTCCGGTGCTGCCAGCACGCGGCGCATGTTGTCGATCATCCAGCCAAAAGCCGGCAGCGGATCGAACGGGCTGTCCTCCGTGGCCACCTGCTCCCCAGTCGCCCCGAACAGCCAGCAGCCGCCGGTGTAGACGAAGCGCGGCCGCTTCGGCATGGCGCCGAGCACAGGCAATAGCGCATCGAGCAGCGCCGTCTCGACCTCGCCCATGTCGTCGCCGAAATCGGCGGCGGCGTGGATCACGGCGTCCACCGGCGGAAGCTTGCCAGCCCATTCCCCTGCCGCCCGCAGGTCACCGAGTAGCGGAGTGGCACCTGCTGACCTCAGGCGCTCGGCCGACGCCTCGGAACGCGCGAGGCCGATCACCTCATGGCCGCCCTCGACCAGGCGCTGGAGGATATGGCGACCGATGAAGCCGGTGCCGCCGAGAAGGAAAACATGCATGGGGATGGTCACTTAGCGAATGATGAGACGGTAGTGAGTTGCGTAGATCGGAGCAGCCGCGCGGCAATTCAAGCCGCGCGCCCTATTCCCCACTCACTATTCCCTATTCGTCTCCCTCACTCCGCCGCCATCGTCTCCAGGCTGGCAAAGCCTTGCGGCGCGTCGCCCTCGTCGAACGGCGTCGTCACCTCAACGAAGGTGTCGGGGTAGAAGCCGTTGAAGCGGGTCCTCAGCGACAGCGAGTAGGCCCCGATATGACCAATCTCGATCCAGTCGCCGGTGTCGATCGTCTCCGGCAGCCAGAACGGCCGGGACAGGATGTCGACGGAATCGCAAGTCGCGCCGCACACCTTGAATGGCACGATGTTGCTGGCGTCGCCGTTGCGGGTGCGGATCGCCGGATCGGGGATGAAGCGCGCCGGCAGTGTGATCTTGCCGGTCCATGAGTCCGACAGCGACGCCCAGATGCCGTCATTGATGTAGAGCCGCCTGCCCTTGCGCAACAGCACGCGTACTATCAGCGACAGGCAGCGCGCAACGATCACCCGGCCCGGTTCGGCGACGAGCGGCATCTCGTCGAAATTGTACTCCGTCAGGTCGCCGCGCAAGCGCGACATGATCTGCCCGATCGAAGGCATGACCGGCTTTTTCGAATTGGGGTCATGGCCATATTCGGCGGGAAAGCCGCCGCCGACGTCGAGCCCGGCAAGGTCGAACGATACGCGATTGCGCACCCAGTCGACCGAGGCCAGCGCCCGCTCATAGGTGTCGGGGTCCTCGATCTGGCTGCCGACATGGAAGCACAGGCCGACCTTGTAGCCGTTGCGGTTGAGCCGTTCACAGAGCTCTACGGCATTGGCCGGCCCGGCGCCGAACTTCTTCGACAGCTCGTAGGCCGCCGAGCCCTTGGTCTGCACACGCACGAAGACGGTGATCGCACCGGGATCGATGTCGAGTGCCCTGACGACACGGTTCAGCTTGTTGATCTCGTCTTCGTGGTCGACGGCGATCACCCGGATGCCATAGGTCTCGAGCGCCAGGCGGATGTCGGACTGCGCCTTGACCGGGTGCATGTAGATCATCTCGGCTTCGGCAGAGACCTCCCGCACAGCGGCGAACTCGCCGGGTGAAGCGACGTCGAACATCGTCACGCCGGCCTCGACCAGCGCCTTGAGCACAATCAGTTCGCCATTGGTCTTGACCGCATAGGCGGTCCTGCCTGGAAACATCTCCATGAAGGCCCGGGCGTCGGTCTTCAGCACTTCGGGCCGGAAGCAATAGACCGGGGCGTCGGGGCGAAGAGCGAGGGCTGCCTCGCGTGCATTTTCGAATCGCTGCATGGAAGCTCCTCGTTTGCCGGCCGAAATCTAAACCAAGCGGTCCGCGATGCAACCCGACAGGGCTTGGCAGGAGTGTTGCGTCAGCCAAAGGAATCGGGTGGCCCTACCCTGGAATCGCGCGTAGCTGTCGAATGTGACGAAGCGAAGAAGGAGCGGACATGAGTGCACGCGATTGGGCCAGGCTGTTGCTTCTCGGCGCCATCTGGGGCGGGTCGTTCTTTTGCGTGCACATTGCGGTCGCCGAAATCGCGCCGCTCAAGCTCGTGCTGTTCAGGGTGCTCATCGCGGGAGCGGCACTCCAGCTGTTCCTCCTGCTGCGCGGCCCCTCCTTCCGCCTCGCCTTTCCCCACATCGGCACACTGTTCGTGCTCGCGGTGCTCAACAACGTCATTCCGTTCACGCTGATATGCCTCGGCCAGACCGAGATCGGCGCCGGCCTCGCCTCGGTGCTCAACGCCACGACGCCGTTCTGGACGCTTGTCATCGCAAACGCCTTCACCAGCGATGAGAAGCTGAACTGGAACAAGCTGGCCGGCATCGGATTGGGAATCGCCGGCACCGCCATCATGGTCGGGCCGGGTATCGTCGCCGGGCTTGGCGGCCCGGTCTGGGCCAAGTTCGCCCTCGTCGGTGCCTCGCTGTCCTACGCCTGCGCCCTGATGGTGGCGCGCCGGCTGAGGGGCGTGCCGCCGGCCATCATCGCCACTGGCCAGCTGACGGCCTCATCGGTCATCATGATCCCTATCGTGCTGGCGATCTACGGCACGTCGGGCCTGTTTGCGGCCAGCACCAATGCCTGGCTGGCAACTTTTGCGCTGGCGCTTGTCGCCACCGCCTTCGCCTACATCCTGTTCTTCAAGCTGGTGGCCTCGGCCGGCGCCACCAACACCTCGCTGGTGACGCTGATCGTTCCGGCGAGCGCCATGCTTTTGTCGGTAAGTTTCCTCGGCGAGCGCCTCGAAGCCTTCGAACTGGGCGGCATGGCGCTCATCGCGCTTGGGCTCATCACCATCGATGGACGGCTGTTCAAGCGGCGCCAGCCGGCGGGCGCATGAGCGAAAAATCGGATCGGCGTTCGGGAAGGTGATGCCTGGATCAGGATGCTGCAGCGCCGTCTTTCGCCCCTCCGAAGCGGCGGTCGGCGCTGTCGTGGCTAATCGATTTGCCACAATTTCTCCACAACCCTTGCCGGCGCGTTTACCAAGCAAATCCAACGGCTAAGCGCGGAAAACGCGTCGCATTTTCCACAATCTTGTCGCAATGCAGCACATTTTTCGCTTGTGTGTGACCGAAATGACCCTAGATTCCGGCCTGTGGCTTGCAAACAGGAGGCTATGCATGGGACTGACTAGGTCAATCAATGCAGTCATGATTTGCGCTGCCTTTGCCTTCATCGGCGCGCTTATTGTTGGAGTTCTTCCATAGGCCGCTCAACGGCGGAAGACCAAAGCACCTCCAAGGGAAGCTTCGAAAAGGCCGGGATCACCCTCCCGGCCTTTTTGATTCCGCCTTGCCACTTCCGACTTACCGTCAGGCAGCAGCGGATCCCTGCACCACCGGCTGCGGCCGGATGCCGATCATGTGGCACACCGCCACCACCAGGTCGGCGCGGTTCATGGTGTAAAAGTGGAAGTCGTTGACGCCGCGCTCGACGAGGTCGAGCACCTGCTCCACCGCCACGGCCGACGCCACCAGCGCATGCGTCTGCGGGTCCTTGTCCAGGCCCTCGAAGCGCTCGGCCAGCCAGCCCGGGACATGCGCGCCGCAGCGCGAGGCAAAGTTGGCAACCTGCGTGAAGCTGTGGATCGGCAGCACGCCCGGCACGATCGGGATGTAGATGCCGGCCTTGCGGGCCCGCTCGACGTAACGCTCGTAAAGATCGTTGTCGAAGAAGAACTGGGTCACGGCGCGCGTCGCGCCATTGTCGACCTTGCGCTTCAGCATGTCGAAATCAGTGACGAAATCGGGGCTTTCCGGGTGCTTTTCCGGGTAAGCCGAGACCGAGATGTCGAAGTCGCCCTGCGCCTTCAGCGCGCCGACGAGCTCGGCGCCATTGGCGTAGCCGCCGGGATGCGGCTGGTAGGCAGCGCCCACGCCCTCCTTCGGGTCACCGCGCAGCGCCACGAAGCGCTTCACGCCCATGGCGGCAAACTCTGCGATCACCTGGTCGACCTCCTCGCGGGTCGCGTCGACGCAAGTCATGTGCGCGGCGGGCGTCAGCGTCGATTCCTCAAGGATGCGCTTGACCGTGCGGGCAGTGCGCTCGCGGGTCGAACCGCCCGCACCATAGGTCACCGAGACGAACTGCGGGCGAAGCGGCTCAAGGCGGGTCACGGTCTCCCAGAGACGCGCTTCCATGTCGTCGTTCTTGGGCGGGAAGAACTCGAAGGAAACCCGGATCTTGTTGCCGATGTCGGAACGCCTGGAGAGCGGAAATTGGTTCATCAGGCGGTTTCCCTTTGGGCTTGCAATTCAGGATTGGGATCGGCGACCAGCAGGCGCTTGTCGCGCGCCAGCCAGAGCTTCACGGTCAGGCTGGCCTTGGCCGAGCCGCGCGGTTCGAATTCCAGGGTCTCCTCGAGCTCCAGACCAGCCTCGGACAGCCAGTCCTCAATCTGCCGGTCGGAGAAGCCGAGGCGCGCATGCGCATGCTCGGAGCGCAGGAAATCGAGCCCGTGCGGAGCAAAGTCGACGATCACCAGCCGACCCGAAGGGCGCAGCAGCCGCGCCGCTTCCTGGATGGCGCGGGCCGGATCGTCGAGATAATGCAGCACCTGGTGGATGGTGACGAGGTCGAAGGCATCGCGCTCGACCGGCGGCGAGAAGATGTCGCCCTGGCGCACCTGGGCATTGGCCACGCCCGCCTTGTCGAGATTTGCGCGGGCAACGGCCAGCATCTCGCGTGACTGGTCGATGCCGACACCGCGACGATAGAGCGGGGCGAAGATTTCAAGCAGCCGGCCGGTGCCGGTGCCGAGGTCGAGCATCGACTGGAACGGCCGCTTGCCGACCAGCTTGACGAGTGCGGCTTCCACGGCGCGATCAGGTGCATGCAGCGAGCGCAATTCGTCCCAGCTCGCGGCATTGGCGCTGAAATAGCGGGCGGCGCGTTCCTGGCGCTTGTGCTTGACGTCATCGAGGCGTTCGAAATCGCGCACCACCTGGCTGTCGGAAGTGTCGATGCCTGACACCAGCCCCTGCACGAAACCGCGCGCCTGGTCGGCATCCGACAGGCGGAAGAACGCCCAGGAACCTTCCTGGTAGCGGTCGATCAGGCCTGCTTCGAGCAACAGCTTGAGATGGCGCGAAACGCGCGGCTGCGACTGGCCGAGGATCTCGGTCAGGTCGGAAACCGTCAGGTCGCCGCGCGAAAGCAGCGTCAAGATGCGAAGTCGGCTGGATTCGGCCGCCGCCTTCAAGGTATCTACCATGGTGTCGAGCGTCACATGCATCGGCTTTGGTTCTCGCCAAAAGACATAAACATATCTTTATGTGACGCAGCGGATGATTGCAACGCCCAATGTCGCATGCGGGCAAGAAAATGGCGCGACCGTGGGAGGCGGCATGAAGATGTTCGAACAGCGCGAGGGCGAAATCCCGCTGGCCGGCGATCCGGCGGCGGATGCCGACGACGCCCGCCTCGCCTATATCGGCCGCATCGCCTCGCCGTGGAAGCAACGCGAGGACTGCCCCAAGAACATGAATGCCGCGCGCGAGCGTGGCGGCGGCGCGACGGTGACAGTCGACGCCCCCTATCGCGCTGGCCTCGCCGGCCTCAGCGGCTTCAGCCATGTCATCGTTCTCAGCTGGTTCGAGCAGGCGCCACGGAATCTGATTGTCCAGAAACCGCGCCATGCCTCTGACGCCAAAGGCGTTTTCGCCTTGCGTTCGCCGGCACGGCCGAACCCGATCGGCCTGCATGTCGCAGCGGTCCTTTCGCTCGACATCGAAAACGGCGTGATCGAGCTCGATGCCATCGACGCGCTCGACGGCACGCCGGTCATCGACCTGAAACCCTATTTCGCCTCGGTCGACGCCATCCCCGACGCCAAGCGTCCAAACAAGGACGCCTGAGCATGCCAGCCTCCACCGGCCGCCAACGCGCCGTGGCCAAGGCGCTGACAGCGCTTCTGCCGCTAGCGCCCTATGCCGACACGGAAGTGATCCGCACCGATGCGCTCGCCGTGCATCTGAAGACGCTGCCGCCGACAATCGCCGTGTGGCTGGCGACAGTCGCCCATGTCCGCCATGCCCACACCGACTACGAGAAGCTGCTGTCGGAGGGCTATGATCGCGATTCCGCTCGCTTCTTTGTCATAGACCAGGTCAACACCACCCTCACCCGCTGGCGCGCCACCCGCCTGCTCGACGCTGATGACGACGCGGAATGATGGAAAAGCCACTGGCCGCCTCATCTGGCCCGGCATTTTGACCGAAATGGCGTATCGCGGGGCGGCATAGTCCAGCCGATCATCCTGTCAGTGGAGAGCGCGCCTCATGGACTTCAAGCCAATGCAACTGCCTGCACTCAAAAGCCGCCACGTCGATCCGCACGCCTACCCCTCAGGCGTGGCGTTCCTGGACGGGCAGTACCTGCCGATGTCGGAAGCGAAGATCTCGGTGCTCGACTGGGGTTTCCTGCATTCCGACGCGACATATGACACCGTCCATGTCTGGAACGGCGCCTTCTTCCGGCTCGACCTGCATATCGAGCGCTTCTTTGGCGGCCTGGAGCGGCTGCGCATGTCGATCCCCTTCGACCGGGCCGGCGTCACCGAGATCCTGCACAATTGCGTAGCACTTTCGGGCCACCGCTCGGCCTATGTCGAGATGCTGTGCACGCGCGGCGCCTCGCCGACCTTCAGCCGCGACCCGCGCGACGCCATCAACCGCTTCATGGCCTTCGCCGTGCCGTTCGGCTCCGTCGCCAACCCTGGTCAGCTCGTTCGTGGCCTGCATGTGTCGATCAGCCAGCGCGTGCGCATTCCGCCGGCCTCGATCGACCCCGCGATCAAGAACTACCACTGGCTCGATCTCGTGCGCGGTCTCTATGACGCCTATGACAACAACGCTGAGACAGCGCTCCTGCTCGACTTCAACGGCAATGTCGCCGAAGGGCCGGGCTTCAACGTATTTGCCGTGAAGGACGGACGCCTCGCGACGCCAGCCATCGGCGTCCTGCCCGGCATCACCCGGCGCAGCGTCTTCGACCTATGCGCGGAAGCTAGCCTTGCCGCCGATGCCCAGGATGTCAGCGTCGAGGCACTGCTTAGTGCCGACGAGGTGTTCATCACCTCGACCGCCGGCGGCATCATGCCGGTGACCAAGATCGACGGAGCGCCCATTGCCAATGGCAAGGTCGGCCCGATCACCACGAGGCTGAAAGACGCCTATTGGGCGAAACACGACGACCCCGACTGGTCGTCGCCGGTCGCCTATCCCTGAGCGGCAGGGGCTGCACTCACGCCCTGTAAATCCACTGCTCCGGCACGCGTACGGAAACCTCTTCGCCCGCAGCAATGACGCCGGGCTTCTCGACCCAGCCGACAAGCCCGCGCAAGCGACGCGAAACCTTCGGAAACAAGAGCGAGCCGGCGTCGTGATCGGCCATGCCGGCATGCTCGGCAATCGAGCGGCCGGCGACGCGGCATGGTGCGTTCTGGCCGTCGATCTTGATCGTCACCCCGCCCTTGAAGAACAGCATAGCGCCCGAAGGCAGCATCGACAGCATTGGCACGCCCTCGAGCAGGAGGTTGGCGCCGATCCACTCTGGCTTGATCTCGGCCAGCCCCATGCGTTCGGCGACGATCGCCATCTCGTCGGGTGCCACGATCGACAGCTGGCGCTCGTTGCGCATCTCGGTGCCGCGCGGGTACCACGGCTCGCGCCCGCCCGAGCGCCTGGTATGGCCGGCATGGACGTCGCCGATGATGCCCTCGAAGGTCAGCGGCAGCGTTTCCACCGCCCGGGTGACGAAATGGTCCGCCGGCGCGATGTAGACGCCAGCGACGCGCGCGGCGAGCTTGCGGCCAGGCAGGATTTCAGGTTCGCCCTCGCGGTGCATTGTCGGATCGAGCATCTTTGGCCTCTCGGTTTCGGACTGCTGCTTTGAACGGCATGTGACCACAAATCCAGACAAAAAGCCTGAACCTTGGGATCATCCGAAATGATGGATCCCCAGGGACCCGCTCACATCATGCGGACCAGCGCGCCACCGATCGAGTAGCCGGCGCCGAAGGCGCAGATCAGCCCGTGGTCGCCTGGCTTCATGTCCTCGTGATTTTCCTTGAGCGCAATGACAGCACCTGCCGCCGCCGTGTTACCCAGTCGCTCCAGCACCATAGGTGCCTTGTCGTGGTCCGCGTCATGGCCGAGCGCCAGCTTCAGGATCATGGCGTTCATCCGCGCATTGGCCTGGTGCAGCCAGTAGCGCCTGATGTCGGACGGCGTCATGCCATGGTCGGCAAGGAAGGCGGTTATGAAGCGATGCGCCGCATGCGTCACCTCCTTGAACACCTTGTTGCCGACCTGCTTGATCATGTTGCCCTCCATCTCGACGACGGAGGTGTTTTCCTGACCAGTGCGCAGCAGGAAGCCGAAATTGGTGCGGATGTTGTTGGAGAACTGCGTCCAGTTGCGCGTGTCGAGCAACTCGAAGCGCCCCGGCCGGGTCTCCTTCGGCCCGATCGCCTCGACCACCATCGCCACCGAGGCGTCGCCGAAGATGAAATGCGTCTGCCGGTCGCGGAAATTGAGGTGCCCGGTGATGATCTCGGGCGTCACGATCAGCACGCGCTTCTGCCCGCCCGAGCGGACGAGATTGAAGGCGACGTGCAGGGCGGCCGCCGCCGACGAGCAGCCGAGGCTCATGTCGAAGGCAGCGCCCTCGATGCCAAGCTCCTTCTGGATCTCGATCGAAATCGCCGGATAGGGCCGCTGCTGGTGCGAGGCAGCGCAGATCACCATGTCGATGTCAGCGCCGGTCAGCCCGGCATGGGCCAGCGCCTTGCGCGCCGAGGCGACGCCGAACTCGGCCTCGACCGACAGATCATCGTCGGCGCGTGGCGCGATGCGCGGCGTCATCCGTTCAGGGTCGAGTATGCCGTCGAGCGTGTGGACGTGCCGGTTCTTCACGCCGGAGGCATAGACGATGAATTCGCTGTCCGATTTCTTGATCGGCTCCTGCCCTGCCGCCTCGCGCCTGGCATTCTCGATATCGGCCCAGGCATTGAAGCTTTCGACGAGTTCATCGTTGCTGATGGTGGCCTCGGGGATTTCTACGCCGATACCGCTGATGATGACGCGATGCATTAGACCGTCCATGCCTGAATTCCCGAAGCATGCCCGATAGCAGTTACCGCTTCGGAAAAACCCATGCCCCAGCGACAAAAATGGAGCCATCGGGCCCCGGCGCGTCCTGTCCCCGTCTCACCGGACCCGCCATTTGGCAGCTTACGTCACATGGAGGCGTTCGAATACGCCCCGCGCGCAACACTCGCCCCGATATCCCGCCTCATCTTCGGCCTACCCTCTCTGGGCGACCATGAAAATCCGGGGGAAGCGCAACAGCACCTTGCCGTCGGCGGCGGGCGGATAGGCAGCGGCGATGCGCGCCGTGTAGGCGGCGAGATAGGCTTCGCGCTCGGCTGGATCGAGCGGATCGACGAAGGGCTTGAGCCCCGTGCCCTTGACCCACTCGACGATCGCGGCCGCGTCGGCCAGCGGATGGTTGTAGACCGTGTGCCAGATGTCGACCCGTGCCGACAGCGGCACGAGCAGGTCATAGTAGGACGCGACCGACGGCAACTTTTTCCGCGCAGCACCTGCGATCTTGGCGGCGAACGGCGCGGCCGCAGCCGTCTCGCGCATCGCCACATGCGACGGCTCGCCGATATTGTCGGGCATCTGCACCGCAAGGTACCCGCCCGGAGCAAGCAGCGTCATCAGTCGGGTAAGAACGGCCTGGTGGTCCGGCAGCCACTGGAACACGGCATTGGCGAAGATCACGTCGACAGGTTCGTCCGGCGTCCAGTCTCGCGCATTGGCGAGCTGGAACTCGACGCCCGGCAGCCGCTGCCTGGCCTGGTCGATCATGTCGGGCGACGTGTCGAAGCCGGAAACCTCTGAACCCGGCCAGCGCTTGACCAGAAGCTCGGTCGAATTGCCCGGCCCGCAGCCGATGTCGACCACTCGCCTCGGCCGCTCCAGCGGGATCTGCGCCAGAAGATCTCGGGACGGCCGCGTCCGCTCGTCCTCGAACTTGAGATATTGCGCGGCGGACCAGTCTTTCATGTCGCGAACTCCGGAAGGTATGCCGAAAACAAAAACGCCCCGCTTTGGGCGGGGCGTTTTCAGAAACTTTAGCGCGTCAGGCGCTTGTGGCTCATCCGGTGCGGGGTGGCCGCATCGGCGCCGAGACGACGGATCTTGTCCTTCTCGTACTCTTCGAAGTTGCCTTCGAACCACTCGACATGCGCGTCGCCTTCATAGGCCAGCATGTGGGTGGCCATGCGGTCGAGGAACATACGATCGTGGGAGATGATGACGGCGCAGCCGGCATATGCTTCGAGTGCGTCTTCGAGCGCGCCCAACGTTTCGGTGTCGAGATCGTTGGTCGGTTCGTCGAGGAGCAGAACGTTGCCGCCGTTCTTCAGCATCTTGGCGAGGTGGACGCGGTTGCGCTGACCACCCGACAGGTTGCCGACCTTCTGCTGCTGGTCGCCGCCACGGAAGTTGAACGACGAGCAATAGGCGCGGCTGTTCACTTCGTGCTTGCCGAGCTTGATGACTTCAGCGCCGCCGGAGATCTCTTCCCAGACCGTCTTGGTCGGGTCGAGCGCGTCGCGGCTCTGGTCGACATAACCGAGCTTGACGGTCTCACCGACGCGGATCGAGCCGCTATCGGGCGTTTCCTGGCCGGTGATCATCCTGAACAGCGTGGTCTTGCCGGCGCCGTTGGGACCGATGACGCCGACGATGCCGCCGGGCGGCAGCTTGAAGTTCAGGTTTTCGATCAGCAGTTCGTCGCCATAGCCCTTGTTCACGCTATCGACCTCGATCACCACGTTGCCGAGGCGTTCGCCGGCCGGGATGACGATCTGCGTGTCGGTCGGCTTGCGGTTCTGCGACTGCTCGACCAGTTCCTCATAGGCCTTGATACGCGCCTTGGACTTGGTCTGGCGTGCCTTGGGCGAGGATGCGATCCACTCGCGCTCACGCCAGATCGCCTTCTGGCGCGAATCGTCTTCGCGGCCTTCCTGGATCAGGCGCTTGGCCTTGGCGTCGAGATATTTGGTGTAGTTGCCCTCGTAAGGAATGCCGCGGCCGCGATCGAGTTCGAGGATCCAGCCGGTGACGTTGTCGAGGAAGTAGCGATCGTGGGTGATGATCAGCACCGAGCCCGGATAGTCGCGCAGGTGCTTTTCCAGCCACGCCGTGGTCTCAGCGTCCAGATGGTTAGTCGGTTCGTCGAGCAGCAGAAGGTCAGGCTGTTCGAGCAGCAGGCGGCACAACGCGATGCGGCGGCGTTCGCCGCCCGACAGCTGGGTCACTTCGGAATCGCCGGGCGGGCACTGCAGCGCGTCCATCGCCATCTCGACCTGCTGTTCCAGGTCCCACAGGTTGAGACGATCCATCTCGTCCTGCAGCTTGGCGCCCTCGTCGGCGGTCTCGTCCGAGTAGTTCATCATCAGCTCGTTGTAGCGCTCGATGATGGCGGTCTTCTTGGCGACGCCGTCCATGACGTTCTCGAACACGGTCTTGGCCGGGTCGAGATGCGGCTCCTGCGCCAGGTAGCCGACGGTCGCGCCGTCAGCCAGCCAGGCTTCGCCCGACCATTCCTTGTCGAGGCCGGCCATGATCTTGAGCACGGTCGACTTGCCGGCGCCGTTGGGGCCGAGGATGCCGATCTTGGCATCCGGGTAGAACGACAGGTTGAGGTTTTCCAGCACCTTCTTGGTGCCGTAGGACTTGGTCAGTCCCGACATGTGATAGATGAACTGGCGTGCCACGCGCGCGTATCCTGCTTCAGGTGAACGGAGATTTGCGCGCTATGTAGGCCATCCCACCCCAAACGGCAAATGCTTTCGGGGCATATGTGACGGCGATGCGCTGCAAAGGCGGACAGCTCACCGCGCCTGCCCGACGGCGGGCGGCACCAAGCCTTAACGACAATCCGGCCGGTCCAACATCGCTGGTTGCCAATGGCTGCCATGGGTCTAAATTGCCGTGGCTAGAAAGTGCTTATGGGGGGATGCAATGCTCCGCTTGGGTAATACTTACCAGCACCTTGTCCATGGAACCGGCTGCGGCTGCTTCAGCCCCGAGATCCAGCAAGCATCACGACGCCTTGAGGCCCTGACGCGACGCGGCTTCATGGCGGGCATGGGAGCAACCTTTGCCGCTCTTGCCTCGCCGTCCCTCGCCCAGACACCCGGCCCGTCACAAAAAACCCTGTTCCGGCAGGTCAGGCTGTTCGACGGCACCTCCGACACACTCAAGACCGGCCTTCAGGTCCTGGTCGAAGGCAACCGTGTCGCAGCCATAGACACGACAAACAGCGCAGCTCCTTCCGACGCAACTGTCATCGACTGCGGCGATCGTGTGCTCATGCCGGGCCTGATCGACGCCCACTGGCATACGGTCTTTGCGGCGGTGCCGTTGAACGTATTGCTGGCGGGC
Source organism: Aminobacter sp. LjRoot7 (assembly GCF_964252895.1). Lineage (NCBI taxonomy): Bacteria > Pseudomonadati > Pseudomonadota > Alphaproteobacteria > Hyphomicrobiales > Phyllobacteriaceae > Aminobacter > Aminobacter sp. LjRoot7. The sequence continues at coordinate 350,658 of NZ_CAXUPX020000001.1, forward strand.
GATCCGGGCATCATCTTCGCTGCCACCACGGCCGAGGCAGAGCGTACCTTGCTACGCGGCTTCACCACGGTCCGGGATTTGGGCGGGCCGGTTTTCTCGTTCAAACAGGCAGTCGACAGCGGCATCATTCCGGGCCCGCGCATCTTTCCTTGCGGAGCGATGATCACGACGACCGGAGGCCACGGCGATTTGCGCATGCCGACGGAGATCCCGCGAAATGGCAACCAGCTCAGCGTCGGCGAACTGATGGGAGCCAACGCGGTCGTCGACGGGATCCCCGACTTGAAGATGCGCATCCGCGAGCAGTTGATCCAGGGAGCATCGCAGATCAAGCTTGTCGGCGGCGGTGGGGTTTCGTCGCCGCGCAGCCCGCTCGACATGTCGACCTTTGCCGAAGACGAGATACGCGCTGCCGTCTCGGTGGCAAAAGACTGGAATACATACATCACCGTCCACGCCTATGCCCCGAACACCGTTCAGCGGGCGATCAACGCCGGGGCGGCCTGCGTCGAGCATGCGCACCTGATGGACGAGGAGACGGCAAAGCTCTTTGCCGAAAAAGACGTATGGCTCAGCATGCAACCGTTCCTCACCGTCGATGATGCGGAGCCCCAGACCGGTCCAAGCGCGGAACGCATCCAGCAGCTGTTCGCCGGCACTCCCAAAGTCTACGAGTTTGTTCGCAAGCACGGCATCAAGACCGCCTGGGGATCTGACGTGCTGTTTTCACCTGCCATGACCGCGCGCCAAAGCGTCATGCTCACCCATCTCAGCAATTTCTACACCAACGCCGAGGCACTCCGCATGGCAACTTCGGGGAATGCGCAGCTGCTGGCGCTGTCCAATCTGCGCAATCCCTATCCCGGCAAGCTCGGCCTGATCGAACAAGGCGCCCTCGCCGACATGCTGCTTGTGGACGGCAATCCGCTCGAAAATATCGACCTGATCAGCGAGCCCGCCAAGAACATGGTCGTGATCATGAAGGACGGCATCATCCACAAGAACACGCTTCGCTGACCTGGAAATTCTCTTGCGCGGTTCTCACCTGGACTGATGCCAATACTGGCGTTGACCATGCGGCTCCGTACCGGCGGATACCGCTGACGCAGGGTTCTCGGGGCCCGAATACCGGGCCTGCGATGTTTGGCTCGGCCGCAAAGCAAAAATTAACCACATTTGTCCATCCTTTCTCCATCGTTCTTTCGAGTTGGGGACATTCCGGAAATCACGCACTGCGGTCGCTTCACCGGCCGTACGACGTTGCGGGACAACTGGTCTGCTACGCGTTTTGAGTAAAATCGTTCGTCCACAATCCTTGCGCCGTCTGTTGCGCCCGCTTGTCATCGCTTGTGCCGGCACGGCTTTCGCCGGCATGGCCGCGTGGTCGATGGCCGGCATGGCCGCGATGAGCAATGTCAGCGCCTTCGATCCGGCCCACCTGGCGCCCAGGCCGCACGCGCAGCCGGTGATCGTCAAGCAGGCTCGGCTCACGGCCTATGTCAGCACCGACAAGGCATCGCGTCTGGTCGCCTCGGCCAAGCCCCTGATTTTAGCCAACAATGCCAAACCGGCCGTCACGGCCAGCTTGTCTGGCAGCATGGGCAAATCCGCCCGCCACGCCACCGTCGCTGCAACAGCCCCCGCAACCGGCCATGCCGCCCGCTTTGACACCATAGCCGGCCAGGCCGATCTGAGCGCCAAGAAGCTCGCCAGCCTGTTCGCGGCCAGCTCCGTCGAACTGCAACAGCTCGCCGCTGCCGACGCGGCTGAGGCTGACCAGCCGGTATCCCTGCCCACTTCGGTCGCAGAACGCCCGACCATCCTCGCCTATGCAGATCCGTCACCCGGCGGGACTGCCGATACGGCTCTGTCGACCCTGCTGACCGGCCCCTCAGAGGAAGAACTGGCTGCGGCGCAGGCCGAAGCTGAAGCAGCCGCCCTGCCCGACTATGCCGAAACCCCATCCGCAGCTCCGCGTCCGGAGCTGCGCCCGGAAGAAGCTGCTGCCAAGCCTGCCGACGCAGGAAAGGCGGACGCCCGTGCGCCGGAAGCCGATGCGCCAAAGACAGCCGAAAAGCCTGAAACGCAAAAACCTGCGAAGCTCGCCTATGCCCGCCCGGAAGTTCCCGAGGACAAGCCGGGCAGCACGCTTGGCCAGTCGCTGCGCAGCCTGTTCGGCGGCAAGACCCGCGCCGGCAACGGCGTCGCCGTCTATGACATCAGCGCCGCCAAGGTCTACATGCCCGACGGCAGCGTGCTCGAGGCGCATTCGGGCATCGGCAACATGGCCGACAACCCGCGCTACGTGCACGTCAAGATGAACGGCCCGACCCCGCCGCACACCTACAATCTCAAGATGCGCGAGAGCCGCTTCCATGGTGTCGAGGCAATCCGCATGCTGCCGGTCGACGGCAAGAACAAATATGGCCGCGACGGCTTCCTGACGCACAGCTACCTGCTGCGCGGCGGACGCGAGGAGTCGCATGGCTGCGTCGCCTTCGCCGACTACAAGCGCTTCCTCACCGCCTTCAAGCAGGGCAAGGTCAAGCAGATCATCGTCGTGCCAAGCGGCGGCCGCGAGAGCTTCCGCCTGGCTTCGAACGGAAAGAGCATCTGAGAGAAAACGCCTCAAAACTGCCAACAGTGGACATCGGCAGGCGGCTATTTCATAGCTGAGGCATGAAAACCGAAACAAATCTGCTTCGGATGTCGATCGCCGTGACGTTTGTTGTCGCGCTGTTCGGCATCGTTTTCGGCGTCCTCAGCGGCTCCTTCTCGATCGCCTTCGACGGCGCCTACTCGCTCGCCGACGCGACGATGACCATCCTGGCGCTGATCGTCGCCCGCCTGATCACCAGCAACGCCAAGCACAACCGTCGGCTGGACAAGCGCTTCTCGGTCGGTTTCTGGCACCTCGAGCCCATCGTGCTCGGCCTGAACGGCATCGTGCTGATCAGCGTGTCCTGCTACGCGCTGATCAACGCGGTGGCCAACCTGCTTGCCGGCGGACACCACCTCGAATTCGACTATGCCATCATCTATGCGGCGGTCACGCTCGCGGCATGCCTGACAATGGCCTTCATCGGCAGTCGCGCCAATAAGACGATCCAGTCCGATTTCGTGCGCCTCGACGTCACTGCCTGGATGATGTCGGGCGGCATCACCGCAGCCCTGCTCATCGCCTTCATCGGCGGCTGGCTGGTCGAAGGCACGACGCTTGCGTGGACAGCGCCCTATGTCGACCCCGCCGTGCTGGCGCTTGTCTGCCTGGTCATCATCCCGATGCCCGTCGGCACCATCCGCCAGGCCTTTTCAGACATTTTGCTGATCACGCCGGAGGCGCTCAAGGCGCATGTCGACGAGGTCGCCCGAGCAACGGTAACGAAGCACGGCTTCGTTTCATACCGCGCCTATGTCGCCAAGGTCGGCCGCCTGATGCAGGTCGAGCTTTATTTCATCGTCCCGCCCGGCTGGCCGGCCAAGACCATCGAGGAATGGGACGCCCTGCGCAACGAGATCGGCGACGCGCTTGGCGATGAAGGTCCCGACCGTTGGCTGACGATCGCCTTCACCGCCGACAAGGAATGGGCGGAGTAAAAACTCCGCCTCACTTATACCTTGATGCGCCAGCCGGTCCTGAATATCCACCACACCGCGGCAAGGCAGGCGGCCAGGAACACCAGCGTCATGCCGAGGCTGATGCCGACATTGACGTCGGATATGCCGAAGAAGCTCCAGCGGAAGCCGCTGACCAGGTAGACCACCGGGTTGAACAGCGACACGGTGCGCCAGAACGGCGGCAGCATGTCGATGGAGTAGAAGCTGCCACCCAGGAAGGTCAGCGGCGTGACGATCAGCAGCGGCACCAGCTGCAGCTGTTCAAAGCTGCGCGCCCAGATGCCGATGATGAAGCCGAACAGGCTGAAGGTGACCGCCGTCAGCACCAAAAACAGCAGCATCCAGACCGGATGCTGGACCTGCAGCGGCACGAACAGGGCAGCGGTCGCCAGAATGATCAGCCCGAGGATGATCGACTTGGACGCAGCCGCCCCGACATAAGCGATGACGATCTCCAGATAAGACACCGGCGCCGACAGAAGCTCGTAGATGGTGCCGACGAATTTCGGGAAGTAGATGCCGAACGAGGCGTTGGAGATGCTCTGGGTCAACAGCGACAGCATGACCAGGCCAGGCACGATGAAGGCGCCATAGCTGATACCGTTGATCTCGCTGATGCGCGAGCCGATGGCAGCACCAAAGACGACGAAATAGAGCGAGGTCGAGATGACGGGCGAAACGATGCTCTGCAGCAGCGTGCGCCATGTACGCGCCATTTCGAACAGATAGATTGCGCGGATCGCGTAAAAATTCATCGCCGTTCACTCACCAGATTGACGAAAATCTCTTCGAGCGAGCTCTGCTTGGTCTGCAGGTCGCGGAAGCGGATTCCGGCGTCGTTGAGGTCCTTGAGCAGGGCCGTGATGCCCGTCCGCTCGCCTTGGGTGTCGTAGGTGTAGACGAGCTCGTTGCCGTCTTCGGACAGCTCGAGCCCATGGCTCAACAATGCCGGCGGCACCTGCTCCAGCGGGTGCTGCAGCTGCAACGTCAGCTGCTTGCGGCCAAGCTTGCGCATCAGCTCGGCTTTTTCCTCGACCAGGATGATCTCGCCATGACTGATGACGCCGACGCGATCGGCCATCTGCTCGGCTTCCTCGATGTAGTGCGTGGTCAGGATGATGGTGACGCCGGTTTCGCGCAGCAGGCGCACAACCTCCCACATATCTCGCCGCAGCTCGACGTCGACGCCCGCGGTGGGTTCGTCGAGAAACAGGATCTGCGGCTCGTGCGACAGCGCCTTGGCGATCATCACCCGGCGCTTCATGCCGCCCGACAGCGTGATGATCTTGTTGTCCTTCTTGTCCCACAGCGAGAGGTCCTTGAGGATCTTCTCGATATGGGCCGGGTTGGCCGGCTTGCCGAACAGGCCGCGGCTGAAGCTCACCGTCGCCCACACCGTCTCGAAGGCGTCGGTCGTCAGCTCCTGCGGCACGAGGCCGATCAGCGTGCGCGCCGCGCGATAGTCGCGAACGATGTCGTGGCCATCAGCGAGCACCGTGCCCGAGGTCGGATTGACGATGCCGCAGATGACGCTGATCAGCGTCGTCTTGCCGGCGCCGTTGGGCCCGAGCAGTGCGAAGATCTCGCCGCGGCGAATGTCCAGATTGATGCTCTTCAGCGCCGAAAAGCCCGACGCATAGGTCTTGGAAAGATTGGAAACGGAAATAATCGGCTGCATGACGATCATCACTTCAGCTGGGAATGGTAAGGAAAATCGCGAAAATGCCGGCGGAGGCGGCCGGTTCTGGGGTTAGCGCAATATATGGGCTGACTTCCGCCGAACAAGGGCAGTCGTGACAGCTCCTGACATTGTCCCTGTGCACCACGGTCAGCCGGCCTTGACGGGCACACTGCACTTCCCCGACAGTCCGCCCAGGGGGAGACAGCAATGCCGTTCGACACCACCACCACGCTTGCCTCTCCAACTGGGGCAAAACTCAATCTCTATTTCAAGCGCGCCGAGGCCCCTGCCCGCGCCGTTGTCCAGATCAATCACGGCCTCGCCGAACACGGCGCACGCTACACCCGCTTCGCCGATTTCCTTGCCGCGCGCGGCTGCCATGTCTACGCGCACGACCATCGCGGCCATGGCGCGACCACCGCTCCTGACGCGCCCAAGGGCCGTTTCGCCGGCAAAAACGGGCTGGATATCGTTGTTGCCGACGTAGCTGCGATCCACGATCACATCGCCGAACAGCATCCCGGCCTGCCAGTGGTCATTTTCGGCCACTCCATGGGCGGGCTCATCGCGCTCAACTTCGTCCTGCGCCACTCCGAACGCATTGCAGCCGCCGCGATCTGGAACGCCAATTTCTCCGCCGGCATCCTCGGCCGCCTGGCCCAGGCGATCCTCGCCTTCGAGCGCTTCCGGCTGGGCTCGGACGTGCCCTCCCGCATGCTGCCCAAGCTGACCTTCGGTGACTGGGCCAAGAAGATCCCCAACCGACGCACCGAATTCGACTGGCTGTCCCGCGACCAGGCCGAGGTCGACGCCTATGTCGCCGACCCACTCTGCGGCTGGGATGCATCTGTGTCGATGTGGATCGATGTCTTCGAGCTGGTCTTCGCCGGTGCCGACGATGCCAACTTTGCCGGCGTGCGCAGGGACCTGCCGTTCAATCTCGTCGGCGGTCAGCGCGATCCGGCAACCGATGGTGGCAAGGCCGTCGAGACGCTTGCCGGGCGCCTGCGCCGGATGGGTTTTTCGAATCTCGTTTCAAAGGTTTATCCCGAGACCCGCCACGAAAGCCTGAACGAGATCAACCGCGAGCCGATCATGGCCGATTTCGCCGGTTGGCTCGACCAGACGCTTCCCAGGTGAACGGCGGGGCTGGCCCAGTGTAACGCTGTGGCGGCCAATCGGGACTCCTGTTAGAGCCAATTGTGTACAATCTGCTGAAATGACATCTGGTGCCTCATGAGCAATCCGCCTCTTCACGGAATCCGCGTCATCGAACTTGCTCGCATCCTTGCCGGCCCTTGGGCCGGGCAGTTGCTGGCAGACCTCGGCGCCGATGTCATCAAGGTCGAAAATCCCGACGGCGGCGATGACACCCGCAAATGGGGCCCGCCCTTCGTCACCGGCCATGACGGCGAAAACCTGTCTGCCGCCTATTACCACTCGTGCAATCGCGGCAAGCGCTCGATCGCGCTCGACTTCTCGACGCCTGAGGGTGCCGAGATCGTGCGCAAGCTGGTCGCCGATGCCGACGTGCTGATCGAGAACTTCAAGCTCGGCGGCCTCAAGAAATACGGCCTCGACTATGAGAGCCTGAAGAAGATCAATCCGAAGCTGGTCTATTGCTCGATCACCGGCTTCGGCCAGGACGGGCCCTATGCCCCCCGCGCCGGCTACGACTTCATCGTCCAGGGCATGTCCGGCCTGATGTCGATCACCGGCCCCGCCGGCGGTGAGCCGCAGAAGGTCGGCGTCGCCGTCACCGACATCTTCACCGGGCTCTACTCCGTCATCGCCATCCAGGCGGCACTGCGCCACGCCGAGGCCACGGGCCAAGGCCAGCACGTCGACATGGCACTGTTCGACGCCCAGATGTCGGTGCTCGCCAACCAGAACCTCAACTACCTGGTCTCGGGCAACTCGCCGGTGCAGATGGGCAATGCCCACCCCAACATCTCGCCCTACGAGGTGCTGCCGGTGCGCGATGGCCACTTCATCCTCGCCGTCGGCAATGACGGCCAGTTCCAGAAGTTCTGCGCCATCGTCGGCCTCGAAGCCATCGCCACCAATCCGCTCTTCGCCACCAACTCGGCTCGTGTCGCCAACCGTGTCGCGCTGCGCGAGAAGATCGTCGCAGCCCTGGCCGGCTTCGGCCGCGAGGAGCTGCTTGCCAGGCTCGAAGCCTCAGGCGTGCCGGCAAGCCCGATCAACACCATCGGCCAGGCTTTCGCCGACCCGCAGGCGATCGCGCGCGGCATGCGCATGGATCTCGACGACGGCCTCGGCAACAAGCTGCCGTCGGTGCGCGCGCCGATGGTCATGTCCGAAACGCCGCTTGCCTATGACCGCCCGTCGCCACGCCTCGGGCAACACACCGCTGAGATCCTTGCCGAACTGGAGAAGACTGCGAAATGAAGACCGGCGGAAAACTGATCGTCGAGGCGCTCGAAGCCAATGGCGTCGACCGCATCTATTGCGTGCCGGGCGAATCCTATCTCGCCGTGCTCGATGCGCTGCATGATTCCAGGATCCAGAGCATCGTTTGCCGCCAGGAAGGCGGTACTGCGATGATGGCCGACTGCCATGGCCGCCTCACCGGCAAGCCCGGCATCTGCTTCGTCACCCGCGGCCCTGGTGCCACCAATGCCTCCGCCGGCGTTCACATTGCCATGCAGGATTCGATCCCGATGATCCTGTTCATCGGCCAGGTGGCGAGCCACGCCAAGGAGCGCGAGGCCTTCCAGGAGGTCAACTACCGCCGCTTCTTCGGCGACATCGCCAAATGGGTTGTCGAAATCGACGATGCCGCGCGCATTCCCGAGCTGCTCACCCGCGCCTTTTCGGTGGCGACCTCGGGCCGTCCGGGCCCGGTCGTCATCTCTCTGCCCGAGGACATGCTGACCAGTGAGGTCGAAGCTCCGGTTGCGCTTCCCGCGGTGCAGGTCGAAACCCATCCTGGCGAGGCCGAGCTGGATCGGGTCGAAGCACTGCTCAACGCAGCCAAGCGGCCTTTCGTCATTCTCGGCGGCACGCGCTGGGACTACCGTTTGTCCTTCATGGAAATGCAGGCGATCGCCGAGAGCTGGCAGATTCCGGTCGGCGTTTCCTTCCGCCGCCAGATGCTGTTCGACCACCTGCATCCCAACTATGCCGGCGATGTCGGCATCGGCATCAATCCCAAACTCGCCGCGCGCATCAAGGACGCCGACCTCGTGCTGCTGATCGGCGGCCGCTTCGGCGAAATGCCGTCCTCCGACTACACGCTGCTCAAGAGCCCCTATCCGGACCAGCAGCTCGTGCATGTCCATGCCGACCCTGATGAACTCGGCCGCGTCTACCGGCCGACACTCGCCATCAACGCCTCGCCGGCCGCTTTCGTGCGGGCCTTCGCCAGGCGCAAGGGACCGTCGGCACCGGGCTGGGCCGAGGAGACGAAGAGGGCGCATGCCGACTATCTCGCTTGGTCGACCCCGCCGCTCACCGGCCCCGGCCCGGTGCAGATGGGCCCGATCATGAACTGGCTGGAAAAGGTGCTGCCCGAGGACGCGATCCTCACCAACGGCGCCGGCAACTATGCCACCTGGGTACACCGCTTCCACCGCTTCCGCCGCTACGCCACGCAGGCAGCGCCGACCTCGGGCTCGATGGGCTATGGCACGCCGGCCGCGGTCGCCGCCAAGGGCCTGTTCCCCGAGCGCGAGGTCATCGCGTTTGCCGGCGACGGCTGCTTCATGATGAACGGCCAGGAGTTCGCCACCGCCGTGCAATACGGCCTGCCGATCATCGTGATCGTCGTCAACAACGGTATCTACGGCACCATCCGCATGCACCAGGAGCGCGAATATCCCGGCCGCGTCGAGGCAACCGACCTCAAGAACCCTGACTTCGCAGCCCTCGCCCGCGCCTATGGCGGCCATGGCGAAACGGTGCGCGAGACCGACGAGTTCGCACCCGCCTTCGAACGCGCGCGCGCCAGCGGCAAGCCGTCGATCATCGAGATCAAGCTCGATCCCGAGGCGATCACCCCGACACGCACGCTGAGCGACATCAGGGACAAGCGCTGAGTATTGCATCGGGGCAAGGGAGACCTTGCCCCGTCGACAAGTGGGACTTGCCTTGGGGGGACAAGTTGAACTTGCCCCTGGGAAAGGCGCAACCATCGTGGCAAATGCGTGGCTTTGGTGCTATTGAAGCCGCGAATTTCGCCATCCTGTTGCAACCTTCCCCAGGCAAACTGATGATTTCAATCGTCATTCCGTGCAAGAACGAGGCTGAGAACCTGCCGATCCTGGTCGGCGAGGTTCACGCCGCGATGGCCGGCCGCGACTACGAGATCATCGTCGTCGACGATGGCTCCACCGACCGCACGCCCGATGTTCTTGCCGAGCTCGCACGCAGCGCCGGCCGCCTGCGCCATGTCAGGCACGACCGTTCCGCCGGCCAGAGCGCCGCCGTACGTTCCGGCGTTTTCGCCGCGAAGGGCAAAATCGTCGTTACCATGGACGGCGATGGCCAGAACGATCCGGCCTACCTGCCCAAGCTCGCCGATGCGCTCATTGCTGCTGGTCCTTCCATCGGCATCGCCGCCGGCCAGCGCCTCAAGCGCACCGACACCAAGCTCAAGCAGCTGTCCTCGCGCTTCGCCAACGGCCTGCGCGAGAGAATCCTGCACGACGGCACCCGCGACTCGGGCTGCGGCCTCAAGGCGCTCCACACCGACCTGTTCCGCCAGCTGCCATTCTTCGACGGCTGGCATCGTTACCTGCCGGCACTTGCCCTGCGCGAAGGCCGTGGCGTGGTCCATGTCGATGTCGTCGACCGCTCGCGCATCCACGGTAAGTCCAATTACGGCATCCTCGATCGCGGCCTGCGCGGCATTCTCGACCTCTTCGGCGTGTGGTGGCTGCGCCGCCGCCGCAAGGTCGTGCCATCAGTCACGGAGCTTGGCCAATGAACCTGATCTCGGAACTCGGCACCTGGCTGCACGACGTCTTCATCGCCCAGTTCGACGGCTGGATCCTGCTAGGCTTCGTTGCCCAGGGCTTCTTCACCATGCGCTTCGTGGTGCAGTGGCTCGCCTCCGAACGCGCCAAGCGTTCCGTTGTGCCGATCGCCTTCTGGTTCTTCTCGCTCGGCGGCGGCGCGCTGCTTCTGATCTACGCCATCAAGCGCCAGGACCCGGTCTTCATTGCCGGCCAGGGGCTCGGCCTGTTCATCTACATCCGCAATCTCTGGCTGATCGCCAATGAGCGGCGCCTGGCCATGTCCAAGACGGACTGACCACGGCATGTCGACGACCGGACTCAAAACCTCCGCAACGTCCCGCAAGACGTTGACGCCGCTGACTTATCTTCTCCTCGGCCTGCTCGCCCTGTTTGCCTTCGCGCCGGGCACCTCGACCTTGCCGCCGACTGACCGTGACGAGTCGCGCTTTGTTCAGGCGACCAAGCAGATGGTCGAGAGCGGCGACTATGTCGACATCCGCTTCCAGGACGTGCCGCGCTACAAGAAACCCGCCGGCATCTACTGGCTGCAATCCGCCGCCGTTCTCATCAGCGGCCAGGGCAGCGACGCCCCGATTTGGGTCTACCGTCTGATCTCGGTGCTCGCCGGCACCTTCTCGGTGCTGGCGTTGGCCTTCATCGGCGACCGCATGTTTGGCCGGACCGCAGGTGTCATTGCCGGCCTCGGCCTGATGGGCATGCTGCTGCTGGGCGTCGAGGCACGCATCGCCAAGACCGACGCGACCTTGCTGGCCACCGCCCTGCTCGCCCAGGGCGCGCTTGCCACCATCTATCTCGGCCACAAGGCCGGCAGGCCGCAGGGCCGCGCCAACTGGCTTTTCTGGGCCGCCCAAGGTCTGGCGCTGCTGATCAAGGGACCTGTCATCCCCTTCCTCAGCCTGCTCACCATCGCCGGCCTCGTCGTGTTCGACAAGGACCGCGCCTGGTTACGCAAGCTTCGGCCATTCACCGGCCTGCTGCTGACCCTGCTAGTTGCTGCCCCCTGGCTGGTCCTCATCACGCTCAAGACCGGCGCCGAATTCTGGCAGGAATCGGTCGGCAAGGACCTGCTGAGCAAGGTCGGCTCGGGCCAGGAATCGCATGGCTTCCCGCCCGGATACTATTTCCTGACCTATTCGCTGTTCATGTGGCCCTTCGCGCTGGTGGCGCTCGAAGGCGGACTCAAGGCGCTCAACACCTTCCGCCAGGACCCGCGCCTGCTGTTCTGCCTTGCCTGGTACCTGCCCTACTGGGTGGCGATCGAGCTGATCCCGACCAAGCTGCCGCACTACGCGCTGCCGGCCTACCCCGCGATGATCCTGTTGATGACCTGGCTCCTGACCTCCAAGTCGGCGGCCAGCATCGAGCTGTCGCGCTGGCAGCTCTGGCTGCGACGCGCCGCCGCCTTCGGCATGTTCGGCATCAGCATCGGCCTTGCCGCGATCGCTTTCGGCATTACGCCCTATTTCCTCGGCCATGTCTCCTGGTGGGGGCTCCTGGCTGCCGTGCTGGTCCTGATCGCCGCGCGCTACGGCATTGGCGCGCCCGACGGCATGGATCCGGTCAAGCGTGTCGCCTTCGCCGCGGCGGCAGCCGCCTCGGTTTTCGGCGTGCTGACGCTGAAGATCCTGCCGCCGCTCAAGCCGTTGTGGCTCAGCCCCGAGATCGCCGAGCGTTTCGAGAAGCTGAAGCCCTGCCCGACCTCGGTGCTGGCTTCCGCGGGCTATGGCGAACCCAGCCTTGTCTTCCTCGCTGGCACCAACACCCAGCTGACCGACGGCAAGGGTGCGGCAGCCGCACTCATTGCCGATCCCGCCTGCGCCATCGCTGTCGTCGCCGAAGCCGAGAGCAAGGCCTTCCTCGCAGCAATCCCGGGCGGTGTCGACGCGCTCCGGCAACGCGGCATCATCGAAGGCATGAACTACTCCAAGGGCGAGCCGCGCATGCTGACCTTCTACACTCTGGCGAAGTAGCCGACCTCAGGGCGAAGGCACTCCAGTAGCCCTCATGGTGAGCCTGTCATTCGGCCGAGTGGACAGGTCAGCATCCACTAAGCGGGCCTGGAAGGGCGCACCCCTCAAAGAAAAAGGGGCGGTCGCCCGCCCCTTTTCCGATTTCCGATCACCCAGCGCTTACTTGATCGCCTTGTCGGTGATCGTTGACGTCCAGGCGCCGGTGGGCTCCTTGGTGATGATCTTCTGCGCCAGCAGCGCATCGGCCGTGCGCTTGTAGGCCGCCTCGATCAGCTTGCCGTCGGCATTGTCGATCAGCTTGGCCACTTCGCCCATCATGCGCTTCTGGTGGTTTTCATCCTGGCCGCCATTGTCGACGACGATGCCGGCGGCCTCGTCAGGATTGTCGACGGCATATTTCCAGCCCTTCATCGAGGCGCGCACGAAGCGAACCATCTTGTCTTCGAAGGCCGGGTCCTTGAGCTTGTCTTCCATCGCATAGAGGCCGTCCTCGAGCAGGTCGTTGCCCATGGCGGTGTAATTGAAGACGGTCAGCTCTTCCGGCTTGAAGCCGGCGTCGATCAGCTGCCAGTACTCGTTGTAGGTCATGACCGAGATGCAGTCGGCCTGCTTCTGGATCAGCGGCTGCACGTCGAAGCTCTGCTTCAGCACCGTCACGCCATCGGCGCCGCCCTCGGTCGACAGGCCAAGCTTGTTCATCCAGGCGAAGAACGGATATTCGTTGCCGAAGAACCAGACGCCCAGCGTCTTGCCCTTGAAGTCGGCTTCGGTCTTGACCGGACCGTCTTTCGGGCAGACCAGCTCCATGCCGGCCTTCTTGTAGGGCTGGGCGATGTTGACGAGGCCAACGCCCTTTTCGCGGGCCGCAAGCGCGCCGCCCATCCAGTCGACGATGACGTCGGCACCGCCGCCGGCGATCACCTGCTCGGGCGCGATATCAGGGCCGCCCGGCTTGATGTCGACGTCGAGGTTTTCCTCGCCATAAAAGCCCTTTTCCTTGGCGACGTAGTAGCCGGCAAACTGCGACTGCGTCACCCACTTGAGCTGCAGCGTCACCTTGTCGGCGGCAAGCGCCGCCTGCGCGGCGGCCAGCGACATCGCTCCCGCCATCAACGATACCATCAGTCTTTTCATCTTCTTTTTTCCCTCTGAAGTTGGACCGCGGCCCCGCCCAAGGAGCTCAGGTCACGCCCGCCCACCACGGACAGACGGATGCCAGAAAGTGGTGGCCCTCTCGATCAGGGCGACCACGCCATAGAAGACGGAACCGGCCAGAGCCGCAACAGCGATCTCCGCCCAGACCATGTCGACATTCATGCGCCCGATCTCGGTCGAGATGCGGAAGCCCATGCCGACGATCGGCGTGCCGAAGAATTCGGCGACGATGGCGCCGATCAGCGCCAGCGTGGAGTTGATCTTCAACGCGTTGAAGATGAAGGGTGCGGCCGCCGGCAGGCGCAGCTTGAACAGCGTCTGCCAGTAGTTGGACGCATAGGTGCGCATCAGGTCGCGCTCCATGTGGCCCGATGCGGCGAGGCCGGCGACCGTGTTCACCAGCATCGGGAAGAAGGTCATGATGATGACAACGGCTGCCTTCGACTGCCACTCGAAGCCGAACCAGATCACCATGATGGGCGCCACGCCGATGATCGGCAGCGCCGACACCATGTTGCCGATGGGCAAGAGCCCCCGGCGCAGGAACGGCACGCGGTCGGCGAGGATCGCGACGACGAAGCCCGAGGCGCAGCCGACGATGTAGCCGAACAGCACCGCCTTGAAGATCGTCTGGCGCACGTCGGCGGCAAGCGTCGGCAGCGATGCCGCGATGCGCGCGGCGATCGCGCTTGGCGGCGGGAGCAGGATGAATGGCACACCCGCGCCGCGCGTCACCCCCTCCCAAATGATCAGGATCCAAGCGCCGAAAATCGCCGGGATCAAGAGCCTGAGCAGCGTCCTTGCCTGCTTCGACACCGGCCGGATCGCCGACAAGACGGCGACGCAGCGCCATGCCAGCAGCCAGGCGGCGGCCAACAGCAGGAAGTAGGGCAAGCGCGCCATGCCTTCGTTGCCGGCAATGCCGGCAATCAGCAGCCATGCAGCGCCATGCGCTCCGACGAACAGCACGGCGGCACTGGCGATGCCGGAAAACATCGCGAAGGAGGCGACGCCGCTCAACGCAATGAGCCCGATGACCAGCGACGTCGTGCCTCTCGACATTGGTGCGGTTGCCTCGGCGGCGAGCATCGGCATCGTCGCCATGGCCACGGCGCAAAGCAGAACCGCCAGTGCGACCTGCCAGGATGGCTTGGAGTTCATCATGCCGGCCTCCCGCCCATCGAGCGTTCGACAACCTTGCCAACGATCCCCACCAGCACGACCAGCATTGCCGCCACCACCGAGCCGGCGACGAGCGCTGCCCACATATCAATGGTCTGGCTGTAGTAGGAGCCGGCCAACAGCTTGGCGCCAATGCCTGCGACAGCACCCGTCGGCAGCTCGCCGACGATGGCGCCGACGAGGCTCGCCGCCACCGCCACCTTCATCGAGGCGAACAGGAACGGCACCGAGGCCGGCACGCGCAGCTTCCAGAAGGTCTGCGACGCACTGGCATTGTAGGTGTGCATCAGGTCGAGATGCATGAGATCAGGCGAACGCAACCCCTTCACCATGCCGACCGCCACGGGGAAGAACGACAGATAGGTCGAGATCAGCGCCTTGGGGATCAGCCCGGTGATTCCGATTGCCGCCAGAACGACGATGATCATCGGCGCCACCGCCAGGATCGGGATCGTCTGCGAGGCGATGATCCACGGCATCAGGCTGCGGTCCAGCGCGATCACATGCACGATGCCGACGGCGATCAGGATGCCGAGTGCGGTGCCGAAGGTGAAGCCAAGCAGCGTCGACGACAGCGTCACCCACGAATGGTAGACGAGGCTGCGCGCACTGGTGACCTTCCTCAGAAATGTGTTTTCGAAGAAGTTCTGCGCCACCTGGTGCGGTGCGGGCATCGTCGGCTTGGGCTGCGACAGCGTCTTGCCGATGAATTCCATTGTCGTCGGCGTCTCGCCCGCGCGCCGGTCGAGATCACGCTGGAACGGCGCGTTCATGAAGACGGCAAAGGCATACCAGGCGACGACGATGACCGCGAGGATGGTGATGACGGGCACGACCCGATCTCGAACACGATCCATTGTGGCTCAATCCTCGTAGGAATGGCCGGCGCGCAGCCCATCGCGGACACGCGCTGCGATCGCCAGGAATTCTGGACTCTCGCGGATATCGAGCGGCCGCTCGGTGGGCAGCGTCGACTCGATCACGTCGGTCACACGACCCGGGCGCGGCGACATGACGACGATGCGCGTCGACAGATAGACGGCCTCGGGGATCGAGTGGGTGACGAAGCAGATCGTCTTGTTGGTTTGCCGCCAAAGCCTGAGCAGCTGTTCGTTGAGATGATCGCGGACGATCTCGTCGAGCGCGCCGAACGGCTCGTCCATCAGCAGAAGGTCGGCGTCGAAGGCGAGCGCGCGCGCAATCGAAGCGCGCTGCTGCATGCCGCCGGACAGCTGCCAAGGGTACTTCTTCTCGAAGCCGGAGAGGTTGACGAGGTCGAGCGTGCGCTTGATGCGCTCCTGCTGCTCGGCCTTGGACAGGCCGATGATCTCGAGCGGCAGGCCGACATTGCTCTCGATGGTGCGCCACGGAAACAGCGCCGCCGCCTGGAACACGTAGCCATAGGCGCGCGCCTCGCGGGCCTGCTCGGGCGACATGCCGTTGATCGAGATCTTGCCTTCGGTCGGCTGCTCGAGATCGGCGATGACACGCAGAAACGTCGTCTTGCCGCAGCCCGAAGGCCCAATGAAGGAGACGAACTCGCCCTTGTTGATTGTCAGATTGACGTCAGACAGCGCCCGCACCGGGCCGTCATTGGTCTGGAAGGTCAGCCCCAGTTGTCTGGCTTCGACGACGGCGTTCTGATCGACACGCGTCGCCGTGGCTTGATTGACTGTCATGAGCATTGCCCGACTTTACCCCACATAGTGCCATCCTCGTCGAAGATGAGGTAGGCGTCCACTTGATCAGGCGCTTTTTCGATGCGGATGGTGCGAACCGTGGTTTCGGTCTCGCCCTCGTGAGTACAGGTCGCACTCAACACTCTGGATCCATCCGCTGAAATCGACTGCGTGACGAATTCGCACTCCGTCACATATGTCGAGACGCCCCTCGGTGTGAGCAGGAGAAGATCGTCGGAGGTGGCATTGTCCGTCACGGCGTAGTTGCAGCCCGCCGCATTGCCGTAGTTGCCATCCAGGTCGATCGTCTCCGCCGCAGCACCCACTGCGATCGTCATCGCGGCGGCCGTCAATGCGAGCCGCCGCACCCGTTCAAACTCCCGTCGCCGGGATGCCCGTCCGTTCGACCTTGCGAGGTGCGGTGATCTCCTTCCACTGCGACAGCGCCCGATTGACTGCGGCATGCGGCTCACGGGCGACGAATTCGCCATGGCCGGGTTGCGCCTTGACCTCATGCTCTTGGATCGCCAGCTCGCCGCGCGTGAAGACGAAGCGCGGCAGGCCGGTCACCTCGATGCCCTCGAAGACGTTGTAGTCGATGACCGACTGCTGGCTCTTCGCCGCAATGGTCTTCTTACGCCTGGGATCCCACACGATGATGTCGGCGTCGGCGCCTTCAACGATGGCGCCCTTCTTCGGGTACATGTTGAGGATCTTGGCGATGTTGGTCGAGGTCACCGCCACGAACTCGTTCATCGTCAGCCGGCCGGTGTTGACGCCTTTGGTCCACAGCACCGGCATGCGGTCTTCAAGGCCGCCGGTGCCGTTGGGGATCTTGGTGAAGTTGCCGACGCCGGTGCGCTTCTGCTGAGTGGTAAACGAGCAATGGTCGGTCGCCACCACCTGCAGCGAGCCTGCCTGCAGGCCGGCCCACAGCGAATCCTGGTGCAGCTTGTTGCGGAAGGGCGGGCTCATCACCCGGCGCGCCGCGTGGTCCCAGTCCTTGTTGAAATACTCGGTCTCGTCGAGCACCAGATGCTGGATCAGCGGCTCGCCATAGACGCGCATGCCCTTCTGGCGGGCCCGGCGGATCGCCTCATGCGCCTGCTCGCAGGAAGTGTGCACGACATAGAGCGGGCTGCCCACCATGTCGGCGATCATGATCGCGCGGTTGGTCGCCTCGCCCTCGACCTCGGGCGGCCGCGAATAGGCATGCGCCTCGGGCCCGTTGTTGCCTTCGGCCAGCAGCTTGGCAGACAGCTGGGCGACGACGTCGCCGTTTTCGGCATGGACCAGCGGCAGTGCGCCGAGTTCGGCGCAGCGCTTGAACGACGAGTACATCTCGTCGTCGTCGACCATCAGCGCGCCCTTGTAGGCCATGAAGTGCTTGAACGAGGTGATGCCCTTGTCGACGACCTGGGCCATCTCGTTGAACACCTGCTCGCCCCACCAGGTGATCGCCATGTGGAACGAATAGTCGGAACAGGCCTTGGAGGTCTTGTTGTCCCACATCTGCAGCGCTTCGAGCAGCGACTGGCCGGGCGAAGGCAGGCAGAAGTCGACGACCATGGTCGTGCCGCCGGAAAGGGCCGCGCGCGTGCCGCTCTCGAAGTCGTCGGCCGAATAGGTGCCCATGAACGGCATTTCGAGATGGGTGTGCGGGTCGATGCCGCCGGGCATGATGTAGCAGCCGGTGGCGTCGAACTCATGGTCGGCATGCAAATTCTCGCCGATGGCGACGATCTTGCCATGCTGGATCAGCACATCGGCCTTCCACGTCCGGTCGGCCGTGACGATGGTGCCGTTTCTGATGACTTTGGTCATTCTTCAGTTCCCCTATTGTTGCCGCGCTTCTTTGCGAGCGCTGAGGCATTGGTTCAGATCATACAAGGATCACATGGTGATTTGGCGGAACGCCCGCATCTCCTCTTGAAGTTCCTCAGCGGCAACGTCCTCGTCGTCACCCGAGAGGTCCAGATTTTCGACCTTCGCCAGCAACTGATGGCGTAACCGGGGCTCCAGGGCCCAGAAATCCTTGTTCACGCGGAGGCAAGCTGAAAGCAGGTCGCCAGGATAATGGGTCACGCCAATCATCGGGTCTTCAGTCAGTATGGCGAGCGCCTTGGGCACCAAGTATTCAAGCCCAATCTCCTGCCCGATCAGAAGCCTGATCTGCTCCTTGGAAAAATCGCGGAGGCGGGTGTCGAGAGCAATTTCGCAACGTTCGACGAGTGGCGTCGGCGCAGGTTCCTTGCTCGCCGGCCAGGCAAGCAAGACCCTAAGCGTCCGATCCTCGTCGAGATTGCGCCTTGCCTTCACTCAACGATCTCCGCGGTCTCCACCACGGCGTGGAACAGCACGTCGCAACCGGCGGCGGCCCATTCCGGATAGATTTCCTCGTCTTCGTTGTGGCTCAGGCCGTCGACGCATGGGCAGAACACCATCGCCGTCGGCGCCACGCGGTTGATCCAGCAGGCGTCGTGGCCGGCACCCGAGACGATATCACGATGGCTGTAGCCAAGCCGGTCGGCGGCGTCGCGCACGGCTTTGACGCAGTTCTCGTCGAAGGCGACCGGGTCGAAATGGCCGACCTGCTCGATCTCGTAGGAGATATCCAGCGCCTCGCAGATCGTGGCGATCCCTTCGCGGATGCGCCCGTCCATGGCGTCGAGCACTTCCTTCTCCGGCGAGCGGATGTCGATGGTGAAGACGGTGCGGCCGGCGATGATGTTGCGCGAGTTGGGATAGACCTCCATGTGGCCGACGGCGCCGACCGCGTCGGGCTGGTAGTCCATGGCGGTCTCGTGCACCAGCTCGGTCACCCTTGCCATGCCGAGGCCGGCGTTGCGGCGCTTGTACATCGGCGTCGAGCCGGTGTGCGCCTCGCGACCCGTCAACGTCACTTGCAACCACTTCAGGCCCTGGCCGTGGGTGACGACGCCGATTTCGATATCCTCGTCCTCAAGGATCGGCCCCTGCTCGATATGCAGCTCGAAGAAGGCCTTCATCTTGCGGGCGCCAACCTTCTCGGTACCCTTCCAGCCGATGCGCTCCAGCTCGTCGCCGAAGCGAGCGCCATGGGCATCGGTGCGGGCATAGGCAAAATCCTGGTCGAGCACGCCGGCAAACACGCCCGATGCCAGCATCGCCGGCGCAAAGCGCGTGCCTTCCTCGTTGGTCCAGTTGGCCACGACGATCGGATGCCTGGTCTTGATGCCGAGATCGTTGAGCGTGCGCACCACCTCGAGGCCACCGAGCACACCGAGCACGCCGTCGAACTTGCCGCCGGTCGGCTGGGTATCGAGGTGGCTGCCGACATAGACCGGCAGCGCCTCGGGGTCAGTGCCTTCGCGACGGGCAAACATCGTGCCCATCTCGTCGACGCCCATTTCGAGCCCGGCCGCGTCGCACCACGTCTTGAACAGATGGCGGCCCTCGCCGTCCTCGTCGGTCAGTGTCTGGCGATTGTTGCCGCCGGCAATGCCGGGGCCGATCTTCGCCATCTCCATCAGCGAATCCCACAAACGCTCTGAATTGATTCGGAGATTTTCGCCTGGTGCGGACATGGTTCGGACCCTTATGCTTTCAACTCGACTTCAACGAACGACATAGGCTTGTCGCCAGCATTGACCACATTGTGCTCGACGCCTTCGTCGCGCCTATAGGCGACACCGGCAGCCATGTCGACGCGTCGCGTACCACCGCCGGGCTCTTCCAGCAGAAATGCGCACGGCGTGATCGTCGTCACGACATAGTCCATGCCATGGCGGTGCCAGCGCGTTTCCGCGCCGGGATCGAAATCCCAGCGCGTGACGCGGACCTTGTCGTCGTCGACGAGCACTTCGCTCGTCGCCTGTTGCCGCGCCTGGTAGGTCAATCCACCATCCTCAGCACTTCCCGGACGTGATCGATCAGTTCGTTGATCTGGCCCTTGGTGATGATGAGCGGCGGCGACAGCGCGATGATATCGCCCGTGGTGCGGATCAGCGCGCCGCGCTCGAACGCCTTGACGAACGCCGAGAACGCCCGCTTGGTCGGAGCGCCCGCAATCGGCGAAAGCTCGATCGCGCCGATCAGGCCGATGTTGCGGATGTCGATGACATGCGGCTCGCCCTTCAGCGAATGCAGCGCCTCTTCCCAGTAGGAAGCAAGCTCGGCGCCACGAGTGAGCAGGCCCTCTTCCTTGTAGGTGTCGAGGGTGGCGAGTGCCGCGGCCGAAGCGATCGGATTGCCCGAATAGGTGTAGCCGTGGAAGAACTCGATCATGTGCTCGGGGCCGGTCATGAAGGCGTCGTGGATTTCCTTCTTGACGAACACAGCACCCATCGGGATGACGCCGTTGGAGACGCCCTTGGCGGTGGTGATGATGTCGGGGATGACGCCGAAGTAGTCGGCGGCAAACGGCGTGCCGAGGCGGCCGAAACCGGTGATGACCTCGTCGAAGATCAGCAGGATGCCGTGCTTGGTGCAGATGTCGCGCAGCTTCTGGAGATAGCCCTTCGGCGGGATCAGCACGCCGGTGGAACCTGCGACCGGTTCGACGATGACGGCGGCGACGGTCGAAGCGTCATGCAACGTGACGATGCGCTCGAGTTCGTCGGCGAGTTCAGCGCCATACTCCGGCTCGCCCTTGGTGAAGGCATTCTTGGCCGGCAAATGCGTGTGCGGCATGTGGTCGACGCCGGTCAGCAGCGTGCCGAACATCTTGCGGTTGGTGACGATGCCGCCGACCGAGATGCCGCCGAAATTGACGCCGTGATAGCCGCGCTCGCGGCCGATGAGGCGGGTGCGCGCGCCATCGCCCTTCACGCGGTGATAGGCCAACGCCATCTTGAGCGCGGTATCGACCGATTCAGAGCCCGAATTGGTGAAGAAGACGTGGTCCATGCCCTCGGGCGCGATGTCGACGAGGCGGTTGGCCAGTTCGAAGACAATCGGGTGGCCCATCTGGAACGCCGGCGCATAGTCGAGCTCTGCGGTCTGCTTCTGGATCGCCTCGGTGATCTTGGGCCGGCAGTGGCCGGCATTGACGCACCAGAGACCGGCGGTGCCGTCTAGAATCTTGCGGCCGTCGCTCGACGTGTAATGCATGTCCTTGGCCGCAACCATCATGCGCGGCGCCTGCTTGAACTGCCGGTTCGAGGTGAACGGCATCCAGAATGCGCTGAGATCGTTGGGCGTAACTTTGAGCCTGTCCGACATGACCAAGCTTTCCTTTCTTCCCCTGTTTAGGTACGGCCAACGCTTGGTCTTCGGTGCGTTTTCATGCTACGCAATTTTTTGACCGAATGGACAAACGTTAGCACCGCCGCTTTGGCGGTCAAGGGATTACTACCGGAAATGCGGCTTGGGAGGCGCGCTCCACAGGTCAGCAAGAACTGGTCCAGCCGATTGGTCCAGAGACTGCAGTCACCTACCCTCGATTTCGGGACGTCATGACTATGGAAGGCTCGACACCGCGCGGCCGCACCCGCATCCAGAAGGAGAAGCGCGAGGTCATCCTCGAAGCCGCCCTGGAGGTGTTTTCCACCAACGGCTTCCGTGGTTCGACCATCGACCAGATCGCCGAAGCGGCGGGCATGTCGAAGCCCAATTTGCTCTATTATTTCAGGCGCAAGGAAGACATCCACGAGACGCTGATGCACCGGCTGCTCGACACTTGGCTCGCGCCCTTGAAGGAACTCGACAACATCGGCGACCCGATGACCGAGCTGCGCAGCTACATCAGGCGCAAGCTCGAAATGGCGCGCGACTACCCGCGCGAGAGCCGGCTCTTCGCCAACGAGATCCTGCAGGGCGCACCGCGCATCATGCCGATGCTGGAAGGCGAGCTGAAAGAGCTCGTCGACGAGAAAGCCGAGGTCATCAAGGGCTGGATGCGGGCAGGCAAGATCGCCAGGACCGACCCCTGGCACCTGATCTTCTCGATCTGGGCGACGACCCAGCACTATGCCGATTTCGACGTCCAGGTCCGCGCCGTGCTCGGCCCGGACCGTGGCGGCGACGGCCGCTTCGAGGATGCTGCCCGGTTTCTCGAGCAGTTGTTCCTCGAAGGGCTCAAGCCGAAGGGTTGACCGCCGCAGGCGCGTCCATCCGGACGCCTGGCGTCACTCGCAACGGCTGGGTTCTCTCGCCTTACTCCCTGGGCGCCATGAACTCCTGACGCGACAGCCTGCCATCGGCATCACGGTCGAAGGCAGCAACGATATCGGGGCGATTGCCATCGCTGCCGACCTCGCCTGGCGACAGGAAGCCGTCCTTGTCGGCATCGACAGCGGCAAACGCCCGGTCGACCAATGCCCGGTGATGCGCCTCGAATTCCCCGAAGTTCAATCTGCCATCGCCGTCGAGGTCCATTTTCCTGAACTGGCCGGCGCGATCCTTGCCGGCGCCTGACTCATCTGGCACGCGCACCGACAGTGACACTGGCTTGTCGCCCGCCCCGGTTGCGGCGCGCACGACGAACATCAGCCCAGGCTGGGCTTTATCAGCTTTCGGCGGCGCCGGCAGCTCGGCCGCCCCCGCCGGACCGATCTTGAATGTTCTGGCCAACGTGCCACCGAATTCCTCTGGGCTGAGCGCGCCATTGCCGTCGGCGTCCGCTTCCTTGAAGGCGGCCTGCAGATCCGGCAGCGCAGTTGCCGGCGACACAGCGAGCCCGACGCCGCCCACGGCGACGAGGGTGGCGAAAAGGGCCATGGATGGCCGTGCGTAGAGGCGAAGTCTGGTCATGTTTCTGTCCCATGCTGAGGGTGTTGAACATGCCGCTTCGGCCAGATAGGCGTCGATAAAACCGCGCACGACCTCGCTGGCCGGCTTCCCCTCGGCCCGGCTGCGGGCCATCAGGGCCTGCTTGGTCTCGTGCGGGATCCGGATTTCCAGCGTTTCGCTTTTCTTGGGAGCTCTGGTCATGGCGTGTCTCGTCTTCGCCGCCGGCTTGGCGGCCCACCAATCACGACAGGCCGCAGCACTCATTGAAACACGAGAGGCGTCCCGATGCAGGCGTTTTCGTGTCCGGACAGAGCGAAGTCACCACGCTTGAAGACAAAAGCGCCGCTGACCGCAGACCAGCCACCAATCGGGAAAGCACTTGCGCTGTCGTGACTTGGCAGCGGAAGTTGAATCTGTTCCTTCGCTGCCAGGCGGTTTAGCTTCCCGCTGCGATCACCATCAGAAAACTGCCGGCCAGCGCCACGTTGCTGACCACGCCATTGATTCGCGAGGCGCGGTCCGGGCCCTGATGATCCCAGAAATTGTTGAACATCAGCGTGCCGGCAATCAGAAACACGATCAGCGCCGCGGCCGCATAGGCAGCGTGAAAACCGACCACCAGCATCAGGCCGGCGGTGATCTGCAGGATGATCCCAGCCCATAGGACGAGATGGGCCTGCGGCACGCCGCGCGCCGTCATCATGCCTGACAGAAGCTTGGTGTTGGCGATGTTGCGCAGGCCGGCAAAAACGAAAGCGCCGCCGAGCAAAAGACGGCCGACCGCGGCCAGCGCCGAAATATCCGTTTCGAACATGAACAGCTCCTTGCGCGACCGCCATCGGCGGCCGCTGAAAAATGCTTTTGATTTTGGGAAGGCTCGAAAAGTCAGGCGGCCTTGGCTTCGGCGACCGGATGGACGGCGTGGAACGTCACGCAGAGCCGGTTCCAGGTGTTGATCATGCCGACCGCCATGGTGAGCTTGACCAGCTCTTCACCGGAAAAATGCTTCTGCCCTTCGGCATAAAGCTCGGCCGGAACACCGGCATCAGCAATGTTCGTGACGGCTTCGGTCCAGGCAAAGGCCATGCGCTCGCGCTCGCTGAAAAGCGGCGATTCCTTCCATGCCGCAACGAGCCAGAGGCGCTGCTCGGTCTCGCCGTCCTGCTTCGCCTCGCGGCTGTGCATGTCGACGCAATAGGAGCAGCCGTTGATCTGCGACGCGCGCAGCTTGATCAGGTGCAGCAGGCTGTGCTCGAGCCCGCATTCATTGATCGCGGTATTGAGCGAGACCAGAAGCTTGGTCAGCTCGGGTGCGGCGGTGTAGAAATTCATCCTTGGTTTCACGGCATCTTCCTTTCGTTGACGGTTCTTGTCTTCTGTGGCCGCTGGTTCAGCGCGACAAAGGCGCAGCTGGCGGCGACGATGCGCTGGTCGGTGTTGTCGGTGAAGTCGGTGACGATGTCGGAAAGCCGCGTGCCGGCGAGCGCCATCCGGTAGGCGCGCTCGGCCTTGAGCATGGCGACGTTGATGCCGCAGGGCTTTACATAGGCCGATGGGTCGAGCGCATAGCTGCCCTTCTGCCTGATCTCACCGCAACGGAATGCCGGCTCCCTGCCCTCGATCGCCAGCACGATGTCGAGCAACGTGATCTGCTCGGCCGGCTTCGCCAGCCTGTAGCCGCCGCTCGGACCCGGCACCGACTCCAGCACCTTCGCCGCCGTCAGAGCCTTGAGATGCTTGAGCAGGTAACTCGGCGACAGCCCAAAAGCCTCGGCCATGGCATTGCCCGGCAGCGTGCCGTCGCCGTCGACGCCAGCCAGCATTGCCGCACAATGGATCGCCGCCTCCACGCCATCGCCAAGCTTCATCGCCATCTCCTTATCGCGGATATTTTATATCGTGGATAAACATTATCCGCAATAGGCGCAGGCTGGAGGGACCCGCGTCGCGGCTCACTGCTTCGGCAGTTGTGCGATGGTGAAGATGCCGTCGATCTCCTGTGCCGCGATATAGGTCACGTCGGGCACGGTGAAGCGCAGGCGCATCTGCCTGACCGCGTCGACGAGGTCGATGGCCCACCCCTCCTTGAGGCGCCAGGCAGCAATCTCGTCCATGATAGGAAAGGCTTTGGCGCAGGCCGGGTCGACATCGATCTGCATGCCGCCGATGGTCATCTCGCGCTTGAGCACGACGTCGCAGCTCTTGTCGCCGGCCTCGTTGCGGATCTGCCATTTGCCGAGAAAGTCCGCGCCCTCGGCCTTGTCGAGCGCATCGAGGTCGAGCGACTGAAGATCGTCGGCCTGCGCCAACCCGGAAAGCAGGCTCGCCGCGACCATCCCACCTGCCACGATCAGCCGCATCGTCCCTCTCCCTAACGCAACCAGGGCGACGATATCGGCACGCGCGCGCCTTTGTCGAGCGGGGTCGTTCGGACGAGTTGGCGGCAGGCGCGAGACGTCAGTCGCCGTCGGCCGTCCCCTTCGCTGCAGGCGTCACGTGGCTGAGCACGCATTTCCAGCTTGCGCCGTCGCGGACGAAGACATCGCTGGTCCATTCGTCGGCTGTGAAACGCGGTCCGCGAAAATGGCCGCTGTTGGTCACCCGGGCGGTGTAGACGGCTGTGGCGCCATGGACCTCGACGCGTGGTTCGCTGGCAGTTCGCATCATGTCGTGGGTGAGGTCGCCCGAGGCGACCAAGCCAAGAAAATCCGCCTTGGCGGTGGCGCCGTCGGGGCCGACGATCAACCAGTCGTCGGCCATGAAGGCGCCAATGGCGGTGGCGTCATTCGAAACGATCGCCTCCGCCCAGGCAAGAGCGAGTTCAATGATCTCGCCCTTGTCGTCCATGGATCGCCGCCCCTACTCCGCCGCCACCTTGGCCATCGGGTTGTTGGGATGCGTCGTCCAGTTGGCATAGTGTGGCGACACCGGCTTGCCGGTGCGCTTGTCCATGGCGCCAACAGCGAGAGGCTCCATGGTGATGCAGCCATCGACCGGGCAGACATTGACGCAAAGGTTGCAGCCGACGCACTCTTCCTCGATCACCTCGAAGTGGCGCGCGCCGTCGAGCATGCTGGTGATCGCCTGGTGCGAGGTGTCCTCGCAGGCGATGTGGCAGCGGCCGCACTTGATGCAGGCGTCCTGGTCGATACGCGCCTTGGCGACGTAGTTGAGGTTGAGATGCTGCCAGTCGGTGACGTTGGGCGTTGCACGGCCAACGATGTCGTCGAGCGACTTGTGGCCCTTCTCGTCCATCCAGTTTTCGAGGCCGGCGATCATCTCCTGCACGATCTTGAAGCCGTAGGTCATGGCTGCAGTGCAGACCTGCACGTTGCCGGCACCAAGCGCCATGAATTCGGCCGCATCGCGCCAAGTGGTGATGCCGCCGATGCCGGAGATCGGCAGCCCGGCGGTTTCAGGGTCGCGAGCGATCTCGGCCACCATGTTCATGGCGATCGGTTTGACCGCTGGGCCGCAATAGCCGCCATGCGAGCCCTTGCCGTCGATTGTCGGCTGCGGCGCGAAGCTGTCGAGATCGACGCCTGTTATCGAGTTGATGGTGTTGATCAGCGACACCGCGTCGGTGCCGCCGGCGAGTGCGGCGCGCGCGGGCTTGCGCACGTCGGTGATGTTGGGCGTCAGCTTGGTGATGACGGGCATGCGGGTGTTTGCCTTGCACCAGCGCACCACCATCTCGATGTATTCGGGCACCTGGCCGACAGCAGCACCCATGCCGCGCTCCGACATGCCGTGCGGGCAGCCGAAATTGAGCTCGATACCGTCGGCGCCGGTCTCCTCGACCACAGGCAGTATCGCCTTCCAGGCTTCCTCGATGCAGGGCACCATCAGCGACACGACGATCGCCCGGTCGGGCCACTCCATCTTGGTCTGCTTGATCTCGCGCAGGTTGGTCTGCAGGTCGCGATCGGTGATCAGCTCGATGTTGTTGAGGCCGAGCAGGCGCCGGTCGGCACCCCAGATCGCGCCATAGCGCGGGCCATTGACGTTGACGACGGGCGGGCCTTCCTCGCCCAGCGTCTTCCAGACCACTCCACCCCAGCCTGCCTTGAAGGCGCGGACGACGTTGTAGGCCTTGTCGGTCGGCGGCGCGGACGCCAGCCAGAACGGGTTGGGCGACTTGATGCCGACGAAATTGTTGCGGATGTCTGCCATCTTGTCCTCCCTCAGCCGACCAGGGCGCGGTGGATGGATTCAGCCGCGTCGCGCCCTTGCGCCACGGCCGAGACGGTCAGGTCGTCGCCTCCTGCGATGCAGTCGCCACCGGCCCAGACCTTGGCGAGCGAGGTGCGGCCTTCGCCATCGACCTTGATGCGGCCGCCTTCCATGGCAACCGAGGGGCCGCTGCCATTAAGCGCCGAAGGCTCGAAGCTCTGGCCGATCGCCTTGAACACCTGGTCGGCGGCAAGCCTGACGATCTCGCCAGTGCCGCTCAGCTTGTCGCCCTTCATCGCAGTGTATTCGAGCTCGATGGCAACGACCTTGCCGCCTTCCGAAATGACCTTCTTCGGCTGCAGCCAGTGACGGATGACGACGCCGTTGGCAGCCGCCAGATCCTGTTCGAACTCCGAAGCGTTCATGTGCTCTTGGCCGCGGCGGTAGCAGATCGTCACCTCCTCGGCGCCAAGCAGCTTGGACTGCACGGCGGCGTCAACCGCCGTCATGCCACCACCGATGACGACGACGCGGCGCCCGACCGGCAGGCCGGCGAGATCACTCGACTGGCGCAGCACAGAGATGAAGTCGACGGCGTTGGAGACACCAGAGGCATCCTCGCCTTCGGCGCGCAGCGCATTGACGCCGGCGAGGCCGAGACCGAGGAACACCGCGTCATAAGAAGAGGTCAGGTCGGCGAGATGGTAGTCGCGGCCGAGCGCCTTGCCGTTCTCGGTGTTGATGCCGCCGATCGCGGTGACGTAGTCGACTTCCGCCTGGGCGAAATCGTCGGTGCTCTTGTAGGCGGCGATGCCGTATTCGTTGAGGCCGCCCGACTTGGGCCGCGCCTCAAGGATTGTCACGTCATGGCCGTGGCGCGCCAGGCGGTGCGCGGCGGCAAGGCCGGCCGGGCCCGCGCCGACGATAGCGACCTTCTTGCCGGTCGGCTCGGCGCGGCTGTAGAACTGCTTGCCCTGCTGCATCGCGACATCGGTGGCGTAGCGCTGCAGGCGGCCGATCTGCACCGGCTTGCCTTCGGCGACCTCGCGGACGCAGACCTCTTCGCACAAGGTCTCGGTCGGGCAGACTCGCGCGCACATGCCGCCGAGGATGTTCTGGTCGAAGATCGTCTTGGCCGAACCGATCGGATTGCCGGTCGAGATCTGGCGGATGAACATCGGGATGTCGATCGATGTCGGGCATGCCTGCATGCAGGGCGCATCGTAGCAGAAATAGCAACGATCCGACTCCACCAGCGCCTCGTGATGGTCGAGCGCGGGGTGCAGGTCGGAGAAATTATCGGCGTATTGTGCTGGCGCAAGGCGGCCGCCGACGATGCCTTCCTTGAAAAGACCTTCTGCCATTCCAGTTCCCCAATTTATTCTCGTTTTGAGGAAGCGTAGCACGTTCTATTTTTTTATCAATTGGTCAATTTTTGGCGTAAGCCTTTGATTTTGCGTGAAAATAAGATGATTATTTTGGTCAAGATTTGCTGATTCTGGGGTGATTCCTTCCGTTGGGAGAGGCAGGGCATTGGCAAGGCCTTCTCCCCTTGCGGGAGAAGGCCTGTTCTCGCCTTGCCACGCCCCGTTTCCGGTCTGGCTATTGTTTGAGAAAACTTCGGGAAGCGGGGCGCGAGGCCGTGCCTTCCGATTGTAAGTATGTGGCGCGACGTTCGCGCCCCGCCCGGTGTTCTTGCCCCGCTCAGTCGCCTCGGCTTTCACCGCCAGCCGCCGCAAGGCCCGGGCTTGGGGGCTCATCACCCAGCAGGAGATCCGACCTCCTGCCAGCCCGGCACCGGCGCTTCCCCCCGCTGCCCGGTGCGCACCGGAGTCCCGTGGAAGATCGCAAGGGGGATTTTACGGGAGGTGGAGAGGGCGAGGACAAACCGGGGCGGTTATCCACGCGGGTTGGTGACAGAGATGCTGACAGGGAGCGGGTTCAAAGGGTGGTTCGGTAGCGCCCTACGAAGCCAACCTTCCCCTCGGTGATCCTTCGCACCCCCCTCTGACCTGCCGGCCATCTCCCCCACAAGGAGGGAGATTAGTCGCGTCGCTGGCGGCGCCCATTCTGCAACGCCCCACGGAAAAGCGCGGAAGGACTGGCGACCTTGGCGATTGGCCGCGGCGGCGATGACGGCCTGATCTCCCCCTGCGGGGGAGATGCCCGGCAGGGCAGAGGGAGTGGGAAGGATCGCGGCTGAGGCGATCTGCGGGAATTCCGCTTGGCGATGGTGTTCAGAAAAATGGAGGGGCGTGGAGAAGTTGTCCACACCCTCACCCTTCCTGACCGCCGGCACACTAGCGCCGAAGCGACCGGCGTTATCCGGCGTTCGAGCCACCACCAGTGCCCGCCCCTCACGCCTCCGGCGTGATGTCGTGCGCGCCTGGCACAGCTCCCTTGCCAAGGCTGATGACCGGTTCCATGGCTTCGAAGGCACTGGGCGGGAGGTGGCATTTGATCTGGTGGCCGTTGCCGAACTCGCGCACCGGCGGCACCTGGGTCTCGCAGAGATTGCCCGGAACCTGGCTCTTGTAGCGGCAGCGGGTCTGGAACGGGCAACCCGGCGGCGGGTTCATTGCCGAGGGAATGTCACCTTCGAGCACGATATGCTTCTTCACCACCGACGTGTCGGCAATCGGGATCGCCGAGAGCAGTGCCTCGGTATAGGGGTGATAGGGCGGAGAGAAAATCTGGTCGGTGGTGCCCTGCTCGACGATGTGGCCGAGATACATGACCACCACGCGGTCGGCGATGTAGCGCACGACTGAGAGATCGTGGCTGATGAACAGCATCGTCGTCTTCGACTTGCGCTGGATGTCCATCAGAAGCTCGGTCACGGCTGCCTGGACCGAGACGTCGAGCGCCGAGACCGGCTCGTCGGCGACGACGACCCTGGCCTGGCCGGCGAAGGCGCGGGCGACGCCGATGCGCTGCTTCTGCCCGCCCGAGAGCTGGCGCGGCATGCGTTCGGCGAAAGCGCGTGGCAGCTTGACCAGGTCGAGCAGCTCCAGCATGCGCTGCTTGCGGTCGTTTGCCGTCTTGCCGACCTTGAACTTCTCCAGCGTGCGCACGATCTGCGAGCCCACCGAATGGCTCGGGTTGAGCGTGTCGAACGGGTTTTGGAACACCATCTGGATCGACGCGACGGTGGCGACGTCGCGGTCCTCGATGCCGGTCGACTGGATCTCCTTGTTGCCGAGCAGCACCTTGCCGGAACTGGCCGTCTCGAGGCCGAGCAACACCTTGGCAAGCGTCGATTTTCCGCAGCCGCTCTCGCCGACGATGGCGACGGTTTCGGATTCGCGCGCCTCGAAACTGATGGTCTCATTGGCCTTGACCACCCTGCCCTCGCTGGAGCCGAAGACCTCGCTGCCGCCGACGCGGTAATATTTCCTGAGGTCCTCAATCCGGAGCACCGGCGCGCCCGGCTTGACCGGCTCGTGCTTCTTTTCGGCGCCCGGCGGCATGGCCGCCCAGTCGATCTCGTTGAAGCGCACGCAGCGACTGAAATGGCCGTCGTGCCCAGTGACCGGGATCATCGGGATTTCGTCGGCGTTGCAGACGCCTTCGACGAAATGGTGGCAGCGCGGGCCGAAATTGCAGCCCTTGGGACGCTGGTGCGGCAAAGGCAGCTGGCCGGGAATGGCGACCAGCGGGCGCGAGTTCTTGTCAGCACCCGGCAGCGGAATCGAGCGGAACAGCCCCTGCGTATAGGGGTGGCGCATCCGGTCGAAGACGTCCTTGATCGAGCCGGTCTCCACCGCCTCGCCCGAATACATCACTGTAATCCGGTCACAGGTCTCGAGGATCAGCCCGAGATTGTGCGACACGAAGATCATCGAGGTGCCGAACTGCTTGCCGAGCCCCTTGACCAGTTGAACGATACCGGCCTCGACGGTGACGTCGAGCGCCGTCGTCGGCTCATCGAGCAAAAGCAGCGCCGGATTGGACAGCAGCGCCATGGCAATGACGATGCGCTGCTGCTGGCCGCCAGAGAGCTGGTGCGGGAAGGAGCGCATCATGCGCTCGGGGTCGGGCAGCTTGACGGAGCGGACCATTTCCAGTGCGCGTTTGTAGGCCTCTTCCTTCGACACCTTGTCGTGGATCATCGGCACTTCCATCAGCTGCTGGCCGACCTTCATCGCCGGGTTCAGGCTGGCCATCGGCTCCTGGTAGATCATGGCGATCTTGTTGCCGCGGATGGAGCGCAGCTCCTCGTCGGACATGTCGCCCATGTCCTTGCCCTGGAACTTGATGCGGCCGCCGACGATCTTTCCGATGTTGGAGAGGTCGCGCATGATACCGAGCGACACGGTCGACTTGCCGCAGCCGCTTTCGCCGACGATTCCCATCGCCTCGCCCGGCATGACGGTGCAGGAAAAATCCATCACCGCAGGGATTTCGCCGCGGCGGGTGAAGAACGAGATCGACAGGTTTTCGATCTCGATGATCGGTTCGGCGGCAGCGTTTCTGACGGTCTCGTTCATGACGCTCTCCTTCAGTCCTTCATCGATTGTTCGCGCAGCGCATCGGCAAGAAGGTTGAGGCCGAGCACGAAGGACATCAGCGCGATTGTCGGCGGCAATGCCGGGTGGATGAACGAGCGCAGCAGGCGGCTGGCGTCCTTGATCGCCGTACCCCAGTCCGGGCTTTCGGGCGCCAGGCCGAGGCCGAAATAGCCGAGCGTGCCGAGCAGGATGGTGGTGTAGCCGATACGCAGGCAGGCATCGACGATCAGCGGACCGCGCGCGTTTGGCAAGATCTCCCACAGCATGATGTACCACGGGCTCTCGCCGCGGGTCTGGGCGGCGGAGACGTAGTCGCGCGTCTTGATGTCCATGGTCAGGCCGCGGACGATGCGGAACACGCCCGGGCTGGAAGCGAAGACGACGGCGACGAAGATGTTGAGCTGGTTGGGGTCTATCGAGATGATGCCGAGCGGATCGGCGTTGAAGACCAGTCCGACATAGACCCAGCCGCCGAGCAGCAGGGTGAGCCCGAGCTGCAGGTAGATGCGTTCGGGTCGGCTCTTGAAGCGGGTGTAGAACAGCACCGAAAAGAAGATGATCGGGAACAGGAAGAACACGCCGGCCATGGCATAGGGGATCGGCGTGTCCATGATGCCCGGGGTGACCAGCAGGTAGAAGAGCAGGATCACCGGGAAGGCGAGCACCAGATTGGCGAGGAAGGACAGGAAGGAGTCGATTCGCCCACCGTAGTAGCCGGCCGGCAGGCCGAGCGTGATGCCTACCATCAGCGCGAAGGCGGTGGCCGCCGGTGCGATGATCAGCACGATCTGGCTGCCATAGACCATGCGCGAGAACACGTCGCGGGCGAGCTTGTCGCCGCCGAACAGATAGACCTGCTTCGATGCCGGCTCGATGGCGCCGGGCAGCGCGTCCTTCATGATCGGGATCTGGCTGAGCGGGTCGAAGGGCGCGACCTTGGCCGCGAAGATCGCTGTGAACAGCCAGAAGAAGCAGATGCCGACGCCGGCAATGCCGACGCCCGAGTCGAAGAGCTGGCCGTAGAGGCCAAGATGCTTGCGGAAGTTGAAGCTGGCGACCAGCACGATGGCCATGGCCAGCCACACCGGCCAGAAGCGGGCGAGCACGCCGAGGAAGACCTGGAAGGCGCCGATGAATTCGAGCTGCATGCGGCCGTCTCCCTACTGAACGCGGATGCGTGGATTGAGGTAGGCGTAGCCGACATCTGAGATCAGCTGGGTGATAAGCACGATGAAGACCGAGACCAGCGAGCAGCCGAGCAACAGGTCGATGTCGTTATTGCCGGCGGCTTCGACAAGCGTGTAGCCAAAGCCCTGGTAGCGGAACATCACCTCGACGATGACGACGCCGGTGAGCAGCCACGGGAACTGCAGCATGATGACGGTGAAGGGTGCGATCAGCGCGTTGCGCAACGCGTGCTTGACCACGACATTTCCGAAGGACAGGCCCTTGAGGCGCGCGGTGCGGATATATTGCTGGGTCATCACCTCGACCATCGAGGCGCGTGTCATGCGGGCGATGTAGCCGATGCCGTAGATGGCGAGCGTCATGACCGGCAGGGTGAAGTTGTAGAAGGTGATGCCCTGGCTGGCGGAGGCGGCCGAGCCGTTGAGCCAGCCGAGCCACGAGGCGAAGATGACGGTGAAGATGACGCCCGAGACATATTCAGGCGTCGCCGTCGTTGCGATCGAGGCAACCGACAATGTCCGGTCGGTGCGCGACCCTTCGCGCATGCCGGCGAGGATGCCGATCAGCAGCGATATCGGCACCATGGTGACGAGCACCCAGAACATCAGGATGCCGGTGGCGCCCAGGGCCGGGAAGAGCTTGGTTGCGACAGGTGTCTTGAACTTGGTCGAGCAGCCGAAATCGCCCTGCAGGATGCCGGAATAGGTCGGCTCCGCCGCCTCGTTGCAGAAGCGGAAGCGCGGCACCGCCTGGCCGGTGGCCGGGTCGATGTTGGGCTGCTTCTGAACGACGCCGAGCCACTGGCCGTAGCGGATGAAGAAGTTCTGGCGGTAGCCGTTGCGCTGCAGCCAGCTTTCGAGCTGATCAGACGTCGTGCGCATTTCGGTCTGGCTGATTGCCAGCTTCTTCAGGTTGGGCTCGAGATTGATGAGGAAGAACACCACGAGGGTCAGGCACAGCATGGTCAGTACCATGGTGCCGAGGCGGCGCGAGATGAAGGATAGCATTGGCGTCCCCTGCCTTTGTGGGTTTGGGGTCCGTGGCGATCAACCCGGTTGCGGAAGGCGGGAGGGGTGCAGGACACCCCTCCCCGAAATGCGGCCCAGGCTTAGGCCTGGTCGAGCCACACCTTGCCGTAATCGTGCTCGAAGGTCGGGTGCATGCCGCCGCCCTTCACCGCGGCGACCGAGTGGTTGTAGAGCTTGCGCCAGAACGGCTGGATGATGATGCCGGCATCCTGCAGTGTCTGCTCGATGTCCTTCATCATGTCCTTGCGCTTGGCGACGTCGGCGACGGCCAGTGCTGCGTTCAGCTTCTTGTCCCACTCAGGGTTCGACCAGGCGCTTTCGTTCCAGGCTTCGCCGGTGCGGTAGGCCAGCGCCAGAACCTGCACGCCGAGCGGGCGCATGTTCCAGTTGGTCATCGAGAACGGGTACTTGGTCCAGTCGTTCCAGAAGGTCGAACCGGGCAGAACGGTGCGCTTGACCTTGATGCCGGCATCGCGCAGCTGGGCGGCGATCGCGTCGCCGGTGTTCTTGTGCCAGTCCTCGTCGACGGTGATCAGCTCGTGCTCGAAGTCGGCCTGGCCGGCTTCCGCCATCAGCGCCTTGGCCGCTGCCGGATCGCGGGTCTGCTTGGGCAGCTCGAAGTATTCCGGATGGATCGGCGCAACGTGGTGGTTTTCGGCGACAGCGCCGGCATTGCCGTAGCCGAGCTGCAGCACGACCGCGTTGTCGACGGCCTTGTGCAGCGCCTGACGCACCTTCTGGTCGTCATAGGGCTTGTTGGCGACGTTGGTGCGGGCAACGATGGTGGCTGCGGTCACGACTTCCGACTTGACCAGGCCGAGGCCGTCAAGGATCGAGACATAGTCGGCCGAGGTTTCGAAGTTGGTGTGCACTTCGTTGGCCTCGAAGGCGCTGACCATGGCGGCCGGGTCGGTGCCGTAGTCGATCAGCTCGACGCCGTCGAGATAGACCTCGCCGTTCCACCACTTGTTGTCTTCGCGGCGCTTGTAGACCACCTTCGAGCCGACATCGTAGGAGACGAGCTCGAACGGACCGGTGCCGATCGGGCAGGCTTTGAAGTCGCCGCCCTTCTCGTCGAAGGTCTTGTGGACGATGAGGCCAGGATAGTCGCAGAGATTCGGGATGATCGAGATGTCGGAGGTGGTCAGCTTGAGCTTGACCGTCATGTCGTCGACCTTCTCGACCGAGCCTTCGCGCAGCTTGCCGGACTTCTCGTCGACCAGCGTGCCGAGGCGGCCGGGCATCGAATTGCCTTCAGCGCTCTTGTCGGCCCAGCGGGTGAAGTTGAAGATCACATCATCGGCGTTGAACGCATCGCCATTCGACCAGGTCACGCCCGGACGGACGTGCAGGACGTATTCGGTGGCGTCGTCGTTCACTTCCCAGCTGGCCAGCAGATAGGGTTCGAAGGTGTATTTGTCGGTGTACTTGACCAGCGGCTCGATCGCCTGGCGCTCGGCATTGGCGATCTCGGACCAGTCCGCCTTGCGCGGATCCTTGGGGTCCTTGATCCACTGCGCGACTTTCAGGATGCCGCCCTTCTTGGCTTCCTGCGCCTGGGCCTCGACGGGCATGGCGAGACCGATCATGCCATAAGCCATGGCTGCGGATGCGCCGAAGGTCGTTGCCATCGCGAGGAACTCGCGACGGTCCATCTTGCCGTCGACGACAGCATCGGCCAGTTCACGGATGTGGCCGGGAACAAGATCAGAGTTGCTCTTGTAGAATGTCATTTCCGTCTCCCATTGAAGCTGTAACGTTACCATTTCGCATCCGATTGCCGTTGTCAAAACGGTCGGACGTCATCGTTCCCATAGGTAAGTCTGCAATTTTGAAAGGAGAGCAGTTCGCGTGATAGCGACAGAGTTGGCGCAAAAATGGTAGTGCGTTGCGGATTCGTCGGAATCTTCGCCCCGAGCTAATATGCCCGAGTTCCGACAACCGACGGCAGTGCCACGACACTTCGCCTGATATGTCAGCGCAGAGGTTACCGCAGCGGCAGTCCGCTCAGTATTCCTTCTCGTAGAAGATGCCGCCCTTGGCCTCACCGGCGTCGGTGGCCTGGCCACGCAGCTTGACGCCACGGCCGACATTGAGGTCGATCGTGGCCTTGCCCGAGCCGGGCTGGTCGCCGGCTTCGATCGACAGATAGGTGCGGTCGTTCAGATACTTGCCGACGGCAACCGAGGTGTCGCCCTGCTCGTTGGTCTTGATGTCGAGATCGTCGACGCCGAGCGTGGCGCGCAGGCTCGACAGCAGCGACGTCGAGCCGCCGATGCCGGCCATCTGGGCGGCGGCGTCGGCGAGCTGGGCGATCTGCAGCGGCGACAGGTTGGACATCGAACGGCCGAAGATCAGCCGCGCCAGTACTTCGTCCTCAGGCAGCGCCGGCACCGAGGAGAAGGCGAATTTCGGATTGTTGGCTTCGCCCGTAATGCCGATGGTGACGGTGGCATCGCCGGCGGTCGTCTCGGCGGCGAAGTTGATCGTCGGCACCAACGAGCCGGAGAAGCCGACCGAGCCCGAGGTGAAGTTGAGCCGCTTGCCGAGGATGGAGAGACGGCCACGGCGCAGTGTGAACTCGCCTACGGCCTGCGGCGACGCAGACGAGCCCGACAGGCGCAGCGAACCGCCAAGCTCGGCGTCGAGGCCGCGGCCCTGGACGAAGATCTGGTTGGGCGCGTTGACGGTGACGTCGAGCATCAGCGCGCCGCTGCCGCCACTCGCCTTGGCAGGCGGACGCATCGCGTCCTGCTGGGCGACGACCGCCTTGGGCGCGTTCTTGTGCTTGACGTCGACGGCAGTCAGTGCGCCGGGGAACTTTTCCGGAATGCTGATGACGGTACGGGCCAGGTTGATGGTGCCCGACAGCACCGGCGCCGAAACCAGCGGGCCCTTGATGGCGATGTCGCCGCCAAGATTGGCGGTGACGACACGGCCATCGGTGTAGCGACCGTCGGTCAGCTTGATGGCGATGTCGGCCGGGAAGCCTTGCGCCGCATTGGTGCCGACAGTGCCGCTGGCGGTGAGCTGGCCGCCCGTCGAGAGCGCGCCAGTCAGGCGATTGATGCGGGCAACACCGGCGGCGATGCCGATGTCGAGATTGATGTCGTTGATAGCGATGCCCGACTGGGCGATCAAAAGCCGCGCACCGGAAGCGCGGATGCTGCCGCCGATGACGGGCGATGTGGCGGGACCGCGGACCTGGACATTGACGTCAGCCGTGCCGTTCAGGGCCATGCCCTGGGCGGCCAGCGTGCGACCGAGGAACTGGAACGGCACGGGCCCAGCGAAACTGAGGTCGAGCGCCACCGGCTTGGCAGTGGTGACGACACTGCCGCCGCCCTTGATCGCGAGGCCCGACCCTTCGCTGATCGTCGACTGGAAGGTGAGCTTGCCGCCGGCAAAAGTGCCGGTCGAACCGATGTTCATGGCGCCGAAGCCGGCGCCGGTGGTCTGCGCGGTCGCCGCACCCGCGACCTTGAGGTCGTAGCCGACGGTCGGATTGGCGGCAGCGCCCGAGACCTTGACCGTACCTGAGATCGAACCGGCAGCGCCAAGGCCCGGCGCGAAAGAATTGGCGAGCGAGGCCGGCACGTTGGCCAGCGTGGCGTTGAGGTTGAGCGCGGAGCCGGCGGTGCCGGAGACAGTCGCCGTGCCGCCGCCGAGATTGAGCGCGAGCTTGTCGAGGGTCGTCGAACCACCTGCGATCGAGACCGTCGTCGGCCGCGCAATGGCAGCCTTGATGCCGCGCATGACGGCTTCGCCCGAGGCGAGCTCGATTGTCGTGGTGCCGCCTGCCAGCTTCACGCGGCCGGCAGCCTTTGCCGGAATGTCGGCTACGGTGGCGCCGCCGGAGAAGCCGGTCCATTCGCCATCGCGCTTGAGATCGACATCGATGCCGGAAATGACCGTCTTGCCCGAGGTCACCGACTTGGCCTTGATCGTGCCCGAGATCGCCGGCGCCTTGAGGTAGTTGAGGATGTCGGCATTGATGGAAACGCCGTTGGCGGCGAGATCGCCACGCTTGAGCGAAGCGGTGCCCAGTTCGAGGCGCGCCTGCGGAACGTCGCCGGAGCGGGTGAAGTCGATCTTGCCGCGCAGGTCGCCTTCGGCCTTCTCGAGCGCCAGTGCTGCAAGCGGGCCGATATCGGGCATATCGATATTGACGGTGCCGAGCGGGGCGAAATCCTGGTCGAGGACCAGGTCGCCCGACAGCTTGTTTTCACCCAGCGACAGCGACAGGCCCTTGATCTCGCGCTTGCCGTCGGCGGTGGCAAGCACGGCGCTGCCCTGGAGCGGCTGGCCGGCGACGTTGCCCGAAAGCGCTACATTGGCGGCCGGATTGGCCGGATCGATCTTGCCTGAAGCCTTCAGGCTGA
The DNA here is from genome assembly GCF_964252895.1 of Aminobacter sp. LjRoot7. Classification (NCBI taxonomy): domain Bacteria; kingdom Pseudomonadati; phylum Pseudomonadota; class Alphaproteobacteria; order Hyphomicrobiales; family Phyllobacteriaceae; genus Aminobacter; species Aminobacter sp. LjRoot7. The sequence continues at coordinate 388,939 of NZ_CAXUPX020000001.1, forward strand.
GCCCGGTGATTTCGCGCGCCGCCGCCTCGATACGGTCGCTTGTGACGGTCAGCGAAATGTCGGGCGCGGTTCGCGCGCCCTTGGCGGTCAGCGCGAAGTCGACCGCACCCTTAGCGTCCTTGGACAGCAATGAGATATCGGCGAAGGAACCCTTGAGATTGGCATCGACATCGGTGCCCTTGATCCGTGCCGTGCCGCTGGCGGTCAGCGCACCGGAGGTGAATTCAATCGCATTGGCAGCGAAGCTGCCTTCGGCGTCGCGGCTGGCGGTGGCCGAGAACTGCGTGCGCTCGGCGAGCGCGATGCGGACGCCTGATGGCAGCGCGCTGGAGGCGACGTCGGCCTTGACGCCGAGTTCGAGCGACATGTCGGCCAGGTTGAGCTTGGCGTTCAGCGAGCCGTTGAGCGCGTCGCTACGGATCGTACCCTCGTCGACGGCGACCTGGTCCTTGCTGATGGAGCCCGCCATGTCGACGGCGACACGGCCGGCGACCAGCGGTGCGAGCGTGGCGACGTCGGTCTTGAGTTCGGCGACGCCGAGCTTGATCGACAGCGGGCCGCTGCGGTTGGCGATGTCGAAGCCGTCGGAATGGGCGGAGGCGGCGATGTCGCGCAGTTCGGTGTTGCCAGCGATGACCGAGAGCAGCGAGGCGCTGAAATCGACTGCCGGCTCCTTGCCGTCGCCAAAGGCGCGCAGGCTCGCGGCGTTGATAGCGACAGTCACCGGCTGAGCGTCGCTGCCGAGGCTGAGCACGATCGGCCCCTCATTGGCCTTGACGTCGAGCGACAGGTCAGCAGCGCCTTCCGGATTGAGCGAGCCGGCGGCGGTGGCGGTCAGCGCGCTGCTGGCAACGGTGGCGCGCTCGATGTCGAGGCCGCCTGTCGTCGTCCGCGTGCCGGCGACGTCGAAGGTGGTGTTGCCGGCGAGCAGCGGCTTGAACGCGGCCGGCAGGAAATCCTCGAAGGCGCCTTCGCCCTTGGCCGAAATGACATTGCCATTGTCGGTCAGCTGGTGGGTGCCGGAAATGCGGGTGACGACCTTGCCGTCGACGGCGAAGGTGCCGTTGCCGCTCCAGTTGGCGGCTGGCCCCTCGCCCGCAACGACGAGTTCGACCGCCGGCTGGTTGGGCAGCTTGAGAATGTTGGCGATGATGCCGCCGGCGGGCTCAGAGGCACGGATGTTGAGCGCGATGCGGTTGTCGGCGGGCGCAAACGCGATGTCGGCGTCGACCACGCCCTGCTTGCCGTCGCTGCGCGAAACGTTGAGCTTGGTCTCAATGCCGAGCGGCGAGCGGTCGGCGCGCAGCATGCCCTTAGCGGCAAGCTCGGCGATGCCGCTGCCAGCAAGTGCTTCGCCGAGCGCGATCTCGGGCAGCTCGATCGCCTTGATGTCGACAGAAACAGGCAGCGACAGGCCGCCACTGCTGCTTTCCTTCTTCGTGCCGCCCTGCGGCAGGCGGGCAAGCTCGATGCGGTCGGCGGCGATCCTGTCGGCGCGGAAGGTGCGCGACAGAAGCGCCAGCGGCGACCAATCCACGGAGACACCGCGCAAGGCGAGCCAGGCACCCTGGGCGTCTTCGATCACCACGTTGTCGAGCCGGAGATTGCCCGACCAGATGCCATTGAGCCCGCTCAGCCTGATCTTCTGGTCGGGCGTCGAGGCGACGCTGGAGATCAGCCCGGCGAGGTTTTCGCGGCCCTTCGAGGTCAGCGTGAAGACGGCGGTGGCGCCGATGACGAAGGCCAGCACGACGAGAACCGCGATGCGGAGGATGCGCAGGATTTTCTTCAGCATAACCATCGCGGTCAGAACGCCTGGCCGACGCCGGCGTAGAAGCCATAGCTGGGGTCGCCCGGCCCCGGATTGAGCGGCACGGCGACATCGACGCGCAGCGGGCCGAACGGCGTGAGATAGCGGACGCCGATGCCGGCGCCGACCTTGACGGTGCCAAAATCGGGGAACTGCTTGGCGGAGACGGTGCCGGCGTCGATGAACGGCACGATGCCAATCTTGTCGTTGTAGTTGTAGCGAATCTCGACCGAAGTCTCGGCATAGGACAGGCCGCCCGTCGGTTTGCCGTTAATCTCCGGGCCGATGCCCTGATAGGAATAGCCGCGCACCGAGCCACCGCCGCCGGAATAGAAGCGCCGGTCGGCTGGCACGTCGTCGAGACCGGCGCCGAGGATCGAGCCCATGGCGACGCGGCCGGCGAGAACGAAGCGGTTCTGGTCGCCGAGGCCGTAATAGGCCGAACCCTCGCCCTTGAGCTTGACGAAGGCGTTGCCATTCAGCGCGTCATAGGTCGGCTCAACATAGGCGAGCGCGCGGAAGCCGCGCGTCGGGTTGAGCTTGTCGTCGCGGTTGTCGAAGGCATATTGCAGCGGCGTCGAGACCAGCAAATAGCGCTTGCCGTCAGGGTTGAGCGCGTCCTCGATGTCGGAATAGTCGACGGCGAGCGAGGCCGAGACGGTCTGCTGCGGATCCAGCGCGTAGGAAACGCCGGCATTGCCCTTGACCGAGAAGATGTCATAGGCGTCGGGATGCTCGAACGACGCCCTGAGATTGGCGAAGAACTTCGAGGCCGGCCCGATGACCCCGGGCTTCTCGAACATGATGGCGGCGTTGTAGTTGAGCCTGCTGAGTTCGGTGGTGTTGCTGATACCGGCGATCGAGCCGCTGATGCGCAACTTTTCGGCGCGGCCAAACAGGTTGCGGTGGCCCCAATAGCCTTCAATGCCAGCGCCTTCGGTGTTGGAATAGGCGGCACCAGCACCGAAATAGCGCATTTTGCGCTCGCTGACGCGGACATCCATCGGGATGTTGCCGGTCGGATCGAGCGCCAGCGCCTCGTTGATCGAGACAGAGCTGAACACTTCAAGCGCCAGGAGGCGGTTGCGCGCCTCCTCGATTTCCTTGGGCGAGTATTTCCGGCCGGGTTCAAGCCCGGTCATGTAGACGGTGAAGTCGCGATCGACGGCCTCGGTGCCTTCGACCGTCGTTGCGCCGTAACCGGCGATCGGGCCAGCGGCGACGTCGAGGGTAACGTCGAGCGTTGTCGTGGCATGATCGGCGACGATGGTGCGGCTGGTCACCTTGGCGAGCGGCCTGCCCTCTTCCTTGAGCGCACGAACGATGCCGGCCTCGGCCTTCAGGATGGCGTCGGAGGCGGCATTGCCACCAGCGATCAGGCCGAAATCGGCGCCCCTGATGTTGGCGGCGTCGCCCTTGAGCACGACATCGCCAAGCGTGAACATCGAGCCGGGCTGGACCGTGACGCTGACCGGGATCGGCTGCGGCCCGTCGAAGACGGCGTCGGGCGCAAGATCGTCGAGGTTCTTGCCGGCAATGGAAATGTTGACGACGCCGTCATAGTGCGCCTTGGAGAACAGTGCGGCGACGAGGCGCTCGCGGTCGTTGCGCGCCTTGGCGAGCAGGCCGAGCGAACCGGACACCGGCCGATCCTCCTCGCCCTTGAGCAGCGAGGCGTTTTCGATCGCTTCCTTGAGGTCGTCGTCAGTGGTGTCGACCTCGAAGGTGACGGCATAGTCGAGCGGATCGACGACGTCGGCGTCGTCGTCCTTCGACGAGCCCCACAGCTTGATTCCGAAGATTTCGAAAGCTGAGGCGCGCTGGGTTTCCACGGCCAGGATGCTTGTAGACAACAGCATTGCAACCGCCGCGCGCGGAAGCGCACGGGCGATCGTCGGGCTGTCGAATCCACGCAAACGCCGCACAAACATCAAGCCAAGGTAACTCCCAATCCTAAAATTGGAATGAAGTTTCTGCCATTTCGTAAAGCAGCCACATTCGATATGTCAGAATTCATTGGGCAAATGAACGACAGCCGGGCCAGGGATTCGGGTGTTGTCATCGGAGCAATCCGCATGGGCGGGCAATACCATGCACAGCGTCCAAGACAAGTATTAACGTAGCAGGCCGTGCCTGCGCGGCTGCAGTATTGACTGGACTGTGGCAAGCTTAACATGTCGTCTAGAGCGACGATCAGGGTGGTGGAGGGATTTGGCGATGCGTGCGCTGCGGGCTTTTCCGGTATTCGTTCTTCTCGTTCTGGCCATAGCATTCGGGCTGGCCAACACATTCGAGGCGGCGGCAGTCGAAGCCCGTCGGGTCGTGACGACCGAAAACTCGGATTATTTCGGTTTTGACCTGCGCTCGGAGCAGAATGTCAGCCTCGACCAGTGCCAGACATCGTGCTTGGGCGACCAGTCCTGCCGCGCCTTCACCTACAACACCAAGGCGAAATGGTGCTTCCTGAAATCCGACTTCGCCACGATCAAGCCGTTCACCGGCGCGGTTGCAGGCAAGGTCGTGCCGGTCAGCGGCGATCCAGATATCGGCGCACCCGCCGAGCTGTCGTTCTTCCCGGCCTCGATGGTCGACGAGGCGCGCCAGTATCGTAGCGCGCTGACGACCAACACGGTCGTCGACCCCGCCCTCGGCCTCGCCGCACTGATTGATGCCGGCGAACAGGCGCTCTTGGGCGGCGACGGCCGCACGGCGATGCAGAAGTTCCGCGCAGCGGCGATCATCCTGCCCGACGACGCCGCGATCTGGACCCGCCTCGCCCGCGCCACGCCGGTCGTGTCGCCGATCAATGGCGAAGAGACCGCGTCGCTGCAGCGCGACACGACGTCGACCGCCTACAACGCCTATCTTTTGTCGCGCTCGGCTAGCAACCGCGCCGAGACGCTGGCGCTTCTGGCGCGCGGCCTCGACAAGCGCGACATGTTCCGCCCCTCGCTGCAGGCCTATGAGGCGAGCCTGGCACTCGACAATTCGGCTTCTATCCGCGCCGAATACGAGGACCTGAAGGCGCGCAAAGGCTTCCGCGTCGTCGAGCACACCATCGACGCCGACACCACCTCGCCGCGCGTCTGCGCCCAGTTCTCCGAGGCGCTGGTCAAGACGGGCGTCGACTACGCGCCCTTCGTCACCATCGATGACCAAGCGCCGAAAAGCGTCGAGGCCAAGGATCAGCAAATCTGCGTCGAGGGCCTGCAGCATGGCCAGCATTACCGCGTAACCTTCCGCTCCGGACTGCCGGCAGCGCTCGGCGAGGTGCTGGAAGCGCCCGTCGTGCTCTCTGTCTATGTCCAGGATCGCGGCCAGTCGGCCCGCTTCACCGGCGACAGCTTCGTTCTGCCCTCGACCGCCCGCCGCGGCATCCCCGTCGTGACGGTCAACATGGAAGCGGCAGACATGAAGCTCTACCGCATCGGCGACCGCTCGCTGGCGCAGCTTCTGTCCGGCTACCAGTTCCTGCGCCAGCTCGACGGCTATGACCTCTCCTCGATCGCCGACCAGATGGGCGAGCCGGTGTGGGAAGGCCAGCTGGCGATCGCAAACGAGCTCAACAAGGACGTGACGACATCCTTCCCGGTCGACGAGGCGCTGCCCAACCGCAAGCCCGGCGTCTATGTGCTGACCGCCCAGCCGATCGACGACAAGAGCGACACCTGGGCGAGCAAGGCGACGCAATGGTTCGTCGTCTCCGACATCGGGCTTTCGACCTACACCGGCCAGGACGGGCTCAACGTGTTTGCCCGCTCGCTCGCCTCGGCCAAGCCGATCGCCGATGCGGAGCTGACGCTGCTTGCCCGCAACAACGAGATCCTCGGCACCGGCAAGACCGACGCCGAAGGCCGCGCCACCTTCAACCCGGGCCTGACCCGCGGCAATGGCGGCCTGGCACCTGCGGTGCTGATGGCGAGGCAAGGCGACGCCGACTTCGTCTTCCTCGACATGACCCGCGCCGGCTTCGACCTGTCCGACCGTGGCGTCACCGGCCGCGCTGCACCGGCTGCGCTCGACGTCTATGCCTGGACCGAGCGCGGCATCTACCGCGTCGGCGAAACCGTGCATGCGGCAGCCCTTGCCCGCGACGATGCCGCCAACGGCGTCGACAACCTGCCGCTGACCTTCATCTTCACCCGCCCCGACGGCGTCGAGGACCGGCGCGTCGTCAGCCAGGGCGGCAATGCGGGCGGCCACAGCGTTGACCTGCCGCTGTCCACTGCCGCCATGCGCGGCACCTGGACGCTTGCTATTTACACCGACCCCAAGCAGCCGGCGGTGTCGAGCCAGATGTTTTTGGTCGAGGACTTCGTGCCCGACCGCATCGAGTTCACGCTGACCTCCGATCGCAACGAGATCGCAGCTGGCGAAACCGCTGAGGCCACCGTCGACGGCCGCTTCCTCTATGGCGCACCCGCTGCGGGCCTCGCGCTCGAAGGGGAACTGACTTTGTCGACCAAGCGCCAGTGGGACAGCTTCAAGGGCTATTATTTCGGCCTCGCCGACGAACAGGAAGGCGAAGCCACCCGCATTCCGCTGACCGACCTGCCGGTCGTCGGCGACGACGGCAAGGCAACCTTCCCCGTCTCGGTCGACCAGCTGCCGTCGACGACGCGGCTGGTCAATGCAGCACTCAGCGTGCGCATGCGCGAAACCGGCGGCCGCGCTGTCGAGGAAAAGCTCGACATCGGCATCCGCCCACAGGCGACGATGATCGGCATTCGGCCCGATTTCTCGGGCGAGGAAGTACCGCAGGGCGGCACAGCCAAGTTCAGCCTGATCGCCGCCGAACCCGGCGGCAAACGCACCGATCTCAAGGGCGCGCAGTGGTCGCTGGTCAAGGTCGAGCGGAACTACCAGTGGTACCGCTCCGGTAACAGCTGGAACTACGAGCCGGTGACCTTCACCAAGTCGGTCGCCACCGGCCAGGTCGACCTCACCGCAGGCGCCGAAGCCACCGTTGCGCTGCCCGTCGACTGGGGCCGCTACCGCCTCGAGGTCGAGACGGCCGATCCGGCCGGCCCAGCAACGAGCTACGAATTCGACGCCGGCTGGTATGTCTCGCAAACCTCGACCGAGACGCCCGACGGCCTCGAAGTCGCGCTCGACAAGGAAAAATATGCCGCTGGCGAAGTTGCCAAGCTTCAGGTCTCGCCGCGTTTTGCCGGCGAGCTGCTTGTGACGATCGGCGCCGAAAAGCTGCTCAAGACGATTTCTGCGAGCATTCCCGAAGGCGGCGCCACCGTCGACATCCCCGTCGGCGAGGATTGGGGTGCCGGCGCCTATGTCACCGCCACGCTCTACCGGCCCGGCGACGCGCAGGAATCGCGCATGCCGGCCCGCGCCATCGGCCTGAAGTGGCTGGCGGTCGATCCCGCCGACAAAAAGCTCAACGTCGCACTTGCGCTGCCCGAGAAGACCGAGCCGCGCAAGACGCTGTCGATCCCGGTTTCGGTGACCGGCGCTGCGGCCGGCGAAAAGGCCTATGTCACTGTCGCTGCCGTCGATGTCGGCATCCTCAACCTGACCAACTACAAGGTTCCGGACCCGGAAGGCTGGTATTTCGGCCAGCGCATGCTGGGGCTTGAACTGCGCGACCTCTATGGCCGCCTGATCGACGGCTCGCTGGGTGCCATGGGCAAGCTGCGCACCGGCGGTGACGGTGCGGCGCTGACCTCGCAAGGCAGCCCGCCCAAGGAAAAGCTCGTCGCATTCTTCTCCGGCATCGTCGAGCTCGACGCCGACGGCAAGACGACGGTCGACTTCGACATTCCGCAGTTCAACGGCACGGTGCGCGTGATGAGCGTCGCCTGGACCAAGAACGCTGTCGGCCACGCCACCGGCGACGTGATCGTGCGCGATCCGATCGTGCTGACGGCGGGCATGCCACGCTTCATGGCGCCGGGCGACTTCGCCGAGATGACCCTCGACATCGCCAACACAGACGCGCCGGCTGGCGACTACAGCCTTTCGGTGGCGACGACTGGCGACCTGTCGACCGGCGACGCCGCCCTGCCCGAGAAGCTGACGCTCGAACCGGGCAAGCGGCAAACGATCAGGATCCCGCTGATGCCTGTCACCGCAGGCACCGCCGGGCTGACCATCAAGCTCGCCAATGCCGACGGCCTCGAGGTCGAGCAGGAGCTGTCGCTGCCGGTGCGCCCCGGCCAGCTGCCGGTGACCACACGCATGGTCGTCGACCTCAAGCCCGCCACCTCGCTGCGCGTCGACAAGGAGCTGCTGGCTGCAAGCCTGCTCGACGACGCCCATGTCAGCGTCGGCGTGTCGCTGGCGTCGGCCTTTGACGTACCGTCGCTGCTTATGACGCTCGACCGCTACCCCTATGGTTGCGCCGAGCAGACGACCAGCCGGGCGCTGCCCCTGCTCTATGTCAGCGAGCTCAGCGCGGAGAACGGCATGGCCGAAGACCCCGAGTTGCGCGAGCGCATCCAGGGCGCGATCTACCGCGTGCTCAACTACCAGTCCTCGTCGGGCAGCTTCGGCCTGTGGGGCCCGGGCTCGGGCGATCTGTGGCTCGACGCCTATGTCTCCGACTTCCTGACCCGGGCGCGCGAAAAGAACTTCGACGTGCCTCAGCAGGCGATGATGCAGGCGCTCAACAACTTGCAGAACTCGATCGGCTATGACGTCGACGTCGAGGATCGCGGCTCCGAGATCGCCTATGCGCTCTATGTGCTGGCGCGCAACAAGAAGGCCTCGGTCGGTGACCTGCGCTACTTCGCCGACACCAAGCTGGAGGCCTTCTCCAGTGCGATGGCGGTGGCACAGCTCGGCGCGAGCCTCGCGCTTTATGGCGATGCCCAGCGCTCGGAAAGCCTGTTCGGCACTGCCCTGCAGATCGCCAAGACGACGACCGAGCACAACTGGTACCGCTCCGACTATGGCTCGCGCTTGCGCGATGGTGCTGCCATGCTGGCGCTTGCCGCCGAAAGCAAGCCGTTGCCTTCGGTGGTGCCGGCGCTGGTCAAGATGGTGGCGGCAGATCGTGCCGCGGCCCGCTGGACCAGCACCCAGGACGATGCCTGGATGCTGCTTGCGGCACGTGCGCTGAAAGCCGGCAACGAGGCGATCTCGCTCGACGTCAACGGCACGGCCCACAACGGCGCCTATTCCGAACGCGTCGACGGTGCCGATCTGCTGACCAACCCGATCGTCATCGCCAACACCGGCAAGGACGCGCTGCAGGCCGTGGTGACGACAGTCGCCGCCCCTGCCCAGCCGCTGCCCGCCGGCGGCGACGGCTTCACCATCGAGCGCACCTACTACCGGCTTGACGGCAGCGAGGCCAACGTCACCGAGGTCAAGCAGAACGAGCGCTTCGTCGTCGTGCTCAAGATCAACGAGCTCAACGACTGGCCCTCGCGCATCGTGGTGGCCGACATGCTGCCGGCCGGCTTCGAGATCGACAATCCGGGGCTGGTCAACAGCGCCAACCTGTCGAACTTCTCCTGGCTGGAGCAAACGGAAGCCGCCCATCTCGAATTCCGCAACGACCGCTTCGTCGCCGCCATGAACAGCGGCGAAGGCTCCGACCAGGAATTCACGCTGGCCTATGTCGTGCGCGCAGTGACACCCGGCACCTACGCGCATCCGGCGGCCAACGTCGAGGACATGTACCGTCCGCAATATTCGGCACGGACGGCGACCGGCATGATGGAGGTGAAGGCGGAATAGTATGTCTGCTTTCAGCCCAGCAGCGACTTCGGCGGAGGGGCTCGCGCTGCCCCTCATCCGCCTGCCGGCATCTTCTCTCCGTGACCGCGGAGAAGGGATAAGCGGCAACGTTCGAGCACAGCGCCGCCCCTCACCCTTACCCTCTCCCCGTGAAGAACGGGGAGCGGGAGGCGTCGGCATTCCGGCCAGCCTCCTTCTCCCCGTCCTTGCGGGGAGAAGGTCTGGCAGGGGATGAGGGGCAGCAATGCGCCCGACCGGAAAGACACTGCGTAGACTGCTGCTTGCAGGTGCCGTGACGACTAGTCTCGGCGCCCTCGCCCTTGGCGGCCTGGTCGCGCTCGATCGCGCCTTTCCACCACCCCTGGCTGAAAAGCTGACCGTGTCCGCCGAGGTGCTCGATCGCGACGGCCAGCTGTTGCGCGCCTATGCGACACCGTCGGGCCACTGGCGGCTTGGCACAGACCTCGACCAGGTCGACCCTCAACTGGTGAAGATGCTGGTCGCCTATGAGGACAAGCGCTTCTGGGACCATGAGGGCATCGACGTGCTGGCGCTCGGCCGCGCCGCCTGGCAATTCCTGAGCAATGGCCGCATCGTCTCCGGCGGCTCGACGCTGTCTATGCAGCTGGCGCGGCTGATCGAACCACGCGAAAGCCGCAGTTTCAGCTCGAAGCTCAAGCAACTGGCCCGCGCACTGCAGATCGAGCGGCGGCTGTCCAAGCAAGAAATCCTCGAGCGCTACCTGACGCTGGCACCTTATGGCGGCAATCTCGAAGGCGCGCGCGCGGCAGCGCTTGCCTATTTCGGCAAGGAGCCGAAGCGGCTGACGGTGTCGGAAGCAGCTCTTCTCGTCGCCCTGCCGCAATTGCCCGAGCGGCGCCGGCCCGACCGCAACCCGGTAAATGCCCAGGCCGCGCGCGACCGGGTACTCGAGCGCATGGTGACGGCGGGCCTGCTCGGCGAGAATGAGGCGGCGCGGGCATCGTTGGAAATGGCCACGGCCACCCGGCTCGCCCTGCCGCAGCTTGCACCGCACGCCTCAGACACGGCTCTTCGCAATCAGCCCAGCCTCGTCAGCCACCAGCTGACCTTGCGCAGAAACGTGCAGGAAGGGCTGGAAGTGGTGGCGCGCGAGGCTGCCACCCGGCTTGGCCCGAAAATTTCGGTCGCCTTGGTTCTGGCCGACGCGATGACAGGCGAAATCCTCGGCGAGGTCGGCTCGGCCAATTTCTTCGACGCCTCGCGCTCCGGCTGGATCGACATGACCCGGACCGTGCGTTCGCCCGGCTCGACGCTGAAGCCGTTCATCTACGGCCTCGCCTTCGAACAGGGGCTGGTGGCGCAGGAAACGATGATCGAGGACCGGCCGGCCGATTTCGGTGGCTACCGGCCCAAGAACTTCGACATGAGCTACCAGGGCGATGTGTCGGTGCGCCAGGCACTGCAGCTGTCGCTCAACGTGCCGGCGATCCGCCTGCTCGACGCCGTCGGGCCGCAGCGGCTGACGGCGCGTTTCCGCCAGGCCGGCGTCACCCCCCAGCTGCCACCCAACGAAGTGCCGGGCCTCGCCATTGGCCTCGGCGGCGTCGGTGTCACCCTGCGCGACCTCGTCCAGCTCTACACCGGGCTCGCCAATGGCGGTCGCGCCAAGATTCTCCGCGATGGGGCGGAGGCGACGGTCCCTGCTCCGCTCGCCAACGGCACGATCCTGGAGGAGCAAGCCGCCTGGCAGATCGCCGACATCCTTGCAGGCGTGAAGCCACCCGAGGGCGCGGCCAAGCGCACTATCGCCTACAAGACCGGCACCTCCTACGGCTACCGCGACGCCTGGTCGATCGGCTATGACGGCCGCTACGTGCTCGGCGTCTGGGCCGGGCGGCCGGATGCCGGTGCGGTGCCCGGCCTGTCGGGCTATGTCTCGGCGGCCCCCATCCTGTTCGAGGGTTTCGTCCGCTCCGGCCTGCCGTCGATGCCGCTGCCGCGCCCGCCGGCCGGCACGCTGCGCACCGCCCGCGCCGACCTGCCGGTGACGCTGGGACGATTCTCGACCGCAACCGAATTGCCGGCGGTCGCCACAGCCATCACCGAACCGGCACCGCAGATCGTCTTCCCGCCCGACGGCGCCCGCGTCGAGCTGGGTGCCGCGACCTCGGCCGCCTCGCCGCTGGTGCTCAAGCTGCAGGGCGGCCGCGCGCCATTCCGCTGGCTCGCCAACGGCAAGCCGCTGGCCGCCCTCGCCCGCCGCCGCGAGGCGACCTGGCAGCCCGACGGCGCTGGTTTTTCGACGCTGACCGTCATCGACGCGGCAGGCCGCGCGGCGAGCGTCAGGGTGTTCGTGGAGTAGGCCCAAGCTTTCGTTGCATGCAAATTTACCACAACCTGCAACCGAGCAAGTTGATCAGTCCTCCGGTTGTTGACTTGTCCGTTAGCTTCCCAGCATAAACAATTGTTAAGTTTCAGGGTTGGGGAACCATGGGCAGGGTAAAAATACTGAAGGTCGCGTTCGGCGCGGCCGCGGCATTGATGGCGTCGCAGATGCATGCAAGTGCGGATCAGGTCATCGCCGACGATCTCATCGTCCAGGGCAGCACCTGCGTCGGGCTCGATTGCGTCAACAACGAGAACTTCGGTTTCGACACCATCATCCTGAAGGAAAACAACACCCGCATCTTCTTCAACGACACCAGCACCTCGCCCGGTTTTCCGGCGAATGACTGGGCGATCGAGATCAACGATTCGGCGTCCGGCGGCAGGTCGCATTTTTCGATCGTCGACCGCACCGCGGGCAAGACGCTGCTTCGCCTCTGCGCGGTGGCCGACACCAATTGCACGCCGATCCTGCCGGGTGCGGGACTTGATCCGCAGACCGCGATCAACACCGCCGACATTGCCACCAACACCGCCAACATAGCCTCGAACACCGCTCGTATCGGCTCGCTCGAGCAGACCGTCGGCAACCTGCAGGAAGAGAACCAGACCAACAAGGAAGGCGTTGCCATGGCGCTTGCCATGGGCGGCGGCGGGCTGGCGTCCGACGAGAACTACGCGCTCAACTTCAACTACGGCAATTTCGACGGCGCCAGCGCCGCCGCCATGTTCGGCAGCGCCCGCCTCGACGACCGCTGGTCGCTGAACGGCGGCATCGGCTACGGCTTCGGCAACCAGTCTGTCGGTGGACGCCTCGGCGTGCGCGTCGGCTGGTAATCTTGTCTCGCATGCACCGGCGCACGCTCACCCTGGCTTCGCTCGGCTTGTGCGCCATGCTGTTGCCGGCCACCGCACAGGAAAAGGCGGATCCGGTTACGGAGACGCCGGCGACGGCGACACCTGCGCCGTCGGCGTCTGCTCCGGTCGGCAAGGCCGATGAGGTCAAGGCAAAGGCCGAGATCGTGACCGAGCCCAAGGCGGCATGGGACGTCTCGTGCAAGCCGGACGCCGCGGGCCTCAGGATGGCTTGCGTCATGTCGCAGGCGCTCACCCTCGCCGACACGAGCCGGCGCCTGCTGCGTGTCGAGATCGTGCCGCCAAAGACGATCGGCAACGACAACGCGCTGATCAAGCTCAGCCTTCCGCATGGAACCCTGTTGCAGCCGGGCGCCGAAATCCGCGTCGACGACGGCCAGAACTTCCGCGTGCCGTTCCAGGTCAGCGACGCCGACGGCGTCTACACGACGCAGCCGCTCGGCAGCGACCTGATCGCCACCATGAAGCGCGGCGCCAAGCTTTTCGTCTCGGCGACGTTTTCGGATGGCAAGAAGCGCGAGATCCCGGCCTCCCTCGCCGGCTTCAGCCTGGCTTATGCGAAGATAGTCGACTAGCAAGCCGCGAAGCCTTACAGGGCGGCTGCCTCGTGCTGGCGCCCGAGTTGTCGGCGCGCGGCAAGCGTCAGGGCATTCGTGGAGCAGCTGAAATGATCTCGCAACCGGACATGTTCGACCTGCTTCTGGAAGCCGACCCGACATTCCAGCCGGTCTGGGACGCGTTTGTGGACAAATGGCGCGACCAGATCGAGCTGCCGCTTTACCTGGCCCTGGGAGACCTCGCTCGACACGTGGTCGCCAAGCTTGAGGGTGGCCACACCAGTGAACTTCAGCAAATCTTCGCGGTCGTCGAGCGTTGGCTCGCCGACGGCGATGAGCTCGTGCGGGAAGCGACGACGATCGGGCTGCTGGAAGACCTCCAGAACCCGAACCTCCATAAGACCACATCGCCGGATCAACTGAAGCAGTGGCTCGGCCCGCTGAGCGCAACGCAGTGGATCGAGGTCGAACGATTTTGGTCGGGGCAAATCGCCAGGGCCTGACTGCCCTTGCCACCCCCGCCAACTCCCCTAGCTGTCATCATTCGTGTCGAACGTTTTGATCGCGCTGGCGGTGCAGGACTTTTTAAGCGAGCAAAAAAATTTCCGGCGCCGCGGCAGTTCGCACGAAATTTGCCCATGCGGCGTGAAATTCGGAACATTCGCCGCATCTAATTTCTACCAGTTCGATAGAGTAGAACCATATTCGAACGGAGGCGGAAATGACGACTTCACGCAGAACCATCCTGCTTTCGGCCGTGCTGGCCGGCGCAGTCCAACTCGGTGGCCTGGGCTTTGCCTATGCCGATACGACGCTCCTCAACGTCTCCTATGACCCGACGCGCGAGTTGTACAAAGAGTACAACGAGGCCTTCGCCAAGCACTGGAAGGCGGAGAGCGGCGAGACGGTGACGATCCAGCAGTCGCATGGCGGCTCGGGCAAGCAGGCGCGTGCAGTGATCGACGGCCTCGACGCCGACGTCGTCACGCTGGCACTCGAAAGCGACATCAACGCGATCGTCGAAAAGTCGAAGAAGATCAATCCCGACTGGCGCTCGAAGCTGCCCAACAATGCTTCGCCCTACACCTCGACGATCATCTTCCTGGTGCGCAAGGGCAACCCCAAGGGCATCAATGACTGGGGCGACCTGATCAAGGACGGCGTCCAGGTGATCACGCCGAACCCGAAGACCTCGGGCGGCGCGCGCTGGAACTACCTTGCCGCCTGGGCCTGGGCCAACGGCCAGTTCGCCGGCGACGAGACCAAGATCAAGGAATTCGTCGGCAACCTCTACGCCCATGTGCCGATCCTCGACACGGGCGCGCGTGGTTCGACGGTAACGTTTGCTGAGCGTGAACAGGGCGACGTGCTGCTCGCCTGGGAAAACGAGGCCTATCTGGCGCTCGACGAGTTCGGCGCCGACAAGTTCGACATCGTGTTCCCGCCGCAGTCGATCCTGGCCGAGCCGCCGGTCGCCGTGGTCGACGCCAATGTTGACGCCAAGGGCACCCGCAAGGTCGCCGAAGCTTACCTCAACTACCTCTACTCGGCGGAAGGCCAGACCCTTGCCGCCAAGCATCATTACCGTCCGTCCAAGCCGGAACTGGTACCCGCAGCCGACCTGCAGAAGCAGCATGAGCTGAAACTGGTTTCTATCGACGACCCGATTTTCGGCGGATGGAAGAAAGCACAGCCCTATCATTTTGGAGATGGTGGTATATTCGACCAGATCTACAAGCCGGCCCAGTAAGCCAAGGTAAGACCAGGACGATATGACCACAGCACCCGCCAAGGCGGGGTGGCGGTTCAGACAGCCGAGCGTCATTCCGGGTTTCGGATTGACGCTCGGCTTCTCGCTTGCCTACCTCACGCTCATCATCCTCATCCCGCTTTCGGGGCTCGTCTGGCGTTCGGCATCGCTTGGCTGGACCGATTTCTGGGCCATCGCCACCGACCGCCGCACCGTCAAGGCACTGGAGATCAGCTTCGGCACAGCCTTCATCGCCGCCGCGATCAACGTCGTGTTCGGCACCATCGTTGCGTGGGTGCTGGTGCGCTACCGCTTTCCCGGCCGCCGCGTCATCGACGCGATGGTCGATTTGCCCTTTGCGCTGCCGACGGCAGTCGCCGGCATCGCGCTGACAACGCTCTATTCGCCGAAGGGCTGGATGGGCGCGCTGTTGGCGCCGCTCGGCATCAAGGTCGCCTACACCCCGCTCGGCATCGTCATCGCTCTGGTCTTCATCGGCCTGCCCTTTGTCGTACGCACGGTGCAGCCGATCATCGAGGAGATCGACAAGGAGGTCGAGGAAGCCGCCGCAACGCTCGGCGCCAACCGCTTCCAGACGATTTTCCTCGTGCTGTTTCCGGGACTGGCGCCGGCCGTCGTCACCGGCTTCGCGCTCGCTTTCGCGCGTGGCGTCGGCGAATACGGCTCGGTGATCTTCATCGCCGGCAACCTGCCCTACATCTCGGAAATCGCGCCGCTGCTGATCGTCATCCGGCTCGAGGAATACGACTACGCCGCGGCCACCGCGATCGCCACGATCATGCTGGCGCTGTCGTTTGCGATGCTGCTCGTCATCAACCTCATCCAGTCGTGGACCCGCAAGCGCTATGGCTGATCCAGAGCTTTACCCCGCAGACGTCCATCACGAGCACGCATCGCTTGCGGTGACCGAACGGCCTTGGGCGCGCGCGGCACTGATGCTTGTCGCCTTCGGCTTCCTCGCCATTTTCCTGCTTTTGCCGCTGGTGGTGGTGTTCGAGCAGGCGTTTTCACGCGGCATCGGGGCGTTCCTCGAAGCCATCAACGAACACGACACGATTGCCGCGATCAAACTGACGCTTCTGGTCGCCGTCATCTCGGTGCCGCTCAACCTGGTGTTCGGCGTCGCTGCCGCCTGGGCGATCGCCAAGTTCGAGTTCAAGGGCAAGGCCTTCCTGATCACCTTGGTCGACCTGCCGTTTTCGGTCTCGCCGGTCATTTCGGGCCTGGTCTATGTGCTGTTGTTTGGCGCGCAAAGCCTGCTTGGGCCATGGCTCAAGATGCACGGCATCGTCATCCTGTTTGCCGTGCCGGGCATCGTTTTGGCCACCGTCTTCGTCACCTTCCCCTTCGTTGCCCGCGAACTGATCCCGCTGATGCAGGAACAGGGCACTGGCGACGAGGAGGCAGCATTGTCGCTCGGCGCCAATGGCTGGCAGACCTTCTGGCATGTCACCTTGCCCAACATCAAATGGGGCCTGCTCTACGGCGTGTTGCTGTGCAACGCCCGCGCCATGGGCGAGTTCGGCGCCGTCTCGGTGGTTTCGGGCCACATCAGGGGCATGACCAACACCATGCCGCTGCATGTCGAGATCCTCTACAACGAATACAATGCCGTCGGCGCCTTTGCCGTGGCGTCCGTGCTCGCCGGCCTCGCCCTGGTGACGCTTGTGCTCAAAACCCTTCTCGAGCTCCGCTACGGCGCCGAGATCGCCGCCACGCGCGGACACTGACAGAGGTCGACTGATGGAAGTTCGCGTTTCAAATGTGCGCAAGGAATTCGACCGGTTTCCGGCACTGCGCGACGTCTCGCTCGACATCAGGTCGGGCGAGCTGATCGCGTTGCTCGGGCCCTCGGGCTCGGGCAAGACCACGCTTCTGCGCCTCATCGCCGGGCTTGAGCGGCCGACGCGCGGCACGATCTTCTTCGGCGACGAGGATGCGTCCAACAGGACGATACAGGAGCGCAATGTCGGCTTCGTGTTCCAGCATTACGCGCTGTTCCGCCATATGACGGTGGCCGACAATATCGGCTTCGGCCTCAAGGTGCGGCCATCGGCCAAGCGCCCGACCAGGGCCGAGATCCGCCGCCGCGCCTCCGAACTGCTCGACCTGGTGCAGCTCAGCGGGCTGGAAAAGCGCTACCCGGCCCAGCTTTCGGGCGGCCAGCGCCAGCGCGTGGCCCTTGCCCGCGCCATGGCGATCGAGCCCAAGGTGCTGCTGCTCGACGAGCCGTTCGGCGCGCTCGACGCACAGGTGCGGCGCGAACTCCGGCGCTGGCTGCGCGAGATCCACGATGCCACCGGCCACACCACGATCTTCGTCACCCACGACCAGGAAGAAGCGCTTGAGCTCGCCGACCGCGTCGTGGTGATGAGCCAGGGCCGCATCGAGCAGATCGGCACCGCCGACGAGGTCTACGACACGCCCAACTCGCCCTTCGTCTACGGCTTCATCGGCGAGTCGAGCTCGCTGCCGGTCAAGGTCGAGGATGGCCAGGTGTGGATATCGGACCGCCCGATCGGGCTGGCGACGCCCGAACTGGCCGATGGCGAAGCCACCCTCTATTTCCGCCCGCACGACATCGAACTGCTCGACGAGTGCAATGGCTGCATTGCCGGCACGGTGGCGGCGAGCCGGCGCGTTGCCGGCACGCGTCGTGTCGAGCTGGAGATCGGCGGCGGCCGCGAGCGCATCGAGATCGAGCTCCCCGTCGGCCACCCCGCCACCCAGAAAAGCCGGGTGGCATTCAGGCCGAAGCGCTGGAAGGTGTTTCCGAAGGCGGTCGAGGGCTGAGTGTTGGGGCTGCGGCCCCTTGCCCTACCTCGATAGTCCTCGCCCGCTGGGCAATGAAATACGAGGTGTCACCGCCCGGCGGCGACACCTCGATGATCGCGGGCTGGGGGAACTGAAGTCGCCCGATGCAGCTTGTGCATCAGGGCCGTCAGTCCATGATGTAGACGACCTTGCGGGTCTGCGGGTCGATGAGAACAGTACGGCCGTCCATCACGACATACTGATACTTGTTGTCGGCAAGTGCGCCCGGCTTCAGAATGTCGGGAATGATCGCGCCGACGACCAATTCGAAGTTGGACGGACGTTCGACGATCACCGGATTGGTCTTTACATATTCGCGGACGATCACTTGTTCTTCGGGAGTCACGACCACAGTTTGGGCAGTGGCGAATGCGGTGCCTGCGAGCAGCATGGTTACAGCAAGAGTGCTTCGGAAAGTCATATCACTAACCTCCTCGGTTGATGGGTTAACAACCGGTGGGGAGCGAAACGGTTCCGAGATTTGTTGCGGGGACGAGCGCAACGGTTGCGTTGCCGGCACGGTAGCGGCCAGGCCATTCGTCGTGTCGAACAGGAGATCGGTGGTGGCCGCGAGCGCATCGAGATCCGGCTGCCCGTCGGCCACCCCGCCACCCAGAAAAGCCGCGTGGCGTTCAGGCCGAAGCGCTGGAAGGTGTTTCCGAAGGCCGTCGAGGGCTGAGTGTTGGGGGCTGCGGCCCCTTGCCCTCCATTTCGCCACCCTATCCCCGCCGGGGAGGAGGTCTGCAACGACGACGCCAGTTGCCAGCTAGTAGCTTGCCGCCCCCATAAAAAGCCGATTAGATCAAGCTAAGGTTGACTCTGGGGAGGGTGAGCAATTGGACACTGTCGTCGTACATTCGCGGTATCTGAAACATATTGACTTGGGAAAGCTAAGTGCACGGCACAGTGCTGACGGGTCGCGAATATTGCGCTACTATGTTGATCTGCGCCACGACCTTCTAAAGGTACACAAGGAGCTTAACGCGCCCGAACTTTTCCTACTGCAGCACAAGGTGAATGCCCTTGTTTCCCAGTGGGACGAAAAGACGGACGAGTTCCAAAAGCGTCGAGCCATTTTCGGTGGCAAAGCTAGCGCCGAGCAGCTGACTGTCGATGCCACAGCAGCCATCGACCGCCTATCGCGGATTCTTGGCCACACGCTAGGCATTAATGATCGTATCGACTGGGAGGCCATGAAAGATCGATCGCCATATGGCGGCAAAATGTCGTTCGACAAACCACAACCTCATCGCCTCAAGGCTGCGGAGCCCCAATACTACGCACCGGACATCGGTTTTTGGGACAAGCTATTCGGCCGCGCACGGTCAAAGATCGAGACCGCAGAAACCGTGCATAGGCATATTCTCGAAGACTGGCGTAAAGCGGAAATCAAGGCAGAACAAGACTTGGCGCGCCAAACCGCAGCTTGGACAGCCGAGAAAGCATCATTCGAGTATCAAGCTGAAGCCGCAAAGCAGGCATTCTTTGCGGCGCAAGTCGCAGTGAACGCTAAAATTGATCGGCTGGCCGCTGGCGTACGCTCTGGGGATGAAGCGTCAGTGGTCGAGCATGCCAGCCTAGTGCTTGATGAATCAGACTATGACGAGCTTTTCGAGAAGATGTTTGAGATTGAGTACAACAGAAGCTCGAAGACGCTTTTGGTCCAATATCGGCTTCCCTCACCAGATGACATGCCAAGGATAAAAACCGTACGCTTTATATCTGCAACCGGCGAGCTCAAAGAAACCTACATTTCAGATCGTGAGTTGAAAGCAAACTACGACAGCGTTGGCTACCAGATTTGCCTCCGAACGCTACACGAGCTGCTTGAGGCGGACGAGCACGACAATCTCGATCGAGTTCTCTTCAACGGCTACGCAAACTACGTCGACCGCGCGAGCGGACGCGACGTGTCCGCGACAATTATGTCGGTGCTAGTCGAGAGAAAAGCCTTCTTAGAAATTGACCTGTCGCGGGTAGACCCGAAAGCTTGTTTCAAGAGCCTCAAAGGTGTTTCAGCATCCGCTCTTTCTGCACTAGCGCCAATCGCACCGGTCATGAAATTGAACAAGGAGGATCGCCGTTTTATCGACGCGCGAGATCAGTCAGAGTTTTTGGACGACTCCACGAACCTCGCGGCGATGGACTGGGAAGACTTCGAGCATTTGGTGAGAGAAGTATTCGAGAAAGAATTCGCCTCACGTGGTGGCGAAGTACGGATCACGCAGTCCAGTAGTGATGGCGGCGTGGACGCTGTCGCGTTCGATCCCGACCCGATTACCGGGGGCAAGATTGTCATACAAGCCAAGCGCTACACGCGAACAGTCGGCGTTGCCGCCGTGCGGGATTTGTATGGCACGATGCAGCACGAGCAAGCTTCTCGCGGAATACTAGTAACAACGGCCGATTACGGGCCAGACGCCCACAAATTCTCGTCAGGCAAACCTATCACTCTGATGACCGGTGGCAATTTGCTTCACCTATTGGGGCGCCATGGCATTAAGGCAAAGATCGACCTTCGAGAGGCACGAAAGAGCCTCAATCTGCGTGACTACGGAGATGTAGCAAACTAGCGGCGTAAGATGGCATTCTAACGATACGACGTATTGAAATGCCGCTCCAGGAACCGGCTGTAAGCTCCCATCAGCGCACTGAACAGGAAGTAGACAGCGGCCGCAAAGACGTAGCCTTCGAGCACGGCGATGCCTTGCCAGTCGGGGTCGCGCAGAGCGGTGCGGACGGTGTCGAGGAAATCGAGCAGGCCGATGATGGTCACCAGCGTGGTGTCCTGGAAGAAGGCGATGAACAGGCTGACCAGCGCCGGAATGACCTTCTTCAGCGCCTGCGGCAGGATGATCTTGAACATCACCTGCCAGTAATGCAGCCCGAGCGCGCGGCCGGCCTCGTACTGGCCTGATGGCACGTCCTGCAGGCCGCCGCGGACGATCTCGGCGATGTAGGCTGCAGCAAACAGGATGATCGCCACCTGGGCGCGCAACAGCTTGTCGATGGTGACGCCGTCCGGCATGAACAGCGGCAGCATGACGGCGGCCATGAACAGGATGCTGATCAGCGGCACGCCGCGCACCAGTTCGATGAAGCCGACACCAAGCACGCGGATGGCCGGCAGGTGCGAGGCGCGCGCGAGCGCCAGGCCAATGCCGAGCGGCAAGGCGAAGGCCAGGCCGACGAAGGACAGCATGAACGACAGCGGCAGGCCGCCCCATTTCGACGTCGGCACAGCCGTCAGGCCGAAAATGCCGCCGGCCATGATCACATAGAGCACCGGCAGGATGACGATCGCCCAGGCAAGCAGCAGGCCCCTGCCCCAAACGCGCAGGATCATCGACACAGCGCAGGCACCGAGGAACAGGCAAAGGGCAACCAGCGGGCGCCATTGCTCCTCGAACGGATAGAAGCCGAACAGCATGTAGCGCAGCTTGTCGGCGAGGAACGGCCAGCAGGCGCCGGAGCTTTGCTTGCAGGCATCGGCGCCGCCGTCGAAGACGGCGTTCACAAACAGCCAGCCGAGCGCCAGCTTGGCCAGCAGCAGGATGAGCGCGCCGCAGACGAGCGTTGTGAGCGCATTGCCCGGCGTGCCGAAATAGGCGGTGCGCCACTGCGACCGCCGCGCCGGGCGGGCGACCGGGTTGATGGCGGAGGCAATGACCTGGGTGTCGCTCATGTCAGCGCGCCTTCAGCGCGACACGCGCATTGTACCAGTTCATGAACAGCGAGATCGCCACCGACAGGCCGAGATAGATGCCCATGAAGATGGCGATCGTCTCCATCGCCTGGCCAGTCTGGTTCATGATGGTGTTGGAGACCATGACGAGGTCGGGATAGCCGATGGCAATCGCCAGCGAGCTGTTCTTGAACACGGTGAGATAGGTGTTGGTCAAAGGCGGGATGATGACCCTGAGCGCTTGCGGCAGCACGACAAGCCGGAGCGTGCGCGAGCGCGGCAGGCCGAGCGCCTGGGCGGCTTCCCACTGCCCCTTGCTGACCGCCTGGATGCCGGCCCGGACGATTTCGGCGACGCTGGCCGACAGGTTGAGCATCAGGCCGACCAGAAGTGCCACGAATTCCGGGCGGATCTGCAGCCCGCCGGTGAGGCGGAAGCGCCCGGCCTCCGGTGCGCTCCAGCTCAGCGAAACCGCGCCGCTGGCCCAGACGGCGAGCACCGGCAGCACGAGCAGGGCAAGTGCTACGATCCAGCCGGCATTGGCCTTGCCGCTCAGGATACGACGGCGCTGGCTGACACTGCGCACGATAAGTGCGGCGACGACGCCAAAGGCGAGTGCCGCGAAGGTCAGCCCGAAACCGCTCTGCCACTCGACCGCAGGCATGGCGAGGCCGCTGTTGGACAGGAAAAAACCGGGAAACAGCTGGATCGCCTGGCGAACGGGGGGAAACACCAGGATGATCAGGAAATACCACAGGAACAGATAGAGCAGCAGCGGCACGTTGCGCAGCAGCTCGACATAGGCAAGCATCAGCCGGCTGAGCAGTGGGTTTGTCGACATGCGGCCGATGCCGACAAGCACGCCGATGATGGTGCCGAACAGGGCCGCGAGGAACGACACCTTGATGGTGTTGATGAGCCCGACGAGGATGGCGCGAGCGACCGTATCGGTCGGCCCGTAGGCGATCGAGCTTTCGCTGATGGCGATGCCGGCCTGCCTGGACAGGAAGTCGAAGCCGGTGGCGATGTCCTGCTTGGCAAGGTTCGCGCTCGCGGTCGCATACATCGCCCAGGCGGCGAGCAGCACCAGCGAAATGGCCAGAAATTGGTAGAAGACCGCGCGAAACCGCGCGTCGTTCAAAAACAGCATGGGCGCGCCGATGTCAGAAGGCCGATGGGAACAAGAAAAAGGTCCGCGCCGGGTGGCGGCGCGGACCTTGAAGCTTGTTAGCGGACCGGCGGTGCGTAGAGCAGGCCCCCGGCATTCCACTGCGTGTTGGGGCCGCGCGTCATGCCCAACTTGGTCTTTTCGCCGAGATTGCGGTCGAACACCTCGGCGTAGTTGCCGACGCCCTTGACGATGTTGTAGCCCCACTTGTTGTCGAGGCCGAGCATCTTGCCGAGCTCGTCGGCGCCGCCCAGCATGCGCTGGATCTCGGGATCCTCGCTCTTGGCCATCTCGTCGACATTGGCCTGGGTGATGCCCTTCTCCTCGGCAGCCATCAGCATGTAGACCGACCACGAGACGATGTCGCGCCAGTTGGAATCGTTCTGGCGCACGGCCGGTGCCAGCGGCTCCTTGGAGATGGTTTCGGGCAGCAGCACGTAGTCGTCGGGGTTGTTGGCAACCGCGCGGATCGAGGCCAGGTCCGATCGGTCGGACGAGATCGCCTCGCAGCGGCCGGAATAGAAGGCGGCGCGGTTTTCGTCTGGGCTCTCGAACACCACCAGCTCGAACTTGCCGCCGACGGTGCGGAAGAAGTCGGTCAGGTTCTGCGAGGTGGTGGTGCCTGGCAAGGTGCAGATCGCGGCATCGGTCAGTTCCTTGGCCGAGGCGACGCCGAGCGACTTGGGCACCAAGAGGCCCTGGCCATCATAAAACACGGTCGGGCCGAAATCGATGCCGAGCGAGGCTTCGCGCGAAAAAGTCGCCGTCGTCTGGCGCGACAGAACGTCGATCTCGCCCGACTGCAGCGCCTGGAAGCGCGTGTTGATGTTGGTCAAGACGAAGTCGACCTTGTCGGGATCGCCGAACACCGCAGCCGCGATCGAGCGGCAGATGTCGGCGTCAAACCCCTGCATGCGGCCCTTGTCGTCGGCGGCGGCAAAGCCGGGCGTGCTGAGCGAGACGCCGCAGATCAGCTTGCCGCGTGCCTTGACGGTTTCGAGCGTGGTGGCGGACTGTGCCGCAGTTGCACCCACCATCAGCGCGGCCGTTGCGGCGCAGAGCGCCAGGAATTTACGTTTCATGCTTTCCCTCCCTTGATGTGACCGCAGGCCGCCATGCCAATGTCTCCCCCGGCACGGCGTCGCCTCGATCTGTCGCGGGACTATGTATGCATAGATTGTGTACGATTTGGAAGATTAATGTTGGGCAATATGTATACAATTATTCGTGGGTGTGAATAAGCCGCCCAACGCCCATGCGAAGCGGGCGACACCAAAGGCAAGACAAGGCTTAGCGCCTGGCCCTCACTCGCTCAGCTCTTGCCCTGCACCGCCGGCCCCCTCCTACGGCGTGTTTCCAGTGATGATGGTGTCGCCGACCGTCGTCAGCACACCGCTGTCGCCGCGCCCGACAAGGCGATTGCCGCGTACTGCCACGCCGGAGGCCATGCTGACGTAGACGCCATGCGCGCCAGCTGACGTCACGGTGTTGTTTTCCACCACCCCGTTGTCGCTGTAGAGCCCCATGGATACGCCATACGAATAATTCGGGTTCGTGGTCGTCAGGGTGTTGCCGCTGATGGTGTTGGAGGTCGAGCGCACCAAGGCGATGGCCGATGCGTTCTCGCCATGGGTTGTCACGGTGTTGCCTGAAGCCGTGCTGTTGGCGCCGTAGCGCAGGAGGATGCCGCTAGCACCGCGCCCACGCGTCGTGACCGAATTGCCGCTGACGGTCACATTGTCGCTTCCTTCGGCCCAGATGCCGAAGGCCGCCGTCAGGATCGAAATATAGGCATCGTTCGTCGAGTTGGTGGCGACCGTGTTGCCGGAAATGGTGGCGCCGGCGCTGTCGATCAGGCGGATGCCGCGGCTCATGTAATTGTTGGTGGTGACCCTGTTGCCGGAAATGGCGATGCCGGCACTGTTGGTGACGTGGATGCCGTTGGCCTGCTCGCCATTGGTGGTGACGGTATTGTTGGCGATGGTCAGGCCGCCGCTGTTGTTGACCAACAGGCCGTGGGCCGGGCGCGCCGACGTATGGGTGTCGTTGTAGCCGTTGCCGTTGCCATTGGTGGTGATGGTGTTGCCCTCGATACGGCCCGCGACATTGTCGGCGACGATCCCGATGCTGCTTACGCCGCTCTGCACGATGGTGGCGCCACTGATGCCGACCCCGGTGCTGTCCTTGATGGCGATGGCGCTGCCCTGGGCTGCGGTGATGTTGCCGCCCTGCAGGGTGAAGTTGGTAGTGTTGTCCACCTTTAGCCCGTTTGCGGCTGAAATGACGGTGACGTCGCGCAGACTGGCGCCGCTGGCACCTGACACAGCCCAGGAATTGGCGTTCGACGAGGTGTTTTCCACTGAGATGCCGCGCATCGTGCTGTCAGTTGCCATCCTGACCAGGGTGAATGTGGCCGCACCGGAGATGCGGCCCGAACTGCCCGGCGCGGCATAGTCGACTGCAACGCCGCTGGTTGCGCCCTTGAGTTTCAGGACCGTGCCGCCGCCGACGAGCAATTGCTTGTCGTTGAGGGTAATCCCCCCTGACGCAGCAAGGTTGCCGTTCAGCAGCACGATTCCATCGGCACCGACGCTGTCGAGCGCGGCCTGCAGGGCAGCCTGGTCCTGCGTCGTGCCGTCAATCCGCACGACCGAGGTGATGGTCTTGCCGTTCCAAGCGTTGACAGCGTCTTCGGTCGAGGTGAGCGTATCGTTCCTCGACCTGGTCCCGTTGCGGGTGTTCGAGACGATATCGACATCGCGCGCCACAGTGTCGGTCATGCGCCGTTCCATGTAGGACAGCGGCTCGCGCTCGGCAGATGAAGAGGCTTGCAGGGGAATGCGCAGCCGCGCCTGGGTGATCCATTGTTCGCCGCGGACATCGTCATGCTGGAAGGTCAGCCCGGCGGTCACCTTGACGCCAGGCAGGTCGGCGAAGTCGTCGGCGCTGAATTCGAGCCGAGCACGCGGACCGGCGACAGCCTCCACGCCGGAGCCACCGAAATAATAGCCGCCGACGAAGGCGCGCATGTCGAAGCCTGAATCCGATTCGAACACCGGCAGCCGGATGCCGATCTCGGCATCGGCGCCCGCCAGCGCCTTCTCGACCCGGTAGCTGGTCGTCGTCGTCTGCACCGCCTGGTGCCGGATTGCCAGCGACGTGCCGGTCAGCAAGGCCTCGCTGCTCCAGGGACCGATCGCAGTGGTCGCGCCGAGATCCATTCGCCGCTCGGTCTCGCCGACCGGCAGGTAGGCGTTGACGCGCAGGTCGAAGACCTCGCTCAGCGCTTCAGCGCCGAGCGTCAACTGATGAAACGTATTGCCGTAGGGCGAACGGCGGACGTCGTAATAGCCATAGGCTCCCAGATTCCAGCCGGACGGCAGCATGTGCCTGATGCCGAGGCCGAAATTGCCTTCGACGGAGTCGTTGTTGTCGAACTTGCCGCGCAGGTCGGTGAAGACGAGCGTATCGCTATTCTGGAGCAGAGGGACGAACAGGTTCACCTCGCCGAGCGAACGGCCCTTGCCGAGTTGCCCGCCGGTTTCGACCCACGCCCCCCATCGCTTGGCCAAGGCGTCTTCCGCATGGGCTGATGAAGCGGCGCAGATCGCCAATAGGGACGCCGAAAGAGCCCATCTCGAATGCATGAATAGATGTCCAGCAGATGCAAAGACCTGCTGGTTGCCACGGGCCGCCGAGCGCGGCTAGCCGGTTGGAACGATGATACCAAAGTTGGTTCGGGAGCATTGCCAGCCGATTGGACTGCAAATGCTCCCGAACAGGAACTGGCAAAAGCCTGCCGCTACAACTTCGTCCAAGCCGCGTTCTTCTTCGACGAGCGCACGCAGGCCTCGACGAAGGCGACGCCTTCGACGCCGTCCTGTACTGTCGGGTAAATCACACCTGACGATACCCGCAAGTTCGTCACCTCCCCGATCCGTGCGCACTGCCGGCGCGTGCTGATCGAGCCGCTGGACCCCGATCCCGAAATCGCCCTACGCGATGCCGAGGAAATGGAAGCGATCGTCCTCGCCGCCGGCATCACTCTGCCGCAGGTGCACCACGGCTATGACGGCTCGTGCTGGGCGGTGAACCGCCGCGCGCTGACCCGAGGCCACGGGCTGGAGAACGTGGCCATCCTGCCAGGCGGGACGGCGGCCGAGACCAATTTGCAGCTGGTGGAGGCGGCCCGGGCGCTGATTGCGGAGGTGACGGGGGCGTTAACGGGTGCCGCTCTTGCTCTTCCACTCCAGCCACTCGGCGTATGTCTGGCTTTCGTTCCCGTTGGCCTGATGCCATGCTACCCATTCCGCATGCGTTGGCAGCTTGTCGATAGCCGGTAGGTAGCCTCGGGCCACGTACTCTTCATTAGCCAGTACCATGGAGTTGTGGTCGTAAAGCACCATCACTCGATTACCGCCGTCGCGGTAAAGGCCTCTTGGCATTGATCTCTCCATGGCTTCGGACCATCGCCAGCAGCCAGTCCACCCATTGAAAAACAATCAAACCCGCTGCAGGAAACCAAACAAGCCTCGGAGCGGCAAGAGGCCCGCACGTTATGCAGCGTTCGCTTACCACCTCACAACTTCGTCCACGCCGCGTTCTTCTTCGATGACCTTACACACGCCTCGACGAACGCCACCCCTTCGACCCCGTCCTGCACCGTCGGGTAGATGACGTCCTTGCCCGGCTTGCCGCCCTTCTTGCGCGCGGCGCGGATGGCTCTGGCGGCTTCCTGGTAGATGTTGGCGAAACCTTCGAGATAGCCCTCCGGGTGGCCCGACGGTACGCGGGTGACGCGGGCTGCGGCGGGGCCCGCGCCGACGCCGCCACGGGTGATCAGCTGCTTGGCTTGGCCGAAAGGCGTATACCAGAGATAGTTCGGGTCGGCCTGCACCCATTCGATGCCGCCCTTGGAGCCATAGACACGCAGCTTGAGGCCGTTCTCGTGGCCCGGTGCCACCTGGCTTGCCCAGATCATGCCCTTGGCGCGCCCCTTGAAGCGCAGCATGACATTGACGTTGTCGTCGAGCAGCCGGCCCGGCACAAAGGCGTCGAGATCGGCCGACAGGCTGTCGACTTCCAAGCCGGTGACGAAGCGGGCGAGATTGTAGGCGTGTGTGCCGATGTCGCCGGTGGCCCCGCCGACGCCCGACTGCTTGGGATCGGCACGCCAGGACGCCTGCTTCTGGCCGGTGGCCGCGAGGTCCTCGGTCAGCCAGTCCTGCGGGTATTCGGCCTGGACGACCCTGATGTCGCCAAGCTGGCCCTTGGCGACCATCTCGCGCGCCTGCCGGATCATCGGATAGCCGGTGTAGTTGTGGGTGAGCACGAAGACCTTGCCCGTCTTCTCGACCAGTGCCGCAAGTTTCTTCGCTTCGGCCAGCGTCGCCGTCAGCGGCTTGTCGCAGATGACGTGGATGCCGGCCTCGAGGAAGGCCTTGGCGGCGGGAAAATGGACGTTGTTGGGCGTGACGATGGCGACCGCCTCGATGCCGTCGGGACGCTTTGCTTCGGCCTTGGCCATCTCGGCATAGAAGGTGTAGCTGCGCTCGGGATCGAGGCCGATCTCGGCGGCGGAAGCTTTCGCGCGCTCCGGGTTGGACGACAGCGCGCCGGCGACGAGCTGGAAATCACCGTCCATGCGGGCGGCGATGCGATGTACGGCGCCGATGAAGGCGCCCTGCCCGCCGCCGACCATGCCGTAGCGGATCGGGCCGCTGCCATTCCCGGAATTCGATGCACCGACCATGTGTGTCCTCCCTTGATATGTTCGTGCTGCCCCTCATCCCCCTGCCGGGACCTTCTCCCCGTGAACAGGGAGAAGGGGGCTACTCGATTCCCATCATCTTCCGCAGCATAGCCCGATCCGTCGTCCCACCGGCAAAGTCGTCAAATGCCTTGTCGGTGACGCGGATGATGTGGCTTTCGATGAACGGCGCGCCTTCGGCGGCACCGTCCTCCGGATGCTTGAGGCAGCATTCCCATTCGAGCACCGCCCAGCTGTCGTAGCCGTACTGCGCGAGCTTCGAGAAGATGCCAGTGAAATCGACCTGGCCGTCACCAAGCGAGCGGAAGCGGCCGGCGCGACCGAGCCACCCCTGGTAGCCGGAATAGACGCCTTGGCGCCCCGTCGGATTGAACTCGGCATCCTTGACGTGAAACGCCTTGATGCGCTCGTGGTAGATGTCGATGAAGGCGAGATAGTCGAGCTGCTGCAACAGGAAGTGCGAGGGGTCGTAGTTGATGTTGCAGCGCTTGTGGCCGCCGACAGCGTCGAGGAACATCTCGAAGGTGGCTCCGTCGAAGGCGTCCTCGCCCGGGTGCAGCTCGAAGCAGAGGTCGACGCCAGCCTCGTCATAGGCGTTCAGGATCGGCGTCCAGCGCTTGCCGAGCTCGGCGAAGGCCTCCTCGATCAACCCGGCGGGGCGCTGCGGCCACGGGTAGAGATAGGGGAACGCCAGCGCGCCGGTGAAGGAGACGCAGGCTGTGAGCCCGAGATTCTGCGATGCCTTGGCGCCGAGCTTCATCTGCTCGACCGCCCATTGCTGGCGCGCCTTGGGATTGCCGTGGACCGCAGCAGGCGCAAATCCGTCGAACTGCGCGTCATAGGCCGGGTGCACCGCCACCAATTGGCCCTGCAGATGGGTGGAGAGTTCTGTGATCTCGACGCCCGCGTCAGCGCAGATGCCCTTGATCTCGTCGCAATAGGTTCTGGACGTCGCAGCCTTGTGCAGGTCGAACAGGCGCGCGTCTGGCGTCGGGATCTGCACGCCCTTGTAGCCGAGGTCGCCGGCCCACGATGTAATCGATTTCAGTGTATTGAACGGCGCGGCGTCGCCAGCGAACTGGGCGAGGAAGATCGCGGGACCCTTCATTGTCGATGGCATGGCAAACTCCTCGTCCGATTCCGGCCTGCAACGTTGTAGGCGCAGATGACCATTATTCAGGCCGGCTCCGCAAGGGCCAGCAAACAGCAGGCTTACCGGTCCTCGACACGGCGATAGATGGCGGTGAGCGGGTTGCGCAAAAAGCGGCCGCTCTCGAACAATTCGCGCCTCAGCAAGGCCCAGTCGCCGAAGCTGTGATGGCGCTTGAGGATGTCGTTGACCTCGCGCTCGCTGTAGTCGCGGCCTGTCTCGAACTTGGCGGCGAGGAAATCGAGCACCAGCACGCGATCGGCCGATTTGGCCGGCCAGCGCGTGACGATGCCTTCGTCGGTGATCAGCGCGGTCATGGCCTATCCTTTCAGCAGCGCCTCGACGGCAAGGCCAGCGGAGAGCAGACGGCGGTCGTGGCCATGGCGGGCCATCAGCATCAGGCCGGAGGGCAGCACGGTGCCGGGAATCGGCAGCGACAGGGCACATAGGTCGAACTGGTTGGCGACCTGGGTGTTGCGCAGCAACAGCCCCTCGATGCGGTTGGCATGCGCCCCGTCGGCCAGCATGTCGGCGATCGGCTGGGCCGGCACGGGTGTCGTCGGCAGGACGACGAGATCATGCGCCGACAGCCGCGCATCCATGGCGGCGGCAAGTTCGGCGCGGCGGTTCATCGTCCTGATGTAGCTGACCGCCGGCACCTGCATGGCGCGGCCAAGCGCGCCGCTGACATTGGGATCGATGGGCGCGGAGGCGCCATTGGCCAGCCAGTCGGCGTGGATCGACGCCCCTTCTATCGCCGCGATGGTTCCCGTTCGCGTCGCCGCGCGGAAGTCGGCCAAAAGGTCGTCGATCTGGCAGTCGCCGATCAAAGCACCGGCTGCCGAAAGCTTGTGCAGCGCGCGTTCGAAGCTGGCAGCCATGCTAGGCGCCATCTCATCGAGCAGGCGTCCGCGCGGCACGGCGATGCGCAGGCTTGCAAGCGACAGAGGCTGCAGGGAAAAATGCTCCTTGCCTGCCATGACCGCGTCGGTGGCAATGCATTGCGCCACAGTTCTTGCGAGCGGGCCGATGGAATCGAGCGACGGCGACAGGGGAAACGCGCCGTCGAGCGGTATGCGCCGCGCCGTCGGCTTGATGCCCGTAACACCGTTGAGGGCGGCGGGCACCCTGACCGAGCCACCGGTATCCGAGCCGATCGAAATGTCGGAGCTGCCTTCGGCTGCCGAAACACCGGCACCCGACGACGAGCCGCCGGGGATGAGCGTCGGGTCCGCCGCGTTGCCCGGCGTGCCATAGTGCGGGTTGATGCCGAGCGCGGTGAAGGCGAACTCGGTCATGTGGGTCTTGCCGATGATGACGGCACCTGCGCGGCGCAGGCGCTTGACCACAAGCGCGTCATCCCGCGCCGGTTCGGCGTCGCGCCGCAGCACCGAGCCGGCCAGCGTCGGCTCGCCGGCAACGTCGAACAGGTCCTTGATCGAGACGATTGCGCCGTCGAGCGGCCCAAGCGACAGCCCTGCCCGGCGGCGCGCATCAGTGGCATCCGCTGCAGCACGCGCGGCTTCGGCATAGAGCTTCATAAAAACGCGTTCTTCGCCGGCACGCGCTGCAAGCCCAGAAAGAACTGCCTCCAGCCTGTCTCTTGTCGCGGTCATGCACGCTCCCGTATTCGCCGCGCCGCAAAGCACGACGCCAGTTGCGCCGACTGTTAACATGGCGTGGCCCGATGCAACACGGTTGCTGGCAGCTGCAAACATCTTACAGTCGCCTTTCCCAGCCCCAGGAGCCGCCCATGACCGTCCATCTGTTTTCACCAATCACGCTCGGCAAGCTTGAGTTTCCCAACCGCATCGCGGTTGCGCCGATGTGCCAGTATTCGGCCGACGACGGCTCGGCGACCGACTGGCACCTGCAGCACTGGATGAACCTGGCGATGTCCGGCGCCGGCATGATCACCGTCGAGATGACCGATGTCGAGCGACGCGGCCGCATCAGCCATGGCTGCATGGGGCTCTATTCCGATGCCAATGAGGCGGCGGCGAAACGCGCGCTCGACGCGGCAAAACGCGTCGCGACGCCGGGCGCGAAGTTTGGCGTGCAGCTCGCCCATGCTGGCCGCAAGGCCTCCAACCACCGCCCCTGGGAAGGCTCCGGCCCGCTCAAGCCGGAAGAGGACGCATGGCCGGTGGTGTCGTGCTCGGCGCTTGCTTACGCCGACGGCTGGCAGGTGGCGCATGCGCTCGATGAAGACGAGATCGAGCAGACGATCGGCCATTTCGTCCAGGCGGCGAAGCGGGCCGAGCGTGCCGGCTTCGATTTTGTCGAGCTGCATTCGGCGCATGGCTATTTGCTGCACCAGTTCCTGTCGCCGCTGTCCAACCATCGCACCGACCGCTGGGGCGGTGTGCTGGAAAACCGCATGCGCTTTGCCATGACGATTGCCCGCAGGGTCAAGGAAGCGGTGCCAAACCTGATGCTCGGCGCCCGCATGTCGCTGACCGACTGGGTCGATGGCGGCTTCACGCTCGAGGAAGCCATCGAGGTCGCCAAGTCCTATCGCGAGGCGGGCGTAGCCTATATCTGCTGTTCGAGCGGCGGCAACTCCCCGCATCAGAGCCTGCGCACCGGCCCGGGCTACCAGGTCCATCTCGCCGAAGCGGTGAAGAAGGCGACCGGCATCCCCGTCCGCGCCGTCGGCATGATCGACCAGCCTGTACAGGCCGACACGATCATCCGCGAGGGCCAGGCCGACATGGTGGCGCTCGGCCGCGCCTTGCTCGCCGATCCGCGCTGGCCGTGGCGCGCCGCAGCCAGGCTCGGCCACGAGTTCCACGCGACACCCCAGCTTGCACGCTCGGCGGCGCTGATGAAGCAATGGGGCTCGGCCGCCTGAGTTCGCCTTAGGCTGGCGCGCTGGCTTGATCGCGCTGGATCACGACACGGTGCTGCCGCTCTGGTGAATCACCTGCCAAACGGCTAGGTCTGTCGCCGGAAGCACAAAGGGAAATCGGATGAAGAAGTCGGTCGAGACGATCAGGGGCGACAGCGAAGGCATCGCCTATGAGTTGCCGCTCTACCGCATCGCGGGCACCACGCCCGACGCGCCTTCGGCCTACATCCAGGCGGCGCTGCATGGCGACGAACTGCCCGGCGTCGTTGCCATCGACGCGCTGATGCCCAAGCTGCGCGAGGCCGAAAGCGAGGGCCGCGTGCGCGGCAACCTGACGATCGTTCCGCGCGCCAACCCAATCGGCGCCAACCAGCTGCTGTTTGGTGCATCGCAAGGCCGCTTCGATCTCGGCACCCGCGTCAACTACAACCGCGATTTCCCGCTGCTCGACAGGCCCGACGTTGCGCTGTTGCCGGGCGAAGACGTGCCGATGTCGTCGGACAAGCGGCTGAAGGCGCGCCTGCTCAAGCTGTCGCTCGGCCACGACATCGTGCTCGACCTGCATTGCGACGACGAGGGTGTCGCCTACCTCTACGTGCCCGACGAGTTGTGGCCAGCTATGGCCGACTGCGCCGCAAACATGGGCGTCGATGCCGTCATCCTGTGGAGCGGCCAGTCGGGCTCTTCCTTCGACGAGGCCTCGCTGCACCCCTATCTCAAGATGCCGCGCAAGGAAGCACGGCTCGAAAGCCGAGTCGTCACGACTGTCGAGTATCGCGGCGTCTCGGATGTCTACTCGACTGTCGCCGAAGCCGATGCCCAGGGCCTCTACCGCCTGCTGGTGGCGCGCGGCGTGATCGAGGACGTTACGGTCGAGACCAGGCAGGCATTCGAAGGCGTGGTGGCGCCGATCGACCATATCGAGATGGTGCCCGCCCCTTGCGCCGGTGCCATCCTCTACCACGTCAATCCCGGCGACACCGTCAAGGCCGGCGCCCATATCGCGACGATCCTGCGCGCGCCCGGAGAGGATGGCGGCAGGGTCGAAGTACTGGCGCCGCAGGACGGCTACATCCTCACCCGCCGCTCCCACCGCGCCACGCGCGCCGGCGACGATCTCGTCAAGCTGGTGGGCGTAGCGCCCAGTAGCGACGCTCGGTCAGGCGCGCTGGAGGCGTAGACCGGCCCGCAAGGGCCGGCTTGGCTTCGTCTCAGCCAGCCTTTGCCTTCTTCGGCGCACGGGCGGCCTTGACCGACATATTCAGCGCCACGGCGGCCTGAACCAGCGCCTTCAGCGCCTTTTCGTCGAGCGTGTCGCCCTCGTGAATGTCGATCGCGCGGCGCGTGTTGCCGTCGAGGCTGGAGTTGAACAGCCCTGACGGATCCTCAAGCGACGCACCCTTGGCGAAGGTCAGCTTGACCACGCTCTTGTAGGTCTCGCCGGTGCAGATGATGCCGGCGTGCTCCCAGACGGGAACCCCGCGCCATTTCCACTCCTCGACCACCTCAGGGGCGGCCTGCTTGATCAGGGCGCGGACGTAGGCCAGCATCTCGCCACGCCAGTCGCCCAGTTCCTTGATCCGCGCATCGATCTGTTGCGATGGCGTCGCGCCATCGCCGCTCTTGCTGTCCATGGTCATCTCCTCATTTCCATGATCGTTTCAGGCGAGCCGGGCGTCCGCCAACGCCCGTGTCCCGCAAGCTTCACTCGCCTGCCGGCGAGCCCGTTGCCCTATGCCTCCGCTCCATAGACCAGCCTGTCCTGTCGTGCCCTGAGCTCGGCGATCTTCGAGTTTGGCGCAACCGCGGCATTGGCCGTGGTGATCAGCTCGCCCTTCCTGATCGGGGCAGTGACGGTACCGCCCTGCAGCAGGCCGCAGGGGATCGCCTTGGCAGCGCGTGCCTCGCCGGCCGTCATGATCCAGGCGCGGTAGGTGTATTCGCCGATGGCATCGAGCGCGTCGCCAGGCTTCAGATCCTTCTTGGCGACGGCACAGACGTCGGCCACGGGCTTTGCCAGCGGCACCATGTCGGCCTTGCCGTAGAGCACCACACGCGCACAGGTCAGCGGCACCTCGAGCGAGGTCAGATGATAAGGCCGGTGGAAGGTGAAATACGGGCCATGGCCCATCTTCAAATCTTCCATGCGCTCGCGGATGCGCGGATGCGACATGTCGGCGATGACGAAGACGCCCGGTGCAACGCCCTTGCCGATCGAGTAGTCGACGACACCGACTTTTGTCAGCACGCCGCCGTCCTTCTCTGGGACGAGAACCTTGTTGAGCTCCGGCAAGGTCGCTGCCGGACCGTGCATGCCGGCCTTGTCGGGCACCAGCCCCGTCGCATTGGCGATCGCCGCCATCTCGACCATGGTCTTCGATCCGTCGACGAACTCGACAAGCATGCGCACGTTCATGTTGCGGCGGGCTGCTTCCTCGGCATAGTCCTCGGGAATGGCATCGATGTTGAGCGGGTTGTTCTTGCCCTTGCCGGCGGCAACGATGGTATGGCCCATCGCCGAGACGAACTCGATCAGCTCCATGCACGACGACGGCTCGTCGCCGGCACCGAGCGAATAGGTGACGCCAAGCCTGTCGGCCTCGCTCTTGAGATAGGCGCCGATGGTGACGTCCGCCTCGACATTCATCATGACAAGATGCTTGCCATGCTCCATGGCGCGCAGGCCGATCTCGGCACCGACGGCGGGCACGCCCGTCGCATCGATGACGACGTCGATCAGGCCGCTGTTGAGGATGAGATCAGCATCGTTGGTCACCGCAACCTTGCCGGCCTCGATGGCCTCGCTCAGCGCCGAGCCGGAGGCCACTTCACGGGCATGGCCTTTCTCCTGGTAGGCGATGTCGACGGCGCGGTGCGCGTTGGGCAGGTTGAGCTCGGAGATCGCGCCGACCTCGATGCCCGGCATATGCGCCACCCGCGCCACGATGTCGGTGCCCATCTCGCCCGAGCCGATCAGGCCGATGCGGATCGGCTTGCCCGACTTGCCGCGCTCCACAAGATCCCGCGCCAAGCCGACTGGTGCGACGTTGATGGTCATCCGATGGTTCCTCCCGAGCACGCTGACATGTCTAACCTAATGCGCGACGGGTATTGAATTATGGCGCCCTGTCAACTCGAATGTCGGCCACGTAGGCGGTGTGGCCGTTTGTCAGGAGCATGGCCGCTCAATCTGGCCCGCCTGCCGCTTTGCCGTTATTGTCGACGGGCTTTGCCAGCGACTGGATTGCCCCCGGGAGGAGCCGGGACTCCGCACAGGCATCGCCAGGAAAAAGCCAGCGTTTGAAATGCGATAGCCGCCGATCCGGATTCGTTCCCTGAAGATCGGTGCTGCGGGAGGATAACATGGCAGAAAAAGTGCTTGTCCTGCTCGGCACCAAGAAAGGTGCCTTCATCGCCGAAAGCGACGCTGCACGGCAGAGCTGGAAGCTGCGCGGACCGTTCTGCGAGACATGGCCGATGAACCATGTCGTCGCCGACCAGAAGACCGGCACCATCTGGGGTGCTGGCGGCAATGAGTGGTTCGGTCCGGCCGTGTGGAAATCGACCGATCTCGGCGAGACCTGGACGCATTCCTCCGAAGGGCTCGCTTATGCCGAGGGCGAGGAGCCGATCAAGGCGGTGTGGAGCCTCGCCAAGGGCAATGGCAGCCTTTATGCCGGCGTCCAGCCGGCGGGCCTGTTCCGCAGCGACGATTCCGGCCAAAGCTGGCAACACATAGACGGTCTGCAGCAGCACCCGTCCCGGCCGCACTGGAACCCCGGCGGCGCTGGCCTCATCCTGCATTCGCTGGTGCTCGATCCCGACGACCACGATCGCATCTGGATCGGCATCTCGGCGGCGGGCGTGTTCTACACCGGCGATGGCGGCGCGACCTGGGAGCCACGCAATCTCGGCACCCGCGCCGATTTCATGCCCGAGGGCGAGAACTATCCCGAGTTCGGCCAATGCGTGCACAATCTGGTCATGGCGCCTGGCATGCCCGACCGGCTCTACCAGCAAAACCATTGCGGCATGTACCGGTCAGACGACGGCGGCAAGCGCTGGGTGAGCATCGAAAAGGGCCTGCCCTCGACCTTCGGCTTCCCGGCGGCGGCGCATCCGCGCGACCCCGAAACGCTCTATCTCGTGCCGCTCAACGGCGCCAGCGACGGCCGCTACGTGCCCGACGCCAAGGCGGCCGTGTGGCGGACACGCGACGCCGGCCGCGAGTGGCAGGCGATGCGCAACGGCCTGCCGCAGGAAAATGCCTATATCGGCGTGCTGCGCCAGGCGATGGCGACCGACCGGCTCGACCCCGCCGGCGTCTATTTCGGCACCAGTTCGGGCGCGCTGTTTGCCAGTGCCGACGAAGGCGAGAGCTGGGTCAGCGTCGCCCAGCACCTGCCGACGATCCTGTCGGTCGAAACGCTCGTCGTCGACGGCTGACAGGGCCATGGACAACAGCCCTGCCCCGGAAAGTCGACAAGCAGCGCTCAGCACCGTCGTTGTGCGCCTGCCCGGGGTGCTGGTCGACCTGTTTCCAGGCGCTCCAAGGCGCGTCGAAGTGCCGGCCGCAACCGTCCGCGACATGGTCGATGAACTGGACAAACGTTGGCTCGGCATGCGCGACCGCATCTGCGACAGCCGCCCCGCCATCCGCAAGCACATGAACGTCTTCGTCGAAGGCGAGCGGGCGACGCTGAAGACGAAGCTCAGCCCCGGCGTCGAAGTCTTTGTATTGACGGCGATCAGCGGCGGTTAGGGCGTTCGTCGAAATTGGATTCCTCTATGCCGGCGCATCGGCTAACATCCCCAAGCTATTGATCAAGCGGGGATACCAGATGCGGAAACTCGGTCTTCTTCTTGCAATGATGCTGGCCTTTGCGCCTGCCGTGACACATCAGGCGGCGGCGCAGGAGCGGATGGAAACGCTGCGCATGCGCCCAGGTGCGACGCAGACGACGGTGCGCGGCATCGTCTTCGGGCCGATCAGCGCCTCCTATCGGCTCGAAGCGCGGGCCGGCCAGCGCATGAGCCTCGACCTCAACTCGCGCAACACGTTCCTCTATTTCAACGTGCTCGATCCGCGCGGCCGGGCGATTGCGCGCGAGCAAACGCAATGGGACGGCCGCCTGCCGGCTTCCGGGCTCTACACCATCCAGATCTACCTGGTTCGCGCCGAAGCACGGCGCAACCGGCCGGCGCCCTTCTCGCTCAGTGTCTCGATCTTCGGCCGCGGCGGCGAGCCTGGCCCCGGCCCCAACCCGGGTCCTGGCCCAGGGCCCGATCCGCGCTCCTGGCGCGTTGTCGGCGTGACGCCCAACGACGTGCTCAACATGCGCTCGACGCCATCGCCGCGCGGTTTCCTGGTCGCGGAAATTCCCTTCGATGCCAGCCTACGCAATCTCGGCTGCCAGGACCGCCAGAGCTGGTGCAAGGTGCGCTATCGCGGCCAGGAAGGCTGGGTCAACGGCCGCTTCCTACGCCCGGAATAGGATCTGGAACCGCAGGGGGCCACCGGCGAAACGGTGGCCTCAGCCAAGCATCGACTCAGATTTCCGGCACGGGATCGACCAGCAGCGGGCCGCTGTGCAGGTAGCGCGTCGTCTTGCGCTTGGAGGCGATGTCGGTCCAGACGCGGCCGACCTGCTCTGCGGTCAACCCGGCGGCGCGGCCGACATCCTCTGCCGCAATACCGTTGTTGAGCCCGTAGAGGCACAAATCCATGCGGTCGTACGGCAAGGAGAAATAGAACTCCTCCTGCGTCTGCTGCAGCGAATAGGTGTCGGTGGTCGGGGGCCGCCGGCGGATTTCCTCGGGCACACCGAGATGGGCGGCGAGCTGATAGACCTGCGACTTGTAGAGATGGGCGATCGGCTTGACGTCGGCGGCACCGTCGCCGTTCTTGACGAAGAAGCCCTGGTCGTATTCCAGCCGGTTCGGTGTGCCGATGACGGCATAGTTGAGCCGGTCGGCGTGGAAATACTCGACCTGCTTGCGCGAGCGCTGCTTCATGTTGGTCGAGGCGACGATGCCGAGATAGACATGAGGCGGCATGCGCAGCTTGGTCTGCTTGCCCTCGGGGTCCTGCACCACCAGCGACGAAATGTTGTAGCCTTCATTGGTCAGCGCGTTGGCGATGACGATCTTGCACGCCCAGCCGGCACCGTATTCGGGTACCAGTTCGCGAATGAAGGCGTCACGGCGCTCGTAGCAGCCCATCGCCTTGAGCGTCGGGCCGATGTTTTCGACGACCGCCGATATCCCGAAGGTCTCAGCGACCAGCCGTCCAAGACGCAGGCTTTCGGGATCGGAATCGTCTTCCGGCATGAACAGCGCAAAGACGTTCTTGGCACCGACAGCACGCACCGCAAGAGCAGCACTGACGCTCGAATCGACGCCGCCCGACAAGCCGAGCACCAAGCCGCGCCGGCGCAGCGTGCCGGTCAGCTGGCTGCGCAAGGCAGCTGATATCCTCGCGGCCTCGGTTTCAGGGTCGATCGTCAGCGTTGCCGCGCCGAAACTGCCGGTTTGCGCCAGTGGCATGTTCATTGCGTCGGCTCCATGGATTCGGCGGCGAGACGCCGGCTGACCTTGCCAGTGTCGGTCCGAGGCAATTCGGACCGGAACTCGATGATCTTCGGCACCATGAAATCCTCGAGATGGGCCTGACAGTGGCGCAGGATTTCACGCTGGGTGAGGTTGGGATCGGAGAGCACGATCAGCGCGCCGATGGCATGGCCGAGGATGGGATCGGGTATGCCGATCACCACCGCCTCGGCGACGCCGGGACAGGCATGCAGCACCGCCTCGACCTCCTTGGGAGCCACCTTTTCGCCGCGCGTCTTGATGATATCGTCCTTGCGCCCGACGAAATAGAGAAAACCCTCGGCGTCGCGGCGGAACAGGTCGCCGGTGTAGAGCAGCTTTTCCCACGGGTTGAAGCCCGGGCGCAGCATGCGGTTGGTCGCCTCGGAGTTCTCCCAGTAGCCTTGCATGACATGCGGCCCGCGGATGACCAGCTCGCCAGGCATATCCGGCGGCACCGGCTGGCCGAAATCGTCGACGACGAAGGCTTCGGTGTTGGGAATGGCAATGCCAACCGATCCGGGGCGCCGGTCGAGTTCCGCCGGTGGCAGATAGGTGCAGCGCTTGCACTCGGTCAGGCCATACATGGAATAGAGCCGGGCACCGGGGAACAGTTCACGCAGCCGGGCGATGTGCGCCGGCGGCAGGGCGGCCGCGGTGTTGGTGACGTAGCGCAGGCTGGGCAGGAAGCCCGGCTTGATGTCGCGCATCTGCAGGATCAGCGCCGCCATTGTCGGCACCAGCGGGAAGCCGGTGACGTTCTCAGCGCGAATGACATCGAAGATCGCCTGCGGGAAGGAGAACGACTTCTCCAGCATCAGCGTCGCGCCCATCTTGATCGACATGATCAGCTGGTAGAGCCCGTAGTCGAAGGCCAGTGGCAGGACGTTGAGGATGATGTCGTCCGGCGTGTTTTCGAGATAGGTGGTGATCGAGCCTGCCGCCGCTTCGATGTTGCGGTGGGTCATCATCACGCCCTTGGGCCGGCCGGTCGAGCCCGAGGTGTAGATCAGCATGGCAAGGTCGACGTCGATGCCGCCATGACGGGGCAGCGCAGCAGCGCTTTGCAGGCATTCTTCGAACGAGACGGCGCCATCAGGCGCCTTGCCGCCGGCAGAAGTCGACACGACGATCAGCTCGCCGCCATCATTGGCCTCGGTGACGACAGGCAGCAGCCGGGCCTGGGTCAGCACGGCGCGCGCGCGGCAGTTGCCGATGATGAAATCGAGCTTGTCGGCCTTGGTAGACGGATTGATCGGGCTGAAGACGGCACCGGCCTTGGCGATGGCGAACACCGACACCGCGGCTTCCCAGCAATTGTCCATGAAGACCAGCACGCGGTCGCCACGGCCGACGCCGAGATCGCCGAGCCTTGCTGCCAGCCGGTCCGACATGCTGTCGAGCTCGGCATAGGTCAGGCGCACGTCGCGGGCAATCAGCGCGGTCTTGTCGCCCCGCAACCGTGCACTGTCGCGTAAGAATTGCTCCAGTCGCATTGCCCCCTCCCCGGGCGCCGTCAGGCGGCGCCAGCTGCCTGCTTGATTGGCTGTGCTGCCGCCTGCTTGGCCTCGATGAAGGCGGCGATCCGCACCAGCGAGTCGAGATTGGCCGGAACGATATCGGAATCCGCCATTTCGAGCCCGAACTGGTCCTCGATATAGGTCACCAGTTCCAGCACGCCGGTGGAGTCGATCACGCCGCTTTCGATCAGCGAAACGTCATCGGCGAGCGCGTAGGAAGTGTCCCCGAACAGGAAGTTGTCGATGATGAAGGCCTTGACCGTGTCCTTGATCTGCTGCGTCATGCTCTCTCCTTTTGCTCCATCGTCAGGCGGCCTCGGTTACGTCGGACCTGGATCCGGCGAATGACCGGTTCCACAGCTGCGTCGACAGGATGCCGACGAAGGCCGCATTGTCCCGGAAGCCCGATACTGCCTGTTGCCGGCATTTTTCCGTCAGCTTCCTTACCGTCGAAACGTCGAAGAATCCTGAATCGGCGATCGCCTCGGAACTGATCGCGTCGTGCAGCCACGGCTGCTCGCCAGCGCCGACGAAGGATTGCGAATCCGGGGCGCGGTAGGGCTGTTTCGTGCGGTTGCCGATCGACGGCGGCAGCAGGTCCTTGGTCGCCTCGCGCAATATGTGCTTTTCGACCAGCCCCTTGAGCTTCATGCCAGGCGCAAGCCGGCTGGCGAACTCGACTAGGCGGTGATCGAGGAACGGGAAGCGGCCTTCGATGCCGTGCGCCATCGACATGCGGTCGCCCTGGCTCGACAGGATGTAGCCCGGCAAAAGGTAGCGGCTTTCGAGATACTGCGCCTGATGCAGCGGATGCCAGCGGGCGAAACGTTCCGGCAGCTGGGACGCGAGTTCGGCTGCCGCATCGTAGGATGCGAGTCTGGCGCGCAGGTCGCCCGAGAAGAACAGCTTTGCAGCAGCGGTGTTGCGCATGCGCGGACGGTGCGAATAGAGCGGGTCGTCGAGGCTGTCCTTGCCGGCGCCGAAGAAGGCGGCGAGATAGGACGCCGACTGTTTCTGCAGCCCCGGCAGATAGGGATAAAGCTTGCGGAAGAGGTGCGGCCGGCTGGCCGAGCCGGGATGGCGGTCGCAGAAGCGCCGCACCAGCGTTTCCTTGAAGATGTCGTAGCCGGCGAAAACCTCGTCGGCGCCCTCGCCCGTCAGCACCACCTTGATGCCCTTGGCGCGGACGAGCCCGGAGAGTTGGTAGAGCGGCGCTGGTGCTGTGCGAATGATCGGCCGCTCGGTGGACTTGATCACCTCTGGGAAGATCGAGGCGATGTCGCCGGGGCCGACATTGACCGCGCTGTGATGCGAGCCGATGGCCAGTGCCATCTCTTCCTGGAACTCGCTTTCGTCATGTTCGGCGCTGTCGAAGGTGACCGAGAAGGTGCGCAGTCCGCCAGTGGCCATCGGCGCTGCCAGCGCCGATACGATGGAAGAATCGAGGCCGCCCGAGAGATAGGAGCCGACGGTGACGTCGGCGCGCATGCGGATGCGGGTCGCATCGGTCAGAAGCTCCCTCAGTTCCTCCGCCGCCTGCCTTTCGTCGCGCGGCGCGCGGGCTGCTTCGGCATCGGGGAAATCGAGCTGCCAGTAGGGACGCGTGACGAGACCGCCCTTGTCGGCGATCATGATGTGTCCGGGTTCGAGCTCGTAGACGTTCTTGAACGCAGTGCGCGGCGCGATCGGGGCCCACAGCGTGAAGATCTGGTCGAGCGCGGTTTCGTCGAGTTCGGCGGTGAAGCCCGGCACCCTGGCAAACGCCTTGACCTCGGAAGCAAAATACAAGGTGCCGCGCACTTCGGTGTAGAACAGCGGCCGCACGCCCATCCGGTCACGGGCGAAGAACATGCGCTGCCGTGGCGCGTCCCAGATGGCGAAGGCGAAGTCGCCATTCATCAGGTCCACGCAGTCGGGGCCCATCTCCTCGTAGAGATGCAGGATCACTTCGGTGTCGCTGCCAGTGCGGAAGCGGCGGCCACGCGCCTTGAGCTCATCGCGCAGCTCGACATAGTTGAATATCTCGCCATTGAAGGCGATGTGGAGATCGCCCGAGGCGTTGGCCATCGGCTGCTGCCCATCGCCGAGGCCGACGACCGACAGGCGCGCATGGCCAAGGCCGGCGGACGGACAGACGAACACGCCCTGCTCATCGGGGCCCCGGTGGGCGATGCTGCCGGTCATGCGTCGCAGCAGCTGTTCAGCAGCCGCTGGCTCGACATTCCCGAGATACCCGACAAATCCACACATACGCCGGACTCTGTTTCGCTAGTGCGACAAGCGCACGTGTTTAGCGCAGGTTAACCAATGGTAGGAAAGCACACTTCCGATATCAAAACACATCACAAAGCCGATAGTCTCGGTTTCGCGACCGGAGATACGGTAGTAGATATTGATATAGGGTTCTTTGTGTAACGAATTGTATGAACAAGTCATGTTGATGACAATTGCCCCTGACAGAAGCATTGATTGGTTGACGATCCGGGGCGCTGGGGTTGTCATGCGCGGGGCAAAGGACTTGGCGAGGGCAACAATGCATATCGTTGAGAACAACGACGGCAAGTCGGGCATCAGGCTGCACAAATTCATGGACATCGAGCTCGAGCTCGGGCCCGACGTGCTCGTGCCGCGCGAGGAAACCGAAATTCTTGGCCGCGCCGCGCTCGGCCTCCTGGACGGCCGCGAGGGGGATGCCAGGGTGATCGACATGTGCTGCGGCTCCGGCAATCTCGGCCTGGCGATTGCCAGCACGATGCCGGGCGCGCGCGTCTGGAGCGCCGACCTGACCGACAGCACCGTGGCCACCGCCCGCCGCAATGCCGAGCGCCTCGGCGTGGCCGACCGGGTGACGATCGCACAAGGCGATCTGTTCGGCGCCTTCGACGGGATCGACCTCACTGGTTCGATCGACCTCGTCGTCTGCAATCCGCCCTACATCTCGTCCGCGCGCCTCGAAGGCGAGCGCAGCGAATTGTTGGCCTCCGAACCAAGGGAAGCCTTCGACGGCGGACCTTATGGCCTTTCGATCCACCAGCGGCTGATCCGCGATGCGGCGGCTTTCCTCAAGCCGGGCGGCTGGCTCGCCTTCGAATTCGGCGTCGGCCAGGACCGCCAGGTGGCAGCACTGCTTGCCCGGGCGCGCGTCTACGCACCGGTGGAATTCGTGGCTGACGCCGCCAAGACACCCCGCGTGGCCATCGTCCGCAAACGCGATCCCGCGTGACCGGGAGCCCGACCTTCACCCTTCCTAGATGTTTCCCGCCTAAGCCATTGCTGCCGTGACATGACCGAGGCTTCGCCCGATGCCTG
The DNA here is from genome assembly GCF_964252895.1 of Aminobacter sp. LjRoot7. Taxonomy (NCBI): domain Bacteria; kingdom Pseudomonadati; phylum Pseudomonadota; class Alphaproteobacteria; order Hyphomicrobiales; family Phyllobacteriaceae; genus Aminobacter; species Aminobacter sp. LjRoot7. The sequence continues at coordinate 432,876 of NZ_CAXUPX020000001.1, forward strand.
AAATTCGTCCATTGCAGGCCGCCGATATGGCGGTCGTCGCAGACATGTTCCAGCGCGTGCTGCGCAAGCGGCGCACGCCGACGCCTGTCTCGCTGCCCGGCTATCTCGAACGCCTCTATCTCGACTCCACTGACGGTACGGTGGGATCGCCATCGCTCGTCAACGTCGCCGACGACGGCAGCATTTCGGGCTTCATCGGCGTGACGTCGCTGCCCATGCGGTTCGGCGACAGGAAGCTGAATGCCTCTATCTGCGGTTCGCTGATGGTCGATGAGGACCAGCGTAACGACCTGTCCGGCGCAAGGCTGCTCAAGGCATTTCTCGCCGGCCCGCAGGACCTGTCGTTCAGCGAGACGGCGAGCGACGTCACCGCCAACATGTGGACGACGCTGCGCGGCTCGATCCTGCCCGATTACAGCCTCGACTGGATCAAGGTGTTCAGGCCGGCAGCCTTCGCCGTTGCCGGCGCCCGGCAGCGCCTGCCCATTGCACGCCTTGGCGCGCCGCTGGCTCGCGCCGTCGATGCCTGTCTCGGCCTTCGCCGCAGCGGCGAATTCTCGCGCTGGTTCGGCGCAGGCGACGCGGCCGCGTCGCAAGGCCGCTACACCGTGGCAAGCGTCGATGCCGACGGCTTCGCCGGACTGCTCGGCAACTTCACCTCTCGCTTTGCCGTTCATCCTGATTGGGACGAGCAGGTGCTGTCCCGTATCATGTCGGACGCCTCGGCCAAGACGGATTTTGGTGACGTCTTCCGCTGCACGGTTGCCGCACGCACCGGTGCCATCATCGGCGCATTCGTCTATTTCGGCCGGCCCGGTGGCATCGGTCACGTGCTGCAGGTCCTGGCCTTGCCCGGCCAGGCTGGTGCCGTGATCGACTGCGTGATCAACCATGCCGCAGGTGCTGGCCTTGCCGGTCTCAGGGGCAGGACCCAGCCGGCCTTACTGGAAGCGATGCTCGGCCGGCGCATCATCTTCATCAACGTCAACTCGACGGTGGTGCATTCGCGCGATCCGGAACTCGTCCGTCAGTTCCAGACCGGCAACGGCTTCTTCAACGGGCTGGTCGGCGAGCACTGGAGCCGAATCTTCGGCGACCACTTCGACTGAAGCAAGATTGAGCCAAAGCTAAAACGCGTAGGACAGCACGTCCCCCGCCTGGCTGCTCATCGGGCCGAAGCGGCAGGCGTTGGGCACCGACTTCGCCGCGCAATAACGGCTGACCGCCCGCGTGGTCGTGCCACTGAGCACACCGGTGACGGGCCCATTGTAGAAACCGGCCTGCTTGAGCTGCTGCTGCGCCAGATAGATGTAACCGTTCGGATGGGTTGTCCGCATCATGCGGATCAGCGACTGGCGCTGCTCGGCGGAGAGTTCATGCATGCGCGCCACGATCGACTGGTAGCTCCGCCGGTCATTCGTGGCAGCCGCAAACAGCATCTCCTCGACAAGGCGGTCGCCGCGCGAAAGCCACGGCGACACCCCGGCGATCAATTGCCTGGCACGTTTCGGATCGGCCTTGATGAACGTCGTGCGGCCATAGCGCCGGCCGTCGCGATAGTAACTGATCAAGTGGCGGGCTGCCGCGACGTTGCCGCTGGCCGCCGCCTTTTCGAGCAGTGCCACGGCACCCTTGGCGTCGCGCTTGGTGCCCATGCCGTAGAGCATGGCATCGGCGAGCGCGATGGTGGCATCGTCGAGCCCGGTCGCTTCGGCCTGGCGCAAGGCAGCGACCCCATCGGCCGGCTTGCCGGCATTGCGCAACAGACTCTCCGACAGCGCCGAGCCGAGGATGAGCAGCCCATAGGCATCGCCGGCCTCCGCCGCCTGGCGATAGTAGCCGGCGGCCTTCTTGCCATTGCTCTGCAACAGCTTGCCTTCGCGATAGAGATCGCCGAGCCGGATCAGCCCCTGCGTCCGGCCGAGCGCCGCCGCCTCGGCATACTCGCGCATTGCCGCCTGGATGTCGGGCGGGCCGGCATCGCCCCGGGTCAGCAGGTCGCCCATCACGACATGCGCCTCGGCTTCGCCGCTCTTGGTCGCAGCCTTCACCATGGCCCGGCCGGCAGCGACATCCTGGGCTATGCCTTGTCCACGCGCCAACATGGCGCCGGCGCGGACGGCCCCGATGACATCGCCGAGCCCGGCGGCCTTGCTGTAGAAGTCGAGCGCCTTGGGCAGATCCACCGCAACGGTCATGCCGTCGCTGTAGAAGTCGCCCAGGCGCACCAGCGCCTCCGGTTCGTTCAAGCCCGCGGCACGTTCATAGGCGGCAATTGCGCCGTCTGCGTCGACGGTGCCCGACTCCGGTTCGCGCAAAAGGTCGCCGAGGCTGATCAGTGCCAGCGGATTGCCCGTATCGGCCATCCGGCGAACCATGTCGCGCCCGCCCGAGACGTCGCGCAACGTGCCCAAGCCATGCGCCGTCATCTCGCCCACCCGCAGGGCTGCGGGGATGTTGCCGGCTCCGGCGGCGCGTTGGTAGTAGGCGTAGGCAGCGGTGAGATCGCTCGCGACCGGCGACGGAGTAGCCCCGCTATAGACGTCGCCAAGGAAATTAAGCGCATCCGCGTCGTTTCGATCGGCCAGCGCCTTTATCGACGACAGCCCGCCTTCGACATCCCGCCGAGTGCCCTGACCGCGGAACGTCAATTCGGCGACACGCAGCTTGCCAAATTGCTGTCCGGCCTGCGCAGCCTTGTCGTAGAATTCGAACGCCTTGGCATAATCCGGCTTGCCGGCACGGCCGCTGCCATAGAGATCGCCAAGCCGCAGCAAGGCCTCTGGATGCCCGCCGGCTGCCGCCTTGTTGTAAGCTGTTTCCGCAGCCTGTGCGTCGGGCGAGCCGGCGTCGGCATCATTCATGAGGTCGCCCAAGGAAACGAGCGCGTAAATGTTGCCACGATCGGCAAGCGACCGGACCTGGGCAATTCCGGCATCCCTGTCCTTGGCGATGCCTTGCCCGCGCGCCAGCATCTCGCCACTACGCAGGATACCCGTTTCGTATCCTGCCGCAGCAGCGCGGCGGTAATAATCATAGGCGCGCGGCAGGTCGCGCGGGATCGCCTGGCTGCCTGCCTGGCTGTAGAAACCACCCAGCAAGACAAGCGCCGCACCGTTGCCGGCGGCGGCCACTTCCTCGATTGTCGCAAGGCCAGCGGTGACATCCCGTTCGGTGCCCTCGCCCAGTACCCGCATCTCGCCGACGCGGAGCCGTGCCGCGGCATTGCCAGCGTCCGCCGCCTGGCGGTAGTAGTCGAACGCCTTGGCCGGATCGCGGTTGGCGTTACTGGCATTGCTGTAGAGGTCGCCGAGCCGCAGCAAGGCGTCGGCGTTGACGGCGCGCTCCTGGGTTGCCGCACTTGTTGTGGCCGGCGTACCCGCATCGGGCGCGGTTTCCGCCGACAAGGCCGTGCCCGCCGAAAGTGCGGCAAACACCGTCATCAGAGCCAAATGGCAGATACGTGACAATGCCAACTCCCTGATCGGCGCCGGAAAGCGGCGCCGATGCCACTCAGTTCTGTACATCTCCCGCTGAAGCCGCCGGGTTCTCCGCGTCGACCGCCTTCAGGTAATATTCGGCCGCCTTGCCACCGTCTGCCGGAACGCCCTTGCCGTCACGATAGAGGTCGCCGAGCCTGAGCAAGGCATCGGCGCGTCCCTGCCGAGCCGCGTTCTCATAGGCCGCGACCGCAGCATGACCGTCGACCGGCCCTACTGCGCCGGACAGATGGAGATCGCCAAGCACGACATAGGCATAAGGATCGCCTGATATGCCAACCTGCCTGACGAGCTCGAGACCCGCCGGAATGTCCTGGCGCGTGCCTTCGCCGCGCGCGGTCATCTCGCCCTGGCGCAGCCTGCCGGTCTCGTCGCCGGCCATGCCGGCGCGGCGGTAATAGTCGAAGGCCTTGGTGGGGTCAGCCGGCATCGCCCCGCCGAGCCGGTAGATGTCGCCGATGCGCACCAGCGCGTCCGGGCGCCCCAATGCCGCTGCCTTCTCATAGGCCAGCACCGCCTCCGTCGCGTCGACCTTGCCCGTCGAGCCATCGCCCAGAAGGGCGGCCAGCGACATCAACGCCTCGCTGTTGCCGGCATCCGCCACCGCCTTGACCATCTGCAGGCCACCAGTAACGTCCTTGGCCGTACCTTGACCGCGCACCTTCATTTCGCCCGCATGCACGGCGCCCATCACGCTGCCGGCCTCGGCGGATTTGCTGAAATAGCCGAATGCCGTTGCCGGATTGGCCGGCAACAGCCGGCCAATGCCACGCTGATAGAGCCCGCCGAGCAGGTTCATCGCGTCGGCATCGCCCTCGTCGGCGAGCGAGTTCATCTGCGCGAGGCCGGCGGCGACGTTGCGATCGGTGCCCTGGCCGAGAACCGTCATTTCGCCGACGCGCAACTTGCCAGCCAGGTTACCGGCCTGCGACGCCCGGACGTAGTAGGCGAAGGCCCTGGGCGGATCGGCGGTGATCGCGCCATTGCGGCTATAGAGGTCGCCCAGCCTGACCAGCGCATCGCTATGACCCAGCGACGCCGCCTTTTCGTAGGATGCCACAGAGGCGGCAAGGTCGACAGGAGCGACCGCCGCGTCGCTGAGCAGGTCGCCGAGCGCGATCAGCGCGAAGGTGTCGCCGTGATCGGCAAGGCCGGCCAGCATCGCCCGCCCGGCCTGGTAGGACTGGCTCGTGCCACGCCCCCGCGCCAGCATGTCGCCGGCTCGCAGGATGCCGGTTTCGTCGCCGCTGTCGGCGGCGCGGCGGAAATATCCGAATGCCTTGCCGAGATCGATGGCGATGACACCGCCATCTGCGCGGCTGTAGAGCGAACCGAGCAGAACCAGCCCTGCCGGGTTGCGAGTCCGCGCCACCACCTCCTCGATCATCGCGAGGCCGGCTTCGACGTCCTGGGGCGTGCCCTGGCCGGTGGCGGTCATCTCGCCGACGCGCAGCTTACCCACGTCATAACCGAGGCTTGTGGCCTTGCGGTAATAGCCCAGCGCCTTTTCCGGCTCCATCGCCACCATGCCCTGGCCGCCGGGGCGGTAGAGGTCGCCAAGCAGCACCAGCGCCTCGGGGTTGCCGGCATCGGCGAGCGCGCCGATGATCGCCAGGCCCTTGCCGGTGTCGCGCGCAACGCCTTGCCCGCGCGCCAGCATCTCGCCGACGCGCAGCTTGCCGTCAGCGTTTCCGGACTTGGCGGCCTGATCGTAAAACAGATAGGCGCGCTTGGCGTCGGCGGCGACGACCCTGCCCTCGCGGTAGAGGTCACCGAGCCGCATCAAGGCTTCGGAACTGCCCATGCTCGCCGCCTGCAGGTAAAGCTCGGAAGCGGCGAACGGGTCGGCCGGCGCATCCTTGACGACGCCGATCAGGTCGGACGGCGAGATGACCGCGTAGATCGCGGCAGGCCGGCCCGGATTGTCCAGGCCGCGATAATAGGCGAGTGCCGCTTCCGCCGCAGCAGCGGTCGTCTTGCCGTCGCGGTAGAGGTCGCCCAAGGCGATGTACGACGCCGCGAGCGCCTGCATGAAGCCGTCGCGGCTGTCTTCGCTTGGCTTGGTGGCCTGGATCGCATGGGGTTCGGCCGAGGACGCCAGGCCCAAAGCCGGCGACATTGGAGCCTGTCCGGCGGGACTGGCTTCAGCACTTCCCGACACAACAACGCTGGCAACCAACAACCAGCCGATACGCATGGGCCCAAGCTCCCAACAGCGCGGGCGCATCCAGGATGCGCCGCAGCTAATATGAAACAGTCATTACATTTTTCCGGCAAGAGCATTCTTGAATGGCGCCGTTCACGAAGCCGTATCCTCTGATGTATCCGTCAGCTTCTTCATCCGGATGCTTCAGCGCGAACACGTTCATCACTTGATCCATTCGCCCATCCCGATGCCTTGGTCGTTTGGCGCGAAGACGCTCGCGTCGGCTGTGGCGCGGACCAGCCGGAAGCGCGCCGAGCCGCGCAGGGCTTTCTCGATCGCGTCGAGCGAACCCTTCGGCATCACGCCGAGATCGTCGATATAGGCCTTCTGGCTGCGCGTAATGATGATGAAGGCAGAGCCAGCCGGCACCGGCCGCAGCCAGTCCCCGAGCTCGGCCGCCGGATCGGCGAGAACCGCCGATATGGATTGCTTGCTCTCGTTGGAGATCGGCACGTAGGTGAAATTCTCGTAGTTCATGAACTGCTCGGGATAGTTGGGTGCGCCCTCAACAAGGACCGAACCGGCCGGCGCATTGCGGTAGAGCCATTCGGACACCTGAACTTCGGCCTGCGAGAAGGTGTACTGCCGATCCTTGCCATTGTTGGCGAGAACGAAGGCGACCGAGAGCGCAGCGCCAAACGCGCCGATCGCATAGCGCGCGATGGCGTCGCGTTGCGTGCCAGACCACGGGAAGAACAGCGCCGCGGCAAAGAAGGCCAGGAACGGCAGCGCGAAAAGATAGACGCGGAACACGATCTCGCCGCCATAGGAAGTGGCAACGATCATGAATGCGGGCGCCAGCGTCAGTACGATGGCCGGTCCGTCGCGAAAGCCCGCCACGAGCCGGCGCAGGCCGCCCAAAACGGCTGCCAGCGCAATCGCACCGGTCAGCGCCCGCGACGCCCAGGACACCACCACTTGTCCTTCGCTCACGATCGAGGTGTCCACCAGGCGTTCGCTGATCTCGTTCGACGTGTCGCCGAAGCGCTGGACCAGCTCGGGCAGGACCGAGGCCATATAGCCGTCGGCGTAGAACAGGAGCCACGCGACTTCGACGAGGCCGGCAAAGACGACGTAGCCGAGGCTCAACTGGCCGATGGCCCACAGGCCGCCAAGGGCCATCAGCACGACGATCGGTGTCAGCGGATGCGTCGCGGTGATCATCACGATCAATGCCATGGCCGCCAGCGACGCGGCGGCACGCAGTTTTGGCGGGACAGCCAGCGTGAGCGGCGGCTGGCCGCGCGAGACGAAAGCGAAATAGCGGCCACAAAGCCTGGACAGGCCGCGCCCGTTGGGATCGGCCCAGACGGGCGAGATACGCAGCGGACCGACGCAAAGGGCGACCAACATGAGATAGAACAGGAAGGCGACGCCCTGCGGCGAGAAGTAATCCTGGCCGATCCAGTTGCCGATGACGAACAGCCAGACCCCGCCCCACACCAGCCGCGGATCGGCGGTGAAGCGGCGATAGACCTGCGGCAACACCAGCACATAGAGCAGGTTGAGCGCTGGTGGCGAAAAGCGCGCGATATCAGCCAGTTGGATCGGCTTGATGTCGAACAGGTTGGCAATTGCAGCACAGACGACGAACAGGCCAGGCCAATTGGCATAAGCGGCAAGGAACGGCGCCTTGGGATCAATCTGGCCGTGCCGCTGGACATAATCGACGACACCGACATGCTTCCAGGCCCAAGCGTAACGCAACTCGTCGTAGACGATCGCCGACGTGCCGTGGAGCAGCAGCACCAGCATGACGATCATCAGCAGCGGCATCCGGGTCTCGCAAACGCCACGCTTCAGGCTGAAGGCGAAGCCGAGCCCGACGGCGGCATAGGCCGCCCAGATGATGCCTGGCAGGACCGAGATAAGGCCATAGTCGTCGACACCGGCGGGATCGGTGATGAAAAGAACGACCAGCCACAACGTAAAAGCCAGGCAAAGACAGATCAACGTGAGGCCAAACGACAATGTCGCGGCGCGGCCAGCATCTGCCACAGGCGGCGCCTTCAGCGCCGGCGACAAGGCAAGACTGGCTTCCCGCGTCATCACATTCATATCGCGCCTCCATCGGTGGAGACGATTCTAAGAACACGATCGACATTCGAAGCAATCCAGAGCCGGCCGACACCTGCATGCGCAGGGCGCCGCGCCCGCTCGCTGACCTGATGCAGCCAGACAAGGCCGACCATGGCACGGATCGCCGCGCCATCGCGGCTCCAGTCATCCTCGCCGTCCGAGCCGATGCCCAGCCACTGCCGTTCGTCGCCGTGCCATTGCGACGCCCACAACAGATCGGCAACGACCGCACCCAGCGGCTCGGTGCTCGTCATCATGCGCATGGCAACCGCAAGCACGCAGCCGTCGAAGCCCCGTGGCGCGTTGGATCGCGCATTGCCCCATTCCAGCAGGCAAGTTAGCCGGACCCCGCCGTCCTCCCCTGCCGCATCTATGGGAGCGAAGTTCAGGCTCTGCGGCAGCAAGCCTCCATGGCACCAGCCGAGGCGCGCCTCCCGACCAAGCCAGTATCGGCGCTGCTGGGCAACGAAACTGTCGATTGCCCGCCGTCTTGTCGTGGCCGACATCGTCGATCCGCCGAGATCCACGAGCTTTGCCGCCGGGCGCTCTACCCATTGCTGGAACCAGACTTCGTCGATAGTGCGCATCGCCGATGTCAGGTCGTGCAAGATGGTGGCAACGTTTGCAGCCGCTTCGAGGCCCGCCTGCCGCTCGGAGGCATTGCGCAACAGCACGCGCCCGTCCGTCCCGAGCGCAATGGTCTCGATGCAGTCGACGGCGCCATCGACGCGGGTCACAGCCAGCCTCGTCGGCAGGATCGGCCAAAGGGCCTCGAGACGCGCATCTGCCCGCAACAGGTCGAGATTGTCGATCAGGCGCTCGAGATAGGCGGCAGCGATAGGATCGCGCGAGCTGCGGAGGACGGCATATGTGCCTTGCGACCGGACTGGCTCGTGCCTCGCCTCATCGTCCAGCACCGGGTCACCGAGATAGACAATTTCTGTTCCTTCGGGTCCGTATTCGGATTTCAGCGCGTGCCAGCCCGTGGCGTCGGAACTTCCCGTCATCGCCAGCAGCGGCCGAAGCTCGGCGTCACCGGGAACGGCGATGCCCTTGCTGCGGCCGAAGGGCAGGAACTGGGCCGAGAGCGTCTTCAGCGAAGCGGCAACCGCAAGCCCCCAGTCATGCAGGCTGTGGCGACGGCTGGTGACAAGGGCGAGCGCGCCGACACCAACGGTGACCACCAGCATTGCCAGCAGCCAGGCATGCGCCATGCCGATCGGCCCTTCGCTGCGCACCAGAAGCGCACCGGCGCCGAGCGCGATGACGAGCGTTGCGAATTCGGCAGCCGCCACCGAACGCATCCAGCCCTTGGTACGGGCGATCGACAGATAGATGGAGAGCACGGCGGAAACGACGCTGGCAAGCGTGAACACCCTGAGGATCGATGCACCTTCGGTGGCATAGGCAGCACCGAACACCGACATGATGGGATGGGCGAACACCAGCATCAGCGCCACGAGGCCGAGCAGCGGCAGCACGGACATGACCGCCGCATCCGCCGCCAGCGAGCGCAGCCGGCCGGCATCGCTTGCACCCTCGGCCAACAGCGACAGCCCCATCGAACTGCCGACATAATAGAGCGAGGTGAAGATCGTCCAGGCGACGAAGAAGCTGGCGCTTTCGGCCGCGCCGACAAGATTGAGCACGACCAGCGGCGTCGCCGTCCAGGCCACCATCATCGACACCGAGCCGATGTAGTCCCAGCCAAAGAAGCGCGCCATGGCGCGGCGGTCGATCAGATGGGAATGGCCGGTGCCGGCCTGCGCGGTCGGAACGAGACGCTTGAAAATCAACAGGTTGACGGCAAGAACGAAGACCAGCACGGGTGCTGTCCACGACAGCGCGATGGCTTCCCAACCCAGCCCGGCGAGCGCCAGGGGGATGAGCATGGCGATCTTGACGACCTGGTAGATGGTCTTCGAGACCGGAACCCAGATCGACTGGCGCAGGCCCGACAGCGCGCTGTCCTGCAGCGCGAACACCGACCAGACGGCGACAGTCGCCACGAACCACAATATGACGCCGGCGCTCTCGGTCAGCACATCGAGCTTGGGCATGAAGGCGCCGACAACCAGCAGGAAGACGACAGCGACGACGACCGAGGCGACGAAGGACGTGGCGTATGCAAACAGGATCAGCCGGCCGGCGCGTCCACCAACCGTCGGCACGAAGCGGACGAGCAGGTTACCGAAATTGAGCTGGGCGGCGTTGGACAGGTTGACGATGGTGGCGGTGATCGCGCCGCCGAGACCGATCGCCTCCTGCGAACAATAGCGCGCGGCCAGGAACCAGAAGGCCAACCCCAGCACCGCACTCAGGCCGCTGTTGGCGATCAGCGCGTAGCCGTTGCGCATCAGCGACGACCCCGTCAGCGCCGCCGGGATGAGTGACCTCCAGCCACTGCCACGCCTGCCGCCCACCCGCGCCGCCGCGGGCTGTTGGTGCCGCAGGGTTGGCGGGTGCGCGGTCATGGCCCGGCACGCCGCCAGACACGAACATAGTCGATCAGGAAATCGGCCGGAAACTTGGTCTTGGCGTCAGGCGAACCGGGCCATTTGCCACCGACGGCCAGGTTGATGAGCAGGTACATCGGCTCCTGCGAGATACCCTCGGGCTTGGTATAGCGCCACATCTCCTTGCCATCGAGATACCAGACGACGGCATCCTTGCTCCATTCAAGGCCATAGGCATGCCAGTCGGCGGAAAGATCGACCACCTTGGCGTTCTTGCCCTCGCTCTTCCAGTTCTTCTGCTTGTCGAGATAGTGCAGGTGCATCTCGTAGACGTCGGGCGCGTGCCCCAGGACTTCGAGGATGTCGATTTCCGGACGCGGCTCCTGCGTCGACGGCAAAAGCCAGATCGCCGGCCACAACCCCTTGCCCTTGGGTATCTTGGCGCGGATTTCGAAGTAACCGTATTTGGTGGCGAAACGGTCTGGCTTGGCGCGTTCGAGATAATCGCGGCCCGTGGTCACCATACCCGAGGTGTAGTCGAAGGTTCGCCCTTCATGGCCGGTCACCGTCTCCGGCCGCGCCGTCAGGCGCAGCACGCCGTCGGCGACGCTGACGTTGTCGGGCATGTACCACTGCAGTTCCTTGTTGGCGAGATTGGTACAACCGTCCTTGTCCCACCAATAGCAGCGGGTCCACTTGTCGCGATCGAGCTTGGGCTGGTCGAACTCCTCGGTGAAGATCCGCTCCCATTGCCCCTTGATCAAAGGCGGCTCGGCGCCTTGCGCCAAGGCTCCCGCATGCCCGAACCACCAGGCGCCCGCCAGCGCCGCACCCCACAACCCCTTACCCATGCACCAACCCGATAGGCCTGATTACTCTGGCTCGTCGCGATAGAGGGTTGCCGGCCGTTGCCTGCGTGGTTCCGCAAAGTGGCGGTTCGCGCGCATTTGCCGGTTACCCGGAAATCTGTCGCTTACGATCTGTTAACTAGGACGGTTGCCAGACGCCGCGTCAAGCTGTTTCGCCGAGCTCGGTAAATGACACGGTCCATTCCGCCTCATATCCAAGATCATGTCCCTGGATTTTCCACGCATCGACTTGTTTGTCGAAATAGCGATTATCTGTCCGGAATGCTTTATTTAAGTGGCTTTGACTTTGATTGGCGTTCCGAAGATATCGTTCCATCACGAAGAAATAACAAAATTGTGATACACAATATCTTCATGGCGATGCGGTAACCGTTTCTGAACAAACGAAAATTCGAAAAGCAACTCTTTGACTGCGAATGTAGTGATCTCTCACAAAATCTGAGACATTAGGTGGAACGGCGGGAGGTTGCAGACGTATACCGATCCGACAGATTTTGGGAGCTCACCGGGCGTGCAAGCCATAGCGCGCGCGCCGGCAGCGTTCGACGTCCAAAGCCCGGCGCCGCGCGATCTCTGGCATCGCCTCATGCTCGCCGATCCCGAAGCCCTGCCCTACCAGTCGCCGGCCTGGCTCGACAGCCTGTGCGCCCTCGGCAAGTACCAGGACGCCAGCCGCGCCTATCGTTTTGCAGGCGGGCACCACTACGTGCTGCCGATGGTGCGCAACAGGCATCTGCCGGCCCGGCTGTCGGTCGCCGAGTCGATGCCTTATGCCTGGGGTCGCGGCGGCGTGCTCTCGTCGCTGGTGCCGAAGGTCGAACATCTGCGCGCCATTTTCGAAGACCTGGCCAGCCTGCCCTATCTCAGGATCTCAGTGCGACCCAATCCGCGCCATGCCCATCTGTGGGCCGCCGCGGCACCCGCCCACGTCACCGCAGTGCCAGGGCTCGCCCACATCCTCGACCTCGACGGCGGCTTCGACGCAGTGTGGTCGTCGCGCTTCAAGAAGACGACGCGAACGCGGGTGCGCAAGGCCGAACGCGGCAACATCATTGTCGAGCGCGACACCACCGGCAAACTCGTGCCGGTGTTCCATGAGCTGTTGCGGTCGTCCTTCGACCGCTGGGCCGACAAGCAGCACGAGCCGAGAATGCTCGCGCATCTGCGCGGCCGGCGGCGCGATCCGATCGCCAAGTTCAACTCGATCGCCAGACATTTCGGCGACGCCTGCCGCATCTGGGTCGCCTGGGTCGACGGCAAGCCGGCGGCCGCCGCCTTCGTGCTGCAATACGGCAATGTCAACGACGCCCGCGGCGCGATCGACCGCCATGCGCTTGGCAGCTCGGGCGCCAACGACCTGATCCAGAAGCTCGCCATTGAAGAGGCCTGCCACAGCGGCTGCCGCTACTACCACTTCGGCGAAACCGGTGCCTCGGCCTCGCTCGCGCACTACAAGCAGCGATTTGGCGCAACCCCGCACGCCCATGCCGAATACTTCCTGGAGAAACTGCCTATCACCGCCGTCGACGCCCGCGTGCGACACGCGGCGAAATGGACGATAGGCTTCAAGGATACCTAGGCCGGCCCTCAGCCGGGAAATGCCAGAAGCAGCATCCTTTGCGCAATCAGGTAGAACGCGGCGGCAAGCAGCAGCACCGGCACCACTTCGAGCCAGAGTGGCCAGCGCGAGCGGCCAGGACGGAGGCTGGCGACAGAAACCTGCCGGATCGCCAGCGCCGCGATGGCCGAAACGGCCGCAATAAACCCGGTCCGATAGTTGCCGGTGGCGTCATCGGCGCGGAGCTGTTCTTCCTCGATCTCGGCGCGCAGTTGCAACTGGCCGTTGGCGTCCACCGCGTCCGGCAGCCGCATCCTGACATTCTTGACCGACGCATGCGAAAGCAGCGCCTCGCGGAAACGCTCGAGCGCGTCGGGATCGTAGGGATCGCCCTGCTTGAAGGGTTGCAGGCGGCTCAGTTCGTCTTCCTTGAGAGCGACAAGGCCGCTGTAGGCGACCGAGCCGAACCGCGCCGACGCGCCCGGCTCGACGACGATGCGGGCTGCTGCCAACGCCTGGCCCGCCATCGGTAACAACGCGCGCTCGGTGACACGGACAAACGGATAGGATGCGGTACGCAGTCGCCACAGCACCTCATCTTCGAGGGTTGCCAGAAGATCACCGCGCGCGGCCTTGCCGGCGGCTTCCATCATCTGCCGCGAAACGTCGCCGCGAACCGCATCGGTGGCAACGCCATCGAGACCGTCGACCTCGACCATGCCGACGCGGAAAAGCGGTCCGGCAACCGGCTTGAGCGTGATCTTGTCGGGAGAACCAGCGCCAGTCGCGGCATCAGGCATCTCGACCCGCGCGTGGAGATAGCCCTGGCCGCGCATCAGCTCTTCCAGCCGGTGGCGTTCGGCTTCGACGGCGGCCTGCCAGCCTTTCGCGGCCCCTCCCTCGGCCGCGCGCTCGAGCTCGGGAGCGTTCAGCGCAGCACGCAAGACACCGTCGAGCGTGTCGTTTGACGTCGTCTCGAGTTCTATCGCGGGAAAGTCTGCGGCAACAGACGGACCGGCGAACAGCGAAAGCATCGCCACGCAAGCCAGTGTCGCCACGATGGCCGGCAAGAAACATGCGCTTCGCTGGGCGTCTCGCGTTCTCACCCGTTCTAAATACACTGCAACCACGCGCGCTGGAAATAGCCGTTGCCAACTCCATGCCGATGGCGGCTGCGCGCTGAATGTGGCGACCTCGCAAGTGGGTCAGCCAAAAGCAGCGCAGGTCGCACTTACTTGTCGGGATTGCTCTCTGAGCCGGGAGGCGCTTCGGCCTCGTCGTGACCGATCGTGCCGACGACGAGGGAGCCGCCGAGGGGCCGGCGCCGTTGCCGCGTCTCGGCCACGACCTTGTCCATCTCCGCCTTGATTTCGGCCAACGCAGCCAGCGCCTCGTCCTCCAAGCGCTTCAACTCAGGATCAGGCGTGCCCGACACGGCCTCAGCTGTGGCCCGCGCGTCGCGTACGATCAGGTAATCCTTGTAGGCCTCGTCCCACTTGCTGGTCAGGATAACCCAGTCGTCGAAAGCATCGGGGGCAGGAGGAGTTTCGGGTCGCTGTGGGCTAGGCAAATTGAATCCTCGAACAATCGGGCGCACGGAACATGTCACAGGCGCTGTGTCCGAACGCCGCTGATCGTGCTGGTGGCCCCCGCCTCCTGATTTCATCCAACCTAACATGAACGACCCGGTCCGTCATTCGAGCAGTCGCCTTATCTGCACACTTGCTAACAAACATCTGCGTGCATGTTGCCCTTCCGCCGCACTGCTTGAAGTGGCCGGTTTTAGCCCAAAAACCCCGCATTTTGGGCCGATCACAATGTTGCGACTGGCCGGTGTTGTGCATTTCAGGCTGCAACCATCACGGGTTTTGAACAGGATACAGGCTTCGTCAGCCAGCGTTCGCTTAGGTTTCGAGCCAAAAGAATTAACACTAAAGCTCAACCTAATATGCCTGACATGAATTGATGTATGCCCATTGCCACACGCCTGCCATCGCCGTTGTCGTAGTTAAATTTAGATAAACATTTATTTATCTAGTAAAAATCATTGAAACGACAGGTTCATACAAATCCACATCTATGAATCAGCACTAATGGAGAGCCAACTACATGCAGATACTACATATGGTTTACAACAAGTAAATGCATGGTATAGTTCTGATCGGCGAGTGGGGCTAACAAGACACTTGCGTCCAGATTTTATTCGGAAACAACCTTCCTGCGAAGTTGTGTTCTGCAGGCTGCTGTTTTGCGTCCGGTGCGTTTGGTTCGCGTAGTCATTGGGTGCCACCACCTTTGGGTTGGAGTAACCATAATGACGGCGGCAGCATTCCCGCATCGACCTGCTATGGAAATTTTCAAACTGGCAGGAATGCCTGTCGGCGGCACACCTCGCATCAGTGTCGTGGTTCCCGCCAAGAACGAGGCCAAGAACCTTCCTCACGTCCTTCCCCACATCCCTGCATGGGTGGATGAAGTCATTCTCGTCGACGGCAACTCGACCGACGACACCATCGCTGTCGCCAAGTCGCTGCTGCCCGACATAGTCGTGCTGCAGCAGGACAGGCGCGGCAAGGGCGCGGCGCTGCGCACCGGCTTCAACGCCGCCAAGGGCGACATCATCGTCACCCTCGACGCTGACGGCTCCGCCGATCCCGGCGAGATCCCGGCCTTTGTCGGCGCGCTCCTCGCGGGCGCCGATTTCGTCAAGGGCTCGCGCTTCATGCAGGGCGGCAACACCACCGACATGGAGTGGTATCGCCGGCTCGGCAACTGGGGACTTTTGACGCTTGTGCGCATTCGCTTCGGCGGCAAGTTCACTGACCTCTGCTACGGCTACAACGCTTTCTGGCGCGACGTGCTGCCCTATCTCAACATCGAGGATGCGACGGGTTTCGAAATCGAGACCGAAATGAACGTCCAGGCGCTGCGCGCCAACCTCAACGTGTTCGAGGTGGCGAGCAAGGAGTTCCCGCGCATCCACGGCGTCAGCAACCTGCGCACCATCCCCGACGGCTGGCGGGTGCTGAAGACGATCGTCCGCCTTGGCGTCTCCCGCCCGGCGCGGCCGGCGGTCCCGCCCCGCAGCGCAACCGGACAACACCAACCCAGCATCTAGCGAGCGGTCATGACGGCGTCGGCGACTTCGGTATCAGTCATCATCTGCGCCTACGCCGACAACCGTCGCGAGCAGCTTCAGCGCGCCATCGCCTCGGTGGTCGCCCAACGCACCAAGGCGACCGAGATCATCGTGGTCATCGACCACAACATGCCGCTATGGGCGTATTTCTTTTCCATCTACCCAGCCGTGACCGTCATCGTGAACGAGGGCGCACGCGGCCTTTCGGGTGCCCGCAACACCGGCGTCAGGCGGGCTAGCAGCGAAATCCTGGCCTTCCTCGACGACGACGCGGTCGCCGCACCCGACTGGCTGGAAAAGATGCTGCCGCACTATCGCAACCCGTCTGTTATCGGCCTGGGCGGGCAGGTGCTGCCGATGTGGCAGGTCGATCGCCCACGCTGGTTTCCGGAGGAGTTCCAGTGGGTTGTCGGCTGCAGCTATCGCGGCCAGCCCGAAAAGGTCGAGCCAGTGCGCAATCCTATCGGCTGCAACATGTCGTTCCGTCGCAGCATCCTCGATTTGACCGGGGGGTTCCGCGAAGGCATCGGCCGCACCGCGGCTGATGCCGCCGGCTGCGAGGAGACGGAGCTTTGCATCCGCGCGTTGCAGGCCATTCCCGGCTCGCTCATCCTCTACGACCCAGCGATGAGCGTACACCACCAGGTCACGGCCGAGCGTGCGGGCTGGCGCTATTTCCGCAAGCGCTGCCTCGCAGAGGGCCGTTCCAAGACCCAGGTCGTCAATGCTGTCGGTGCGCTGGATGGATTGTCCAGCGAACAGCGCTATGTCATGCGTGTCCTGCCCGCGGGTGTTCTGCGCGGACTTGGCGATGCAGTGCTGAAGCTCGACATGTGGGGGCTGGCTCGTGCCGCCGGCATCTTCTTCGGGCTCGGCTACACCACGATGGGTTATGTCGGCGCCCGGCTGAGCCGCGCACGGAGGCATGCATGAGCGCGCCCGAGTTTCACCCGATCAAGATTCTTGACGTCGATGTCTGCCGGCCAATGAACGACGTGCAGATGCTCGACGCGGCAACCGGCCAGCGCTACGGCGGCGTCTTTTGCCTCGTCCGCCGCCAGGGCCGTCCGGTGACGATCATGGAGTTCGATTTCGACGAAGACGTGCTCACGACATTCGAACTGCGCCGCCGCCTCAACGAGAACCAGGCTGTCCAAGACAGCACCTTGCAGCACGACGCGCCCCTGCCAAAGAAGGACGGCCCGTTCGCCAGCGTCGTGATTGCCACGCGCGACCGCGCCGAAAGCCTGGCGCGCTGCCTCGATTCACTGCTGGTCCAGACCTACCAGCCATTCGACATCGTCGTCGTCGACAATGCGCCGTCCTCGTCGCAGACCGCCGATCTCATCGCCCGGCGCTACGGCGGCTCACGCGCGGTCCGTTATGTCAGGGAAAACGTGCCGGGCCTCGGCCGCGCCCACAATGCCGGGCTTGCCAACCTGTCGTCCGAGCTGGTGCTGTTCACCGACGACGACGTCGTCGTCGACCCCAACTGGGTGGCGGCGATGGCCGCCAATTTCGACCGCGACGGCCGGGTCGGCTGCGTCACCGGCCTGATCCTGCCGGCCGAACTCGACACGCGCGCGCAGTTCTGGACCGAGCGCCATGGCGGCTTCGGCAAGGGTTTTGCGCGCAAGGTCTTCGATCTCGCCGGCAATCGCCCGGCGGGATCGCTTTTTCCCTTCACCGCCGGACAGTTCGGCTCAGGCGCCAACATGGCATTCAGGACCGAGGCGCTGCGCCAGATCGGCGGCTTCGATTCAGCACTGGGCGCCGGCACGCTGGCGCGTGGCGGCGACGACCTCGCCTCCTTCTACGCGGTAGTCCAGGCCGGCTTCCAACTTGTCTACGAGCCGCGCGCGCTGCTCTGGCACCATCACCGCCGTGGCGAGGACGGCATGCGCCGCCAGGCCTTCGGCTACGGCATGGGCCTCGGCGCCTACCTCACCAAGGTGGTCATCGACGAACCGGCGGCTGCCTTGCGGCTGGCGCGCGCCATGCCGGCCGGCATCGCTCACATGGCCGGGCCGACATCGCCCAAGAACCAGCGCCTGCCGGGCGACTATCCGAGCAATCTGATCTGGCGCGAGAGGTTGGGCATCGCCGCTGGCGTGCCGGGCTATCTGCGCAGCCGCTATGCCGCAGCACGCAGCCCGTCATCCGGCATCGCCCCCTCCGCAAGCGGGCACGAGGTCGCCTTCAAGGGAGGATCGACAGCCATGCGCCCATCAGTGCCTATCCTTGTTTACCACAGCATCGACACCGAATGCGCTGCGCCCTACCGGCGCTGGATGATGCTGCCCGACGAGTTCGAACGCCACATGCAGGTGCTGGCCGAAGGCGGCTTCCGCCCGGTGACGATCTCGGCGCTGGCGACGATCTTTCGCGAAAAGCGGCCTTTGCCTCCGCGCACCGTCTGCATCACCTTCGACGACGGGCTGCAGGATTTTCTCATCGGCGCCATGCCCATTCTGGAACGCCACGGCTTTGTCGCGACGCTCTATGTCGTCTCGGGCCTTGTCGGCAAGACCAGCCAGTGGCTCGCTTCATCTGGCGAAGGCGACCGGCCGATGCTCGGCTGGGGCGACCTGCGCGCACTGGCCTGCGAAGGCATCGAGATCGGCGCCCACACAGTCAGCCACCCGCAACTGGACATCCTGTCGGCCAGCGACGCGGCGCGCGAGATCCACGACAGCAAGCTCGCCCTCGAGCACGGCCTGAAGCGGCCGGTGCACAGCTTCGCTTACCCGCATGGCTATTCGAGCCGCACCACGCGCGCGCTGGTGCGCGGCGCCGGCTTCACCTCGGCGTGCCGGGTCAGGCATGCCATGACTTCGACGACGGAGGATCCGTACACCTTGTCGCGCATCATCATGACCAGCGAGATCGGGCCGGCCGAATTGCGCCGCATGCTGACCCAGCCGGTGCTGCCGGTGGCACCGCCGGCCGACAGGCTGGTCGCCTCGGGCTGGCGCATGGTTCGCCGCTTCCAGCATCTGGCTCATGCCGGCGGCTAAGATCCGGAGTACGGAAGAAGCGGAATGACGCCCCGGCTCAGGCCGCGGCCAGCTTGCCGTCGGTGTTAACGATACGGTCGCGGCCATTGGCCTTGGCGAGATAAAGGTTCCTGTCGGCGGCGAGCAGCAGAGCGTCGAGGCTCTGGCCCGGCTGATGTTTCGACACACCGATGCTGACGGTGACCTCGCGGCCGCTCATGCCGACAATGGCGGCAATCGCCTTCACCTTCCGCCGCAGGCGCTCGCACACCAGCGCTGCCTTGTCCTCGCCGGCACCAACCAGCAGCACGACGAACTCCTCGCCGCCCAGCCGCCCGGCAATAGCCTTGGCGCCAATGCTCGAAGCCAGTGCCGCGCCGATTTCCTGCAGCACGGCATCGCCCATGGCATGGCCGTGGCGGTCGTTGATCGCCTTGAAATGATCTGCATCGATGAAGAGCAGCACCCCGGCACCCTCGCCGCTTTCGTGGCCGCTGAGGACCTGCCGGGATCGAAGCAGGAAGGTTTTTCTGTTCAGCAGCCCGGTCAGGTCGTCGAGACGATTGGCCCGGTCGAGCTCGGCCGCAAGTTCAACGAGCCTGGCGCTGCGCCCCATGAAGAAATAGGACAGCGGCCCGGCCACGGCGACGACGATCAGGCTCGTCAGCGCGAGATCGAGCAGCAGCCGGTCGGAAAAGAAAATCGAGTAGAAGATCAGCGTCAGCAGGTCGGCGCCCAGCGTCGCGGCGGCCACGATCACGCAGGACTGTCCCAGCACCGACAGGCCGTTGAACCGTTCAGCGATGCGACTTGCCCCAACCATCCCTGGCCGCTCTCCCGATTTGCGGCTTGGGATTAGCAGCAATTGGTAAAGGCCAGCCTGACCGACTTTGTTAATTGTTTGTTTCGGCGAGCCTCGGCACAAGGCACCGCTGCTGCGCTACGCGTCAGCCAAACCGCTCCAGTGCGTAAGGCGCAGGATCGGTAAACACCGGCTCGCCCGTCATCATTTCGGCCAGCAGGCGTCCCGTGATCGGGCCGAGCGTCAGTCCGTGATGGTTGTGGCCAAAGGCGAACCACAGCCCCTTGTGCCTGTAGCCTCGGCCGATCACCGGCCGCATGTCGGGCAGGCACGGGCGCGATCCCATCCAGGGTTTCGGTTCGATGCGCTGCCTGAGCGGGAAGATCTGGCGCGCCAGCGGCTCGGTCATGTCGAGCTGGACCGGGTTTGGCCGGCTGCCGCGCGAGGCGAATTCGACGCCCGTGGTCAGCCTCATACCCTTGGCCATCGACGCCAGCACGAAACCGCCATCGGCATCGACAACGGGATGATTGAGTCGGGCGTCTCCATCGGTTTCGAAATGGACGTGGTAGCCGCGCTTCATCGCCAGCGGGATCTTGTAGCCGAGTGATCGGGAGATCGTGTCGGTCCAGGGCCCGAGCGCCACGACCGCCTCCGGCGCCTCGACGCCTCCGCTGTCGGTGACGATGCTCCAGCCCGCTTCCGCCTGCCGCAGCTGCTGGGCATCGCCTTGCAGGAAGAGCCCGCCGCGATCGACGAAATGGCTGGCATAGGCCTTCACCAGCGCCCCCGGATCAGCAACCGTGGCCGGATCGAGCCAATGCACGGCGCCGACCAGCGCGTCGGAGAGATGCGGTTCGCGCTGCTGCAGCGCCTTGCGGTCAAGCACTTCGTAATTCAGGCCGAACTGGTGAAGGGCCGTGGCCGCGCCCCGCGCGTGTTCGAACGTCTTTTCGCTTCGATAGGCCTCGAGCCAGCCGGCCCGGCGCAGCTGCGGCAAAACACCTGCCTCCGCCATCAGCGCCTCATGCTCGCTCACCGAATTCTCGATGAGCGGCTGCATGTCGGCTGCGGCGCGTGCCAGCGGCCCTGGTGCCGACTCACGCCAGAACCGCCACAGCCAAGGTGCGATGCGCGGCATCTGCAGCCAGTCGAAACGCACGTCCGCCGACAGGTTGAACGCATAACGCATCAGCTTCGAAAACTCGCGCGGCGCGCCATAGGGCACGACGCTGGAGCGTTCGATCAGGCCGGCATTGCCGTAGCTCGTTTCCTCGCCGGCGCCACGACGGTCGACGAGGATGACGGAACGGCCGCGCCGCTGCAGCTGCAGCGCGACCGAAACGCCGATGATCCCGGCACCAAGCACGATGACGTCGGCCTGCTGGATATGTGGCTGTGTCATCGGTTTCCTTGCTGTCATTGCCATGCGCTTAAAGTGTCATGTCGCGGTCGAGCGGGAAGATCGGGCGGGCGACGTTGCGATAGGGCATCCTGGAATAGTCCATGGTGCAGAGCGCGCCGCTGTCGCAAACGATGACCTTGCCGGCGATGGGCTCGAAGGCAGCGCGGAAATGCTGCATCGACTTCAGCCCGACAACGCGATGACGCGCCGGGTCGATGCCGAAGGCCCGGAACTGCTGCAGGTCGCGCATCTGCGACGGCTCGGTGACGACGAGCACGGCAATGCCATCGATCTGCACCACGGCCGTCGGGCCGAACGAGAACTCCAGTCCGCCCAGTTGCTCTCCGTCGCCGATGAGCTTGCCGTCACTGATAACGAGCAATTTGCCGGTCACCTCGAGCGGATCGCCGCCGAAGCGTGGATCGGTCTTGCCGCCGAGCTTCAGCTTCACGGTATCGCCGACGGTGGCTCGGTGAAGCTGGTTGGCCGTCTCCGGATCGACAATCGGACCGAAGCAGGCATCGCTGATGCCCACTTCGAGCATGGCACCAAGCAAGGCCGTCGCGTCGCCATAACCGCCGGCACCGGGATTGTCGGCATAGTCGGCGATGATCAACGGGCGGTCGCCGCGGTAGTCATGCGCGATCTCGGCAGCCTGCATCACCGTGTAGAAGGTGTTCAGCACGTTGAAGCGGTTGTCCCAGATCTCGTCGGCAATGCTTTCGGCAAAGGCCTGATGCCGCGCCGGGTCGCCGTCATAGGTGACGAGCACGGTCGGGCCGACTTCGGGGATGTCGGCATTGGGAAAGGCGCCGTTGATGCTGACCGCCAACGCGCCAGCCGTCTCTTCATAGGCGCGGGCTCTGGCGATCCATTCGACCATCGGCCCGATGTCGGTGCGCCCGGCATTGGCCTCCTCCAGCATCGGCCGCCGCGCCAGAAGCGTTTTCGGGCGGATTTCGCCGGCCATCGTCTTCTGCAAAAGCTCGCCGGCGTGGTGGGCGATCGCGCGCATGTCGATATGCGGATAGGTCTTGAACGAGATCAGGATGTCGGCGAGCTCGCACATCTTGGCCGTGACGTTGGCATGCGGGTCGAGCGTGACGGCGATCGGCAGGTCCGGCCCGACCACGGCGCGCAGCCGTTCAAGCAGCTCTCCCTCGCCGTCGGGCGAAAAGTCGGTGACCATCGCGCCATGCAGGCCAAGCAAGATGCCGTCGATCTGGCCCTTGTTGTCCGCCGCCGCCTTGACTATGGCGCCGCCGATGCGGTCGAAGGCGTCGCGCGTCACCGGCCCAGCCGGTTCGGCTGCGGTGCTCAGCACATGCTCAATGGCCCAGCCATATTTGCGGCCGATGTCGAGGAAGCCGGCGATCTCGGTGTTGGCTTCGCCTCGGGCGCGGATGGCGTCGTCGCCGAACAGCACGCCTTCGACGGTGAAGGCGTCGTAACCCGTCTTGCGGACGCTGAAGGTGTTGGTCTCATGCGCGAATTCGGCGGTCAGAACACGAAAGCTCATTGTCGATCTCCATGTGGTCGTTCAGGCGTTTTGGATCGATCGGGCGCGCGTATCCATTGCGTCCCTCGCTGAGGGACACGTGCGCCTGATCAGGCGAGTTGGTTTGACGTGTTTGGAAGGGTGGCCGCACCGGCAGGCTGCGGCCTACTTCCGTTGCGATTACTCCATGTGGAAGCGCATTTCGCTCACCCGGTCCTCAGTGTCGCGGCTGATCGTCCAGTGCAGGTGGTAGCCGCCCATCTCCAGCCGGTAGCGCCTGCCGCCGTCGGCTTCCTGATGGGTAAGTTCGAGCGGCACTCCAGCCACCGCGACGCCGCTGGCTGCGATCTGTTCGAACCAGCCATTGCTCCACAGGCGCCAGGCCTCGCCAGCAAAGCTGTCACGTGACGCGCGTCGATCGACGATGGCCTGCAGCAGTTCGTGGTCGCGCCGGGTCAGCGCTTCGTTGCCGTCGGCAACCGGCTCGTAGGGCGCTAGTGCGGGGTCGACGATGCCTGCGATCTTCTGGCCGATCCGGGCGACCTGGGCCTCGTCAGTGTTGCCAAGCACGCAGACCGACAGCTTGCGTGCCGGAAAGCGTGCGATCTCGGCACGAAACCCGTCCCAGGTACCGCCATGGCGGATCTTGCGATGGCCGCGGATCGTGGAATTCTGCCAGCCCAGGGCATAGTTGTTGAACGACGGCTGGCCGTTCTTCATCTGCACAGGCTCCGACATCAGTGCGATGGTTTCGGGCCGCAGCACCGTCGGATTGTCCAGTTCGAGCAGCCAATGGGCGATGTCGCGCGGCGAGAAATAGAGCCCGCCATCTCCGGTACGCTGCAACGTGGGTGCTGCCCAGTAGCGGTTCTCCAGCTTGCCGTCGCGAATGCAGTGGCCGGCGGCGCGGTTCGGCACGATGTCGAACCACGAGGCCTCGCGCGCCGTTGCCATCCCGATCGGTTCGAACAGCCGCTCGCGCAGCAGCTCGTAATAAGGCTTGCCTGAGACGCGGGCGACGACCAACCCGGCCAGGATGTAACCGGTGTTGCTGTACTGGTAGCCCTCGCCCGGCTGGTACATGAACGGCGAACGGCGGGCCAGGTCGATCAGTTGCTCGTCGCTGTAATCCTGCCACAGGTTGAGCGGCACGGCGCCGCCCTCCTCGCCGCCTTCCGCACCGAAGACGATGTCGAAATTGCCGAAGCCGGCCATCATCGAAAGCAGGTTGCGGATGGTGATGCCGGCCCAGCTTTCGGGCCCCTCGGGAATGTAGCGGCTCAACGGATCGTCGAGCTTGATGCGGCCGTCCTGCAGCAGGAACATCACCGACGCCGAAGTGAACATCTTGCCGGTCGAACCGGAATGGAAAACCGTATCCGGCGTCACCGGCACCTGGTTCTCGACATTGGCAAGGCCGTAGCCCTTGAGGTGAATGATCTCGCCATCGTGGACGATGGCGACGCCGAGGCCGGGAACCTGGCTGTTGTCGATTTCCGACTGGAGATAGCGGTCGAGTTCTTCTGTGAAGTTCATGCTGATTTCCTGGTCTTCAAAGCTGTCCGCTTCGGTGCGAGGCACCTGCAACGGCAGTGTCTGTGGATAGCGTTCATGCGACCGACCTCTGCTCAACTGCCGCCTCGGGCATGGCAGTCAGCGGATGGTGACAGGCAGCCTGATGCCCGCTGCCTTGCGACGTCAGTGTCGGCAGCTGGCGACGGCAGAGATCTGTGACGCGCGGGCAGCGGTTGGCGAAAGCGCAGCCGGCCGGCAGGTCGTAGCCGCTCGGGATTTCGCCGGCGAGCCGCGTGATAGAGCGGCGGCGTTTCGGATCGGGCTCGAAGGTGCTGTCGAGCAATGCCCGGGTGTAGGGATGCGCGGGCGCCGCATCGCTCGGCAGCACCTCGACGATGCGGCCAAGATACATGACCAGGATCTGGTCGCAGAAATAGCGCACCAATCCGAGGTCGTGCGAGATGAACAGATAGGTCAGCCCGAGTTCCTGGCGCAGCCGCTCCAAGAGTGCAACGATCTGCGCCTGCACCGAGACGTCGAGCGAAGCCGTCGGCTCGTCGAGCACCACCAGCGACGGATTGAGCGCCAGGGCGCGTGCGATGCCGACACGCTGCTTCTGGCCGCCCGACAGCTGGTGCGGGTAGCTTGCCGCAAGCGAGCTGTTCAGGCCGACCATGTCGAGCAGCGATGCGACAGTCTCATCAGTAGATTTCGGCTTCACGCCCTGCACGCGGTACGGTTCGAGCAACGCGTCCCTGATCGAGTAACGCGGATCGATCGCCGAATAGGGATCCTGGAACACCAGCTGCATGCGCTGGCGCAGGCGGCGCATGTCTCCACGCGACAGCGAGGCCATATCGACGCCGTCGAACGTGACCTGCCCCCCGCTCGGGTTGATCAGCCGCAGCACCAGCCGCGCCAGCGTGGACTTGCCGCATCCGGATTCGCCGACGACGCCGAGGATCTGGCCCTTCTTCAAGGCGAACGAGACGTCACTGACGGCGTGGAACGTCTTGCGCTTGCGGAACAGTCCGCCATCGCTGAAACGGCGGCTGAGCCCATTGACTGTAAGAAGATCGCTCATGCTGCCTCCGCCACGTGGCAAGCCACGCCATTGCCGCTCACGCCTATGCGCAGCTCGGGGATTTCGATGCGGCAGCGGTCCGCGACACGGGCGCAGCGCGGATTGAACCGGCAGCCCGGCGGCTGCGCTGCGGCACTCGGGACCACACCGGGGATGGCGCTCATCGTCCCGCGCGCCATGTCGTGGCGGGGGATGCAGCGGATCAGCGCCTGCGTGTAGGGATGACGCGGCTGCGCGAACAGCGCGTCGACCTCGGCCAGTTCGACCACGCGGCCGCAATACATCACCGCCACGCGGTCGCAGGCCTGGGCAACGACGCCCATGTCGTGGGTGATCAGGATCAGCCCCAGCCCGCACTGCCGCACGAGGTCGACGAGGATCTGCACGATCTGCGCCTGGACCGTGACGTCGAGCGCCGTGGTCGGCTCGTCGGCGATCAACAGCTCGGGGTCACCGGCAAGCGCCATGGCAATGACGATGCGCTGCTTCATGCCACCCGAGAGCTGGTGCGGAAACAGGTCGTAGACCGAGGCCGGATCGGGGATGCGCAGATCGGCCATCAGCTCCAGGCTTCTGGCCCGTGCCGCACTTCGGCTGAGGCCGAGGTGCAGGCGCGCGGCCTGGTCGATCTGCGGTCCGATCCGCATCATGGAGTCGAGCGAGGTCATCGGGTTCTGCGTGATCAGCGCGATGCGCCCGCCACGCAGCCGACGCATCTGCCGTTCCGGCAGCCCGACGAGATCGGTGCCGTCGAAGCGGATGGTGCCGGCAGCGACCTGGCCGCCGATACGCGGCAAAAGCCCCATGATCGCGGTCGCGGTCAACGACTTGCCTGAACCGGATTCACCGACGATGCCGAGGATTTCGCCACGGTCGACGCTCAGCGTGACCTGGTCGACCGGCGCGAAGGCACCGAAGCTGATGCGCAGCATTTCCAAATCCAGCAGCATCGTTACGCCTCCCTGAATTTGGCGCGGACATCGAGCGCAGCGATGACCGCGTCGCCGAACAGGTTGATGAAGACGACCGTCAGCGCCACAGCGAGGCCGGGCAGCAGGATCACCCAAGGGGCGATGAACAGCTGGGCCGTGCCGGAACTCATCATCGCGCCCCAGCTTGGCGTCGGCGGCTGCGCGCCCAGTCCAAAGAAGCCGAGAGTCGCCTCGAGGATGATGGCATCACCCGTTGCCAGCATCGCCGCGACCAGCACCGGCGCCAGCGCGTTGGGCAGGAGATGCGAAAACAGGACATGGGCGTGGCCGGCGCCAAGGCTGATTGTCGCCTCGACATAGGTCTCGCTCTTGAGCGACATGATCTGGGTTCGCGTCAGCCGGGTGAACTGCGCCAGGTAGGCAATGGCTATGGCGATCACCACGCCCTCCAGCCCCGGCCCGATGATGGCAACCAGCATCAGCGCGATCAGGATCTCGGGAAACGACCAGGTCAGGTCGATCACGGTCATGACGACCCGGTCGAACGTGCCGCCGAAATAGCCGCAGGTGGCGCCCAGGACCAGGCCGAGCAGCACGGAGATGCCGATCGCCGTGACACTGACCGAGAGCGAGGTGCGCGCGCCGGTGATCATCCGCGACAGCACATCGCGTCCGAACTCGTCGGTGCCGAACAGATGCGTCAGCGACGGCGCCTGGTTCATGATGCCCAGGTCCTGCTGGTCGTAGGGATATGGCGACAGCCACGGCGCAAACAACGCGCCGATGACCAGAAGCAACAAAAACGCCCCCGATATGCCGCCCTTGAAGGTAGAGACGGCCTTGAGCAGTGCCAATGCGCGACGCTTGATCATGCCCGTGCCTCGCGCTGGCGTGGATCCATCGCCGCCTGGACGATGTCGCCGATCAGGGCGCCGATGATGACGGCCATGGCCAGCATGAGAAGGCAGCCCTGCACCAGCGGATAGTCGCGCTGGTTGAGCGCCCTAATCAGCAGCGACCCGAGGCCCGGACGGGCGAAGACATATTCGATCGTCACAGCACCACCGAGCACCCAGCCGATGCGTAGGCTGAGGATGGTGACGACGGGAACCATGGCGTGGCGCAGCACATGGCGCAGCTGGATGACGAAGGGCGGCAGGCCCTTGGCGTGCAGCAGCGTCACGAAATCCTGCCGCGACGTCTCGATCATGGCGATGCGTGTGACGCGGGCCACCAGCGCTATGCCACCGAGGCCGGCGGCGATGGTCGGCAGGATGAGCGAACTCCAGCCGCGGGCGCCCGACACCGGGACCCAGCCGAGCCAGACCGCAAAGACAAGGATCAGCAGCAGGCCGAGCCAGAAGCTTGGCACCGTCGAGCCAAGCAGGATGAAGCCGGTGATCGTATCGTCGACGCGGGTGCCCTGGTAGCTCGCCGCAATCACGCCGGCGGCGATGCCGGTCAGCGTCGAAAACAAGAGCGCAGCAATGCCCAGCTCGAGGCTGTAGGGCAGGTTGCGGGCGATCAGGGCGCTGACCGGGCGCCCCTGAATGATCGAGGTGCCGAGATCGCCGGTCAGCAGCCGCCCCATCCAGGTGAAATATTGCTCGACGAGGCTGCGGTCGAGACCATACTTCGCCGCAATCAGCATGCGCTGCTCCGGCGTCGAGCCGGCGCGCATGAGATTGTCGATGGGATCGCCCGGAACGAGGTGGATTATGAAGAACACCACCAGCGAGACGACAAAGAAGACAGGCAGCAGCAAGACAAGCCGCCTCAACGTGAATCCGATCATTATCGTCCCGCCGACCGCTTAACCAACGACCTTGATGTCGACGGCCGTTGCCTGCACCAACTGGGTGCCGCGCAGCTTTTCCGGCACTTCGAGCATGGTCTTGTTGAACGCGTAGTTCTGCACCGGCTCATGGATCGGCACGAACAGGAAGTTGCCGATCAGGTTCTCCTGATACTTCCTGAAATTGGCGACCCGCTCGTCCTGAGTCTTCGACTGCTGCATGGCGACGTTACGAAGCTCCTGCGATTTCTCGTCCTGCCAGCCGGAGGAGTTCGGATAGGGAATGTTGGTGGTGCTGAAGAACCAGTCGAGAATGTCGGCGTTGTTCCAGCCATACTGACGCACCGCGAGCTGATGCTGGCCCTTCTTGAGCTGATCGACGACTGTCGTGCTGTCGAAGATATCGATCTCGACAACCATGCCGATTGCCTTGAGCTGCGCCTGGACGATCTCGGCAGTACGTTTGATCGCCGTCTCCGACTGCGCCGTCAGCTTGATCTTCAGCGGCTTGCCGTCCTTGACCCGCATGCCGTCATCACCGCGCTGCCACCCGGCCTTGTCCAGAAGCTCGTTGGCCTTGGCCAGGTCGTGGTGGATTTCCAGCTTGGGATCGATCTTCGATTCCACCAGCGTGCTGATCAGGAACTGGTGCGCTTCGAGGCCAACGCCGTTGAAGACGCTCTTGAGGATGGCGCCCTGGTCGACCGCCAGCGCGGTTGCCTGGCGCACGGCGGCATCGCCGAAGGGCTCGGCGCGGGTGTTGAACGCGAGGTAGGTGATGCCGAAGCCAGGCAGGCTCCGAAAGTCCAACATCTCTTCTGCCTGAAGTTGCGGCAGGAACTGGTCCGGCACCCCGAGCAGCAAGCCGACGCCGCCCGTCTTCAGTTCGAGGAAGGCGGTCGAGGCATCGGGAATTTCGCGCAGGGTCAGCCGCTTGATATGCGGTGATGCCTTGTTTTCCGAGAGGTCGCTGCCCCAGTTGTAGTCTTCATTGGCGACCAGAACGGTTTCCTGGCCGACGGCAAAGCTCTCGAACTTGAAGGGCCCGGTTCCGACGGCCTCGGTCACGCCAAAATTGTCACCCGCCGCGTCGTAGGCCTTCGGCGACGGGATACCCATGAAGGACGACGCCAGATTGTAGATCAGATTCGGCTCCGCCCGTTTCATGACGAAGCGAACCGTGTAGTCGTCGACGACCTCGACACGATCGACAGCGTCGACAAGGTACTCGTTCGGGCTGCCTTTGAACTTGGGGATCCACCACGCTATGGTCGCGGCATTGAACGGTTCACCATCATGAAAGCGAACGCCTTGCCGCAACTTGAAGGTCCAGTTCATGCCGTCGGGACTGTTCTCCCAGGATTCGGCGAGATGGGGATGATAGGTCTGGTCGACATCCTGCTCGATCAGCCGGTCGTAGATCAGGGTCGCGACGGTGCTCAGCAAGGTGGCGCGAATTGGATCGTGATGAGGGGCGCCGATTTCGGCACTGCCGAGAGCAAATACGGCCTCCGGTTCTGATGCCCGCGCTGAATATCCTCCAGCCAGTCCGAGGCCTGCGGCCAGCGTGACCACCGATACCGAAGCAAGAAAACCACGTCGATTCATGTTCAACCTCCCCTTGGAAAATTGGCAAAAGCCCGCCATGCCGCGGAAGCAGCATTTTTTCGACAACAGACAAGAATTCGCGTGGTGGCACGGTCATATAACCTGAGCCAGCTGCGCGTCGTTTCCTCCCGGTTGCTGTGCAGCACTGCCAAAGGCCAGTGGCCCAGCAACGTTTTTCTTCCCCGCTCCTCAACGGGGGTGGGTTCAAGCTATTTTGAAAAAAAACAAACGTCAATCGATTCTGTGATAGAATTCTTACAAGAAATCCCGCCCCAGACAGGGAGAGCAAAATGACGGAATCGGTACGCCGAAGGCTTGTCGAAAGCCTCGCCACCGCCACCAACGCCGAAAAGGCGCTGGCCAACTACATGCTGGCAAATCTGAACGGCGTGCCGTTCGAGACCTCGGCGACGCTCGCCAGCAAGGTCGGCGTCAGCGAGCCGACTGTCGGGCGATTCTGCCGGACGCTGGGTTATGCCCGCTTCAAGGACCTCAAGGAGGACCTCCGGGACAACATTGGCACGCAGCCCTGGCTGGCCGGCGACCGGCTGAAGGAATTCCGCGACCGCAGCCAGAACGGCGATGCGCTGGCGCGCAGCCTGGAGCTGGAGATCGCCGCGCTGCTCAGGATCTACGAGATCGCCAACACCAAGGAGTGGGCCCGTGCCGTCAAGCGCCTGGCCAACACGCCCCAGCTGTTCGTTGCCGGCTTCCAGACCGAGCGCGGCATCGCCCAGTATTTCGCCAACCAGCTCCAGTACCTGCGCCCCGGCGTCCAGCTTGCGGATATCGCCGGCGGCAATTTCAGCGAGATCCTGCTGAACCAGCCTAAATCCACTTGCCTGGTGATCTTCGAGGCCCGGCGCTATTCGCGCCTGAACCTGCTGCTGGCGCAGGAAGCCAAGAAGGCGAAGATTCCGATCACGCTGGTCACCGACGCCTTCTGCGACTGGGGTCGCGACCTTGCCGACGAAATGTTCGTCGTTCCCACCGAATTCGGCATGTTCTGGGAATCGACCGCGCAGATGGCCAGCCTTGGCAACCTGCTGATCAACGGCATCTTCAACGAGCTCGGCGTCGCGATCGAAGGACGCATGAACAAGGTCTCGGAACTGCACGGCAAGATTACCGGCTACGTCGGCGACTAAAGCATAGGCCGTGAGCGATAGGCGAACACGCCCTTCAGCCGTCTGATCGTGCAGGCAGCCTGCCCGCGCCCTGCGCGCTATCCCTGGGAGTTCATGGCCTGCAGCTGCCTGGCGTCGCGGGCTGGCGACAGGCCGAACAGGCGTTTGTACTCGCGGCTGAACTGCGACGCGCTTTCATAGCCGATCGAGAACGCCACGCCGGCGGCGTCTGCCGGCGCCTGGGCTAGACGGGACCGGGCCTCGTGCAACCGGATCTGCTTCTGGTACTGGATCGGCGACAATGCGGTCACCGCCTTGAAGTGCTTGTGGAAGACTGACGGGCTCATGCCCGCGATCGCAGCCAGCTCTTCGACACGGATCGGCTCGGCGAAATGCGACCGGATCCACGACATCGCCTTCCTTATGCTGGACAGGCGGTTCTCGCTCCCCGTCAGCTGCCGAAGCAGGAACCCGCTCGGTCCCTGCAACAGCCGGAACAGGATTTCCCGTTCGATCATCGGAGAAAGAACCGAGACCTCATCCGGGCGGTCCAGCAGGCTCACCATGCGCCGCCATGCATCCATCATCTGGTCGTCCGCGCTGGTGGCCACGAAACCGGCAGGCTTTGCAGGCTCTTTCCCTTTCGGCGCGTCGAGCAGCACCTTGGTGATGACATACGGATCCAGCAACAGATTGACCGCCAGAAACGGGCGGTCGGGGGTCGCCTCGGTGATCTGGCCCATCGCCGCCACCTCGGCGGCGGCGACGAAGTAGTCGCCGGCGGTATAGTGGAGAACCCGATCGCCGATGACGGCCCGCTTGCCGCCCTGAAGCACCAAGCAGACGACGGGTTCATAGATCACCGGCTGCAGCGTGGTCGGCTGCTCCAGCTTCATGATCTCGACGCGCGCGATCGGCGTGATCGTTTGCAGCTGGTGGGCATGCGGAAGCGTAAGCAGCTTCAGGTCGTCGATCTTGCTCATGCCGACCCGATACTCCTGCAGCGAACGCCGCGCAACACATCAGGAGGATTAGGCAAGAATCCAGCAGTTTCCGGCACGCCGGATCGGGTGCCAGCACTTAGCTATGTCGTGTCCAGACTGAAAGGGATTTACCACCATGCAGAAGCGCAAATTGGGCCTAAACGGTCCGGAAGTTTCGGAAATCGGCTATGGCGCCATGGGCGTCTCCATCGCCTACGGCAACAGCGACGAGGCTGAGGGCATCGAAACGATCCGCTACGCATTCGACCAGGGCGTGACCTTCTTCGACACCGCCGAATTGTATGGCTGGGGCGAGAACGAGAAGATCGTCGGTCGCGCCGTGAAAGGGTTCCGCGACGAGATCGTCATCGCGACCAAGTTCGGCTTCACCCATGACTACGGGGTCGACAGCCGCCCGGACCATATCCGCGAAGTGACCAACAACAGCCTGCGTTACCTCGGCGTCGAGCAGATCGACATCATGTACCAGCACCGCGTCGACCCGAACGTGCCGATCGAGGATGTCGCCGGCACGGTCAAGGACCTGATCGCCGAAGGCAAGATCAAGTATTTCGGCATGAGCGAGGCCGGGCCCGAGACCATTCGGCGTGCCCATGCCATTCAGCCGGTCACCGTGCTGCAGACCGAATACTCGGTGTTCGAGCGCGAGGTCGAGGTCATCTTGCCGACACTGCGCGAGCTGGGCATCGGCTTCGTGCCCTACAGCCCTCTCGGCCGCGGTTTCCTGACCGGCGAAGTCAAGCCGGCAGCCGCATATGCCGAAAACGACATGCGCCGCACAGACCCTCGCTGGCAGCCCGGCAACTTCGAGAAGAACAAGGCGGCGGTCGAGCAGCTGACCGTGCTGGCGAAGTCCAAGGGTGCCACCGTCTCGCAGCTGGCGCTAGCCTGGCTTCTGGCGCAGGGCGACGACATCGTGCCGATCCCCGGCACCCGTCGCAAGGAGCGCCTCGACGAAAACATCGCCGCGGCCGATCTCAAGCTTACGCCAGAGGATCTGGCACGCATCGTCGAGATCCTGCCCGACGGCGCTGCCGGTGCTCGTTATGCCCAAGCCAGCATGATTCCCGATTGGAAGTAAGCCGATAGGCCGCCTTGGCAGCAAGGATGGTGCATGGATCGAGTTCCGTGCGCCATCCGACGTGCCAGCCCAACGGGGTGGAATCCGCACACGAAAGGCGCTGGCCTCAACGGCCAGCGCCTTGTGGTTTCAAGCCTGCGGCGTCACCTGCCCCAGAATCCAGTCGAACAGCTGATTGGTCAGCTGGCCCGCCGCTTTTCGTTCGGGAACGACGAAATAGTAGCTCTTTTCGGTCTGCAGCGGCATGTCGAGCACGACCTGCAGCTTGCCGTCGCGCAGCTCGCTTTCGACGAGATAGAGCGGCAGTAGCGCCACCCCCAGGCCGGCCACGGCCGCCTCGATCAGCATGGTGAACTGGTCGAAGCGATGGCCCTGATAAGCACCTTGCGCCTCGACGCCGGCGGCCTGGAACCAGTTCGCCCATGCCTTGGGGCGAGTCGCCATATTGAGCAACGGCGCATGCGCCAGCGCTTCGGGCGAACCGATGTCGCGGCCGGCAAGAAAGTCCGGGCTGGCAGCTGGCACGATCACTTCGCGGCAGATGTAGCGGCACACCGCGTTTGCCCAGACCGGCTGGCCATAATGGATCGCCGCATCAAAACCCTGATCCTCGAGGTCGAACTGCTCGGAACGCGACACCACGTTCAACGCGATGCCGGGATGGGTTTTCAGGAAGCCCGGCAACCGCGGCACCAGCCAGCGGCTGCCAAAGGTCGGCAAGGTGGCGAGGCTGAGCAGCGACACGCCTGAGCTCGCCATCGCCCTCAGCATCGCCGCCTCGCCCTGCTCGAGCAGCTTGCGGGCGTCGGGCAGGAATTTCTGGCCCGCCGCCGACAGCACCACGCGCTGGCGCACCCGCTCGAACAGAAGCAGGCCAAGCTGGGCCTCGAGGTCGCGGATCTGCCGGCTGACGGCACTTTGCGACAGATTCAGCTCGCGCCCGGCGAGCGTGACGTTGCCATGGCGCGCAGCGGCCTCGAAGGCCTGCAGCTTGCCCAGGTCAGGGAGGAGTGTACGCGCAGCAGTCATTCTGTTTTCGCATCAACTTAGATGGATTCAGCGCAATTCAGCGCCGTCAGAACCGGATATAGCACTGCCGAAGCATGAAGTCGCCCATGCCGAACGCGAAAACAGAGGATCCGAATGTCCCCGTCTCCTTTCATGTCGCCCGATGCCATCCGCGCTGCCTTCTCGGCGGCCATGTCGGCCATGTACCGCGATGAGGTGCCCGCCTACGGCACGCTGATGGCCTTGGTCGCCGACGTCAACGAAGCAACCCTCGTCGGCCAGCCGGAGCTCCGCGCCAGCCTGGAAGCGACCGAGACGCTCGATCGTATCAGCGAGGAGCGCCACGGCGCCATCCGCCTCGGCACCGAAGCCGAGCTCGCCATGATGCGGCGCGTCTTCGCCGTGATGGGCATGTTCCCGGTCGGCTATTACGACCTCAGCGAGGCTGGCGTGCCGGTGCATTCCACAGCCTTCCGGCCCGTTGGCGAAGCCGCGCTCAACATCAACCCGTTCCGGGTATTCACCTCATTGCTGCGGCTCGACCTGATCGCCGACGAAGGCCTGCGCGCCACCGCAGAACAGACGCTGGCCCGCCGGCAGATCTTTTCCGACGCGGCTACTGCGCTCGTTGGCAAGGCCGAGCGCGACGGCGGCCTGTCGCATGACGATGCCGGGCTGTTCGTCACTGAGGTGCTCGACACGTTCCGCTGGCACAATGAGGCAAGCGTCGACCAGGCGCTTTACATCAGGCTGCACGATGCACACCGCCTCATCGCCGATGTCGTCTCGTTCAAGGGACCGCATATCAACCATCTGACGCCGCGCACGCTGGATATCGACGCTGTGCAGGCCCAGATGCCGTCGCGCGGCATCGTGCCCAAGGCCGTCGTCGAGGGCCCGCCCAGCCGCGCCTGCCCCATCCTGTTGCGTCAGACCTCGTTCAAGGCAGTCGAAGAACGCGTGTCGTTTCCCGACGACAACGGCAACCTCAAGACAGGCTCGCACACCGCACGCTTCGGCGAGATCGAGCAGCGCGGCATTGCCCTGACGCCGAAGGGCCGTGCTCTCTACGACAAGCTGCTGAACCAGGCACGCGCCTCGGCGCGCCCTGCCCCTGATGGTTCCAATGCGGACGCCTACCACGCAGCTCTCGCCCAGAGCTTCGCCGAATTCCCCGACGATTGGAATTCGATCCGCAAGGCCGGGCTCGGCTACTTCCTCTACACCGTCAACGACACGGTGGGGGGTGCGCGCGGCAGCGACATCGAAGCCCTGATCGAAGCAGGTGCGGTGCGTTTCGACGCCATCGTCTACGAAGACTTCCTGCCCGTCTCGGCCGCGGGCATCTTCCAGTCCAATCTGGGCGACGACGCCGTGCAGGAGTTCAGCGCCAGCCCCAACCAGCGCCTGTTCGAAAAGGCGCTCGGAGCTGCCGTTCTCAACGAGTTCGAGCACTATGCCGGCATCGAGCGGGCATCGATCGAGCGCTGCCTTGCTGCGCTGAAGGCGTTTTCGGACGCGGCCTGATGCTGGCGCGCGAACACATCGACAACCTCAGCGCCCTGCTCGGCGCAGGCGGACTTTTGACCGACCAAGCCGACATGGCCGGTTACGAGAAGGGCGCGCGCTATGACAGCGGGCGCGCCGCGTTTGTCGCGCGACCGGCTGCGACGGAGGCCGTCTCGGCCGTGGTCGCCTATTGCGCGCGCTACGCGATCCCACTGGTACCGCAGTCCGGCAACACCGGGCTCGTCGCCGGCTCCACTCCTGACGACAGCGGCACTCAGGGTGTGCTGAGCCTGGAGCGCCTGCGCTCCACCTTCGAGCTCGACATCGACAACCGCACCCTGCGCGTCGATGCCGGCCTCCGCCTCTCCGAGATCAACGCCCGGCTCAAACCGCACGGCCTGTTCTTCCCGATCGATCTCGGCGCCGACCCGATGGCCGGTGGCATGGTCGCGTCCAACACCGGCGGCGCGCGTTTCCTGCGCTTCGGCGACGTCCGCCGCAACACGCTGGGTCTCAAGGTGGTGCTCGGCGACGATGCCGGCACCACAGTCGACCTCGGCGCCGGACTGCGCAAGGACAACACCGGCGTCGACTGGAAACAGCATTTCATCGGCACCGCGGGCGCGTTCGGCGTCATCACCGAATGCACATTCAATCTGGAAAGGCTGCCGCAGCAAACGGCAACCGCCTATCTGGTGCCGCGCTCATCAGAGCATGTGACCGTCCTGCTCAACGCCATGGAAGAGCGCCTGGGCACCTATCTCAGCGCCTTCGAAGGCATGTCGGGCGCAGCGATCACCCGCACGCTTGCCCATGTCGAAGCGCTGCGCAATCCGTTCCCCGGCGGTGCGGTGCCCAATTTCGTCATCCTCGCCGAGGTGTCCAGGTCATGGCTGCCTCGCGCGGCCGAGCAGCCGCTCGACGCCGTGCTCGAAGACGTGCTGGCGGAAATCTGGAGCCTGCCGGAAGAACCGCTGGGCGACGCTTTTGTCGGCCCGGCGCACGAAATGTGGGCCCTGCGTCACGCGCTGTCCGAAGGCGTGAAGTCGTCGGGCTACGTCGTCGGCCTCGACCTGTCATTCCCCCGCGGCGAGCTGATGCGCTTCCGCCAACGCATGAGCGACCTGCTCGCCGTGGAGTTCCCTGCTGTCGCCATCTGCGATTTCGGCCATGTTGGCGACGGCGGCGTGCACTTCAATCTTGTCGTGCCGAAACTGGCGAACGGAACGAACGACATGGCAACCGCCGAGGCGTTGCGCGGCCGGGTCATCGCCGTCGCCGTTGAAGAGCATGGCGCGAGCTTCAGCGCCGAACACGGCCTCGGCCGCCGCAACCAGCATTTCTACGACCGCTATACGCCCGCAAAACTGAAATCGATGGCCGCGCAGCTGAAACAGGCGATTGCCCCCGCCTCGATCGGCACCGCCCGGCTGGGTTGACCATGGCGCGCAGCGCCGCAACGAACACGAGAAACAAAAGGACAAGAAGATGACGATAGCAAAGGAAACCGCCGCCCTTCTGGAACGGCTCGGCGTAGCGACGGCTGCCTTCAGCGGCGGCGACCTGATCGTGCGCAGCCCGGTGACGGGCGACCAGATCGGCGCGCTCAAGTCGATCTCGACTGATGAAGCCGGTGCCGTCATCGCGCGCGCCGATGCGGCCTTCAAGGCCTGGCGCAACGTGCCGGCGCCGAAGCGTGGCGAGCTGGTCCGCCTGCTCGGCGAGGAGCTGCGTGCCGCCAAGGCCGATCTCGGCCGCCTGGTCTCGATCGAGGTCGGCAAGATCCCGTCGGAGGGCCTCGGTGAAGTCCAGGAAATGATCGACATCTGCGACTTCGCCGTCGGCCTGTCGCGCCAGCTCTACGGTTTGACGATTGCCACCGAGCGTCCCGGCCATCGCATGATGGAGACTTGGCACCCGCTCGGCGTCGTCGGCGTCATCTCGGCCTTCAACTTCCCCGTCGCGGTGTGGTCGTGGAATGCCGCACTGGCGTTTGTCTGCGGCAACTCGGTGGTCTGGAAGCCGTCGGAGAAGACGCCGCTGACAGCCCTTGCCTGCCAGGCGATCTTCGAGCGCGCGGCAAAGCGGTTCGGCGCGGATGCGCCCGAAAACCTGTCGCAGCTGCTGATTGGCGACCGCGCCATTGGCGAAGTGCCCGTCGACCATCCCAAGGTGCCGCTGGTCTCGGCCACCGGCTCGACCCGCATGGGCCGTGACGTCGGCCCGCGGCTTGCCAAGCGTTTTGCCCGCGCCATCCTCGAGCTCGGCGGCAACAATGCCGGCATCGTTTGCCCGTCAGCCAATCTCGACATGGCATTGCGGGCGATTGCCTTCGGCGCCATGGGCACCGCCGGCCAGCGCTGCACCACCATGCGCCGCCTGTTCGTCCATGACAGCGTCTATGACCAGCTCGTGCCGCGGCTGAAGAAGGCCTATGAAAGTGTGTCGGTCGGAAGCCCGCTGGAGAGCTCGGCCCTCGTCGGCCCGCTGATCGACAAGGCGGCCTTCGACGGCATGCAGAAGGCACTCAAGCACGCGGCCGAAAGCGGCGGCGTCATCACCGGCGGCGCCCGCGTCGACCAGGGTTTTGACGGCGCCTATTACGTCAAGCCGGCACTTGTCGAGATGCCGGGCCAGGTTGGCCCGGTGCTCGAAGAGACCTTCGCGCCGATCCTCTATGTCATGAAGTATTCCGACTTCGACCAGGTGCTGGACCTGCACAATGCTGTCGGTGCGGGCCTGTCGTCGTCGATCTTCACGCTTGACCTGCAGGAGGCCGAGCGCTTCCTCTCCGTCGAGGGCTCGGACTGCGGCATCGCCAATGTCAACATCGGCACCTCGGGCGCCGAGATCGGCGGCGCGTTCGGCGGCGAGAAGGAGACCGGCGGCGGCCGCGAAAGTGGCTCCGACGCCTGGCGCGCCTACATGCGCCGCGCCACCAACACGGTGAACTACTCCAAGGCGCTGCCCCTCGCCCAGGGCGTCAGCTTCGACATCGACTGAGCAGCACTACATCGGCTGCGGCGACGGCATCAGCCACGCCGCAGCACCATGACTTCGAGCGCCGTCCGCACAAGCAGGCGGCGCCACCCTCACCTCGGCTCAGGCGTCATGCCGTCCCGAGCCGGGTCAATCTTTTCCCAGCAACCTGCAGCCACGGACGCCTGCCGATGCTCAGCACCCCTCACAAGCCGCATTCCCATGGGCCGCGCTCGCACGGGTTGTGGGAAGCGACGGCACCAGTGGCACCGGCAACGACTGCTCTCGACGGGCACGTTTCGGCTGACATCGTCATCGTCGGCGGCGGCTACACCGGCATGTCCTGCGCGCTCCATCTCGCCGAGGCCGGCCGCCGGGTGGTGCTGCTGGAAGGCAAGGAGATCGGCTTTGGCGGCGCAGGCCGCAATGTTGGCCTGATCAATGCCGGCCTGTGGCTCGCCCCCGACGACGTCTCCGCCGCTCTCGGGCCCGATCATGGCGAGCGGCTGCTCAAGCTGCTCGGCGACGGCCCGGCGCAGGTGATGGCGCTCATCGACAAGCACGGCATCGACTGCGAGCTGGAGCGCAACGGCACGCTGCACTGCGCGGTCGGCGCTTCAGGCCTCGCCGAGATCAGGGAGCGCGAGGCGCAGTGGCAAAGGCGTGACGCGCCGGTCAAGCTGCTCGACGCCACCGAAACCGCAGCAAGGCTCGGCACATCAGCCTATCTCGGCGCGTTGCATGATGCGCGCGCCGGAACGCTGCAGCCGCTGGCCTATGCGCGCGGACTGGCCACGGCCGTCGTCAAGGCGGGCGTGACGCTCCATACATCTAGCCCCGTCACCACCGCCGAGCGAAAGGGCGATCGCTGGCGCCTCACTACCCCCGACGGCAGCATCGATGCCGACTGGGTCGTCGTCGCGACCGATGCCTACAGCACCGGCCCCTGGCAGATGGTGCGCAACGAGCAGGTCCACCTGCCCTATTTCAACCTGGCAACCCAGCCGCTCGCACCCGACCTGCTGCGCAAGGTCCTGCCCCGGCGTGAAGGCGTTTGGGACACCAAGACCGTCCTGTCGTCCTTCAGGCTCGATCGCGCCGGGCGGCTGGTGTTCGGCAGCGTCGGCGCGCTGCGCAACTCCGGCACGACCATCCACAAGGCCTGGGCCCGCCGTGCCTTGTCACGGCTCTATCCCGAGCTTGGCGACATCGACTTCCAGCACGAATGGTACGGGCAGATCGGCATGACCGGCGATGCCTTGCCGAGGTTCCACACATTCGGCCCCAACGCCGTCGGCTTCTCCGGCTACAACGGCCGCGGCATCGCCCCCGGCACGGTATTCGGCCGCGAACTCGCCCTGCTGATCACAGGCGAAAAGACCTACGCCGATCTACCGCTGCCGGTCTCCGACGTCACGCCCGCGCCTTTCCGCCGAGGCCGCGAAGCCTGGTACGAAGCCGGAGCCCAGCTCGCCCATCTGATCTGACGGCAGTCAGGCAACCATCAACGCCCCGACGAAGCGCACGCCGACCGCATGCACGACATGCAGCGGCAGGTCGGCGCCGGCCTTCATCTAGAGGCTTGGGGGGACGCTGCCGTCGGCGTATGTTGCTCCTCAAGGGGAAATCTGCTGCCGCCCTCGATCGTCTAACCGCGGTTCGCCAGCCTCTCGCCGACCAGCGTCGTCCAGTAGCTGATACCATGGACGATCGCGTCGTCGTTGAAGTCGTAGGCGGGGTTGTGCAGTCCGGCGGAGTCGCCGTTGCCCAGCCAGATGATGGCGCCGGGACGCTTTTCGAGCATGTAGGAGAAGTCTTCGGCACCCATCGTGCACTGGCAGTTGCCGTTGACCTTGTCCGCGCCGGCGACGTCGGAGGCGACTGAAATCGCGGCTTTCGTCATCTCGGGGTCGTTGACGGTCACGGGGTAACCGGGGCGCCAGTCGATCTCGGCCTGGGCCTCGAACAGGCGCGCAGTGTTGGCGACGATGTCCTTGAAGCGCTGCTCGACGGCCTTGCGCGTCTGCGGATTGATCGTCCGGATCGTGCCGCCGACGACGGCCTGCTCCGGAATAACGTTGAGTGCACCCTCACTGCCGCCGGCGAGATAGGTGACCGAGACGACGACGGGATCGAATGGATCGACGTTGCGCGAGGC
This sequence comes from Aminobacter sp. LjRoot7, assembly GCF_964252895.1. NCBI lineage: Bacteria > Pseudomonadati > Pseudomonadota > Alphaproteobacteria > Hyphomicrobiales > Phyllobacteriaceae > Aminobacter > Aminobacter sp. LjRoot7. The sequence continues at coordinate 473,184 of NZ_CAXUPX020000001.1, forward strand.
GATCGACTGCAGCGCCGTCACCAGATGCGCGGCAATCAGCACGGGGTCGCGCGATTCATGCGGCGAAGCGGCATGCGAGCCCTTGCCGTTCAGTTTGACCACGAAGCGGTCGGCGGCGGCCAGCATCGGACCCGGCCGGATGGCGAAGGAGCCGACCGGCAGGCCCGGTTCGTTGTGCATGCCGAAGACCTCCTCGATGCCGAAGCGCTCGAGCAGCCCCTCCTCGAGCATGACGCGCCCGCCGGCGCCGCCCTCCTCGGCCGGCTGGAAGATGAGCACGGCCGTGCCGGCAAAGTCCCTGGTCGAGGCAAGGTGACGCGCAGCACCCAGCAGCATCGCCGTGTGGCCGTCATGGCCGCAGGCATGCATCTTGCCCGGGTTCTTCGACGCATGGGCCAGGTTGGTCTGCTCGGCGATCGGTAGCGCATCCATGTCGGCGCGCAGGCCGACGGTGCGACCGGCGCCCAGCTTTCCCTTCACCACCGCGACGACGCCTGACTTGGCAATGCCGGTGACGACCTCATCGCAGCCGAACGACTTCAGCTTGTCGGCGACGAAGGCCGACGTCGCGGGCAGGTCGAACAGGAGCTCGGGATTCTGGTGGAGGTGGCGGCGCCACTGCCCGGCTTCTTCCGCAATCGTCTCGATCGTCTGTGCTGACATCATTTCCTCTTTCAGGCGGCTCAATCTGGAGTGTCGGCGCCTGTGGGTCAGTCGACCCGCGCCGCCGTTCACATCTTCGAGGCCTAGGACGAAACGCTTGCCTTCACAAGACGCCAGTGCCACTGACACGCCAAAGCCACGAAAGACGGTCCGCCATGCCTGTGATTGAACAGATTGCCCAGTTCGCCGACGATCTCACCGCGATACGCCAGGATTTTCACCAGCATCCCGAGCTCGGCTTCGAGGAACATCGCACCTCGCAGCGGGTCGCGGATCTGCTTGCCAGCTGGGGCGTCACCGTCGAGCGCGGCATCGGCGGCACCGGCCTGGTCGGCGTCATTGAGGGCAACAGGCCGGGGCGCAGTATCGGCTTGCGCGCCGACATGGACGCCCTGCCGATGGATGAGTTGACCAACCTGCCCTACGCCTCGAAGAACCCCGGCGTGTTCCATGGCTGCGGCCATGACGGCCACACCACCATGCTGCTTGGTGCCGCGCGCTACCTCTCGGGAAATCGCGATTTCGCCGGCCGCGCCGTGCTGATCTTCCAGCCGGCGGAGGAAGGTCTCGGCGGCGCTCGGGCCATGCTGCGCGACGGCCTGTTCGACCGCTTCCCCTGCGACGAGCTCTACGGCATGCACAATTCGCCCTACCAGGGGCATTCCCAGCTGACGATCCGGCCGGGCAAGGCACAGGCCGGCGCCAGCTTCTTCGACATCACGATCCACGGCCGCGGCAGCCACGGCGCCATGCCCCAGGCCAGCCGTGACCCGATCACCATCGGCTCCGGCCTGATCAAGGAGATGCAGGAGATCGTCTCGCGCAACACCGACCCGACGCATCCCGCCGTCGTTTCGGTCACGCAGTTCCATTCCGGCTCGGCCTACAACGTCATTCCGGAAACCGCTGTCCTGCGCGGCACCTTCCGCTATTTCCACGACGCAGACGGCGAACTGATCGAAAACCGCATCCGCAAGCTCTGCGCCGGCTTTGCACTCGCCCACGAAATCGAGATTGAAGCCGACATCCGCAACATCTTCGACGTGCTGTCGAACGATCCAGAGCGGGTCGGCAATCTCATCGAGGTGGCCCAGGAGATCGTCGGCGACAAGGCACAGCCGAGCGCGGAACTGACCATGGGGTCGGAAGACATGGCCGATCTGCTGCGCGTGGTTCCGGGCGCTTTCTTCAATCTGGGGCATGGCGGAACCGTCCCGCTGCACAATTCCGGATTCATTTTCGACGACACGATCCTGCCCGTTGGTGCCAGCCTGCTGGCCCGGCTCGTCGAGGTGCGCGGCGGCGCCTGAGCGCGGCCGCGCCAATAAAATCAATTTCTTGATCTGAGGACTTCTCACGATCCCGGCATCGCTGCCGGGATCGGCGGAGCTTTGCCTTTGCGATCCGCGATGCCGCCTGCCCGGAGGCATCGGGAAGTCGGCTCATTTTTTAGCTTGACCGAATGCACGGACGAGAGCATTAGTTGCGTAAAGTGGAACTCGAGTTCCATTTAATGGAACGACTCGGAGGAGCAATGTCGGTCCTGAACAATGCCGCAGATGTGCTGAGGTGCTTCGGCAACGACTGTCCCGACCTGACGGTTTCGGACGTCGTGAGACTGCTCGGCATGCCGAAGGCCAACGCGTCGCGCCTGTTGAAGGCGATGCGCGAGGCGAACATGCTGGAGACGATCGGCGACAGCCACCGCCATCGCCCAGGCCGCCTGATGCTCGACCTTGCCGCGGCCTATCGTCGTTCCTCGCTGCTGATCGGCCGCGCCAGCGAAGTGGTCGCCGAAGCCAGCGCCACGTTCGGTCATACCGGCTACATCTCCGTCCGCGACGGCAAGGAAGTGACCGCCGTCGCCGACTTCCAGGGCACCAACGCGCTGCGCGTCGTCAGCAACATCGGCAGGCGCCTGCCCGCCCATCTCAGCGCGACCGGCCGGTCGCTGCTGGCGAGGCTTGGTGAAGAAGCAGTGCATGCGCTCTACGCCGGGCACAGCGCGCTGCACGATCTGGGCGAGCAGCTCTCGAAAGTGCGGCACCAGGGCTTCGCTTATTCGAGCCAGGAAGCCACGCCCGGCGTCGACGCCATCGCGATTTCGGTCGCCGACCCCCGTACCGACGAAGCCGTCAGCCTCTGCATCGTCTACCCCCACGCCCTCGTCGACACCAAAGGCCGTGACGAGATGATCGCCGCCCTCGCCAAGGGGGCCGCCCGCATAGCCGAGGACCTGGGCGACAGCGCCTTCGTCGCCCCCCGGATCTGAAGAAAAGGACATCAGTAATGAGTGATCTGCCCAACCGCTGGCGCGTGGGGTTCGACATTGGTGGAACCTTCACCGACTTCGTGCTCTATGACAGCCAGAACCATTCCGTCACGCTGCACAAGCGCCTGACCACGCCGCACGATCCGTCCCAGGCCGCACTGCTCGGCCTGCAGGAGTTGCTGGATCTTCAGAGCATCAGGCACAGCGACGTTAGCGAGATCGTCCACGGCACGACGCTGGTCACCAACGCTGTCATCGAGCGCAAAGGCGCGCCTGTCGGCCTGATCACCACGCGCGGCTTCCGCGACCTGCTCGAGATGGGCACCGAGCAGCGCTACGACATCTACGACCTGTTCGTCTCCTTCCCCGATCCGATGGTCAGCCGCGACCTGCGCCTCGAGGTCGACGAGCGCATGAACGCTTCGGGCGAGGTGGAAACCGCGCTCGACGAAGCACAGGTTCTGCAGGCCGCCAAGTCGCTCGTCGCGCAGGGTTGCGAGGCGGTGGCCATCGCCTTCATGCATTCTTATGCCAATTCGGCGCATGAGCGCCGCGCCGCCGACATCATCCGCGCCGCCTTCCCCGAGCTGTCGATCTCGATGTCGAGCGAAGTCGTCGCCGAAATGGGCGAATACCAGCGCATTGTCACCACCTGCGCCAACGCCTTCGTGCAGCCCCTGATGCACCGCTACCTGACCAAGCTCGAGAAGTCGCTGCGCGGCGCGGGCTTTGCCGGCGCGCTCAGGCTGATGCATTCGGCCGGCGGCCTGATGTCGCTGGAAACGGCACGGGACTTCCCGATCCGGCTGCTGGAAAGCGGCCCGGCCGGCGGCGGCCTCGCCACCGCGCTGTTCGGCAAGGCGGCCGGCCTGTCCGACGTGATTTCCTTCGATATGGGCGGCACCACTGCCAAGGCCTGCATGATCGAGGACGGCCGCGCCGAAATCTCGCCGATGATGGAAGCCGCGCGCGTCCACCGTTTCGTCAAGGGTTCCGGTCTGCCGATCAAGGCACCGGTTATCGAGATGATCGAGATCGGCGCCGGCGGTGGTTCGATCGCGGCCATCGACGACGTCGGCCTGCTGAAGGTCGGCCCGCATTCCGCGAGCTCCGATCCGGGCCCGGCCTGCTACGGCATGGGCGGCAAGCAGCCGACCGTCACCGACGCCAACCTCACGCTCGGCTACTACGATCCCAACTTCTTCCTCGGCGGTCGCATGAAGCTCGACCTCGAGGCCGCACGTGCAGCCATTGCGCGCGTGGCAGAGCCCCTGAACCTGACCATCGAAGAAGCTGCACTTGGCATCCACAAGGTTGTCGTCGAGAGCATGGCTTCGGCGGCGCGCGTGCACCTGGTCGAGCGCGGCAAGGATCCGCGCGAATATTCCATGGTCGGTTTCGGCGGCGCTGGCCCGGCCCACGCTGTCGACGTGGCGCGCGCCATGGGCATCAGCTCAGTGCTGATCCCGCCGGCATCGGGTGCTGCATCAGCGCTCGGTTTCCTTGCAGCCCCCCTGTCCTTCGAAGGCGTGCGGTCGCTGCGCGTCGAGCTGAAATCAGGCTTTGACGCGGAAGCCGTCAATGGCGTGCTGACCGCCCTCGAAGACGAGGGACGCCACCAGCTTACCCGTTCGGGCATCGCCGCAGCCGACATCGTGGTCGAGCGCAGCGCCGACATGCGCCTCGTCGGCCAGATGCACGATATCAGCGTATCCCTTCCCACGACCACGCTCGGCGAAGCCGACCTGCCCACCATTCGTGAGGCCTTTGTTCGCGCCTACTCCGCCCGCTACGCCGAGCCGTTCGAAGGCGCGCGCTTCGAATCCGTCAACTTCCGCGTCCGCGTCGCCGGCCCCACGCCGCAGCTTTCGCTCACCGGCGCTACCGGTGGTGGCGATACGGCAGCCCGGATCAAGGGTCACCGCATCTGCTGGTTCGACGAAGGCAAGTTCGAGACCGCCGTCTACGACCGCTATGCCCTGCGCAGCGGCGACACCATCCCCGGTCCGGCGATCATCGAGGAGCGTGAGTCCACCACCGTTGTCGGCCCGTCCGACAGCGTGACCATCGACGCCGGCCAGAACCTCTGCGTGCAGGTCGGTGCGCTCAAGGCAGCCGATGCGTTCGTCACCGACGACATGACCCGCGCCGAGGCCGTCGCCCGCATCAAGGGCGACCCGATCGGCCTCGAGATCATGTGGTCGCGCCTCGTCAACGTCGTCGAGGAGATGTGGCTGACGGTCTGCCGGACCGCCTTCTCGCTCGTCATCGCCGAGGCGCAGGACTTTGCCTGCGAGCTGCTCGACAAGGACGGCGAGACGCTGGCCCACAGCCCGCGCGCCATGCCGGTCTTCAACCTGACGCTGCCTCGCGCGGTCAAGGCGTTGCTGGCCCGCTACCCGGCCGAGACGCTCAAGCCGGGCGACGTGCTGATCACCAACGACCCGTGGCTGTGCGCCGGACACCTGTTCGACATCGCCATCGTCACGCCGGCCTTCCGCAATGGCAAGCTCGTCGGCCTGATGGGCACTGTCGGCCACGTCTCCGACATCGGCGGCACCAAGGACTCGCTGCATGCCCGCGAGATCTACGAGGAAGGCCTGCAGATCCCACCGATGAAGATCTTCGAGGAGGGACGACCGAACGAGACGCTGATCCAGCTCATCCGCCAGAACGTCCGCAACGGCGAACAGGTGCTGGGCGACATCTTCTCCTTCGTCGCAGCCAACAAGCTCGGCGCGGAGCGGCTCGATGCCTTCATGCACGACTATGGCATGCATGACCTCGGCGCCCTTGCCGAAGTGGTGCAGGGCCTGTCGGAAAAGGCGATGCGCGATGCAATCCGTGCACTGCCCGATGGCGAGTATCGCTCGGTCATCACCAACAACCCGCTCGGCGAGACCATCACCTACCCCGTCCTGGTCAAGGTCGAAGGCGACAGCATCACTGTCGATTTCGACGGCGCGCCGCCGCAGCTGCCGCAGGGTGGTCTCAACTCGACGCTGAACTACACGGCGGCGCACGCGACCTACCCGCTGAAGTGCATGCTGACGCCAGCCGTGCGCGGCAATGCCGGCTGCTATCGCCCGTTCACCGTGACGGCGCCTGAGGGTTCGATCCTGAACCCGACTTACCCGGCGGCCGTGAACCTGCGTACCCGCACCGGCTGGTATCTCGCGCCGAACATCTTCGCAGCACTCGCCTCGGCCTCGCCCGAAATGGTGCAGTCCTTCACCGGGCTTGCGGTCGCGGCGAATGTCTATGGCCAGACCAAGGACGGGCAGTTCTATTCAGACATGCTCTTCTGCGGCGGTGGTCAGGGTGGTTCCGAGCGCGGCGACGGCCACTCATCGCTGCTGTGGCCGACATCGGCTGCCAACACCTCCATCGAGCTGATGGAAAGCCGCGTGCCCGTACTGGTGCTGGAGAAGGCGTTCCGCGCCGACAGCGGGGGTGCCGGCAAGCAGCGCGGCGGCCTCGGCCAGGTCGTGCGCTTCCGCAAGCGCGACGAGGACGGACTTGAGATGCTCGTCTCCGTCTACCCCGAAGGTGTCGACAACCCGATCGACGGCCTGTTCGGCGGCCAGGCCGGCGGCGGCGCCCGCGGCCGCGTGCTCTCCACCGACGGCCGCGTGCTGCGCGACTGCGGCACCGGCGAGCTGGTGTCACTGCACCGGACCGACCAGGTGGTCGAGCTCGTGCTCGCCGGCGGCTCCGGCTACGGCAACTCCGCCGAGCGTTCCCCAGCAGCGATCTCCCGCGACCTTGCGCTTGGCTTCGTCACGCCCGACCACGTCGCGCTCAACTACCGCCACGAACCGGGAACCTCCGGCACCGTAGCACCCCAGGAGAACGTGGCCTGGGCCTGACCGCCCCATCGAGATCCGGCGGCGCCCGGCCAACTGGCGCCGCCCATTTGCAATGACGACCAGACATTCGACAGGAGCAATGCAATGACCTCTGACCAGTTCAACATCTCGCGGCGCGGCCTTCTGGCCCTCGCCGGCGTCGGCCTCGCCACCACGGTTTTCCCGCGTCAGCTCTTCGCCCAATCGGGCGGCGTCCTGATCATCGCCGCCGGCCAGGACATCCCCAACTTCGACCCGCACACCGCGACCGGCTATTCCGCCTCGTTCTTCATGCGCAACGTCTATGACCCGCTGGTGCGCATCTCGGGCAACCCGCCGGTACCCGCCCCTGGTATCGCAGAAAGCTGGACGGTCAGCCCCGACGGCACGGAATTCACCTTCATCCTCAACAAGGCCGCCAAGTTCCACTCCGGCAGCCCAGTTACCGCCGACGACGTCGTCTATTCCTTCGCCCGCGCGCTGAAGCTCGCCAAGGGCAACTCCTGGATGATCCGCGACATCGTCACCGCCGAGGGCGTCACCGCCGTCGACGCCGGCACCGTCAAGTTCAAGCTCACCGCCCCCTTCGCGCCGTTCCTGCAGGTGCTGCCGTGGATCTTCATCGTCGAGAAGGCGGTGGTCGAGGCCAATCTCGGCGGTGATTCAGGCGAAACCTACCTCATGACCAATACCGCGGGCTCGGGTCCGTTCGCCGTGGCGCGCTTCGAAGTCGGCACTCTCTACCAACTGGCGCGCGCGCCTGAAGCCTGGCAGGCCGGCGGCGGCAACCTCGAAGGCGTGATCTGGCAGATCGTGCGTGAAACAGCCACCCAGCGCCTGATGATCCAGCGCGGCGAAGCCCATATCGCTACCGACCTCACCAGCGAGGACATGGACGCGCTGAAGGATGCAGCCGGCGTCGTCAGCGTCATCGAGCCGGAATACCGCACCTTCTCGATCAAGATGAACACCCAGCACGGCCCCTGCGCCGACATTAACCTGCGCAAGGCGATCTCCTACGCCACGAACTATCAGGCGATCCTCGACGCCGCGGGTTATGCCGACCTGATGAAGGGCCCGCTGCCGATGGGCATCCTCGGCTTCGACGCCAATCTCGCCGCCTATGGCACCGACATGGCCAAGGCCAAGGAATACATGGCGAAGTCGGCCAAGCCGGAAGGCGGCTTCAAGCTCAAGATGTACCACGTCTCGGGTCTCGAGCAGCAGCGCCGCTGGGCACTCATCATGCTCGACAGCCTCAAGCAGCTCAACATCGAGCTCGAGATCGTGCCGATGAACTGGCCCGACATGGTCACTGCCTGCAAGTCGCCGGAAACCTTCCCGGACCTGTTCCCGGTCTACCAGACGGCGAACTACGGCGACCCCGACAACATCGCCTATGCGGCCTACCACTCCTCGCGCAACGGCGCCTGGCAGAACGCCGTCTACAAGAACCCGGAAGTCGACGCTCTCATCGAGGCCGGCCGCAAGGAAATCGATCAGGCCAAGCGCGTCGCGATCTACGGCGAATTCCAGAAGAAGGTCGTCGAGGATGCGCCTGACGTCTTTGGCGTGCTGGAGCGCCGCAAGCTCGCCATGCGCGACACGGTGAAGGACTACCACTTCACCCCGGTCGCCTCCAACGCGATCGAGGCCTGGGGCCTGTCGCTCGGCTAAGTCGAACATTTGGCGGGCCTCCGGGCCCGCCAAAGCTCCAACCAAAGGACATCGGCAATGCTGCATTTCATCCTGCGGCGGCTTCTGCTGCTCATACCGGTCATCGTCGGACTGACGGTCATCATGTTCGCCATCGCTCGCCTTCTCCCCGGCGATCCGGTGGCGCTCGCCGCAGGTCCGAACGCCACGCAGGCGGAAATCGCAGCACTTGCCGTCGAGTACGGCCTGGATAAGCCGATCTGGGTACAGTACGGCACCTACGTCTCCGGCCTGATGCATGGCGACCTCGGCACGTCTTTGCTGACCCGCCGCCCCGTCGCCGCCGATATCAAGGCCTACCTGCCCGCGACGCTTGAACTCGTCTTCGCAGCGATGTTCATCGCGGTCGTGGTCGGAATTCCGCTCGGCCTGATCACCGCCGTCTGGCGCAACCGCTGGCCCGACTACCTCGCCCAGATTGGCGCAATCGGCGCGATCTCCATGCCGCGCTTCTTCCTCGGCCTGCTGCTGCAGCTCTGCTTTGCCATGTGGCTGATGTGGCTTCCGCTCGGCGGACGCCTGCCGATCGTCGTCATCCCGCCGCGCTTCGTCACCGGTTTCCTGACCATCGACTCCCTGATCGCCGGCAACTGGAATGCCTTCTTCATGTCGCTGCGCCACCTGGCGCTACCAGCAATCGCCATGTCGCTGTCCCCGCTCGCCACCATCATGCGCATGATGCGCGCCTCGACGATCGAAGTGATGCAGCAGGACTATGTGATGACGGCGCGCGCGCTCGGCCTGCCCCAGCGCAAGATCATCACCAAGTATGTCGCCCGCAACGCCGTTTCGGCGACGCTGACCGTCATCGGCCTCTATTTCGGCTGGCTGCTCGGCGGCACGGTGCTGGTCGAGACCGTCTTCGACTGGCCCGGCCTCGGCCTCTACGCCACCAAGGCCATCGTCTCGCAGGACATGATGCCGGTGATCGGCGTCGCCTTGGTGATCGGCCTGCTCTTCGTCTTCGCCAACCTCGTCATCGACCTGCTCTACGGCGTCATCAACCCCAAGGTCCGCTACTCATGAGCACCACCGAGCACAACATTGCGGACGATTTCGCGACGCCCCGGCGCGACAGGCTGCGCCGCGCCTTCTTCCGCTTTTCGCAGAGCAAGCTGTCGATGCTCGGCGCTGTCATGGTCGCGGCGGTGATCTTCTTCACCGTCTTTGGCACCGTGCTCGCCCCCTACCCCGAACATGTCGCCGGCGGCGTCGACACCGCTTCGCGCTTCATGCCGCCATCGGTCGCCCATCCCTTCGGCACCAACGAACTCGGCCAGGACGTGCTTTCGCTGGTCATGGCCGGCACGACGGTTTCGGTGCTCGCCGGCTTCGGCGTGGTGCTCATCGGCTCGGTGATCGGTACGCTGGTCGGCGCCGTTGCCGGTTTCGCCCGCGGCTGGGTCGACGAGGTGCTGATGCGCCTGACCGACCTGACGCTGACCATTCCCGGCCTGATCCTCGCCATGGCGATCGCCGCCGCCCTCGGCTCGGGCTTCGGCAACATGGTCATCGCGATCGCACTCTCATGGTGGCCCGGCTATGCGCGGCTGGTGCGCGGCGAGGTGCTGGCAGCGCGCGAAGAGGTCTATGTGACCGCCGCCCGCGCCCTCGGCGCGACGCCCAAGCGCATCCTCTTCCGCCACATCCTGCCCAACGTCGTCTCGCCGATCATCGTCAAGATGTCGCTCGACATGGGCTTCGCCATCCTGACCGTCGCCGGCCTCGGCTTCATCGGAATCGGCGTCCGTCCGCCGACGCCCGAATGGGGTACGCTGCTCTCCGTTTCGCGCTCCTACATGCCCGACTACTGGTGGACGGCCATGGCGCCCGGCATGGCGATGTTCCTGGCCGTGTTCGGCTTCAACCTGCTCGGCGATGGCCTGCGCGACATCCTCGATCCGAAGGCGAGGCGCTGAGATGACCCAGCCTCTCCTTTCAATCCGCGACCTGCACCTCAGGATGTCCAGCTTCGACGGCCGGGCGCATGTCCTGAACGGCATCAACCTCACCGTGAACCGGGGCGAGATCTGGGGCCTCGTCGGCGAAAGCGGCTGCGGCAAGTCGCTCACCGGCCTGTCGGTGTCACGCCTGCAGCCGACGCCGCCCGCGCACTACACCGCCGGCGAGATCCTGCTCGAAGGCCAGGAGTTGCTCAAGCTCAGCCAGACTGAGATGCAGCGCCTGCGCGGCAAGCGCATCGGCATGATTTTCCAGGATCCGACGACCAACCTCAATCCGGCCTTCCGCATCGGCGAACAGCTCGTCGACGTAGCGCTGGCTGCCGCTGACCGCGATCCTGACGTCATCGGCTGCACGCCCAGTGCCGGCCGGCGCGAACGCCGCCAGGCCGCCCGCAAGCTGGCCGGCGAGATGTTGACCCGCGTCGGCATCCCCAACGCACTGGCGCGGCTCGACGACTATCCACATCAGTTCTCCGGCGGCATGCGCCAGCGCGTGCTGATCGCCATGGCCCTGATCGGCCGCCCCGACCTTCTGATCGCCGACGAGCCGACGACGGCGCTCGACGTGTCAGTCCAGGCGCAGATCCTCGAGCTGATCAAGAACAGCGTCAAAGACTTCGACATGGGCGTCGTGCTGATCACCCATAATCTCGGTGTCGTCGCCCAAACATGCAGCCATGTCGCGGTCATGTATGCCGGAAACATCGTCGAAAGCGGCCCGGTCGCGGCCGTCATCGGCAATCCCGTCCATCCCTACACGCGTGCCCTGATGTCGGCGATCCCGACACGCGAAACCAAGCGCGGCGAGCTTCGCGGCCTGGCGGGCTCCGTGCCCAACCTCATCACGCCGCCACCTGGCTGCCGCTTCGCCCCGCGATGCCAGTTTGCCCAACCCGCCTGCACCGCGTCCATGCCGGCGCCGGTGTCGGTCGGCGACAGCCATGCTGCCGCCTGCATCCGCGTCAACGAAATGGAGGCGCTCGTCGATGACTGAGATCATGCTTGAGATCGACAACGTCTCGAAGATCTACCCGGGACGGCGCGGCATCTTCGGCACGTCAGCCGAGGTCCATGCGCTGAAGAACGTCTCGCTCAGCGTGCGCAAGGGCGAGAGTTTTGGTCTCGTCGGCGAAAGCGGCTCGGGCAAGACGACGCTGACCCGCTCCATCCTGCATCTGGAAACGCCGACCTCGGGCAGCATCCGCGTGCAGGGACAGGACCTGGGCAAGCTTTCCGACGCCGAACTACGTCGCCTGCGCTCACGCGTCCAGATCGTCTTCCAGGATCCCTACGCCTCGCTCAACCCGCGCATGTCGGTCTATGACATCGTGACCGAACCGCTCGTCATCCACCACGAGACGCTCGGCCTGACCAACAGGCAGCGCAGCGACCGCGCCGCCGAACTGCTGTCGCTCGTCGGCATGGGCCCGCAGCACCTGCACCGCTATCCGCACGAGTTCTCTGGCGGCCAGCGTCAGCGCATCTGCATCGCCCGTGCGCTTGCCTCGGGCCCGGAGCTTCTGCTGCTTGACGAGCCGACCTCGGCGCTCGACGTCTCGGTGCAGGCGCAGGTGCTCAATCTGCTGTGCGAGTTGCAGGATCGTCTCGGCCTGACCTACTTCTTCATCAGCCACGACCTGGCGGTGGTGCGTTACCTCTGCGACCGGGTGGCGCTCATCAACCGCGGCGAGCTCGTCGAACAGGGCGACTGCGCCGAGATCTTCGACGCCCCGAAAAGCGAGTACGCCCGCATGCTGATCGGCGCTATGCCGGAGGTGAAGGTGCCGACTGCCGGAGTGAGCGTGTAATCGTCGAAACTGTCAGCACTTCGAAAGAAATGCTGGTGGATCGGCCTCAAAACGTTCCCGGCCAATCCACCAGCGGCGCCAGATCATGGGAACATGCGGTGGGGAAGCAAACCGCAAATGATCTCGACGCACCCCGCGGCGCTTGAAACCGCGGGGGGAGGCCGAACGGCTAGCCGGCGTTAACCACTGCTTCCGAAGATGACGTTGCCAAGGCCGGCCGGGTGAACAGTTCCGCCGCCCGGAAGCAGCGCGTTTCGCGGCTCTGCGAGAGCGAGAGCGGCGGTGGGCTGTCCTTCGTGCAAATGGCATCGACGGCGAAACGGCAACGTGGCGCGAAGCTGCAGCCTTCGGCGAGCCGGCTCATGTCGGGCGGCGTGCCGGGGATGGCGTCGATGTCGGTGTCGCGATCCTGGCCGTGCACGGTCGAGGCTAACATGCCCATCGTGTAAGGGTGCGACGGCTTAAGCAGCACGTCGCGCACGCAGCCATATTCGACGATGCGCCCGGCATACATCACAGCCACCTTGTCGGCGATCTGGGCGGCCACGCCGAGATCGTGGGTGACGAAGATCACCCCCATGCCAAGCTCCTGCTGCAGCTTGCGCAGCAGCAACAGCACCTGGATCTGCACTGTCGCATCGAGTGCGGTTGTCGGCTCGTCGGCAAGCAACAGCTTCGGCCGGCATGACAGGGCGACCGCGATCATGGCGCGTTGGCGCAGGCCGCCCGACAGCTCGTGCGGATAGGCCTTCAGCCGCCGCTCGGCGTTCGGCACCTTGACGAACTGCAACAGCTCCAGCGCCTTGGCCATCGCCTCGCCGTGGCTGCAGTGCTGGTGGCGCACGATGGTCTCGGCGATCTGGTCACCGATCGTGTAGGTCGGGTCGAGCGCCGTCATCGGCTCCTGGAACACCATCGAGATGGTCGAGCCCCTGATGTCACTGAGCTGGCGCTCGCTGACCGCCATGATGTCGTGCTCGGCGACGCGGATGTTCCCCGAAACCCGGGTAATGCGCGGCGAGAACAGCCGCATCAGCGCGCGCATTGTCACCGACTTGCCGGAGCCGGACTCGCCAATGATGCACAGCACCTCGCCCGGCATTACGTCGAACGACACGCCGTTGACGGCGTGCACGGTGCGGTCGCGCGTCTCGAACCTGACATTGAGGTCGCGGACCTCGACCAGCGGCCGGGCGGTCTGTTCGGTTGCGGGCGCGTTCATCGTGTCGCCTCCTGTGCAAGCGCGTCGTGGGCTGCGGTCCCTGCCCTTGTGTGCCCCGATTGCGGATCGGCCATGTGGCAGGCAGCGACATGCGAACCCCGGTTGGCCCAGGCGCCGAGCACTGGTGCCTTGCTTTCGCAGATGGCTTCGGCGAATTGGCAGCGGCTGCGGAAGCGACAGCCAGGAGCCGGGTTGATCGGATTGGGCGGATCGCCGGTCAGCGGCGGCGTGACGATCTTGTCGTCAGGGTCCATTGCCAGCCGCGACCTGAGCAGCGCCGCCGTATAGGGGTGCTTCGGGCCGTTGTAGATCTGGTCGACAGGACCCATTTCGACGACCTGGCCAAGATACATCACCATGACGCGGTCGGAGATGTACTGGACCACGTTGAGGTCGTGCGAGATGAACAGGTAGGTCAGGTCGAACTCGCGCTTGAGCTGGCGCAAAAGGTTCAGCACCTGCGCCTCGACCGACTTGTCCAGCGCCGACACCGCCTCGTCGAGGATCAGCATCTTGGGGTCGAGCGCCAGTGCACGGGCGATGTTGACGCGCTGCTTCTGGCCGCCCGACAGCTCGTGCGGATAACGAGGTCCGAACAGCTCGGGGCGCAGGCCGACCTTGCCGAGCAGGCTGCGCGCCGCCTCGCGCGCCTTATCGGCGCTCATGCCGTGGACACGAGGTCCGTAAGCGATCGAGGCCTCGACCGGCAGGCGCGGATTGAGCGAGGAATAGCTGTCCTGGAACACCATCTGCAGGTTGCGTCGGAGTTCGCGCAGCGGCAGGCCGTCCTTGTCGCCGACGGTGCGGCCGCCAAAGGCGATCTCGCCGCTATCCGGTGGCATCAGGTACATCAGGAGCTTGGCCAAGGTAGACTTGCCGCAACCGGACTCACCGACGACACCCAGCGTCTCGCCCTTGAAAACGGTGAAGGAGATGTCGTCGACGGCGTGCACGTTGCCGACCTTGCGGTTGAGCAGCCCGCCCTTCACCGGGAAGTACTTCTTCAGGTTCTTGACCACCAGCATGGCCGGCATCGCGGCCGATCCGCCACGCGGGGTCTTGCTGCCGCCGGTTTCGGGCGTTGCCAGGGCGTCGAAAAGTGCCGCGGCAGGAATTGCCAATTGAGCGTCCATTTTCGCCTCCGATCTCACTGCCTGACGTCCATTGCCTGCCGCAAACCATCGCTGACCATGTTGAACGACAGCGAGGTGATGAAGATCGCGACACCGGGCAAGGCGCACAGATACGGGTCGATGTAGATTGCCTGGCGCAAGGCCGAGAGCATCAGGCCCCAGTCAGGCGTCGGCGGCTCGACACCGAGGCCGAGGAACGACAGGCCGGCGGCCAAAAGCACCGAGACCGAAATCAGGCTGGACGCATAGATGAACACCGGCCCGAGCACGTTGCCGAGGATGTGGTGCACGATGATCGAGCCCATGCCAGCGCCACTGGCGCGGGCCGCTTCGACGAAGTCGAGGCTGCGCACCTGGGCAGTTGCCGTCTCCGAAATGCGGCACAGCGGCGGGATGAACACCAGGGTCAGCGCCAACAGGCCGTTGAGCATGCCGCCGCCCATCATGCCGGAGACGGCGACCGCCAGAAGCACTGACGGAAAGGCGTAAAAGACGTCCATCACCCGCATGATCGCGGTGTTGACGAAGCCGCCGGCATAGCCAGCGACCACGCCGAGGAAGCCGCCGATAACAGTCGCCAGCATAACCGGCACCAGCCCCATCGCCAGCGACACGCGGCCGCCATAGAGCAAGCGGGCGAGCATGTCGCGGCCAAGTTCGTCGGTGCCAAGCCAGTGGCCTGATGTGCCGATTGGCTTCAGCCGGGCGATCATTTGCGGCTTGTTCGGGTCCACCGATGTCAGCCATGGCGCAAACACCGCCGACAGCACGACAAGAAGGATGATCCCGGCGAAGAACAGCGTCACGTGGTCGTAGCTCAGCCGGTGGCCCACGCTTTGCCAGTAGCTGCGCACCTTGGGTGCGGCGGAGCGCGAAGGAGTGTCGAAAGTAGCGTCAGTCATGATGTCCTCCCGTCAGCCGCGCTTGATGCGTGGATCGACAGCCGTCTGGATGAGGTCGACGCACAGGTTGGTGATGACGAAGCAGATGGCGAGCACCAGCACCACGCCCTGCACGACTGGTACGTCGCGGGTCAGGATCGCCTTGCCGAGCAGGAAGCCGGTGCCCGGCCAGTTGAAGATAGTCTCGACGAGGATCGAGCCGCCGACGAGATAGCCGAACTGCAGGCCCATCACGGCGAGCACCTGCGGCAGCGCGTTGCGGATGGTGTGGCGGGCAACCGCCCATTCACCCAGGCCCTTGGCCCGCAGCGCCTGGACGAAATCCTGCGACAGCACGTCGGCGACCGCCGAGCGGGTGTTGCGCATGATGACGCCGAGCGGTACCAGCGACATGGTGGCGATGGGCAGGATGGCGTATTGCAGCTGCTCCCACTCGAAGATGCTGAAATTCTCGGAACCGCCGCTGCCCATGCCCATGGCTGGCAACAGGTTGAACTCGACGGCGAAGATGATCACCAGCACGACGCCGAACCAGTAATTGGGCACGCTGACGCCGGCGATCGACAGGCCGGTTACAGTACGGTCGACCCAGGTGCCGAGATGATAGGCGGCAATGGTGCCGAGCACGAAGGCGATGGAGAAGGCGATCGCCACCGCGCCAAACGACACGAGGACCGTGTTCATCAGCGCATGCGAGATTTCCGTCAGCACCGGCCGGCCGCTCTGGATCGAGTTGCCGAGATCACCGGTGCCAACCCGCATCAGCCAGTCGAAATACTGCACCGGCAAAGGCCGGTCGAAACCGTAGACGCCGCGCAGATATTCGATGTCGGCCTGCGAAGCGTCTGGCGGCAAAAGCGAGCCGAGCGGGTCGCCCGGGGCCAGGAAAACCAGCCCGAAGCAGATGATCGATACGCCGAGAGCGATGGGGACGGCATAGACAATACGCCGCAATGCATAAAGCCACATGGTCCTGTCTCCTGTTCGTCCTCGGCGCCTTTCTCCTTGTGCTTATGGTTCAACGACGATCGGCGTCAGGTCCTGGAACCAGCTCTGCGCCTGGACGAAGCCCTTGACCTTGGGCGACATGGCGCGCGGGTTGAGGTCGTGCGCGATGTAGACCATCGGCGCCTGGGCGACCGTCAGTTCATGAATCTTGGTGATCATCGCGTCGCGCTGCGGCTCGTCGAAGGTTTCCATCGCCTTCTTGCCGAGCGCGTCGATCTCGTCGGTCGAGAACCAACCCCAGTTCGGCCCGTTGGGCGCGAAGCGGCTCTTCATGACGAAACCGAGCACGCCATTGTAAGGCTCCATCGGCGCCCGGCTGACATTGATGGCGTCGGTGTCGGGAAACGCCTCGCGGCCCTTCAGGCTGACGTCGTGCAGCGCGCTCCAGTCCATGACGTTGAAGTTGACCTTGAAGCCGGCGGCTTCCAACTGCGACTTGACCAGCTCGTTCATCGCCAAAGGCTGCATCTGGCCGGAACCGGCCGTCGACATCGCCACGTTGATCTCGCAAGGGAAGCAATTGGCTTCCTTGAGCAGCGCCGTCGCCTTCTCCGGGTCGAAATCGTATCTCACCGGGTGGCCGAAATAGCGCGAGCTCGGCGGCAGCATGGCATAGCCGGGTTCGCCGGTTCCACCGAGCAGCGCAGCGACATCCTCGCGGTTGACAGCGTGGTTGGCCGCCTGACGCACCTTGATGTCGTTGAAGGGCGGATCGACCATGTTGACCTGGTAGGTCCAGTTGTGCGGATAGGTGTTGGTGACGATCGTCATGCCCGCCGACTGCAGCCTCGGGATGGTGTCGGGCGACGGCGCCTCGACGAAATCGACCTGGCCCGACAGGAGGGCTGCCGTGCGCGTGGTCGCTTCCGGCATCGGCACCAGCACCAGGCGGTCGTGCTTCGGGATGCGGTCCTTGTCCCAGTAGTTCTCGTTCTTCACCAGCTCGAGCCGCTCATGCGGAACGACCTTGTCGAACTTGTAGGGGCCGGTTCCAGCCGGCGCCTTGGCATAGACGGCATAATCCCAGTTCGCCTTCTCCAGCGCGACCTTGGAGATCATGAAGAAGTTGGTCAGGCTGAACGGCGTGAATGAATCCGGCGCCTTGGTGAACAGCGCCACTTGGTTGGCACCCAGCGGCTCGACATGGTCGATGTTGCTGGCGCGGGTGCGCATGCGAGCGAACTGCGCCGGGTCGAAGCCCTGCGTGGTCTTGTCTGTCAGGCGGGCGAAGTTCCAGGCGACGACCTCGGGTGTCAGGTCGGAGCCGTCATGGAACTTCACGCCTTCGCGCAAGGTGATGATCCAGCGCTTGTGATTGGCGGGGTCGACCTCCCATTTGGTCGCCAGGCCCGGGCGGAGTGTCGGCTCCTTGTCGGATTTGGAGAGGTCCCAGTTGATCAACCCGTCATGCAGGTTGAAGCCGACGAAGCGGTAGCCCTCGTAGCCCTGATCAGGCTGGCCGGTCCAGGCCGGGATGTCGCCAAGCGTCATGGCGACGCGCAGCACGGTCTCGGCCGAAGCGGTTCCCGGCGACAGCATCGTCGAAGCGAGCGCGACGGCGGCACTCCATCTGATCAGGTTCCGTCCGAATGTGTGTTTGGTCATGTCAGAGTTCCCTTTGTTATTGTCGACGCGTCAAAGGTTCGGTCCTCCCTGGACCGCTCCTCCCGGGCCGCCGCGCCGTTGGCGGCCATTCTAGCACCGGACGCCTTGTCCGGCTTGGCTCAACGTTGGGCGCCCTCCTCCAGCCGGCCGTCGCGAGCGACGATGCGACCGTCGAGGATGACGACTGACGGCACCGCCTGGGCGATGTCGTCCACGATCAGAAGGTCGGCCAAGCGTCCCGGCGCCACGGAACCGACGTCATGTTCGATGCCGTGCTGCACGGTGGCGTTGAAGCCTGCCATCTGCACCGCGCGATGGAGCGGAATGCCGGCCTGAACCGCAGCGCCCAACACCGGCCGCACGGCGATGGCGCCGTTGTTCGCTTCACCGTGGCGAAGCATAAGCCGTGCCGTCTCGAGCCCGACGGCAGCCACCGTGCGCAGCAAGGCGAGGCGCTTGACGGGATCGGAGCCAACTTCGAGAACCACCGCCATTCCCGCGGCAACCGCATCAAGGGCAGCTCCGGCGGCGGAGCAGACCTGCTGCTGATGGACAAGGCGGGCGCGGCCCACACCGTCAAGCCAGCCAGGTCCTTCGGCCGCCAGATGCCAGCGCCGCACGTCGGGCTGTCCGGAATTTGGCGCGATCGCGCCTGTCTCGGTCGAGACAATGGACGTCACGCCCAGCGGAAGCAGGGTCGCGGCGAGCCGTTCGGCGTCCGACGAAACACCAGTCAGGGATTCGACATAACCGGGCAGGACATAGCGTCCCGAGCAATCGATGATGTGCCTGGCGTCACCGTCATAGCCTGTGCGGATCGCAACGATGCGCGAACCCGCGATGGCGATTGAGGCCGTGTAGGTCTCTTCCGACCAGACATTGACAAGGTTGCAATTGGCGAGCAGCAGGTCGGCCGGCTGCCGGGCCAGGGAGACACGGACTCCTGCCAGCGCCGTTTCGACGGAAGCGTCAGTGGCCAGCATCTTGAGCTCCTTCCACGACGACAGTGGTGCCGACGCCGATGCGCGAATTGATCAACCCCTTGTCGGTCAGGCCGAGGTCGGGAAGCGTGGTGTGGATAGTCGAGACCAGCGTCTTGAACGGATCGGTAAGCGCGCAACCCAGCTCGGCGGCCGCTGCTTGCGCCTTGTCGATACTGGCAAGCAGCACCTCATAGGGCTCTTCCGACATGATGCCGCCGACGCGCAGCGGCGCCTCGGCAAGCACCTCGCCATCGGCGACGGCGATGAAGCCGCCCTGGATCTCGCCCATGCGCTGGATGGCGTGCCAGATGTCGTCGTCTGTGGCACCGACAACGACGACATTGTTGAACGGCACCGATATCGACGTCGCCAGCGCGCCACGCTTCAGCCCGAACCCCTTGACGAAACCAGTGCCGATCTTGCCGTGCAGGCCGTAACGCTCGACGACCGCGATCTTCAGGATGTCGTTGGCCGGGTCGGGCTGGATACCCTCGCCCGTAACGGCAAGCGTGTGGACAAAGCCGCGATTGAAGGAGTCGCCGTCGACCACCTCGAAAACACGCGCCTGCACCGACGTCGCATCTTCGGGCGCGTCGCATTTGAGCGATGCACGTTCGACCTTTTCGAGCTTGATCGAGTTGCGGTAGCTCTCGGGGAAATTCGGCTTGGGGATGTCGATCTGCAGCTCGCCGCGGCGGGCCACCACTTTGCCACCGACGATGACATATTCCGGCGGAAACGCATCGGGCGCGGTCATGAGCAGGATGTCGGCAAAACGGCCGGGCGCGATCGAGCCTATCTGGTCGGTCACCCGGAAATGCTCTGCCGGATTGAGCGACACCATCCTGTAGGCGTCGAGCGGCGAGACACCCGCCTCCAGCGCAATGCGCACCAGATAGTCGATATAGCCGTAGCCCTTGGTCACCATGTCGATCGAGGTGTTGTTGTCGATGCACATGCAGACCTGGCGGAAGGACAGCCCCTTGCGCAGCATCTCGTCGAGCAGCGGCCGCAATTGGCCGCGCCGGCCGGTGCATTCAACGAAAAACAGCTTCAGCCCGCGCCGCAACCTTGGCAGGATGTCCTCGCCCCGGCCGATGCAATGGTCGTCCTGGATGCCACTCGCGACATAACCGTCGAAGGCGGCCTCGTCGCCGCGGCGGATTTCGCCGCCATGGCCGCTGACCCGGAAACCCGCCTCGCGGCAGGTCTGGATGACACGCATGTAGTCGAAGTCTTCCAGCGCGATCCGCGACCAGACGGTCTCACCGATGCTCATGCAGCCGTCGTTGAGCAGTTCGGCGATGTCGGCCGAATTCATCTCGACCGCTGCCGTGCCAAGCGTTGCATCGAACGGACAGTAGGAAGGTGCGGCCACATAGCCGCGCAGCGGCAACCCCTCGAAGGAACGGCGCAGCACGTCGACGGCTTCGACACCGCCAGTATGGGCGTTGTTGGTGGTGTCGACGAACACGCTCGTGGTACCAAGCGGCAAGAGCACCCGTGCTAGCTCGCCGGGCCACAGGAACGTCGTGTCGACATGCATGTGACAGTCGATCATGCCCGGCATCGCCCACAAGCCCTGGCAATCGATCACTTCGGCGCCGGCGTAGCTGTCGCGCCTGGCGATTGAGACGATGCGCTCGCCCGAGATGGTGATGTCGGTCTCTTCGGTCACGCCTGAATAGACGTTGAGCAGCCGGCAGCCCTTCAGGATCAGCGTCGCCTCCCCTGCCGCGGCCGGCACTGCGTCATGCAGCGGCGCTGCGGGGCCAACCGGTGCGTCTTCAAGCGTCATTCTGGCGATCCTCCTGATGCCGGGCAGCTGCTTGGCAACCCGACCTTTCCATCATCGTGACACTCCTCAAAAAAAGTTGCAACATAATTTTGAGGTTTTTGTTACAATCATTTTTGAAGATCATTCACAAAGAAGATATTGCAGTTTGTCCAAAATTTTGGCGGTATGCGCCCAACGCAGCCAGACGGCTGGGGCAACTGCCTGGTTTCGAGGCACAGCCGCAGCGTCAGGATCAACAATGGAAGGAGTGATGAGATGACTACGCAGACATCAGGGCCGTCAGCGGTCGACCTCATGGTCAAGGGATGCGACCTGATCACCATGAACGATGCAGACACGGTCATCCGCGATGCAGCGCTTGCCGTGGACAAGGGCCGCATCGTGTGGACCGGCAAGGCTTCGGAGGTATCGGAGCTCTACCGAGCGAACCAGACAATCGACGCCAGCGGCCAGATCGCGATGCCCGGCATGGTCGACGCGCATTTCCACACCGCCCAGCACCTTTTGCGCGGCAAGCTGTCGGAGATCACCCGCACGCGCGCCCCGAAAATGCCGGTGTGGAAGCACTACTACCTGCCGTTCGAGGCGATGCTCGAACCGGAAGACGTGCACCTGTCGGCGCTGGCCGCCTACACCAACATGCTGCGCGTCGGCACCACCTGCTTTGCCGAGGCCGGCGGCCCGCACCCCGACGAGATGGGCCGCGCCGCCGACGAGGTCGGCATCCGCGGCTTTATCGCGCAGTCGACTTGCGACACCGGCATGGGCGTGCCTGACGCGCTGATGATGAAGACCCAGCAGGCCTATGACCGCAACGTCGAGCTGGTGCAGCGCTGGTCTAAGCACGAGCGCGTCAAGGCGTTCCTTTCGCTGCGCCAGATCGTTGTCTGCACGCCGGAACTGGTGAAGGGCATCGGCCAGGCAGCCAAGGACCTCAACGTCAAGGTTCACACTCATCTCTGCGAGGGCATCTACGAGATCGACTTCGCGCTGGAGCGCTACGGCAAGCGCCCGACCGAATATCTGGAAGAACTGGGCGTGCTATCGCACCATTTCCACGGCGCGCATTCGATCTTCCTGTCGCCGGAGGAAGTGGACCTCTATGCGCGGCACAAGGTGTCGGCCTGCCATTGCGGCCTGCACAACTACTCCGTCGGCCAGCCGCGGGTCGCCGAGATGTGGCGCCGTGGCATCGATATCGGCCTTGGCACCGACGGCGCGGCCTCCTCGGGCACGCTCGACCTGTTCCAGGTGGCGCATGCCGCCCGTATCGGCCAGCAACTGGTGGCCGGCACGCCCTGGCACATGCGCACGGCGATTTCGAGCGACGAACTGCTCAAGATCGCGACCCACGGCGGCGCGCGCGCGCTCGGCGTCGGCCATGAGTTGGGCCGGCTGGAAAACGGCTTCAAGGCCGACTTCATCCTGGTCGACGCCTCCGACATCGACCAGCAGCCGATTTATGATCCGCTGTTCACCGCATCGACCACCACGGTCGGCCGCGACGTCCGCACCGTCATCGTTGACGGCAAGCTGGTGATGAAGGACCGCGAAATCCTCACCGTCGATGTTGAGGCGATCAAGGCACGGCTCGCCAAGCGGCGGCCAGAGATCATGGACAGGTTCGAAAAGCTGGTCGCCTGAGACGACAGTGAGACGCGAGGCCGGGCCGTAGGTCGGGCGGCCTCGCTTCGCCTTGGCAGGTGCCTATGGCGACAGACAGGCAGGGGCCGTCCTTCGGGGCGGCCTACTTTGCCTTGGCGGGCCGCGACGCGTAGCGCGACAGGATCTCGCCCAACCCCGGCTCTTCGGCCGGTTCGCCATCCAGGCTGACCCGCTCCAGTATGTGCTCGAGGTGATGCACCATAGCATCCGACGCCGCCGCGGCATCGCGCTTGCGCAACGTCTCCAATATCGCGTCATGCTCGTCGATGCCGCATTCCGACGACGAGCTGCGTCCGTAAAGCGCCATGACAAGCGCGCTGCGGGTGATCAGCTTGCCCAGCGTCGCCTCCAGCACCCGGTTGCCCACCATCTCGGCAGCGCGCTGGTGGAACCGCTCGGCAAAACGGCGTGACTCGGCATCGCGGCCGGCGCGGTAACTGTCGCGATGATCGGCCACCTGCTTCTGCAACTCGTCGAGCTGCGCCGGCGTAATCTGCCTGGCCAGCCGCGCCGCAACTTCCCGCTCCAAAACGATGCGCAGATCAAATATCTCGCGCGCCTCCTCGACCGTCGGCGACGACACGTAGGCGCCGCGATTCTTGTGGATCTCGACCAGCGCCTCGCCGTGCAGCCGGTTGAGCACCGCGCGCACAACCATCCGGTTGACGCCGAAGGAACTGGCGATCGTTTCTTCCGACAGCTTCATCGCCGGCTTGAGATCGCGCGACAGGATTGCCTCGACCAGACCGGCATAGACGTCGTCAGTGCTGAGCTCGGCCGTTTCGGCGTCGATCACTTCGTGCTTGGACATGCTGAAACCTGCTCTGCGAAGGCGGCACATGCTGCCATGATGCAACTGATATAGCTCACGAATACCGATTCACACAATCACTCAGCAGGTCGGCACCCAATCCAGAAACATTTTTGTTACAGTTTCACAGTGCCGGCGAGCGACGCGACGCTTCCGTTGGCGACAGGCCCGTCATCTTGCGGAACACCCGGCTGAAGTGCCCGGCATTGACGAAGCCGGCCTGGAAGGCCACCTCGCCGACCGGGTTCTTGCCCGAGCTCAGCAGGCGCGTGGCCAGGCTGATGCGCAGCTTCAGATAGGCTCGCGCGGGGCTGGTGCCGAGCTGAGCGGCGAAATCGCGGTCGAGCTGCCGCGTGGACACGCCGACCGAACGGGCGACGTCGACGATCGCGAGCGGTTCCTGGAGGTTGCTTTCCATCACCAGCAACGCCCGGCGCACCGAAAGCGTCTTCGCCTCGGGGAAAAGCTCGAGGTTGGGCTGCACGGCGTCGGCATCCCTAACCCGGTCGAGCAGGAGGATTCGCGACGCCTTGGACGCCGACTGCTCGCCGATGACCTCGGAGACCAGATGGGCCGCAAGGTCTGCGGCGCCCGCCCCTCCCGAGCATGTCGCCCTGTTGCCATCGACGATGAACAGCCTGTCGCATGAAGCGTCGACGTCGGGGAAACGTGAGCGGAAATCCTCGATGTGGAACCAGCTCACCGAAGCCCGGTGGCCGTCGAGCAGCCCCATCTCCGCGAGCACGAAGCTGCCGGTGCACAGGGCGCCCACTGGAACGCCCTTCCGTGCGGCGCTCTCGACGAACCGCTCCGCCGACGCCGGCAGCGAATTCTTTCGTCCGAGCAGCCCGCCCACCACCAGGATGTTGTCGTAGTCCTCGGGGCGGAGGGCTGGCGCCGTCGGCATCAGCTCGATGCCGGAACTCGCCCGGATGGGCAGCCCGAGCTCGCCAATGATCTGCCAGTCGAAGGCGGCGCGCCGGCTGCGATCGCCCTCGTCCCCGGCGAGCCGGAGCGTGTCGACGAACAACGACAGCGGCGACAGTGTAAAATCGCGGGCAAGGACGAATGCGAAGCGCTTCATGCCGGCATAGTCGAACGAAATGTTCGACTTTTCAAACTTCGATGGCAGGCCTCCTCGGCTTGTCTGCGACACGCCAGGCAGCAACCAGGCTGGCGACGACGGCAAGGGCCGCGAGGACCGCCCCCGTCCATGGCAAGGCCGCCGTCGAGCCGCGCTCGAGCGCAAGCCCGCCGATCGCGGTGCCGAGGGCGACGCCGACATGCATGGCGGACAGATTGAGGCTGACGCCGGCCTCCGCGGTGTCGGGCCCGGCGCTGATCAGGAAGCTCTGCACCACCGGCGAGATCATCCAGCTGATGCAGGCCCAGACCATCATCAGGCCGAGGAATGCGAGCGGCATGGAAGACGCCGCCGGAATGGCGAGCAGGACGGCGAGATAGGCGAGCGGTACAACGAGGATCGCAGTGCGCGGCGTGACAATGTCAGTCAGCCAGCCGCCGAGATAACCACCGCTGACACCGGCGGCGCCGAAGGTAACGAAGATCGGCACGAGCTTGTCAGCATCGAATCCAACCGCGTCGACGGCATAGGGCGCGAGATAGGCGAACAGGACGAAGTGGCCGCCGATCATCAGGATGGATACCAGTTGCCCGGATATCAGCCGCAGCGCCCCGAAATGGCGGCGATAGCCGGGCACATCGCGCGGCCTTCTGCCTGAAACTGGCAGAAACAGCTGGCACACCGAAAGGATAAGAACGGCCAGCAGTGCGAGCGCCACGAACACGCTGCGCCAGCCAAACAGGCTGCTGATCAACATTCCGGCAGGCACGCCGAGCACCATCGACCCGCTGATACCCATGAAGATCAGGCCAATTGCCCGCCCGCGCCTGTCGGGCCCGGCGAGTTCGACAGCCAGCATGGTGGCGACAAGGCAGACGGTGGCGCTGGCAGCCGCCATGGCAACGCGTGCGGCAAACAACACCGCGATACCAGGGCTCAGCGCCGCGACCAGATTGCTCGCGATGAACAAAGCCAGGGCGAGAGCGAGGATCGTCTTGCGCTCCATGCGCCTGGTCAGCACAAGTGCTGCTGGCGCGGCCAGCGCAAAGGTCAGCGAAAAGACGGCCGTCAACTGACCGGCCAGGCCAAGCGAAACGCCAAGGCCTGCAGCGACGTCGGGAAGAATGCCGATGACGATGTTTTCGGCCGTGCCGGTGGCAAACGTCGCCAGGGCCAAGAGAAAGATGCGAGGATCCATGTGCTGCCTTCCGAAACATGGTCGCGCCATGCCGGGAAGAAAAAACGTCCCGACACCGCACGACGTGCTTGCCGGGTTTCGAGGCTGAGCTTCGGTTATCCCTCTGGGCGCTTGATACCACGCAATGGCGCTACAGCGGAAGGGCAGCGTTACATTCAGCCAAGATCGGGATACGCCTTCCGGCAAACCACTAGTTACTTGCAGGCAGCCCCAGGCGCGCCCACTCGCCAGGCGGGATCCTGGCTCCGACGCGGAAGGACAAGGACCGGATTGTCGTCGCCTCGCTATCGACCTCGCATCGAAAGCTCAGCGCGTGCCATGCCGTTCGCGTGCGGAATGCAGCCTCCGGCACGTCAAGGACATTGCCCCGCTTCAGCGGGACAAGTGGCACCAGGTCGGGGGAATAGGAAGCGTCGACCAATTGCTGCTGCAGCGCGCTGGCGCAGAGTTTGGCCGCACGCTTGTCGCGTGGCACGCCAGCCATCGACGTCGTCGCCAGGGCATCTCCGCCGCCACCTTGCGACCGGGGCCGTCGAACGCCCGGCAATCCCGAGAAGGGCTGCGATGTGGCAACGTCCGCATTCCCTGGGTTTGGCCCGGCACTGCCGCTTCCGGGTTTCGGGACCTTCCTCAGGCTGGGCTTCGGCGCGTTGGCGGGCCTGGGTTCAGGCGCCTTGGCCAAGGCGGGTAGCGCGATCTCACCGTCGGTGCCAGCAGTGCCCAATGGCGCCGGTGCCATGGCCGATTGCTTGTCGGCACCGTCCGCCAGGCCCTCTTGCTTTTCAGCCTCCTGTTTGCCCGTGTCCTTGTCCGAGGTCGACTCGATCGCAGCATTCTGGGCTGGTTCGGCATCCTTTGCCGCGGCCGCCTGCGTCGCGGCGTCCTTGGCTGTATCCGGCCGCTCCTCGGAAGGCGGCGTCAGCTCCTTGTCCTTCGCCGGCGGGATCGAGGCATCCTGGATGTTGTCCTTGTCCTGGGACTTGCCGGAACCGGCATCCTTGTCTCCGAACCGGAAAACAGGCTTCAGCACCTCGATTTGCGCCGACTTGGGCGGCTGCTCCGGTGCAGGTTGCGGCTTCGGCTCCGCTGGCTTTTCGGCATCGGGCACCTTTGCCGGCGGAGGAGGAGCAGCTTTCGGCTTCGGCTGTTCCGGCGGAGGCACCAGAGTGACGTTAACCGCCTCCTCCTGCTGTTCAGGAAGCTTCGGCTGGCTGTAGGCCACCAAGACCGCGATGAGTAACCCATGCAGGATCAGCGATGTGGGCCAGGCCCACAGCAAATCCCGACGCAGGTTCCTTGTCTCATCCGACATGCTGAGCGATGTGCAGTGAAATACTGGCGGCATCAAGCATGATCGTCGGCATCACGCAAGATAACCGAGCCAGAGAGCTGGCTCTCGGATCGCCGTTCCGGGACCAATCGCTGCGGTTGCGTTGGCAACCATGCCTTGATTGGAGCCGGTCGGACCGGAACCTTGACGGCGCCTGGCGCGGCGGTCTCTAGTCGCCAAAGACAGAAAGGCGCCCCCATGGAAAAGATCATCCTGGACTGTGATCCCGGACACGACGATGCCATTGCCATCCTGCTGGCGGCAGGCAATCCAAACATCGACCTGCTCGGCATCACCACCGTTTCAGGCAACCACAATGTCGAGAACACCACGCGCAATGCGCTTTCGGTGTGCACCGCTTATGGCATCAAGGTGCCGGTCGCCAAGGGATCACCCGCGCCGATGATCAGCGACCAGGTTCTGGCCATCGAGATCCATGGCGAGACCGGGCTGGACGGACCCGTGCTGCCGCCGGCGTCCTTCGAGCTCGACAAGCGTCACGCCGTAGATTTCATCATCGATACCGTCATGGCGCATGAGCCCAGGACCGTCACGCTCGTGCCGGTCGGTCCCTACACCAATATCGCGCTTGCCGCGCGCAAGGAACCGCGCATCGTCGAGCGGGTGAAGCGGGTCGTCGCGATGGGCGGCAGCTATACGCGTGGCAACATCACGCCCGCTGCCGAATTCAACATTTACGGCGATCCGGAAGCCGCCGATGTCGTGTTCCGCGCCAATTGGGACGTCACCATGGTGGGGCTCGATCTCACCCACCAGGCGCTCGCCACCCCGGAACTCCAGGATAGGGTGCGCGGCGTCGGCGGCCCGATCAGCAAGTTCATTCTCGACATCTGGGAGTTCATCGCGACAACGCATAGTGGCCTGCTGCAGATCGCGCACCCTGCCGTGCATGATGCCTGCTGCGTCGCGGCCATGATCGACCCGTCCGTCGTCACCACCGAAAAAGCCGACATCCGCGTCGAAATCGCCGGCCGCTGGACCAAGGGCATGACGGTCTGCAACTTCGAGAAGATGGGCGGCATGCGCCATTTCGGCGGCACCGCCAGCGAGCAGGTCAACTTCCGCCACAGCGTGGCAATGCAGCTCGACCACCCCAAATTCTGCGACCTGATCGTCGACGCGCTGGAGCGTCTCGCGAGTCCGAAGGCGTGACCGGTCTGCAGGATCAGCCTGGACCTGTCTGCTCGGCCCGTCGCCGGAGGTCTGCATCTAATGATTGCGCGGCTCGGCAGCGTTGCTCGGCGCGGGTCGCATGCCTCCGGCGCCGCCATGCGGCTCAGCAGGATTCATGAGCCGACAAGCGGCTTGGCGATGTGGAGCCGTATTGTTGTTTGGCGGTTTTGACCGGAGACCTCTGAACCATTGGCACTGAATTCGATGCCATCTATAAGCCTCCCTCCATTGGGATGCTGGCATGACGCTTGAAGACATATGTGAAGATTCCTCGCTGAGCCCGCAGCGCAAGCTCGAGCGGCTGCGCGCGATTGAAAGCACCATGCGCGAGCTGGAACGATGCAGCGTTTTCAAGGGCCCGGATCAATCATCGACGTGGCAGGACGATCTTTCCCGGCTCTGTGTGATCATGCGGGATATCGAGAGACAGATCGCAAGCGTGCGCCCATAGCCCGGTGTCAGACATGACGACAGCCATTTAGGAAGCACTCGCCGTGCCATCGACGCGGCGAACGAGCCAGCCCGTTACCAATTGCCTGCGTGAACTAGGCCCATAGGGCAGCGGCTCCACCACCGTTGCCTAGGTCGGCTCACGACGAAGTCACCCCGGATCAGCGCGGAAGGCCATATGTGCTGCGTCGCGGATCCGCCCTGGTGCGTCCAAGAAATCGACCTTTGCGCAACATGACGAGACGATCGATTTTCCGTTTGTCGCCAAGTTAGAAGGTGGGGCCCCTGCCGACCTGCCAATCGGGTAGAACAAATGCTCGCAGCTTCAGCTTCATACTCATAACAGTATCGGTGCTCAGGCAACCAGCAGCAGTCGAACCACCGTGCTGGCGGCAGGGCCGTTGGTGTTCTATCTTCCATCCAAGCCATTCAGGCAGTCGATTGTGTCGGCTAGCTGTGGATTAACTTTTCATAGTGGGTTACGCCGCTGGTAAGCCCTTTCGGGCTGGCTACTGTCGGCTCTGCCGACCGGGAAGGATAGAATTGATGACCGTGGGGACCAAGCGACCCAGCAAGACGACACGCGGGCCGCGGTCCAAGCCCGCTTCACACCAGAACGCTGATACGACTTCGGCGTGGCGGTCGCTCTCTGACCAAGTGGCGCAGCGCATTGCAGACGACTATGTGGTTGGCGGACGCACCCCGCCGGGCGAATTGCTTCCAAGCGAAGGCGAGCTCTGCGGTATCTATGAAGTTTCGCGCGGCACGATCCGGGCCGCCATCCGAACGCTTTGGGATCACGGCCTGATCAGCGTGCGAAATGGCGTCGGCGCCATCGTGCTGCCGCGTGCGACGGAAGTTCGTCACGGACTGGATCGACTTGGCTCCATCGACACATTTGCCCGGGAGACAGGGCACAATGTAGAAACGGGCCATATGCGATGGGAGAATGTGCAGGCGGATGCAGCCATCAGCAGGAAACTGCAAATACCGGTTGGAGCACCCGTATTGCAGGTCAAGCGCAGCAAAATAATCGACGGGGAGCCATCAGCCTGGATTATAGATACGGCTCCATTGGATGCGGTGGACGAACAGATGCTCCGCAAGAAATTCGATGGCTCCATCCTCGATGTCTTGCTCTCGGATGGCCAATACCGGATTGACTATGCCGACAGCGAAGTGAAGCCATGCCTCGCTCGCGGCGAGGTCAAGGAAATACTGGCAGGCAATGAAGACGGGCTCCTGCTCTTTCTCGACACGGTGACCGTTACCGTCGAGGGCAAGCCGATCCTGTGGGGCCAGGTATGGCTGGACCCGGCACACTTCACATTTGCCTTTCACCGCCGCCGTTTCCGCTGACGCAGCGCTTCGAGCTGCCGCGTCATGATCGGCAACTCAACTAGGTAGTTCGACAGGCATTGCAGTTGTGGTGACGGTGACGGCTTGCTGCCGAAACGCGGCCAGCAGCCAATTCCTCAAACCTGGAGACGAAGCATCTAATGCGTCGTCATATCGAGGAGACTATTATCCGTCCCTCGACACGCCGTACGGCCCCACCCCGAACGGCCGACAGCCTGCTTAGTCTCTCGTAAATGCGACCCGCAACCTCCGGGGGGGCGATTTCAGGAAGACGACGCTCATTGAGTACCGTCGGAACTATCTCGATGTCGCGAACGCCCTGGGCACCGAAATGAAGGCGTGTGACAAACCCTTCATCGGACATGGCGCGCCAGATTTCATGGACCTGATCTGAGGCTGGTAGCAAGACTTGCTGACCGATCAGCACGTTTGCACTGAAGATGACGGGCTTTTCTTGATAGAATCCGACCGCCTGGATCGCATGTGGATGATGCCCATGGATCACGTCGGCACCCGCGTCAATCAGCGCCCTCGCCAATGGTTCCTGATACTCGGCCAAGGCTTCAGTCGACCCGAATCCCCAGTGGACTGAGGCAATAAGGCAATCGCAACTCTTCTTCGCCTCCCTGACTGCCTCACACGCAGCAGCGATATCCTGGTCCCGCACGCGGGTGCGGATTGTTATGCAGCCGGAGTCACCCGGCTCCTCCATCTGGTAGCCCGGGTCCACCTCATAGCCCGTCGTCACCTGCAGGCAAGCGATGCCAGGTCGGGTTGACGACGCTCCAAAGCCCGCCGGCGCCAAGCAGGAAAACGCAATCACGCCGATGCGCTTTGACTTTACGCTAGTGACAACAGGGGACAGCGCCTCAGCGAGGGTTTCGCCCATGCCGACAACCTCGATCGACTGCGCTTCAAGGGCACGGCGCGTATCCAGCAGACCATCCCAACCGTAGTCCCCGGCATGATTGTTGGCGAGGCTGGCAACGCTGAAGCCGAGGGAAGACAGGCCCTCCGCAGCGGATGGAGACGCCTTGATGTTGAGGAGCTTGGGAACCGCGACCCCGCGATCGGTGAGCGGAATTTCGAAATTGACGACCGAGAAGTCAGCTTCGCCGATCAGTTTGAAAACCGCGCCCACCTTCTCGTCACCGGCGTGGACAGGCGATATCGGGTAGACATCCGGGCACAGGACTATCTCGACGGTTGATCCCGCCTCATCCGCCTCGTGGTCAAGCTTTTCCATGAAGAGACCTGCCTTTGTTGGGTGTGTGCGACGGTCAACCCTGCTTGCAGCGAGGGATCGATTGGCGAACCGGCGTCATGGGATCGCTCAGTGTTTGTCGCCGGCAATGAGACAGGCTCGCGCTCCACTCCATGGGGCAGACAGCCCACCGGTCATCGAGCTCACCTGAATCATCGCCATATCTGTTTGAAAACGCTGGATGATTCCATGGATCACCAGCAGCGGCCCAGCTACCAGAACTGCACCGCCCCAATGAACGCGCTCCAGTCACATGTCTCCTAGCTCATGTCAACCTATATAATTGGCTTGCCAACCTATCATATAGGTGCTACTTCCAACAGCGTTACCTGCGGATTGCCGCATGTTGGAGGACATGTAAGCGTCGACATCACGGAGGTAGCGAACAACAACAAGGAGGAGGAACACATGAAAGAAACTCTCTGCGAAAAGGGAGCGTCCGGACGGACAACCAGCAGGCGGAAATTCGTTCGCCTTGCAGCGCTGGCCACCCTGGCGTTGGGATTGGCGTCAGCGGCATCTTTCCCCGCATTCGCGCAATCGTCGAAGACGATCGCCGTAAGTTTTCCCAACTCGTCAAAGATCGGCGCCGTGATCATTTCGCTCGATCAGGCCAAGAAAAGGGCCGGCGAGCTTGGCTACGAACTGGTGGTCGATGACCCGGGCTCGGACATGAACAAGCAGGTCAACGCCATCAAGACCTGGATCGAACAGAAGGTTGCGGTCATCGTCTGCAACGTGCCCAATCCGGCCGCGTTCGAAACCCTGGCAAAGCAAGCTCGCGAGGCAGGCATCTACTGGATCACCTACGGTGATCGCATCGAAAACCAGGATGCGACCGTCGGCTACGACCAGTACAATGACGGGCGCAAACTCGGTGCGTATGCTGGCCAATGGATCAACGAAAACCTTGGCGGCGAGGCAAAAGTTGCGCTGCTGGGCTTTGACCTGATGATCTGGGGACAGGCCCGCACCAAGGGGATCGAGGAAGGCCTGGCGGAGGCCGCGCCGAAAGCCGCGATCGTCGCCAAGCAGAACGCCATCACGCCGACCGAAGGCCTCAACGTGACCCGCACGATCCTGCAGGCCAACCCGGAGGTCAATGTCATTCTCGGCGTCGAGGACCCGGCGACCGAAGGCGCCTACAAGGCGTGGGTGGCTTCGGGCCGTGATCCGAAGCAACCAGGTATCTTCATCGGCGGCATGGATGGAACCGCGCCGGCGCTCACGCTGCTGCAGCAGGGCGACAACGTCTACAAGGCGTCAATGGCGATCCCGCTCCGTCGTGTCGGAGATGCCATCGCCGAAACGGCTCATGAGCTTGTCACGAAAGGCAAGGCGCCCGACAATATCGTGCCGCTCGAGCTCATCGCGTCGGGTTCACCGCTGGCTGCCCAGTATCTCGCGGAACAGGGCAGCAAATAAGGCGCGAGGTCCGCTCTGGCGGCCTTTTGCAGCGAGGCAAACTAGACGCGGCCGCGCCCGGCGGCGGCCGCGATCCTCGCGACAAGAACAGAACGCGTGCGCCTGCTGAATTCGCGGGACCACCACTCTAGCACTTCAATACGGGAGGAGCTCGAAATGGCATTTGCAGTTCGAGGGCTAGGAAAATCTTACGGCGGGATAAAAGTCCTCAACAGCGTGGATCTGTCGGTCGAAGACGGCGAAATCCATGCTTTGCTCGGTGCTAATGGCGCCGGAAAATCGACGCTGATCAAATGCTTGTCCGGCGCTGTCTCTGCCGACTCCGGTGAGATCGTGATCGGCGACCGATCCTACAAATCACTCAATCCTCGGGAGTCGAGACAGGCCGGCGTCGCCGTCGTCTATCAGGAGCTGTCGCTTGCGCTTTCGTTGAGCGCTGCCGACAACATATTCCTCGGCCAGGAAGATTGCTGGGGCCCGTTCGTGCGACGGTCCCGCCAGCGATCCCGCGCCGCCAAGCTGTTGGGCGATCTCGGTGTCGAGATGCAGTTGGACACCGATCTCGGCGATACCGGCAACGCCGAGCTGCAGTCGATCGAGATCGTCAAGGCCCTCGCCTCCAACCCCAAGGTTCTCATCCTCGACGAACCGACAGCTGCCCTTTCCGAACGCGAAGCGGAAAGGTTGGAGCAACGCCTGAAGCAGCTGAGAAGCCACAATCTGCCGGTGCTCTACGTCACGCACCGTCTCAGTGAGGTCTTCAGCCTGGCCGATCGGGTCACTGTGCTGCGCGGCGGGCGAGTGGTGCTCACGGGCAATGTCCGCGACTTCACGCAGCAGCAGATTGTCGACGCGATCGTCGGACGCACGGTTGATCGGGGACGCATGGTCGAGGCCGCCGACACGGCCAGGATGCCCGTGTTGTCGCTCACCGAGATGGTCGCACCAGGGATAGGCCCTGTCAGCTTCAATCTCCACGGTGGCGAAATCCTCGGTGTGTTCGGCCTTGTCGGCTCGGGAAGGACTGAATTGCTCGAGACGCTTTTCGGCGCGCGTCGGCTTCATGGCGGCCGGATCCGCTGCTACGACGCGGAGATCAATCCATATAGCCCGGCACAGGCGCAACGGCACGGTTTGGCCCTTGTTCCCTCAGACAGGCTGCGCAAGAGCATATTCGCCGGCCTGACGGCGGCTGACAATCTCCTGGCATCGAGCTTCGGCGAGCTTTGCTCCGGCTTCGTCAGGAGACGGTCGCGGGAGCGCGGACTGTTCGACCAGGCCGCCGCGAAGCTCAACTTGCAGCCCCGTCGCCCCGATCTGGAAGCCAGGCGTTTCTCCGGTGGAAATCAGCAGAAGCTGGTGATCGGCCGATGGCTGAACGACGTCAAGAACTGCCGGATATTGATGCTCGACGAGCCGACACAAGGTGTCGATGTCGGCGCCCGGAGCGAAATCTATGCGGCCCTGCGCGAGGTGGCATCCAGCCGCGACCGGGCAGTCATCGCGACATCATCAGAACCAGAAGAACTCATTCAAATCGCCCATCGCGTCGTCGTCCTCGCCGGCGGACGCGTGGCGGGAATCCTCGAAGGCGACGAGATCACGGAGGGCGTATTGCTTTCCCTGGCCCACAGCCGCGAAAACGCACAGGAAGCGGTAGCATGAACCAGGCGTATGAACTGCGGCAAGGCCGCATCTCATTTTCGAAGTTGCTCTCAAGCGGCAACCTCGTGGTCAACAACATCCTATTTCTGGCCTTGTTCGTGCTGATTGGCTACTTCGCCTTGGCGAGCAGCCATTTCCTGAGCGTCTCGAACTTCACCGTGCTGCTGACGAACTATGCCGCGATCGGAGTTGTCGCCGCCGCCATGACGCTCCTGATGATTGCCGGACACGTCGACCTGTCGGTTGGATCGAACATCGCATTTTCCGGCATGATGACCGCCTTGGCCGTCATCAATTTCGGCGCCCCTCCCTCCGTGGCGATCGTCATCGGCATCCTGAGCGGCGCCTTCATCGGCGGCATCATCGGCGTGGCGTGCGGAATCCTGAAGCTGAGCCCCATCATCGTCACGCTCGGCATGCTCAGCCTTCTGCGCGGCGCGACACTGCTGGTGAACCCAACTGAGGTCTACGGCCTCGGCGACACGTTCTTCTACATCGGCAACGGCGCCTTCCTGGGAATTCCGGTGCTGTTGTGGATCGTGGCGCTGGCCTTCCTGGCCTCTGCCCTGTTCATCTCGACGACGGTCTGGGGCCGCTATATCTATGCGGTTGGGATCAATCCCCAAGCAGCGTTTCTCGCCGGATTGCCAGTGGGAAGGCTGCTTCTGTCGCTCCACGTTATCACCGGCGCTGCTGCCGGCCTGGCAGGTGTTCTCTTGGCAGCGCGTCTTGATGGCGTGTCTCCTGGCGCCCTTGGCATGCAGATGGAATTGCAGGCCCTGACGATCATCCTTTTGGGCGGCGTGGCGTTTGCCGGCGGCCGCGGGCGCATCCTGAGCGTCATGGCAGCCTGGGTTTTTCTGGCCGTCCTCGACAACGGACTGACACTGCTCAACGTCCCGCCCTTCGTTCAACTGGTGGCCAGCGGCATGGCGCTGGTGTTCGCGGCCAGCATCGACGCGATCGGAACCTATGTGGCGCCAAAGCTCGCGCAGCGACGGCAGGTGGCCGAGCAGATCGAACAACGACGCCTGCGCGAGGCAAAGACGCCCGAAGCTTAAGCATCGGTGGCGCGCAGATCATACGAATGAGTAACAGCGGGCTTTCGCGAAAACGCTCAATGCCCCCCGGGCCGAACGACGCGCTGCGCAGTGAACATCGGCGATCGG
Organism: Aminobacter sp. LjRoot7; assembly: GCF_964252895.1. Classification (NCBI taxonomy): domain Bacteria; kingdom Pseudomonadati; phylum Pseudomonadota; class Alphaproteobacteria; order Hyphomicrobiales; family Phyllobacteriaceae; genus Aminobacter; species Aminobacter sp. LjRoot7. The sequence goes on from NZ_CAXUPX020000001.1 coordinate 508,720, forward strand.
GCGCAGCGATCGGCAGAACAGGAAGAGAAACGATGGATACCTACATCAAGAATGCCAGGATCGTGACAGAATCCGGGACGTTCGATGGCGGCGTGGCAATAAAAGACGGTCGGATCAGCCTGATCGTCGACGGTGAGCAGGCCATAAGCGCCGACAATGTCATCGACGCAGCGGGCAACTATGTCCTGCCTGGAATTATCGACGCGCACGCCCATTTCAGCCATCCCGGGCGCGAGTTCGAGGGGTATGCGACGGGCTCGAGAGCCGCGGCCGCCGGCGGCGTCACAACAGTGATCGACATGCCGCTCAACGACCTGCCGCCGATGGCAACGGCGGCGGCACACGCTGCCAAGCACGATATGGTCAAGGATCTGGCCGTCGTGGACTACGCGTTCTGGGGCGGCCTGATCGACGACAATTTGGAACACCTCGATGAGCTCAACGACAAGGGTGTCGCCGCCTTCAAGGCATTCATGCGCACGGCGAAGGACTATCCCAAGGTAAACGACGATCTACTTTTCGCCGGTCTCAGGAAGATGAGCGAATTTGGCAACATGGTTGGCGTTCACGCCGAAAACGATACCGTCATTTCGCATCTGGAATCCCATTTCAAATCCATTGGCCGCCATGACCGCGCGGCGTGGAACGATTCCCATCCTTGCGAATCTGAACTCGAGGCGATCAACCGCGCCATCTTCTGGTCCAAATCCACCGGCGGCAGCCTCTACATTTGCCACATCAGTTTCGCCGAAGGCGTCGACGCTGTCAGGCAGGCAGCCCTGCAGGGCGTCGATGTCTATGCCGAGACCTGCGCCCACTACCTGTTCTTCGACATGGACGACTATCTCCGCGTCGGACCCCGTCTGCGCGCTGCACCGCCGATCCGGCCGCGGCCGCAGGTGGAAGAACTCTGGAACAGGGTGCTGCGCGGCAATGTCGACGTCATCGCATCCGATCATTCGCCGTTTCTGCCGGAAACGTACCGCGCCGGCGAAAACAGTCCCTGGGAAGGGACCGGCGGCGTGACGGGAATACAGTCGATCCTTCCAGCCATGATGACCGAAGGTGTCCACAAGCGAGGCATGTCGTGGGAACTGCTGGTCAAGATGATGTCGTCGAATCCGGCAAGGATTTTCGGCCTCTACCCGAAGAAGGGTGCGATCCTTCCTGGGGCCGACGCTGACCTTGTGATCGTGGACCCCAACAAGACCTGGACCCTCGAAGAAGACGATCTGTTCTATCGCTACAAGCACAGCCCCTATGTCGGGCGCTCGTTCCACGGCAGCGTCGAGCGGACGATCGTGCGCGGCGAAACGGTCTACCTGCAAGGCGAAATTGTGGGAACGCCTGGCCACGGGCAACTGGTTCAGCGCCGCTGACAGACAGCGTAATTGTCAGAACAACATGCATCGGGATGACCACTGGCCATCCCCGGCGAATTCGAGCGGCAAAGATCGAGAAATGGACAGATATTCATCCCTGACAGTCGGCGGACTACCTGACCAGAACCAGCTGATTTCAAGCAAGGCCATATTCACACCCGCCTATGCGGTGGTGCCGCGTTCGGTCCTGACGGATATCGTCTCGAGCTTTTTTCCTGACTGGCGGTCAACTCGCGGGTGGATCCTGGCGAGACCGCTTTCCGGCTTCGCCGAGACTTTTGCCCAGTATCTCATGGAAGTCGAGCCCGGCGGCGGCAGCGACGAGCCCGAACCGGACCCTCGCGCCGAAGCCGCACTGTTCGTGATCGACGGAAAGCTGACGGTGGAGACCCTGGGGGTCCGCCACGAACTTCGCGCCGGGTCGTTCGCATTCATTCCAGCCGGGCAATCCTGGACGATTGCGAACACGTCGCAAAGTACCGCCAAGTTCCAATGGATACGAAAGGTGTTCGAAAAGGCGAACAAGCTGGGTGCCCCGCCGGCGATCTTCACGCATGAAGACGAAGCACCTTCGGTAACGATGCCGGGCGAACCGCGGTGGGGCTCGACGAGGTTCATCGATCCTGGCGACCTGCGATACGACATGCATGTCAACATCGTCTGGTTCGACACGGGCGCGGCGATTCCGTTCCTCGAGACCCATGTGATGGAACACGGCCTGTATATCCTGGAAGGAACAGGCGTTTACCGTTTGAACAGCGACTGGGTGGAAGTCGAAAAGGGAGATTTTCTTTGGTTGCGGGCTTTTTGTCCGCAGGCTTGTTATGCCAGAGGGTCAGGTAGATTTCGCTATCTCCTTTACAAGGACGTCAACCGCCATCCCAAGCTGTGGTAGCTCCAAATCAAAAAGCGCATGTCAGGAGCGGCCTGAGGTTGCCAAGGTGAGAGAATGGCCAAAACCGCAAACATCGACCCGAAGGACAGACCCGGTTCGAAGATCGACGCCATCTACCAGGTCCTCGTCCGGGCAATCCTCGCGCGCGAACTGACGCCCGGCACCAAACTCAGCGAGCAGGCAATCGGGACACTGTTTTCAGTCAGCCGTACCCTCGTGCGCGCTGCCTTCAACCGCCTGCACACGGAATCGCTTGTCGAGTTCCGTCAGAACCGCGGCGCATTCGTTGCCAGCACAACGCCCGAGGAGGCACGCCAGGTTTTCGAGACCCGCAACTGCATCGAGCGCGAGATCGCCTCGAAGCTGGCCACCATCGTCACTGACAAGCAGATCGCTTCGCTCGAACGGCATATCGAGAGGGAACGCGATGTCCGCCATTCCTGCGACCACGCCGAGGCGATCCTGCTGTCGAGCGAGTTCCACCTGCTGGCCGCCCAGATGGCCGACAACGATGTTCTGGCCGGCATCCTCAAGTCACTGATCTCGCGGACGTCGCTGATCCTTGCCCAGCACAGCGCGCATAAGGAAACCGACTGCAGCGTCGATGAACACACTGCCGTCCTGCAGGCCCTGCGCTCACGCGAACCAAGGGCCAGCGCTGCAGCCATCGTCCAGCACCTGCGGCAAGTGTTCGAGCGGGCCAATATAGGCCAAGTCACGCGTCCCAAGCGGGATCTGAGTGAAGTTCTCTCGCGCTACGCATGATCTTGTGAAAGGAGCCTCGTGCTCCAGTGCACGTCCTGGTGCACACTCAAAAAAGCAAATGGTTTGGTGGGCCCGGAGGGACTCGAACCCCCAACCAAGCGGTTATGAGCCGCCGGCTCTAACCATTGAGCTACAGGCCCCACACGCGGGCTGGATAGTCAGTTTTGCGCGCTGGCACAAGCCATCTTCGCGCATCTGTTGCGCGCTGCCGCAATCCACCCATAATCCGCCCCTATTTGACACTCCCGAAGGGCTCAGGACAACGGAGATTATATTATGAATCGCAAATACATGGCGCTTGCACTTGCAGCAGCACTGACACTTCCAGCGGCTGCCGCCCGCGCCGACAACGAGCCGTCGCCGCGCATCGTCGTGACCGGCGAAGGCGAAGCCTCGGTAGCACCCGATCTCGCGCTCCTGTCGCTGTCGGTGATGCGCGAGGCCAAGACCGCGCGCGAGGCGCTCGACGCCAACAACGACGCCATGGCCCAGGTGATCGCCGCGATGAAGGCTGCGGGTGTCGCCGACCGCGACCTGCAGACCGCAGGCATCCAGATCCAGCCGCGCTACAACTACACCAACAAGCCCGACGGCTCGCAGGATGCCGAACTCGTCGCCTACCAGGTGATCAACACCTTGTCGGTACGCGTCCGCGACATCGCCAAGACCGGCGAGATCCTCGACAAGGCTGTCTCGCTTGGCGTCAACCAGGGCGGCGGCATCACCTTCACCAACGAGAAGCCGGAAGGCGTCATCACCGAGGCGCGCAAGCTTGCGGTTGCCGACGCCATCGCCAAGGCCAAGGTCCTGGCCGAGGCCGCCGGCGTCAAGGTTGGCAAGGTGCTCGAGATCACCGACCAGTCCTATGCCCCGCCGCCAATGCCGATGCAGGCCAAGTCGTTCGACCGCGCAGCCGGTGCCGCACCTGTCGAGGCAGGCGAAAACGCCTACCGCGTCCAGGTCAACGTCACCTTCGAACTGAAGAACTGACGGGCCAACTGAGGGCCTGAAATTGGAATTCCCTCTGCCGCGCGTTCAAGCGCGCGGCAGAATTCATCCAGGCAGATCGCGAACCAGGCAGTTCGACAACGATCAGGCACTTCGAACAATGAAAAACCCCGGAGGCCAGGCCTCCGGGGTTTTGTTTGGAGCCACCACCCTTCCCGAGGGGAAAGGGGCTCCCGCTACTGCGATCGGGCGTACCCGATGCTGTCGAGATTACCAGCGGACAACCGGGCAGTTCGGGGCACGGGCGAAGGTGATCGCGACGCGCTCGCCATACTTGCGTCCGCTCACCGTGATCGAGCGGCGGTTGACGTCGACGATGCGGGCGCGGCGCAGGCCCATGCGCTCGGCCTTGTCGACGGCGCGGTCCGGCGAGCAGGCGCGGTCCCAACGGCCACCCGGACGGCCCCAACGGTTGTCGTGACGGTTGTCCCAGCGGCCGCCATTGTCCCAGTTGCCATTGCGGTTATCCCAACGGTTGTCACGGCGGCCATCGCGGTCCTGGATGTAGACGCCGACATTCGGCGAACCCTGGCCGAGATTGAGATAGAGGCCGTCGGCCTGTGCGGTCGCCGGTATGGCGGCCAGCGTGCTGAAACCGATGACGGCAGAAAGGGCGGCAGTCTTGATCTTGTCGAACATGGGGGCTTCTCCTTGAATTCAGTGGCGTCAGGCCATCTCTGCCTGAGCGATGACCAGACAATGCACCACCCAAGCTGAACCGTTTTCGAACCGTGTATTCATTTTCGGTTCATGTGGCAAACATTTGATTCTAATAGATATTTCTTACACGCCGCAACACTGCGTGAGCCGTCACGCAGTCGTGAGAGGGACCGGAGGCCTGAGCGGCATGGTCGCGAGCGGGTTCGCCGTTTATGGCTCTTCGTCCAGCATGTGGTCGAAATAGTCTTCCGGCTCGGCCATGTCGTCCTCGGAAGCCGTCAGCTTGCCGCGCACCGAAATGCCGGCCTCATGCACCGTCTCGCGGCTGCCGGAGACAAGATGGTGCCACCAGTAGAGATCATGGCCTTCGCCGACCAGGCGATAGGCGCAGGTGCTGGGCAGCCAGGAAATCGTACGCACATTCTGAGGCGTCAGCCCGACGCAATCAGGCACGCGCGCGAGACGATTGGCATAGTCGGCGCAGCGGCAGGTCGCGCCGTCGAACAGCCGGCAGCCGACGCTGGTCCAGTAGATCTCGCCGGTGTCTTCGTCCTCGAGCTTGGACAGGCAGCATTTGCCGCAGCCGTCGCAAAGCTGTTCCCACTGGGTCGGGCTCATCGCCTCGAGCGGCGTCGTTTTCCAAAAGGCATCGTCCATGGCTGGCATTTGGCGCCGAAAGGAGGTTGCGTCAAGCGCAGCGCATTCATCGCCAGTTCAGCGAAACCACGATATTGCCATGTTGCTGTCGGGCAATCGCCCCGATGCGATGCGACTTCGGCGGCAAGCGGAACCATAACCGGTTCCATCTGTTTGGGCCGGGACGGGACCAAAGTTCACTTCGAGGAGATTTCCAACGATGAAACGCCAACCACGGATTCTCGCAGGCACGGCTATCGGCCTGTTCATGGCATCCGCGCCGTTGGGCGCCATGCCGCTGACGAACGGCGCGCTGACTGAGGCAGGTGCTACGCTGCCGCTGATCCGCGTCCAGTCCGACTGCCAGGAAGGCGAATCGGCGGAAGCCTGCGCCGCGCGCCAGGGTGGTGGCCAGCAGGCCCCTGCCCCGGAGCCACAGCCAGAACCTGCCCCGCAGCCGGAGCCGGCTCCGCAGCCTGAGCCCCAGCCCGAACCGCAGCCGCAGGCAGAACAGCCGGCACCGCAGGCCGAAGAGCCAGCACCCGAGCCGCGCCGCAAGAAGCGCGAGGCCCCGGCCGAAGAACCTGCACCGCAGCAGGAGGTAGCACCGCAGGCCGAACCCGAGCCGCAGGCAGAGCCTCAGCCGCAGGCGGAAGAGCCTGCCCCCAAGCGCAAGAAGCGCGAGCCCGCCGCTGAACAGCAGCAGCAGGAACAGCCGCAGGCGGAGCAGCCCGCCGCCGAGCCGGAGGTAGCGCCTCAGCCCGAGCCGCAGGCCGAGGAGCCGGCACCGAAGAAGGGCAAGCAGAAGGAGCAGGCTCCGGCCGCTGAAGAACCAGCCCCGACGCCTGAGGTTGCACCTCAGCCCGAGGCCCAGCCCGAGCAGAAGCCCCAGGCAGAGCAGCCCGCCGAACAGCCGGCGGCAAAGCCTGCCGAGCCGACACCGGAACAGGTTCCTACCCCTGCCCCGGCACCCGAAACCACCGCACCCGCAGGTGAAACGCCGGCGCAGGGCGAACAGCCTGCCGTGCAGCAGCCATCGACGGAGCAACCCGCGACTGGCGAGCAGCCCGCTACGGGCGAGCAGCCCCAGCAGCCGGCAACTGGTGAACCGCCGCAACAGCCTGCCCAGCAGGGCGAGGCGAACCAGCCGCCGGTGAACCCCAACGAGGCGCCGATCCTCGACAGCCAGAAAGAAACGCCGCCTGCCCAGGCCGGTGGCCAGCAGCCGGCTACTGAGGGCCAGCCCGCTCAACCCGCGCCCGAAGGCCAGACTGGCGAGCAGACGGCGCAGCCTGTGCCGGTGCCTGTCGATCCGGGTCCGCCTCCGGTCGACGACAAGGCGGCCACCGAAGCAGCCCAGCCTGTCGAGATCCAGGCTGTGACAGCCGAAAAGGGCACGCGCATCGAAAAGATGCCTGAAGTCGACCTGCGCCGCAGGCCGCGTCCGGAAGGCAGCGAGTTCCTGCGCGAGATCGGTGACCGGGTGATCATCCAGATCAACAACCAGATCATCGTCGAAAGCAACGACCGGCCGCGCATCACCCGCGACGCCCAGGACGTCTATTACGAGGAACTGCCGCGCGGCCGCACCCGCGAAGTCATTGTTCGCGACAACGGCAACCAGATCATCACCATCCGCAACCGCTACGGCGACATCGTGCAGCGTTCGCGCATCACGCCCGATGGCCGCGAATATGTGCTGAGCTATGTCGACGACCAGTATTACGAGGAGATGGACGAATGGCGCGATCCGGGTCTCGACCTGCCGCCGCTGCAGCTTCACATTCCGCGCAACGAGTACATTCTCGACGCGCAATATGTCGAGGATGACGATGCCTATTACGACTTCCTCGAGCGTCCGCCGGTGGAGCGCGTCAAGCGGCTTTACTCGGTCGACGAGGTCAAGCGTTCGGCCCGTGTCCGCGACATCGCCAGGCGCGTCGACCTCGACACGCTGAGCTTCGAGTTCGGCTCGGCCTCGATCCCCGAGAGCGAGATTTCCAAGCTCGAAGGCGTCGCCAATGCGATGGAGAAGCTGCTCAAGAAGAACCCGGCCGAAACCTTCCTCATCGAGGGCCACACCGACGCCGTCGGTTCCGATGTCGCCAATCTGGCGCTGTCGGATCGCCGCGCCGAGGCCGTGGCGGATGCGCTGACCAATGTCTTCGGCATCCAGCCGGAGAACCTGTCGACGCAGGGCTACGGCGAGCGTTACCTCAAGGTGAAGTCGCAGAAGCCGGAGCGTGAAAACCGCCGCGTCGCCATCCGCCGCATCACGCCGCTGGTGGCGCCTATCGCCAGCGCCAACTAGCGCCAGGCGCAATCATCCAAGGCCCGCCCCGCGCATCGCGGAGCGGGCTTTTTGCCCGCCTAAAGTGCTCTTTTCGGACACAGAATCGCCGGTAACAATCACGCGATCACCCGGCTTTGGCCATTGAATCGCTGGATTTTGATGCCACTTTGTGGGTGACGTGGTTCCCTGCCCCGTCCCATCTCCGGCGTTTCAGGAGATCAGGCCCGGCCGAATCCCCCCTCCAGCGGCCGGGCCTTGTTTTATCCCCGAAGCTGTTGCATTCGTCTTTTATCCTCGAAGCTGTTGCATTCGTCGGCACGCCTCAATTTCCAATCGCCAATTTCGGACGTCTCATGAAACGCCTCGAACACGCTGTCGAATCCATCATTCTCGCCTCGCGCTGGCTGCTCGTGGTGTTTTACCTCGGCCTCGCCGTCGCACTCGGCATCTACGCCCTGTCCTTCGTCAAGAAGCTCTACGAGTTCGTCATGAAGGTGATGGTGCTCGACGACACCGACACCATCCTCAAGGTGCTGGGGCTGATTGATGCTGCGCTTGTCGCCTCGCTGGTGGTGATGGTCATCATCTCCGGCTACGAGAACTTCGTCAGCCGCTTCGACAACCATGATGGCGAGGTCCACTGGCTCGGCACCATCGACATCAGCTCGCTCAAGATCAAGGTTGCCTCGACCATCGTCGCGATCTCGTCGATCCACTTGCTCCAGGTCTTCCTCAACGCCCAGCAATACACCTCCGACCAGCTGATGTGGCTGACCATCATTCACCTGGCTTTCGTGCTCTCGGCGCTGCTGCTCGCCTATATCGACCGCCTGACCGGCCTCTCCAAGGGCGACAAGAAGGCTGCAGGCGAGGACGGCCCCAGCCTCTAGAACGCAACGTCGGCTGGAATCATTTTCTCAGCCGCGCCGGCCAAGCCGCTGGATTGACTCATCTTCGGCCACTGTAGCGCCGATTGACATCAAGGGACGGAGGTGCTGCACAAGCGCCTCCGTTTTCAATTGTGCGGGAGGCACTGCTGCGTCTGTTGGGATATGCGCTGCTCGTCCTGGGCATCCTGGTCTGTGCTGCGAGCTTCGGCGGCTGGGTCTGGCTGAACGCCTATGGCTGCAGCACCGGCTGCAACGATTTCCGGCTGCGCTGGGAAAACAGCGAGGCGCTCGCCGTATTCATCCCGCCCTTCATCGCCGGCTCCTTGCTGGCACTCGCCGGCGCCGGCACGGTCTTCTTCAACCGCAGGAAGTAGCCGGACAATATCGGCGCCACGCAGGACGGCAGTTGCAGGCTGCCACCGTCTTCTGCTGCCCCTGGCACCGTCGAACAGGCAGCCCTGGCAGTATTGAACAGCTGTCCGGGCTTCATTAGTCTTGCCTGCGAAGCGAGGACCATCTCCCCCATCTGGGACGCTTTTTCGGAACGGGCCGAAATCCCAGGAGGGCTAAGATGCGCACCACCCTTGACCGTGTTCGCCACGCTGTCAGCTTCGAGGTGATCGGGCTGGCCTTGGTCACGCCGCTAGGCGCCTGGGCCTTCCACATGCCCATGGGCGACATCGGCGTCGTTGCCATCGTCAGCGCGACGATCGCAACGATCTGGAACTACCTGTTCAATCTCGGCTTCGACCACCTGCTTCTGGCTATGAGAGGCAGCGTCCGGAAATCGCTTCAGGTGCGTGTCGTCCACGCCGTCCTTTTCGAGGTCGGGCTGCTCGCCTTGCTGATGCCGTTCATCGCCTGGTATCTCGGCATAAGCCTGCTCCAGGCGCTGCTGATGGATGCATCGTTTGCGATTTTCTACATGGCCTACGCATTTGTCTTCAACCTGGCCTACGACCGCGTCTTTCCGGTACAGGAGCGCCCGGCCGAGGCTTAGTTTTCGCCTCCCTTTGCTTGCCCCAAGGGCACGGCGTCTGGTCGGACACGGAACCTTTCTTCAAAACGCCGCATTCATCTTGCGTTCAAAACATGCCCGCTAAGGTCGAGGCCTCCAACGATTCGAGGACATCTATCGTGTCAATCGCCCAAACCCTTACGATGCGGACGGCCTTCGCATCGATCTGTGTCGCCGGACTGGCGGCAACAGTCTCCGCCTTTACCTCCACCCCCGCAGAGGCTCAACGGCTGATCCGCTGCGCATCGGAAGGCGGCACCTGCCGCCTGCCTTATCCGGCCGAGGTCGTTTATGGCGCGCAAGGCAGGACCACTTCGCGCTTCATCGACGCGCCTGCCGTCCGCTGCTCGAACCGCAGTTTCGGCGACCCGGCGCCGGGCATGCGCAAGGAATGCTACATCGTCGAGCGCGGCCGCCGCGGCCGCGACTATGGCGACGGCGGCGGCTACGGCGAACCGCGCCGCAAGCGCTGGGCTGCCTGCGCCAACGAAAATGAGTACTGCGATTTCTACGGCCGCAAGCGGGTGCGCTACGGCACGATGAACCAGTTCGAGGAAGGCGTCTTCCGCGACGGCGTCGATTGCGACAACGAGACCTTCGGCGATCCAGCACCGGGCGTCCGCAAGCGCTGCTACATCCAGGACTGAGCCTTTCGGCCAGCTTGAAGCTGGTAGATAAAGTGACGGAGGCGCCTCGCGGCGCCTCCGTTTTTCGTTTGCGTCAGGCGTCAACTTTGTCCGGCACATACAGCGCCAGGAACTCGGGGCTCGGCGGGATCGGCGTGATGACGTCGATCAGCACGCCGTTGGGATCCCTGGTGATGAAGTGGCGTTGCCCAAAGTCTTCGTCGCGCAGCGAGCGCAGGATCGGCAACCCTTCCGCGACCAGCCGTTCATGCACGGCATCAACATCCTTGACCTCGAAATTGATCAGCAGGCCGGAGACCCGCCCGCGCCCTTCCTCGGGGATCGTCTCGTGGTCGCCCTGGACGATGGCGAGATCGACGCGCCTGTCTTCCGTCGACCGCAGGTGGACATACCAGCCGGCGTCAAACTCCGACGCGAAGCGGAAGTGCTTGATGTAGAAAGCGGCGGTGCCGGCGACATCGCCGGTCATAATCACGGGATAGTAGCTGGTCGTTTTCATGGCTTTCCTTCTCTCCTCAATCAACATACAGTCTGCATGTAAATGTGAATTAACATACAGGCTGCATGTATGCAAGTGAAAAGCGAACGCCGCTCCAACCGTGACCGCACCGAGGCGACGCGCGGCGACCTGATCGCCGCCGCGCGCAGGCTGTTCACCGAAAAATCCTATGCCGAGACGAGTACACCCGAGATCGTGGCGGCGGCCGGCGTCACGCGCGGCGCGCTCTATCACCACTTCAGCGACAAGCAGGCACTGTTTGCCGCGGTCGCCGAACAGGAGGCAAATGCGGTTGCCGAAGAGGTCGAACGCGCAGCCCCCACCGCCCTTGGCGCCCGCGAAGCACTGTTGGTCGGCAGCGAAGCCTATCTCAAGGCAATGCAGGTGCCGGGACGGACGCGGCTATTGCTGCTCGACGGCCCGGCGGTACTCGGCCGTCCCGGCATGGACGCCATCGACGACCGCCATGGCAACCGCACGCTGCGCGAGGGCCTCGCCCTGACGATGCGCGCAGGCGAGATGCGCAAGCTGCCGCTGGCAGCGCTCACCAGCCTGCTTGCCGCCACCTTCGACCGTGCCGCGCTGGCGATCGATGCCGGCGCGCCCTTCGCCGACCAGGTCGCCGTCATCTCGGCCCTGATCGATGGGCTGATGACGCCTGACCTATCAGCCTGACGCTCACGCCATGCCGGTCGCTGTCTGGCGATGCGGCTCGAACTCGTTGAAACAGCCAAGCTCACGCTTGAACTGCTCGATCAGCCAGGCCGCCGCCGGCTTTGGCGTGCGGTCGGCGCGATACATGGCAAACAGCGGCGAGCGCTGCTCGCTGTAGGGCTCGAGGTTGAGCTCCACCAGGCGGCCGTTTGCCAGGTCGTCGGCGATCAGCCAGCGCGGCAGACCGCCCCAGCCAAGCCCCTCGCGCATCAGGGCATGTTTGGTGCGCATGTCGGTCAGCCGCCATGTGCGATAGGCGAAAACGCCGAAATCGCGCCCGCGCGTCCGCTCCGACTGGTCTGACACAACGAGCTGGATGTGCTCGCGCATCTCCTCCAGCGGCACCGGGCCGGAAAACTGTGCCAGCGGATGATCGGGAGCGGCTGCCGGCACCATGGACATGAAGCCGAGGCGAACAAGCTGCACCTCGGCCTCGCCCGTTATGCCGCCCACCCCGAGATCGGCGTGCCCGGTCATGACCTGGTCGACGATCAGCCCGAGCGAGCCGACATGCAGGCGCAGCGCCACCGTCGGAAACCGCTCCTCGAACGCCTTCAGCACCGGGACCAGCACCGGCGACGGCAAGGCAACCTCAACCGACATCGCGACTTCCGCCTCGAGCCCCTGCTGGTGGCCGCTGGCGCGCGAACGGATCCGCTGCAGCACGCCGATCATGCGGCGGGCATCTTCCAGCATCGTCTTGCCGACATCAGTCAGCTGCGGCTCGCGGGTGCCTTCGCGCTCGAACAGCTTGAGACCCAACTGCGCCTCGAGATTGGCGATGGCATAGCTGATCACCGACTGCGCACGGTTGAGCTTGCGGCCTGCCGCGGAAAAGCTTCCGGCATCAGCCACGGTAACAAAGACCTGGAGCTGGTCGAGCGTGGGATTGGGCTGCATCTATCCATCCAGATTATGGATGGATTATATAGATAATATGCCAGTTTTTCAAATGGGTTGGTCGGACCATATTCAGTGCACCGAACAACCCAACCCAAGAGAAACCGCCATGTCCGTCCTGCTTGTCACGTCCAGCCCGCGCGGTGCCGCCTCGCACTCGACCCGCATCGCAACCGAATTCGCCCAGAAGCTGGTAGCCGCCGACCCTTCTGCCAATCTTGTCGTCCGTGATCTCGTCGCCAACCCGCTGCCGCATATCGACACCGACTATGCCACCGGCATCTACACGCCTGCCGAAAACCGGACCCAGCGCCAGGCCGAGGTGGTCGGCGTTTCCGACGCTGTTCTCGACGAGCTTTTTGCCGCCGACACCGTCATCCTCGCCACCGGCTTCATCAACTTCAACATCTCGTCGACGCTGAAGTCCTGGGTCGACCACGTCGCCCGCTCCGGCAAGACCTTTGCCTATGGCGAAAACGGCCCCAAGGGCCTCGTCACCGGCAAGAAGGTCTATATCGTGCTCGCCTCGGGCGGCATCTATTCGGAAGGTGCCGCCGTCCAGATGGACCACGCCATCCCCTACCTGCGCAGCGTGCTCGGCTTCATCGGCATGACCGATGTCGAGGTGATCCGCATCGAGGGCGTCGGCATGGGCCCGGACGCGGTCACGGCGGCACTCGCCAAGGCAACGGCCACGGTCGACGCGCTGGTTGCAGCCTCCGCCCATACGGCCATTGCCGCATAAGATTTTACAATCGCCACGATTGCCATCAGGGGACGCCGCCAAGCGTCCCCTGAATCATTTTTCGGGTGGATGCCGGCGTCATTCCCTTTCGCCCCTTTGATCCAGTTGTCTTTCGATGCCGGACCAGCATCCGCCTTCAATGTCGAGGACACGGCACGAAGCAAGCGCGGCAGGCTAAAACACCGCCGCCGCAGGCCCAGATGGCATCACATGTCCCCGCCCTGCCCGTCAGCTTCTCACCTTAGGTAAGCACCTCCTCAATTACATAAACTTACTTGAGTTATTTTATCTTGCTGGCCATAGTCTGCTCTGTTGGCCCCGTTGGCCAGCGGAGGCGTCCACGGGAGGGGAGCTGCCACCTCTGGGCGCCGCCTGATTACGAGAGGAGATTTCCATGTCCACGATGACCCGGCGATTGTTCATCGCCTCGTTGCCGCCTGCCCTTCTGGCCATGCGCACTGCCGCGCACGCCGCGCCCGCCACCGACCTCGAGCTGATCGCCCGGCAGAAGCTGGAGCCGGCAATCGTGACCTTGCACCGCCGCCTCGAGCGGTTGACCTCGACACTCACCTTCATGACCACGGGCGCCCATCCCGACGACGAGCCGAGCGGCCTGCTTGCCGCACTGCGCCACGTCTACGGCATCCGCCCGGTGCTCTACTGCATCACCCGTGGCGAAGGCGGCCAGAACAGCATCGGCGCCGAGCGCGGCTCGGTGCTCGGCGTGCTGCGCACCCGCGAAATGCAGGAAGCCTCGCGCTCGCTCGACGCCTCGCTCGCCTTCGGCGGCCGCGGCCATTCCGATTCGGTGCACGACTTCGGCTTCTCCAAGGATCCCAACGCCACCATCGACCGCTGGGGCCGCGACCGTGTCGTCGAGCGCATGACCTGGGCCTTCCGCCAGTACAAGCCCGACATCGTCATGAACTGCTTCCTCGACGTGCCGGGCCAGCACGGCCAGCACCGCGCCGCCGTGGTTGCCACCTTCGTCACCGCTGACATCTCGGGCGACGCCAAGGAATATCCGGACCAGATCGCATCGGGCCTCGACCCGTGGAACGTGCCCAAGATCTATTCGCCGGCCTATGGCGGCGGCGGCGGCGTCTATGACGACGAAACACCCCCGCCCCCGACCACGCTGACGGTCACCGCGCCCGAACGCGACAAGATCTCCGGCGCCACCTTCCCGCAGATGGGCGAGTGGTCGCGCTCCTGCCACCTGACCCAGGGCATGGGCAAATGGCGCGAGGAGCCGCAGACCGAATGGCAGCTGCATCTCGCTCGTGTCGCCAAGGGTGAGCCGGCCAAGACCGAAAGCGACATCCGCGAGGGCCTGATTGCCACGGTCGGCGACATCGCCAAGCTCGACGGCATGCCGGCATCTTCGGCCGACGCGCTGCGCAATGCGCAAGGCCTGATCGACGAGGCCATCGCCGACTATGGTGACCCGGTCGTGGTGGTCGCCAAGGCGGTGGAAATCGCCAAGGCCATATCAGAGGCCCGCAAGCAATTGCCGCAGGAGCTGCGTGCTCAGGTCGCCCACCGCCTCGAACGCAAGGCGCGCGAAATCGATCTGGTTCTGGCAACCGCCTCAGGCATGCACATCAGGGCCTTCACCGACGGCGAAGACCTCAAGCCAGGCGACAGCATCACCATCAAGACCCTGGTCGAAGCCCCTGAAAACGTTGTCGTTGAATCGGCCGAGATCATCGCCCGCAAGGGCCTGACGGCGAGCAACGACCAGCTTTCGGTGGCAGCCGACGCCGAGCTCACCAACCCGCTGACCGAGCAGTTCGACCCGCTCGGCGGCAATGGCGATGCCTTCGTGCGCCTGACCGCCAAGATCGGCGGCCATTCGGCGGTGCTCGACGTCGATCTCGAACACGCGCTCCGGGTCGTGCCCGCGGCATCGCTCGAGCTGAAGCCGGACGCGGTGGTGTTCAACACCGCGGCTGACTTGGCGCCTGTCGCCATGACCGCGACCGTCACCAACGCCAAGGTCGGCGACCTCAAGATCGACCTGCCCGAAGGTTGGGCGCTGAGCCCGTCGGGCGAAGCGTCTGACAATTCAGGCACATTCGACCTGCAGCCGCCGGCAAAGCCGGGCGAGACACGCTTTGCCATCGAGCCCCAGCTGCTCGGCAAGGACGCCTATGCCATCAACACCTTCACCTACCCGCATATCGGCCGCTCCGTTGTGCCGACCCGGGTTTCGGTTCCGGTGCAGACGGTCGGCGCCGAGCTGACCGGCCTGAAGGTCGGCTACATCAGCGGCGGCAACGACAAGGTCGGACTGTGGATGAAACGGCTCGGCATCGACGTCGTCGAGCTCAGCCCAGCCGACGTCGAACAGGGTGCATATCGCGACCTCAAGACCATCGTTGTCGGCATCTTCGCCTTCGGCAAGCGCAAGGACCTCGCCAAGGCGGTACCCGAACTGCACAAGTGGGTGCAGGATGGCGGCCATCTGGTCACGCTCTACCATCGCCCGAGCGATGGCTGGGATGCCGAGAAGGTACCGCCGCTGTTCCTCAAGATCGGCTCGCCCTCGATCCGCTACCGCGTCACCGACGCAGCTTCCGAGGTCGATATCCTCGAGCCGGAACACCCGCTGCTCAACAAGCCCAACAAGATCGGGCCTGAGGACTGGGCAAACTGGGACAAGGAGCGCGGCCTCTACTTCGCCTCCGAATGGGACAAGGCCTACAAGCCGCTGCTGGCGATGAGCGACAAGGGCGAGGATAAGCTCAACGGCTCGCTTTTGTCGGCCAAGATCGGCAAGGGCCGCCACACCCATACCTCGCTGGTGCTGCACCACCAGCTCGACAAGCTGGTGCCCGGCGCCTTCCGCCTGCTGGCCAATCTGGTCCAGCCGGCCTAACTTCAACGAAAGGCCCCGGCAACAGCCGGGGCCTTTTCTCCATTCACCGGCATTCTGCCTACAGCGGCATTTCCGATGTCTGCTTGATCGTCTGGCTCGGCACATCGGTCTTGACGTTCTGCACGCCCTTGATGCGGCTGAGATGCTCGGACTGGAAACGCCGGTAGGCATCGATGTTGGCCGCCACCACCCGCACCATGGCATCGCAATCGCCGAGCATCAGGTAGCACTCCAGCACCTCCGGCAGCTTCGCCACCTCGGCCGCGAAATGCTCGATCGTGTCCTCGTCCTGAGCCTTCAGCCAGATCCGGGTGAAGAAGGTCTGCCCCCTGCCGATCTTCGCCGGGTTGAGCATGGCGACGTAGCGGTCGATGACGCCGGCCTCCTCCAGCAGCTTGACGCGCCGCAAGCAGGGCGACGGCGACAGCCCGACTTCGCGCGCTAGGTCGTTGTTCGCCATCCGGCCGTCGCGCTGCAACGCCCGCAGGATGCGCTTGTCGATGTCATCCAACTTCATTGGCCCAGGATTCCAATATTTCAATCATCCACCGCATCAGATGCCATCTCGGCGTGAAATTCAACAATCTTCGCAAGCAAATTGCGTCGATGTTGGACTAAGTTGCGGTTTGACACCGTCAGTTCGAGTCACTTTGGAAAGCGCGCGCTGCGAGGCACGCGAGGATGATTTCATGAGTATTTCGCAAGCCACATTGTCCGACCGGACAGAAGGCGGCATCGGTTCCGAGTTCTGGCGCGGCATGCGCTCGTGCACGCCGGTGCTGCTCGGCATCGTGCCCTACGCGCTGGTGCTTGGCGCCCAGGCGGCGCAAAAGGGGCTGAGCCCGGTCGAGGTGCCGTTGATGACCGGGTTGAACTTTGCCGGTGGCTCCGAATTCGCAGCGATCCAGCTCTGGACCTCGCCGCCGCATGTCCTGCTCATCGTCGCCATCACCTTCCTGGTCAACAGCCGCCACCTGTTGATGGGGGCAGCGCTCGCGCCGTTCCTGCGCCACCTGCCCAAGCGCAAGGTGTTTCCGGCGCTCTTCCTGATGTGCGACGAGAGCTGGGCGCTCGGTCTCGCCGACGCCAGGAAACGCGCCGCGACAGGCGTCGCCCCCTCCTTCAGCCTGCCCTACTACGCCGGCGCCTCGATCCCCTTCTACCTGGCCTGGGTCGTCTTCACCGGGCTTGGCGGCGCGCTCGGCCCCGTGCTGGGCGACGTCGAGGCCTACGGTTTCGACATGGCGTTTCCGGCCGTGTTCCTGGTGCTGCTCGCCGGCATGTGGAAAGGCGTCGCCGCCGCGCGGCCATGGCTGGTCAGCCTTGTCGTTGCAGCCCTTTTCTATCTCCTGGTTCCCGGCGCCTGGTATGTCGCCGCCGGCGCGCTGTCCGGCCTCGTCGCGGCCTATGTCCTGGCAGGTGACGCATGATCGACCCGATCAACCTTCTCGCCATCGTCTTGATGGCCAGCGTCACCTACCTCACCCGCATCGGCGGCTATGTCATGCTGCGCAACCGCACGCTCAGCCCGCGCGCCACAGCCGTCATGGAGGCAGCACCGGGCTGCGTACTGATCTCGGTCATCGCGCCTGATTTCGTCTCCGACAATCCGGCCGACCTCGCAGCACTCGCCATCACCGTGCTTGCGGCGACGCGGCTGTCGATGCTGCCGACTGTCATCGTCGGCATCGCCTCGGCCGGGATCCTGCGCCATCTGATCGGTTAGGAATGCGCTTTTATCCCTGCGCCGCCGGTGCCTGTGACATCGGCGGCCCTTGCGCGCCAAGGCTCCGGATGCTTTACGGGCACACTCTTTTACGGGCGCAACCGATGGCGTGGTGACCCGACAAATCCTCTGGGTCCTACAAAACATGATTCGTCTCGAAAACATCGGCAAGCAGAACGGCAAGCAGCTCGTCTTCATCGAGGCCTCGGCAGCCCTCCAGAAGGGCGAGAAGGTCGGCCTGGTCGGCCCGAACGGCGCCGGCAAGACGACCTTGTTCCGCATGATCACCGGCCAGGAGCAGCCCGACGAGGGCCAGGTCTCGGTCGATCGCGGCGTCACCATCGGCTATTTCAGCCAGGACGTCGGCGACATGTCGGGCCGCAGCCCGGTCACCGAGGTGATGGACGGCGCCGGCCCGATCAGCGAGCTGATCGCCGAGATGCGCGAACTGGAAGCGGCGATGGTCGACCCCGACCGCGCGGACGAGATGGACCAGGTCATCGAACGCTACGGCGAGGTGCAGGGCCGCTTCGAGGAGCTCGACGGCTATTCGCTCGACGGCCGCGCCCGCGAGGTCCTCGACGGCCTCGGCTTCTCGCAGGAGATGATGGACGGCGACGTCGGCGCGCTGTCCGGCGGCTGGAAGATGCGCGTTGCGCTCGCCAAGATCCTGCTCATGCGCCCCGACGCGCTTTTGCTCGACGAGCCGAGCAACCATCTCGATCTCGAAAGCCTGATCTGGCTCGAGGCCTTCCTGAAAAACTATGACGGCGCACTGCTGATGACCTCGCACGACCGCGAGTTCATGAACCGCATCGTCAACAAGGTCGTTGAAATCGACGGCGGTTCGCTGACCGCCTACTCCGGCGACTACGAATTCTACCAGCAGCAGCGCGCGCTGGCCGACAAGCAGCAGCAGGCCCAGTTCGAACGCCAGCAGGCCATGCTGGCCAAGGAAATCGCCTTCATCGAACGCTTCAAGGCGCGCGCCTCGCACGCCGCCCAGGTGCAAAGCCGGGTCAAGAAGCTCGACAAGATCGACAAGGTCGAGCCGCCCAAGCGCCGCCAGACCGTGTCGTTCGAGTTCCAGCCCGCCCCGCGCTCGGGCGAGGACGTCGTCACGCTCAAGAACGTGCACAAGAGCTATGGCTCCAAGACCATCTATGAAGGCCTCGACTTCCAGGTCCGCCGCCGCGAACGCTGGTGCATCATGGGCATCAACGGCGCCGGCAAGTCGACGCTGCTGAAGCTTGTCGCCGGCGCCTCCAATCCCGACAACGGCACTGTCGCCCGCGGCCCGAGCGTCAAGATGGGTTATTTCGCCCAGCACGCCATGGACCTGCTCGACGGCGACCGCACCGTGTTCCAGCAGCTCGAAGACACCTTCCCGCAGGCTGGCCAGGCGCCGCTGCGTGCGCTCGCTGGCTGCTTCGGCTTCTCCGGCGACGAGATCGAGAAGAAGTGCCGCGTGCTGTCGGGCGGCGAAAAGGCCCGCCTGGTCATGGCGATCATGCTGTTTGATCCGCCCAATCTGCTGGTGCTCGACGAGCCGACCAACCACCTGGATATCGCCACCAAGGAAATGCTCATCACCGCGCTGTCGCAGTACGAGGGCACCATGCTGTTCGTCTCGCACGACCGCCATTTCCTCGCCGCCTTGTCCAACCGCGTGCTCGAGCTCACCCCTGACGGCATCCATACCTATGGCGGTGGCTACACCGAATATGTCGAGCGCACTGGCCAGGAAGCCCCGGGCCTCCGCAGCTGACCGGGCACCTGCCATCAGGGCCGCGGACCGGCGCGACACCGGTCCGGGCAGTCCTCTCGATCTATTGCTTGTGACGGGGCTTGTGCGACACTGCTGCCGACGGAGGATGGCACATGCGAAAACTCCAGGCGCAAGGCGTACACCACATCACCCTTGTCGGCGCTGACCGGAACACCTCGATCGATTTCTGGGAAGGCCTGCTCGGCATGCCTTTCATCTTCGAGCAGCCCAATCTCGACAAGGCCAGCGAGAGCCACCTCTATTTCGATCCCGGCGATGGCCGCCTCATCACCATCTTCACCGACGAGAACCGCAAGCCCGATCCGAAGCGGACGCCGACCGACATCGGCTGCGTGCATCACATCGCCTTTGCCGTCTCGCGGGTGACGTTCCTGCAGGCAGTCGAGCGCCTCGACGAACGCGCCATCAAGCACAGCGGCGTCAAGGATCGCGGCTTCATGGATTCGATCTATTTCGAAGATCCGCTCGGCCTTTTGATCGAACTCGCCTCCTACCGGTTCGAGCCGCCGGCGGGCCACACCCATGCCGACGTGCTGATGGAGGCCCACAAGGTCAGGGTCGCCCGCGGCGACTACAACATCGCAGAAATTCACCTGGCGGACGCCATCGAGGCACTCACCGAGCGCAGCCGGGCGACCTTGTCGGCCGGGCGCGAGCCAAAGGATCCTTATCGCAAGAGCTGAAGCTGGGAGAATCTGACATGGCCGACATCACGCTCAACGTCATCAAGCCAAGCGTCAACAACATGAGCGCGCGCGTGTTCTTGCGTGCCTCGGGCCTCGGTTTCACCGAAAAGGACGTCTACGGCCAGACCCGGACACCGGAATATCTCGCGGCCTGCCCGGCCCATCTCACGCCGATGATCGAAACCGCCGAATTGCCCAACGGCGTGTTGTGGGAGAGCTGCGCCATCATGCAATATCTCTCCAACAAGCACGGGCTGGACAACCTCTACCCCAGGGATCCCGAGCGGCGCGCGATGATCGACAGCGCCATGTTCTACCTCATCGGCACCTTCTATCCCTATCTGGCGCGCGCCACTTACCCCGCACTCAACTTCCCGCAATATCCCGGTGAAGTCGGCCACAGCGACGCCGATGCCCCGACCAAGGAGAAGGCGCGCCAGGCCGCCGTTGAAGCTCTCGCCGAGCCACTCGACGTCTTCCGCTCCTTCTACTTCAAGGACCAGCCCTTCATCGGCGGCGACAGGCCCTCCATCGCAGACATCCGGCTTGCCGCGACTTTGGAATTCCTCGCCGTCATCGACTATCCGCTGCCAGGCTGGGCAAAGACCTATGTCGCGGCGATGGAGAAGTCGCTAGGCGACGCCTACACCGAACCCGCCAACGACGTGCGCGGCTACATCGGCTACGTCAGGTCGCAGGGCTAGGCTGGCAACGGCCCCCAGAAACAAAAAACCCCGGCGCGAGGCCGGGGCTGATGGTGAAAGAATGACGCCTCAGAACTTGTAGTTCAGGCCGATCTTGACGGCGTGGACGTTGAAATCACCCTCGTAGGTGCGAAACGGAATAGGATCGTCCACGGCGATGTCGCCCGAAAAACGGTAGAACTGATATTCGCCTTTCACCGACCACTTGTCGTTCAGGGCATGCTCCACGCCACCGCCGATCGTCCAGCCCGTCAGGGTCTTGGAGCCGCGCGAATTGAAAGTGTCCGGGTCCGTGTAATCGTCCATTTCGAGCCGGGTGAAGCCAATGCCCGCCTTGCCATAGAACAAGGTGCGGTCAAGCGCGTAGCCGGCCCGGCCGGTGATGCTGGCAAGGAATGAATACTCGTTGTCGTTGCGCGCGCCATTATCCGTCTCGGCGGGAAATTCGTTGATCCTGGAGCTTCCGTCCGCCCAAGAATAGGACAGATCACCCTCCAGGCCGAGAACCCAGGAACCCCACTGATGGTTGTAGCCAACTTGGGCGCCCAGTAGGCCTCCGCGCGCCTCGGGATAGGCAGTCTCAAACCGTCCGACACCAGGTTGGGGATAAGCACCATCGCCACTACCCCAGGAATAGCCACCATGGACGCCGGCATAGAAGCCGGTCCAGTTGTAGGGTGCTGCCACCGGGTCAGCCGCCACTGCGTCGGCCGCCATGCTCGCACCGGTCGCGGCGAGGAGGATAGTTGAGGCGAGAAGAACGGATTTCATGCCAGTCCCCAGATTCGGTTGTAACCACCCTAGGGTTTCAAGAATCCGTCACGCAAGGCAGGATCGCAGTACGCAACCTCATTGCGACAGCAAGTTGCATTAGAGCAACATAATGGAATGGCATCGCGGCGAACGAAGCCTGGCCGGAGACAATCGGCCTCAGCCGAACATCTTCTCGCCCTGCTCGTCGACGAGCTGGCGCCCCTTGGTCAACGACACCTCGACCGCGTCGTCGAGCGCTGCAAAACGGTCGGCGCGGATGAACTTGTGTTCCTTGACCACGCCGTCGACGTCCTTGGAAACGATACCGCAGGTCTGGAACTGGCCACCTTCCTTGTAGGGCATCGCCTTGATGGCAAAGCCCTTGTATTCGATCTCCTTGGCCACCGTCGATGCCGGCGCCTCGGCCGATCCGCCGCCACCGCCAAATAGCCTCTTCAGAAACGACATCTGGTTCTTCCCGTTGTTTTTCCGAAGCTTAGACGCTTGTCTTGATTCAGTCGAGGCGTTTCGGCCCGGGCGCATGCGCCATGCCTGCGCCCGGTGCCAGGCGACTAGCCCATCGAGGCGATGATCTCGCGATAGGCAAGTTCGGGGAAGGCTTTCAGCGTGCGTGTCCTGATGTTACCGGCCTGTCCGAGGATCAGCGCAAAGCGCGCCACCACCGCGTCGTCGGGCGCTTCGGCCACCGCCACCATGTCGTATTCGCCCATGGTCAAATAGAACTGCTTGAACGATCCGCCCATGTCGCCGAGCAGCTTCTTGGCCGCATCGAGCCGCTTGGGCGATGAACGCACGTCGCGCACGCCCTGGTCGGTCCAGTTGATCAGCATGATGTATGTCGTCACGGCACACCTCCCTCCGGTGCCACGGAGCACGGCGTACTGCCGGGGCGGGCATCCGGGTCATCGCCCTCAAATGCATCCACGGGAAGGCAGTATCCTCCCCTGCCGGGCTTCCGGCAAGGTCGTTTCAACTTTGCCGCGATGCCCCTTTCAGCCGCGCCTCGGCCGGTGTCGCCCCATAAACCGCTTGGAATCGGCGGGCGAAATGCGACCTTGAGGCATAGCCGGCCGCATCCGCCGCATCGGTGATGTTGCCGTCGCCGCGCACCAGCATCTCATGCGCCAGTTGCATCCTGGCCGAAGCCTGGACGCCGCGCAGCGACGTGCCCGCTTCGACAAGTTTGCGCCGCAGCGTCGAGGCGCCGACACCGAGCTCGCGCCCGATCTCCTCGGCCGTCCAGCGTTTCGCGGGCGCGCGCGCCACCAGCCATGCCGCACGCTCGGCCAGCGACTGCTCGAACAGCGGCTGCGCCACAGGCATTTTCCTGAGCAGGATCAGCACCTCGGCGAGGCGATGTTCGGCCAGCGCCGCGGCATGGTCGGAACCGCCGAGCGAGATGGCGGCATGGCCGAGCGCATCAACGAGCTCCTGAGACAACGGCACGCGCAGGTCAAAGCCGGCGACCGGACGGGCAGCGCCCGGCATCTCCTGCACCCATTTCGGCACCTGGGTGACCTCGACAAGCAGTGACTCGTAGAGGCCGCTCGTCTCCGAGGGAATGTTGACAGCGTCGAACGGCGTGCCCGCCGGCAGCACGAACACGTCGCCGGCCACGAAACGCTGGCCGGCGTCGCCGAGCCAGAACTCCTTTTCGCCGCTGAGCACGATGCCGATCCTCGGCATTTCCGAAACCACGCTCGCCAGCCGCTCGCGCTCGATGCAGCAATAGCTGAACAGCTGGCGGGCAAACGTGTGCAGGCCGGGGCCGCGCGCCGTGCGGCTCGACATCGCCAGCGGCCGCAGGAGCTGCAGCAGGCGTCGCGACAATGTGCTTTGGGCGTCTTCGACAGATTTGAGCATGCCAGCAGTTTAGCGCCTGCCATGGCGCTGTCGACTTCACTTTGAGCGTTTCGGGCACATATGGCGCCAATTTCAGGCACGCCTCCCCTGCACCCACGGACCATTTTGGCGCCGCGCCGGCAATCGACGCCGCCGCAGCATCCAAGGAGATCCGAACGTGAAAACTGGACAATTTCTGCTGGCCGCCATGCTGGCGCTGCCGGCTTTCGGTGCCGCACAAGCGACTGAGACCGAACTCTGGCGCCTCGACTGCGGATCGATCAAGATCGGCGATCTCTCCGCCTTTTCCGACACGCTGCGCTACCAGGGTGAAACCAGGACACTGACCGACAGCTGCTACCTGATCCGCCACGACGCATCCTACGTGCTGTGGGACGCCGGCCTGCCGGCAGCGCTCCTCGGCGCATCGCAGGACGGCGGCGGCATGAAGCCGAGCCTGGCAACGACGATCAAGGACCAGCTGTCCGAGATCGGCGTGGCACCAGAAAAGATCGAAACCGTCGGCATCAGTCACAACCACTTCGACCATGTCGGCCAGGCCACCGATTTCCCGCAGGCCAGGCTGCTGATCGGCAAGGCCGACCTGGATGGCTTTCGGGCAGAGCCGCCGGCCTTCGCCGTCGATCCGTCGCTGGTCAAGCCATGGCTCGATGGCAAGGCTGTGCTCGAAACCGTCGAAGGCGACAAGGACGTGTTCGGCGACGGCTCCGTCGTCATGCTGTCGACGCCCGGCCACACCCATGGCAGCTATTCGCTGCTGGTCCGACTCGCCGGCAAGGGACCGGTACTGTTGAGCGGAGACACCGTGCATTTCGAGGAGCAGTTCGCCAACAATGGCGTGCCGCCCTTCAACGTCGACAGGGCACAGTCGCTGGCGTCGATGGACAGGCTTCAGGACATGGCCAAGGCGCTCGATGCGACGCTCATCGTCCAGCACGATGCCAACGACATCGCCAAGCTGCCTGCCTTCCCGGCCAGCGCGAAATAGGCAGCAGCGCTTCCCAAAACCCGGTCAGGCAGTCTCGGCGGCCGCGCCGAGCTGCTTCTCCATGAACACGCTGAGCGGGTCCTCGCGGTAGTCCCCAAAAGGCCCGCGGCGGACAAAGCCCTTGCGCTCGTAGAGAGCCATAGCCTCGTGGCTGTCGATGCCGGTTTCCAGGCGCAGCACCGAATGGCCGGCATCGAGTACCCGCGCCTCGAGGTCGGCCAGGATGGCTTTCGAGATGCCCTTGCCCCTGGCTTCGGGCACCACCCACATGCGCTTCAGTTCGGCAAAGCCGTCCGACAGCGCGATGGCTCCGGTCGCGACAGCCGTGCCCTGCCCGTCACGGGCAACGACGAAACGCACATTCGGCGCGCGCAATGCATCCAGCGGCAGGAAATGGTTGCTTTCCGCCGGATAGAGCGAGGCACCATAAGCATCGCCCGCCTCCAGCAGCGCGATCACGTCAGGCTTGGCAGGATCTTCCAGGGCAATGTGGAACTGCATGTCGTCGGGCTCGGCTCGAAATCTCGTCGAGCCCGACTAAAGCGCAGCCACAGCTACCGGGCAACCCGGCCGACAGGGCCACTCTCAGCGTTCCGTCAGGGCCAGCTTGGCGCCGAGCATGACGAAGGCCGCGGCAAACGTCCGCCGCATCCAGGTCATGACGCGCGGGCTGCCCGTCACCTTGTCGCGCACGGCAGCGGCGCACAGGCCATAGATCGCGAAGATGACGAAGGTCGCCAGCATGAACACGCCGGACAGCTCCAGCATGCGCCCGAGCACGTTCGCTTCATTCGGCGCGATGAACTGCGGCAGGAAGGCAACGAAGAAGATCGACAGTTTCGGGTTCAGCACGTTGATCAGGATGCCGTCGACAAGCACCTGCCAGGCGCTGCGCGGATCGGCATTGGCCTCGACCTTGAGCGCGCCATGCTCGCGCAGGCTCTGCCAGGCCATGTAGAGCAGGTAGGCGACACCGGCATATTTGACGATCTCGAACAACAGCGCGCTGGTGTGCAGCAGCGCGGCAAGGCCGGTCAGTGCCGCGATCAGGTGCGGCACGATGCCGAGCGTGCAGGCGAATGCCGCAAGCACGCTTGCCTTGCCACCACGCGACAGCCCTGCCGCCAGTGTGTAGACGACACCCGTGCCGGGCGATGCGACGATGATCAACGTGGTCAGCAGGAATTCGATCGACACTGGTGTCCTCCCTCAAGGTGAGGCGACCATAGTGCAAGACGACATCAGGCAAAAGCCACCCGAAAAGCTATAGCTGACACCGTTGCATTCTGTTGCAGCCGAAGCTATCTAAGCCGCGCTGCCTTCAGCGCATGCCGTAAGCGTCTCACGTCAAGCAACGCATTCAACCGGTCGCAACCGGGAGGAATGCCATGACTTGCACTCTCGTGATCGACGACCGCTCCCAAAGAGTGATCTTATGAGCTTACGTTCCCATCCCCGTTCGCGCGGCAAGCTGCCCGCGCGCTACGCTGCCATCATCATGCCGCTTGTGCTGTCGGTGCTGATGTCGTCCGTCGTCTCGGCCATCTCGACGCTGAAAAGCCTCGGGCCGACGCCCGACTTCCTGTCGACCTGGCCCGCCGCCTGGGCGCTGTCCTGGCTGGTAGCCTTCCCCACGCTGCTGCTCGTCCTGCCGCTGGTCAGGCGCATCGTGGCACTTGTCGTCGCGGCACCGCCGTCCAATTAGAAGCGAAACGCCCCGGGCGGCACGAGCTGCTGCCCGGCGCGCCTGCCTGGCCCAACGAAAAGCCAATTTGCCGCAGTATGCGATGACAACCGGCTTGGTCTCTTGCAGTGGCCACCGACTGCCCCAGCGTCCGCAGCCGTTTCTAACAAACGCACCCCTTCAGGGTCCTAAATTAGATTCAACGCATTGAAACAAAAGGCAAAAATGTCGTCCACAGGCGGCGCCATGCATTCTCCAGTTTAATCTGGACTCTTTTATTCAGGTATTATAGCTCACCGACGTTCAATCGGAAATTTGAAGTACCTCATCATGAAATTCCCAAGCCTGTTTGCAGCGGCGCTGGCCTCCGGCACCGCCCTTTCGACCTGCGCCTTCGCGCAAGCCCAGCAGCCGATCCTCGAACTTGAAGGCAACCTCGCCTATGGCCACGGCAATGGCGGCATCGGCATCTTCATGCCGTTCCTGCTCGACAGCGGCAACGGCGTGTTCTTCGACGCCAGCGGCCATTTCGTCGAAGGCTCGGCACGGCAGGCCTCGTTCGGCATGGGTTACCGCCACCGCATCGAGAGCGGCTGGCTGCTCGGCGGCTATGGCTATCTCGACGTCTTCAACAGCGAACACGGCAACACCTTCAACCAACTGTCCTTCGGCGTCGAAGCGCTCGGCCCGGTCTATGAGGCGCGCGCCAACGTCTATCTGCCGCTCGGCGACGACAAGGTCGCCGCAAGCCTGAGCCACGCCTTCGTCTCCGGCAGCGAGCTCAAGTTCCAGGCCGGTCGCGAATTCGCCCGTACCGGCGCCGACGCCGAGGCCGGCATGCGCCTGCCCGTCTTCCCCGAAGGCATGAACGTCGAGATGAAGGTCTTTGGCGGCGCCTACTGGTATGACGGCGCGCGCGGCCTCGACGACACGCTGGGCGTCAAGGCGCGCACCGAAGTCAGCTTCTCCGGCCTGCCCGGTGTTTCGGGCTCGACGCTGGCGCTCGGCGCCTCTGTTTCCTACGACAACGAGGACCGCACCGAATTCGGCCTCACCGCGCGGCTGCGCGTGCCGCTCGGCGGATCGAGCCGCACCGGCAAAGCCGCCTTCGACCCGATGTTCCAGCGCGTTGAACGCTCTGACTTCGTCCGCACCCATGCCGACAGGGATGGCGTGATCGAAACGGCCGAATTCGTCCATGGCGGCCAGGCCGTCGGCAAGGTCGTCTCGATCTCGCAGGCAACGGGCGACGCGGCGGCCATCAATGCCGCGCTCACCACCGCCGGCACCAACGCACTGGTGCTCGCCAATGGCGGCATCACGCTCGGCCAGACGCTGCAACTGGGTGCCGTCCAGCACATGGTCGGCGGTGGAGGTTCGATCGCCGTGCGCGGCGTCAACAGCCGCATCCAGGCGGCGTTCCGCGCCGACGGCGCGCTCGCTTCTCTGCATGGCACCAACCCGGCTGCCAACGTCGTCAGCATGGCCTCGGGCAGCGAGATCGCAGGACTGGCGATCACCGGCGGCCTCGCCGGCATCGCCTCCAACGGCGCATCGAACATCGCGATCAGCAATGTCGACATCTCCGGGACCGCGGGCGACGGCATCCGGCTCGACAACGTGACCGGCGCCACGATATCGGGCGCCAACATCCACGATCTCTACATCTGCAACAGCAACACCAACTGCGAATTCGCCGTCGGCCGGCCGAACCGCGCACCGCACGCCGCAATTGCCGCGCTCGGCACCAGCGGACTGACGGTTCGCGATACGGTGATCGACAGCGTCACCTACGGCATCTTCGCCGGCAGCCGGATCGACCAGAGCGACTGGCCGGAGGTGATCACCCATGCCGCCAGCGACATCGTCATCGACAACGTCAAGATCAGCAAGTCACGCCGCGAAGGCATCCTGCTCGTCGCCGCCAACGACGTGACGATGAACAAGGTCACCGTCGACAATTCGGAACAGGGCCTGGACATGGACCTGGTGGTGCTCCAGGGCACCTCCAATGTCTCCATCACCGACATGACCTTGAAGGGCGGCATCAACGGGCTGATGCTCGTCACCGCCTCGACCCTGCCTGAGGATGCGGTGACGACCAACGTCAATGTCCGCGGCCTCACCATCGACGGCACCCGCAATGCCGGCATCTTCCTGAACCCCGTCTCCGGCATCAGCTTCAAGGATGTCACCATCACCAATGCCGGCACCTATGGCGCCTACATCTACGGCAGCGAGTGGGAGTTCCTCGGCGGCCCGGTGAAGAACATCGACTTCGGCAACATGCGCGTCGAAGGCGCCAGCAAGGCCGGCCTCTACTTCTCCGGTCCTGCCGAAAACATCCGCGGCGACGTCACCGTCGTCGGCACCCCACTCAACTGCCTTGCCGACCAGGGCGCATGGTCAGGCACCTCGCTGACCCAGACCGACGGTTCGGTGCTCAAGCTCAACGGCGCGGCACTCGAGGCAAGCAAGCTGAAGACCACCTGCAAGTGATCCATTCGACCCCGCGCGGCATCAGTCGCGCGGGTCTCCTCCCGTCAGGCGCCTGCCTGCTGCCTGAGGCCGGCGACGAAGGTCGTCACCAGAAGCGTGACCTGCTCCGACACGTCGCCTCGCCTGCCCTCGATGTCGTCGGTCGCGTAACCGACCGTGACGATGCCGTGGACACTGGACCACAAGACATGGGCCGCCGTTCCTCGCCGCCGCGGATCGGTTATCAGGCCGCTCTTCTCCAGAATATCGGCGATCAGCAAGAAGCTGCTGGACAGCCGCTCCTCATAAGCCTTGGTTTCGTCGGAAGGCGGTCCGGCAAGACCCGTGGCCAACAGCGACTGCCAGCTGCCAGGATTGTCGCCAACGAAACGCTGATAGACCCCGGCGAGTGCCAGCAGCAGCCGGACCGGATCGGTCACGCCCTGGCGCTCCAGATCGCCGAGCACCTGTTTGCCGGCCGCATCCAGCCGTTCGAGCAGCCTTGTGTTGACCGCCCGCAGGATACCGGTCAGGTCGCCGAACAGATTGTAGACCGAGCCGACTGCGATGCCGGCCTCGCTGGCGATGGTGCGCGCCTGCAACTTGGCGGCGCCTCCTTCGTTGAGCAGCCGCTCGGCGATGCCGAGCACCCGCTCCTTCGTCTCGTTGCGATCCAGCGCCATCTTGTTTCCTGCCTGTGTTGAAGGCCCGCCTTGCCATCCAGATAGCACGACATGGCCAAAATGAACATCGTTCAAAATTCTACTTGAACAATGTTCATTTTGTGGTAGCCTTCAAATATGAACAATGTTCAAGGGAGGGAAGCATGATACGGAATGTCTTCAAGTCGTTGCTGGCGGTAGCGGGAGCCAAGGCTGAAACCGGTCTTGAGAACCGCTTTGCCATCGACCTGCTCGAACAGCACATCAGGAATGCCCAGTCCGGCCTGAGCGCCGCCAAGCAGACCCTGGCAACGATCGTCATCCGGCACCGTGGCGAGCAGGCGGCACTCTCGCGCCTTGCCCAGCGCATCAGCGACCTCGAACAGCGGACCGCCAGTGCGCTTCATGCCGGCGCCAATGAACTGGCCCATGACGGCGCAACCGTCATCGCCGAGTTGGAGAACGAACGCGCCGTTCGCCAGGCGACGCTGGCAGCGCTGGAGCAGCGGATCACCCGCATGCGGCTCTCCATCGAAAAGGCTCATGCCAAGATCGTCGACCTCAACCAGGGCCTGATCTCGGCCAGGGCGCTCGACGCCGAGCATCGCGCCCAGCGCGGCCTCAACCGCTCGCTCGGCGGCTCCACCGGTTTCAAGGAGGCGGAAGCTCTCATCGCCCGCATCCACGACCGCAGCGACCCGCTCGAGGAAGCCTTCGTCATCGACGCCATCGACGACGAACTGAGCGGCGATGCAGTCCGCACGAGACTGGCGAATGCCGGCCACGGTCTACCCGTCAGGATCGACGCGACCCAGGTCCTTCAGCGCCTCGCAGCCGCTACCGAAATCTCGTCAACCAATTGATCCCGACATCTCGTCAACCAAGGAGGAATTCATGAGCCCGAACCAGACCTACATCCTGTTCAACGCCGCTTCCGTCGCCGTCGCCTACTTCATGCTCGCACTGTCCCTGTGGCTAGCGCCGGTCGACCTCTCCACCAAGGGCTATTGGGGCATGGGCGTGCTGCTACTCACCGGCGCCCTCGTCAATCTGGTCAAGTACCGCATGGACGACCGCCTCGCCGCAGAACTGACGGCCAAGATCGAAAAGGCCCGCAACGAAAAGCTGCTCAGCGAATATGTCGGCAAGGAATAAGAAAGTAACCCGGACCGCTCGGTGAAAGTAGAACGGGCCGGACTCTTGAATACTCAAGGCGGCTCGCGCGGGTACACGCCGTGCGGGCCGCTCTTGCATTGTAGGCCATGTTTTCCGCTAAGATGGGAGCACTCGCATCGGGGCCACGAAAAACTATGCCTTCTCTGAAGATACTTATCCTTGGCGTGGCCGGAACGCTTGTCAGCCTCGGGCTTGCCATCGTCGGCGCGGGCGGCTTCGCGGCCTTTTTCGCCAACCCGGCCCGCACCGCTGCCGCGATCCTCACCGTCGTCCTGATGGCCGCAGCCCTGGTCAGCGGCGCAAATCTCAACTCGGGCGAGCAGGAGGACCGCGCCAATCGCTGGGTGCTGCCGGCGCTCGGCGTCATCGGCCTGCTCAGTGCCTTCCTGCCTGCCTACACTGACCGCATCGATTTCTGGGCCATCGGCGGCGAAACGGTCCGCTGGATCGGCGTCGTGCTGTTCGCCGCCGGCGGCGTGCTCAGGCTGTGGCCGTTCTTCGTCCTCGGCAGCCGATTCAGCGGGCTTGTCGCCATCCAATCGGGGCACAGGCTGGTCACCTCGGGCATCTATGCGCTCATCCGCCATCCCAGCTATCTCGGCCTGCTGTTCAATGCGCTCGGTTGGGCGCTTGTCTTCCGCTCCGGCCTGGGTGTCATCCTGGTCGGCCTCACCGTGGTGCCGCTGGTCGCCCGCATCCTCTCCGAGGAACGCCTGTTGCGCGGCCACTTCGGCGCCGAATACGACGCCTATGCTAGCCGCACCTGGCGGCTCGTGCCCGGCCTCTATTGAGGGCCTAGTCCTTCGGCGCCACGCATTTCTTGTCGCGGAACAGCGCCCATTCCTCGCAGATGCTGCCGTCGGGCATGCGGCAATAGCCGGTCTCGTTGCCGGCTGCGTCCTTGCGGATCTCGAGCTTGCCGCCGATGTTGCCGCAATGCACCGAGGCCGGATTGGCCATGCCAATGGGCTTTTGCGCCGGTGCCGCCGCAGCTCCCATCACAACAAGCGAAATGGCCGCCAGTCCTACAGAGCTCGCCACAAGCCGCCGCATCGCACCCTCCCTTCAAGCTTGCTGTCCAATCGCAACTAGCGTTGCGCCAGTCAAAGGCAATTGCCAAATGAAAAAGCCCGGGATTCTGCTCGGGCTTTTCGGAAGTGCTGGCGACCGCCGCTTCAGGCCGGCATCGGCCCGGTGTAGACCGACGCTGGCCGCAGCAGACGGCCGGTGCGCTGCTGTTCCAGCGCATGCGCGACCCAGCCCGCCGTGCGGCCAACCGCGAACACGGGCGTGAACGCCTCGCGTGGAATGTTGAGCGCACCGAGCAGGATCGCCGTGTAGAATTCGACATTGGTGTCGAGACGCCGGCCCGGCTTGGCGCGGGCAAGCGCCTCGCGGGCATAACCCTCGACCTCGGCGGCAAGACCGAGATCCATGCCCTCGGAGCCCAGCGTGCCCACCGACCGCTTCAGCACGTCGGCGCGCGGATCGCGCACCTTGTAGATGCGATGGCCAAAACCCATCAGGCGCTCGCCGCGCGCCAGAGCCGCGTCGATCCAGGTGGCGATGTTGTCGGCCTTGCCGATCGCTTCAAGCATGTCGAGCACCGGCGCGGGTGCTCCGCCATGCAGCGGGCCCGAAAGCGCGCAATAGCCAGCCGTCACCGCCATGAACAGATCCGCCTGCGTCGAGGCGACGACACGGGCGGCGAAAGTCGAGGCGTTCATGCCGTGGTCGCTGACCGTCACCAGATAGGCGTCGAGTGCCGCCGCTTCCGCGTCGCTCGCCACGGCGCCACGCATCATCCGCAGCATGTCGGCGGCCTGGCCGAGGCTGGCGTCTGGTGCCACGGGTGCCAGGCCTTCAGCACTTCGCGCAAGAGCAGCCGCCAGAACCGGCATCGCGCCGAGAAGTGCGACCTCGTCGTCGAGCCCCTCTTCCTTGTCGATCGCGGCGATCGCCGCGCGGAAACCGGCGCCGAGCGCCAGGCCCTCGGTCGCGGGCAAAATCTTGTCGAGCCGCGCAAAGGCGCGGACACGTGCTTCGCCGAGCTTCGCCCTCAATTCACCAGCGTCAGTTTCCTTGCCGGCTGCCGAAAGCAGCCGCGCGGCTGCACCTTCGAAATCGGTCTCGGCCGCCAGCTGGGCGACGCGGCTGCCGGCGATGATCAGTTCGCCACCCTCGCCGTCGACATGGGAAAGTGCGGTCATGGCCGCGGTCACGCCGTCCAGTCCGGCGGTGGTCTGATGAAGTGTCATGGGGCTTGCTCCTTGCTGCACTGCAGAAAGATGCGGCTCTTTTCATATTGATCAATCTTGATTAGCTTGATCAATATGAAAAAAGCCTCCGAACCGCTCTATCTCTCCGCCCGCGAGGCCGCAGGCGAGCTCGCCGTTTCGCCGGCTACGCTTTATGCCTATGTCAGCCGCGGCCTGATCCGATCCGAACCGTCAGATGACGCCCGCGCCCGGCGCTACCGCGCCGACGATGTCCGCGCCCTTCTGGCGCGGCGCGCGCCGGCCGGTCTCGCCAGCGCCGGCGAGACAGAGGCGCCGGTTCTCGACTCGGCGATTTCGACCATCACAAGCGAAGGTTCGGTCTATCGCGGCGTCCAGGCGGTGGCGCTCGCCGAACATGCGACGCTGGAGCAGGCGGCGACGCTTCTGTGGGACATGAACGACGCCGACCCCTTCGCCGCCGCCAACATGCCTGTCGTCAGCGACACCATGCGCGCGGTAGCCTCGGTCACCACCGGCGAGGCGCCCATCCCGCGCGCCATCGCCATGCTGGCGCTGGCCGGCGGCAACGATTCGCGTGCCTTCAACCGCTCGCGCCAGGGCCGCGTCGAGGTCGGAGCGCGGGCCGTTCGCCTGCTCACCTCGGGCATCCTCGGCACCACGCCCTCGCCCGCGCCGATTCACCTGCAGGTGGCCAACGCCTGGGCGCCCAGCCATCCGCACGCCCAGGCGATCTTCCGCCGCGCGCTGGTACTGCTCGCCGACCACGAGCTCAATCCCTCAACCTGGACGGTGCGCTGCGCCGCCTCGACCGGCATCAACCTCTACGATGCGCTGATCGCGGGCCTGGTGGCACTCAAGGGCCCACGGCATGGCGGCGCCGGACCGCTGGCTGCCCATATGGTGGCCGATTTCGCCGCCACCGATGTCGCCGCCAACATCCGCGAGCGCGTCGCCATCGGCGACCGCATCCCCGGCTTCGGCCACACCGTCTACCGCGATGGCGACCCGCGCGCCGACAGCCTGCTGGCGGCCTTGGCCGAAGCGGGCGCCGACCGGCGCCTCGCTGTCGAAGCGCCGACGCTGATCACCGAAGCCACCGGCCTGCACCCCAACATCGACTATGCGCTGGCGGTGATGGTGCGCACCTTCGGGCTGCCGATCGGCCATGAGACGGCATTCTTTGCCATCGCCCGCTCCATAGGCTGGGTCGCACACGCCATCGAGCAGCTGACCTCGGGTGTGCTGATCCGCCCGCGCGCCCGCTATGTCGGGCCAGCACTGGGGCGCGGCGGCAGCTAGCCTCGAACGTTGCACACCGTATGGCGCAGCCGGCGCGACCGGGATAGCGTCCCAGCCGAAGGGGAACAGCCCAGATGATGCGCAAGGAAGTTCCGGCGGAAAGCCCCGAGGCCTATGTCGCGGCCTTGAGCGGCTGGCGCCGCGACATCGTCGAGACACTGCGCGCCGCCAGCCGCGCCGCCGGCGATCCCGAGGCGCGCATCAAATGGGGTCACATCGTCTGCTTTTCCAACGGGCCGGTGCTTCTCATCCGCGCCGAGGAAGCCCGCGTGCTGTTCGGCTTCTGGCGCGGCAAGCGGTTGCGCGGCATCGAGCCAAGGCTGAAAGCCGGCGGCAAGTATGAGCTCGCCACCATGGAGTATCGCGAGGGCGACACGGTGGATATGGCTCTCGCCGAAAAGCTCGTCCGGGAAGCGGTGCGGCTGAATGCCGAGGTCGGTGACCCGACCAAGAGCAGCTAGGCAGCCATGCCGAGGTAGCCGGCAACCGCCCGTCGCAGCCGTGCCTGCAGATCGTCGAAATCGCGCTCGCCGGCCCGAACGGCGGCGTCGACGATGCCTCGCGACAGCGACATCAGGTCAAACGCCGTCCGCTCCGGCTGTTCGATGCCGTGGTTGCGCAGAACGGCAACGACGAGGTCGCGCATGTCCGCCTTCAGGGCCACCGTCTCCTCGTCCAGCTTGAGCTCGAGCTCCTCGCGCTCAAGCGCCTGTGCCAGTGCCGGCCGCCTGAGATGATGGCGCAGGCTCGCCGCCACCATGGCATCGACGGCATGGGCAAGCCCCTTGCCTTCGGCGTCGCGCGCAGCGCTCACAAAATCCGCCAGCATCTCCTGCCGCATCTGGCGCACCAGCTCGGCCAATATCGCCTCCTTCGCCGGGAAGTATTGATAGAGCGTGCCGACAGAAACGCCTGCCAGGGCTGCGACATGATTGGTGGTGAGTCGTTCGCTGCCCGACGTCTCCAAAATGCGAGCAGCCGCCTCTAGGATCGCAGCGCAAGTGACCGCACTACGCTCTTGCCGCGGCGTCTTGCGGGGGGTCAGCCTGGACTTCAAAGCGTTTCTCGGATGCGAGTAGTGGGACGAGCGATTGTTAGCAATATTTCCCGCACCCAAACAGGGGTCAACAGCCAAGCCGGCCGGGTCAGGGAATGCACCAGAGTTTCGACTTCAACAACAGGACCGTGCTCGTCACCGGCGGCGCGCGCGGCATCGGCCTGGAGCTCTCCCGCCAGCTGGTCGCCAAGGGTGCGCATGTGATCGCGATCGGGCGCGACGCGGCCTCGCTGGACGCATTGGCGATGCAGCTCCATGGTTCGGTCACCATCATGCAGGCCGATCTCGGTTCGCCTGATAGTGCCGAGGCCCTGTCACAATGGGTTCGCGAAACGCGCCCAGAATGCAGCGTTTTGATCAACAATGCCGCGATCATTCATCACGCCGACCTGACGGTGAACAGCCTGGACCGGCTCGACGCCATGTCAGCCGAGATTGCGGTCAACCTGACCGCACCGCTGCAGCTGTCGGTCGCGATGCTACCGGTGCTGTCCGCTCATTCCTCTGCGGCCATCGTCAACATCACCTCCGGCCTCGCCATCGCGCCGAAGCGTGAGGCCGCCGTCTACTGCGCCAGCAAGGCCGCCCTGCGCAGCTTCACCCGCTCGCTGCGCGACCAGTGCCGTGCTGCGAAGCTTTCGATCCAGGTGACCGAAGCCGTCATGACGGTTGTCGACACCACGCTGTCGCGCGCCGGTTCGTTCCGGAAGTATCCGCCGGCGCGCGCTGCCGCCGACCTCCTTGCCGGCGTCGAACGCGGCCTCGACGAGATCTGGATCGAAAAGACCAAGCTTTTGCGCATCGTGCACCGGCTTTCGCCAGAGCTCGCCTATTGCATCATGCGCGACCGCTAACCACTTACGCCAAAAGCCAGGACCAGCAAGAATGACCGAATTCAACGCGTTCGCTGCCCAACTGTTGCGCCGGCCCCGCCAGGTGTCAGCCCTCGCCCCTTCATCGCCAAGCCTGTGCCAGCTCATGGCCAGCCAGCTGCCCCGCTGGGCCCGGCGGGTCGCCGAGTTCGGACCCGGCACCGGCAACATCACCCGCGAGATCCTGAAGCTCGGCATCGCCCCCGCCGACCTCTTCCTCTACGAGCTCAATCCGGTCTTCTGCAGCATGTTGCGCGACCGCCATCCCGATGTGACGGTCTTCGACGAGCCGGCGGAGAAACTGGCGTCCGTCGGCCCCCAGCACGTCGATGCAGTCGTCTCGGGCCTGCCGCTGCTGTCGATGACGGAGAGCCAACAGCAAGCCATCCTGTCAGCCGCCTTCTCGCGGCTCGGGCCCGACGGCGTCTACATCCAGTTCACCTACGGGCTGTTTTCGCCGCTGCGCCGCGGCATTGCCGAAAGCCTCTGCCTGGAATACACGCGCTCCCCCCGCGTCTGGCGCAACCTGCCGCCGGCGGTCGTCTACGTCTACCGGCGCAAGCGAAACTAGGCAGGCGTACGCAGCGCCGATGCCCGGCGCCGCAATCGCGCCACAGTGACAGGCGAACCAACCGGCTGCATCAAAAAGCCGGGTCGCATGACGCCTGCCGTGAAACTGGATCTTAGCTGGCCCGTCTCGGTGGCACTGCATGCCCTGCTGCTGGCGGCCATCTTGCTGGTGCCGAGGCCAAAGCCGTTCAAACTGCCGGCCGAAGATGCGGTACCGGTCGAACTGGTGGCGCCCGCGCCCACGCCAGCACCAGTCCAGTTGCCGCGCCAGCCAGAAACGCCCGCCACCCCGCCTCTGCCTGCTGCTCCCCTTGCGCCTGCCACTCCGGTCACGCCAAAACCCCAGGCTCCTGCCGCGCAGCGCCCCGCCATGGTCAAGGCGCACAGTTTCTACGCGGCAAAGCTGCTCGCCGACCCGCGCAGCCGCCACGCCAGGCAGGCGCTCGCCACCTTTGCGCCAGACGAACGGGCCGTCCAGCTCTGCAACATCGAGGCCATGGAGCAGATCCATCGCTGGAAGACAGAGCTCCGCCCTGACCTCGTGGTGCCTTATGCAACAAGCAATCTCAGGATCGACGAGGGCTCGATCCACGCACAGGGCGGAGCGTTCCGTTCCGAGCGCCGCTGGTACGCTGTGACCTTCTCTTGCAATGTCGCCCAAGGCGCTGTGTCGGCTTTCGAATTCAGCGTCGGCGAGGCAATCCCCGAGGCCAGATGGGCCGAATACAATCTCGTCGCCGGCGACCCGGAGGATTAAGCCCAAACGAAAAAAGCCCGGCTGGAGCCGGGCTTTTTGAACGATATGGATACGATCAGCTGTCGAGGAACGAGCGCAGCTTGCGCGAGCGGCTCGGGTGCTTGAGCTTGCGCAGCGCCTTGGCCTCGATCTGACGGATACGCTCGCGGGTGACCGAGAACTGCTGGCCGACCTCTTCGAGGGTGTGGTCGGTGTTCATGCCAATGCCGAAGCGCATGCGCAGCACGCGTTCCTCGCGCGGGGTGAGCGAGGCGAGCACGCGCGTGGTGGTCTCGCGCAGGTTCGCCTGGATCGCCGCGTCGATCGGCAGGATCGCCATCTTGTCCTCGATGAAATCGCCGAGGTGCGAATCCTCCTCGTCGCCGACAGGCGTTTCGAGCGAGATCGGCTCCTTGGCGATCTTCAGCACCTTGCGCACCTTCTCGAGCGGCATGGCGAGCTTTTCGGCCAGCTCTTCCGGCGTCGGCTCGCGGCCGATCTCGTGCAGCATCTGGCGCGACGTCCGGACGATCTTGTTGATCGTCTCGATCATGTGCACCGGAATGCGGATGGTGCGGGCCTGGTCGGCGATCGAACGGGTGATCGCCTGCCTGATCCACCAGGTGGCATAGGTCGAGAACTTGTAGCCGCGGCGGTACTCGAACTTGTCGACGGCCTTCATCAGGCCGATGTTGCCTTCCTGGATCAGATCCAGGAACTGCAGGCCGCGGTTAGTGTACTTCTTGGCGATCGAAATCACGAGGCGCAGGTTGGCCTCGACCATTTCCTTCTTGGCGATCGCTGCCTCGCGCTCGCCCTTCTGGACCTGGTTGACGATCTTGCGGAATTCCAGGATCGAGATCGCCGTCTCGGTGGCGAGGTTCTGAATCTCGGCGCGCAGGTCGCGGATCGCATCCTTCTCGTTCTTGGTGAACTCCTTCCAGCCACGGCTGGACAGGTTCGAGATCGAACGGATCCAGTTCGGGTCGAGCTCGGAGCCCTGGTATTCCTTCAGGAACTCGTCACGGCGCACGCCATAGCTTTCGGCGAGACGCAGCAGCTTGCCTTCGTTCTGCACCAGACGCTTGTTGATGTCGTAGAGCTGCTCGACAAGCGCCTCGATGCGGGCGTTGTTGAGCGACAGCGACTTCACGGCCTTGACGAGCTGGTCCTTCAGCTCCTTCAGGCGGCGGTCCTGGCTCGGCGACAGGGTGCCGGCGGCAGCGAGACG
Organism: Aminobacter sp. LjRoot7; assembly: GCF_964252895.1. Lineage (NCBI taxonomy): Bacteria > Pseudomonadati > Pseudomonadota > Alphaproteobacteria > Hyphomicrobiales > Phyllobacteriaceae > Aminobacter > Aminobacter sp. LjRoot7. The sequence continues at coordinate 547,188 of NZ_CAXUPX020000001.1, forward strand.
GTTCTCGACCTGCTGGTCCTGCAGCTTGCGCAGCTTCTTGTAGGTGTCGGCGATGACGTCGAGGGTTTCCATGACCTGCGGACGCAGTTCCGCTTCCATGGCAGCCAGCGACAGGCTGGCCTCGTCCTCGTCTTCCTCGTCATCCTCGCCACGGGTGTCGCCACCCACGTTGGTGATGTCGTCTTCTTCGTCGCCGCCGCGGCGGCGGCCGCCCTTCGGCTCTTCCTTGGGCTTGGCGTCTTCCTCGACGCGCTCGACGATCGGCGCCTGCTTGGCCTCGGGGCCGGCATAGGTCGCCTCGAGATCGATGATCTCGCGCAGCAGGATCTTGGCTTCGTTGAGTTCGTCGCGCCAGATGATGATGGCCTGGAAGGTCAGCGGGCTCTCGCACAGGCCGGCGATCATCGTCTCGCGGCCGGCTTCGATGCGCTTGGCGATGGCGATTTCGCCTTCACGCGACAGAAGCTCCACCGAACCCATTTCGCGCAGATACATGCGCACCGGGTCGTCGGTACGGTCGGTCGGCTCTTTCTTGGTCGTGGTGGCGGCGACGGCCGTGCCGGTCTGTTCGGCAAGCTCGTTGGCGTCTTCCTCGGCATCGCCTTCGGCGGCCTCGGCTTCCTCGCCCTGCTCGTCGTCCTCGACCACGTTGATGCCCATGTCGGAGAGCATCGCCATGGTGTCTTCGATCTGTTCGGAGGTCACTTCCTCCGACGGAAGCACCGCGTTGAGCTCGTCCATGGTGACATAGCCGCGTTTCTTCGCGACTTTGATCATCTTCTTGACAGCGTCATCGGAAAGGTCGAGCAAAGGTCCGTCTGGGGCGCCTTCGCGTTCGGTCTCGACCTCTTCCTTTTCTTTTGTCGCCATTCTTCGCTTTCTCCAGGCGGCCCGTCAGCCGCTTAAACTCTTGGACAGTGCAAATCAGATGCGCTCATCGAACCTGCGCCTGAACTGCCAGTAGCTGCACCTGTGTTAAGTCCAGATTAACCGTGATATCTGTGGCGGAATATCTTCCTGTCCAGTGACAAGTGCCCCAATCCGCATTTTCAGGCCATCGACACGACTGGCGACCTGGCCGCCGGTTAACTTTTTCGAATCGACCTGATTCCGTCATTCCGGCGGAAGGTCAAGCGCCTCTCGCATGATTCGCGTCAAAAAAGCGAATCAATTGCGGGATAATCGGTCCGCAGCGTCAGTTACGACCGCCCCGGCCCGAAGACACCCCGAAGCCTTCGATAAGCGCTTCGGTGGCCTGCACGTCGTGAAACTGCGCCTGAACTTCCACCAGATGTCGGTAGTTTTCGTCGGTAGGATCTGTAGCCAGCGCAGCTTCGGCCTGTTTCAGCTCCTTATGTAAGGTGCGGGCGCTGCGGTGCAAGTGCAACGTCTGCGCGAAGGCGTCGCGGGCGTCTTCGATCGCCGCGTCTTCGAACGCCGTCCATTGCCGGGCGCGCCGCGCCAGCGTCACGGCACGCTCCCACATCTCGGCGCAGGACGCGCGTTCGATCGCCGCCACCACCGCCTCGCGTGTGTTGGCCTCGCCATGCGCCATCGCATCTATCAGCACCGAATGCAGTTGCTTGAGCTCGCCATGGCTAAGATCGAGCCGTTCGACATGCTCGAAATTCTCGTCGATCAGCGAGGGGTGGTTGACGAGCGCAACGACAAGGGCCGCCTCGCGCAACGGCATGCCGGCGGTGCGCTTGACCATCGCCGAGCGCGCCAGACTTTCCGACACAGCGAGCCGGCCGGCCTGGACACCCGCGCCACCCTTGTTCCACTGGCCGCGCTCGCCGCCGCCTTTGTTGAACGAGCCTTTGTTGAATGATCCCTTGCCGCCGCCCTGCCCTTGCTGGCGGCCGCGCTGGTTGCCGAAAAAATTCAGCACCCGCTCGCGCATTTCCTGCTGGTAGTGATAGCGGACGCTCTCGTCCTTGATCCTGCTGGTCAGCTCGCGCAGCGTCTTTTCGAGCTCGGCGCGGCGCTCCGGCGTTTCGAACATCCCGCCCGACGTCTCGCGCATCCAGATCAGGTCGGACAGTGGCCGCGCGGCGTTGAGCACGGTGCGGAACGCTTCGGGCCCTTCCGCCTTGACCAGGTCGTCGGGGTCCTTGCCCTCGGGCAGCAGGGCGAAACGGGCCGTGTTTCCCGGTGCCACCAGCGGCAGCGCCAGGTCGGCGGCGCGGTAGGCGGCCTTGAGGCCCGCCTTGTCGCCGTCGAAGCACAGCACCGGCTCGCCCGACATGCGCCACAACAGCCCGAGCTGGTTTTCCGTCAGGGCCGTGCCGAGCGGCGCCACGACATTTTCGAAACCGGCCTGCGCCAGCGCGATCACATCCATGTAGCCTTCGACGGCAATCACAGTCCCGCCCTTTTGCAGCGCCTTGCGGGCACGGGCGAAATTGTAGAGCACGTTGCCCTTGTGGAAGAGATCGGTCTCCGGCGAGTTCAGGTACTTGGCCGAGATCTCAGCCGACATCGCACGCCCGCCGAAAGCGATGATGCGGCCACGCGAATCCGAGATCGGAAACATGATGCGGTCGCGGAAGCGGTCGTAGGACACCGGCACGTCCTCGAAGACGGTCAGCCCGCAGGCCTCCATCTGCGCCTTCTCGATGCCCTTGGAGGCGAGGAATTCCTTGAGCGCGTTGCGGCTGTCGGGCGCGAAGCCGAGCCGGAACTGCTGCTGCGTCGCCTGCGACAGCCCGCGGTCGCGCAGATACGCGCGTGCCCTCGCTCCGTCCGACGTCTGCAGCCTGTCCTCGAAGAATGTGGTCGCCAGCTCCATGACGTCGTGCAGCGAGGCGCGCTCGCGCTCGCGCCGCTCTTCCTGCGCATCGCGCGCCGGCATTGGCACGCCGGCCATCTCGGCGATGCGCTCGACGGCTTCGGGGAAACTCAGCCCGTCCATTTCGGTCAGGAAGCGGAAATGATCGCCCGTCACGCCGCAGCCGAAGCAATGATAGCGACCCTTGCGATCCTCGCAGTGGAACGATGGCGACTTCTCGCCATGGAACGGGCAACAGGCCCAGAAATCGCCTTTCTGGGTATTGGTTTTCTTGCGATCCCAGGTCACGCGCTGACCGATCACGGCCGAAATCGGCACGCGGTCACGTATCTCGCTCAAAAATCCGTCGGAAAAGCGCATCGGGTCCTGCTTGTTTCAAACTGATATAGGCGCTCGCCTCGCCGGACACGACTCCTATTCGCTGCCCACCCACGGACATGCCCGCTGTTCACAGCCTCGCCGGCGCAAACATCCGGCCGAACATCCGAATTGCGCCGTCCGCCGGTCGCTGTCGAACCGGAATTGCGGCCCTAGATATCACAATATGGATGATCGCATCTTGCGATCCCGTGCACACGTGTGCAGTATGGACGAAAAATATTATCCGGCTAATCTAAATGGCATGCTCATGACAGTGATTCGCATCCGCGCACGAACCGTCGCGGCCGCCTCCCCGACAGCCCCCGGCTGCATGCCCATCGGGTGCTCCCGATGAGCGGCTCCGTCGTCCTGTTGCATCTCGCCGGTGCTGTCGCCCTGCTGTTGTTTGCCACCCGCATGGTGCGCACCGGCGTCGAGCGCGCCTATGGCGACGTGCTGCGCCACAAGCTGCGCAACACCATGCGCAACCCGATCCTCGCCGTGCTTGCCGGCACGGCCTTGGCAATCGCCTTCCAGAGCTCGACCGCCGTCACCCTGCTGGTCGGCTCCTTCGCCGGCGCCGGCATCGTCAGCGGCATCGCTGGCCAGCTGGCCGTGCGCGGCGCGGAAATCGGCTCAGCGCTGGTCATCAAGATCCTGACCTTCGACCTGTCGCTCTTGGTGCCGTTGTGCCTCGTCGCCGGCACCACGATGTTCCTCGCCACCGACAGGCGTAGCTGGCAGCAGACCGGGCGCATCCTCGTCGGCATCGGCCTTCTCGTGCTGTCGCTCGAAATGGTCGGCCAGGCCTCCGAGCCGCTGCGCGAGAGCAAGCTTTTGCCGGTCATCATCGACTATTTCGCCGGCGACCCCATCACCGCCTATTTGCTCGCGGCCATCGTCACCTGGCTGTTCCATTCCTCGATCGCCGCCGTGCTGTTGATCGTCACCCTTGCCGGCCGCGGATTCGTTCCGCCCGAACTCGGCATCGTGCTTGTGCTCGGCGTCAATCTCGGCAGCTCGATCATCGCGCCCCTACTCACCCGCAACGCCGAGCCCGGCGTGCGTGTCGTGCCGATCGGCAACCTGCTGATGCGCGGCGCCGGCTCGCTGGTCATGCTGGTGGCGTTCCTTTGGATCAAACCCTCGACCGCCTTCCTCGGCTCGACTGGTCCCGACCAGATTATTAACGCCCACATCCTGTTCAACTGCATCATCCTGGTCGCCGGCATCCCGCTCGCCAAACTCGTCTACAGCGCCTCGGAAAAGATCGTGGCGCTCGGCACCAAGACCGATCCCGCCAAGGAGATGGCGGTCGCCGAACTTAGTGCGCTCAATGAAGCCGCCCTCGACACACCCTCGCAGGCACTGGCCAACGCGACGCGCGAGACGGTGCGTGTCTGCGAAACCGTCGAGATCATGCTCCAGCGCATCATCGAGCTCTACGAAAAGCCCGACGCCGACAAGATCAAGGCGCTGGCCTCGCTCGACGACCGCGTCGACCGCAAGCATGCGGCGATCAAGCTCTACCTCGCCAAGGCGACGATCCGGCCAATGACCGAAGACGAAGCGCTGCGCTGCCAGGAACTGCTCGGCGCCTGCGTCAAGCTCGAGCAGGTCGGCGACATCATCGTGCGCAACATGCTGGCCCATGTGCAGAAGAAGCTCGACCGCGGCCTCGAATTCACGCCTGAGGGCTGGCGCGAGCTGACCTCCTTCCACGCCTCGGTCATGGCCAATGCGCGCCTTGCCTTCAACGTGCTGGTCTCGCGCGACGCCAACACCGCCCGCCAGCTCGTGCTCGAAAAGGACAGGCTGCGCGACGTCGAGAAGCAGACCAGCCAGAGCCATTTCCTGCGCCTGCGCGACGGCACCATCAAGAGCGTCGAGACGAGCTCGATCCACCTCGACACCATCCGCGACCTCAAGCAGATCAACTCCCTGCTCGCCTCGATGGCCTATCCGGTGCTGGAGGAACAAGGCCTGCTGAGGGGCTCGCGCCTCAAGGCAAGCTGAGCGACTATCCGTCTGCGAACGCCGTCATCCCGGAAACAGAAGCGCAGCGGAGGTTATCCGGGACCCATTGACTGGAACATCGTCTGGCACAGCCGGGTCCTTGCCATAGTGCATCTCGCCGTCGCCTCCACGAGCCCATAACCCGGCCGCGCTCATCAATAGGTCCCGGGTCTCACTTCGTTCGCCCGGGATGACGGCAGCGCTGGATTGCGCTCTCACCACAGAACCCGCAGTCCCTGGCCCCACCAACCGCTCTTGCCTGCCACCGCCAATCCGGGCGACGCTGCACCCTCCAGTCTAGGGGATTTGCACAATGGCCGCGCTCGACCAGAAAAACCTCGTCGCCGAGATGACCGGCTGGCGGCGTGACCTGCATGCCCATCCCGAATTCGGCTTCGAGGAGAAGCGCACCGCAGCCTTCGTCGCCGCTCAGCTCCGAGCCTTCGGCCTCGACGAGGTCGTCGAGGGCATCGGCGGCACCGGCGTCGTCGGCACATTGCGCCGTGGCAGCGGCAACCGGGCCATCGCACTCCGCGCCGACATGGACGCCTTGCGCATTACCGAGCAGGCCAGCCACGACCATCCCTCGCAAAATCCCGGCGTCATGCACGCCTGCGGCCATGACGGCCACACCACCATGCTCCTGGGAGCGGCAAAGCTTCTCGCCAGCGAAGGCGGCTTCGACGGCACGGTCCGCTTCATCTTCCAGCCGGCCGAGGAGTGGGGCAAGGGCGCGCTCGCCATGCTCGACGACGGCCTGATGGCGCGTTTTCCCTTCGACGAGATCTATGGCCTGCACAACATGCCCGGCCTGCCGGTCGGCCATTTCGAGACCCGCCCCGGTCCGATCATGTCGGCGGAGGATAATTTCGAGATCGTGCTGCGCGGCCTTGGCGGCCACGCCGCCCGACCGCATCTCGGCCGCGAAGTGCTGGTTGCCGCCTGCGCCGTCGTCACAAACCTGCAGACCATCGTTTCGCGCCGACTGAGCCCGGCCGACATCTCGGTCGTCTCGGTCACCGAACTCATCACCGACGGCACTCGCAACGCCCTGCCCGGCTTCGCCCGCATCTTAGGCGACGCCAGAAGCTTCCGCCCCGAGGTGAGCGCCGAGATCGAAAGGCAGATGCGCATCATCGCCGAAGGCACCGCACTCACCCACAACTGCACGGCCGAGGTGACCTACACCAGGGAGTTCGTGCCGCTGGTCAACGACACCGAGGCCACGGCCGCTGCGGTCGAAGCTGCCGCCACGGTGTTTGCCTCAGGCGCAGTCAACGGTAAGGGCGAGATCGTCACCGCTTCCGAGGATTTCGCCCGCTTCCTCGATCATGTGCCCGGCTGCTTCGCCTACATCGGCAACGGCGAAACGTCTGCGCCGCTGCACAACCCATCCTTCGACTTCAATGACGATGCCCTCATCCACGGCACCCGCTTCCATGCCGCCATCGTGCGCCAACGATTGCCGGTGACGTGAACTCGGAAATGGCGACAGACTTGCCCGAATCGACCGGGTCGGCAAAAATCAACCCAGGCCGTGCAGCCTGCCGCTCGCTCCTATCCGGATTGGCGAATGCACCAGAAAACCTGGTTTGACCCTTGGGGTGACCGTCGGCAATGCGAGCACTGACGCTGAATGTCACCCCTTTTCCAAGGGAACATCCCATGCCACCGCTTGATCGCGTGAAATCCATGGCCAAGGAGCTGCGCGCCAGCCTGGCCGCGCAAGACATCTACCTCGCCCACAGCGCCTGTCTCGAGATCGTCGCCCGTCAGCTCGGCCACGACAACTGGAACACCCTCAAGGCGACCTTCGACGCCAAGGCCGAACTGGCAATCTCGATCGTCGTCGAGCACGGCCGCGAGGAGGAAGCGGCCGCCTTCTACCAAAGGGCGTTCGGCGCCGTTCGCCGCGGATTCTACCTCTTCGAGGGCGCTCCGATCTCGATCGACCTCCAGATCTGCGATCTCGCTGTCCAAGTCGGCGGTGCCAATCCGCGCCGCGAACTGGAACCGATGCGCGGCGGGCCGTTCTTTCCCAAGGCCCATGGCGCGGTCAGCGCCGTCTTCATCCTTGATGTCGCCAACGCCGAGACCGCGCTGCATCGGGCAGTCGATGCCGGAGCAACCATCCGGGGAGAGCTTGCCATAGCGACCGACGGCCGCCGTGGCGCCACCGTGTTCGACCCGTTCGGCCACATCTGGGGCCTGCGCGACAGGGCGCCGGCCAAGCTCCGCCGCGCCGCCTGATCCCGCAGGGGAGAAGGAAAGGCTGCAATCTCCCCCAAAAGAAACCGCCCCGGCCGCATCGCAGCCGGGGCGTTCCTGTTCACATGGCCGGAGCCGACAAAACCTACTGCAGCAGTTCCTTGACGATGCCGCTGGCTTTGCCGAAATCCATCTGGCCGGGATAGCGCTCCTTGAGCGCGTTCATGCAGCGGCCCATGTCACGCAAGCCGTCGGCACCGACTTCCGAAATCACCTGCTGTGCTGCGCTGCGCACCGCGCCCTCCTCCATCTGCTTGGGCAGGAAGTCGGAGATGATGGCGATTTCGTCGCGCTCCTGGGCAGCAAGCTCCAGCCGCGAGCCTTCCTCGAAGGCCTTGGCCGATTCCTGGCGTTGCTTGACCATCTTGGTCAGGATCTGCAGGATTTCCTCGTCGGTGACAGGGTCCTTGCCGACACCGCGATGGGCGATGTCGCGGTCCTGGATGGCCGCCTGGATCAGCCTCAGCGTCGAGGTGCGGCGCTTGTCGCCGGTCTTCAATGCAGTCTTCAGTGCCTCGGCGAGTGTCTCGCGCATGGCCGTTACTCCTGAACGTGTCGCAAACAATAGCGCCGACCTGCCACAGTGGCAAACCCAATGACAATGGCCAACTTCCTGTTTTTGCTAGGAAAAATAATTGGCCACGAATCCCGGCCCGGTCATTGACCATATGCCGGCCTTCGCCTATTGTCCGCGCCTTGCAAGGACTTGTTTGTTTTGTGCACGGGGCCCGCCAAACGGTGGTCGTCCGTGCTTTTCGCTGCGCGATATGGCCCCTTGCGAGCCATTTTTCAAGTCGCGGCGCCCGTTACGCAGGAGCATCGCCATGGCCTCAGAGACCGCCCCCTGGGCAACCGAAGTGCCGACCGCCGTTCTGGTTCTGGCCGACGGCACGGTCATCACCGGCCGAGGCCTCGGCGCCACCGGCAGTGCCGTCGCCGAAGTCTGCTTCAACACCGCCCTGACCGGCTACCAGGAGGTCCTCACCGACCCCTCCTACGCCAGCCAGATCGTCACCTTCACCTTCCCCCATATCGGTAACATCGGCACCAACGATGAAGACATCGAGGACCTGAACCCGGCTGCCCGCTTCGGCGCGGTCGGTGCGGTGTTCAAGGCCGACGTCACCAACCCGTCGAGCTATCGCGCCGCCGGCCATCTCGACCAGTGGCTCAAGCGCCGCGGCATCGTTGCCATGTCCGGTGTCGACACCCGCGCGTTGACCGCCCTGATCCGCGAAAAGGGCATGCCCAACGCCGTCATCGCGCATGCGCCGGACGGCAAGTTCGACATCGAGAACCTGAAGGCCCAGGCTCGTGCCTGGTCGGGCCTCGTCGGCCTCGACCTCGCCAAGGAAGTGACGTCGGGCCAGTCGTCCAGCTGGACCGAGACGCCCTGGGTCTGGAACGAAGGTTATGGCGAGCGGGCTGAAGAGACCATGCACGTCGTTGCCATCGACTACGGCGTCAAGCGCAACATCCTGCGCCTGCTCGCCGGCCTCGGCGCCAAGGTGACGGTCGTTCCGGCCAAGACCTCGGCCGAGGACATTCTGGCGATGAAACCGGATGGCATCTTCCTGTCCAACGGCCCCGGCGACCCCGCGGCAACGGGCGAGTATTCAGTGCCGGTCATCAAGGACCTGCTCAAGACCGAGCTGCCGGTGTTCGGCATCTGCCTCGGCCACCAGATGCTGGCGCTGGCCCTTGGCGGCAAGACGGCGAAGATGCATCAGGGCCACCACGGCGCCAACCACCCGGTCAAGGACCACACCACGGGCAAGGTCGAGATCGTGTCGATGAACCACGGCTTTGCAGTCGACGCCGAGTCGCTGCCCGAGGGCGTCGAAGAGACCCACGTCTCGCTGTTCGACGGCACCAACTGCGGCATCGCACTGACCGGCCGCCCGGTGTTTTCGGTCCAGCATCATCCCGAGGCCTCGCCCGGCCCGCAGGACTCGCACTACCTCTTCCGCCGCTTCGCCAACCTGATCCGCGAACGCCAGGGCGAACCGGCACTCGCCGAGCGCTGAGAGCGGCCACGGCAAGGCAATAAAGAGGCCCCGCTATGTGGGGCCTCTTTTCTTTTGGCCGAAGCAAGTGGCCTTGAAAGGACGTCGCCAAAGCGGTCCGCTTACTTCGGCACCGGAGCGATCAGGAAGGCATTGGCAGCCACTGCCATCTGGCCTCGGCATCGGCATCGCAATGTGGGGCCTGCATATGGGCTTCACTCAGGGCCTGCTGGCGACCCTGATCGCCGAAACCGCACCGGCGGAGCTGCGCGGCACAGCCTTCGGCATGTTCAACCTGGTGACAGGCGCGGCAATTCTTCTGGCCAGCGTCATCGCCGGTGCACTGTGGGACATTGCCGGGCCGCAAGGCACGTTCCTTGCCGGCGCCACATTCACGCTGGTGACATTGGCCGGGCTGTTTTTGGCGCGCACCCACCTGACCACATCGCGACAAGGATAAGTCCCGGGTACCCCCAAGACGCCATCGCCACCCCCTCGCCGGGGCCTGTCGACCGCCCCAAATACCGGCTCTTGCGCGGCGTCATGCCAAATCGCCCAACTGCTGCCGCAGCGTCAAATGAACCAGCCGGGGGCGATCTGCCGCAAACTCAATCCGCTCGCAGCATCGCTTTTGAAATCCTCTCGCTCTTCAATATCTACAAATTCCGTAGAGTTAATAGGTATCGACCGCTGATGAGGATCCGCACATGCCAAGACAACTCGTGGTGGGAATTTCGGGCAACCTGACCCGTCCGTCGAAGACCAGACTGTTCATCGAGCACATTGCAGGCGAGGTCGCCAGGAGCACCGGAGCAGCGGCCGCCACCTACGACATCGAGGATCTTGGCCCGTCCTTCGCCCAGGCACGGCGCGTCAGCGATCTCGCCCCGCCGGCCCGCGCCATCGTCGAGCAGCTGTCCCAGGCCACGGTTCTCGTCGTCGGCTCGCCCACCTTCAAGGGCAGCTACACCGGCCTGTTCAAGCACTTCTTCGACCTGCTCGACCCCAATTCGCTGAAGGGCAAGCCGGTGATCCTGGCGGCGACCGGCGGCGGCGAGCGCCATTCGCTGATCGTCGAGCACCAGCTTCGCCCGCTGTTCGGCTTCTTCGAAGCGCTGACCATCCCGACCGCCATCTACGCCTCCGACAGGGATTTCGCCGACGGCGCCCTTGTCTCCGAGGCGATCCGCGCCCGCGCCCAGCAGGCGGTCGCCGAGGCCTGTCGTGTCGCACAGGTGCGCGACAGCGTCGACCTCGCTGCCTGATCTAGCCCTCACCGTTCCATTCCCTGACACGACCGGCCTGCGGCACGCACCGCGGGATCGACCTTTGTCGTCTTTTCCAGGAGATCCCCCATGACCAGACAGACCAAGCCCAGACAGATCAAGCTCGGCGCCTTCCTGCCCGGTGGCGGCCAGCATATCGCCGCCTGGCGTCACCCCGGCTCACCGGCCGACGGCGCGACCAATTTCGCCTTTCACACCGAGCTTGCGCAGACCGCCGAACGTGGCCTGTTCGATGCCTATTTCCTGGCCGACAATCTGTCGGTCGGCCTCGGCGGGCGTGAAGGCGGCAACGCCAAGATCGCCGGCTTCGAGCCGGTCACGCTGTTTGCCGCATTGGCGCCGCTGACCACGCATCTCGGCTTCATCGCCACCGCCTCCACCACCTACGAGGAGCCCTACACGCTTGCCCGCAAGTTCGCCTCGCTCGACCATCTGTCGAATGGCCGCGCAGGCTGGAACGTCGTGACGTCGGCCGGCGACGACACCGCGCGCAACTTCAATCGCGACAAGCAGCCCGACCATGCCGACCGCTACGCCCGTGCCAGGGAGCATGTCGACACCGTCAAGGCGCTGTGGGACAGCTGGGAGGACGACGCCTTCATCCGCGACAAGCAGACCGGGCGCTTCTACGATCCCGCCAAGGTCCACGACATCGACCACAAGGGCGCGCATTTCGCCGTCAAGGGACCGCTCAACGTCCCGCGCCCCGTCCAGGGCCATCCGGTCGTGGTCCAGGCCGGCCAGTCGGAAGACGGGCGCAGGCTTGCCGCCCTGTCCGCCGAAGTCATCTTCACCGCGCACCAGAGCCTCGCTTCGGCGCAGGAGTTCTATCGCAACATCAAGGCCCGTGTGCTGGCCGAGGGCCGCGTTCCGGACCACGTGCTGATCATGCCCGGCGTCGCCCCCTTTGTCGGCCGCACCGAGGCCGAGGCGCGCGCCAAATACGACAAGCTCAACGAACTGATCCTGCCCGAGGACGGTGTTGCCCTGCTCAACGGGCTTGCCGGCGGCACGCTTGACCTCAGGGGCTACCCGCTCGACGGCCCGCTACCGAGGAGTGCCGAGACTGAGGGCATGAAGAGCCGCCAGGCCCTGATCCGCCAGATCGCCGACGAGCACGACTTCACCATCCGCGAGCTCTACCAGTGGGTCGCCACCGCGCGTGGCCACTACACCGTCGTCGGCAGCGCCACGCAGGTCGCTGACCAGCTTGAGGAGTGGTTCCACAACGAGGCTGCCGACGGCTTCAACATCCTGCCGCCATGGCTGCCCGGCGCGCTCGACGATTTCGTCGATCTGGTCGTCCCCGAGCTGCAGCGGCGCGGCCTGTTCCGCACCGCCTATGAGGGCCGCACGCTTCGCGAGAACCTTGGCCTGCCCCGCCCGCAAAATCCCTGGACCGCAAGCCGCAGCTCGCTGCAGGCCGCTGAATAATCCCGAGAGCGAGGGCAAGATCATGAGTTTGCAACACATCGAACAGCCGAGCGTGCTTGGCGCCGGCATCGGCGACAACAGCTTTGGCCACGAGCTGGTGCAGCGCGGCGGCCGCGCTGCCGCACACTTCCTGTCGCGTTACGGCGTGCTCGCCGGCTTCCTCGCGCTCTGGCAGGTGGCGAGCCATGCCGGCTGGGTCAATCCGGCGGTCATTCCGCCGCCGGATGCCATCATAGCAGCGCTGTGGGACGGCATTGCGGGCGGCGCGCTGCTCGACGACATCGCCATTTCGCTGCAGCGATCGGGCACGGCCTTCGTTGCCGCCGTCTTCGTCGCGATCCCGCTCGGCCTGTTCATGGGCCAGGTCCGCTCCGTCGAGCGCGCGCTCGATCCGATCCTGCAGGTCTTCCGCCAGACCTCGGCGCTCGCGCTCTACCCCGTCTTCATCCTGCTGCTCGGCCTGGGCGAGGCGTCCAAGGTCTTCGTCATCTTTTGGGCGACGCTGTTTCCGCTGCTGCTCAACACCATCGGCGGCGTCAAGGAGGTCGATCCCAAGCTGATCGAGATGGCACGCGTCTATGGCGCTTCCAGACTCACCGTGTTCCGCCGCGTCGTGCTGCCGGGTGCGGTGCCGTCGATCTTCGTCGGCCTCAGGCTGTCGGCCACCACGGCCCTGCTACTGCTCATCGCCTCCGAGATGATCGGCGCCAACAGGGGCGTCGGCTTCCAGGTGATGAACGCGCAATACAACTTCCAGATCCCGCTGATGTTCGCGGCCATCGTCCTGCTCGCCGGCCTCGGCCTCGTCTCCAACTACGCGCTCGTCCTGCTGCAGCGCCGGCTTTGCCGGTGGAGCAACGCCACCGCCGCCTGACGCATTCCCTTTCGCCCCCAATCAAGGATACCGACAATGACCTTCCGATTTCGTACCCTCAGCATCAGCACGCTTGTCGCCGGCAGCCTGTTCGCCGCCGGCCTCGCCGGCACCGCCTTCGCCCAATCGCCCGAAACGGTGAAGATCCGCTACCTCTCCAGCCAGGGCAGCATTTCGCCGCACGAGCTGGCCAACGAGCTCGGCTATTTCAACGGGCTCGGCATCGAGTTCGAAAATGTCGGCTACGCCCAGGGCGGCCCGGCCTCGCTGTTCGCGCTGGCCGCCGGCAGCGTCGACCTCGGCTCCGCGGCGACTTCGGCGGTGGTCAACTCGATCGCCGGCGGCAACGACTTCATCGCCGCCTATCCCAGCAACGGCATCAACGACAAGGTCCAGAGCGTCTTCTACGTGCTCGAGGACAGCCCGATCAAAACGGTCGCCGACATCGCCGGCAAGTCGATCGCCGTCAACACGCTCGGCGCCCATCTCGACTATACGGTGCGCGAGGCGCTGCATCAGGCGAAGCTGCCGCAGAATGCCGCCAACCTCGTCGTGGTTCCCGGTCCGCAGCTCGAACAGACCCTGCGTTCCGGCCAGGTCGACATCGCAGCCCTCGGCTACTGGCAGGCCACTTTCGAGGGTCTGCTGAAGGAACATGGCGGCGTCCGCGCCATCTTCGACGACACCGACGTGCTGGGCGAAATCGCCGGTGGCTTCGTCGTGCTGCGCCGCGACTTCGTCAAGGCTCACCCCGACGCTGCCCGCAACTTCGTCGAACAGTCGACCCGTGCCGCCGAATGGTCGCGCCAGAACCCCGATGAGGCGCGCAAGGTGCTGGCATCCATCCTGTCGAAGCGCGGCGAGAACGCCGAGCTGGCCAAGTACTGGACCGGATTCGGCCTCCGCGAAGGCGCGCAGGCGGTCCCCCGCGACCTCGACTTCTGGATCGCCGTGCTCGAACGCGAAGGGTCACTGCCCAAGGGCAAGCTCAAGGCCGCCGACCTGCTGTTCCAGCCCAACGCCGAAGCCAAATCGAACTGAGCCCGCAGGGGACCGGCCCAAAACATCAGGGCCAATGACATCGGGGAAAGAAAAATGACCAGCATCGACAGCAGCCGCCGCGGCGAGGTTTCGATCCGCGACCTCTCGAAATCTTTCGCCATCAACGGCCGCCCGCTGGCGGTGCTCAAGGGCCTGAACCTCGACATTCGATCCGGCGAATGCCTTGTCATCGTCGGCGCTTCGGGATCGGGCAAGACCACGCTGCTGCGTGTGCTTGCCGGCCTCGAAGCGGCCGATGGCGGCCGGGTGCTGATCGATGGCGAGCCAGTGCATGGCGTCGGCTCCGACCGCGCCGTGATCTTCCAGGAACCGCGGCTGCTGCCCTGGCTGACGGTGCTCGGCAATGTCGCCTTCGGCCTCGAGGTGCGCGGCGAGCAGCGCGCCCGGGCCGAAGAGCGGGCCCGCGACTATATAGGGCTCGTCGGTCTCGACGACTTCACCGACGCCTATCCCAGGCAACTCTCGGGCGGCATGGCCCAGCGCGTCGGCATCGCTCGGGCGCTCACCGTGCAGCCCGAGATTCTTTTGCTCGACGAGCCGCTCGGCGCGCTCGACGCCATGACCAAGATCACCATGCAGGAAGAGCTCGCCCGAATCTGGAGCGAGGAGAACGTCACCATGGTCATGGTCACCCATGATCTCGAGGAAGCGGTCTATCTCGCCGACCGGGTGCTGGTGCTGCCCAAGGAAAAGGGCGCCGCCGCCCGCCTGATCGACATCGACCTGCCCCGCCCGCGCGACCGCAGCGAACCCCGCTTCGTTCGTTACCGCGAGGAACTGCTGCGCGAGTTCGGGCTGCATTGAGCCTGGGGGACACAGCGGACGGTGACGTCGGCAGGTGTTTCGACAATCCCGCTGACAAGGTGCTAGGCGGGACAATCCATCCCGCCCTTCCCGCTCACTTCTTGCCTTGCGGGTAGATCGTCTCGCCGCGTTTCAGCATGGCGACGAAGGTCTCGATCTTCTTCCGGCGTCCGGCCTCGGTCTTCATGTTGTGGGTGCGGAAGGCCAGGGCGAAGCGGTTCTGCTCGCTGAGCTTGGCAAGCATTGCCTTCGCCTCGGGCTCGGCGTCGATCGCCGCCTGGAGATCGGCGGGGATCAGCATGTCCTTGCCGCTCTTGTAGGCCTTTTCCCAGCGGCCGTCGGCCTTGGCCGCCTCGACCTGCTTCATGCCGTGCTCGGTCATCCGCCCCTCGGCGACCAAGCGCGGGATGCTGTCGACATTGATCTGGCTCCAGGTACCCTTCTTGCCGCGCGGCGAGTAGCGCTGCAGGAAACTCTTGTCGTCGAACCCCTTGCGCACGCCGTCGATCCAGCCCCAGCACAGGACGACCTCGATCGCCTCCTTCGGCGTGATCGAGGCCAGCCCCGATCCGACCTTGTGGACCTTGATCCAGACCTCGTCCTGGCTGTCGTGGTTTCGGCCCAGCCAGGCATAAAAGGCAGCCGAATCGGCGAATTCGTGAACCTTGCCAGGATCGACATAAACCGGTGCCATCAGTTGACCTGCTCCACTTCGACGGCGGCGACCTTGCTGGTTGCCGGCCGTTCGACCTTCAAAATGAACACCAGCAGCGCCAGGCTGATGAAGACCCCACCGACGGCATAAGGAGCGCCGGCAAACGTCACCGGCGCGCTCGGCCCGGTGAACCAGGCGAAGATGCCGGTGTAGAGCAGCGGCGTGATGATGCTGGTGATCGAAAACAGGCTAGTCATCGCGCCCTGCAATTCGCCCTGCGCATCCGGCGGCACCTTGGCCGCGGCCAGGCTCCTGAGCGGTGGGTCGGCGAGTGCTTCCAGGCAAGTCACCACTATGACCGCATAGATCATCCAGCCCTGCCATGCCGCGGCATAACCGAAGGCGGCGATAGCGGTGAAGCCGAGGCCGATCACTGCCGTGCGCCACTCACCCAGCCGGGGGATGACCCGCGGCAGCACCAGGGCCATGACGAGCGCGCCGCCAAGGCCGAACACGCCCAGCGAGAAGCCGATCTGCCGTTCGCTCCAGCCATAGCGGTAGCTGCTGACGAACGACCAGACCGCCGGATACATCATGTGGCCGAGCGCCATCAGGAAGAACACCAGCCCGATCCAGCCGACGCCCTTGTATTTGCGCATCTGCTTAAGCGCGCCGAGCGGGTTGGCGCGGCGCCATTCGAAGGCGCGCCGGTTATGCCGCGCCAGCGTCTCGGGCAGGAAAAACAGCGCGACCAGGAAATTGACGAAGGCAAGTGCCGCCGCCCCCCAGAACGGCACGCGCGGCCCGAACTCGCCAAGGAAGCCGCCCAGCACCGGCCCGATGATGAAGCCGACGCCGAAGGCGATGCCGAGCAGGCCGAAATTCTTGGCCCGGTTGTCGTCGTTCGAGACGTCGGCGATGAAGGCGGCGGCCGTCGAATAGCTCGCGCCGCTGATGCCGGCGAGCACGCGGCCGACGAAGAGCATCGGATAGGACCAGGCTAGCGCGCAGATGGCGTTGTCGATGGAAAAGGTCAGCACCGAGGCGAGCAGGATCGGCCGACGTCCGAAACGGTCGCTGAGATTGCCCATCAGCGGCGCAAACAGGAACTGCATCGCCGCATAGGCGAAGAACAGCCAGCCGCCCTCGATCGCCGCCTCGCCGACGCCAACGCCGGTCAGTTCCTGCAGGAAGGCCGGCAGCACCGGCATGATGATGCCGAAGCCGATGATGTCGAGCAGCAATGTGACGAAGACGAGCGCAAGGCCTCGCTTCGCGGTCTTCTCATCAACCATGTCGAACCCACAGGCGCCGCTCGAGGCCGCGACGATCAGTCAAGTTGCGCTGGCATCTGCATCCGCGTGGGATGCCAAAGCACCAGCTTCGAACCGCCGGGGGCATGCGGAAAACTGCTTATAAGCGAAGCAACCATCAAGAACAATACAAGAACATATCAATTTTGTTCATGGCCGCGCGGAACATTACGGGACCGCCTGGCCCTCGCTCGCCTCGAGAATGGCGAACCACTGCTGGCGGTCGAGCGCAACGTCGAGCGCCTTGACCAGCCCGGCCAACCGCTCCGGCTTCATCGTGCCGAGCACCGGCACTAGCCGCGCCGGATGCCTGAGCAGCCAGGCGATGGCAACCGTCGAAATGTCGCCGACACCGGTCTCGGCGGCAACCGCCTGGAGCGCTGCCCGCACCCTTTGCTCGCGCACGCCCTCGCTGGTGAACAGCGAACCGCCGCCCAGCGGCGACCAGATCATCGGCGCGTAACGCAGCCTCTGCGCATGGTCGAGCCGCCCGTCGGTCAAGGCCGAGGTCTCAAGCACCGAATGCTCGATCTGGTTGGTGACGAGCGGAAACGGCAGCCGCGAGGCCAAGAGGTCGAACTGGGGCGGCGTGAAGTTGGACACGCCCACCGCCCGCACCTTGCCCGCCGCGACCAGCCGCTCGAAGGCACGCGCCACCTCGTCGGCGTCCATCAGCGGGTCGGGGCGATGGATAAGAAGCAGGTCGAGATAGTCGGTGCCAAGGTTCTTCAGCGAGCGCTCGACCGAGGCTTCGATATGGGTGGCACCGGTGTCATAGTGCTTCAGTCGGTTCTGCGGCCGGTTGGGTGTTTCAAGCATGATGCCGCATTTGGAGATCAGCTCGATGCTGTCGCGCCGGCCCTTCCAGCGCGCCAGCCCAGCGCCGAAAGCCTCCTCGACTGCGTAGCCGCCATAGATGTCGGCATGGTCGAAGCTGGTCAGACCGAGATCGACTGATGTATCGATCAGACATGCCACCTCGTCAGCGCCAGGCTTCTGGCCGTCGAGCAGCCGCCAGGCGCCAAAGACCAGCCGCGACAGCGACAGGCCTCTCGGCACCAGCTCGATGCGTGGAGAGACAGCCATCGGACCGGCCGTCAGATCGGATTGTTGAAGGTGTCGCACTCCGACAGCTTGCCGCTCTTGAAGCCGGCGGCGAACCAGCGCTGGCGCTGCTGCGAAGTGCCGTGGTTGAAGCTTTCCGGCACGACATAACCCTGCATGCGCTTCTGCAGCGTGTCGTCGCCGATCTGCTGGGCAGCGTTCAGCGCCTCTTCGATGTCGCCCTGTTCGAGCAGGCCCTTCTGGTCGGTATAGTGGCCCCACACGCCGGCGAAGCAGTCGGCCTGCAGCTCGACGCGCATCGACATCTGGTTGGCGTCGGCCTCGCTCATCTGCTGCCGCATCTGGTTGAACTTGGGCAGGATGCCGGTCAGGTTCTGGACGTGGTGGCCAACCTCATGGGCAATCACATAGGCCTGGGCGAAGTCGCCGGCAGCGCCAAACTGCTTGGCCAGCTGTCCGAAGAAGGCGGTGTCGAGATAGACCTTCTGGTCGCCGGGGCAATAGAACGGGCCGGATGCCGAGGAGGCGAAGCCGCAGGCCGAGCGCACCTGTCCGGAGAACAGCACCAGCTTCGGTTCCTGGTATTTCAACCCCTCAGCCTGGAAGATGCCGTTCCAGGTGTCTTCGGTCTCGGCCAGCACTGTCGAAACGAACTGGGTCATCTCGTCATTGGCGGGCGCACCGCCTTCGCTCACCTGGCCGCCGCCCGAAACCGGGCCACCGTCGCCGCCGGCCAGGATCTGCATCGGGTCAATGCCGCAGGCACGCAGCGCAAAGAACAGGATGACAAGGATGATGATGCCGGACAGTCCGCCGCCGCCCGTCGACATGCGCGGGCCCATCGGCAAGCGTCCGCCACCGAGGCCTCCGCCAAGCCCGCCACCGCCGCCTTGACCGCGCGTATCCTGGACATTGTCACTCTGGCGGCGGCCTCTCCAGCGCATAGGCGTATCCCTCGATGTTGTCGCAGCCTTCGCCGCTCAGTTGAGACAATTAGCTTAACCCCTGCGGCAAGTCACAGGGTTTTTGCTTGGGCCACCCGCCAGACGGGCACCGCCAATTCAGCTTTTCTGCTTGCTGCCCGCGCTCTTGCCATCAGAGCTTTTGGCGCGTTCCTCGAAGCGCTTTTCGCCCTTCTTGAAGTCTTTGCCAGTCTTGGCCTCGACCTTGCGCTCTTCCCGCGCCGCTGCCTTGCGCAGGCCCCTGGCGGCCTCTTTTCCCTTGGCGGTGGGTGCTTGCGTGATCGCCATTGTCGCTTCCTCCTGAAGGCGCCGCAGTCGTGCGGCGCTCAGGCTAACGCGAACCGGCAGCACTCGTTCCCTGGCGGCGCCAGCTCGGCCACGCCGCGACCGTCAGCGCCCTAAGCAGCCATTCCAGTGGACCGTAGGCGTGCAAGAACACAGAACAGACCGGCGTTTTCGATGCGCTAGCGCGGTGATGGCCCTATTGGGTTCACCGTGAAACTGAAGCTGACGTTCATGGTGAAGACGACTAAAAGCCCAACGGCATTGCTCACCACAGCAAGTGCGGCGACCGCCTGTGAGATGTAGTATGCAGATGGCGATTGCCATAGTGAGGCGCAGGCCGCCCCTATAGCCATTAGGTGGAGAACCAGTAGCGCCATCAAGCTCAACTGAAGGGCGACTAGCAAAGAACCAAAAAACCATCGATAACCGCGACCGGGAACAAAAACATCAGGTCTCCAGATGTTCATCTGGCTCCCATAGAGTTTCAGGAAGAACTCAAAGTAGCCCTCACTAGCATTTACAAAATCGGGATCGACTCCTGCCGGCCTGGCGAATTTTTCCCCAAACTTGTTCACGATCGCCAAATAGGCTTGCTCATTAAAGAAGGCCAAGCTCGCGAACATGAAGGCTAAGGAAGCCAAGGTCGTAGCTATCTCCAACCCAGCTGGAACGTCGATGAGATTGATCCCGAGTCCAGGCACCTCGATGGCCCTTCCATACAGAAGAAGCAGGATCGCTGCGTCGAGTATGGCGACGCCCTTGAAGAGCTGGTCCCGCTTTCCAAGCGCCTCCAAGTGCATTTTCTGGAATTTTTCACGGCGATCTTCATTGAAAACGAGCCGCTCCTGATCAAGCGACATCTCATCGTCCAACGTCATCATCAAGCGGACGATCGGCGAGAGCCGAAGAGTAAATTTTCCGTCGGAATCCAAGTTTGCCCCCCAAACAGCGCCAAAAGGCAGCTTAGGCGACGCGGCCATTCGGAAAAAGAGGTACGCGCCCGTCAACAGGCGAAAAGCGCTACTCCGCCGGAGCTGCGTGCGCCCCGAGCGCTGCTCCACCGCTGCGCCTCCTGGCCAGCCATGCCGTCAGCGCCTTCTGGGCATGGAATGCCGCGATGCCGGTCAGGATGCCGGTCGCGACGCTCAGCGTGGTCGGCCACGGCAGCTTGAGCTGCGACAGCAGCAGCTCCGGCACCAGGCGGTGGAACAGGTAGATGTGATAGCCGGCCGCCGCCACCGGCAGGGCCAGTGCCGCGACCTGCTTCGGCACGGTGACGCGCGGGGCGTAGAGCAGCATGGCGACGCAGGCCAGCTGCAGCATGAACTTGACCCAGGACCCGGTCCAGTTGCCGCCCCAATAGGCCATGAACGGAAAGGCCATGGTCGCGACGCCGAGCACCAGAAGGCGCTGCTGCGCCGCCTGCGCATGGAAGACGCACCAGCCGAAGACGGCGAGATAGAACACGTCCGACACGGTGAAGATCTGCACCGCCCCGACAGCCCAGACCTTTGGCGCCAGGATCTTGATCGCGACGGTCACGACGAGCGCCGCAATGCCTGTTGCGAACGGGCTGGCGGCCACCCGTCGCCGCACCGCAGGCAGCGAAAACAGCGCGGCAACGATCAGCATCACCTGCGCATAGGCTTCGACGAACCAGTAGAGGTAAGGCAGCATGTGCTTTGGATCGAAGATGCCGAGATTGCCGACAAGGAACACCGACGGCCACAGCACCTCGCCGCGCGCGAACGAAAAGCCGGCGACCAGCGGCGCATAGACGGCAAGGTTGGCCGCCACCGCGCGCAACAGCCTCGACGTTTCGCCGCGCATCAGGGCTGCGCCATGGAACCGCGCCAGCCCGTAGCCGACCAGCATCACCAGCGCCGCCGCCCCGCCCGGGATCGGCCACAGGGTGGCGTGGTGCAAGACCACAAGCAAGATCGCCAGCGCCCGCATCAGCATGTCGGTGTCGACGACGCGACGATTTCCCTTCTGGCTTCCCAGCCTGGCAAGCGTGCCGACCGGCATCTTCTCCCAGCCCTCGGGGATGCGGCCGAGCTTGCGCTCCAAAGTCAGCGACAGCTGCACGTAGAGCAGCGAGTCCCCACCCAGCACCTCGAAGCTGTCTGACGGCGTCACGCGCCGGGGATAGAAGGCCCGGCCAAACGCCTCGATGATCCCGGCGTCGGCTTTCTGGCTGCGCCGGGCAAGCTGCGCCACGGCCTGGCAGTCGACCTTGCCAGAAGCCAGGCGCGGCAAGGCATCGACCGCCACCGCCTCGACATGCAGCGCCGTCAGGCCGCTTGCCGTAATCATCAGCTTGCAGACGTCTTCGGGCGACTGTCCCGACGAGAACGCCGCGACCAGCCGCCGGTCGTCGCCGGTAACCGCGGCCACGACGCCCCGGCTTGCCAGTGCGTGTTCCACCGCCTCGTGGCTGATCCTCAGGCCTGCGATCTTCGACATGCGCTTGAGGCGTCCGACGACGCGGAACAAGCCGTTTTCGCAACGCTCGGCCAGATCGCCGGTGCGCAGTTCCTCGATCTCCGCGCCGCGTGCCAGGTCGTTGCGGTCGAGCGCGTACCCCATCATCACGTTCGGCCCGCGATAGACGAGTTCGCCCGCCTCGCCGCAGCCCTCGGTCCGGCTTCCGTCCTCCCCGACCAGCGCCAGTTCGCCGCCCGGAATGGCGACACCGATGCTATCGGGGTTATCGGCCAGTGCCTCCGGCGGCACATAGGCGATCCGGGCCGTCGCCTCTGTCTGGCCGTACATCAGGAACAGCTGCCGCCCCGCGGCTTCGAGCCGGCGCTGGAAGGTTTCGGCAAGGCCGGCCGGCATCCGACCGCCCGCGACCGTCATGAAGCGCAGCGACGACAGCTCGTCGACGCTGAAGCCGGTCTTGTCCATCAGCTCGTAGGAATAAGGCACGCCGCTGATGTTGCTGACGCCGGCCGCGCACAGATCGTCAGTGAAGCCCTTGTCCGCCACGCCCTTGGCCGAGACGAACACGCTGGCGCCGACAGCCAGGTGCGAATTGAGCACCGACAGGCCGTAAGAATAATGGAACGGCAGGATCAGCGCCGCGCGGTCTTCAGGCGTCAGAACGAGATAGCTCGCGATCGCCTCCGCGTTGCTCTCGACATTGGTCCGCGACAGCCGGACGAAGCGGCTCCTGCCGGTGCTGCCTGACGTCGCCAACAGCACGGCAAGGTCGGGATGCAGCGCCTCCCCTGCTGACTGGCGCTCAACAATACGCCAGCGTCCGTCGAACGGCCGCGCGCACAAATCGGGGCGAAAATCCTCCTCGAACGCGTCAAACGCCAGAGCATCCCCAGGAGCAATCAGCGCCACAACGTGCCCGCCGGCCCGCGCGGCGAGATAGGCGACGATGGCATGCTCGGAATTGGACGCCTCCAGCGCCACGAGCTTGCGGCCCCCGCCGAACTCCGCCGCCATGGCCGCAACGCGGCGCGAAAGCTCGGCATAGCTGATGGCGGCGCGGCCCGGAAACACCAGCGCCGTCCGTTCGCCAAAACCGGCCAATCTTTGCAGGAAATCCATTCTTCGCCCGCCCCGCCGCTTCGCTTGCAGCCACATGAACGCGCGAGCCGATAGCGTTATTCCTGATAATTTGCATCAAGAAAATGCAAGGCAGCTAATATATAAGCCGGCTGGGGCGGAGCTGACCCTACTGGCAAAGGGACAGTTCAAGCCAGGGTGCGTGCCTTGAGCCAGAGGAACAGCGGCACGCGGGCCCATTTGCGCAGCAGGTCCGAATCGACGCGGTCCGGGATCGGCTCGCGTAATGCAGTGATTGCCAGACCCGCGCCCTCCAGCGCCGCCATATAGTCCTCGAGCGGCTGCGACCAGCCGGCGAAATGCATCGTCAGCCCGTCGCGTTCTTCCTCGCCATCGAAATGCTCGCGGCCAAAATAGCTGCCATCGAGCACGAAGGACGCGTCCGCCCCTTGCCCGTCGAAACGCCCACGGTCCCTGAACGGATGGACCAGCGAAATGAACAGCGTGCCGCCGAGCTTCATCACGCGGCGGATTTCCCCGACCGCCGCCGGCACGTCGTCAACGTCCATCAGCACGTTGTAGGCCATGACAAGGTCGAAGCTGCCGTCGTCGAAGGGCAGGTCATCGACGCCGGCAACGGCATAGTCGTCGGCAGAGTTGGCCTGCGTTGCTGCCTCCACCATCGCCGGCACGACGTCGGTCGCGGTCACATGATAACCCAGCGCCTTCAGTTCGCGCGCCACGCGGCCCTCGCCGCAGCCCACGTCGAGCGCGCGGCCGGAGCCCTCGCCGATGAACCGCGCCAGCCCCTCGCGATAGACCCAGAACGCGTCATGGGCAGGCGAACGCGCCCAGGCGATCCATTGATCGGCAACACGCGCCCAGTGCTCTTTGTCGCTTTTCATCCCGTCGGTCTCCGCTGGGTGTCGCGTCTAGGACGCTTCGCCCAGCGGAGACCGACGGGATGGTTGGGCCAGCCTCACCGGGCAGCGGCGAGCCGGATCGACCTGCTGCTGGCCGCAAGCACGGCCAGCGCCACCAGCGGGAAGGCTGCCGCCACCAGGCCGAGATCGGACGGCCGGGCGAATTCCAGCACCCGGCCGCCGATGACCGTGCCGAAGGCGATGCCGAAATAGAGCGCCGAGGCGTTGAGCGACAGCGTCAGATGCGCGACCTCCGGGCCCATGCCGACGATGCGGCTTGCCTGCGCCGGCGGGAACGCCCAGCCGATGATGCCCCATGGCACCATCAGCGCAATCAGCACCGGGCCGGCGACATGGTGCGGCAGAAGCTTCAACGTCAGGGCAATGGCGATGCAAAAGCCCGACGACATCAACAGCGAGATCACCACCATGCGCGTCGCGCCGATGCGGTCGGCGAGATAACCGCTCGACAGGTTGCCGATGACGGCCCCCACGCCGAAGGCCAGCAGCATGCCTGGCAGTGCGATTTCAGGCAGCCCCGCCCCTTCCAGCGCCAGCGGCGCGATGTAGGAAATCACGGTGAAGCCGCCGGCGAGGTAAAGCAACGTCACCAAAAGCGATGGCAGGATGCCCGGTCGTGCAATGGCGGTGAAACGCTCGGCGAGCGTCAGCTTGATGCCGCGCGAGCCCCTGGGCAACCGCACCCACAGGATCGCCGCGCACGAGATGCCGAGCAGTGCGATGGCAACGAAAGTGCCGCGCCAGCCCCACATGGTGGCGATCAGCGAGCCGACCGGCGCGCCCAGCGCCACGGCGAATGTGGTGCCGCCGACGACAACGGCAATGGCCCGTGCCCGGTGCTCGGGGCCGGCCAGCGACACGGCGGTCGCCTGCGCGGTCGCCGCATAAAGCCCGGCCGACATGCCCATCACGATCTGGGCGACCAGAAGGCCAACGAAGGAGTTGCTCATCGCGGCGATGATGTTGCCCAAGACGAACACAAGCATTGTCGCGGCCAACACGCGGCGGCGGTCGATCTCGCCGGCCAGCGCCGACAGCACCGGCGCGCCGATCGCATAGGCGAGCGAGAACGCCATGATCAGGTAGCCCGCGAACGGTATCGACACATGCGCGTCGCCGGCGATTGCCGGCAGCAAGCTGGAAAACACGAAGCCGACGGTGCTCATCGCGAACGAGCCGACCGCCAGCCAGATAAGGCGCTTGTCCATGACAGGGTCCTTAGTTCAAAATATGTTGAACTATTGAACTTATCCCAGCGTCATGTCAATCTGCATGGCGAACCACTGCTGCCATCCTCATGTCAGCAGGCAGCCCAAAACCTTGAACCGACAAACAAGCGCCGTTACCTTCCGACCATGTCCTTGCCGCACCCAAATCTCGACCAGATCAGCCTCGCCAACGTGCTGTCAGTGCTCGGCGACCAGACCCGACTCGCCATCGTCGGTTACCTCGCTTGCAACGAGGGCGTGGCGGTGAGCTGCGGCCAGTTTTCCGAGTTCGGCTCCAAGACTAACTTGTCCTATCACCTCGCCAAGCTGCGCGAGGCCGGGATCACCCACACCGAGGTGGCGGGCACCAGCCGGCTGATCTCATTGCGCCGCGCCGATCTCGACAGTCGCTTCCCCGGCCTGCTCGATTCGATCATCGCCGCGGCACAGGAACTGCCCGCACTCGAGCGCCTGCGCGACGAGGCCTAAGGATGCGCATTGCCGCCATCGCCGACATCCATGGCAACATCCTTGCGCTGGAGGCTGTGCTCGCCGACCTCGCCCGCCGTGGCGGCGCTGACGTCGTCGTCAATCTCGGCGACCTCGTCTCTGGTCCGCTCTGGCC
Organism: Aminobacter sp. LjRoot7; assembly: GCF_964252895.1. NCBI lineage: Bacteria > Pseudomonadati > Pseudomonadota > Alphaproteobacteria > Hyphomicrobiales > Phyllobacteriaceae > Aminobacter > Aminobacter sp. LjRoot7. The sequence goes on from NZ_CAXUPX020000001.1 coordinate 572,668, forward strand.
CGGCGAAACGGCAGCACGGCTGCAGGCCCTGAACTGGCCGACGGTGCGCGGCAACCATGACCGCCGTGTCGCAACCGACCCGCTCGCCGAAATGGGCCCGTCAGACCGTTTCGCCCATGATCGCCTGACGCCCGCCCAGCGCGACTGGCTGGAGGCACTGCCGCTGACGCTGGAGATCGCCCCGTCGGTGCTCGCCTTCCACGCCCGCCCGGATCACGACGAGCGCTACCTCTCCGAGGTCATCGACGAAGGCCAGCTCATCCGCGCGCCGCTGAAAGTCATCGAAAGCCGCCTCAGGCGGATCGATCCGAAATATCGCCTCCTGCTCGCCGGCCACAGCCACCGCGCCGATATCGTCCAGCTCTCCGACGGGCGCCTGCTGTTCAATCCGGGCAGCGTCGGCATCCCCGCCTACAGCGACGACACCGCCCCGGCCCATGTCTCCGAGCAGGGCTCGCCGCTGGCGCGCTATGGCCTCGTCGAGCTCGACGCGAAAGGCGCGGTCGTCGGCATCGATGCCCTCGCCGTCACCTACGACCACGAGGCCGCCGCCCGCCGCGTCGAGGAAAGCGGCCGGCCGGAATGGGCGCATGCCTTGCGCACCGGCTTCATGCCGGACTGAGTAAGTCGGCTGTTCGCCCTCGTCCAGTCCACCACATCGGCAGGTGGACGTGGCGGTCTCGACCAACGGCACACCATCTCCGCTCCCGCCTACTTCCGTCGCCGACTCGGCTTCGACACCTTCTTGACGCCACCCCCCCGTGCCGGCTTCGCCGCGGCTTTGCCCGCCCTTGCCGCCGGTTTGCGTGGCCTTGCCAGGTCCGCTGCCTCCAGCGTCAATGCCGGCCTGCCGATCGCCTCCTGTCCAACGCGCACATCGGCGTCACGCAAGGTGACGCCGAAATCGAGCCCGGTCAGGCTCTCAATATGCGCCACCGTCGTCAGGAACTCGGACACACGCGCCAGTTCCTCGGCATCGCCAAACGCCTCCGCCACGCCTTCAGGCATCACCTCGATCAGCGGCCCCTGGTCGGCGAGAAGTGCTATCGAACGCAGGTCAGTACCGTCGTTCCACGCTGCGATCTTCCAGAATTTCAGCGGCACCTTGCTTTCGAAGCGATAGGGAGGATCGCTGTCGGCGAACACCGGCCCGGCAAACACCGTCACCCTTTGGCGCATGGTCACCGCGTTGCGCAACACATAGGTCTCGACCGCCCGCCAGCGCAGCTTGCCCTTTGAGCCCGGCCGGTTGAGCGCGCTGCCCTGGTTGAAGAAGCCGAGCTGCGGTGCGGCATTGGTGTAGAAGAACGTGTCGCGTTCGGCCGCCACCGCTTCCGCATCGGTGCCCCAAGCCGGGTCGCCGCGCAGCGTGATGTGGCCTTTCTGGAAGATCCGCGCCTTGCGTTCGTTCGACGTCGCAATCGGGAAGCCCGCCACTTTCTGCGCGTCATAGAAGGGCTTGTTCATCTGCTCTTCCAGAGCCACGCGGCGGTCGGGTCGGAAATCGTCGCTGGCTTCCGCCCCGCCGATCGACTCGATGCCGAGCTCGCTCAGGCTTGGATCCTCGGTCACCGTCTTGTCGTCGCGGTTGACCGCCTTGATGCGGGAGCCGTCGATGTTGCAGGCGGTGAAATAGGCAAGCCGTCGCTCGGCGTTCATGACGACGGAAAAATGGTGATACGGCAGCTCGAACGGGTCGTCGCTGGGCTTGGCCAGCAGATTCCTGGCGGCCCGCCCCGGCGCGCCGTCATGCTTGGGCAGCGGCAGCACGAAACTGGGCACGAAACCCGGCTCATAGCCGCCGCGGTCGTCGAAATTCTCGGTCTTCCAGCTCGCCGCCTCGGCCCCTGGACCACCCGTCCTGACCTCGCCCTCGCCGGACTTCGGCGCGAAGCCAGTCGACGCCTGTGCCATCAGCGGCGCGCGCACGCTGATCTCGATCGGAAACGTCCAGGTCACCGAGCCGTCGTCGCCCAGCCGGACCTTGGGCTCGCGGTCGCCACCTGATGTCAGTGACTGCGCCTTGCCGGCTTTCGCCGCCGCCCGGTCCGGTTCGCTTGCGCCCTCGGGCACCGGCTGCAGCTTCAGCCTGCCGGCCTCTTCCCAGACGTCGAGCAGTTGCGTCACCGCCGCCCGGCTGCGGGCGTCCATGCCGGCAAGCCGCGACTCCAGGTCGTTGACGATGGCGCTGATGCGGATGCCTTCGTTGATCTCCTTGGCCAGCGGCTTGCCGTCGGTGCCCATCACCTCGTGCCACGGCCCGCCCCAATGATGCAGGGCGATCGGCTCCCACTCGTTGTTGAACACCGGCGAGCCCGACGAACCCTGCTCGGTATCGGCGACATAATGCAGCACATGCAGCGTCTCATCGCGCGCCACCAGGTGGTTCTCGCGCAGCACCAGCTCCTTGTGCCGGCCGTCGGGGTGTTGGACGACATTGGCGATCTCGCCCAGCATGTGCTTGTCGCCGGCGCTGGACAGCACCAGGAAGCCGAACTCGTCGAGCGCACGCGGGCCGCGCCGGCGCTGGCCGATCCCGATCAGCGTGTAGTCGAGCCCGTCTATGTCGTCGGTGACGAAGCACAGATCCGGATCGAGGAAAAACGACGTCGGCTGCCTGAGCTCGTTGAACTTGTCGCGCTCATAGTCGAACTGCACCTGGAACCGCGCCGCATCGGCGGCCGTCTGGATGACGTGGTGATTGGTCAAAAACAGGTTCGGCCCGACCAGGAAGCCGGAGCCCTGCGGCATCTCGTTGAGAAAGGCGACCCGGCCGACGGCATCGGCCGCGCGGCGCCCGCGTTCAAGAAAGGCAACGCCGACAAAGTCCAGCGTCGATCCCTGGATCGCCTCCGGCCCCATCGGCTTGGCCGCCGCCATTGCGGGCTTTCGCCCTGCTTTTGCGGGTTCGGCGACCGTCTCGATCGCCGTCGAGATCATCTCGGCCTGTTCGCGGGTCAGGTCGGCTTTGACCTGCAGCCGCTCGACGCGGCGACGGCGTTCCGGCTCCGCCGCCAGGGGGTTGCCCTCGGCGATGCGCGCCAGCGACGTGTCTATTTCAGGTCTTGTTTTCTTCAACCTTTCACGAACGACACGTTCAACTTCACCGAAGGTCTGGATATCAACCATGCCCGCCCCCTTGCTGAAGACCCCAAGTATAACTTGAGAACCTACGCGGAGGTAGCGACGTTTTGTTGACAGCCCTCGCTGGAAAACTGCCCGCGGTCAGCGGCGAAACCGCTCCAGTGTCGCCGTGAACAGCTCGGTCAACGCGGCAACTGCGTCGTCATATGAAATCCGACCCGCCGCCGTATCCCGCGACACGGCCTCGGCCGCCCCGAGAAGCCCCGACAAAACAGGCTCGCCAATGTCGGCTGGCAAATCGACGAAGCGCGAAACGGCATCGCGATACTCGGCGAGATAACCATTGCGCAGCGTCTGGCGAAACTCGTCCATCTCTTCGGTGCCCGAAAGTGCGGCAAATACCGCGCCCGCTTCGGGGCCGGCCCGGCTGGCACAGCGCACGTAGGCCTCGCCCAGAATGCCGGCCACATCGCGCAGCGTCTTGCCGCAGCTGGCAAGCGCCTCGCGCTGCGTCTCCAGTTGCAGGTCGCTGTAGGAGGAGAACAGCGCCATCAGCAGCCCCGCCCTGGTGCCAAAATGCTCGTAGGCGATCGGCTTGCTCACCCCTGCCCGTTCAGCCACCCGGGCGAGCGTCAGCGCGTCGGTGCCTTCCTCACGCACCATCTCCTGGGCGGTTTCCAGCAGCTGCGCGCGCCGTTCGGCCTTCGGCAGTTTTTTCGTCGAACTTGCAGTCGTCATCGCCTTCGCATCCGGCCCGAAATTTTTCGGCCTGCGGCTTGAACATCGCCGCACGCCACATATGTTACCATCAGTAACTTACAAAGAGTAAGCTACACCTAGTAGATGACTACACATATAGGGGAATTCAATGTCCATTGCAGCCCGTGAAATCCACCTGAAGAGCCGCCCGGCCGGTTTGCCGGGAGCCGACAATTTCCAGCTTGTCGAACGCAGCTTGCCGGCCCCCGCCGAAGGCCAGTTGCTGGTCAAGACGCTGCTCATGTCGGTCGACCCCTACATGCGTGGCCGCATGACCGACCGGCCAAGCTACATCGCCCCCTTCGAGATCGGAAAGCCGCTTGAAGGCTCCGCCGTCGGCATCGTCGAGCAGTCAGCCCACCCCGACTTCAAGGCCGGCGACCTGGTCAGCCACTTCTCCGGCTGGCGCGACCACGTGCTTGTCGATGCCTCAACCGCAAACAAGATCGACGCGTCAAAGGCGCCGGCCGAAGCCTGGCTTGGCCCGTTGGGCATCCCCGGCCATACCGCCTATGTCGGCCTGCTCCGGATCGCCGGGCTAAAGGCTGGCGAAACCGTCTTCGTCTCGGCTGCCGCCGGTGCCGTCGGTTCGATGGCCGTGCAGATCGCCAAGCTCAAGGGTGCCCGCGTCGTCGCCTCCGTCGGCTCGGAGGAAAAGGCCCGCTGGGTCGAGGAACTCGGCGCCGACGCCGTCATCAACTACCGCACGGCGGGAGACCTGACCGAGGCGCTGAAAAAAGCCGCGCCTGAAGGCATCGACGTCTATTTCGACAATGTCGGCGGCGATCATTTGAGGGCAGCGCTCGAAGTCGCCAAGCCCCGCGCCCGCTTCGCCATCTGCGGCATGATCTCGGGCTACAATGATGAAAAGCCGGTTCCCGGCCCCGACAATCTCGCCGCGATGGTCATCAAGAGCATCAGCATGCGTGGCTTTCTGGTGCTCGACCATTTCGACATCCTGCCGGAGTTCATCGCCGACATGGCCGGCTGGCTGGCCGATGGCCGCGTGACCTACCGCGACACCGTCGTTTCGGGCCTCGAAAACGCGCCCCAGGCCTTCATCGGGCTCTTCTCTGGTGAAAACCTCGGCAAGATGCTGGTCAAGCTCGACTGACAGCAGGCGGCGGGTTCGCTCGCCGCCTTCACCTCATTCCAATCCAGACATTAGAGCGCCGCCCTCGCGCGGCCACGGAGGAGTATTGCCCAAATGACAACGCACAAGCCCGTCCTCATCATCGGCGGTTCCGGTTTCGTCGGCGCCCTTGCCGCCCGCACGCTGCGCAAGCTGCACCCCACACTCCCCATCGCCATCGGCGGCCGCAATCTCGACAAGGCCGAAGCCGTCGCAAGCGAGATCGGCAACGCCGAAGCTGTCGTCATCGACCTCGGCCGCAAGGACCTTGGCGTACCGGCGGACAAAGGCTTCAGCGCCATTGCCATGTTCGTCTATGACAACACGCTCAATGCCCTGCACTACGCCCAGACCAACGCGGTGCCCTATCTCAGCGTCTCGACCGGCATCCAGGAGATCGGGCCGGAGATAGCGCTTTATGCCCACAAGGCGAATGCGCCGTTCGTTATGGGCAGCAGCTGGCTCGGCGGCGCCGCGAGCCTCGCGGTCGTGCATTTCGCCAAGCAGTTCGAGACGGTTGATTCGATCGAAATCACCGCCCTTCTCGATGAGCACGACATGGGCGGCCCCGCCGCCGAAGCCGACTTCCACCGCCTCACCATGATGTCCAGCACCCTGGGCCTCGAAGGCGGCAAATGGCAGTGGAAGCCGTCTGGCGAACAAGGCCGAAGCGTGACGAGTGTCGACGGCCGGCAGGTCCCCGGCCTGTCCTACGCGCCATTCGACGTCTTCAGCCTGCCAGTCACCACCGGCGCAAAGACTGTACTGTTTGATTTCGCGCTCGGCGAAACCGCAAGCCGCCATCGCGGCGAGCATTTCTCCACCGAGATCACCATCGCCATTTCGGGCAGGAGGAAAGACGGCACTGAGGGCCGCAACCGTTATGAATTCGTCCATCCCGAGGGCCAGGCACCGGTCACCGCACTCGCCGTTGCGCTTGCAGTCGAGCGGCTGACCGGCCTCGACGGCAAGGCACCGACGGCACCCGGCCTCTACTTCGCCGAAATGCTTGTAGAATCGGACTATGCGATCAAGCGCTTCAAGGAATTCGGCGCCAGCATCACGCAGGCGGCATAGGCAAATACCGCTCCAAATGGGCAGTCGCTGACCTCGGCGACTGCCCTTCTGTTTGTGCGAGTACGGCATGTGCGCAGCCGACGCGCCTCAAAGCCGCATCCCGGTACAGGAAAAGCGTTTTTTTGGGGTTCCCCCCTTCCCATCCTTCCCCTATAAGGCCCGCCTAGCCTCTAGTTGACTCTTCTTGCGCACCGGCCGGGATTCTCCCGTCCCGGTTCTTCGCGCAGGCATATTTTACGGACCGTACACATGGCAAAACGCACCGACATCAAGTCCATCCTGATCATCGGCGCCGGTCCCATTGTCATCGGCCAGGCCTGCGAGTTCGACTACTCCGGCACCCAGGCCTGCAAGGCGCTGAAGGAAGAAGGTTACCGGGTCATCCTGGTCAACTCCAACCCGGCCACGATCATGACCGATCCGGAGCTGGCCGACGCTACCTACATCGAGCCGATCACGCCCGAAGTCGTCGCCAAGATCATCGCCAAGGAGCGCCCCGATGCGCTGCTGCCCACCATGGGCGGCCAGACCGCGCTCAACACCGCGCTGTCGCTGCGCCGCATGGGCGTGCTCGAGCGTTACAATGTCGAGATGATCGGCGCCGACGCGCACGCCATCGACAAGGCCGAGGACCGCTCGCTGTTCCGCGAGGCCATGGCCAAGATCGGCCTAGAAACCCCACGCTCGATGCTGGCTAACGCCTCCGACGTCAAGGATGCCGACCGCAAGAAGCACGAGGCCGAGCGCGCCGCGCTCAAGGCCGAGAACCCGGCCAATCTCGACGCCGCGCTCGACGCGCTCGAAACCCAGTGGAACCTCGGCGAAGGCGACCGCAAGCAGCGCTACATCAATCACGGCATGGCGATCGGCGCCCAGGCGCTCGACCATGTCGGCCTGCCCGCCATCATCCGCCCGTCCTTCACCATGGGCGGCACCGGCGGCGGCATCGCCTTCAACCGCCAGGAATTCTTCGACATCGTACAAAGCGGTCTCGACGCCTCCCCGACCACCGAAGTCCTGATCGAGGAATCGGTGCTCGGCTGGAAGGAATACGAGATGGAGGTCGTGCGCGACCGCGCCGACAACTGCATCATCATCTGCTCGATCGAAAACATCGACCCGATGGGTGTGCACACCGGCGACTCGATCACCGTTGCCCCGGCGCTGACGCTGACCGACAAAGAATACCAGATCATGCGCAACGCCTCGATCGCGGTGCTGCGCGAGATCGGCGTCGAGACAGGCGGCTCCAACGTCCAGTTCGCCGTCAACCCGGCCGACGGCCGCCTCGTCGTCATCGAAATGAACCCGCGCGTCTCGCGCTCGTCGGCGCTGGCCTCCAAGGCCACCGGCTTCCCGATCGCCAAGATCGCGGCAAAACTCGCCGTCGGCTACACGCTCGACGAACTCGAGAACGACATCACCGGCGGTGCGACGCCTGCCTCGTTCGAGCCGTCGATCGACTACGTCGTCACCAAGATTCCGCGCTTTGCCTTCGAGAAATTCCCGGGCGCCTCGCCCGTGCTCACCACCGCCATGAAGTCGGTCGGCGAGGTCATGGCCATCGGCCGGACCTTCCAGGAATCGCTGCAGAAGGCGCTTCGCGGCCTTGAGACCGGCCTGACCGGCCTCGACGAGATCGAGATCCCCGGCATCGGCGAAAACGGCGACAGCGGCGACGACCGCAACGCCATTCGCGCCGCACTCGGCACGCCGACGCCCGACCGCCTGCGCATGGTCGCCCAGGCAATCCGCATGGGAACCTCGCTCGAAGACGTGCACGCCATGTGCAAGATCGACCCGTGGTTCCTCGAGCAGATCGCCGGCATCATTTCGATGGAAGCCCGCGTCCGCGAGCACGGCCTGCCGCAGGATGCCGAAAACCTGCGCATGCTGAAGTCGATGGGCTTTTCGGACGCACGTCTCGCATCCTTGACGAAGACAGAAGCCGAAGCCGTTCAAAAGACTCGTCAAAAGCTCGGCGTGCACCCGGTCTACAAGCGCATCGACACCTGCGCTGCCGAGTTCGCCTCGCCGACGGCCTATATGTATTCGTCCTACGAGCTGCCCTTCGCCGGTGCCGTGGCCGACGAGGCTCAGGTCTCCGACCGCAAGAAGGTCGTAATCCTCGGCGGCGGCCCCAACCGCATCGGCCAGGGCATCGAGTTCGACTATTGCTGCGTGCACGCCGCCTATGCGCTGCGCGAGGCCGGCTACGAGTCGATCATGATCAACTGCAACCCCGAGACCGTGTCGACCGACTACGACACCTCCGACCGGCTCTATTTCGAACCGCTGACGGCCGAAGACGTGCTTGAAATCCTGCGCGCCGAACAGGCCGCCGGCACCCTGCACGGCGTCATCGTCCAGTTCGGCGGCCAGACCCCGCTCAAGCTCGCGGATGCGCTCGAAAAGGCCGGCATCCCGATCCTCGGCACCTCGCCCGACGCCATCGACCTCGCCGAGGACCGCGACCGCTTCCAGAAGCTCCTGCACAAGCTCGACCTCAAGCAGCCCAAGAACGGCATCGCCTACTCCGTCGAGCAGGCCCGCACCGTTGCCGGCGAGCTCGGCTTCCCGCTGGTCGTGCGCCCGTCCTACGTGCTCGGCGGCCGCGCCATGCAGATCATCCACAATGAGGGCATGCTGCAGTCCTATTTGCTCGACACCGTGCCGGGCCTGGTGCCCGAAGACATCAAGCAGAAGTACCCCAACGACAAGACCGGCCAGATCAACACCCTGCTCGGCAAAAACCCGCTGCTGTTCGACACCTACCTGTCGGGCGCCATCGAGGTCGATGTCGACTGCCTCTGCGACGGCAAGGCGACCTATGTCTCCGGCATCATGGAGCACATCGAGGAAGCCGGCATCCACTCCGGCGACTCGGCATGCTCGCTGCCGGTGCACTCGCTCTCCACCGAGCTCGTCGATGAGCTCGAGCGCCAGACCTCGGCCATGGCGCGCGCGCTCAATGTCGGCGGCCTGATGAACGTGCAATACGCCATCAAGGACGGCGTCATCTACGTGCTCGAAGTGAACCCGCGCGCCTCGCGCACCGTGCCCTTCGTCGCCAAGACCGTCGGCAAGCCGATCGCCAAGATCGCCGCCCGCATCATGTCGGGCGAGAGCCTCGACGAGGCCTTCGCCCACTACGGCGCCAAGCCCGATGCGCGCAATCCCGGCCACATCGCGGTCAAGGAAGCGGTGTTCCCGTTTGCCCGCTTCCCCGGCGTCGACATCCTGCTCGGACCTGAGATGAAGTCGACCGGCGAGGTCATGGGCCTCGACCGCGACTATGCGCTCGCCTTCGCCAAGGCCCAGCTCGGCGCCGGCGTCGACCTGCCGCGCTCGGGCACGCTGTTCGTCTCGGTCCGCGACGAAGACAAGGCTGGCATCCTGGGTGCCGTCCAGCGCCTCTCGGGCCTCGGCTTCAAGGTGCTGGCAACCTCCGGCACCGCGCGTTTCCTCGTTGAAAACGGCGTGCCGGCCGAAAAGATCAACAAGGTGCTCGAAGGCCGTCCGCACATCGAGGACGCCATCCGCAACCGCCAGATCCAGATCGTCTTCAACACCACCGACGGCCAGAAGGCCGTGTCGGACTCCAAGTCGATCCGCCGCGCCACCCTGATGCAGAAGGTGCCCTACTACACGACGCTCTCAGGCGCCGCCGCCGTCGCCGAAGCCATCGCAGCCCTCAAGGCCGGCTCGCTCGAAGTCCGTCCGCTGCAGGACTACTTCAAGTAAGAGGCGCAGTACCTTTGTAACTTGCCCGCCACCGCATCTGCTATTGTTGGAGATGCGGTGGCGGGCAAGTTACAAAGGTGTCGCCACCACATGTCCCGACGCCCAAATATATTCACAAGCTAAAGCGCTTCCCAGGGGCACCGCGCGGTCTGCAACCAGCACCACAACAACAGCAATAGCTAAGATAAAGACACCTTCTTTGTCGGCACTCCGTTATTTGTTCCACTTCCACCTTCCCACACGCATAGAGTGCAGATAAATCTTTCTCATTCACTTGGGGGAGTTTGGGGAATGAAGCTGAAAACCGTGCAGCTGGCACTGGCATCGGTGCTGGCAGGACTTCTGGTTGTGGCCGCACCGGTCGCGGCGATGGCCAAGGACAAGGGCTCGCTGGCCGGTAGCGAAGGCAAGAAGCGCTACGCGGCGCAGTTCGGCCAGACCACCGGCCCATGCAAGGATGCCTACAAGAAGTACGTCGCCGCCCCCGGCCACTCGGCCTATGCGCAGACGCACGTGAACTTCAACGTCGAAGCCTTCTACTGCGCCGACTCCCTCAACGCCCCGTCCCAGGCGGCGGCCGAAAAACAGGCGCTGGAGCGCTGCAACTCGGTCGGCAAGAAGTACAAGCTCAAGACAACAGGCAAGTGCGCCATCTACGCCTCGAAGTGAGACGCGAGCTTACCCTCCCCCTTGTGGGGAGGGTCGATCCGCAACGCGGATCGGGGGGTACCCGAAGCAGCGCACGTCCCCGGTCCCAACTGACTGGCGCCACGCCAGTCCTTGCTGGCGGCTTCAGAACCAGTGACGCACGGAGGCAGTCTGCCGAAGACTGTCGCTACCACGCCTCGCACCCTCGTCATCCCTTCCCCATCCGGCTACCCTGCCCCGCCAACCAGGAATCGCCGCATGCCCATCGCCTACGACCCGTTCGACGAGATCCGCCGCGAGGCAGCGGGCACAAGCCTGATCCCGCCGCAGGTGGTAGCCGACAATGCCGCCAAGGGCCTCGACCTGAGGAAGCAATTCGGCCGCGGCGGCACCGAGATCGGCGTCGGCCGCGCCGAGGAGCTTGTCGCCCGCACCGAGCTTTCGCCCCACACCATCAAGCGCATGGTCAGCTACTTCGCCCGCCACGAGGTCGACAAGCGCGGCAAGAATTTCGGTAACGAGCAGAACCCCTCAGCCGGCCACATCGCCTGGCTGCTCTGGGGCGGGGATGAAGGGCGGGAATGGGCGGTGGAGATGAAGGGGCGGATGAACAGACATTCATAGCCTGCGACAACAAGCCCTTCGTCGCGCAAGGCGAAGTTTACACAAATCAATTAATTACAATGCTGATCAAAGCACTTGTTTAACGCATCCAAAATGTGATCTGCCGCGCGCTGCCCATGTCGAACATCTGTGATCGTAATATTCGATCCTCGTTTATGCCCAGCGTCATGGCGGGCCGCAATGATATTACTGTATGTTGTGACTATCCTGTCCTCAACAAATTCATTAAAGGTATCCCTAAACACTTCCCCAAACCTTGCAGTAAGCTTTGAAATATCTGACTTTGGAGTCCTCCTAATAAGATCGTCCATCGTCGATGTGACAAATGACACCATGATCGGATGGGAGTACATCCCAAGTCTTTTCTTTACAATCTCGGAAACTCTCTCTTCCATCTCCGAGTACAATACAACGGCCGCGTATTGTGCTAGAAAATTTGACACGGCACCCATATCATCCCGCGATTGAACCGTGCGTTCAATCATATCCAGTACGGCCGACGTTCTTTCGAGAGCCATGATTAACTAACCAAGTATTTTTTGGCGGCTTCGAACCGACGATTCACAACAACCTGGTCGCTCGTGTTAAACGAAACATCATCTTGAAATTGCTTGTCTGCAACAAGATTTTGGAACTTTGCTTTCAAATCGGAAACATCGCCAGCTCGCATGAGCGTCGCTACAACCGCGTCAAGGGCGCTAAAATTTAGCCTGCCGCGCAGATGGAAAGGCTTCGACCCGAGTTCGGCCAAAATCAAGTCGCATGCCATGCTAAATTTGGAAGCCATCTCAGACATCTCGTCAGTTTTTGCCTGACCCTGCCCGCCCTTCGCTGCAGTAAAGTGAACCGCACAATCGTTCAGGAAACGCTTCATCGGCTTATCATAAGCCTCTAGGTCTTTGTAAAAAGACATGACACGTAATATTAGCTCTTTATCTCTAAGCCTTTTATCAGCCTTGTCAACGCCAAGAATATCTCGCCATGACTTCATCAAGTTGAGCTGCTTAAGCCTATTTAAATATTCGCTTGCGTAAACACACTGACGAACCTCCATCGCATTTAGGCGAATACCTCCAGTATTCAATCTTTCAAAAATATGAAATATACTTGAATGATCTGCCGGGTGCGTTTGCTGGATTACAACAGCCCGAAGCACCGTCGTCTCCAGATTAAATCGAGCATCCTCCGGCAACTCTTCAAATGTTCGCCCAAGCCAACGATCATCTACACCTTTGAGACGAAATTTAGATTCTCCAAATATTCCCTTCTGATAATCTACAATACTTCGGATTCTTTGGTGGCCATCAATGATCCAAAACGACTTTGAACCGGCTGGCTTGTACAAAAATACAGGAGGGACAGGTAATCCCAACAAAAATGATTCAATAAGCTTACTTGCCCGCGTCTGATCCCAGACATATTCTCGTTGGAAATCAGGTATAGACAGCTGGTTATTATTCCATTGCTCAAGGTATCCTTTGAGAGTGGTATCAGCTGGGTAAGAGAAAATCTCGTATTGGGACGCAGGTAGCGCCTCGTCATCCGAATCTGGTTCTGTCTGCTCAAAATCAATGTCCGACAGGTGCGCTTCGACTTCATTGGTCATTCAAAAGCATCCAATACAATTCACCGACAAAAAACCAATAACCCAAGTCGGCCCCTTCACCATGAAGGGAGTAGTACTCAACATCGCCACTCATCTGTCATCAGTCAATCCACAATCAATCATTTGATGATGTAAACCCAGTATGCTGTCGCAATTGGAAACACGACTAGAGTGCGTCGACTACTGCGCGAGCCCTGATTCCGGCCCGGCCTGTCCCGTCACCATCTGTCAGCAATCCGCGTGGATAACCCCACCCCTCTTTTCCACGCCCTGAAAACCTCCCGTACACTCCATGCCAGTTCCTCCTGCGGGAACGCCGGTCGCGACGGTGGCATGCGGGCCGGCGCTTCCGACCATGGGCTAACGTGGCTCGTGGTCCGGGGAGGTTCCGTCCGAGGGTTCCCCTCCGGGCACTACGGCCCGGGTGCGCTGGACGATGCGCCAGGGCGGGCAAGGGCGCCAATGCCCCGGCTCCAGGAAGCGGAACGGACGGGAACGGAAATCGCCGGGTGAGACATGGACGGCCAAAGGCCGGCGAAAAGCCAACGATTTGGCTTTTCGAATGTCGAACGCCCGGAGCCACAGCGGAGGGCCGCGAGCGCCACATACTCACATTCGGCAGGCCCGGCCTCACGCCCCGCTTCCCGGATTTCTCTCCCGACAAGGGAGCGTTCTTTGACAATAGCCAGGCGCGAAGGCGAGCGTGGCAGTGAACAAGTTTGGCTTCTTTCATCGTTCGCGAGAAGGTGGGATGCGGCCGCGCAGCGGACGAAAAGCCAATCGCTTGGCTTTTCGAGCATCGAACGCCAGCAGGAATGGGAGCGGCACGACGTTCACGCGTCATCCCGGCCGAGCAAAGCGAGAGCCGGGATCCATTGACTGGATCATCGTCTTTCACGGCCGGGTCCTCGTCCTGGCGCCTTCATGAAGGCAACTGCAACCCAGACCCCGGCCGCGCCAGTCATAGTTCCCGGCTCTCGCTTCGCTCGGCCGGGATGATGGCGGCGTGTGCGCCGTTATCAAAATGGGAGACCTGCGCCCCTCGGGGCCGCCCCCGCCTACCCCTCAATCCCCTACCGGGTTCAGCGGATCGGCCACCCCGTTCGGATCCCCCGCCGCCGCGACGAACTTCAGCAGGTCGGTCATGAAGAACGTGCCTGGCACATCAGCCGGCAAATGCGGCTTCCAGCCTTCCTGCGACAGGTAGGAGGCCGCGTCGCCCTGGACGATGCCGATGAAGGTTTCGGCGATGATGCGCGCGCCCACCGGCCCGAGCTTCTTGCCACCGCCGCGGATGCTCGCTTCCTTGAGGATGTAGTACCAGAGCGGCGTCTTCTCGTGGAAACCGAGCGACTTGGCGGCCGCCCCGTCGGGACCGTCGGCCGCGATCTCGGCCGCCGAGATCGGATCAAAGGCGATCTTTTCGCGCATCAGTTTGGCGACGTCCTGGCCCGACGGCAGGCCGATCTGCACGCCGCGCCGGAGGTTGCGGAAGGCGAGGCTCGCCTTCTTGTCCGACGGATCGACGCCCGGCAGCCGGCCAAGCTCGCTCGCCAGCAGCGGGTCGAGCCGGCGCGAATGGTTGAACTCGGCCTTGATCGCCGGCGGCGCCGGCAGGTCGAAATAGCGCCGCCAGTCGATCGCCCAGTTGCTCGGAAACGTGCCCTGCCCCGGCGTGCCGCTGTCGAGCCCGCCCGACAGATTGGTGAAGCGGAAGAAGAAGTTGAACGTGCCTTCCGCCAGATGCGGATCGGGCGAGCGGAAGATGCGGTTGTGGTTGTAGCGCGGCCGCACCATCGAATGGCCGAGCCGGTAGGCGGCACCGGAAAACTCCCACGGCATGAAGGGCTTTGTCTTGAAGCGGTAGAACTTGCGGCCGTCATGCAGGATTTTTGCGACGATGCCCGGCTCGGTCAGCCGCTCGACCCAGTCATGCAGCACCATCCACTGGTAGTGCCAGCGCACCGTCTTGCTCGCCTGGTTGAACAGCTCGTTGTCGGGCACCGTGCCCCTGATGTGCTCCACCACCGCATTGTGGAACTTGAGGAAGGCCAGATGCAGCTGCGCGACGATCAGGTTTTCGTCGTTGCGGTGGTCGCCAATCAGCGCCACGCCTTGCGCGTTGCGCGGCAGGTCGTGGCCGACAAGCTGCTTGACCTGGCTGCCCGCCGGCTTGTCGATGTTCTCGCGCGTCGCCTCCGCTGTCCCAAGCAGCAGCCTCGGCGTGTCGACCATGGCACCGCTGGCGTTCGGCGCCCGCTCGAACAGGAAACGATGCGGCCCGGGGCCAGCACCATAGACGCAGTCGAGGTCGAGCCCCGGCGTGCGGAAGTTGCGCGTCATTGCGGGGTCGGCCTGCGCGTCGGCCAGCGGCGTCAGGTCGAGCGTGATGTCGTGGTCGACGAATTGACCGAGATAGGTGAAGCCAGCCGGAATGTCCGGATTGTCGTGGTCTGCCTGCCCCGGGTCGTCCGCGGCAAGGTCGGGCTCGACCATCGCCTTGGCAAGCTCGAACAGCGGTTCATCATCCGCCTTCAGCCCCTTGCCCTTCAATTCGCCGAACATGAAGTCGAAAAAAGCCTCGCCCGCAGCACCACCGACGGCAAGCGGCGAAAATCCCTCGGCGTCCTGCTGCGCCGCCGCAATTGCGGCATTCTCCGCCACCACCTGGCGACTGACGAAACCGTGTCCGATACGTTGCCTGAGATTCGGTCCGGCCATGCTGATCCCTCCCCTTGGCTGCGTGAAGGGAGGCAGCGTAACGCCGATCAATTATTCATGCAATCTAAAATAGAATACTTGTCGGATATTCTATTTTTAGTTGCATATTCTAGCCGCCCCAATCCACCTCGGTCATGCCGAGTCTGATGTAGAGCCGAACGGCAGCGGCGTTGTCGAACAGGTTGGTCTTGAGATCGATGTGATCAGCGCCGCGCGCGGCGAAAGTGGCAAAGACATGCCACAGCAAGGCTTCGGCGATGCCCTTGCCGCGAAAGGCGGGGTCTACCGCAAGGTCCTTCAGGAAGCCGCTGGTCCAGCTGAGCGCCGCACCGGCCAGCCGGCCCTCACCGTCGAACACCAGGAAACACAGTTCCGGATCGAATTCGGAATCGGCCTCGAGCCGCGGCCACCACTGGTCGAATGGGCCGTTCATGCCATCGTCGAAGACGAGCTCAAGCAGATCGTAGAGTGCGGTGGCGTCGGACGCCTTAAAGGTCCGCATTGAAAAGCCGGCGGGCCAGCGCGGCGGCTGCAGTTCGCCCGGCAGCATCCTGCGCAGGCGGACGTCGTTTTCCCCCTGCGGCGACGGCATCGGCAAGGCTAGCCGCGGTGACGGACGCGGTCACGCCCGAGGCCCGTCTCGTCGAGCAGGCCCTTGCGCTTGGCGTGGTAATAATAGCCGCTCTGGTAGAGCTTGTCGGCCTTGTCCTCGTCGCCATCGGCGACCATGAAGGCGCCGCGCAGATATTTGACCGCGTATTTCAGGTTGGTCTCGGCGTCGAACAGGCCGCGCGCCGGGCCGTCATAGCCCATGCCGCGCGCGGTCGCGTGCTTGATCTGCATCAGTCCCCAATGGCCGTTGTTGAAGGCCATCGGATTGAAGGTGCTCTCGCGGTTGACCACGCGCCGCACCAGCCGTTCCGGCACCTCGTAAAGGGCCGCGTATTTCGAGATCAGCTCGTCGATCTTGCCGCGCGAGGCAAGGGCCGGGCTGTCGGGCGCGGCATAAGACGAGGTGGCGAAGCTTTCGGGCGCGACATTGCCCAGCGATGCGACCTGGTAGCTGCGCGGCACCGGTGCGCTGGCCGGCAGGGCGTAGTCGGCGATCGTTGGCGCGGACGGGAACTCGCCGACAAGCTTGGGCGCGCCGGCAACAACGACGACATCGCCACCGGCCATCGGCACCGACATCGGATCGACCGGACCCTTGGCCAAGGCAGGAGCCTTGGGCGCGGCGGCGGCAACGGCGACAGTCTTGGCGGCATCCGCAGCAGGTAGGGCAGGCGCAGCGGCAACGGTCGCTTCAGCACCGGCAGCAGCAACCGTCTTTCCGGCACCTGCAGCAGGAGTAGGTTGCACGGCGGCTACGGCCGCGGCGGCGGCTTCATTTGTGGCCGGAGTCGCGGCGTCAGCCGCAACAGCGACATCCGAGGCATCGGTTGTGGGCGCCGCGGCAGCGAGCACGGCCGTGGCCGGCGACGTTTCGGCGGAAGCGTATGATGCGGTCGGTAGCACAGCCACGGTTTCCGGCAGTGCGAGGTCAGCGACCTCTGTCGAAGCAGGCGCAACCTCGGCGTTCAAGGCCACGTCGGCGCCCGTCGAGAGATCGGTGCTGAGGGCCGCTGTGTTGGTCTGGCAGCCAGACAGCAGAGCCGTCGCCAATGCCGCCGAGATCAGCAGGTGGGTCTTTATCGCCGGCAAATGCACACTCTTTTAATGATTTAGTCCCGCCCGAACCTCTCTACAACAACGTATGAGTCCGGGCAATCCACAGGCAGATGCGGTTTTCGGGTGGCATGCGGTCGCAGATCATGGCAAATTGTTCCCTCTTTGTACCGAATTCACGCCTGCCGCACGGATGAAAGGAACGGTCGTGGACACCAGCGTTTTCTACCCCCTGCCCGGCCACGCCGTGTTCGAAACGGCCCTCGGTTTCATGGCGCTGGCATGGAGCGACACAGGACTTGTCAGGCTTTGCCTGCCCGAGAAAACCCGCGACGCCGCCGAACGCCGGCTGTTGCGGCTAGCCGGTCATGGCGCGGCCGCAGGCGACCGCACGCCGCCCGAGTGGATCGACACGCTGATCGTCGACATCAGGCGTTATGCCGACGGCGCCGATGTCGACTTTTCCACAGTGCCGGTCGATCTCGCCGGCGTCGACGATTTCCGCCGCGACATCTATGCCGCCGCCAGAAACCTTCATTATGGCGAGACGACCACTTATGGCGGGCTGGCGGAAAAGGCCGGCCGCAAGGGGCTGTTCCGCGAAACCGGCTCGGCACTGGGCGCGAACCCTATTCCCCTTGTCATCCCCTGCCACCGCATCCTGGCCGCCGGCGGCAAGATCGGCGGCTTCTCGGCCACCGGCGGGTCGAACATGAAGGAAAAGATGCTGGTGCTCGAAGGCGTGCGCGTCGGCCCGCCGCCGACCACCCAGGCGTCGTTCGGGTTCTGACCGGCAATTGAAAAGCATCGGACGCAGCAGCCCCGCGGCTACGAGCCCAAAGCCGCGATCAGGCGCGCAGAAGGCGTTCAGCCATCCGGAATCAGTTCTGCTTTCAGTGGCGCAGCGGAAACAGCCGTCGCTTGAAGAAGTCGCGCTCGATTCGCTTGCAGTTGTAGACCGGGCAGGAGCGCGCATCGGCGGTCGGCACATATGCCCGCTGCGCCTCTTCGCCGGCCGAACAGAAATGATCGTTGGCGACATAGCGGTCGTAGCGCGGCACGCCCGATGTCGGCGATGTCCAGCGCAGGATCACCGCCCCCTGGTTGCGCACCACGCTTTGCGTTTGGGCGCAGCTCATTTTCGTCGTCACGTAGCGCGAAGCGGCCTGCGCTTCGGCGGCCAGCAGTGTCAGGCACGCGGCAAGCAAAATGGTTTTCATGATGACCTCCCAGGACTTCAAAAAATGGCGGCCCACCTGCCGATTTTAACATGAAAGCATCGCTTGCACGCCTAAAGGCGTCCGCGATGCTATAGCGCCACGCAATATAACACCCAGCGCCCGCCATGGTTGCATGGCAATTGGGGCCGCTTTCAGGCTTCCACTATTTGGAAGGGCTTGCACTTGGCGCCAATTGCCCTTATATCCGGCACGTTGATATTTCGGCCGACAGATCCGTGCCCCGCGACACTCTCGCGTTTGCAGACGTCTCTCCCCAAAATCTCGATACAACGACTGGGCATGCTCGCTTGGTCAAGAACAACTGCAAACGACAAGGATATTCAATATGGCAACTGGCACCGTTAAGTGGTTCAACGCAACCAAGGGCTTCGGCTTCATTCAGCCCGACGCCGGTGGCGCGGACGTTTTTGTCCACATCTCCGCTGTTGAGCGTTCGGGCATGGGCTCGCTGGCCGATGGCCAGAAGGTCAGCTTCGAAATCGAACAGGACCGTCGCACGGGCCGTTCGTCGGCTGGCGCTCTGAAGGCAGTCTGATTTAAGGCGCGCGGGAGCGAAAGCTCCAATCGCGATGCAAGTCACGGATGTACTGGCGGCCGCGCGACAAGCGCGCCGGAACCGGGACCCAGAAGGACGATGCGGCAGATTGCCGTGAGCCTCGGATCCAAGGAACCAGGATCAGCTGCTGACAGTGGAAGGCGGGGTCAAACCCCGCCTTTTTCTTTTTCATACACAGGTCGCGGATCTCGACACCTGTGCGCGACATAGAAAAAGGCCCGAAGATCAGATCTTCGGGCCTTTTGCATATCAGGACCTGGCGCTCAGGGCAGCCATGTAAGCGGCACATGGCCCTCGTCCGCCGCAACACGGGCAAGCCAGGCCTTGACCGCTGGAAACGCGTCAAGGTCATAGCCGCCGATTGTCGCGTCATGGGTGTAGGCATAGAGCGCGATGTCGGCGACGCTCATGGCATCGCCGGCCAGGAACGGCGTCTTCTCAAGCTGCACCTGCATCACGCCGAGCGCCTTGTTGCCGCCATCGAGCAACGCCTGCATGCGTTCCGGCGTCGCCTGGGCAGCGCGTTCGGGATAGAGGAACATCGTCCGCCTGACAGCAACGAAGGGCTCGTGGCTGTACTGTTCGAAGAACAGCCATTGATAGACCAGCGCCCGCTGGTAGGCGTCGCTCGGCAAAAGCCGGGTGCCCTCGGCCATATGCAGCAGGATGGCATTCGACTCGGCGAGGAAGCGGCCATCTTCGAGCTCGAGCAGCGGCACCTTGCCGTTGGCATTCTTGGCGAGATAGGCGGGCGTGCGTGTCGAGCCGTCGCGTGAACTGGTCTCGACATGGCGGAACGGCCGGCCGAGCTTGGCCATCAGAAGCCGCGGCTTGTAGCTGTTGCCGCTGTCGCTCATTCCATAGATCGTGATCATCGCATTCACCCCGTTTGGTGAGCGATTATCGTCCCAGGGCTGAGTCGATCCAGCGAATTGTTGTGCTGCCAGGCATCAGCTTTGGTGATGTTTCCGCTGACATCAGCCGAACAGCGGCACCACCACGCATTCACCCCGACGATATTGCGAGGTTTCGCGCGGCCCTTCGGCAAAGACGCTGCCGACCAGCTTTGCCGGTTCGAGCAGGTCGCCCTGGAGCAGGTCGACACCGGCGCCAAGCGCGATCTCGAGACGGCTCTCATTGTCGATGCCTTCGACGAGCACGTCAGCGCCAAGCGTCTTGAGTTCCGAAACCACCGGACGCAGCAGGCGCCCCGTCGCGGCATCGGCGCAGAAGCGTTCGAACGAGGCCCGATCGAGCCTGACGATGTCTGGCAGCACGCGCTTGACGGCATCGCCGTCATGCTCTGCCGAACCATGATGACCGAGCGCGACACGCATGCCGAGCGCCCGCAGCGCGCAGGCGAGCTGTTCGTCGCCGCCGATCTCGCAGATCAGTTGCGACGCCTCGAAACCTTCGCCCTTGAGGCGCTGGACCATGAAGCCCAGATCGTCGAGATCGGGCGCATCGCCGTTGATTTCCTGCCTGAAGAGCAGCGCGATGCCCTTGAGACCCATATTGTGGGTATTGGCCAGCGGCAGCACCGCCCAGACGCGCCCGACGATCGCGCGCTCTTCGTCACTCATCTCGGCAAGGAATTCCCCGATCGCCACCGGCTGGCCTTCGCGGTAGGGCACGACCTTCGCGTCGGCGGCGACCGGCGTCAGGCGACCGTACTCATGCCGGAAGATCGGCTGGATCGCGCAGCGCAGGCGAAACTCACCATGAACGCCGAACTCCAGGCCAATTTCGTCGGCGGCAATGTTTGCCACCAGATCGCGAGGCAACGCGCCAAACCCGAAAACCACGTCACTCATGCAATGTCCTCTTGCCGAAGCTTCGGCTTGATCGCGGCGCGCGCACTGCAACCGCACCGGCAACACCGGCGGGCACAAGCTCCGCCCTGTGGTCTCCGGCGGCTTCGGGCGCCACCGGTTCGAACTTGGAGAAATTCGCCGGCACGATTTCCGGCAGGGCCAGAACGAAGCCCTGCACCATCGAGGCGCCGGAGCGCTCGGCCAGTTGCAGCTGCCAGCTTTCCTCCAGCCCTTCGAAAACCGTGCGGATGCCCTTGTCCTCGAAGTTGGCCACCATCTCCTTGAGCAGCGCGAAACCAGCGCCCGATTCCATCAGCCGGCTGATCCAGTGGGCATCGAACTTGACGATGTCGGGCTTGATGTCGCGGATGCGCTTGATGTCGGATTCGTCCGAGCCGAAATCGTCGACGGCGATGCGCAGGCCGTTGCCCTTGAGCGCCCTGACGAATTCGAACAGCGCCTCTTCCGAGGCCGGCTTCTTCTCCGTGACCTCGCAGACGATGCGGCGCGGATCGATGCCGGTTTCGTTGAGCACCTGGCGCATGTCGCGCAGCGCGTGCTCCGAGATCGAACGGTCAAGAAACACCGAGGGATCGAAATTGATGAAGATCGACGCGTCCTTGGGCAGGAACACCGCCGCGTTCAGCAGGTGCAGCGTACGGGTCAGCGTTTCGACATGCAGCCGTTCGATGCCTTCCACGGCAGCGAAGAAGAGGCCCGGAGGCACGGCCTCAGCACCGCGAAACGGCCTGATCAGCCCTTCAAAGGCGGTGACCAGCAAACGGCCCGACTGAAAGGCGAAAATCGGCTGAAACGCGCTGCGCAGGGCATGCACGCCCCAGACGCCGGACGCGGATCCGTCGTCGTGCCGGATGATTTGGGCGAGCCCGATGCTCTTCGACACGGTCCGTCCTATTTCCGGAATGCTTGGCGAAATTGCTCCGCCAAAATCTCATCGAAGATTTGATCGGCGGTTAACGCAATGTCTCAAACTTGAACGACCGCCGCCCAGCCGACTGTTTATGCACAGCTTCCGCCGGCATCTGGACCAGCACATCCGAGGCCCCGGAAACGTCAATCTGCTTGCGATTCCCTGCGTCATGCGACATTACAGCGCCGCGCATTCCGTTGGATGCGCAAAGGCGGTCGAGCGACCGCGTCCTTTCCGAACCGGAGACCTGAAGTCATGGCCTTTCTTGCCGATGCCCTTTCCCGCGTTAAGCCTTCCGCGACCATCGCGGTCACGCAGAAAGCGCGCGAGCTGAAAAATGCCGGTCGCGACGTCATTGGCCTGGGCGCAGGCGAGCCGGACTTCGACACGCCAGACAATATCAAGAATGCGGCGATCGAAGCGATCCGCCGCGGCGAGACCAAGTACCCGCCGGTTTCAGGCATCGCGCCGCTGCGCGAGGCCATTGCCGCCAAGTTCAAGCGCGAGAACAATCTCGACTACAAGCCCGAGCAGACGATCGTCGGCACCGGCGGCAAGCAGATCCTGTTCAACGCTTTCATGGCGACGCTGAACCCTGGCGACGAGGTCATCATCCCCCGTCCCTACTGGGTCAGCTACCCCGAAATGGTGGCGATCTGCGGCGGCACATCGGTCTTCGCCGAAACGTCGATCGACAACGGCTTCAAGCTGACGGCAGCGGAACTTGAGCGCAGGATCACGCCGAAGACCAAGTGGCTGTTGATGAACTCGCCGTCGAACCCATCGGGCGCCGCTTACACGGAAGCCGAGCTGCGCGCCATCGCCGACGTGCTGCTCAAGCATCCGCATGTCTGGACGCTGACCGACGACATGTACGAGCACCTGACCTATGGCGACTTCGTCTTCAAGACCATCGCCGAGGTCGAGCCCGCACTCTATGACCGCACGCTGACGATGAACGGCGTGTCGAAAGCTTATGCCATGACCGGCTGGCGCATCGGCTATGCCGCTGGCCCCGTCCAGCTGATCAAGGCAATGGACATGATCCAGGGCCAGCAGACCTCAGGCGCCTGCACCATCGCCCAGTGGGCGTCGGTCGAAGCGCTCAACGGCCCGCAGGACTTCATCGCCAAGAACAAGGCGATCTTCCAGAATCGTCGTGACCTGGTCGTGTCGATGCTCAACCAGGCGCGCGGCATTACCTGCCCGTCGCCGGAAGGTGCCTTCTACGTCTATCCGTCCTGCGCCGGCCTGATCGGCAAGAAGACGCAAGGCGGCAAGGTCATCGACGGCGACGAAACCTTCTGCTCCGAGCTGCTCGAAGCCGAAGGCGTGGCGGTGGTGTTCGGTTCGGCCTTCGGCCTCGGCCCGAACTTCCGCATCTCCTACGCAACGTCGGAGAAGCTGCTCGAGGAAGCCTGCACGCGCATCCAGCGCTTCACGGCATCGCTCGTCTGAGCAAGCCACCAAGGCATAGGAAACCCGGCTTCGGCCGGGTTTCTTTTGCCGGTTGCATAAAGCAACTTTTAATTGTATGCAGATAGCAACAGAAACCTTCTGAACCTCATACGCTATCATACATTTGCATATTGCCGTGCCGGTACAATCTGTTACTCTAAAGTAACTATATCCGCCCTCGTCGGCGGAATCGTGCAGAGGCAGTCAGAGGCAGCAATTGTATCAGCGCAGACAGCAGCAGCAGGGGCGAAGGAGCGGAAGTCTGCTCTCACGCCTGTTGTTCTTGTTGCTACCGCTGTTTGCTGCACTCAGCGTCTCGGTTGCATCGACCCACGCGCACGCGTCCGGCTATCATCCTGAAGCAAATCTGTCGGCCAGCGAAGGCACCTATCGGGTCACCGATGACCCCGCGGCACTGCCCGGCTGCAGCGACACATGCCTTGCCCTTGCCGAGTGCAGCGGCGATGGCAGCGACGACAGCGCGCTGCTGCGCGTCGCCAACACCCTGCCAGCCGTCGACCTGACCAGCGGTGCGCTGGCCATCGACCCGCTTTTCAGCTTCCTGCGTTACCGAACCAGCGAGCCGCGCGCGCCTCCAGCTCGCGCCTGACGGCGCAACGCGCCCCACCTGCGCCGAATGACCCGCCAGCAGCGGCTACAGCATCAAGCTCGCCGCCACGGCTGGTCATCATCTCTCCGGGACATTTCCCGAAACAGTCTCAGGAATCATCATGTCTAAGACTCATCCGCTCGGATTCCGTATCGAACGCGACCTCAAGGAGGCGCTCGTCAAGGCAGCCAAGGACGACCACCGCTCGGTGTCGTCGATGGTTGAAATCATCATCGCAAGGTGGCTGCGCGATCGCGGCTACCTCGTCGAAAAGGAAGAACGGGCAGCCTGATCCGTCCTTCTCGAAAACGTGCCCGGCGGCGCCAATTGCGGCGCCGGGCAGCATCGGCCAGAACGTTCTGAATTGGCAGCTTGACCTTTCCGAGCCGCGCCAAGCTTGCGGTCCGCCTCTTCTGGGCCCAGCCTCTGCATCGTCGTTTGCAATGCAACATAAGTCGCCGAAACGACTTCGCGTTTGCTTCTACGACCAAAGTCATAATCCCAAAGCAGCGATGGATAATGCCCGTCTTGCGGCGTTATCAATTCGACGTGGTTAGGTCAGGCGGATTCGCGCGGAGATTGCTCTCCAGGCCCTTACCGCCGGCACTCTGGGAGGAGACATCTATGACAATTTCGGCAACCGCCGACGCCCGCCGCGGGCGAGGCATGACGCGAGAAGAGAAGAAGGTCATCTTCGCTTCGTCGCTCGGCACCGTTTTCGAATGGTACGATTTCTACCTTTACGGTTCACTCGCAGCCTTCATCGGCGCGACCTTCTTTGCCTCGTACCCCGAGGCCACTCGCAACATCTTCGCGCTGCTCGCTTTCGCCGCCGGCTTCCTGGTGCGCCCGTTCGGTGCGCTCGTCTTCGGCCGCATCGGCGACCTCGTCGGCCGCAAATATACCTTCCTCGTCACCATCCTGATCATGGGCCTGTCGACCTTCTTCGTCGGCCTGCTGCCCGGCTCGGCCTCCATCGGCATCGCCGCTCCGATCATCCTGATCGTGCTGCGCATGCTGCAGGGCCTGGCGCTCGGCGGTGAATATGGCGGTGCTGCGACCTATGTCGCCGAGCACGCGCCCGACGACCGCCGCGGCTACTACACTTCGTGGATCCAGACCACCGCAACGCTCGGCCTGTTCCTGTCGCTGGTCGTCATCCTGGTTGTGCAGACCTGGCTCGGCAAGGAAGCCTTCGCCGCCTGGGGATGGCGCGTTCCGTTCCTGCTATCGTTCATCCTGCTCGGCATCTCGGTGTGGATTCGTCTGTCGCTGTCGGAATCGCCGACCTTCCAGCGCATGAAGGAAGAGGGCAAGGGCTCCAAGGCGCCGCTGTCGGAAGCCTTCGGTCAGTGGAAGAACGCCAAGATCGCCCTGCTCGCACTGTTCGGCCTCACCGCCGGCCAGGCCGTGGTGTGGTACTCGGGCCAGTTCTACGCACTGTTCTTCCTGCAGAACGTGCTCAAGGTCGACGCCCAGTCGGTCAACATCATGATCGCGATCTCGCTGCTGCTCGGCACCGGCTTCTTCGTGCTCTTTGGCTGGCTGTCCGACAAGATCGGCCGCAAGCCGATCATCATGGCTGGCCTGGCTCTCGCCATCGTCACCTACTTCCCGCTGTTCAAGGCGCTGACCTGGGCCGCAAACCCGGCACTCGCCACCGCCCAGCAAAACGTTCGTGCCACCGTCACTGCCGCTCCTGGCGACTGCAAGTTCCAGTTCAACCCGGTGGGCACAGCAAAGTTCACCACCTCCTGCGATATAGCGACGTCGTTCCTGACCAAGAACTCAGTTCCTTATGACGTCGTCACCACGGCTGCTGCCGGCACCCCCGCCACGGTCAAGATCGGCGAAGAAACCGTCACCTCCTATGACGCCATCGCCGCTGGCGATGCTGCCAAGGCGAACGACGCTGCCTTCGTCAAAGCGGTCAACATCGCACTCCACGACGCCGGCTATCCGCTGGTCCGTGGCGCCGCCAAGGTTGCCGACCAGAAGCTCGATGCCTTCATCGCCGCCAATCCGGAACTGAAGCTCGACGCCGCCGCTATCCGCGCCGGTGAAAAGGTGACCGTGCCTGCCGCTCAGGCGATCAAGGACAAGATCGTCACCGCCGAAGAGGCAGCCGCTGCTCCTGAAGTCGGCTTCTTCAACATCCCGGCAGGCGGCTCCTTCGCCATGGTCGCCGATCCGGCAGCCGTGAGCTGGCCGATGGTCATCGCCATCCTCACGGTGTTGGTCATCTACGTGACCATGGTCTACGGCCCGATCGCCGCGATCCTGGTCGAGATGTTCCCGACCCGCATCCGCTACACCGGCATGTCGCTGCCCTACCATATCGGCAACGGCTGGTTCGGCGGCCTGCTGCCTGCAACGGCCTTCGCAATGAGTGCGGCGGCTGGCGACATCTACTATGGCTTGTGGTACCCGATCGCGATTGCCGCCATGACGCTGATCATCGGCACGCTGTTCGTCAAGGACACGCTCGGCACCGACCTCAACGCCAAGGACTGATCCTCGGCCACTGACGACAGAGCCCGGCAAGCGCAAGCCTGCCGGGCTTTTTCTATTCCGAACGGGCTTTCAGTCAGCCTCGAACATCAGCGAACGGTGCGTGGCTGCCCCTGCCATGGCGCCATCCCCCACTGACAGCGCCACCGAGCCTGCAGCCCGCGCAATGTCGCCGCAGGCAAACACGCCCCGCGCCGTCGTCTGCTTCATCGCATCGGTCCTGATGAAATTGCCCATCGGCCCCGCTTCCAGTTCGCAGCCTAGCTGCTCGGCCCACGGAATCTGCAGTGACGTTTTCGGCATGGTGAACAGCCCGTCGAGCGCGATCACCCGGCCATCGTCGAGAACGACGTCGGCGCCCTCGCCCCCGACTTCGCGGACAGGCGTCGCCTCAACCGCTGTGCCCCGCGCTGCCAGCTGCCGAAGCTGCTCGGCGTCGGGCACGAACACGCCGTTGGTGAAGAGCGTCGTCGTGCCCCAGTCCGGCAGCATCAGCCCGTGATGCATCGAGTGCTCCGACACGGCGAGCACGCCGATCCGGCCCTGGTTGAGCTCATAGCCATGGCAATAGGGACAATGAAAGACGGATTTGCCCCAGCGCTCGCGCAGGCCGGGGATATCGGGCAGGCTATCCGAGACCCCGGCCGCCAGCACAAGGCGCCGGCCGTTCGCTAGGTTGCCAGTGCTGAGGTCGACAGCGAAACCACCCTCGATCCGCCACGCGCCCTCCGCCCTGCCCTCGACCCAGCTTACCGTCGAATACAGTTCGAGCTGCGCCCGCGCCTCAGCGCCAATCGCACCTGGCTCGCGACCGTCCTGGCCGAGGAAGCCGTGCGAATGCGAGGCGAAGCGATTCCGGCGCTCGCCGGCGTCGACCACCAGAACCTTGCGCCGTGCGCGGGCAAGCTGCAGCCCCGCAGACATCCCGGCATAGCTGCCCCCGACGATAATAACGTCATAGTCCATGACCAATTCCTCTGAAGCGACCTTCTGATCGCGTTGCGCTTCCCCGGCAGGGCCAGATCATCCCCTCGGGATATCACGCTACTTATTATGTTACGTGACTTGTCATCGTCAAGCCTCACGCAACTCCTGTTGTTGCATGACTAGGCATCTGCTAGGCCTTCCAAGACGCAAAAAGCGATCTGAACGCGCCGAAAGAACTGAACGATGAGATCCGACACCCGCCTTTCCCGCATGCTGCACGTGCTGATCCACATGCAACACCATGAGGGCACCGCGACCTCGGACGCGATCGCGACAATGCTCGGCACCAACCCTGTGGTGGTGCGCCGGACCATGGCGGGGTTGCGCGACCAAGGTTATGTCCGCTCGGAGAAAGGCCATGGCGGCGGCTGGCTCTTGGCGCGGCCGCTGGAAGAGATCACCTTGCTCGACATCCACGAGGCGCTGGGCGCGCCGCAGCTCTTCGCCATCGGCCTCGCCGGCGACAACCCCAGCTGCACCATCGAGCAGGCGGTCAACGTCTCACTCGCCGAGGCGATGAATGAAGCCGAGGCGATCCTGTTGGCAAAATTCGGCAAGGTCACGCTGGCGGAGCTTGCCGAGGGCGCTGCGAAAGCGTCCAACGGCAGGCTGACGATGGAGCACCTCTAGGCGCGCGAGAAAGCGGCTAGGTCGTCGCCTCAATCAGCCGACAATCGCCGGCGCCTTTCAACGCCGCCGCTTTCAGTGCCGATTACTTTGACACGTCCTGGATGCCGATGATCTTGGCGTCGAAGTTCTTGCAGGCGTTGTCGTGGCAGATGCCGTTGATCCACACCTGCCCGTCGCCGAACATGATGCCCTTGTAGTTGACGAAGAGATCCGCGTATTTCTGATCGGTGACCGCCTTGGTGATCGAAGGCGTGAAAATCCCATCATAGTTTTCGGCGAATGCCTTTGCCGACTTGATGTGCGTTTCCTTGCCGGCGACACTCACGCCAATCGGGTAGCTCACAAGTTCAGCAACGCCCGCCGCGTCATGCGCTGCAACCGCCTTCTGCAGGGTATTGATCACCGCCTCGTATTTCGTGTGGTCGCCAAGCAACTGATCGATGGACTGGTTGGTCGTTTCGTTCTGCGCTTCCGCGGGAACAACCCCGACCAGGGCAATGGACGTCGCAAGTAGAACGTACCGCATCGAATTTCGCATCTTCACAATCCTCTCAATCGCTGTTGCAGTTGCGATCATTCGGGTCGCAGTTCTCAGGCTCGCTTCTACATGAAGCATTCACACGATTTCACAGCCGACACGATTGGGCAACGCTGCAACACTTGCACCAACTATGCCGCCGCCAAGAACTTCAGTTATGATGAATCAGGTACCAGCGATGTACTGGTTTCAGGTTCGCCATCGGCCTTTGCCGACATACCGTCGGCCTTGATCCGGCGGAGGCATGCCCGCCGCGCCCCTGCCTTTCAGCCGCCTTGCGTCTCAGTCTGCAGGCCGCCAGAGCCACGCAGCAGCAAGGTCAGCACCGCGCCGCAGATGGCGATGGCGCTGCACAGCAAGGCGGCCGCCTTGAGCGCTTGCCCCAGGGCGTCGCGTGCCGCCTCCAGCTGCGCGCCCGCACTGCCCGGCCCAAGCGCCGCGTTCATCGGCAATTTCGCAAGCTCGGGAAAATCGGCAAGCGCCAGTTGGTAGAGCATCGTCAGCAGGCTGCCGAGCACGGCGATGCCGAAGGCGCCGCCGAGTTCGGTGCTGGCCTCCGACATGCCGGCGGCGGCGCCGGCATGCGATGCCGGCACGGAACCGACGATGACGTCGGTCGTCATGGTGAAGACGGGGGCAAGCCCGAGCGAGAACAGGCAGTAGGCCGAGATCATCAGCGTGAGATCGCCGCCGGCGGCCGCGGCACCCGCCAGCGCGAAGCCTGCAGCGGCGACGACGAAGCCGAGCGCCATCAGCGCGACAGTGCCGATGCGTGACGCGATCGCCGGCGCGGCAAGCGAACCCGCAATGAAGGCTACGCCGGACGGCGCCGAGGCCAGCCCGGCCTGCAGCTCGGTCAGGCCGAGGCCGAGCTGGAAGTACAGCGCCACCAGAAGAAACATGCCGAAGGCAACGAAGAAGCCAAAAATGTTGATCGTCAGCGCCGCGGAAAAGCGCGGCGAGGCAAACATGTCGAGGTCGAGGAACGGAACCGCAAGCCGCCGCTGGCGGCGCAAGAACAGCGCCGTGGCAACGATGCTCAGCGCCAGTGCAAGGCCGGCCTCGCCGCTCCAGCCGTCCATCGCCACCTTCTTGATCGCATAGACCAGGCCAAGCACCGCAACCAGCAAGCCGAACGCGCTCACCATGTCGGGGCGCGGTGCGGCGGCGTCGCGGGCCTCCGGCAGCATCCTCGGGCCGAGAACCAGAAGCAGCGCCATGACGGGCAGGTTGATCAGGAACACCGAGCCCCACCAGAAATACTCGAGCAGCACGCCGCCAACCAGCGGACCGACGGCACCGCCGGCGGAGAAGCTGGCGATCCAGACGCCGATCGCCTTGCTACGGTCTTCCGGATGCGGAAACAGGTTGCGGACCATCGACAGCGTCGACGGCGCAAGCGTTGCCGCCGCAATGCCCATCAGAGCCCGTGCCGCGATCATCATTGGTGCGGAATTGGCGAAGGCGGCGATCAGCGACGCCACGCCGAATGCGAATGCGCCCCACAGCAACAGCCGCCGGCGGCCGATACGGTCGCCGAAGACCCCCATCGGGATCAGGGCGGCGGCCAGGATGAAGCCGTAAATATCGACCATCCACAACAGCTGGGCGGGACTTGGATCAAGATCGGCCGCAAGTTCGGGCACGGCGAGGTTCAGCACCGTCAGATCCATCGAATACAGCAGGCATGGCAAGGCGAGGATCGCCATCGCTGCCCATTCGCGCCGCCCCGCCCGGGGCATATCGCCATGCTCGTCCATCTTCGCCTCCCCTGGAGCGCTTGATCGTCGGGTGCCTGCGTGACAAGGTGAATATGTGTGAACTAATTAGTCCTAAAAAGCAACTATAGAGTTTTTGATGCGAACTACGAAGAGCCGAAGCTACGATGACGGGTGCGCGACCGCGCACGCGCTCGACCTGATTGGCGAACGCTGGGCGCTGCTTGTCGTCCGCGAACTGCTCTTCGGGCCGAAGCGTTTCACCGACCTGCGCAACGACCTGCGCACCATCAGCCCCAACGTGCTGACGCAGCGCCTGGAGACGCTGGAGGAGACAGGCATCGTGCGCCGGCGCAAGCTGCCGCCCCCCGCCGCATCCTGGATCTACGAACTGACCGAGTGGGGCAGCCAACTCGAGGACACCATCGTGACGCTCGGCAAATGGGCCGCGCGTTCGCCGTTCCTGGAACAGGGCCTGCCAATCAGCCGCGCCGGGCTGCTTCTGGCCATGCGGGCGATGTACACACCGCAAGACGATGGCGGCTTCTGCGTCTGCCTCGACATGCCCGATGGCACATCAGTCGTCACCGGCACGCCCGAAGGCTTCGATATCCGGTTCGGTGATGAAGCCTTGAAGGCAACCCAGGCTGTATTCTCGGGCACATCGCAGGTCCTCGACAGCATCCTGTTCGGCGGCGTCACCGTCGAGGCGGCAGTGAAGGCGGGCGATGCCAGGATAACCGGCGAGATGGAGGCGATGCACAGGCTGCTGCAAGCGTTCCCGATGCCATCTGCCGCGCCCGACACCACCCCTGATCTAGGAGATCATGGTCCGGCCGTCGGCACGACCAAGGCCCGGTCGCTGTCCTAAAGGACCGTGGCTCCCTACCCGCCAAGCCCGTCCAACCCGCTGGCACAGCTGCCAAAATTGCCGCATAAGCACCAGACGTCATTCCCCGAGGTCGGATCCCCATGGCCCTGCACATCAACACGCCTCTGCTCGAATCCCGCCCGCTGAGCCTGGCCGCCGGGCGCTCGATCTGGCTGAAGATGGATGCGCTGCAGCCGCCCGGCTCGTTCAAGATCCGCGGCATAGGTGCTGCCTGCGAACACCATGCCAAGGGCGGCAAGCGCCGCTTCGTCTCGTCCTCCGGCGGTAATGCCGGCATCGCGGTTGCCTATGCCGGCCGCCGGCTTGGCATTGCGGTGTCGGTCTTTGTCCCGGAAACGGCAACGGAACTGGCCAAGGCGCTGATCCGCCAGGAAGGTGCTGAGGTCATCGTCCACGGCGCCTCCTGGCAGGAGGCCAATGAACGCGCCATGTCGGCGCTCGATTCCGATACGGCCTTCATCCACCCCTTCGACGACCCGTTGCTCTGGACCGGCCATGCAACGATGATCGACGAGGTCGTCGCCGAAGGTCTGTCCTTCGACGCGGTTGCCGTGTCGGTCGGTGGCGGCGGGCTGATGTCGGGCGTCGTCGAGGGCCTGGCGCGCAATGGCCTCGCCCATATCCCCGTCATCGCGGTTGAAACCGAAGGTGCCGCCTCGCTGGCTGCCTCGATGCAGGCAGGAGCCCGGGTGCAGCTGCCGGCCATCACCAGCATCGCCACCTCGCTCGGCGCCCGCATGGTCAGCGAGCGCGCCTTCGAAGTGACGCAAACCCGGCCCGTCGACAGCGTGGTGGTCAGCGACCATACCGCAGTCGAAGCCTGCCTGCGCTTCCTCGACGATCACCGCGTGCTGGTCGAGCCGGCCTGCGGCGCAACGCTTGCCCTCGCCTACTCGCAGTCCCCGGCACTTGCGCGCTACGAGCGCGTGCTGATGATCGCCTGCGGCGGGGCAACGGCGTCGCTGACGCAGATGCAGGCCTGGCACGCCGCCTGAGCCTTCTGCATTTGCCCGCGCCCTGAGCTACGACGGCGAGCGCACTGCCAACCGGCCGATGGCGGCAAAGATCGCCAATGCGACAACGCCAAGCAGGACGGTGAAGGACAGCGCCCAGGAAATGCCGATGGTGGCCATGGCGAATGCCAGCGCGAAGGGCGCAACCGCAGAGACGATCAGACGGGCCGACATGGCGCGGCCCTGGAGCCGGCCGTAGCCGTCGCTGCCGAACAGCGCCAGCGGCAGTGCGCCGGTGACGATGCTGAACAGGCCATTGCCCATGCCGAAGATCACGGCGAAGGTCATCGCACCCGCAATCGACGGTGCGGTCGCTAGCAACACGCCCACGCCAGCAGTCATCAGCACTGCAGATATGATCGCCAGCGTCAGCGGCGCGAGGCTGATGCCAGCCACCATGTTGATGAAGCGGCTGAGCACCTGGGCGGGTCCGAACAAAGTGCCGACGACGGCAGCCGTGGCGCCGAGCCCGAGGCCGGAGAGTAGCGGCACCATGTGCACCAGGATCGCCGCGCTCACCAGGTTCTGCACCGAAAGCGCAGTCACCATCAGGGCGAAACCGAGCGGGCGCACGGCAACCGCAAGCGAGCCCTCGACATGCTGGTGCGGTTCGGTGTCGACCTGGCCCTGTCCCGTCCGGCGAAACGACAGCCAGGCATGCAACGGCAGGCAGACGACCAGGTTGAGGACGGCGAAGACGAAATAGACCGCCTGCCACGACATCTGCGCGTGCAATGCCGTGGTGATCGGCCAGAAGGCGGTCGATGCAAAGCCGGCGATCAGGGTCAGATAGGTGATGTTGCGCTGCGCGTCGCGCGGCGAAATCTGGACCAGCAGCGCAAACGCCGCGCCATACTGGACAAGGTTCGAGGCGACCTGCACCGCGACCAGCGCAATGACGAAGCTGATCGCATCGGGGGCTGCCGCGCAGGCGACGAGTGCCAGCGCGGCAACAGCCGAACCGGCCGTCATGATCCGGCCGGCGCCGTAGCGGTCGATCCAGTTGCCAAGCCAAGGTGCGGTCAGCCCGCCGACGAGCAGCGCTGCCGACAGCGCGCCGAACAGCCACTCGACCGGCCACGACAAATCCTTCGCCATGTCGCCGGCAAGAATGGAAAAGCTGTAATAGAGCGTGCCGTATCCGACGATCTGGGTGATGCCGAGTGCGATGACGGCGGCAATCGGCGAACGCACGGCGGTCATTGGAAATCGGCTCGCTCTCGGGCTTGGCTGCGACCTCCTTCCAATGTCCACCGCGACAGGTCAAGCGACATGACACCCTGGCACAACGCATATGCCCCGGCGCGGGCCAGGCCCTACGCGCGATCGTGGCGGGCTCGCCCGGCCGCGCAAGACTGGCCGGGTCGACGCCCGTGCCATAGCTCAGCTGACAGCGCCTGCCCCAGCATCACCGGAACAGGCGCAGCGCCCTCGCCTATGCGTTGACCCAGCACTTGGTCAGCGCGTGGCCGCCCATCAACTCGCCGTTCGGATCGTCGACCCAGCCGCCGACCTTGGTGCCGGTCGCGTCGATGTAGTTGTTGAACATCGGCACGATGACGCCGCCCTCGTCGCGCAGGATCACCGCCGCCTGGCGGTAGAGATCCTTGCGCTTGGCCTGGTCGAGCTCGCCGCGCGCCGACAGGATCAGCTTGTCGAAATCGTCGCGGAAGAAGCGGGTGTCGTTCCACTCGGCCTTGGACAGATAGGCGATGGAATAGACCTGGTCCTGGGTCGGACGCCCGGTCCAGTAGGACATCGAGAAGGGCTGCTTGTTCCATACCTCCGACCAGTAGCCGTCGCCCGGCTCGCGCTTGACCTCAAGCGTGATGCCCGCCTTGGCCGCACTCTGCTGGTAGAGCTGGGCGGCGTCGACCGCCCCCGGGAATGCGACGTCGGACGTGCGCAGCAGCACCGGCCCGCTATGGCCAGATTTCTTGTAGTGGAACGCCGCCTTGTCGGGATCGTAGGCGCGCTGCTCGATGTCTTCGGAGAACATCGCATAAGCCTTGGTCACCGGCATGTCGTTGCCGATCGAGCCGTAGCCGCTCAGCACTTTCTTGACCATCTCCTCGCGGTCGACGGCATATTTCAGCGCCAGCCGGAGATCGTTGTTGTCGAAGGGTGCCGTGTTGCAAT
The DNA here is from genome assembly GCF_964252895.1 of Aminobacter sp. LjRoot7. Classification (NCBI taxonomy): domain Bacteria; kingdom Pseudomonadati; phylum Pseudomonadota; class Alphaproteobacteria; order Hyphomicrobiales; family Phyllobacteriaceae; genus Aminobacter; species Aminobacter sp. LjRoot7. The sequence goes on from NZ_CAXUPX020000001.1 coordinate 606,766, forward strand.
GAGCGATGAAGACATAGTGCCCCTTGCCAGGCACGTTGCGGATCTCGACGCCCGGCACGCGCTTGATCAGGTCGACGATCTTCGGCTCGACGCGGTTGATCAGGTCGACCTGGCCGCCCTGCAGCGCCGAAGTGCGGGCGGTGGCGTCGTTGATCACCACGATCTCGATCTGGTCGGCATGGCCGCGCTTGTCGGTGCCCCAGTAGTTCTTGCTCAGCTCGCCGACATGGCGCACGCCCGGCTCGTTGACCACCACCTTGTAGGGGCCGGTGCCGATGCCTTCGGTCGGATTGTCCTTGCCGCCGTTCGGCTGGATCATCAGGTGATAGTCGCTGACGACGTAAGGCAGGTCGGCATTGGCCTCCTTGAGCTGGATGACGACGTAGTCGCCATCGACCTTCATGCTTTCGAACTGGCTGACGAAGGCCAGTGCCGCCGATTTCGAATTGGCGTCGGCATGGCGCTCCAGCGTCGCCATCACGTCGGCCGGCGTCAGGTCCTTGCCATTGTGGAAGGTCACGCCCTTGCGGATCTTGAAGTGCCAGGTCTTGGCATCGTCGGAGGCTTCGTAGCTTTCGGCCAGGCGCGGCTCGATCTCGCCCGCCGGCGACACCTCCAGCATCTGCTCGCCCCAGCTGCGCCCGAGCGTGTAGGGCACCTGGCTCGCCCAGGTCGCAGGATCAAGGCTGTCGGTGGCGGCACCGCCGACCATGCCGGCCTTCAGGGTGCCGCCTTTGACCGGCGCTTGCGCGCGTGCGGCACCGGCAAGCAGCGTGTTGGCCGCAAGGGCCGTCACGCCAAGTGCTGCGGCGCGGCCGAGAAAGTCGCGGCGCGACAGCCGTCCGCTGACGACAAGATGGCTGAGATGATCGAGTTCACGGGACATTGGACTGCGTTCCTCCAGATGGGCGCGACTTGATGTCGTCATGGTTCCCCAACGTCATATTGGTCGGCGGCGCTTCCCGCTCAGCCGGCAGGACGCGACATTTGATGCCGTTTCTGGAACATCCCGCATTTCGCCAGCCGCTGCGTCAGCCCCTGTCTCGCGAGGCTCTTGCCCTGCCTTCAAAGCCGTGTGACGATGTCGCCAACGGGGAGGAAGTTCTCAGACGGATTTGCCCGCGACGGCCGAACAGGCCGGCCGCCGCATTCAGGGAAAAATGCCTGAGTGGAGGTCAGCTCTCATGGGTAGTCGCGCCGGAGGAAGACGCACGGGACCGAAGTGCATCGCCATCGTCGGTCCCTTCGCCAGCGGTAAAACCACACTTCTCGAAGCCCTTCTCGCCCGCACGGGCGCCATTTCCAAGCAGCACCCGGTCGCCTCCGGCAGCACGGTCTCCGATCACTCCGCCGAAGCCAAGGCGCATGCCATGAGCGTCGAGGCGGTCTTCGCCACCACCCAGTTCATGGGCGAGAGCATCACTTTCGTCGACTGCCCCGGTTCGGTCGAGTTCGCTTTCGAGGCCGAGCCCATCCTTGCCGCCTGCGACCTCGCCGTCGTCGTCGCCGAGCCCGACGAAAAGAAGATCCCCGCTCTGCAGCTGATCATGCGCAAGCTCGACGATCTCGGCGTGCCGCGCATCCTGTTCCTCAACAAGATCGACAAGGCCGCCGCCGGCGTGCGCGACACGCTGAAGCTGTTGCAGCCGGTCAGCCGCACGCCACTGCTCCTGCGCCAGATCCCGCTGCGCAAGGACGGCGTCGTCGTCGGCTCGATCGACCTCGCGCTGGAGCGCGCCTACATCTACCGCGAATATGCCGAGAGCGAGATCGCCGAGATCCCCGGCGACGACAAGGCGCGCGAACTCGAAGCCCGCTTCGCCATGCTGGAGACGCTCGCCGACCACGACGACCAGTTGATGGAGCAGCTGCTCGAGGAGATCGAGCCCCCGAAGGACGAGATCTTCGACGACCTCGCCGCCGACCTGCGCGACGGCGCGGTCACCCCGGTTCTGATCGGCTCGGCCGAAAAGGGCAACGGCGCGCTGCGCCTGCTCAAGGCCATCCGCCACGACGCCCCCGACATCGAAGCGACACGCAAGCGGCTCGGCATATCAGATGGCAGTGCTGCTGTTGTTCAGGTGATGAAGACCATCCACACCTCGCATGCCGGCAAGCTGTCGGTGTCGCGCATCCTGTCCGGCCAGGTTGCCGACGGCACCGAGCTCTGGCTCAACTCCACCGACACTTCGAAGGTCTCGGGCATCTACCGCATGCTCGGCAAGGACCAGTCCAAGCTGCCCAATGCCGCCGCCGGCGACACGGTGGCGCTCGGCAAGCTCGAACATGCCGCGACCGGCCAGACGCTGACCACGGCCAAGGGTGGCATCAAGCCGCTGTTCAAACTCGAACCGCCCAAGCCGGTCTATGCCTTCGCGCTCCGCCCCAAGGAACGCAAGGACGAGGTCAAGATGTCGGCGGCGATCCAGCGGCTCGCCGAGGAAGATCCCTCGCTCACCTTGCACCACAACCAGGACTCGGCGGAGACGGTTCTGTCGGGCCATGGCGAGATGCATCTCAGGGTGGTGCGCGAGCGCCTCGAAGGCCGCAACCAGATCGCCGTCGAAGGTCACGCGCCGGCAGTGCCCTATCGCGAGACCATCCGCAAATCGGTCCAGCAGCGCGGCCGCCACAAGAAGCAGTCGGGCGGCCACGGCCAGTTCGGCGACGTCGTCATCGAGATCAAGCCGCTGCCGCGCGGCTCCGGTTTCGAGTTCACCGACACCATCACCGGCGGCGTCGTGCCCAAGCAGTACATCCAGTCGGTCGAAGCCGGCGCGCGCGACTTCCTCAAGACCGGCCCGCTCGGTTTCCCCGTCGTCGACATCGCGATCAACCTGTCCGACGGCTCGTACCACTCGGTCGATTCCTCCGACATGGCGTTCCAGATGGCGGCCAAGATCGCGATGAAGGAAGGCATGCCGAGCTGTTCGCCGGTGCTGCTCGAACCGGTCATGAAGGTCGAGATATTCACGCCCTCCGATGCAACCGCCCGCATCATCGCGCTGGTGCCGCAGCGCCGCGGCCAGATCCTCGGTTACGACGCGCGTTCCGACTGGCCCGGCTGGGATGTCGTCGAGGCAACGATGCCGCAATCGGAGATCGGCGACCTGATCATCGAGCTGCGCTCGGCAACCGCGGGTGCTGCCACCTATCGCGCCGAGTTCGACCACATGGCCGAACTCACCGGCCGCCTCGCCGACGAGGCGATGCAGTCGGGCGGCAAGGCCGCGTGAGACAGGCCGCCGGGCGATCCATTCAGGTCGCCCGGCCCTTCTCCTCACGCTCTCTTGATCTCCAATTCGGGACGGCGCCGTAACACGACAGCGTTCCCACGCGTATGTGAACGTGACAGCGTTGATTTCGCCGTCCGCAGGGGCGACCTTGCGGCCGGCCTATTGGAGAGCAAGCATGGCATTCATTCACCGCCGCCCGTCCTGGGCGATACCGGAAGCGCTGGCGACGCCCGAGCACATCTTCCTCAACCGGCGCAGCATTCTCGCCGGTATGGGACTTGGGCTCGCGGCCGCAGCGCTGCCCCACAGGGCGCGCGCCGAGGAGGCGGACCCGACCGCTGATCTCTACCCGGCCAAGCCGAATGGCGCCTACAAGCTCGACCGTGCGCTCACGCCCGAACAGATCAACGCCAACTACAACAACTTCTACGAATACGGCACCTACAAGGAGATTGCTGCGAGCGCCCAGATGCTCCAGACTCGGCCATGGCAGGTCGAGATCGGAGGCCTCGTCGACAAGCCGATGACGCTCGCCATCGACGACCTGATCCGGAAGTTCCCGCTCGAGACGCGGCTCTACCGCCACCGCTGCGTCGAGGCCTGGTCGATGACCATCCCGTGGAGCGGCTTTCCGCTCAAGTCGCTGGTGGCGATGGCCAGCCCCAAGGCGGACGCCAAGTTCATCCGCTTCGAGACCTTCCTCGACCCGGCCATGGCACCGGGACAGAACGACTTCGTCTACCCCTGGCCCTATGTCGAGGGCGTCACCATCGAGGAGGCAGCACTCGACCTGCCCTTCCTCGTCACCGGCGCCTATGACAAGCCTCTGGCCAAGCAGTTCGGCGCGCCGCTGCGCCTCGCCTTGCCGTGGAAGTACGGCTTCAAGTCGATCAAGTCGATCCGCAAGATCGACTTCGTCGCCGAGCAACCGGTTGGCCTGTGGGAGGCGATCCAGCCGAGCGAATACGGCTTCTGGGCCAATGTGAATCCAGAGGTTCCCCACCCGCGCTGGAGCCAGGCAAAGGAACGTGTGCTGGGCACCGGCGAACAGGTTCCGACGCAGCTGTTCAACGGCTACGTAGCAGAGGTCGGCCAGCTCTATGCCGGCAAGGACCCGGCAAAGCTCTATATGTGATAAAGGGCTGGGTCTTGCGTTCGTCGAGTTGGAGGTGCCGCGCCTACACGGCCTTCGCCTCGACATGCCACCATTTCGGCCGCCCGCCCTTGAACGAGTGGCTCTTCGGCATGAGTTCGATCGCGCCGGGCTTGTCGAAGACGCCGAGCAGCAGCGCCACCACAGGCGCTTCGTCGATCGCGCCGAAGGAGCTGCCGCAGGCCGGGCAGAAGGCGCGGCTGGAATAGTCCGACGAGCGATAGACTGACGGCGCACCGCCCGGTCCGGTCCACGTTACCCGGTCGCGTGAAAACTCAACCCACGAAGCAGTCAGCGCGCCGGAGTGGCGCTGGCACATGCGGCACGAGCAGGTGTGCGGCTTGCCGGCCGGACCAACGGCCTCGAAGCGAACCGCCCCGCACAGGCAGCCGCCGCTGTAGACCTTGGGCTTGGCCGCGCCTGCCTTGCCCACACCTGTCTTGCTCATGAATGTCCCCCAAGAGATCGTACGGCCATGTCTGGCGAAACATGGATTCGCAGCAATGTCGCCCAGCCTTGACCGGCCGCCGACAAAATAAAAGCGGCGCCCGAGGATATCCTCGGACACCGCTTTTTGCGGACCGTTCCGCGGGAGGCGGGACGGCAGGTCCGCCGCTACGTGGCCAACGTCTTGGGTCGTTGGCAATCTGCTGGACGCGGCGCGTTGCCTGAACCTGATGCGTGCGGGTGATGCCCCCATCTCCCGACGCACCATCACCGCGTCCATGTAAAAGCTAGGCGCGTCATGGGTCGTGGGGAATGTTACCGGGGGTTACATGTCACTGTTACGTGGGAGGTTTGGCCTGTTTCAGGCAACAAAAAAGCCGGATCCAAGAAGATCCGGCTGAGTTTGTTTGGAAGTGCCGATTAAGGCTAACCTCCAGAGGGGAACACTCGAGGGCGCTAATGGGAGGAGGAACGCGCCCTGGAGATGATCAATATATGTGCTCTCCTTGCCCAACAAACAAGCATCTATTTTGCAACGCACGCATGCAAAAACATACAGGCTGTGGTCCAACAATGTTAGAAGGCCGATAGGACCAGTTTTCGCCCCGAAAATCGCACCTTGGGCATGCCGCATTGCACAATAGGCGGTCATGCCGGCACCGAAACAGGCCCCAAAGCCCCTCGCCGGGCAATGCTGGCAAATCGGGCACGACACGGTCATTGTAGCAGCGAAAGCCACACTGATAGGCAACATGCCCGGATTTCGACCTGAGAGATCAAGAGGAGTGCAGCCTTGCGAAAGCCATCCGCCATCCTCGGCAGCGCCGTCTTCTTCATCGCGGCACCGGGTGTCGTCGCCGGCCTCGTGCCCTGGCTGCTGAGCGGGCGATACGGCCTGCCGCTGGCCTCCTGGCCGCTCGTCATTGTCGGCGCCGCTCTGGTCGCCATCAGCCTCGGCGTGCTGCTCCACGCCTTCGGCCGTTTCGCACTGGAAGGGCTCGGCACCCCTGCCCCGATCGCGCCGACCGACAGGCTGGTGGTCGGTGGCATCTACCGCCATGTGCGCAACCCGATGTATGTCGCCGTGCTGTCGATCATCCTCGGCCAGGCGCTGATCTTCGCGTCCTGGCAGCTTGCCGCTTATGCCGCGATCATGGGGGCCGTGATGGCGACCTTCGTTCGCATCTACGAGGAGCCCGTCCTCCTGCGGCAGCATGGCGCCGACTACGAAGCCTATCGCCAAAACGTTCCCGGCTGGCTGCCCCGACTCACGCCCTGGCGCGGAGCCTAGGCACAAGCAAGGTCAGCCAGCCGGAGACAATGGCAGGCATGCGGTTGAGCGTTCAGCCGTGCGGCATGCCTTCGAAGGCCACAAGGTCCGGATCGATCCTGTCCCAGGCATGGGCCCGCGCTCTGTAGGTCAGCACCTGCGGCCTGAACTGGCCCGGGTCGTCCAGGCTGGCGGCGTGGATTGCGATCGCCTCGGGTGCTGCAGCGAACGTCACGAAGACGGGCGTGCCGCAGTTTGGGCAGAAGGCATGGACCTTTTCCTTGCCGCTGTCGGCGACGATCCGCCAACTCCTGGTTTCGCCCGTCATCGCCATCTCGGCCCGCCGGGCGAAGGTCAGATACGAGCCATGCCCGGTGCCGCTGCGCTTCTGGCAATCGAGGCACTGGCAGTGGTTTTCGAAGACCGGCTCGCTTGTCGTTTCATAGCGGACCGCGCCGCAGGCGCAGCCGCCGGCATAGATCTTGGTCATTGTCATGCTCCAGCTGGCAGCCGATCAGGCTGTTTTCGGCTTGGCGAAAACGTCGATGGGGCGGCCGGTTTCGAGGAAGGATTTCAGGCTCGACAGCACGATCGGCCAGCCCTTGCTGATGCCCTTCGCCATGCCGCCGCCGGCTTCGAGTTCATCATGGGTAACGGTCAGCCGAACCATGTTGTCGTACTCGTCGATGTCGAACGTCACCCGGCTGTAGCTGGCCGGATTTGCAGCCTCTGATGGGTCCGCCCAGGTGATGACGAGGCGGCTCGGCGGCGCAGTCTCGACCACCTTGCCTATGACTTTGACGGCCCGCTCGCCATGGGCCTGGACATGTTCCCACGTCGAGCCCGGGTTCCAGTCGGAAACGTTTTCGTGGCCCCAATAGCGCCTTGCGACGTCGGGTTTGGTGATTGCCTCGAACACCTTGTCCGGCGTCGAGACGATGTAGGTCACGTACACGAAGCTCGTCTTCTCTTGGGTGGTCATCGTCATTCTCCTTCGAGTTCTTTCTTCAGGTCGTGCAGCAGGCTGAGCCGCTGGACCTCGAACTTGCGTACCCACCGCTCGTAGACCTCGTGGATCGGAACGGGGTTGATGAAATGCAGCTTCTCGCGGCCGCGACGGACTGATGTGACCAGGTTGGCCGCCTCCAGGATCCCGAGATGCTGGGTGGCCGATTGCCGGGCCATATCGAGCTTCGAGCACAACTCACCGAGCGTCTGTCCGTTCTTCTCGAAGAGAAGATCGAGCAGCTTCCTGCGGGTCGGGTCGCTCAAGGCCTTGAATACGTCGTCGGCGTCCATCGTCCTCACTCACTTACCGTTGCAAATATGCAGGCAAATACCTGCATGTCAAGTCATGCAGGTATTTGCCTGCATATTTATGTGAACCCGTCGGCCCATGCTGGTTCGCAACCAGCCCAGCGAGCTTCCACACTCGCCGGCAAACACGCGGATGTCCCCGAGAACGAGCCGACCAACGCAGCCGCTGTTCTCGCCCGAACGGAGATTGATTTTGAGAGAGCCCGTATGGGGAACCACGCGCGAGCCGCCTGCCCTCGCCGAAGCGAGGGCATCTTGCAGCGGGCATGGCTGAGAGTGCGAGCCTAGTAGGCCCAGCTCCGGGCCTTGGCGATAACGAAATCGCGGAAGACGTGCAGCTTGGCCTGCTCGCGCATGGCGTCGGGATAGGCGAAATAGGTGTCGAAGGACGGCACCTCGGTTTCAGGCAAAAGCTGCACCAGTCCGGCATCCTTGCCGATGACGTAATCGGGCAGCATGGCAATGCCTGCGCCCGTCTGCACCGCCTTCTTGATCGACAGGATGTCGTTGATCTGCAGCGTCGGCACGCGCTGTCCGCCCTCGAAGTCACCGACGGTTTCCAGCCAGTTGAGCTCGCTCAGATGCGTCGGCACCGGCACGCCGAAGGTGACGATGCGGTGATTCTTGAGGTCGGCGATCGAGGACGGCTTACCGTATTTGTTGACGTAGGCAGGCGAGGCATAGAGGTGGAAATGCACGGTGAACAGCCGACGCTGGATCAGGTCGGGCTGCTGCGGCTGGCGCAGGCGGATCGCGCAATCGGCCTGGCGCATCGTCAGGTCCAACTCCTCGTTGGCGAGGATCAGCTGGATCTGGATATCAGGATAGAGCTCGAGAAACTCCTGGATGCGCTCGGTCAGCCAGCCCGCACCGAGACCGACGGTCGTCGTCACCTTGAGCACGCCAGATGGCCGGTCCTTGGTCTCGGTCAGGCGCGTCTTGATCGTCTCGAGCTTCATCAGCACGTCATGCGCCGTGCGGAACAGCATCTCGCCCTGCTCGGTCAGCACCAGGCCGCGCGCGTGCCGGTGAAACAGCGGCACGCCGATGTCGTGTTCGAGCGCGCTCACCTGGCGCGAGATCGCCGACTGCGACAGCCTCAGCGTCTCCGCTGCATGCGTGAAAGAGCCAGCCTCCGCCGCGGCGTGAAACACGCGCAACTTATCCCAATCCAACGCCATTGTTCCCCTCGTTTATTAGGCGTTTGGTCGGCCTATTCGGCCGCTTCGCGATGCACTTCAACTCCCGCCAGATACTTCTCGGCTTCAAGCGCTGCCATGCAGCCAAGACCTGCAGCCGTCACCGCCTGGCGATAGATGTCGTCGGTCACGTCGCCGGCGGCGAACACGCCCGCAACGTTTGTCCGCGTCGAATTCGGCTCGGTCCAGAGATAGCCGTTCGGCTTCTGCTTGAGCTTGCCGACGAACAGCTCGACTGCCGGCGCATGGCCAATCGCCACGAACACGCCATGCGTCGCCATCTCGGTGATTTCACCGGTGTGAACGTTCTTGAGCCTGACGCCGTCGACCGACGGTGGCAGCGGCTTCTGCGCCGGCGCACCCACGATCTCCTCGACGGCGTGGTCCCAGATCACCTTGATGTTGTCCTTGGCGAACAGCCGATCCTGCAGGATGCGCTCGGCGCGGAAATGGTCGCGCCGGTGCACGACAGTCACCGTCTTGGCCAGATTGGAGAGGTAGAGCGCCTCCTCGACGGCCGAATTGCCGCCGCCGACGACCGCCACGTCCTTGCCGCGATAGAAGAAGCCGTCGCAGGTGGCGCAAGCCGAAACGCCAAAGCCTTGGAACACCTGCTCCGAGGGCAGGCCCAGCCATTTGGCCTGGGCACCGGTCGCGATGATCAGCGCGTCAGCGGTGTAGACGGTGCCGGAATCGCCCTTGGCGCGGAACGGCCTGACGTCGAGATCGACCTCGGTGATGATGTCGTGGATCATCTCGGTGCCGACATGCTCGGCCTGCGCCCGCATCTGCTCCATCAGCCACGGGCCCTGGATCGGCTCGGCGAAGCCGGGATAGTTTTCGACATCGGTGGTGATCATCAGCTGGCCGCCCTGCTGCATGCCGGCGACGAGCACCGGTTTCAGCATGGCGCGCGCCGCGTAGATCGCCGCCGTGTAGCCGGCGGGACCCGAACCGATGATGAGAACTGGCGCATGTTTGGCGGTCATCGAAGGGCCTTCGTGGTCTATGGAAATAGCAGCACCCGTCAAAACGGGCTGCGGATCGTCCCTAATCTAGGTGTTCACCCCCGCCGCGCGCAAGGCGGCAAGATGTTACTCCCCCGAAAGCTTGACTGCCTCGCCCGCGACACCTTGCCGGACGCAGCGTGATTTGCATTTGGGCCCCGCTCGGGTTCCCCAACCGGTGCGAGTAGTTTAATTACGTGAATGCGCAAGATTCTTGCGTGAGTCCCGGAGCGCACATGCCCATCAAGGCCGATCTCGACGCTATCGATTGGAAGATCCTGCGCGAGCTTCAAGACGACGGCCGCATGACCAATGTCGAATTGTCGCGCCGCGTCGGCATCTCGGCGCCGCCCTGCCTGCGCCGCGTCAAGCGACTCGAGGACGAAGGCATCATCCAGCGCTACCGCGCCTTGCTTAATGCCCCGGCACTCGGCATGGACGTCGTCGCCTTCTGCCTCGTCGGTCTCAACCGCCAGTCGGAAGTCGACCTCAAGGCCTTCGCCGACCGCACCCGCAACTGGCCGATCGTCCGCAGCGCCTGGATGGTCTCGGGCGAATCCGACTTCATGCTGCACTGCCTCGCCCCCGACCTCGGCACCTTCCAGGGCTTCGTCATCGAGGAACTGACGTCGTCGCCAAATGTCGACACGGTGCGCACGGCGCTGACCATCAGGCAGGTCAAGGACGACGGGCTGGTGGCGATTTAGGGGGTCTCGGCCGCCACCTGCCCTCTCTGCCAGGCGTTATGGCAGCAGCAAGATGTTCGTGTGGGCGATGCTCATCGGAAGATCGACAACCTTCATTGCGGCTTGATTGCAGCCGTCGAAGATCATGCATTTCTCATAGTAGCGAGACAGGAGCGCGATAAAATCGTGAGCGACTCCCGGCGCGTAGACGTCCGGCGAATACTCCAGCATGACAGGCACGCGCCGCTCGAAAAGCTCATGCATCGACTGGCTGGCGACAGGTTCTGCACCTTCAATGTCCATCCAGACGAAATCGATGTCAGCCGCCCGAACACCAGCCTCGCCAAGCACCTCGGCCAAAGGCTTGACCGGGACCGTCACCTCGCTTTCGGCATTGGGTAGCCGAAACAGGCTACTCCCCCCGAAATTACCTGCAGCGCGATGCAAAGGTGCCATCGACGTGGCACTACCGACTGCACAAGGGACAATGGTGACAACCTGTTCAAGACCATTGTCGGCGACATTGCGCCGAAGCAGCGACAGGTTTCGCGGATCCGGCTCTACTGCGATGACCTTAGCTACCTTGCCTGACCGGCAAAAATACACCGTCTGGGTGCCAATATTCGCGCCGATTTCCAGAACGGTTGCCCCACCGCGAGGCAAATAGCCTCGACCGAACAAGAAAGCGATCAATGCGTCAGAGAGCTTTCGATCAAAGTCGCCAGAAAGAAAAATACTTTTTCCGATGTACTCTTGTGGCGAGAATGACATGACGTGATCATCAAATTTCATCGTCATCGACGTGACATCCGCCAAAAGCACCTCGGACGAAATTAGTCTGCCACGCTTTCCGGAAATCAGCTTCCGGATGAACGCAACCTTCCAATTTCTCACAATGTTCTCAAAGCCCATTAGGAAATCGATTTTCACAGTACCTGTATCCGCTTCAGGCCGATGCTTGTCAGCAAGCAAGCCCATTCCAGGCTTTGCAACAATTGGCCAACAATCCAGCGATATTAAGCAGATAAGTAAAACTCAGCCGAAGGGCACCCTGAGCCTCTCCAGGCCACGCAGCCGCGAGTTCAAAAACATCCATGCCTGCCGTAGCGGTCTCACTACTTCTCTCAGAGGCTTGCTCATCTGCTCACTTCGGCGCTTCAGTTCAGGTCGTTCGTTTTCGAGCGTACTTTTGAAACCGACAACCTGGTTGCCTGCACCAAGCAGCATGTCCTGAATGCAAATTGCGGGGGCCAGTTGGTAGATCGTCAGATCCGCCCAAGCCGTACAGGCTGGGTTGAACATGAACTGGTCGACGGGGTCGACAAAACCCTCGCTCAACGCGATGAGTTTTCGCGCAGCGAACTTCGACAAGATGTAGCCACTTGCACCGGTATGCGTCGCCCTCAACCTCTTGAGAGAACGCCCCAGAACCATCTGGCTTCGTTTCCTCTCAAGGAGGGTATGCACCCTGGTGGTCTCGAGTTTCACGACGTCGGCATCGCCTGGAACCCAGCCATCTTGGCTCAACAGTTCGGCGAGACCGGATCCGAAATGCACGTCGTCCTCAAAGACCGCGCCGTGGTCCTGCTCTGCACTCGCGATCGCCTCCCAGCAGGCCCTGTGGCTGAGAAAGCAGCCCGTTTCCCCTGGGCCGAGCCGGTAAATCCGCCCTGCCCGCTCGGGCTGGCGCAGCTTGCCTTCGGCAATCAGCTTCGCCCCGTCAACGGCCGGGATCCTTGTGAAGTCCAGGCCGAGATCGCCGAAGATCGCGGCCATACGGGCCAGCCGCTCAGGGGAGCGGTCCAGATTGATCAGGTAGATATTCATTGGACGATAGCTCAAGTCTTGCCCCAGTAAGCGGTCGGCGCCGGTCAGCGGAACCGCACCTTGCCCCATCGCTGCCCCCGGAGACTTGCGCCGATGGATGCGGCAAGGCGCCCCAACGGTCTGGCAACCTCCTTCATCAGCTTTTCAGCGCCGCGCACTTTTTCCTGCACCGGCCGCTCGTGCTTGAGCCCGCTTGCCAGCGCATCGGCGAATCCATCCTTGCCGACCACCACCTCCTGCACGCAGATCGCCGGATCGACCTGATAGATAGTCAGTGCATTCCAGGCAACGGAAACCGGATTGAACATGAACTGGTCGACTGGGTCGGCGAAATCCGTGCTCAGTTCGAGCAACTTGCGCGCGCCTTTGCGCGAAACGATGTAAGCGCCCGTCCCCGGATGCGTGTCGCGCAACCGCCGCACCGAGCGGTCGCCGGCGCGGGCGGCGCTGCCGCGGTCGACCAGTGTACGTACCAAAGTGGTTTCGAGCTTCACCACGTCGGCATCAGCGGGAATCCAGCTGGCATCGGCAAGAAGCTCTCGTGCCCCGGCCCCGAAATGGATGTCATCTTCGAAGATCGCGTTGTATTTGGCCTCTTCCTTCGCCGCGGCATCCCAGCACTTGATGTGGCTGAGAAAGCAGCCTATCTCGCCGCTGCCGAGGTCGTAGTACATGCCCTTCCGGGCGCCGCTACCATAACGGTCCGCAAGGTCACGGCCATCGACGGCAGGCATCCTAATGAAGTCGAGCCCCAGTTCGCCAAACAGCGACGCCATGCGATGGAGGCGCTGCGGTTCGCGACCCAGGTTGATGACAAAGATCTTCATTCCCGCATACGCTTATCCTGCACGCTGCGTGTCTGATTGTACCGTCAAGTCGATGGGCACCTTCTTGAAGACCGACTGCCTGGCAGTCGCCAGCAGGGCCATGCGGAAAGGTCGCACCAGCTGCCGCCCGACGCGCCAGAATTCATGCGTGAGCTTTGCCATTCCCCGCCGCCGTGCGGAGCGAGGGTCGCTACGGTGGAACTGGCGTCGATCCTGGGCAATCTGGCTCGTCAACGAGCCGCCGACGGTGGCGTCCTGTGCCCACATGTCTTGAATGCAGAACGCCGGCATCAGCTGCAGCACCACGAGCTCTCCAAGGATGCCATCCTCCGGTGAATAGAGAATGACGTCGGCCGGTTCGCAGTGGCGCTCGGTATAGTCGAGCAAACGGCGGGCAGCGTTCCTCGATACGAAATAGCCCGCCGATCCCAATTGCGCGGACTTCAGCCTGCGCAGCTCATGCCCGGCAGGCTCACCCCAGGTCTTGTGAGACAATTCGGCCCGGGCCAGATCCGTTTCGGCCCTGACGATATCGACCCCCGCCGGGATCCAGCGGTCGGACTTCAGGAAACTCGCGGCATCGGCCGAGAAATGGATGTCGTCTTCCGCGACGAAGGCCCAATCGTCATCGCCTTCGGCCACCAGTGCCCATGCCTTGCGGTGGCTGAGCAGGCAGGCCATCTCGGCGGGCGACATCGAGTTGACGCCGGAGGACAGGCGGCGCAGCCGCTCGAGCTCCTGTTCGGGCAGCAACTTGGCGTCGACCGCCGGTACGCGGATCGTCGCAACGTCCATGCCGGCGACCTGCGCCATGAACCAATCGAGCCGGCCTGGCGACCGGTCGAGATTGATGAAATAGATTTTCAAAGCACGATCTCTACCATAATCGTGCCCCCGGCCCGCGGTTGCCATAAGGCAAGCGAGGGCGCGCAGCAAGCCGGGGGCGCATTGCGGCGCAATATAGAGCAACCTTGCTCAAGAATTCAGCATTATTTCAGACGGCCAAGTGTTTTCCCGCATAAATCGTCTTGTTGCAGCTTCCAGTGGAAAAGCGGAAAGCAAAACGACCTAAATGCGGGAAACTCAAGATATTTAAGCGCAATTTACATTAGGAGAGGCCGGACAGATCGAGGCCAAGGGCGCAAGCCACTGTAGCAATCCTGGGCTGTTATCCCTTCGCCCATACCTGATCATAGACCTCGCGCAGCCCGGCAGCTTCGTTTTCGAGCCGGAACCGTCTGGAGACGTCTTCGAGCCCGGCAGCCCCATGCGCTTCGGCAACTGCCGGATCGGCGAGATAGGGCCTGATCGCCTCGCGCAATGCGTCGCCGTCATTGGCGGCAACGAAATCGCCTGTTACACCCCGCGTCACGATCTCGGAATAGGAGCCGGCGTCGCTGGCAACGACAGCCGTGCGCGAGGCCATAGCTTCGAGCGGCGTCAGTCCGAAACCCTCATTGCGCGATGGCGCAACATAGAGTGTGACGCGCCGGTACCACACGGCAACGTCGGGCACCTCGCCAAGCAGCAGGATGCGCTCCAACAACCCTGCCGTCGCGATCCGCTGCCTGAGCTCGTCGCCGAAGCCCTTGTGCTCCACCGTGATACGGCCGGTGATCACAGCCGTCCACTCGGGATGGTCGGGCAGCAAAGCGATCATCGCATCGACGAACAGGTCGGTGCCCTTCGAATGGCGCACCCGGCCGAAGCAGCCGATGGCATACTTGCCGGGCAGGCCCGAGGCCGCAAAGGCGTCATCCCCAGTGCGCGGCGGGTGGAACTTTTCAAGGTCGACCCCGTGCATCACCACCTTGTGCGGCACTTCGAGGAAACGCCCCGACAGCCGGCTGGTGGCGATCACGCCGTCCATCTGGCGGATCAGCCATTTGGTGAACGGCCTGTGGTCGCGCTGCGCCGCGGAGGTGAACACCAGCCTGATCTGCGCCCGGAAGATGTGGCGCAGGATGAGCCCCGCCACCATCTCGGTGTTGCGCCTGGCATGCCAGATGCGCGGACGCCCGGAAGCCGGCCGCCTGAGCAGCCAAGGCAGCTGCCACCAGCGCATCCTGGGCAGGTTGTCGGGCAGGCCCGGGCCGAACACGGCAATGCCGAGCTCGCGCGCCTGCACCGGCACCAATTGCACGATGGTGCTCGTGACGCCGGAAAGCCGTTGCTTGAGATTGGGCGCGATCACCTCGATGCGCGCCATATCGACCGTGCCGGCAGTTTCGGCGCGGTTTTCTGCCTTGTTCATCGTGTCTGATCCGGCATCGCCACAGCCAATGCCGCCTGTTGCCTCAGATGAACTGGACCTGGACGATCTCGTAGCCGCGCGCACCACCCGGCGCGTTGACCTCGATGGCATCGCCAACTTCCTTGCCGATCAGCGCGCGCGCGATCGGCGAGGAGATCGAGATGCGGCCCGACTTCACGTCGGCTTCCTGGTCGCCGACGATCTGGTACGTCTTTTCCTCTTCGGTATCCTCGTCGAGCAGAACGACGGTGGCGCCGAACTTGATCTTGTCGCCATTCAGCTTGCTGACGTCGATCACCTCGGCGCGCGCAATCAGATCCTCGAGCTCGTTGATGCGGCCCTCGTTGAGGCTCTGCGCTTCCTTGGCCGAGTGGTACTCGGCATTTTCCGAAAGGTCGCCGTGCGAACGTGCCTCGGCAATGGCTTCGATGATGCGCGGACGCTCTTCCTGCTGGCGCCAGCGCAGTTCTTCCTTCAGCGCAGCGAAACCACCCGCAGTCATCGGAACCTTGTTCATAATCGACCTCTCCTGGCCTTTGCCGCGCGGCTTATGCTGCCGCGAGGCACAAAAAAAGAAAACGGTCCGGCAGCCTCGGCTAACGGAACCGTCTCACCTCTATCTCCGCTGAATATAGCAATCCTGTCGCAGAATTCACGTCAAAAAATGCGATAGCCACCACAGACCTGTTGGCATTGAGAACCTGACGCCACTGCCATTCACCCGCTTGTGATTGATCCGCCAAGGCTTTGATGCTCTGTCATGGTTGCCCCGCCAGCCATTGCACCTATGTCGGACAGATGAGCACCAACACACCGCTACTCGCATTCATGCTCGGCATGGCAGCCTCGCCTGCCCTTGCCCAGACCCAGAGCTTCAACACTGACGTCGTCACCGTGCGCGCCGACGTCATCGCTGGCGGGCTCAACCATCCCTGGGGGCTCGATTTCCTGCCCGGCAACGAAGCGATCGTCACCGAGCGCTCGGGCCAAATCCGGATCCTGTCGCAGGGTGGATTGTCGGAACCGGTCGCGGGTGTGCCCGAGGTTGCCGCAAGCGGCCAGGGTGGCCTGCTCGACATTGCGGTTGCCCGCGATTTTTCGACGTCAGGCACGATCTTCTTCAGCTTTTCCGAGCCCGGACGAGGCGGCGCAGGCACTGCCCTTGCCCGTGCCAAGCTGGTCCGAGACGGCGCCAAGGCGCGGCTCGACGACGTCAAGGTCATCTTCTCGATGAACCGCAAGACCGGCACCAGCCACCATTTCGGCTCGCGAATCGTCGCCAACGATGACAGCACGGTGTTCGTCACGACAGGCGACCGTGGACAGGGCGACCGCGCCCAGGACATGCAGGACCACGCGGGCGCGGTCATCCGCGTCAACGCTGACGGTTCGATTCCCCAGGACAATCCCTCGCCAGACGGCAAGGCCATGGCGCCTGAAATCTGGTCGAAGGGCCACCGCAACCTGCAGGGGGCGACCTTCGATCCCGTGCTGGGTGGGCTGATCACCGTCGAGCACGGTGCCCAAGGCGGCGACGAGCTGAACCGCCCGCAGGCGGGCAAGAACTATGGCTGGCCCGTCATCACCTATGGGCGCGACTATTCCGGCGAGAAGATCGGCATAGGCACCTCGGCCAAGGGATACGAACAGCCGCTCTATTACTGGGATCCGTCAATCGCGCCGTCCGGCCTCGCCAGCTACCAGGGCGACATGTTCCCAGAATGGAAAGGCGACCTGCTGGTCGGCTCCCTGAAATTCGAGCTTCTCAGCCGCCTCGACCGCGACGCCAAGGGCAACATCCTCGACGAGGAACGTATCCTCGACGGCGCCTTCGGCCGCATCCGCGACGTCAATGTCGCCCCGGATGGTTCGATCTGGCTTTTGACCGACGAAGGCGACGGCATGATCGTCAGGTTGTCGCGCGGGGACTGATTGCTGGCCTTGCAACGAAAAAGGGACCGGGCAGTGCCCGGTCCCTCGTTATGTCAGTGTCGGCAACCACTGCTGTCAGGCAGCGTTTCGGCGCGGCAGCTTCCAGCCGGGGCGAACGAAGTGGCAGGTGTAGCCATTCGGGAACCGCTCGAGATAATCCTGGTGCTCCGGCTCAGCCTCCCAGAAATCGCCGGCGGGAGCCAGTTCGGTCACCACCTTGCCCGGCCACAGGCCCGAGGCGTCGACATCCTTGATCGTCTCTTCGGCAACCTGCCGCTGCTCGTCCGAGGTGTAGAAAATCGCCGAGCGATAGCTGGTGCCGCGATCGTTGCCCTGGCGGTCCTTGGTCGTCGGATCGTGGATCTGGAAGAAGAACTCCAGCATGTTGCGGAAGTCGGTCTTCGAGGTGTCGAAAACGATCTCGATCGCCTCGGCATGGCTGCCGTGATTGCGGTAGGTCGCGTTCTGCACGTCGCCGCCCGAATAGCCGACGCGCGTCGAGACGACGCCGGGAAGGCGCCGGATCAGATCCTGCATTCCCCAGAAACACCCGCCAGCCAGAATTGCCTGCTCGGTCGTCATGCGGCTTCTCCTTTTTTTGGTGATGGGCCTTAGATAGTTATCAAGCGTGCGATTTTCGAGTTCGCCAGTCAAACGAACGCGTGAGCGAACACCACGACGTCCCTGGCCCAGTCTGGACATGACAAGGGCCGGGCAACTGCCCGGCCCTTTGCTCGATACTGGCAGCCTCAGCCGGCGCGCAGATAGCTCTCGATGTGCTCTTCCAGCATGCCGTATTCGCGGCAACCCTTGCCGCAGCGCTTTTCGATCTCGGACAACTGCAAGCGGGCAGCTGCAACGTCGCCGAGCATCAGATGCGCCTCGCCCATATATTCGCGCACCAGCGTGTAGTCGGGGTTGTTGCGCAGCGCTTCCTGGTAATAGCCGAGACCGACGAGCACGCGGCCGGCCTTGCGGTGCGAATAACCGAGATAGTTCAGAATGCGCGGGTCGGTCTTGTCGGAAGCGAGCGTCAGAACCTTGATCGCCTCGTCATACTTGCCGTCCATGGCGAGCGCGCGGCCGGCCGAATAGAGGCTGTCGTCGTCGATCATGCCGGCCTTGGGCGGTTCGCATTTCTTGGTCTTCTTGTTGTAGACCTCGCCATTGTTGCATTTCACCTCGTCGCCGCTGCTGCTTCCGCCGCTATCGGCCGAGAACACCGGCACCGCCAGCAACGGCAGCGACACCACAACGCCAGCAAGCACTTTCGCAAATCGGGTCTGCATCGCTACCTCCTAAAATGCGCCCATCGACAGACTAACGCAGATCGAGGTGCTTTTCATCCCGCATGACCGCGGATGCCTTCCGCAAACGCATCGAAGACCTGTTCAACCGCTGACCGGCAGGGTTGTGCCTTGGCGGCGTCGAGCCGACTTCTCATTCAGCCCTTCAGATAGCCGTCGATCTGCTCCCGCAACAGCCCGTACTCGCGGCACCCGGTACCGCAGCGCTTTTCGATCTCCGACAGCTGCAACCTCGCACCAGCGACGTCGCCGAGCGTCAGATGTGCCTCGCCCATATATTCGCGCACCGGCATGTAGTCGGGATCGTTGAGGATCGCCTCCTGGTAATAGCCGAGGCCGACGAGGATGCGTCCGGCCTTGCGGTGCGAATAGCCGAGATAGTTGAGGATGCGGGCGTCGGTCTTGTCGTGGGCCAGCGTCAGCACCTTGATCGCGTCGTCATACCGGCCGTCCATGGCCAGCGCCCGGCCGGCGAGATAGAGGCTGTTATCGTCGATCATGCCGGCCTTGGGCGGCTCGCATTTCTTGGTCTTCTTGTTGTAGACGAGGCCGGTGCGGCATTTCACCGGGTCGCTGCCGCCGCCACCGCCGCTGCCGCCACCCATTCCGTCGCCTCCTCCACCACCACCACCACCTCCGTCAGCGGAGATCACGGGAATGGCATAGAGCGGCAGCGCCACCAGTGCGCCGGCCAGAAGCTTCAGAAATCGGGTATGCATGGTTACCTCCACCGATGCGTCCCCCATCGAGGCAAACGCATCGGCTAAGGCCTTTCGTCCTCAGCCGCGGAAAATCAGCGCCGCCCCGCCGGCGATCAGCGCGAAGCCCATGGCATGGTTCCAGGTGATGCCTTCCTTGAGGTAGAACACCGAGAAGATGACGAAGACGCTCAGCGTGATCACCTCCTGCATCGTCTTCAGCTCCGCCGCCGTATAGACCTCGTGGCCGATGCGGTTGGCCGGCACCGCCAGCCAGTATTCGAAGAAGGCGATCAGCCAGGAGAAAATGACCGCCGCGTAGAGTGGGGCGGCCTTGAACTTCAGGTGCCCGTACCAGGCGAACGTCATGAACACGTTGGACGCGATCAGCATCAGCACAGGAAGAACCTTGGGCGAAAGCAGAAAAGCCATGGGGAAATACCGTCTGGAGGGGGGAGGAAGGCGCGCTATATCCGCCTCTCCTAAAGTCATGTCAACCACGGCAACCAAGCCGCGAACATCGAGGCAGTGACGTTGCCGCCAAATGCGCTATCATCAGTTGGGGGGAAGGCAACAGGAGCACGCTCGTGCAGCAGCGGCGCGAAAAAGAGTGGGACCTGACAATTGGCCCGGACACCGTCCGGCTGTTCATCCTCAAGGCCAAGGCGATCAGCGCCGGCGTCAACGAAGATTACGAGGACGGCGCCGAGCACGAGATCGAATATGACGGCGACACCCACGACAACCACCGCCATGACGGCCTCGCCGAGGAAGAGGCGGAAAACCTCACCGAAAAAGAGCTGCGCGGGCTGATCGCCGACCTCAATGTCGACCAGGCGGCCGAACTGGTGGCGCTCGCCTGGGTCGGGCGTGGCGACTACGACGCCGCGGAATGGGCCGACGCCGTCGCCGAGGCGCGGCAGCGTGGCAACCGCCGCACCGCCAAATACCTGCTTGGCATGCCGATGCTGGGCGACTGGCTCGAGGAAGGCCTCGAGGCTCTCGGCGCTTGAGCTGCCGCCTGCTGCGTCGGCCAGATGACAGCACCGTCACCGAATTTGATCGCGCCGCAGTGCCGCCTCGGCAACCGCAAAGCGTGAACGACGTTGAGCGGCGATGCACATAGCCAAGTCCCGCCTGCTTTCCCTGATCCTTGTCCTGCCGCTGGCGTCTTTCGCAGCGATCCCGCACGGCTTTGCCCAGGCCAGCAAGCCACTGCCCGATCGCGCGCCAGTGCCGCAGGCCGCGCCGGCACCGGCCCTACCCGAACCGTCGCCGGCTGCGCCGCAATCCGGGCAGGTGTCGATCCCGACGCCCGAGCCGCGTCCCGATGTTCCCGAGCAGCGCCGCGAGCGAGAAATGTTCGGGCCGCCGATGCCGGAAACGACGGCCAACGCCGAAGCGATACCGGCCTCCGTCCCGATCCCGCCGTCCCGCCCCGATGGCTCCGATACGTCGCCCAACCGGGAAATGTTTGGCCCGCCCGCACTAAAAATGCTGCCCGACAAGCGCTCCAACGTCGCACGGCCGGCGACGATGCCGATCGAGGAGACCGCCTGCCGCACGCGCCTGAAGGTGCTCGGCGCCGAGTTCGAGGAGCATGCCGCGCAAAGCGATGCCGACGGTTGCGCCCTGCCCTTTCCGCTCAAGCTGAAGCGGCTCTCGCGTTCCATCGACATCGAGCCCGACGCGATCATCAACTGCGCCACCGCCGAGGCCTCCGCCCGCTTCGCCGCCAACGTCATCTCGCCTGCCGCCAAGACCACATTCGGCGAGGAGCTGACCGTTGTCGGCCAGGCTTCGGCCTATGTCTGCCGGCCGCGCAACGGCACCCGCAAACTGTCCGAGCATGCCTTTGGCAATGCCCTCGACATCGTCCGCTTCACCATGTCCGGCGGCACATCGGTCGATGTCGAGCCGGCCCCGCCAGAGAAGAACGCAAAGTTCCTCAACACCGTGCGCAAGGCCGCCTGCGGGCCGTTCAAGACAGTGCTCGGTCCCGGCAGCGACGCCGACCACGCCCAGCACCTGCATTTCGACCTCGCCCCGCGCAAGAACGGCGGCACCTTCTGCCAGTAGAGCCGTGCCTGCCTGCGCCGCAATTCGGCCCCAGCCGTAAACGGGGCCGCTGATCTTTCCTTTACCCTTGCCGGCTAGGCTCATCTCCTCAAGGGGACAGGAGCCTTCGCATGGCCGCAGATTCGCGCGCCACCATCCCGGTCGGATCGCCGCGTGCCGCGCGCCAGCGCGCGCTGCTGCTCGCCACGACCCTGGTTGTATCAGGCCTCGGCCTCAGCTCCTGCACGTCGGGCGATGTCTTCGCACTCCAGCCCGCCGTCGATGTCGGCTCCCAGACGGCGTCGCTCGGCCCTGTCGCTGCAGCCCCCGTGATGGTCGAGCCGCAATCCGACCCGGCACTTGTCGCCCAGGCCGCGCCCGCGATCGAACCGACGCTCGACGCGCAGGCAGCGCAGTTCGAGGAGATCCAGCCCGAAACAACGCAGCCGGTGCAGACCGCCGCGCTTGCGCCTGCCCAGGGCCGCGGCATGCAGACGCTGGTGCCGTCCAACCCCTACATGGTCGCCTACCCCAAGCTCGACGATCCCTCCAACGAGCCGCAAAGCGCGCCGATGCGGCCCGCCGTCATGCCGGCCGACGAGGTCGACTGCCGCAGCGACCTGAAAAAGCTCGACGTCACCTATCGCGACCTGCCGCCGATCCGCGACGGTGCCGCCTGCGGCATCGACTATCCGGTCAAGGTCTCGGCCATCGGCTCGGTGCAGATGAAGCCGGCCGCCGTCGTCACCTGCCAGATGGCGGCCAGCTTCGCCGCCTGGACCAAGCGCGACCTCGTCCCCTCCGCCCGACTGCGCTACTTCTCGGGCGTCAAGACCATCCACCAGGGCTCGAGCTATTCCTGCCGCAAGATCGCAGGCACCCGCACCGTGTCAGAGCATGGCAAGGGCAACGCGCTCGACATCATGCGCATCGAGCTCAACAGCGGCCGCGACATCGACGTCGAAAAGCCCGGCCTGTTCGCCTTCCGCACCCGCGGCTTCCTCAACACAATCCGCGCCGACGGCTGCAGCTACTTCAACACCGTGCTTGGCCCCGGCTACAATTACGACCACCGTAACCACTTCCACTTCGACATCAAACAGCGCCGCAACGGCTATCGCGCCTGCCGCTAGCGCATTCCCCGGTGACCGGGCGACGCATTCCCGCGAAAGCGGGTGCGCGCAGCAGGGGTTATTGCTAATATTTCATCGGCTAATGCAACCCATGGTTTGTTCCGAGCTCCAGGCCGCGCGACGGCCCGGTCCATCGGCAGCGGGGTTTTATGTTACGGGGAAAACTGCACCGACAGGCAACCTTATGGTTCATCGCTCTCTGCGTGAGCTATCTTGCGCTCGCCTATTTCGCGGCGCCGGAATTCTGGTCGCTCCGCTTCCTGCGCGACGGCCCCCGGCCTGAAGCGCTGCTGACGACAACCGAACAAGGTATCCCCGGAGATCCCATCAATGTCGGCCTTGTCGGCAGCGAACAGGACGTCACTGCAGCCTTCACCGCCGCCGGCTGGGACCGCGCCGACAAGCTGTCGGTGAAGTCAGCCGTGGAGATCGGCGAAAGCGTGCTGCTCGACCGTCCTTACGTCGACGCGCCCGTCAGCACGCTTTTGTTCAACGGCCGGCGCCAGGACCTCGCTTTCGAAAAGCCCGTCGGCGACAGCCCCGACACCCGCCACCACGTCAGGCTCTGGCTGACTTTCACCCCCGGCGATGACGGCCGCCCGACATGGTACGGTGCCGCGAGCTTCGACCGCGGCGTCGGCGTCAGCCACGACACCGGCGCGATCACCCACCACATCGCCCCCGACATCGATGCCGAGCGCGATTCGCTGATCGGCGACCTGACATCGGCCGGACGTATCATTGAAGTGAAAACCATTCCCGGCATCGGCCTGACCAAAGCTGGCCGCAATGGCGAGGGCGATCCCTATTTTACAGATGGAAAGGTGCTGATGGCGGTGCTGGTGCCGGACAAATAGCGCCGGCCTCACCCCGTCATATGCCGCAAGGTCAGAGTATTTTTAATGCCGTCTTTCCGAAGGGGCTCAAGCAATGCTATGCAGCGACAATCATGTTATACGCTGAAATCGGTATCGTGGTCGTCCTCATCTGTGTGAACGGCCTTCTGGCAATGTCCGAACTTGCCATCGTTTCTTCCCGCCCCGCCCGCCTCAAGGCGATGATCGACCGCAACATCAAGGGCGCCGGCAAGGCGCTCGAACTCGGCGCAAACCCTGGCAAATTCCTGTCGTCGGTGCAGATCGGCATCACGCTCGTCGGCGTTCTCTCCGGCGCCTTCTCGGGCGCCACGCTCGGCGAACGACTGAGCGGCTTCCTCGCCGCCAACGGCATGAGCGCCGGCGCATCCAACGCGCTCGGCGTCGGCATCGTCGTTGCCGTCATCACCTATGGCTCGCTTATCATCGGCGAACTGGTGCCCAAGCAGATCGCCCTGCGCGACCCTGAGGGCGTCGCCTCGCGCGTCGCTCCCGCCATGTCGCTGCTCGCCAAGGTGGCGCTGCCGCTGGTCTGGCTGCTCGACATTTCCGGCCGCTCGGTGCTCTGGCTCCTCGGCCAGCGCGGCGAAAGCGAAGAAAAGGTCACCGACGAAGAGATCAAGATGCTGGTCGCCGAGGCCGAGCATCACGGCACCATCGAATCCGACGAGCGCCGCATGATCGCCGGCGTCATGCGCCTCGGCGACCGCGCCGTGCGTGCCGTCATGACCCCGCGCACCGAAGTCGACTGGATCAACCTGCAGGCCGAGGAAGCCGCCACCCGCAAGCTCCTGATGGAAACCCAGCACTCGCGCCTGCCCGCCGGCGAAGGTTCGGTCGATGCCATGGTCGGCGTCATCCAGAGCCGCGAACTGCTTGCCTCGCTGCTCGCAGGCCGTGCCTTCGACCCGCGCAAGCATGTGCGTACCGCACCCATCGTCCACGATCAGGCCGACGCACTCGACGTGCTCGCCACCCTCAAGCAGTCCGACGTGCCGATGGCGCTGGTCCATGACGAATACGGCCATTTCGAAGGCGTCGTCTCGCCCGCGGACATTTTGGAAGCCATCACCGGCGTGTTCCGTTCCGACCTCGACGAGGACGACGTCGACAACGCCGTCCAGCGCGAGGACGGCTCGTGGCTGCTCGCCGGCTACATGCAGGCCGACGAGATGGCCGACCAGCTCGGCATCGACCTGCCGGAAAACCGCGACTATGAAACCGTTGCCGGCTACGTGCTGTCGCACATGCACCACCTGCCCGCGACCGGCGAATGCGTCGACGCCCAAGGCTGGCGCTTCGAAGTCGTCGACCTCGACGGCCGCCGCATCGACAAGGTGCTGGCCTCGAAACTGCCCGGCTGACGCGGCGCGCGGGCGCACCAAGAGCAACGCCAAACTCCGAGATTGGCGGCAATCGCCGCCAATCTTATGGCACCAGCACGACCTTTCCCGAAGAGCGCCGTTCTTCGATGGCGCGGTGCGCCTCGCTTGCACGATCGAGCGGGTAACGCTCGCCCAGCACAACCTTGAGCTCACCTGTCGAAACCATATGGAAGAGTTCGCCGAGATCACTGCGGAGACGCTCCGGCGAAAGCAGCGGCAGCAATGCAAAACCCTTGAGCGACTGGTTGGCCGCAAGCATCGCCTCTAGTTGCGCTGTTTCCAGCGCAAACCGGCCCATCGCGCCAAACACCAATTCGCCGCCTGGCGCCAGCGCATCGAGCGCTGCCGCCGTCATCGCGCCGCCGACAATGTCGTAGACGATATCGACGCCCGCACCGCCACTGGCTTCCCTCGTGCGCGCCGGCCAATCCGGCGAGCAGTAGTCGATCCCGACATCGGCACCGAGCGACGAAACCAAGTCGAGCTTGCTTGGACTGCCGGCGGCGGCAATCACCTGCCTGGCGCCGGCGCGTTTTGCCAACTGGATCAACAACG
Source organism: Aminobacter sp. LjRoot7 (assembly GCF_964252895.1). Lineage (NCBI taxonomy): Bacteria > Pseudomonadati > Pseudomonadota > Alphaproteobacteria > Hyphomicrobiales > Phyllobacteriaceae > Aminobacter > Aminobacter sp. LjRoot7. Next base: position 631,932 of record NZ_CAXUPX020000001.1, read on the forward strand.
TGCCGACGCCGCCGGAAGCGGCATTGATGAGGATCGACTTACCCTCCGGCGGACTTTGCCGGAGCAGGTGCAGTGCCGTCAGGCCCTGCACCATCAGCGCCGTCGCCTGATCGAAAGCCAGATCGTCGGGCAATGGCACAGCGAGATGGGCATCGATCTTCACATGGTCGGCGTAGCCGCCATACGGCCTTTTCGACATGAACAGCGGGGCTGCAACACGCTTGCCAAGCAAGGAAACATCGACTTGAGGCCCAACGGCCTCGACGACACCGGCAGCCTCGACGCCGAGGATCATCGGCAGTTCCGGCGTCATTGCATAACGGTTCGCGCGCATCAGCACTTCGAAGAAGTTGACCCCGGCCGCATGCGACCGGATCAGAACTTCTTCTGGACCCGGCGCGGGTTTTGGAATTTCGACAATCTGCAAAACGTCCGGATCGCCGAAACGCTTCAATTGAACAGCTCGCATGACAACCTCGATGGCTATGGCAACGAGCGTTGTGTGCCACTATCTCCGGCGTCCGAACTACAAACTCTTTCGTTCCATACCCACCAGGAGGTGACCATGGCCGGGTCGACCAAGCGACTGCCCGCACTGCCTGCGGAACGTGCCCTGAAAGTGATTTCAGGCCGCTGGAAGGCGGTAATCCTGTATCATCTGTTCGACCGGCCGCGGCGGCTGTCCGAACTGAAGCGGCTCGTCCCCGGCATCACCCAGAAGGTCCTGATCCAGCAACTGCGCGAGATGGAGGAGCATGGTCTCGTCGATCGCGAAATCTTCCGCGAGATCCCGCCGCGCGTCGAATACGCCGCGACCCCGCTCGGGCTCAGCCTCGAGCCGGTGTTGCTTGCACTTTGCCAATGGGGGCAGCGCCACGCCGACGAGCAGAACGAACTCGACCACGTCGCCGATTGCGTGATCCGGCCGCGCCTGGCGCGCTCTGGCGCCCAGGCGGCATGAAAAAGGGCGGCTCGAGGCCGCCCTGAAAGTTCCTTGGGAGGAAACTGAGATTGCTGCTCAGGCAGCCTTGGCTTCTTCGGCAAGAACGTCGGCCTCGCGCGCGATCTTCAGCGCCTTGGCCCACCAGGCGATCTCGGCGACCAGCCCGTTCGCCGATTGGTTGAGGTGTTCGAAGTCGGAGAGCTGCTTCTCGCCCTGGCGCACGGCCAGGAAATCGGCCCAGACGATGTGCACGGCAGCCTTTGTCGGTGCCATCTGCAGTTCCACCGCATGCATGCGCAGCTGCTCGACGGCACGCGCGCCGCCGACACCGCCATAACCGACGAAACCGGCCGGCTTCTTGTTCCATTCGGTGGCGGCGTAGTCGAGCGCGTTCTTCAGCACTGCGGTCGGGCCGTGATTGTATTCGGCGGCGGTGAAGATGTAGCCGTCGAACTCGGCGACCTTCTTCTGCCAGCGCTGGGCAACCTCGTTTTGCGACGGCACCCAGGCGGACGAGGCGACCTCATCGAAGAAGGGCAGCGGGAAATCCCTCAGGTCGACGATTTCGACCTCGATGTCGGCGTGGGATTTTGCGATCTTGGCAATCCACTCCACCGGCGTGTCGGCGAAGCGTGCGGCGCGCGTCGAGCCGACGACGATGGCGATCTTGGGTTTGGACATGACAGGAACCTTTCGAGCGTGAGTATCTGGGCGACACTGGTAACAAATGGATACCGACGCTATATAGGTGACTGAAAAACAGCCGCACAAGGAGGCACCTTTTTGATACCGAGGCACCCGCACCGCACCGAGGATTGCCGCGCCGTCAGCGATATCCTGCAGCGCGTCGGCGACAAATGGACGGTGCTCGTGGTCGGCAAGCTCGGCGACGGCGCCATGCGATTCAACGAGTTGCGCCACGCTGTCGGCGGCATTTCGCAAAAGATGCTGACCACCACCCTGCGCGGCCTGGAGCGCGACGGCTTCGTCACCCGCACCGTCTTCCCGACAATCCCGCCACGCGTCGACTACGAACTCACCGATCTCGGTCGCGAGCTGCTGGTTCCGGTTTTCGCGCTCGGCGAATGGGCGAGGCTCAACCAGGGCCGTGTCGCCGAAGCTAGGATGAAGTTCGACGCGACGGTGGAATAACGCCAACTGAAGTTGGCGCCACGAAAACTCGCTCCGCCGTGGCGAATGGTGCGGTTTTCGAGAACCGGAGCGGAGCGGACATTCAGTCCGTGAGCACCGGAAGCGCAGAAAATCGCGGCAGGCGCCCGGCGGAGTAGAGTTTACGCCTCCGCCGGCACAGGCTTCGGCTTGCCCTGCCCATCCAGCGCCACCATGACGAAATCGGCGTCGGTCACCTTTTCCATCATGTCGGAGAGATAGCGCTGCGCCCAGGCTTCGACCTTGAGCGTCATCGAGGTGCGGCCGACGCGGTCGACATGGGTGTAGATGCAGAGCGTGTCGCCGATCTTCATCGGCTTCGCAAAAGCCATTTCCTTGACCGCCGCCGTCACCACGCGGCCCCGCGCGCGCTCGGCGGCGCGGATGCCGCAGGCAAGGTCCATCTGCGCCATGACCCAGCCGCCGAAGATGTCGCCGGCGGCATTCGCGTCGGCGGGCATCGCCAGCGTCCTCAGCGTGAGCTCGCCCGTCGGCTGGCCATCGGCATACTGAACCATCGTCATTCTCCTCAGGATTCCTCCATTCACCCGTATCGTCGCAGCATTCGCCGCGTCAACGGCGTATCTCTTGCATCGCCCGGTCGTATTTTTCACAGGCCATGCCGTAACCGACGCCGAAGCCTGTCGCCGAGGCGATAGTCTGGCCGCATCGTGGAATTCCGACAGGCCGCCATCCGCATGCAGACGTTCGATTTCATTATTGTCGGCTCAGGCTCCGCCGGTTCGGTGGTCGCCGAACGGCTGTCTGCAAGTGGGCGCTTCTCCGTGCTGGTGCTCGAGGCCGGCGGCACCGACCGCCGCTTCTTCGTCCAGATGCCGCTCGGCTACGGCAAGACCTTCTTCGACCCCGCCGTGAACTGGAACTATGCCGCCGAGGCCGACCCCGGCCTTGCCGGCAACAAGGATCACTGGCCGCGCGGGAAAATCCTCGGCGGGTCGAGCTCGATCAACGCCATGGTCTGGATCCGCGGTGCCGCCGAAGACTTCGACGCCTGGCGTGACGCCGGCAATCCCGGCTGGGGTTTTGACGACCTGTTGCCGGCCTTCAAGGCGATCGAGGACAACCAGGCAGGCGCGACGGACCTGCGCGGCACCGGCGGCCCGATCCACGTCACCGACAACCGGAAGAACGTCCATCCGCTGACCCATCGCTTCCTGGCTGCCGCGCAAGCGGCCGGCCTGCCATTGAATCAGGACTTCAACGGCGCGGCCCAAGAGGGCGTCGGCATTTATCAAATCACCACCAAAGGTGGCCGCCGCATGTCGGCGGCGCGCGGCTTCCTGCGCCCGGCGATGAAACGTCCCAACGTCCGCGTCGAGACAAACGCCCTGGTCACCAAAGTCCTGTTCGAGGGCAAGCGCGCCGTCGGCGTCGAGTACCTGCAGAACGGCGCCAAGATGACCGCACGCGCCGGCCGCGAGGTGATCCTGTCGGGTGGTTCGGTCAACACACCGCAGCTGCTGCAGCTCTCTGGCATCGGCCCGGCGGCATTGCTCGGCGAATTCAGCATCCCGGTCGTGCACGGCAGCGAGCATGTCGGCCGCAACCTGCAGGACCACCAGGGCATCAACTACACCTGGAAGGCCAAGGTGCCGACGCTCAACCAGCTTTTGCGCCCGTGGTGGGGCAAGGCGCTGGCCGGCATGCAGTATCTTTTGCTGCGCTCGGGCCCGCTGTCGATGAGCATGAACCAGGGCGGTGGCTTTCTCCGCACCGACATGAGCCGCGCCCGCCCCAATATGCAGCTCTATTTCCAGGTCTTTTCCACCGTCCTGCCCAAGGCCGGCGAGCGCCCGATCCTGACGCCCGATCCCTTCCCCGGCTTCTCCATCGGCCTGTCCAACTGCCGCCCGTCGAGCCGCGGCGAGATCATGATCCGCTCCACCGAGCCGACGGTACAGCCGCGCATCACGGTCAACGCCTATTCGACCAACAGCGACGTCGCCGAGATGCTCGACGCGGTCAAATTCCTGCGCCGGATCGCCGCGCAGTCGCCCATGTCGGACATCATCGCCGAAGAGGTTTTGCCAGGCCCGTCAATCACTTCCGACGCCGACTTGATTCAGGATTTCCGCAAGCGCTCGGGCACCGTCTATCATCCCGTTTCGACCTGCCGCATGGGGCCGGACCCTTTGACCTCAGTGGTCGACCCCCGCCTGCGCGTCCACGGCATCTCCGGCCTTCGCATCATCGACGCCTCGATCTTCCCCGACAACATCACCGGCAACACCAACGCGGCGTCGATCATGACCGGCTGGAAGGGTGCCGAACTGGTGCTGGAGGATGCGGGGTGAGTATGCTCTGCTCCGCACGCGCCACAGCAGCATACTTGGTGCGACCAAAGTGGTTGGCGATTCCTCTACCCCGCGAAGTGGGGGAGAGGTGGTTTGCGCAGCAAACCGGTGAGGGGGAAACGATGACGGACGGAAGCCGTCGCAAGCCCGGCACGACTGACCGTGCCCGCGCCCTTCGCGTCGGCGGCAACATCGCCGAGGCATGCCTTTGGGATGAGCTGAAAGACCGAAAGCTCGGTGGCCACAAATTCGTCCGACAGCATCCGATTGGCCCCTATTTTGCAGACTTTGCGTGCCGGCAGGCTCGGCTGGTTGTTGAAGTGGACGGCAGCCAGCACGCAGACGCTTCACGAGACCGAGCGCGCGATGAGTTCATGCGCTCGCGCGGATATTCGGTCCTGCGCTTCTGGAATATTGATATCCTCAAGCGGACGGAAAGTGTGTGCGACACCATCCTCGCCGCACTTGACGGGCGGCTGGCAGAGAACGTTACGGCCACGGACCTGCGTTTCGTGATCGGCGACAAGGAATGAAGGCCCCCCTCACCGCCTCGCTGCGCTCGGCACCTCTCCCCCACTTCGTGAGGGAGAGGAATCGCCAACCTTCCACGCCGAAGCCTCATCCAGAAGCGCGGGCCATCAGCGCTTGGCGATTCCTCTCCCCCAGTCAGGGGGAGAGGTGGTTTGCGCAGCAAACCGGTGAGGGGGTAACCGACACGCAGCCGCCAGGGAGTTCGCCCGCATGAAGATCACCGACGTCAAGACCTTCGTGGTCAACAACCCGCCGCCCGGCATCGGCGGCAAGTATTTCATCTTCGTCAAGCTCACCACGGACGGCGGAGTCGTCGGCTATGGCGAGGCCTACAACGCCACCTTCTCGGCCCATGTCACGGCCAAGATGATCGAGGACATGGCCGAGCGCTATCTCGTGGGACAGGACCCGCACGACATCGAAAACCTGTTCCGCCGCTGCTATTCCTCCGGCTTCACCCAGCGCCCCGACGTCTCGGCCATGGGCTGCTTTTCGGCGCTGGAGATGGCGTGCTGGGACATCATCGGCAAGGAGGCCGGCAAGCCCGTCTACAAGCTGCTCGGCGGCCAGGTGCACGAGACGCTGCGCTCCTACACCTATCTCTACCCGCACACCGGCAGCGTCCACACCGAGGACGTGGCACCCAGGAACGTCTACAACGACCCCGACATGGCGGCCGAGTGTGCCTCCCTCTATGTCGACCAGGGCTTCAACGCGGTGAAGCTCGACCCGGCCGGGCCATGGACCGCCTATGACGGCCACCAGCCGCGCCTCGTCGACATCGACCTTTCGGTGCGCATGCTAAAGGCGATCCGCGAGGCCGTCGGCACCCGCGCCGACATTTTGTTCGGCACCCACGGCCAGTTCACCGCCTCCGGTGCGCTCCGCATGGCGCGTGCCATCGAGCCCTACGATCCCTTGTGGTTCGAGGAGCCGGTGCCGCCTGACATGCCCGAAGTCATGGCCCAGGTGGCGCGCGGCACATCGATCCCAATTGCGACAGGCGAGCGGCTGACCACCAAATTCGAGTTTGCGCGGGTCATCGAAAACCGCGCCGCCACCATCCTGCAGCCCGACCTCGGCCGCTCCGGCGGCATCCTCGAGACCAAGAAGATCGCCGCCATGGCCGAGGCCTACCACATCCAGGTGGCGCCCCACTGCTATTGCGGCCCGATCGTCGGCGCGGCCAACATCCAACTCGCCGTCACCTTGCCCAACTTCCTCATCCTCGAATCGCTCAAGCAGTGGGACGGCTTCCACGCCAGGCTGTTGAAGAAGAAGATCGAATGGCAGGACGGCCACGTCATCCCCTCGAAAGAACCGGGTCTCGGCGTCGAGCTCGACGAGGCGGTGTGCGAGGCCAATCCTTATGACGGTCCTCATCTGCACCTGCAGATGGTGCAAACCCCGCTGATGCCGTGAGGCGCGTGTGACCCAAGCCCTCGCCTACGCCTTCGTCGGCCTCGGCCATCTCGGCGCCAACCTCGCGGCATGCCTTGTGCGCGGCGGCTTCGAAGTGATCGTCTATGACCGCAATGCCGAGGCCGTCGAGCGCCTCGTGGCCGTAGGCGCGATCGCCGCACAAAACCCGGCCGAGGCTGCCGCCCGCGCTGGCAACGCCATCACCTGCCTGCCCTCGCCCAAGATCAGCGAGGCGGTGCTGGCAGGGCCGGACGGATTGCTCGCCGGCCTGCCCAAGGGCGGCACCTGGATCGAGATGTCGACAAACGGCCGCGACGAGATCTTGTACCTTGCCGACATTGCTGCCGACGCCGGCGTCTACACGCTGGAATGCCCTGTGACCGGCGGCGTGCACCTGGCAGCGGAAGGCAAGATCACCGCGCTTGTCGGCGGCGACGCCGCACTCTACGAGCGCCACCGCCCGGCGATCGAAGCAATGTGTGCCCGCGCCTTCCTGATGGGACCGATTGGCTCGGCGGCCGTCATCAAGGTCATCACCAACATGCTGGCCTTCATTCACCTCGTTGCCGCCGGCGAAGCGCTGATGCTGGCGAAGAAGGGCGGCCTCAACCTCGCCCAGGCCTACCACGCCATAACAGCCTCCTCGGGCAACAGCTTCGTCCACGAGACCGAGAGCCAGCTTGTGCTCAACGGCTCCTACGACATCGGCTTCACCATGGACCTGGCGCTGAAAGACCTCGGTTTCGCCCTCGCCATGGCGCGTGAAGGCAACATCCCGCTCGACCTCGCCAACCGCGTCAACACCATCTTCCAGCAGGGCAAGGCAACCTATGGCGGCGATGCCTGGTCGACAATGATCGTCAAGCTCCTGGAAGATGCGGCCGGCACCGACCTGCGCGCGCCGGGCTTTCCGGCAAAGCTGTGAGGCCGACGCCCTTACCCTCCCCCTTGTGGGGAGGGTCGGCGCGAAGCGCCGGGGTGGGGGTCGGCGGGCGCAGAGTTTGACGAGTACCCCCTCAGCCTTTGACACCCGGCTTCAGCCTGCGATAGCCCTGATCATCCATCTGAAGGATTCTCCCATGCGGCCCAGCCTGCGTGCCAAGATACTCGACGTCTGCGCGCGCAAGATCGCCGCCAAGGGCCCCGATGTGGGGCTGTCCTTCTACGCGTTCTTCGCCAACAGGAACGACGACCCGGAGCTTCTGATGGAAGCCGCCGAATGGTGGATCCGCACTCACAAGCTCGACCATTTCGAAAAGGCCGCCAAGATCGAGGCGATGGTCAGGGCGATGGACGCCTAGCGCTTTACGAATTGCCCCTCACCCTTACCCTCTCCCCGTGAAGGACGGGGAGAGGGAGGCGCCAGCGTCGCCGCACTGTCCCTTCTCCCCGTCCTTACGGGGAGAAGGTGCTGGCAGGCGGATGAGGGGCAGCGCCGGCATAAGCAAAAGCGTCAAGAAATTCAGGCACATAACCCAACTTTCCGACTCTCTTCCCAAACCCATTGAATCAGCATCTCACCTTCAGCGCCTTTGCCACCATCTCGTAGGTCGCTGGAATATGCCCCGGCGACTCGCCGTCAATGTCGACGAGCGCGGCATTGGCGAGGGGATCGCCCAGTGGTTCGACCGCCACCTTGCGCCCGCGCAGAATGGTGATGGCGGGGTGGTTACGGTGGCGGCCGCCATAGAGCAGGCGCAGGTCGAGGATCAGCTTGAGTTTGCTCGCCGCGCGCAGGATGACGATGTCGAACTGCCCGTCGTCGGGCACGGCATCAGGCGCGATCATCATGCCGCCGCCGAAGAAGCGTTCATTGGCCACCGCCACCAGCGCCACCCTGGCCTCGACTGGCTCGCCATCGTCGACAGTGATGCGCACGTCCTGGAAGCGGTAGCGCACGAACTCGATCACCGTGCGCCAGAAGAACAGCGCCTTGGCCGGCACCCAGCGTTTGCGCCGGTCGTTGTTGACCGCCCGCACCGTCGCCCCCGACATGCCGAGGCTGGCGATGTTGACGAAATGCCGGCTCGCCAGCCGGCCATGATCCTCGACGAAGGAGATGCGCCCGGCATCGATCAACCGGTCGTTGCCCTCGGCAATGCGCGTGATCGCCGCCTTGATATCGATGGGAATGCCCATGCCGCGGGCGAAGTCGGAGCCGGTGCCACAGGGCAGAACGCCCAGTATGGCCGCCTCGCCCGTTTCGGCCAGCATCTGCAGAAGCCCGTCGGCGACCTCGCTGATCGTGCCGTCGCCTCCGGCGGCGACCACCAGCCCACAGCCAAGCGCCATCAGGTCGCGGGCAAGCACCGCGCCGTCGCCCGGCTCGGTCGTCTCGCGAAACTCGACCTCGCCGAAGTGCCGCGTCAGCGCCGCCGCAACCTCGGTCCAGTGCGTGTCCAGCCTGCCGCCGCCGGCCACCGGATTCCTGACGACGCCGACTTTCACGAACGCACCCTCCCCGGCAGCCTGTATGCCGCCCCCTCCGTCCTTATTGTTAGCCGCACAGGCAAATGCGCAAGGGAAAGGTTGCGAAGTTCACATCCTGTCGACGGCTTTGCCGGGAGAAGATGCCACCGGACGGCTACAACGCTGCCGCGAATGCACAACGCCACCGTCATGCCATGATTGCGGCCAACTGGCGCCGCGATCGGGGCGGAGAAATCGCAGCGTCAACTATCCCTGAGGATTCGGACCGTGATCAAGTCTGCCCTTGTCGCCATGACCATCGTCGGCTGCGACTGCGACGCCAAGCTTTGCGAATATATCGGCGAGACGCCGGCGCAGTGGACCTCCGTCGCCGACTGCGAGGCGGCGATGAAGAGCCGCATCCTGCGCGAGGGCAACCATGCCTATCCGCTGGTGACGGGCATCTGCCGCACCACGGTGTTTGCCGAGCCGCAGCTGGCCTCGGCCCCGACCGAAATCATCGCAGCCGAGCCAGCCGAGCGGACAACAGTCGCCGGCATCGTCGAAGGCGGACGCTCGGTGCTCTATCGCACCGCCAATGGCTATGCGCTGGCGCGCAACGGCCTCAGCGATGCCGCCGCCGGCACGGTTGCCGCAGCAAAACGCTCGTCGAGCTGGCTGGCGGCCAATATCGGCTTTTGAGCCGACCGTCCGGCGGCATGAAAAATAGCCGACCTCGAGAAGAGGCCGGCCATAGTTTGGTTCTGCGTCTTGGAAGGTCTCAAGAACATCATCCGCCCGCCGGGCGCATGGCAGTGCCGGCAGGGCGGATGCGCAGACGGCCGTTAAGAGGCCGCTTCGATCGCGGTCACAGCACCTGTCGTGTCGTCCACGGTCACCTTGACCTTGGCGCCGGCGGCCAGGCCGTCGACCTTGAGGCTTTCGGGGATGACATAGGTCTTGCCGTCGTCGAGCGTGATCGAGCGCGTCGCCGGGTCGACCGACTGGACCGTGCCCTGGACTTCGGCTGCATAGGCGGCACCGATGAAGGCGAGCGAAGCGACGGTCGTTGCAAGGATCTTGTTCATGTCTGGTACTCCCTTTCAGGTCTGTCCCGGCTGGCCCTGCCCTCGTAGCAAGGCCCGCCGAACGAGATGGAGACTGGCCGCCGAACCGCTGAGGCGCAAATCACGTTGCGTGAAATTATCGAACGTAATCATAGGCTTATTTCCGCCGCATTTGACCGCAACCGGCCCCTCACCGGCTGCTTCGGCATCACCCCGATCTCGCCTCATCCCTTGGCGGCCATACACTGGCAGGCGTCACACCGCTGTCATCGCCTCGCCACCCCATGGTCGGATTTCATATCAGCCGATCACGAAACGCCGTTCAACGTCGGCGCGGAGAGTTTTTTTCCGCTCGGGCCGCCACCCTCCCGCGACGTTTTGCGCCGTCGTTTCGTTGGTCCAGCTTGCTGGGTCCGCTTCACAGTCGCCAGTGATTCTGGCATAGCTCGCGCCGCACGATTTGTGCTTTTGGGAAGCTCCCGCCTTGAACCCCCTGTTTGAACTCGTTGGCGCCGTCGCCGCCATCCTGACCACTTTGTGCTGGCTGCCGCAGATCATGAAGATCCTGCGCGAGCGCAAGACAAGCGACATCTCGCTCGGCACCAATGCGGCACTCGCCACCGGCATCTCGCTGTGGATCGTCTATGGCGTGGCGCTGGGTTCGCTGCCGGTCATCCTGTCGAACTCGGTGACGCTGCTCTTCATCCTCGCCATCGTCGGGCTCAAGCTGCGCTTCGGCTAGCGTATCGGCCCGAAAACTGGAATCGGTTTTCGGAAAGCACGATACGGAGCTTCAAAATATTGGAGCGTCCTTTTGCGCGTCCGCACGGACGCGCGACGCTCCAGCCACCCCTCACGAACCGATCTTGCGCACCAGCGAGGCCGTCGCCAGGATCGTCGCCATGTCGGCAATCATCGGCTCGACATGCGCCTTGTAGTTGAGCGCCACACCGGCCGCCGGCAGCTCGAAAAAATCCTTCTGGTGCGGCAATAGCAGAAACCCGCTCGTACCCGACATCGCAATGCGCGCCGGCTCGCCCGGCCAGGCTTCCTTGAGCCAGGTTAGCGCCTGCGCCATCTGCCCCGACACCAGAGGCTGCGCCGCATCGACATTGTCGCTGCGGAACTCGTAGGCCAGATCAAGTTCCTGTACTCCCGACCGGAGTTCCTTCAAGCCACCACCGAAGAGTTCGCCGAAGAAGCTCAAAACCGCGTTGGACCGGATCGTCGCGATCAGGGTGCCCGCAAACGGCTTCTTCAGCCCAAACGCCACGATCACGCCCTGGAAGGTCGTCGAGTCGTGCTTTTCAGCCTGTTGCGTCAGCAGCGTTTCGTAGAGCTCGAAATCGAAACCATCGTAATTGCCGGAAATGAAATCATCGATTTCGAGCTTGTTGTATTTGCCGACAGTGGATTCCGGCAGGTTCATAAACGAAGGCGGCGTCGCGCCCCGTTCATGGTGCATATTCTTGATGAAGCCGAAGACGATCGGCAGCAGCTTGTTGCGAAACGACGCGTTGGCGGCTTCGAGCGGCCGCACCGCACGGAAATAGGCGAAGAACGCAGCGATGAATCCCACCACATAAAGATAGACATGCGGCGTCGACAGCCACTGCTCGTTGACGTCGGCAATGAAGTTGAAGATCAGCGCCAGCACCAGAACCGCAACGATCACGCCGCCGAGATAGAGTGGCACCCGCCACACCGTCGAAAGCCTGATCGCATTGCGCTCGGCCTGATAGGCTTCGAGATCCTTCTTGATACCCGCGATCGTCGCCTCGTCGGGCATGAAACCAGCTGCGCTCATATGTGCCCCCATGGCGCGCCGATATCGTGCCGCCCACCTACCGGATGATAGCGGCTTTTTGCCAAATGTCGCGGCGTAAACAAGGAGATGCAACGATATCCGGACTCAGCTCGTGAGGCCGGCGGCAGCGGCTCCATAAACCGCCTGCCAGCGCGCCCGTGCCTTCGTTCCCAGCTCGCCATCGACCTTGTCGAACGGCACCATCTTCTCGCGCTCATCGTCGCGCTGGCGCATGAACGGCACCAGCCTGTAGCTCGCGATCTTGCCGCGCGTCGCTGCATCGGCGCTGACGTCGACGGCGAGGATCGCGCTTATCCGCCCCGGCCAGGGTTGCCGCGCCAGTGCCGTGCCGAGGAAATCGCCCAAGCCATAGGCCACCAGCGTGTCGTCGATGCGCGCGATCGGCTGCACGACATGGGCGTGATGGCCGACGACGAGCCCGACGCCCAGACCGGCCAGCCTCTGCGCCCAGCTCCGCGTGCCGGCACGTGGAAAATGGCGAAACTCCCAATCCCAATGCGGCACCGCGCAAACGAGATCGACGCCTTCCGCACCCACCAGCCCGTTGCCGGCCGCGCCGAAGAAATCGTCGACCATGGCAACGCGCCCGGCGAACGCTTCGGCTGGTGCGTTGCGCCATTGGGTGAATGCAGCGAACCCCAGCGTCAGCTGGCCGACCGCCACCTTGCTCACATCGGTTGTCGTTCCGATCGTCGCAATGCCAAGCCTGTCCAGCGCCGCAAGCGTCGCCTCGAACCCCTCCGCCCCCTGGTCGAGTACATGGTTGTTGGCAAGCGACAGTACCAGCCGTTCCGGCGCGATTGCCGCTGCCGTCAGCGCGCCCTGAAGAAACGCCTCGGTCATCGCATGATGCGTTCCAAGCCGCGTTCCCAGACGCGCGCTCACCTTGTCGACGACAGGGCTCTCGCAATTGCCGATTACCAGATCCGCCGAGGCCAGAAGCGCTGAGAGCTCGCGGTCAAAAACCGGCGGGCGCTTGTTGGCTACGGCGGAGATATCGCCGACGAATGCCAGGCGCACGCTCTGGCCTGGCTTGGGCACGAACCGCACCTGGTCGGGCAGATGCCCCGGGGCTTTGCCCCGCAGCGACGGCCTGACGAACCGCACCGGCCAGGAGATCTTGTAGGAGAAAGGATAGTTGGACACGCCACGCCTGAAATTGACTGCGGCCACCCTAGCAGCTTTTCATTGCGTACAGCTGGCGCTTTCGGCCAGCCGCTACTTTTGCCTGCGCTTCTTGCTCGAACGGTCGATGGCCAGCCGGTAGATCTTGTCGATCTCGCCGACGATGCGTTTGGGATCGAGCTGCCGCGCGATCTCCTGCCGCCCCGCCTGCCCCACGACCCGGCGTTGCGCCTCGTCACGCAGGTCGAGCGCCGCCGCCGCCATGCCGTCGACGTCGCCGACGGCAAAGCTCTGCTGCCTGGGCAACAGGTCGACCATGTTGCCGACCCGCGTCGACAGTACGGGAAGCCCGGCCGCCATCGCCTCCAGCGGCGCGATTGGCGCCTGCTCGTCGCGCGAGGTCATCAGGAACAGGTCGAAAGCTGGCAGCAGCTCCAGAGCGTCGTTGCGCAGCCCCGGCAGATGGACCCGGCCCTGCAATTCGGGCGTCGCAATCGCCCCGTCCCACTCGGCCATGATGTCGTTGCCCTGATTGGTCGAACCGATCACCAGCAGCTCGGCATCGACACCCTCGTCCAGCAGCTTGCGCAGCACGCGCACCATGTCGATCTGGTTCTTGCGCCCGCCGAGCTGGCCGACCGAGCCGATCAGGAACGCCTCGTCGCGAATGCCGAGTGCCGCGCGTGCCTTTGCCTGTGAGGCAGCCGACGCCGGCTCGATCCTGCTAACGTCGAACATGTTCGGCAGAAGATGGATGTGCTGGCGCGAAACCAGCCAGTGCTTGACGTAATAGTCCACCGTCCACTGGCTTAGCCCGATCACCTCATGGGCGAACAGCCATGGCAGCTGGTACTGGCGCGCATGCGCCGTCATCACGATCGGCGTCCCGGCGGCGCAGCGGAACACCAGCCCGAACTTGTTGCCGCGACTGCCATGGCAGTGCACCACGTCCTCGCCCCAGTCGCGGATGGCATAGCCGACGCGGCGGATTTCCTTCGGCGTGGTGGCGAAATTCGATCCCATCATCTGGATCGGGCCGTCGAAATGCTGGTGCTCGATCCACGAGCCCAGCGAATGCACCAGCATGACTTCATGCCCGGCGTCGAGCTGGGCCTGGATCAGGATCCTGGAACTGGTGGCGACGCCATTGAGCGCACCATGGCCGACGAGATGCGCGATCTTCATTGCGCTGGTGTCTGCAACAAACAGTTGGTCGGGAAGGTCATCTGGTGTCCGGATCAGGAACTGAATGGTCGCTCTCTAACATCCCCCGACGATCAGGCATACACGGCTTGTGCACGCCACATCGCCGCGCCCGTGGCGCTTGCCACCCTGTTACCCAGGCATAAAGGATAATCCCGGCAGCACACTGGCGCGCGCAACAATAGCCAGTAATCTCAAGCAGTTCGGAATGATTCAGGTCTGGAGGGACTGCCCATGATATTTCGAAGACTTGCCACCACTGCGGCCATGCTGGCCGGGTTGATGGCGTTGCCTGCCGGCGCAGTCGCCGCCGAAGCCTACACCACCGGCAACGTCAATGTCCGCAGCGGTCCGGGCACCGACTATGCCAAGCTCGGCATGCTCTACGAGGGCACGCGCGTAGACCTGCGCGGCTGCGAAGGCAACTGGTGCAACGTCTATGGTCCGCGCCTGCGCGGCTGGGTTTCGGCCAATTATCTCGACGACTATGTCGGCCGTCCGCCGGCCGTGGTCGTGGCGCCGACGATCATCGTGCGCCCACCGCACTACCGCCCTCCACACTGGAATCGCCCGCCCAAGCCACGGCCGCCGAGGCCGCGTCCGCCCGGTGCCAACTGCAAGATCGCGCCCGGCTTCCCCTGCCCAAGGTGACATCCTCCTGACAGCCTGATGTCAGGAGCCGAATTGCCCCTCCATGCGGGTGCCGGCTTTCCGGCATCCGCACCCTTTCCATTTTTGCCGAGACCGCCCATATTTCGCCCATGGCCAAATCTCCTGACAAGAAATCGCCCGCCTCGGGAAGCGACAACCGTGCCGCACAGCGCAAGCGCGGCGGCAATGGCGTGACCGACTTCCTTGATGCCTCCGAGCCGTTGCATCGCCCCGGCTTCGGCGAGGCACCGCAGGCCGAATTCACTGGCGCGCCGCTGTCAGGTTCGATCGCCGACTGGGCCGACGAGATCGCCAGGGAGGCGGAGAAGCCGCAGCCCAAGCCGAAGAAAATCCCGGAAAAAAGCTCGGCGCCGACGCGTTCGTCGCGCGGCACCTCGATGGGTGGCGCTGCCTCGGCCAAGGATCGCGCTGCCGCCGGCCTCAACCCGGTCGCCGGCCTCGACATTTCGCTCGAAGACGCTGCATCGCTGTCCAATTCCGGCGTCACCGCCACCGTGGCTGCCCTTTCGGCGCTGATCGAGAGCGGCAACCCGCTGCACAAGAACGGTGAAATCTGGGTTCCCCATCGCCCTGCCCGGCCTGACAAGTCAGAGGGCGGCATCCAGATCGTCATGCAGTCGGAGTTCGAGCCGGCCGGAGACCAGCCCACCGCCATCAAGGACCTCGTCGAAGGCGTCAGTTCGGCCGAACGCACCCAGGTGCTGCTCGGCGTTACCGGCTCCGGCAAGACCTTCACCATGGCCAAGGTGATCGAGCAGACGCAACGCCCCGCACTGATCCTCGCCCCCAACAAGACGCTGGCCGCCCAGCTCTACAGCGAGTTCAAGAAGTTCTTCCCCGACAACGCGGTCGAGTATTTCGTCTCGTACTACGACTACTTCCAGCCCGAGGCCTACGTCCCGCGCACCGACACCTATATCGAGAAGGAATCGACCATCAACGAGCAGATCGATCGCATGCGCCACTCGGCGACGCGCTCGCTGCTCGAACGCGACGACGTCATCATCGTCGCCTCGGTCTCGTGCATCTACGGTATCGGCTCGGTCGAGACCTACACGGCGATGACCTTCCAGATGGCGGTCGGCGACCGGCTCGACCAGCGCCAGTTGCTCGCCGACCTCGTTGCCCAGCAATACAAGCGCCAGGACATCAACTTCGTCCGCGGCTCTTTCCGCGTCCGCGGCGACACCATCGAAATCTTCCCGGCCCACTTGGAAGATTCGGCCTGGCGCATCTCGCTGTTCGGCGACGAGATCGACTCGATCACCGAGTTCGATCCGCTCACCGGCCAGAAGACCGGCGACCTCAAAAGCGTGAAAATCTACGCCAACTCGCACTATGTGACGCCGCGCCCAACCTTGAATCAGGCCATCAAGTCGATCAAGGAAGAGCTGCAGCACCGCCTGCAAGAGCTTGAAAAGGCTGGCCGTCTGCTTGAAGCCCAGCGCCTGGAACAGCGCACCCGCTTCGACCTGGAGATGCTGGAAGCCACC
Source organism: Aminobacter sp. LjRoot7 (assembly GCF_964252895.1). Classification (NCBI taxonomy): domain Bacteria; kingdom Pseudomonadati; phylum Pseudomonadota; class Alphaproteobacteria; order Hyphomicrobiales; family Phyllobacteriaceae; genus Aminobacter; species Aminobacter sp. LjRoot7. The sequence continues at coordinate 648,110 of NZ_CAXUPX020000001.1, forward strand.
GGCTCCTGCGCCGGCATCGAGAACTATTCGCGCTATCTCACCGGTCGCCGCCCCGGCGATCCGCCGCCGACTTTGTTCGAATACATCCCCGACAATGCGCTGGTCTTCATCGACGAAAGCCACGTCACCGTGCCGCAGATCGGCGGCATGTACCGGGGCGACTTCCGACGCAAGGCGACACTGGCCGAATACGGCTTCCGCCTGCCGTCCTGCATGGACAACCGTCCGCTGCGCTTTGAGGAATGGGACGCCATGCGACCGCTTTCGGTCGCGGTGTCAGCCACCCCCGGCAATTGGGAAATGGAAGAAGCCGGCGGCGTATTCGCCGAGCAGGTCATCCGCCCGACCGGCCTGATCGACCCGCCGGTCGAGGTGCGTCCGGCCAAGAACCAGGTCGACGACGTCGTCGGTGAAATCCGTGAGACGACCAAGGCCGGCTACCGCACGCTGGTCACCGTGCTGACCAAGCGCATGGCCGAGGACCTGACCGAATATCTGCACGAAAACGGTGTCCGCGTCCGCTACATGCACTCCGACATCGACACGCTGGAGCGCATCGAGATCCTGCGCGACCTGCGCCTCGGCGCCTTCGACGTGCTGGTCGGCATCAACCTTCTGCGCGAAGGCCTCGATATTCCGGAATGCGGTTTCGTCGCCATCCTCGACGCCGACAAGGAAGGTTTCCTGCGCTCAGAGACCTCGCTGATCCAGACCATCGGCCGCGCGGCGCGTAACGTCGACGGAAAAGTGATCCTCTACGCCGACCAGATCACCGGCTCGATGGAGCGGGCGATGGCCGAGACCACGCGCCGCCGCGAAAAGCAGATGCTGTGGAACGAGGCCAACGGCATCACGCCTGAAAGCGTGAAGTCGCGTATCTCCGACATCCTCGATTCGGTCTACGAGAAGGACCACGTCCGCGCCGACATCTCGCAGTTCACCGACGAAGCCGGTGCGATGATGGGTAACAACCTCAAGGCCCATCTCGAAGCGCTCGACAAGCAGATGCGCAACGCCGCCACCGATCTCGACTTCGAGAAGGCGGCCCGCATCCGCGACGAGATCAAGCGCCTGCGCGAGATGGAACTCGCCATCTCCGACGATCCGCTGGCGCGGGACATGGAGGCTCAAAGCCCCGCATCCGGCCGCGAAAAGGGCAAGCACAACAAGGGCGTGGCCAAGCATCGCACGGTCGAGGAGCAGGAACGTTTCCGCAAGCTCGACGAGGCGCGCGCCGCCGAGGAGGCGGCCAAGGCTGCCCGGACGAACCTGTTCCGCAAGCCGAAGCTCGACGAAATGGGCGCCGACGGCGCCGTTCCCGCCGGCAAGTCGCTGTTCGCCAAGCCCGACATCGACAGTATGGGCCCGGGCACCGACATGACGACGCCCGCAGGTGCCGTGTCGCGCTCGCTGTTCAAGAAGCAGTCGGCTGCCGAGGCCCATGGTTCGGACTACGGCGTTCCGGAAGACGGCAATTCGCTGTTCAAGAAGAACAACCTCGACGAGATGACCGTCCGCCGCACCGAAAAGCCGGTCGAAGGCGTCAAGCCAGTCAAGCGCGCCAAGATCGGTGCTGGCTCCTACGAGGACCCCGCCGAAGCCGCCCGCGCCAGAAAGAAGCCGGGCAAGTCAGGACGGCCGGGGAAGTGAGCAAAGCGCAACTGCACTGACTGCGACAAAGAACGATCGCTAGCACGGCCCTTATTGCTGCCCCTCCGTCTTATGCCGCACCAGCCACTCGATATTGCCGCGCGAGATGCAGAGATCCTTCAATGCGGCATCGTCGAGGCGCGACAGTCTCCGCGCGGCACGCCATTCGCGTATGGCCGACGCCGCCGAACTGACTGATGCCAGCATGGCGCGGGCGAGCCTGCCGCGATGTGCAGTCTTACCTTGATTTTCGATCACGCTCGTCATGGCCGTTCTCCAAGATTAGGAACAGGCTAACGACCCGACTGGCATAATGGAAACGAATGTATATTATGACCTCGATAAGAGGTCCTTATGCCAAATAACATCGATATCGCATTGCTGAGGGCATTCCTGGCCGTGGTAGACACCGGCGGGATGACCAGTTCGGCCAAGGTGCTCAACCTCACACAGGCAGCCGTAAGCCAGCAGGTGAAGCGGCTCGAAGACCTTTTCGGCTGCGCACTCTTCGAACGCGACCGCAAGGGCCTGAAACTGACGCCGACGGGCCAGCGCCTTGTCGTCCAGGCGCGCCGCCTTGTCCGCAACAATGACGAGGTCTGGTCGGCGATGAACGAAGCCGAATTCGAGGGCGAAATCCGCCTCGGCATACCTTCCGATTTCGTCCGCTGCTTCGGCGCCCCCATCCTCAAGCAATTCGACCAGGCTTGGCCGCGCGTGCGGGTATCGCTCATTTGCGACACAAGCCAGCGCCTGCTTGAAAAGCTCGATGGCGGCGAGGTCGACCTGACCTTCGCGGTCGAGAAAAAATGCGGCCACAACGGCGAGACCTTGCTGTCCGACCCGCTGGTCTGGGTCGGCGCCAAAGGTGGCCAGGCCTTCGAACGCGATCCCCTGCCCATATCGACGGATGACGAAACCTGCTTCCTGCGACCCTTCGCGCTCAAGGCACTGGCAGACCATGGACGCGTCTGGCGCTGGGTCTGCGAAGACGCCAATTTCGACCCCATCCTGGCGACACTCGATGCCGATATTGCGGTAGCACCGCTGCTGGCCTCGACCATACCGCCAGGCTTTGAAATTCTGGGCGAGCGGCATGGGCTGCCGCCCTTGCCAAGCTTCTGGATAAATCTCTATCAGCCACATGCAGGCCCGACGCGGCTTTCGGCAGAATTGGCACTGCACATACGCGACGTGGTCGGCACCCGTTCGCAATTGGTTGCGTGATCCCGGTCGATACTGTTGCCGGCAGGAGAGCTTCCCCCCTCCAGCCTGCTTCGGCTCCGGCCGAAAAAATTCTCGCCGACCATGTCGGATGTGGCCGGCTCCACTCGTCCTAGGAGCGAGGCATCGGCCGACGGCGGCTACGATGCCCCGAAATGCGCCGCGACAAGCGGCGATTGGCTCAAGCGAGGAACGGAGACAACTGATGTCGGAAGCTCAAGCATACCCCGCCCCGAAGGTCCTTGGCGGCCTGATCGCCTACCTGCAGGTCGACGGCGCCTTCAAGGCGGCCGAGTTCTACAAGCGCGCCTTCGGCGCCGAGCAGGTCTTCGCTTATCCGCCTGACGAAAAGGGTCGGACCATGCATGTCCATCTCTACATCAACGGCTCGTCGATGATGTTGGCCGATGCTTATCCCGAACACGGCCATGCCCACGAAAAGGCGCAGGGCTACACCATGCAGCTCATCCTCGGCGACGACGTCGATGCCTGGTGGAAGCGCGCCGTCGATGCCGGCTGCGAGGTCGTCGTTCCGCTCGACGTCATGTTCTGGGGCGACCGCTGGGGCCAGCTGCGCGATCCCTTCGGCGTCGCCTGGGCGATGAACGCACCGGTCAAGCCGGCCTGACTGTCCTGAATCACGCTGCGCGCCTCCGGGCGCGCGGCGACCTACCGATCGTGCGTCTCGCCCGACAAAGGCGTCGCCAACATCGAAGGACGCTGCTCGAACGCGTCGAACCATGCCGTCAGCCGCGCCCGCCCGCGAAACGACGGCAGATCGCGAAACGCCATCCACGAAAGCGCCGTCGCCACCGCGATGTGCCCGACATTAAGCGGCGCGTCTGCATCGATCGCTGCATCGAGCCAGTCATAGCTCGCCTCGATCTTGTCGCTGTAGCCCTCGGCAAGCGCCTGATAGCGCAGATGCTCTGGCCGCCGCTCCGTCTCCCAACGCAGGCCGATGCCCACCTGCGCCAGCCCTTGCGCCACTGCCTGCAGCCGCAGCGCCCGCCATCGTGCCTCGCCCGCGTCCGGGATCAGCTTCGCGCCACCATGCAGCGTGTCGAGATAGGCGCAGATGACGTCGGAATCGAAGATCGGCTCGCCGCCGTCGCGCAACAGCACCGGCACCTTGCCCAACGGGTTCTCGGCGTAGACCCGCGCATTGCGCAGCGTCGGGCTGGTCTCGTGGTGAATTACCTCCAGCCGCTCGGCGATGCCGGCCTCATGGGCGAACACCAGCGCCTTGCGGGCGAAGGGCGAATGGGTCTGGTAATAGAGGATCATCGTTTTCCCATGCAGGCTGGCGGCAGATAGCTCAGCCGTTTCTAGCCCTTGGACGGCGAGAATTGCGCTCTCATTGACGCCCGCCGACGCAACTTCGTTTCGCACCGACCTGCCCTTTCGATGCGTTTCCGCGCCGCCGCAACACGCGGTCAGTCCCTATGCGATTCCTATAAATCAGCCCGCTTCCCTCTCTCGAATTCACACGCGCCGGAGGACTATCTGTTCTCCCATGCATCAGGAAAACATCGCAGCCCTGGCCGACCGCGTCGCCGACATCAGGATCCTGCGCGAGCACCACGTCTGGGCAGCCGCCGAACTTTTCGGCTTCGACGACTTCGACGCCACGCGGCGCCGCAAGTTCAGGGCGCTGATGGAAGCCGACGCGCTGCTCGACGCCGTGCTGTTGCTTGCCGCCAGCGCCAGGCCGTCGAGATCGGTCGAAAATATCAGCAGCCGGGCCGGACATTGGCAGTGCTGCATGCGCCACGCCACCGCCGGCGGCAGCCGCACCTGCACGGCCGAACACGCCGACCTCGCAGCCGCAGTCCTCGCGTCGCTGCTGGCAAGCTTCCAGCAGCCGGCTCCGGCTCGCCGCCGCACCCTTTCCCACCAGCATGATGGATCTTCCAGCCATGAACACCACCGCCACGACCAATGACCAGCTTCGCGGTCGCCTTTTCGGCGCCATGTCAGCACTACCGACCCCGTTCAGGGACGGCGAAGTCGATCTGAGAAGCCTCGCAGCACTCGTCGAATGGCAGATCGCGGAAGGCATCAACGGTCTCGTTACCTGCGGCACCACGGGCGAGGCCCCGACCCTGTCCTGGCATGAGCGCATCATGGTGATCCGCAAGACGGTGGCGGTAGCGAACGGGCGCGTGCCGGTCATTGCCGGCACCGGCACCAACAGCACGGAATCGACTGTTGCCTTCACCGCGGCCGCGCGCGATTTCGGCGCCGATGCCGCGCTGATCGTCGCGCCCTACTACAACAAGCCGAGCCAGACAGGCATCGTCAGGCATTTCGAAACGATCGCGGCCAAGGTCAACATCCCCATCATCGTCTACAACGTCCCGTCCCGCACCGGCGTCGACCTGGCACCCGCCACCATCGAGCAGCTGGCCGCGATCCCCAGCATCGTTGGCTTCAAGGATGCGACCGACGACCTGTCGCGCCCGATGGCGTTCGCCCAAAGGTTCGGCGACCGCTTCACCTGGCTGTCCGGCCACGACGCCACCGCCTTCGGCTTCAATACAATGGGCGGCAGCGGCACCATCTCTGTCGTTTCCAACGTCGCCCCTCGCCTTTGCGTCGCCATGCACGACGCCTGCCGCAACAGCGATCCGCACGCGGCGCGCCAGATTCACAACCGCCTGCGCCCGCTCATCGTCGCGCTCGAACTCGAAACCAACCCTGGTCCGGTCAAGCACGCCCTTCACCTGATGGGCAAGATGTCGTCGGACGTCCGGCTGCCGCTGGTCGAGGTCGAGCCGAACACCGCCTCCGCCATTAGCGACAATTTGTCGGTGCTCGACACGCCGGCGCGGCCATCGCGCGCGCTCCGTCCCGTGCCGGTGGCCGCCCGGGCGGCCTCGAACACCCGGCGTTTATGAGATCTGAATGTCTTCGTCCCTCGCCGCCAATCGAATTCATATGGCGCGGGCATCACATCATGAAATGCAACGAACCTCGGGAAGCGGCAGCACCGCTCCACCTTCAGGAAAGGCAAACCATCATGGGCACTCTGGCTCGCGACATCCACCCGGCACTGCACGCCCACCGCTTCATGGTCGGACGCGACCCGCAAGGGCGCTGGGTCGTCAGCGACGAGCTGGGCCTTGTCGGCGGCATCTTCGCCGACAAGGAAGCGGCCGTCCGCTTTGCGCTGACCGAGAGCGACCACATGCCGGGCGCCGTCTTCTGCGCGCCTTGCGAGGTCACGCTCAACCTCGACACGGCCTCAGATCCGCAACTCGCCGGCCGCCACTAGCCCTGGAGCAGTAGCTCCAAAGTGCGAATTCACGTGGCCGGCTAAGCCGTGTTCAAATGCCCCGATCGCCGCCCAGTTCGGGCGGCAGGCGGGAAAGGAGCACCTGCCATGGCAAGTCTCGGCACATTTGCCTTCACAGCAGGCATCCCCGGCATGGCTCTCTCGGCCGCCGAAGCGGCACCTGTGGCAACAGCGCCAGGCGACCCGGCAGCGCTGTCTCGCAGCGGCGATTTCATCCTGATCGGCAGCCGGTCGGTCACCACCTCGAAGTCGACCAGCAAGTCCAGTTCACGCTCGAGAAGCTGTTCCAACGGCAGCTGCACCACCGACAGCGATTCCCAGAGCAATACCGGCACCAGTTCCTCGACGAGCACCTCGACCAGCACCAGCTCGTCGAGCAATTCGAACACCAATTCGAACTGATTCCGAGATCGCTCCAGACAGCTTTCTGTGCTGATCCCCAGCACCTCACAGGCCCGCTTCGGCGGGCCTTTTTTTGCCCGCCAGGCCTTCGGCTTCAAATCAAGCCGGCCTTGATATCACCCCCCAGTGGCACCGTCAGCCCGGCCTTGACCCGGTCCATCGCCACCAGAGTGCGGAACTTCTTGATGTTGGGATTGGCGAAGAACAGCCGCCGGGTCAGCGCCTCGTATTCGGTCATGCTGGCCACCGTCACCACCAGCACGAAATCCGCCTCGCCTGTCACGTAGTAACATTGCTGCACCTCGGGTGCCGCGCCGAAACTTGCCTTGGTGGCGTCGAGCAGGCCGATCTGCTCGCTCTCGATCGAAATCTCGACGATGATGGTGATCGGCCGACCGACCTTGTCGGGGTCGACGACAGCGACATTGGCGGCAATGACGCCGCCCTCCTCCATGCGCTTGATGCGCCGCTGCACCGCCGGCGCCGACAGGTGCACCGCCTCGCCGATCTCGCGCTGCGGCGTGGCGTTGTCGCGCTGCAGGATGTCGAGGATCTTCAGGTCGAACTCGTCGAGATCGACAGCTTTGCCGGCATTCCTCAAGACATCGTCCCCGCGATACAAAATTGCACAAACCTGGCCGGATAAGAGCGCATTTCTCGCCAACGCTGCAATATAAATGCGCCGATCGAGGAGAAATCGTCCCATGCTTATCCGCAACCAGCACGCCGACTACCTGCAGCCGCTCGAAGCGGTCGATGCCGAAACGCTTGGTGTCGAAGCCGCCGAAACCGTCGAACGCTTCCTGTCGCATCGGCCCAACCATCGCCCGACGCCGCTACGCTCGTTGCCGGCGCTCGCCCAGGAGCTCGATATCGGTGCCATTCACCTCAAGGACGAGGGTTATCGCCTTGGCCTCGGCAGCTTCAAGGCCCTCGGCGGCGCCTACGCCGTTATCCGTCTCGTGCTCGAGGCGGCGGAGCAAAAACTCGGCCGCCCGGTCGCCATCGACGAGCTGCATAGCCCCGAAGTGGCAAAAATCTCCGCCGCCATGACCTTCGGCTGCGCCACCGACGGCAATCACGGCCGCTCGGTCGCGCAAGGGGCGCAGCTGGTCGGCGCCCGCTCGGTGATCTTCGTCCATGCCGGGGTCAGCGACGCACGCGTCGCGGCGATCGCCCGCTACGGCGCCGTGATGGAGCGCGTCGCCGGCACCTATGACGACTCGGTCACTGAAGCCGCCCGCGTCTGCGAGGCCAATGGCTGGACCGTCGTCTCCGACACCTCCTGGCCCGGCTACGAGCGCATCCCGGGGCTCGTCATGCAGGGCTACACGGCGATCTTCCGCGAGGCGCTCGAAAAGCTGCCGCAGCCTCCGACCCATGTCTTCATCCAGTCCGGCGTCGGCGGCATCGCCGCTGCCGCCTCGGGCTATCTCGCCAGTCGCTTCGGCGAGGCGCGTCCGACCTTCATCGTCGTCGATCCGGCCCGCGCCGCCTGCATCTTCGAGACCGCGCGGCAAGGCAAGCTGGTCAAGCTCGCCCATGGCGAACCGACAGTCATGGCGATGCTCGAATGCTACGAGCCGTCGCAGGTCGCCTGGCGCGTGCTGTCGCGCGTCGCCGACGCCTTCATGACCGTCGAGGACGACACCGCCGTCGAAGTCATGAACCTGCTCGCCCGCCCCTTCGGCCATGACCCGGTGGTTGTCGCGGGCGAAAGCGGCGGCGCCGGCCTCGCCGGCCTGCTCGTCGCCGCCCGCGATGCCGACATGCGCGCGGCCATCGGCCTCGACGCCAACTCGCGCGTCCTGCTCGTCATCACCGAAGGCGCCACCGACCCTGACCGCTACCGCGAGCTCGTCGGCCTGACGCCGGGAGATATTGCCCTCGCCGGGAAGTGACTTCGCCTTCTCCCCTTGTGGGAGAAGGTGCCCCGAAGGGGCGGATGAGGGGTGCTGGACGAAGTGCGGCGCTTCCGACAAGGGCGCTTGCTTCTCCACCCTCTCATTCCTTCCAACACCCCTCATCCGTCTCGGCGCTACGCGCCGATCCACCTTCTCCCACAAGGGGAGAAGGCAAAACCGCGCTTCATCGCGCCATGCTAGTGCAATGTCCGCCGCATATCAGCCATCATCCAGTCTGACATGAGGGCACGTCCGAGATGACATTTTCTGCTGCGGCAGTTTCCTCCAGCTCGCACTTTCCATCCCCGGCCGAGATCAAGCGCATCCTCGTCGAGCGCATCGACGTGCAGCGCCAGAGCGTCGGCATCGTGGTCGGCACCTTCGGCCCCGGAGGCCGCGTCATCGTCTCGCATGGCAATTTCGGCGCCTACTACGCCCGTCCGGTCGACGCGGACACCGGCTTCGAGATCGGCTCGATCACCAAGGTGTTCACCACGCTCCTGCTCGCCGAGATGGCCGGGCGCGGCGAGGTCGGGCTCGACGACCCGGTCGCCATGCACCTGCCTGCCACCGTCCACATGCCGACGCGCGACGGCCGCGAGATCACCCTGACCGATCTCGCCACCCACACCTCCGGCCTGCCGCGCCTGCCCGAAAACATGGCGCCGGCCGACGACGACAACCCCTATGCCGACTACAGCGTCGAGCAGATGTACGCGTTCCTGTCGGCCTACGAGCTGCCGCGCGACATCGGCAGCCAGTACGAATACTCCAATCTCGGCATGGGCCTGCTCGGCCATGCGCTGTCGCGCCGCGCCGGGTTGAGCTACGGCGCGCTGGTGCGCGAGCGCATCCTTTCGCCGCTCAACATGCGCTCCACCGCCGACACCCCGGCCGTCTACATGAAGTCGCGCCTCGCCAACGGCCACGATGCCGAGCTGATGCCGGTGCTGAACTGGGACCTGCCGACGCTCGCCGGAGCCGGAGCGCTTTTGTCGACCGCCGACGACATGGTGAACTTCGTCGAGATGCTGGTCGACCAGCGCGCCTCGCCGCTCCGCGACGCTCTAGCCACCACGCTTTCGATCCGCCGCCCGGCCGGTGCGGGAGACGACGAGACCGGCCTCGGCTGGGTCATCTCGGGCCAAGGCGACGACCAGATCGTCTGGCACAATGGCGGCACCGGCGGCTATCGCTCCTATCTCGGTTTCATGCCGGCCAGGGGCGCCGGTATCGTTGCCCTTTCCAACACTTCGACCGAGATTGGCGTCGACGACATCGGCCGCCACCTGCTCGACAGCAGCAACCCGCTGGCCGAGCCGCCAAGGGAACGCATCGCCGTCACCCTCGATCCGGCGATTTATGACCGCTATGTCGGCACCTACAGGCTGGCCCCGGAGTTCGAGATCGCGATTTCGCGCGACGGCGCAAGCCTTTTCGCCCAGGCCACCGGCCAGGGCCGCCACGAGATCTTTGCCGAGAACGACAGCCAGTTCTTCCTCAAGGTCGTCAACGCCCAGCTCAGCTTCCATGTCGACGCCGACGGCCATGCCACCGGCCTGACGCTGCACCAGAACGGCATCGACCAGCAGGCGCCGCGGGTCTAGCCGCGGCCTGCCCAAACGAAAACCGGCCCCTGCTTGTGGCAGGAGCCGGTTGAAAGCTCAGCGCTTGGCGCGCAACTATTCCGCCGCCAGCGCCGGGTGCTGAATCACCGTGGCGGTGTCATCGCCCTTCTCCGCCACCGGTTCGGCCGGCTTCTTCTTCGGCTCACGGCCAAAGAAGAGCGCATAGCCGGCCGGCAGCACCAGGATGGTCAGCACGGTGGCCACCAGGATGCCGCCCATCATCGCATAGGCCAGCGGGCCCCAGAACACGCCGCGCGAGATCGGGATCAGCGCCAGCACCGCCGTCATCGCCGTCAAGACGATCGGCCGGAAACGCCGCACTGCAGCCCCCACGATCGCTTCATAGCGCTCCATGCCCGCCGCGATGTCCTGGTCGATCTGGTCGACGAGGATGATCGAGTTGCGGATGATGATGCCGAGCAGCGCGATGACGCCGAGGATGGCGACGAAGCCGAAGGGCGCGCCCGAGATCAGCAGTGCTGCCGCCGCACCGATGATGCCGAGCGGACCGGTCGCCAGCACCAGCATCGACTTGCCGAAGTGCTGCAGCTGCACCATCAGCAGAAGCACGATGACCAACAGCATGACCGGCGCCTTGGCGGCGATCGAGGCCTGGCTTTCGGCCGCGTCCTCGGCCCCGCCCTGGATCTCGACCTTGTAGCCGGGCGCCAGACCATCGCGCAGCGGCTTGAGGTCGGCATAGAGCTTCATCGCCACGTCGTTAGGCTGGATGCCGTCGGGCAGCGTTGCCCGGACCGTGATCGTCGGCAGGCGGTCGCGGCGCCATTCGATGCCCTGCTCCATCACGGGCACAACCTTGGCGACCTGCGACAGCGGCACGAAACCGCCGAAGTCGGTCGGGATGTAGACTGAATTGACCGCCGTCAGCATGTGACGGTTGGCCTCCGGCTCGCGAGCGACGATCGACACCGTCTCCTCGCCGTCACGGAAGTTGTCGAGCGGGGCGCCCTGCATGGTTGCCTGCAGCATCTGGCGGATGCGCTGCGACGACACGCCAAGCGCCCTCGCCCGGTCCTGGTCGACCACCAGCTTCATACCAGGCACCTGTTCCAGCCAGTCGTCATGGATGGCGCCGAGCTCCGGGGTCGCCGCGAACTTGGCCTTCACCTCGTCGGCGATGCGGCGCACTTCGGCCCGGTCGGGACCCATGACGCGCAGCTGCACCGGCCAGCCGGTCGGCGGCCCGAGGAACAGGCGGTCGACCTTGCCGCGGACCGATGGGAAATCCTCTGCCAGGATGCTGCGCAGCTTGGTGATCAGCCTTTCGCGCGCCGGCTCGTCATTGGCCATGATCAGCAGCTGGGCATAGTTCGGGTTGCGCAGCTGCTGGTCGAGCGGCAGGAAGAAGCGCGGCGCGCCCTCGCCGACATAGGTGGCGATGAACTTCTTGTCGGGATCGCCCATCATCTTGGCTTCCAGCGCCTCGGCCTGCTTTTCGACCTCCTTGATGCTGGTGCCCTCGGGCAGCCACAGGTCGACGAGGATTTCCGGCCGCGACGATTGCGGGAAGAAGTTCTGCGGTATGAACTGGAAGGCAAACAGCGAGCCGAAGAAAGTCACCAGCGTCATGACGAGTACGATGATGCGGTGACGCACCGCCCAGCTCACCGTCGCGCGCAGGCGGCGGTAGAAGTTGGTGTCGAAGGCATCGTGATGGCTGCCGGCATGCTTGCGCTGCTTCAAGATCATGTTGCCGAGCCATGGCGTGAAATAGACGGCCACGAACCACGAGATGACCAGCGCGATGCCGACGACATAGAACAGCGAGCGCACATACTCACCCGCCGTGGATTCGGCGAAGCCGACGGGGATGAAGCCCGCCGTGGTAATCAGCGTGCCGGTCAGCATCGGAAACGCCGTCGAGGAATAGGCGAAGGACGCCGCCTCGACCTTGACCAGCCCCTCCTCGAGCTTTCGCTCCATCATCTCGACGACGATCATCGCATCGTCGACGAGCAGCCCGAGCGCGATGATCAGCGCGCCGAGCGAGATACGCTGCAGGTCGATGCCGAGCTGGTACATCACGGCAAAGGTTGCGGCCAACACCAGCGGGATGGTGATGGCGATGACCAGGCCCGAGCGCCAGCCGATCGACAAAAACGACACGACAAGCACGATCAGCAGCGCCTCGACCAGCGCCGTCATGAACTCGCCGATGGCTTCCGTCACCACTTCCGGCTGGTTGGAGATCTGGTCGACCGACACGCCGTAAGGCAGCGATTCCTCGAAACGCTTGTAGGTCTCGTCGACGGCCTTGCCGACGTCGGTGACCTTGAAGCCCTTGGCCATCACCACGCCGACCTGGACGCTGTCCTGGCCGTTGTAGCGGAACTTGCGCTGGTAGGGGTCTTCCAGACCCGTCGTCACCGTGGCGATGTCGCCAAGACGGGTGACCTGGTTGCCAGCGCGCAGGCGCAACTCGCGGATGTCGGCCGTCTTGGACAGGTCGCCCTCGACCGAGATGCGCACCGAATGTGTGCCGGTGTCGACCGCACCCGCCGGGTCGATGTTGTTCTGGCCGGCAATGGTGTTGCGCACGTCGTTCAGCGTCAGGCCGCGTTCGGCCAGCGCCTTGGACGAGACGTCGATATAGATACGCTGCGGCTGGTCGCCGAGGATGACGGCCTTTTCGACGCCGGGAGTCGTCAACAGCATGTCGCGCGCCTTGATCGCCAGCGCCTTGAGCTCGGGATAGCTGTAGCCCACGCCCGATATCGAATGCAGCGTGATGAAGGTGTCGCCGAATTCGTCGTTGAAATAGGGCCCGAGCAGGCCTTGCGGCAGCTCGCTCGAAATGTCGCCGACCTTCTTGCGCACCTGGTAGAAGGCGTCCTTCACTTGCGCCGTGTCGGTATCGCCCTTGACCTGCACGGTGATGATGGCGCTGCCGGCGCGCGTGTAGGACTTCACCCAGTCGAGATGCGGCGTTTCCTGCAGCTTGCGCTCGATCTTGTTGACGACCTGGTCCTGCATCTCCTCGATCGAGGCGCCCGGCCACACCGCCTGCACCACCATGACGCGGAAGGTGAAGTCCGGGTCCTCGCTCTGGCCCATGCGCATCAGGCCGAGCGCGCCGGTGATGATGATCAGCCCGAACAGGAAGCGCGCGATGCTGGGATGCCCGATCGCCCAACGCGACAGGTTGAAGGGCTGCTTGTCCTGGCTGGAATTGTCCATGGCCGTGGTTCCGATAAGGCGCACGCGTCCGGTATCCGGCACAGCAGATGCGCAGGTTCAAATGTGATTGGCGTTCGCGGCGGCCCTTGGCCGCCGCCTCATGCTGTCTTAGCGAATGGCCGCGGTGGCTTCGTTGGCGGCCGCGCGCTGCTCTGGCGTCGGCACCTTGACCCTCAGGTTCTCGGCCATGAACTGCGTTCCGGCCGCCACCACGAGGTCGCCCGGCTTCAAGCCATCGGCGACCTGGACACCGGCGTCGGCAAAGCTCGCCACCTTGATGTCGCGGGCATGGACCTGTTCGCCGTTGACCACCCAGACGATGTCCTTGTCGCCCTGCTTGGCCAGCGCGCTGAGCGGGATCGCCACGAACGACTTGCCGTTCTCAACCGACGCCTCGATGGTCGCGCTCATGCCAAGCAGCACGCGACCATTGTCGGGCAGGCTGACACGCACCGAAAACGTCCTGGACTGCGGATCAGCACTGCCGGCGACCTCGCGCACCTTGCCGTCTAGCACCAGCCCGGCGTCGGACCAGAAGCTGACCTTGACCGGCTTGCCCGGCTGGAACTGGGCGATCTCGAGTTCGGGCACGGCGATCTGCACTTCCTTGTCGCCGTCGACGGCGACCGCAACGACAGGCGTACCGGCTCCAACCACCTGGCCGGTATCGGCGCTGACTGATGTGACGATGCCGTTCTGGTCGGCGCGCAGCTCGGCATAGCCGACCTGGTTCCGCGCCTGCTTCAGCGACGAGGCCGCAGCATCACGCTGCGACGAGGCCTGCCTGTAGGCAAGTGCCGCCTGCTCGCGTTGCGCTTCGGAGGCGAACTTCTTGGCATAAAGCTGGGCCGCGCGTTCGTCGGCAAGCTTGGCTGTCTCGACCTGCTTTTCCGCCGCATGCAGGTTGGCTTCCGCGGTGCTGACTCCCAGCTGGTAATCGGTTGCGTCGATGCGAGCGAGCAGGTCGCCTGTCTTCACCTTGTCGCCGATATTGACTACCCGTTCGGTGATCTTGCCGGCGACGCGAAAGCCGAGATTCATCTCAGTGCGCGCCTTCACCGAACCCGAATAGTCGAGCTCGCGGGTCGTGCCCATGCTGGCGATCTCGACCACTTTGACCGGGCGGACCGCTTCGACCGTCTCGGTCTTGGCTTCGGAGCAGGCGGAAAGGCCAACGCCAAGCAGCGACACCAGAGCCAGGCTGGCAAGAGGACGCAGGTTCGCATTGAAGGTCTTGAACGAAATCATCGTTCGCACTCCTGGTTGTCTATTGATCTGGATGTCGGCCCGTGGGCCCCGGCTATTTCTTCAGCGCCCTGAGGGCGAAATCAGTAAGTTCCTCGAACGTCGCCCGATTGGGCTTGTTGACGCACTGCGACACCATCTGCGGGTGGCACAGCGTAGCTGTCGCAGCGCCAAAACAGCGCGCGGCGATCTGCGGATCCTGGTCGACGAACTCACCCGCCGCGATGCCCTCGCGGATCACCTCGGCGATGAGGTCGTGCAGCCGGTCGATATGCTTTTCGATGACGTGCCAGTCGCGTTCCAGCGCAACGACGACCATCTCATGCACCTTTTCCTGGTCGAGCATGGTCTCGACGGTCAGGTTGTGCTGGGCAAAAATGAAGCTGCGCAGGCGCTCGGTGGCGCTGCCTTCGGCGCGCAGGATCTGGCAAGCCATCTGGTAGACGGCGCCGAGCATGCGGCCACAGATCGCCTGGTGGATTTCCACCTTGGAGGCGAAGAAGCGGTAGATATTGGCCGGCGACATGCCAAGGTCGCGGGCGATGTCGGCGACATTGGTCTTGGTGTAGCCATAGTGCCTAAACAGCCGCTCGGCGGAATCGAGAATGCGCCCGACAGTCTCCTGTCGCGCCAGATCCACTGGGCTTTCAGCTACGTCGTTCATGTTCCAGGCCACTCGATTTGACGACTGACGAATTTCTAATTTCGTCAGTCGTAAAACTTTATCCGTCCGCCGTCAATCCGGTGCACCGCAAAAACTGACACAAGCTGCCATCGGGAGCCGGGCACCAGGAAATTGCCAAGGCAGTAGACGCACCTTTGGCCGGTTATGAAGACCGCCATTTTCTGCTACAGTGCAGGTCTTCTGGGGACGGTGCCGAACGTTCCGCTGTGCCTGTTATCCGGCCAACGGAATGAACCCGCAAACGACTTGCCGAGCTTGCAAACGCAAGGAGGTGAAGATGCCGGCCGTCAAATGGACACTCAAGGGACGTGAATTCCTGCACTGCAACTGCGCCTATGGCTGCCCGTGCCAGTTCAATGCGCTCCCCACCCAAGGCCACTGCCGTGCCATCGGCGCGATCGATATCGAGCAGGGTCACCACGGCACCACCAAGCTCGATGGCTTGCGCATTGCCATGATCGTCGCCTGGCCCGGCGCGATCCATCACGGCCACGGCCAAGTTGTCGCGATCGTCGACGAACGGGCAACGCCCGAGCAACGGGAAGCGCTGCTCCGCATCATGAGTGGTGAGGACACCGAGCCGGGCGCGACCTTCTTCCAGGTCTTTTCGACAACCTTCGAGAAGGTCCACGACCCCGTCTTCGCCAAGATCGACATTCAGGTCGACATCGAGGGCCGCACCGCCCGCGTGAACATTCCCGGCGTCATGGACGCTCGCGGAGAACCGATCCTGAACCCGGTCACATCAGAGACTCATCGCGCCCGCATCAACCTTCCCAACGGCTTCGAATACACCGTCGCCGAAGTCGGACGTGGCTGGGTCAAGACATCTGGCGCGCTCGAACTCGACCTCAACGATTCCCATGCGCATTTCGCCCGGATGCACATGACCGAAAGCGGGGTCGTCCGTCCGACCCAATGAGCACCTCCCGCCTCGAACTGATACTGAGGCGGGACCGGGCCGTCGTCCTTGGCGCCATCGTTGCCGTTGCCGCACTCGCCTGGGCCTATGTGATCTGGCTTGCCGCGAACATGGGGGCGCCGCCGCCCGCAGGCGCTGAAATGCCTGGGATGTCCATGCCAAGCATGGATATGCCCAAAATGGACATGCCCGCCATGGACATGGGCGCCACGCTCGCCCCTGCCCTCAACGGCTGGAGCGTCGGCGATTTCGCCTTCATGTTTGCCATGTGGGCAATCATGATGGTCGGCATGATGCTGCCGTCGGTGGCACCGATGCTGCTCATCTATGCTGGCGTCGCGCGCCAGGCAGGCTCACGCGGCAAGCCCTTCGCTGCAACGGCATGGTTCGCCAGTGGCTACCTGCTCGCCTGGACGGCTTTCTCCATGCTCGCCACCGCGGCGCAATGGGCGGTCGAACGCGCCCTGTTGCTGACGCCGATGACTGGCATCGGCACCAGGCTCGGCGGCATCGTGCTCATCGCCGCGGGCGTCTACCAGTGCACGCCACTCAAGGACGTCTGCCTGTCCGCCTGCCAGAGCCCGCTGCAGTTCATCATGCGCCACGGCGGCTTCCGCCCGAACCCGCTCGGCGCCATGAACCTGGGCGCCGAGCACGGCATCTACTGCATCGGCTGCTGCTGGGCGCTGATGGCGATCCTGTTCGTCGTCGGCATCATGAACCTGCTCTGGGTCGCCGCCATCGCCGCCTTCATCCTGCTGGAAAAGCTCGTCGTTCCCGGCCGTTTGCTGTCACGAGCGGCCGGTGCCGTGCTGATCGTCACAGGGGCATGGATGCTGTTTTGAGCTAGAGCAGCTTGTACATGATCGTCGTCGCGTCGAGCCGGTTGCTGCCGAAGGGATCACGGGCATAGGCCGGGATCACGCCCACCGTCTGGTAGCCGAGTGCGGTGTAGAGCGGCTCGGCGCTGTCGCCGGTGCGCGTGTCGAGCGTCAGCAGGCTGCGCCCCAGCTCGTGTGCCTTTGCCTCCAGCTCCCGCATCAGCAATTGCGCGATGCCCTGGCGGCGGAAGTCTGGATGCACCATCAGCTTGTTGACGTCGGCACGGTGCGGCTGGTTGGGCATGGTATCGCAGCCGAGCTGCACCGTGCCGGCGATCCGCCCGTCCTTGCGCGCCACCAGCATTGTCCGCGATCCCGTGCGCACGCCCGGCAAAACCTTGTCGCGCCAGAACGCCTCGGCCTCGCTTTGGGCGTATGGCAGCACGAAGCCGATGCTCGCCCCGTCATGCACGCAGGCATGCAGCAGCGCGCCGAGCTCGCCGAGATGGTCCGAGATGTCTTCGGCTGAGAAGGTCGAAACGGCTACGCTCATGAAACCTCACACGACAAAAAGAAAATACCTGGCACCCGCCTCCGCCGGCGTGGCAAACGCACTCGGGCCGAACAGCTGGTAGCGCAGGCAATCGCCTGGCCTGAGCTCATGGCTCCGGCCGTCGACCGTCACCGTGAGCTGTCCTTCGACCAGCACCAGATGATGCTCGAGCCCCGGCCTGGGTGGCGCGTCATAGGTGATCTGAACATCCGCATCGAGCTCGCATTCCAGCGCCTCGCCGGCCAGCGTCTGCGCCGGCGGCGAGATCGCACGGCGGCGAAAACCGACCTCCGGATCGGACCACACCGCCTGCGCGTCGCGGCGCACCAGCGGCGCAAACTCGCCCTCGACCATGTGCATCAGCCGCGACATGGTCAGCCCATAGGCGGCGCACAACTTGCCGAGCACGCTCGCCGTCGGGCTGACCTCGGCGTTCTCCAGCCGCGACAGCGTCGCCCGGCTGACAGCGCTGCGCTTGGCCAGTTCGTCAAGCGACCAGCCACGCTCGGCCCTCAGCGACCGCAGCCGCTGGGCGATACGCCGGTCGATTCCGTCTTCACCTGAACTTTCCATATATGAGAAATATTCCCACAATGGAGAAGGAGTCAAGCACTGGAAAGTGACGGCGCCGCGGCGTCCCCAGCGGCCGAACCCTAATCTGCTGCGGCGATGAATGGCGCCACCGCATCCCTAGGCAATCCGCGCAGCAGCAACTGCCTGAACAGCGCATCGGCCTCGGCAGGCGTCATCGCCGGCCGGTGCTCGAACCACCAACGCAAAGTCGTGTTGAAGGTCGCCACCATATGCTGGATCACCAGTTCGCGCGGCAGCCCACCGGCAGGCCCGACACCCATCGCCTGGCGCAGGACATCAGCCAGCACCTTGTCCACCGCCTCGCGCAGCACCGCACCACCATGGCCACCGGCCAGTGCCGCCTGCACGTCGGCATATTCGCCGACATGCTCGAACAGCGCCCGCGCCGGATCCCAGTTTGAGCCGTCGGCGCCGTGTCCGCTCCCTTGCTGGACCCCAACGAGCAGGTCGCGCAGCCGCTCCAGGCTGCGTTGCAGCAGGTCGTCCTTGGAGGTGAAATGCGCATAGAAGGTCGACCGCCCGACATTGGCCTCGGCGAGAATGTCCTCGACCGTGATCGCCGCATAGTCCTTGGCGCGGATCAGCGCCACCAGCGCGTCGTAGAGCGCCGTGCGCGTCCGCGCCACCCGCCGATCGATCCCCATTGCCGTCTCCGATTTTTCCGGACGTTCCCGGCCGCCAGTCCGTTTCCGGACTTAGACCCGCCTGCTGTTCGGCAACTTCCGAACACCGTGTTCGGTATCGTGATAGCCGAAGCGCCTTCCGTCAACAGGAGACCTTTCCATGACAACAGCCCCTTCGACGCCGGCGCTCTCGGTCAACACTCACCTGCGCGTCGCCACCAGCGCCTTGTTGCTGCTCGCGCTGACCTCGCTGCATCACGCCTATGGCGCCATGGCCTTCGGCACGCCCTGGCGCCTGCACGTCCTGCTTTTCGTTGTGCCTGCGGCCATCGTCATCGCCGTGCTGCTCTATGCCGGCTGGGTCGCCAATACCGCACGCTCGGCGCGCCTGCTCACCTGGGCGGCAGCAGCCGTCGTCTTCGTCGTCCCCATCGTGCTGGTCGGCTATGTCGAAGGCGGCTATAACCACGTCTTCAAGAACGTCGTCTATTTCGGCTTCGGCGAAGCGGCCTTCCACGCCATCTTCCCGACCCCGCCCTACGAAATGCCCAAGGATCTGTTCTTCGAGATCACCGGCGTCGCCCAGTTCCCGCTTTCGCTGCTGACCACGGTCCTGACCGTCCGCATGCTCAGGAGCTTTGGCAAATGACCGAGCACTGTCAGATAAGTTGAGCCATCAGGCGAAGGAAAACACGGCACTTGGCTTTGTCGTTGCGGCATGGCCGGTGCCGACATCCGCCACCGCATGTTCGGCGATAAGTCGAAGCCGTGCATGCGGCAGGTGCGCGCGGCCGGGATCGCCGACGAGCACTTCGATGCCTTTGGCAACACAGCGGTCGAGGAAGGCGGTCACCCGCCCGCCGAGTTCGGCGTCGTAGAACAGGTCGCCGACGGCAACAATGTCCACCTCAGGCACCGGGCCGCCAGTCACATCGCCGCCGATGGCAACGATGTCGACACCGTTCAGCGCCGCATTGAGCCCGATGGCGGCCACGCCGTTGGGGTCGACCTCGGCCGCGAGCACGGCGCGCGCGCCCGCCATACCAGCGGCGATGGCGACCAGACCCGAGCCGGCGCCAAGGTCGAGCACGCGCCGTCCCCTCACCGTCTCGGGCCTGTTAAGGAAATGCCGCGCCAACACCAGCCCGCCGGCCCATTGGTAGGCCCAATAGGGCGGCGGCGCATCGTCGTCGGCGTCATCGGGCGCGAGCCGCCACAGCCCGCTGGCCGGATGCGCGGTGTAGAGCCTGATTTCGGGAACCGACGGCACTGCCAACACACGCATGTTCGCCACGATGAAATCGGCGATGTCAGGCTGCTGCTTCATGCCCTGATGGTTCAATGTCCGGCCCCGGCAAAGTTGCCGCGACATCTAGCACACAGCCGGCCAAGCGCACCGCTGAATTCAGTAAGTCCAGACCCCGCCCTTTGCACGGCCGGTCATGACAGGCTACCGATAGCGCCAGGAGAGTTGGGAGGGGGAACAGCGCAACGATGCTGATGGCAAAAGGCAAAAGGTATGGCGCCTCAGGAGTAACCGTCCTCTGGTTCCTGGCCGCTTTTGTCCTGGCGTGCTGGCCGGCGCTGGCGGCGGACCGCACAATCTACCTCACCTTCGACGACGGCCCGCTCGACGGCACCGCCAACATCCTCGACGTGTTGCAGGCGGAAAACGTGCCCGCCGCCATGTTCATGGTCGGTCTGCACGCCAGATCCAGCCCGGAAAGCAAGGCGCTGGTTGCCCACGCCAGGAGCATGCCGCTGGTCACAGTCGGCAACCACAGCTACAGCCACGCTTTCAACCGGTACCGCAAGTTCTACGCGGACACCGAAGGCGTCGTCGCCGACATGGTGCGGGCCAATGCGGTCCTCGGGCTGGAAGTGCCAACCCATGCCCGGCTGCCCGGCCGCAATGTCTTTCGCCTGCCCAACATCTCGACCAACGATCTGTCGATCGACCGCACCGAGATCGGCATCGAGCAGCCCGACTACGAGTTCGTCACCGCCACCGGCTTCTGGCTCTACGGCTGGGATCACGAATGGGTCCATGACGGCACCGGCAAACCGGTGCAAAGCGTCGCCAGGCTCGTCAGCGAGATCGACCACATGTTCAACGGCAAGGTCCGCTTCGTCAGGCCGAACAAGCTGATCCTGCTGATGCACGACGAGATGTTCCGGGACACCTTCAACGGCACGGCCAATCTCACCGCGCTCATCCAGGGGCTCAAACAGCGCGGCTACAGCTTCGGACACATCCCCGATTATGACCCGTCGAATTAAAGCGGGGCGGCAGCAGGCAGCGGTCGAATGAAAGGCTCCCGCCCCGCGACGAGCAAGGAAATCAGGCCATCTTGGCCAGGATCTTGTTCATGTCAGCGGTATCGAACGCCTTGAGCGTCTGCGTCTTGACATTGCCGAGCGCGGAAATGGACAGGCTGAGCGCCGTCGCCGTCAGGTCGTCGGGCGCCTCGATCACGGCGACCACGTCATGCTTGCCGAGTGTCCACAACAGCGTGTGAACCTTGGCGCCACCCTTGTCGGCCATTGCCCTGAACGCATCGGCCCGTTTGGTCGTCTCCCGTACCGATTTGACGCCTTGATCCGTGAAGTTCGTCAGGAAAACATAATATGCCATGCTGACCTCCCTCAGTTGAGGAGGCGTGCGGGCGCATCAGGCGTTACCGCCGTTTCTCCCGCCCACACACTAACACGGGTCACCGTGGCTGGATGCAGGCCGGAGATAGGCTTTAGGAGCTAGGACCGACCGCCGCCGGCCCTAGTTCGGTTACTCAAGGCAGCCGCTCAGGCCTTCAGCACGCCCGACTTCTTCGCCACCCAGGTGGCAATGTAGTCCATCAAGCCGGGCGACAGGCAGTCATAAGGTTCGAGCCCGAGTTCCCTCAGCCGGCCGCGCACGCCATCCATTTCGGACGGGTCGACGCCTGCCTCGATGATCGACGAGACGAAGGCGGCGAAGCCCGGCTCGGCCCAGCCCGCTTCCTGGAAGCGCTCGGGATGGATGAAGTCGAGGCCCTTGAAGGCATGGTCGCGCTCGACCGGGCCATACATGTGCACGCCGCAACCCTTGCAGGCATGGCGCAGGATCAGCGCCGACGGATCGACGACGGCAAGCTTGTCGCCATTCTCCAGCACCGTCACGTTCTCATGCGCGGTGACCGCCACGACCGAAAACTTGGCGCCTTCCGGCTTCCAGCATTTGGTGCAGCCGCAGGCGTGGTTGTGGGCGACTTGGCCCTTGATCGCCACCTTGACCGGTTTGTCGGCGCAGGCACAGACGAGCGTGCCACCGGTGAAGGCAGCACTGCCGGGTTTGACCCCGCCGTCGAGTGCCGGATGTATCGAAACTGAAGCCATGTCCTGTTCCTCCCTGTTCTGGCGTCCGGGCGGACACCGTCAAACCATATGCGGTAAAGAACTCTATGAGGCTGGTCCCATACGATACATGTCGCGGCGGCATTTGTGCATATCCGCTGTTCAGATTGCCGTGAGTTGGAGCCGATTGCTCAGTCGGCCAGCCTAGTCCGCCGGGCCGGCAAACAGGATCAGATTGCCGTCGGGATCGAGCACGACGAAATTCCTGGCGCCCCAGGGTTCCTTGCGCAGCGTCTGGTGAAAGGACACGCCCGCCGCCTGGAAATCGAGAAACAGCTGCTTGATCTCGGCAGCCGTGTCGACGGTGATACCAGCCGACAGCAAATGCTCGCGTTGGCGGATGTCGCCGGCAAATACCGGCTCGCACACCAGCCTGAGCGCAAGCTGCGCCTTGTCCCTGACAACCTGCCCGTAAAATGGCGGCTCGCCATAGACGAAGTCGACGGCAAAGCCGAGCTTTTCGGTGAAGAACGCGCACGATGCCATGACGTCGGCAACGAACAGCTGTGCTGCGGTCGAGCTGAGGATGGGACGCACGGTCTGGTTGGTTAGACTGCTCACTGCTGGGGCTCCTGATTTGAGCGCCTGCCAGCTTTCGAACCCCTGCTGCCTGGCGACAAGTTCCTGCGCGTCGGCAAGCTTGAAGGCGGCCTGCATCACCGTGCTGTCGTCGAGATGCTGGAAGCGCGGCAAAGCCGCCCTGATCTCGGCTGCAACAGGATGATAGCCTTCGCGATGCCAGCGCAGATACTGCTTGGCCTGCTTCTTGAGGTTTTCGAGGTTCGGCATGGGCGCAACTGTTGGATTTGGTCTGACAGTAGGCGGGCATTGCCCTTTCGGCCTTCACCGATGCGCCCTACGCAGCCCCGAAATCCTGCCCCGGCTGGCCGGGAATTGTCAAGAAAGGTCACGCCGGCCAGGAAAAACGGTACAGCGCATCTTAGTACAATTCTGGTGCTGGCCAGCCCAAGACGCTCGACTCTACGCGGTGCCATATCTCGGCCTCGACAACCTTGAAGGCACAGCCGCAGATGAGAATGATGATCATCGCCTCCCCTCAGCTGCAGGCCGACCAGGATCGATTTCCAACCACATGATATCCGTTCCGGAATCTCCTATAGATTCATATCCGGAGATTGTCGTAGCGGCCCTGTCACCGGTGGGACGGTGACCTTGGAATCGAAAACGGCGTGAGCCCGAGCCGACAGGGAGCGAAATGATAGCACTTAGACCGATGAGAAAAGACGAGTACTCCGGTTATCTCAGCTATTTCATTCCTGATTATGCAGCCGAGATTTCCAGGAATTTCGGTTTTTCCCAAGCGGAGGCTCTTGCCCAGGCAAAGCGGGAAATTTCAGATGATCTGCCAGACGGTCCCGACACTGCCGGGGAGGTACTGCTGGCCATCACGGAGAGCGCGTTGGGGAGCGACGTCGTCATTGGCTATTTCTGGTATCGCCCCAACGAGGCCAGCCGCTCCGCGTTCATCAGCGATTTTTACATCCTGCCCACTTACCAGGGCAACGGTTACGGAAAGAGCGCTCTCGCCACCCTGGAAGCTACGCTATGCGAGGCAGGCTTTGAACACATCCGCCTCCGCGTAGCCGCCGACAACGGGCGGGCGCATCATCTCTACGAGAGCGGCGGCTTTCGCACTACCGGCA
Source organism: Aminobacter sp. LjRoot7 (assembly GCF_964252895.1). Classification (NCBI taxonomy): domain Bacteria; kingdom Pseudomonadati; phylum Pseudomonadota; class Alphaproteobacteria; order Hyphomicrobiales; family Phyllobacteriaceae; genus Aminobacter; species Aminobacter sp. LjRoot7. The sequence continues at coordinate 671,914 of NZ_CAXUPX020000001.1, forward strand.
TCAATATGAGCAAGAACATCAAGCGCCGCTAACCGCACCGCGCGTCCAGCCAAGAGGTGGCCCGCTTGCCTTACGGCGCAAGCGGGCAGTTGTCGAGAAGCCCCTCGCTTCGCGACACGCCGACTCTCGGCCGCACCCTTGCAGTTGCTTGCAGCGCAAAGATCAGAACCTGTAGCTGAGACCGAAGCGGACATCATGCGACTGGAGGTCGATCGTGGCGACGGAGTTGCTGATCCCCGGCGTGGCGAAATCCTGCGAACCATAGTCCGCGTAACGATACTCCGCCCGAATGCTGACCTTATCCGTCAAGGCGTATTCCGCCCCGATTCCGCCCGTCCAGCCGATATAGGTGTCCTTGTATGCATGATAGGGATTGGCGGGATAGCCGGCGATGTTGAAGTCGCTTTCAACACCGGCTGCGGCTACGCCGGCAGTCACGTAGGGAAGCAGGCGATCGATCGCGTAGCCGAGGCGGGCGCGAGCCGAACCGGTCCATTTCACCTCGGTTTCCATCGTATAGCTGGAATGGGGAAACGCCCCTGTCGGCGTCATCTGGTACATGGCGTCGCCGCCATTTGAAGCGCTGTAGTTCAGATCGGCCTCGCCGCCGACGACAAAGCCATTGCCGAAATGCCAGTTGTAGCCGGCATGGGCGCCCAGCAGGAAGCCGTCGGGCTCCGGACCGGAGAACAGCAGCAACCCGTCTGGGGACTGATGGATCTCGTAGCCGGACGTGCCGATGCCGTAGCCGGCGTCGATGCCGACATAGAACCCGGACCAGTCATAGACGCCGGACACGACTGGCGCATCCACCATCGCCACATCGGCGGCAAGAGCCTTGTCGGACGTTCCAAGGATGAGCGCGGAGACGAGCATTAGCGTTTTCATATGTGCCTTGCCTGATAGATGTCGTGTCATCGCGCCTCGCGGACCCGCTGGCAGGTGGCTTGATCGCTCCCCGCCCTGCGCATCCCAGCGCTTCGGTGGCTAGACTGCGTCAATGTCGCGATCAAAACTTGTAGGCGAGACCCAGCCGAACATCGTGGCTTTTGAGGCTGCCCTTGATCCGCTGTTCGCCAAACCATGTCGTGCCAAATTCCTGGCTGCCATAGTCGGTGTAGCGATACTCGGTTCTGAGCAGAAACTTCTCGGTCACGGCGTATTCCAGCCCCGCGCCAAGATTCCAGCCGGTCCACGTGCCCCTTATCGGCGTATGGTCAGATCCATCCATGTGGCGCAGCGTGAACTCGTATCGCGCCGCAGACACACCGCCTGCGATGTAAGGCATGAAGCGATCCATGGAATAGCCAAGACGGGCGCGAAGCGCGCCATTCCATTTGACGTTGGAAACCAGCGCGTGATCGAGGTCCGACGTGCCGTCCGCAAAAAGGGCGTCGGCCTTTCCGTCGATTCCGGTGAAATTTATGTCGGCGTCGATGCCCAGCACGACATTGTTTTGAAGCTGCCTGTTGTAGCCGGCATAGGCACCTCCGAAAAAGCCATCGGGATCCGGGTCGGAATAAGTGCCGTACGAACGCATGAAGTGCGATTGGGACCAGGCATGTCCGGCCTGCAGGCCGACATAGCCACCGCTCCAGACAAAGCCGGCTGGCGCGATCTCGCTAACATCGGCAGCAAGCGTCTCACCCGAGCCCCAAAGGACGAGCGCTGCCGCCACAACCATCGTTTTCATCTCTGCCATGCTCCCCAACATCCCCGCGCATCCCGGCGGTGCTTTCGAGCCCCGGTGTTGCATTGTCCGCTGCGGGTGTCTTGGGCTGGGCCGCACCGGAGTTGCCGTGGAAAGCAATGCCGTGCATTTTTGGCCGGTGTGGCCATTCAGCCTCGGTCTGGGCTATGAAGCCGCCGCTGGCTGGCGCCTACCTCGCCCCGCTTGGGGTCGTACCGAAGCGACGGCGGAAGCAGCGGTTGAAATAGGAAACGTCGCTGAACCCGCTCAACAAGGCGATCTCGCTGATCCGCATCTGGTCGCAGCGCCTGTCCGAAAGCATCTTGTGGGCGCGCTGCAGGCGCAGTTCCAGAATTCGCTCGGCAAAACTGACGCCGGTTTCTTGCAAGAGATCATGGACATAGCGCACTGATAGCCGCAGCTGCTGGGCAACACCCTGGGCCGAGATGGCAGGATCGGCGAAGCTGTCCCGCATCTTGGCGAGCACGGCCTGCAGACGCGCCGCACGCAGCCCGCGCATGCCCGCCAATTCGGCACTTTCACCTTTCGCACCGATGGCAAGACCGATGAGATCGACGATGGTCTCCGTCGCATGTCCGATCAGGTCTTCCGAAACGAGGTCCGGGCCGTCCTCCAGAAAGCTGCAATAGCGCTTGAGCATCGCCAGCGCCTCATTGTCGGCCCCGATGGGCAAGGCCAGCCTGTCGTTGGCATGGGCGAATGCATTGTCGAGAAGCCCCTGCGGGACCACCACATTCATCCAGATGTTCTTGTCGCCGCCGGTCATCTTGAGCGCCTCCGAGGCGGAAACCAGGGCCGCTTCGCCCTTGCCGATGCTGTAGTCCCGGCCGACCTGGGTGCCGCTCAGCTGCGTATCGCCATTGTTGACCAGCAACAGGTAGCCATCGCGGCCATCGTCGGCGATGTTTCTGGCCTTGCGGGAGGCATGCTTGATCGTACCGGCCATCTGCCCGAGCACGAGCGGCCCGAGCGCGGCTGCCTCGATGTCGGCTTCGAACGGCAGGTCATTCGAGATGGTATATTCCACCGACCATATCTCGGCGACGTGGATGTCTTGCCACAACGCGAACCGCGCCTGCTCACTGAGGTGGGGAGGCAAGTCGTTGGATGAGAAGACGTTCTTTTTCAAAGAATAATCGCCCTTTTCCGCGCGCCCGTCTTCTTTGGAAAAGCAGCCTATTTGACCAATTCACCTCTTGTCCAGCGCCGGCAATATCGGTGCCGCCAAGGTCAATTCGATTGCTGTACAGGACAAGAATTCGGCCTGTCTTGGACGCTTTTGGCGCGAGCTTGCTCGATCGCCGGCAGAATCAGGCAGCTCTCACGCCAGCGCCAACTCCACCGCCGCGTCGGCGTGGATGCCGGTGGTGTCGAACAGCGGCACCGCACTGTCCTCCGGCCCGACCAGCAGCATGATCTCGGTGCAGCCGAGGATCACGGCTTCCGCACCGCGCGCGACGAGCCGTGCGATCACCTCGCGATAGGCCTGTCGCGAGCTTGCCTCGACCCGGCCCTGCACCAGCTCGTCATAGATGACGCGATGCACCACCGCGCGATCCTCGGCCTCAGGCACCAGCACCTCGAGCCCGTGGCGCTCGGCGAGCCGTCCCTTGTAGAAATCCTGCTCCATGGTGAAGGCGGTGCCGAGGAGCCCCACGCGGCTGAGCCCGGCGGCTCGGATGCGCTCGGCGGTCGGGTCGGCGATGTGCAGCAATGGAATGCCGATCGCCGCCTGCACCTCATCAGCCATGCGGTGCATGGTGTTGGAGCAGATGACGACGAGGTCGGCGCCGCCGCGCTCCAGCCGCCGCGCCGCATCGATCATCTCCAGCGTCGCCTCCTGCCAGCGGTCGGCACTCTGCAGCGCCTCGATCCCAGCGAAGTCGAACGACCACATCAGCAGGCGCGCAGAATGCAGCCCGCCCTGCAGCGCGCGTACCCGCTCGTTGATGATGCGGTAATATTCCGCCGAGCTTTCCCAGCTCAGCCCCCGATCAGACCAATGACCTTCTGCGCCATGCGGCACTTCCTTTTCACATCCAGCCAGCCGCTCTAGCCCCTGGCCAAGCCAGAGGGCAAGCGGCCAGCCATCCTCAAACAGCAGCTCAGCGCCCACCTCTCCCCAGCGTGCGCTCGACCTCGGCCAGGATCCATTCGCGAAAAACCTTGATCTTGGGCACGTTGCGGCGCTCCTCGGGATAGACCAGCCAGAAGCCGGAGCCGTCGGAGCCGACATGCTCGAACGGCTGGATCAGCGTGCCGTTGGCGAGCTCGTCGCGATAGAAGACCGGCGTCAGCATTGCCACGCCATGGCCGGCGATTGCCGCGATCGCCTCATAGGCCTGCGAGCCCATCTTCGGCGCCTGGCGCTGCGGCAGCATGTCGGCGGGCAAGCCGGCGCCCACGAACCACTCGCCCCACCACAGGTCACCGGGGTCGATCTGCGGCAGCCTGAGCAAGTCGGCCGGCTCCTTCACCCCGCCGATCGTCGCCGCGAGCTTCGGGCTCAGCATCGGCGCGAAATCGGTCGGCACGATCAGGTGCCCGGCCAGTCCCGGCGGCAGCTTTCCGTCATCCCTGCGGATGACGACATCGACCTGCTCGGTCCTGAAGTCGGTGTTGCGGGTCGTCGTCTCGAGCCGCACCGCAAGATCGGGCTGCACCATCTGGAAGGCGCCGAGATGGCGCGCCAGCCAGCTCGCGGCGAAGGTCGGAAGCGTCGAGACGACAAGCACGCCGCGCGCTCCGCCGCGCGTTTCGCCCCAGGCCTCGCCCAGCATCTCGAAGGCGGCACTGACCTTCGGCGCCAGCGCCCGGCCCGCTTCGGTCAGTTCGGTCTGCTTGGGCCGCCGCAGAAACAGCGACGTGCCGGCGCGTTCCTCCAGAAGCTTGATCTGGTAACTCACCGCAGCTTGCGTCGTGCCGAGCTCTTCCGCTGCCCGGGTGAAATTGCCGAGCCGTGCCGCTGCCTCGAAGGCGCGGATCGCTGTCAGTGGCGGCAGCTGGTTGGTCGTCATAAGTTTTCCTTATGTGCTCATTCCGACGTTCAGTTGGATTCATAGCAAAAACAGGAGGAAAGAGGAGGCACTTCCTTAACAGAATTTGACCTTGGAAAGCCAAGCCCATGCCCCACTCGACCCTGGCCGCCACTCTCGGCCCGCTCCAGACTTGGCTGACGCAGCTTGCAACGAGCAGCCGCCATGGCCGCCGCCGCGCCAGGTTCGACCCGCGCGAGCTGTCGCTCCATCTCAATCGCGACCTCGGCTTCCTCGACGGCCGCGACCCGGCCGGCACGATCAGATAGCGCCCCCACGCTTGGCTTCCTTTGCGGCAGGCTGTAGCCTCAAGGCAGGCCATAATGCAGGGGGTGCCGGCGCATGCTGCTGTCCGCAAGGTCGATCGTCCGCCGCCTGGCGTGGCTCCTCCCCGCCATCGCCCTTGCGCCGATGCCCTCATCCGCCCAGACGGCAACCGCCGAGCAGGTCACTGCTGCACTGACACAGCTGGAGCAGCTGGCCGAGGCAGCCATATCAGACGGAAGCGTGCCGGCGCTCGCCATTGGCGTCGTCCACGATGACAAGGTCGTCTTCCTCAAGGGTTTTGGGGTGCGCGAGGCAGGCAAACCGGAAACTGTCGACGCCGACACGGTGTTCCAGATTGCATCGATGTCCAAGCCGATCTCGGCGACAGTGGTGGCGGCACTGGTCAGCGACGGCATCGTGTCCTGGGATGCGAAGATATCGGACCTCGACCCCGCCTTCCGCCTCGCTGAGCCTTATCCGACCAGCCAGCTCACCGTGCGCGACCTGTTTTCCCATCGCAGCGGGCTGCCCGGCACCGCCGGCGACGATCTCGAGGAGATCGGCTACGACCGCGCCGAAATCCTGCGGCGGCTCAGGTTCGTATCGCCCTCGTCGAGCTTCCGCGCCGGTTATTCCTACAGCAATTTCGGCCTGACGGAGGGCGCGGTAGCAGCAGCCATCCCGACGGGCAAGGCGTGGGAGGACGTCGCCGAGAAAAAGCTCTACCGTCCGCTCGGCATGGCCTCGACCAGCTCCCGCCATGCCGACTTCGTCCGTCGCGCTAACCGCGCAGCCCTCCACATCAAGGCCGACGGCGCCTGGGCCGCCAGGGTCGAGCGCCAGCCGGACGCGCAGGCACCGGCCGGCGGCGTCAGCTCGACGGCGCGCGACCTCACCCAGTGGCTGCGCCTGGAACTGGCCAACGGCAGCCATGACGGCAAGCAGCTGATCGCGGCCGCTGCCCTCGACCAGACCCATGTCCCGCTGATGACGCGCGGCAGGAACCCGGTCAGCGGCGGCCAGTCCTTTTACGGGCTCGGCTGGAATGTCGAGTTCGGCCGCCATGGCCTGAGCTGGGGCCATGCCGGTGCCTTCAGCGTCGGCGCCCGCAGCCTCGTCACCTTGTTCCCTGAACGGCAGCTCGGCATCGTCATCCTCGCCAACGCCTTCCCCACCGGCGTGCCCGAAGGCCTGTCGGACAGCTTCGCCGACCTCGTCTTCGACGGCAAGGTCGGCAAGGATTGGCTGAAAGACTGGAATGCGATCTACGCCGGCATGTTCGGCCCGGCCGTCGCAGCCGCCAAGGCGGCCTACGCCACCCCGCCTTCACCGGCCACGCCGGCACGTCCAGCCGCGGCCTATGCCGGCCGCTACGCCAACGATTTCGCCGGCGAAGCCGTCGTCGCGGCCGCTGGTGACGGCCTCGTCCTCAAGCTCGGCCCGGATGGCGCAAAATCCTATCCGCTCAGCCATTTCGACCGCGACCTGTTCCTGAGCTTCCCCTCGCCCGAACTGCCCGACATGCCCTCGGCGGTCAGCTTCGTGATCGGCCCCGACGGCAAGGCATCGACAATCACCATCGAGGTCCTCGACGCCAACGGCCTCGGCACGCTGCGGCGCACGGGTGACTGAGCATGCCGGCCGGTAGTTTTGCCGGCCTCAGGCGCCCTTGACGTAGCCCTGGGCCTCGACGATCCGCCCGTCGCGCACGCGCATCAGATTGACCCCACGCACCGAGCTTGCATGGTCGGCACCCCACACCAGCCGCCACCTGATCTCGCCGCGGTCGCCGCGGGCGATGATGCTTTCCGGTTCGAAATGCGCGCCCTGCATCGTTGCGATCCCGCGCCACAGCGCGATGCAGGCAGCCTTGCCTTCATGGCGCGAACCGTCGGGTGCCGGCTGGGTGTTTTCGATGACGCAATCGTCGGCAACGAGATCGTCCAGCGCTGCCGGATCGTGGGTCAGGAACACCTGGTTGAACCGCTCAAGGATCGTTTCGGTCTGGACGCTCTCGGCGTCGGAAAAACTTCCGCTTGTCATGATGGACTCCATTTCCTGGGTCAGGCCGCAAGGCGCGGCGCAAAGAAGATGCCGTTCGAACGCGGATGGAGACCTTCCGCCTTGAGGGCCTCAAGCACGCCCGGCCGCGCGCCGATGCCTTTCATGAAGGCTTCCAGTTGCGGCCAGCGCGACATCTCGATGCCGAGCCATTGCGACCAGTTAAGGCACACGAACAGGTAGATGTCGGCCACGCTCAGCGCGCCGCCGGTGAGATGGCCGTCCTCGAGCCGCGACGCCGCCCAGTCGAGCCGTGCTGCGACATGCTTGTGCAGCACCTCCTTCACCGGCGCGTAGGCAGGCGCAAACATCTGCCCCATCGGCTTGTGGATTTCAGTCGATATGAAATTGAGCAGCGACTGGATTTTCCGGCGCTCCAGCGCGGTCTGCGGCGCCAACCCGCCTTCCGGCTTGAGATCGGCGAGATACTGGACGATCGCCGGCCCTTCGATGACGATCTCGCCATCGTCGAGCACCAGCACCGGGACATAGCCGTTCGGATTGATTGCAAGGAAGTCCTGGCCGTCGCTGGTCCGGTGCGTGGCCCGCTCGACATGGATGATTTCGACGTCGAGCCCGAGTTCCCGGGCAACGATATGGGGCGACAGCGAACACGCCGCCTGGTGAATGTAGAGCTTCATTCTGGTCCCTCCTTCAGGTGAGCGACGAACCGCGATTGGCAGCTCGACTTTTATGCGATGTCGCATATAATATTCGGGACTGTCAATATTTTTATGCGAGGCCGCATATAATGAGCAATGCCAAACGTGGACGCCCGATCGAATACGACCGCGACCGCACCCTGCAGCGGGCGGGCGACCTTTTCTGGTCGGTCGGTTTTGCGGCAAGTTCGCTCGACGCGTTGAGCGAGGTGACCGAGATGACGCGGCCGAGCCTGTCGGGCGCCTTCGGTGACAAGGAAGCGCTCTACGTCGCAACGCTCGAGCGCTACCGGGACGCCAGCGTCGCTGCGATGAACACCATCTTGAGCGCGGCACGGCCGCTGCGGGCCGAACTGGCCGAGGTCTACGCCAAATCGACGGATGCCTATCTGGCGTCCGATGACGCTGCGCGTGGTTGCCTGCTGATTGGCACCGCCTCCGTCGAGGCCGTGCATCGCCCGGCGGTGCGCCATATCCTCCAGCAAAGCCTGGGCGCGTTCAACGCCATTCTGGAGGGGCGCCTGCGCAAGGCGATTGCCGAAGGCGAACTTGGCGCTGGCGCGGATGCCGCCGGCCTCGCTTCCGTCGCCTCAGCCGTCATGCATTCCCTGGCCGTGCGCGCCCGCGCCGGCGAGCCGCGGGCAGCACTCGACCTGCTGAGCAAAGCTGCCATCGACCTGATCTGCGGCAAGGAGCCCGCCGGCACGCAAGCAGCCTGAAACTGAAATCACCCAGCCCATCATCGGGATCATCACGACATGACCGCATCGCTCCGCTTCCTCGGCCTTCCCGATCGCCTCGACGATGGCAGCGCGCCGCGCGCAGTGATCTTCGGCGCCGGCCACGGCACCACCTATCCCGGCAAGGACAGCAGCGGCTACGCCCTGGCCGCCGGCGCCATCCGCGCGGCCAGCCAGAACGACGCCGCGCTGGTCGGGCACTGGGACTTCGATCTCGGCGGCCCGTTGTTCGACGGCAAGCCAGTCTGCTGCACGGACGCCGGCGACGTCGCGGCCACGATGCACGACAATGCCGGCAACCGCGCCAGGATCGAGGCGAAGACGCGGGAGATCCTGGCGCTGGGCGCCGTGCCGATCCTGCTCGGCGGCGACGATTCCGTGCCCATCCCTTTCCTCGCCGGCTTCGCCGGTCACGGCCCGGTCTGGATCCTGCAGATCGACGCCCATATCGACTGGCGCGACGAGGTGCTCGGCGAACGCTACGGTTATTCCAACCCGATGCGCCGGGCCAGCGAGATGCCGCATGTCCAAGGAATGGTCCAGGTTGGCCTGCGCAGCGTCGGCAGTGCCCGGCTCGCCGAGATCGAGGCGGCACAACGTTATGGCAGCCGCTTCGTCACCGCCCGCGAGATCCATGCCCATGGCGTCGAGGCAGCCCTCCGGCACATCCCCGAAGGCGCCCGGGTCGTCGTCACCCTCGATTGCGACGGCCTCGACCCGAGCATCATGCCGGGCGTCGCCGCGCGCACGCCCGGCGGCCTCACCTACACCCAGGTGATCGACCTGATTTCAGGCCTCGGCAAGCGAGCCAGCATCGCGGGCTTCGACCTCGTCGAGTTCTATCCGCCCGCCGACATAGACGGCCTGACGGCAGAGACCGCGTCTCGCCTGGTTGTCAACGCCATCGGCGCCATCGTCCGGCAGGCCTGAGACCGGGTGACAAGCCACTCAGGCGGGCCTGGGCTGCGTAAAGATAGCCTTGGCCGACCAGCCTTGTGGCGAAGCTCGAACAGCCGCGCGAAGCAATAGCGTCGTGCTCAGGCATCGCCATGTCGGCGACGACTGCAGCATTCGCGAAGTGAGAAGCTCGTCCTGACGCAACTTGAGCGAACACCTCCCGGCATTGGCTGCCGGGAGGTGCCTGTTCGAAGGGCTCAGCAGGGGCCCTGGTCATCGACGACGCGGTAGCCGGCGGAATCGGCCTCGCAGGCATTTGGGAAAGTCCTGAGCGCGCCGCCGCGGCGGCCGCAGACAGGGCGATACTCCCTGGTGCAGAACTGCTCTTCGCGGCCCCCGCCGCCACCACCGCCCCACCCATCGTCACCGCCGCCGCGGCATTCACCGCCACGGATGATGCGGTAGCCGGCAGCTTCGGCCATGCAGGAATTGGCGAAGGTCTGGCGGTCGCCGCCGCGACGGGCGCAGACCGGGTCATATTCGCGCGTGCAGAACTGCTGGCCCGGATCGGGGCGCGGCGGGCGCGGGCCGGGTCCGGGGCCATCCTCGACCACGACGCAGGAGGCCAGCATCAGCGACAGCAACGAGGCGACAGTTGCTTTTCGCGCAAAGGTCTTTGCCGAAAAAACCATGGAAATAGCTCCCTCTCGTTCCCGCCCGTGCGGGAATTGTTCCAGCCCCTGCCCCGATCCTCGCGATTCTGTCAACGAATGCAATCGGCATCAGCGAATCTGAACCCAACAGGCGCGGCAATCTGGCCAATGGTGTTTCTAGAAATGTCGTATATTTATGCGACGCTGCGTAGTGCCTTCGGCTTAGCCGCGACATCTTGCAACCTACGCGTTTCCATGCAATATCAGTCTCAGTTCGGGCGTTTGCTGACCCGGAGACTGGAACGTTTTGTACGACCCTTTCCCCGATAACTGTGAATCTCTGACGACCCCGTGACTCGGCGGGGGGTTTAATCATGCGCAAATGCATGACCGCCAAGCAAAACCACCGACGTGCCGCCGACGCCAGGCGGTCGGCATGTCCAGACCACTGAACGGGTGAAGGAGTTCTCCCAATGACCCAGACCGGTACCGTAAAGTTCTTCAACGCAACCAAAGGCTTCGGCTTCATCACGCCGGATGGCGGCGCGAAGGACGTTTTCGTCCACATTTCCGCCATCGAGGCTTCGGGCCTGCGCACGCTCGTCGACGGCCAGAAGGTCAGCTTCGACGTCGAGCCCGACCGTATGGGCAAGGGTCCTAAGGCGGTCAACCTCCGCGCCGGCTAAGCCGCGTAAGGTTTTTTTGCTTTGAAGAGGGGCGCGGTGGATTACCATCGCGCCCTTCTTCTTTGGTGGGTGGACCTGCCACTATCCCTCGCCAAATCAACGGGATAGCCGCACGCTTCCGGCCGGCGGCGGTCTGGCGAGCCACAGCCAACCATGGCATAGTCCCGCTACGGAAGCAGGATCTGCTTCCCATGCAGAGGAGGCAGACCATGAAGTTGCTAAAGTCTCTGGGCGCAATTCTCCTGGCCGCAGGGCTCGGATATGGCGGGCCGGCCGAGGCCATGCCGGCAGGCAATGCGCCACAAGCCGAAGGCGGGCTGGTGATCCAGGTCCGCGGTTGCCATGGCGACCCGCAGCGCCATTTCGTTCCGCAGTTCGGCCGCACCGAATGGCATGCCCACCGCCGCCCCGACTGCCGGCCGATCCGCGTCCGCCCGCCGATCCAGGTGCGCGACTGCCATCGCGAGGTGCGCCGCCACTTCCTGCCGCGCTACGGCAACGTGCCTCACCGCCATGTCGGCCCCAATTGCCGCGTGCGCGTATTCTCGAGGTTCGACCCGCATCGTCCGCGCCCACCGTCCTGCATCCAGATCGGCCCGATCCGCTACTGCGAATACTAAGCCGCGAAACGCTTTGCGAATGGCCACTTAGGCCCGGCATTGGCCGGGCTTGAGTGGCGTTTCGGGCGCTATCGGGCGCCAAAACTTTTGCTTGCCGATGATCCAAAAATGAACGACAAATTTCCACTTCGGGCATTTGCCGGCCCGAAGACTGAAATTGATGGGATCAGAGGAGTTTCCCATGCCGCAGACCGGCACCGTCAAGTTCTTCAATCATGCCAAAGGCTTCGGCTTCATCACGCCGGACGACGGAGCGAAGGATGTCTTCGTTCACATCTCGGCCGTGCAGGCGTCGGGTCTTCCCGGTCTTGAGGATGGGCAGAAGGTTTCTTTCGACACCGAGCCGGACAAGCGCGGCAAGGGTCCGAAAGCCGTCAATCTGACCGTCGGCTGAGAACCTTCGAGGCGGCCGGAGTTTACCGCTCCGGCCTTGCGACTGCTCTATTCGCCGCAACGCATATGGGCGTTTGTCGGCGGTAGTTTTTTTGACCCTTGGCGCCTGAAAATCCGTTCAGGCTGCGTTCAGGCTCGCTCCCCTAGACATATTGTCGACGCTAAATTCTGGCCTTGATACGGGCCGGACGGCGAAGGAGACAGACATGAACCGCATATTCAAGACCCTCGTCCTTTCGGCAGCCGTTGCCGCCACCACGCTGACCGCCCTGCCGGCGGCCGAGGCAGGCGAGCGCTGGCGCCGCCACAACCGCCACGACAACACCGGCGCGATCGTCGCAGCCGGTGCGCTCGGCCTGATCGCCGGCGCGGTGATCGCTGGCAGCAACCGCCCGCAGCCGGTCTATGACGACTATTACGACTACGAGCCGCAGCCGCGCCGCGTCTATCGTCAGGAATACCGCCAGGATTACTACCGCCCTGCCCCGGTGCAGCGCCGCGTGGTCTACCGCGAGAGCTACGCGATGGAGCCGTGGACGCCTGAATGGTACAGCTACTGCTCGGACCGCTACCGCAGCTTCAAGCCGCGCACCGGCACCTTCACCGGTTATGACGGCCTGGAGCACTTCTGCGCCGCCAACTGACCGCAGCCACGGGTGCCTGCTGAAGCGGCCTTCCCTGCCCGGCCACTGCAGCCAAGCCTGAAGCAACGAAAAAACGGCGCCAACCCCGCGGTTGGCGCCGTTTTTCATGGCAGGTAGTCTCTCGGCGGCAGCAGCACGCCCGGCGGCTGCCTCTAATCAGTTTCGATCAGACCAGATAAAGGTTGCTGCGGCGCTCGTCGCCGAAGCGACTGCCTGGGCCGTGGCCGCAGATGAAGCCGATGTCGTCACCGAGCGGCAATAGCTTGTCCTTGATCGAGCGGATCAAGGTGGCATGGTCGCCGCCATAAAGGTCAGTGCGGCCGACGGAACCCTGGAACAGCACGTCGCCGACATGGGCGAACTTCGCGTCACGGTTGTAAAAGACGACATGGCCGGGTGCATGGCCGGGGCAATGCAGCACCTCGAAGACATGCGGGCCGAAGGACACGGTCTCGCCCTCAGTCAGGAAGCGGTCCGGCACGCAATTGCGCACGGAACCGTCCATGCCGAACTTCTGGGCCTGGGTCACAAGGTTGTCGAGCAGCGGCTTGTCGGCTTCGTGCGGGCCAATGATGTCGACGCCGAGCGCTTCCTTGAGCTCCATGGCCCCGCCGGCATGGTCGATATGGCCATGCGTCAGCCAGATCGACGTGATGGTGATATCGTTTTGCTTGAGCACCGACAGGATGGTGTCGACATCACCGCCCGGATCAACCACGACGCCGGTCTTGTCGTCGGTATCGAAGAGGATCGTGCAGTTCTGCTGGAAGGGCGTAACCGGCACGATCCCGGCATTGAGCTGTCCCATGGCGGGTCCTTTCCTTGGAGCGCCGTGCGTCCGAATGGACGCACAAAGGACGCTCCAACAGTATGAATCTGCGCATCGTGCTTTCCGAAAATCGACGCCGATTTTCGGGCCGATGCGCCAAGTTGGCCACGACATAAGGACTGATCGGCTCTGCGTCCATGCACATTCTGGTGGGGTCGGTGATGAGGCCCCATCGTCCAGAAATGAAATGGGCGGCCGTAGCCGCCCAATCCGAATTCCAATCTGAAGCGGATTATTTCTTCATGGCACCCATGATCGCGCCGACGATGGCCGTCACGATGGCGCCGCCGCCAGCACCACCAACCACGTCGCCGAGAATGCCGCTGAGCGCGCCTGCCGTTGCCGGATCTGCCGCGCCGCCAAGCAGGCTGCCGAGGATCTGTCCGCCTGCGATACCGCCGACGCCACCGGCGAGCAATTTCGTCACCTGCCCCATCGCCGCCGTCTTGATCGCCGCGCCGACGGCCTGTCCACCGATAACGCCGGTTACAATTTGTATGATGATAGGAAGAAGCGATTCCATAACAATTCCCTCCAAATTGCATGCCGGCCCTCAGTATGCCGACAGCAACATCAGACCTCGAAATCGGGGAATGTCAAATTAAGCGGGGAAGACGCAAAAAGGGCGGTTCGAAAACCGCCCTTCCGCTACGTCAATATATTGATTCTGCTTGCTATTCCGCAGCAATCGCGTGCTTGGGCTGAACCGCCGCCGAATAGTCGTTCATCAGCGTCTTGGCGATTTCGCCGACCTCGAATCGGTACTGGCCGATCTCGGAAACCGGTGTCACTTCGGCCGCAGTGCCGGTCAGGAAGCACTGCTCGAAGCCCTCCAGTTCCTCGGGCATGATCACCCGCTCGACGACCTCGAGGCCACGATCCTTGGCGAGGCCGATGACCGTGCGACGGGTGATGCCGTCGAGGAAGCAGTCGGGCTTCGGCGTGTGCACCTTGCCGTCCTTGACGAAGAAGATGTTGGCGCCGGTGGCTTCGGCGACCTGGCCGCGCCAGTCGAGCATCATCGCATCGGCATAACCTTTGGCTTCGGCCGCATGCTTGGACAGCGTGCAGATCATGTAGAGGCCGGCAGCCTTGGACTTCGACGGTGCCGTACGCGGGTCGGGACGGCGCCATTCGGCGATGTCGAGGCGGATGCCCTTCAGCTTCTGCGCCGGGTCGAAATAGCTTGGCCACTGCCAGATGGCGACGGCGACATTGATGCGGTTCTTGTGGGCAGCGACGCCCATTTCCTCGCTGCCGCGCCAGGCGATCGGGCGCACATAGGCGTCCTTGAAGCCCTGCTTCTTCAGCAGTTCGCGGCAGGCATCGTCGATCACCTCGACCGAATAGGGAACAGTGAAGCCCAGGAGGCGGGCGGACTCATGCAAGCGCTCGGTGTGCTCGGTCAGCTTGAAGATCTCGCCGCCATAGGCGCGCTCGCCCTCGAACACCGCGCTTGCATAGTGCAGACCATGGGTTAGTACGTGAATCTTGGCGTCGGCCCATTGGACGAACTCGCCGTTCATCCAGATGAATCCATCGAGCTGGTCGAAAGGAACGGATGCCATGGTAAACCTTCCCGCAGGCGGGAGCCTGCCTATCGTTTCGTATCGTTCTTGATGGCCCGCAAGGGGCCTGATGGATAAAGCGTAGGCGGGCTAGAATACCAAAGCAAACTCACGATGTTTCGGAAAAAACCACCGTACCTTGCCTTTTCGTTCGCAATCCGCCGAAAAGCTTGGCAAAAATTACCATCGCACCTAATTTATGTCAACAGTGCTGACATAAATTGACGAACAGGAATTCCATGGCACAACGCAGCGGCGCAACCGCCCAACCGATCCGCACCGCCGTGACGGCAGACGAAGGCATCGATTTCTCGATCATCGAGCTGATGTATTTCGCCTATCGCGACTTCACCTCCGACCCCGACCAGATTCTCGCCGAATACGGTTTCGGCCGCGCCCATCACCGCGTGCTGCACTTCGTCAACCGCCTGCCCGGGCTGACGGTCGCCGAGCTGCTCGACGTTCTGAAGATCACCAAGCAGAGCCTGGCGCGCGTGCTCAAGCAACTGATCGACGCCGGCTACATCATCCAGGTCCAGGGGCCGCGTGACAGGCGCCAGCGCGAGCTCTATCCGACGCCCAAGGGACGTACATTGACACTGGCACTGGCGCGGCCACAGTCACGCCGCATCCATGCGGCACTGGAGGGCGCGGGAGAGACCGAGCGTGCCTGGATCGAAAGATTCCTCAAGGCGATGGTCAATCCCGAATTAAGGGCGCAGATTGATCATCTGCCCGGAAACACGCCGGGGAAAGACCATGGAGAATAACGACAAGACGGCCAGCCAGGCCACGTTGGGCGACGATGCTCCGCATCTGCTCGTCGTCGACGACGACACGCGCATCCGCAACCTGCTCAAGCAGTATCTGACCGAAAACGGCTTTCGCGTTACTGTCGCAGGCAATGCCGACGAAGCGCGGCGCAAGCTTGCCGGCCTCGACTTCGACCTTCTCATCCTCGATGTGATGATGCCGGGCGAAAACGGCATCGAGCTGACCAAGTCGCTGCGCGACCAGAAAGACGTGCCGATCCTGATGCTGACGGCATTGTCGGAGACCGACAGCCGCATCACCGGGCTCGAAGCCGGCGCCGACGACTATCTGCCCAAGCCGTTCGACCCGCGCGAACTGATCCTCCGGATCAACAACATCCTGCGCCGCGGCGGCCCGGTGGCTACGCCGAAGGTCGAGCAGCTGGTGTTCGGCCCCTACACCTTCCAGATTGCCCGCCGTGAATTGAAGCGCGGTGGCGAAGCCCTCAAGCTTACCGACCGCGAGCAGGAGATCCTCGCCATCTTTGCCGCGCGTGCCGGTGAGACCATCCCGCGCCACGAACTGGTGACAGGCGATTCCGAGGTCGGTGAACGCACCATCGACGTGCAGATCAACCGTCTTCGCCGCAAGATCGAGCGCGATCCGGCCAATCCCGTCTGGCTACAGACGGTGCGCGGCATCGGCTACCGGCTCAGCGTGGAATAGCCAGTAGAAGCAGCACTCCCGGACGGCCGGTTGTTGAAGCCGGCCGCTCCGATGTAACATGGCACGCCGGCGACAAGACTGCCGCATCAAGCGGGCCGGCGTGGGAGAAACGGCCATGTTACGCGCAGTCACGCTTGCATTTGCCCTGTCTGTCTTTCCAGCCACCGCATTCGCCCATTCCTGCCCGACCATCATGGCGGCGATAGATGCCGCCCTGCCCACGTCCACGCTCGCAGAAGCGGACATGACGAAGGTCAAGGAACTGCGCGCCAAGGGCGAACAGCTGCATGCTTCAGGCGATCACACCGGATCGGAAGCTGCCCTCAACGAGGCCAAGAAACTGCTTGGCATCTGACCCCCAGACGAGTTCGAGCTGAACTCCGCAGCTCGAACTTCCTGATCATCCTGTTCTCTCCTGCAGCGCGCTGCGGGTCATAGTTTTGCGCCCCACGATTGGCTTGCCCTGCGTTCGGCGGGCTGCGCCCTGCCCCAGGGACGTACAGTCACCCGGCCAAACCCGCTTGTCGACACAGTCTCGGCACAGTTGCAAACGATCCTGCCTGCTGGCGGCGTAATGCCTCGGAACATTTGGAATTGCGGCAAAAAGCCCTATGTTTTCAGCATCGGGCAAGACGGAGTTTGACAAGGTAAGCTGTTGAACTTCAAAGACAGTTTCAGAACGATCTGGCGTGGGCTAGGATCGAGGCGAGCCCGCCGGAAGCAATCCGGCTGGCGGCGAATGGAAGTGCGGATGGCAACCACCGACATGGAACGGCCCGGCGGAGGCGGCTTTGGCACACGCAGTTGGCGTGCGCTGACGGCCGTGCCGCGCAGCTGGAATCGTTTCTGGCGGCGGGTGGCGCTGTACATGCCGAAGCGGCTCTATGCGCGCTCGCTGCTGATCGTCATCACGCCGATGATCCTGCTGCAGTCGGTCGTCGCCTTCGTCTTCATGGAGCGGCACTGGCAGACGGTCACGGTCAGGCTGTCCCAGGCGGTGACGCGCGACATCGCCGGCATCATCGACCTGCTCGACACCTTCCCGCAGCCCGAAAGCTATGCCCAGATCATTCGCATCGCCCAGGAGCGCATGTCGCTGAAGATCGACCTCTTGCCGGCCGAGCCCCTGCCACCGCCCGGCCCGAAACCGTTCTTCTCGATCCTCGACCAGGCGCTTTCGACCGAAATCCGCAAGCAGATCAACAAGCCGTTCTGGCTCGACACCGTCGGCAACTCCAACATCGTCGAGGTGCGCGTCCAGCTCGACGACAAGGTGCTGCGCGTCTTCGTCCGCCGCAGCCAGGCCTATGCGTCGAACACCCACATCTTCCTGTTGTGGATGGTCGGCACGTCGCTGGTGCTGCTGACGATCGCCATTCCGTTCCTGCGCAACCAGATCCGCCCAATCCTGCAGCTCACAGAAGCCGCCGAGAGCTTCGGCAAGGGCCGGCCGATGCCGCCCAACTTCCGGCCGCGCGGTGCGGAGGAAGTGCGGCGCGCCGGCTTCGCCTTCATCCAGATGCGCGAACGCATCGAACGCCAGATAGACCAGCGCACGGCGATGCTGACCGGCGTCAGCCACGACCTGCGCACCATCCTGACGCGCTTCAAGCTGCAGCTCGCGCTGTCGGGCAGCAAGATTGATCGCGACGCGCTGAGCCAGGACATCGAAGACATGCAGTCGATGCTCGAGGCCTATCTCGCCTTTGCCCGTGGCGAAGCCGCCGAGGACCCGGGACGCTTCGATCTCACCAGCTATCTCGACAAGCTTGGCGAGGAAGCCAAGCTGCGCAAGCGCAAGCTGAAGGTCACGCTTGTCGGCGAGCCGGAAGTGCATGTTCGCCCGAACGCCTTCTCCCGGCTGCTGCAGAACGTCGTCGGCAACGCCTTCCGCTACGCCAAGGAGGTCGAGGTGAAGGCCGTCCACGACCGCGGCATGCTGGTGGTGATGGTCGACGACAACGGCCCGGGTATTCCGGAAGAAAAGCGCGAAGAGGTGTTCAAGCCGTTCTTCCGGCTCGACGAGGCACGCAACCTCGATTCGACCGGCACCGGCCTCGGCCTGGCCGTCGCCCGCGACATCGCCCGCAGCCACGGCGGCGACATCAAATTGAGCGACAGCCCGCTGGGCGGGCTGCGCGCGATGATCCGCGTGCCGGCCTGACCAGCCTCAGGCGCGGCGGTCGAGCCGCGTCACCAGCCTGTCGCCGATCCACTGGATGCCACAGACCAGCACGATCAGCACCGCCACGACGGCAACCATGACAGCCGTCTCGAAGCGCTGGTAGCCGTAGCGTATGGCAAGGTCACCGAGCCCGCCGGCACCGATGGCGCCCGCCATGGCCGAGGCGCCGACAAGCGTCACCAGCGTGACCGTGAAGCCGGCAACGATGCCCGGCAGCGCCTCGGGCACCAGCACCTCGCGGATGATCGCCCAGCGCCCGCCACCCATGGCCCGCACCGCCTCGATCAGGCCGCGATCGACCTCGCGCAGCGACACTTCGGCGATGCGCGCATAATAGGGCGTGGCGGCAATCGCCAGCGGCACGATCGCCGCCCAGGTGCCGATCGAGGTGCCGACGATCAGCCGCGTCACCGGGATCAGCGCCACCAAAAGGATGATAAAGGGTACCGAGCGGAAGCCATTGACGAGAGCGCCAAGGATACCGTTGATCCAGCGGTGCTCGGCGATGCCGCCGCGGTCGGTGGCGACGAGCGCGAGCCCCAGCGGCAGGCCGAAGACGAGCGATATCAGGCCCGATGCCGCCGTCATCAGCACTGTCTCCCACAGCGAGCGCAGCAGAAGTTCAAGCATTATCTGTGACATAACCAAGCACCTCTACCCGGGCATCCCGGGCATTCAGGAATTCGACGACCTCGGCGACACCGCGCGATGCGGTCTCGACGCCGAGGAACAGCGTGCCCACAGGCTCGCCCTGGATGGTGTCGATGCCGCCATGGACCAGCCGGAAGCGGCTAGGAACGGCAGTTGCAAGCTCCTGCAGCAACGGCCGCCGCGCCGCCTCGCCTGCGATATCGACGCGCAGGATCGCCTCGCGACCTGCGCCGGCGAGACGGGCGACGATTGCCTGCGGCAGCTGCGGCCTTATGCCGGCGAGCAGGCTGCGCGTCACCTCAGTGCGCGGATCGGCGAAGGTCGACCACACCGGCCCCTCCTCGACGATACGCCCGGCGTCGATGACGGCGACGCGGTCGGCAATGCTGCGGATCACCTCCATCTCGTGGGTGATCAGCAGGATTGTCAGGCCAAGTTTTTGATTGATGTCTTTCAGAAGCGCCAGGATCGAGCGGGTCGTCTCGGGATCGAGCGCCGAGGTCGCCTCGTCGGAGAGCAGCACCGCCGGCCGCGCTGCGAGCGCGCGCGCGATGCCGACACGCTGCTTCTGCCCGCCCGAAAGTGCTGCCGGATAGGCCTTGGCCTTGTCGGCGAGGCCGACGAGCTCCAGCAGTTCGGCGGCACGCTTGAGCCGCTCGGCCTTGGGCAGCCCCTCGATCTTGAGCGGCAGCGCGACATTCTCCTCGACTGTCTTGGCCGAGAGCAGGTTGAAGTGCTGGAAGATCATGCCGATACGCCGGCGCAGTGGCTGTAGTTCGCGCTCGCTGAGGCCAGTGATTTCGCGGCCCTCGACGAAGATCTGGCCGCCGTCGGGCTGTTCCAGTCCGTTCAGGCAGCGGATCAGCGTCGACTTGCCGGCGCCACTGCGGCCAATGATGCCGAGCACCTCGCCCTTGCGCACGGTGAGCGAAACGCCATCGACGGCAGGCGTCTGGCCAAACCGCCGCTTGAGGTCGACGATGCGCACCACCGTCTCCGACAGCGCGGTATCAAGAGGCCGCGACACCCCTTCGATGGTTGCAAAATGCTGGGTCATGAAATCCCCTCGGGAAAGCGGAAGGCGGCCCGCCACCGAATGGCAGGCCGCCTCAGTTGTTATCAGTCGTCTGGCTCAGTAGGCGGCGACGCCGGTGCCTTTGTAGACACGGTCGAACTCGGCCTTGACGGTCGGGTTCTGGTAGGCGGCGACGAGCTTCTTGACCCAGCCCTCGTTCTCGCTGCCGGTCTTCACCGCGATGAAGTTGCGGTACGGATTTTCGGCGACCGGCTCCTGGGCGATGCGGTTCTCGGGCGTCAGCCCGCTCTTCAGCGCCCAGTCGGTGTTGACGACAGCTGCGTCGAGGTCCTCGACCGAGCGGCCGACGATGCCGGCGTCGAGTTCCTTGATTTCGAATTTCTTCGGGTTTTCGACGACGTCGGCAACCGTCGCCAGAATGCCCGTGCCGTCCTTGAGCTTGATCAGGCCGGCATCGGCCAGCACGCGCAGCGCACGGCCCTCGTTGGACGGATCGTTGGGCACGCCGATGACCGCGGCCTCCGGCAGCGCGTCGACCTTGGCATGCTTCTTGGAATAGAGGCCGATCGGCCACAGGCCGGTGTAGCCGACGGGGGTGATGTGGTAGCCCTGCGTCTTGATCTGGTTGTCGAGATAAGGCTGGTGCTGGAAGGCGTTGGCGTCGATCTCGCCGCGCTCCAGCGCCTCGTTGGGCTGGGTGTAGTCGTTGAACACGACGGTCTCGACGGTCAGGCCCTGCTTGGCGGCCTCGGCTTTGACCACACGCCAGACATCCTCGTCCTCGCCGGAGATGATGCCGACCTTGATCGCGGTCTTTTCCTCGGCGAGCGCCTGGTGCGGGACGGTGAAGCTGATGACGGTGACGACGGAGGCCAAAAGCGCGGCAAATGCCGTGCGCCGGCTGATCGCGTTGCGGTTGGAAAGGGACTTGGTGATCTCGGTCATTTCGAATTCTCGCTGAGAGCCGTTGGGAGGATGGCTCGCCCCGCTCAATGCGAAGCTTGGCCTTATCCTCGGCAAACACCCCTCTCTCGGCAAAGGATCGGATTTCACGCCAGACCCTGCCTTGGGAAAAATCGTCACAAAGAAAATGCCGGTTCGGGCAGAACCGACCTCGCCCTTCGCAGTTGCGAACAAAGCCATCGTCATTCCAGCGTCATGCAATCCTGCTCAAAGGCGCCTCGCAACGAATGGAGGACCGCTGATTCCCGGCAGGCCGGGACGCGGACAACGGGGAAGACGCCCTTGCGCATCCTGATGGTCACCGACGCCTGGCGTCCGCAGATCAACGGCGTCGTCCACACGCTCGAACGGCTCGCCGAAACACTGACCAAATTCGGTGCCGAAGCCGACTTCCTGACGCCCAACATCTTCCGCACCTTGCCGATGCCGACCTATCCCGACATCCGGCTGGCGCTGACGACGCCCGGCAACGTCGCCCGGATCATCGAGGAGCGGCGGCCCGACCACATCCACCTCGTCACCGAGGGTCCGCTCGGCATGATGGCGCGGCGCTACTGTCTCGCGCGCAACCGCCCCTTCACCACCAGCTACCACACCCGCTTTCCCGAATATGTCAGCGCCCGCCTGCCGCTGCCGGAGAGCTGGACTTACGGGCTCTTGCGCAACTTCCACAATTCCGGCCAGGGCTGCATGGTCGCCACCCAATCGCTCGCCGACGATCTTGCCTCGCGCGGCTTCGAGAAGCTCAGGCCATGGACACGCGGCGTCGACATCAACCACTTCCACCCTGACAAGAAGGTCGAGATGGACCTGCCGCGGCCGATCTTCCTCTGCGTCGGGCGCATCGCGGTGGAGAAGAACCTGCTGGCCTTCCTCGACCTCGACCTGCCCGGCACCAAGGTGCTGGTCGGCGACGGGCCGGAGTTGGAAAGGCTGAAGGCAAAATATCCCGAAGCGCATTTCCTCGGGCGCCGGCCGAGCGACGAACTGGCCGAAATCTATGCTTCGGCCGACGTCTTCGTCTTCCCAAGCCGCACCGACACCTTTGGCAATGTCATCATCGAGGCGCTGGCCAGCGGCACGCCTGTCGCCGCCTACCCGGTGACAGGGCCGATCGACATCGTCGGCGACGGCATCGGCGGCGTGGTTTCAGAGGATCTGCGCGAGGCAGCACTCGCCGCGCTCAAGATCGATCGCACCGAGGCCCGCGAGCGCGCCATGCGATACACCTGGAATGCCTGCGCCGAGATGTTCCTGGACAATGTGAAGGCGGCTTACACCGAGGCCCCGAAGCCAGGGTAGCCCATTCAGGTCGCCCCTCTCCGCCTCGCTGCGCTCGGCACCTCTCCCCAGAGGGGCGAGGAAGCAAACTGGAGAAGCCGCAGCATTGCGTTAGTGGTTTCCTCGCCCCTTTGGGGAGAGGTGTCGAGGCGTAGCCGAGACGGAGAGGGGTTCTTCCTAACAGCCGGTCCGACGTTTCGAGCCCTACCCGGGTCTCGCTACGCTCGCCCGGGATGACGATGGACGCTAGAACAGCCTTCCGCCGTCCGGCACCTTGCGCTCGATAGCGCCGAGCACGACGTCGCCGTCCTCGTCAGGGAAGCCCAGCGTCAGCACTTCCGACATGAACGGGCCGATCTGGCGCGGCGGGAAGTTGACGACGGCAAACACCTGCCGTCCCAACAGCGTCTCGGGCGTGTAGTATTTGGTGATCTGCGCCGACGACTTCTTGACGCCGATCTCGGCGCCAAAATCGATCTTCAGCTTGAAAGCCGGCTTGCGCGCCTCCGGAAACGGCTCGACCTCGACGATCGTGCCGGTTCGGATGTCAACCTTGTCGAAGTCGGCAAAGCTGATCTCGGGCTTGCGCGCGGTGTGCGAACTCATGCGGCGGTCTCAGGCGTTGCCGTGCGTCTCGAACAGCACGCTTGCCAGCGCATCCTTGGCCGAGGTGCCCGACCAGACGACGAACTGGAACGCCTGGAAATAGCATTCGCAGGCTTCGAGCGCCGACGACAGCAGCACTTCGACCTGCTGGCTGGTCGGCTCGACGCCACCAGCGAGCAGCAGCGACTGGCGGAACATGATCGCGCCTTCGGTCTCCCAAAGGTCGAAATGCCCGAACAGCATCTGCTCGTTGATCAGCGACAAGAGCCTCAGGATCTCAAGCGTACGGCTTTCCGGAACCTTGACGTCGAAGGCACATGCCAGGTGCAGGGCCTCGAAGTCTTCCATCCAGGAAAACGAAACCTGGTATTCGGTCCAGTTGCCGACAACAGAAATCGAGATCTCGTCGTCACCGGCACGTTCGAACGCCCAGTCGTTGTTATGAGCCACCTGCTCGATGACATCCACCGGATGGATTTCGCGGGAGAACTCGAGTTCGAGAAGTTCCATAAATGCTTCCTGTCGTTCCGGGCGCGTCATCGCGCTCCGCGCGGGGGACACACACGACGAACTTTATTCTTGAACTCGGACGACCAGCGCTGCCGGACTCAATACCCCCCAGCCGGACCGCGCCATCCGGTGCACGACGCTGTTTCGAATCGTGCAGTAAATTCAGTGTATTGATCGTGACTCTCGTGAACAGCCCAATTTTTCGCAACGTCCCATTCGGATGTGGAAACAGGCTGCGGCGCAGATTCACAAAGCGCCGGTAAGCGATTCACGACAAAGCACTTTTTCGGATGGCGCTTTGTGGAAAAGTTAACGAATTATTTCTTTGTACGGGGCTTCGGCGAGGCCGCCGGTGAGGCCTTGTCGGCATCTTCGCCGGCGCGGCCGGCGAGCTGGGCCTCGAGTGCCTCGATGCGGGCGACCAGCGCCTTGTTCTCGGCGCGCGCCTTGATCGCCATGTCGCGAACCGCCTCGAACTCCTCGCGCTGCACCAGCTCGAGCGAATTCATCGCCCGCTCGGCCTGCGAACGGAACGCGGTTTCGACCTCACGCCTGACGCCCTGCGCGGCACCTGCGGCATCGGTCATCAGCTTGGCGAACTCATCCAGAATACGGTTCGGTCCGGTCGTCATGGCTAACCCTCGCGTTGTCC
Organism: Aminobacter sp. LjRoot7; assembly: GCF_964252895.1. Taxonomy (NCBI): domain Bacteria; kingdom Pseudomonadati; phylum Pseudomonadota; class Alphaproteobacteria; order Hyphomicrobiales; family Phyllobacteriaceae; genus Aminobacter; species Aminobacter sp. LjRoot7. The sequence goes on from NZ_CAXUPX020000001.1 coordinate 696,043, forward strand.
ATTCGACGTAGTGGGGCAAGGCGGCGAATGCAAGGATATCGTGGTTCCCAATAGGTGCCAAATGCTGCGGCAAAGATGCCCGCCCGCCAGCAATGACTTCTCGGTTACTGCGGGGTTGCCTGCCTTGACCGTGCCAAAAGCCTGCCGCATGGTCCGCCGCGATTGCCTGCCCTGGAGACTGATTTGAGCGAATACCTTGCCTTGCCGCTGGCAGCCCTGCCCTTTCCGAACATCGATCCGGTGATCGTGCAGCTTGGGCCACTGGCCATTCACTGGTACGGGCTGGGCTATATCATCGGCATCCTGTTTGCCTGGTGGTACGCCAAGCGGCTTGTGACCAATACGCGCCTGTGGCCGAACGGCGTGCTGCCGATGAAGCCCGAGGCGCTCGACGATTTCCTCGTGTGGGCGGCAGCCGGCGTCGTGCTCGGCGGCCGTATCGGCTACATCCTGTTCTACGACCTCGCCCGCTACATCTCCAACCCGCTCGACATTTTCGCGGTGTGGCAGGGCGGCATGTCGTTTCATGGCGGCCTCCTCGGCGTCACGCTCGCCATGGTGCTGTTTGCCCGCAAGCACGGCATCCTCGTCTGGTCGCTGATCGACGTCGTCGCCGCCGGCGTGCCGGTCGGCCTCGGGCTGGTGCGTCTCGCCAACTTCATCAATTCGGAACTCTGGGGCCGGGTGACCAATGTGCCCTGGGCTGTCGAGTTCCCGACCGGCGGACCGTTCCTGCGCCACCCGAGCCAAATCTATGAAGCGCTGCTCGAAGGCCTTGTGTTGTTCCTCGTGCTTTATTTCCTGACCCATTCCAGGCTGAAGCTGAAGACGCCGCGTTTCATCGCCGGCGCCTTCGTCTGCGGCTATGGCCTGTCGCGCATCTTCGTCGAGTTCTTCCGCGAGCCCGACCAGCAAATCGGCTATCTCGCCGGCAATTGGCTGACCATGGGCATGGTGCTGTCGGTGCCGATGGTGCTGATCGGCGTCTGGGCGATGCTGTCGGCCAAGCCGGTCACGCAGGTCGCAAGGCCGGCATGACCGCGCTCAAGACGCGTATCGCAGGCCTGATCGCGGCATCAGGCCCGATCAGCGTCGCCGACTATATGGCGCTGTGTCTGTTCGATCCGGCTGACGGCTACTACACGACGCGCGAACCATTCGGTGCCGAGGGCGACTTCACCACCGCGCCGGAGGTCAGCCAGATGTTCGGCGAACTCGTCGCCGTGTGGCTCCATGCCGCCTGGCAGGCATCAGGGCGCCCCGCTGGCGCGATGCTGGCCGAGATCGGCCCCGGGCGCGGCACGCTGATGAAGGACGTGCTCAGGGTGCTGGCCAAGCTCGATGCGGCCTTCGTCGCCGACGCTTCCATAGCACTGGTCGAGACCAGCCCGCGGCTTCGCGAGGTGCAGAAACAGACCCTCGCCGACAACGGCATCCGGATCGAATGGCACGACACCGTGTCGACGCTACCGGATGCGCCGCTGTTCATCGTCGGCAACGAACTGTTCGACGCCATTCCGACGCGCCAATTCGCCAAGATCGGCGCCGCATGGCACGAACGTGCCGTGGGCCTCAATGACGCAGGCGAACTTGCCTTCGTCGCCGGTCCGGCAACCATCGAGCCCTCCCTGCTGCCAGCTGATGCTGCGACCGCGGCCGATGGCGCGATCTTCGAATTCGCGCCGGCGCGCAGCGGGACCATGGAGGCGATCTCAGAGCACATCGCGGCTTCCGGCGGCGCCGGGCTGTTCTTCGACTATGGCCATCTCGAACCAGGCATCGGCGACACGCTGCAGGCTCTGCGCAAGCACCAGTATGATGACGTGCTCGCCTATCCCGGCGAGGCCGACCTGACCTCGCATGTCGATTTCGCAGCCCTTGCCATGGCTGCCCGGACGAATGGGCTGGATACTCATCTGGCAACGCAAGGCGAGTTCCTGCTCGCCATGGGGCTGCTCGAACGTGCTGGCAAGCTCGGCACCAACGCGGACGCCGCCGGGCGCGAAAAGATCAGCGGTGAGGTCGAGCGGCTGGCCGGCCCTGACGCCATGGGAACGTTATTCAAGGTGCTTGCGGTTGCCCCGCGTGGCACAAGAATTCCCTTCCCAACCGTCAGTTGACAGCACGCTCGCGCCTGCCCCACTGTCCGGCCTCGAAATGGCGAGGCGACCTGTGGCGGCTGGCCCGGCCTTGACGAAATCGCGGACGAGGATGACAAGGCGGCAATGCTGAACGACTCGAAACCGGATCCGATCCGGTCCAACTTGCTCGCCAGCGCGGAGGCCAACGGCATCCGCCACGGTTACTTCACCCGCACCGGCGGGGTCTCAGAAGGCATCTACCAGGGCCTCAACATCGGCGTCGGCTCCGACGACGACCAGTCGCGCGTCGCCGAGAATCGCCGCCGCGTCGCAAGCTGGATGGGCGTGCCCGCCGACCACCTGCTCAGCCTCTACCAGGTCCACTCGCCCGACGTGGTCGTCGCCACCGGCCCCTTTGCCGGCGGCCGCCCCAAGGCCGACGCGCTGGTGACCGACAGGCCCGGCATCGCGCTGGGCGCCTCGTCGGCCGATTGCGGCCCGGTGCTGTTTGCCGACCCGGAGGCGCGCATCATCGGTGCTGCCCATGCCGGCTGGAAAGGCGCCTTCACGGGCGTGCTCGAAAACACCGTAACCGCGATGGAAGGCCTCGGCGCCAGGCGCGAGCGCATCCTCGCCGTGCTCGGCCCCTCGATCAGCGCCGCCAATTATGAGGTCGGTCCGGAGTTCGTCGCCCGCTTCGTCGAGGGCGATGGCGACAACATCAGGTACTTCGCGCCTTCGGCGAATGCCGGCCATCACATGTTCGACCTCAACCTCTACACGGTCGACCGGCTGCGCAAGGCAGGCGTGAAGGCCGAGGCCCTGAACCGCTGCACCTATGCGGAAGAGGAGCTCTTTTATTCCTACCGGCGCACCACGCACCGCAAGGAAGCTGATTACGGGCGGCAGATTTCGGCAATTGCATTGGAGGACTGACAGCATGGCGCTGCATTTCGAACGAACCGAATTCGACGCCCGGCGCGACCGGCTGATGATCGAGATGGCCGAAAAGAAGCTCGATGCCGTTGTCCTGTTCGCGCAGGAGAGCATGTACTGGCTGACCGGCTACGACACGTTCGGCTTCTGCTTCTTCCAGTCGCTGGTGGTGATGGCCGACGGCTCGATGACGCTGTTGACCCGTTCGGCCGACCTGCGCCAGGCGCGCCACACCTCGATCATCGAAAACATCGTGCTGTGGACCGACCGCGACAACGCCAACCCGACGCTCGACCTGCGCAACCTGCTCAACGATCTCGGCCTGCTCGGCGCACGTGTCGGCGTCGAATACGACACCCATGGCCTGACCGCCTTCAACGGCCGCCGCCTCGACGAGCAGCTGCAGACCTTCGGCCAGATCGTCGATGCCTCCGGAATCGTCGGGCGCCTGCGCTTGTTCAAGAGCCCGGCCGAGATCGAGAAGGCGGAAAAGGCGGCGAGCCTTGCCGACGACGCGCTCGACGCGGCACTGCCGCTGATCAAGCAGGGCGGCGACGAAGCCAAGATCCTGGCCGCCATGCAGGGCGCGATCTTCACCGGCGGCGGCGACTATCCTGCTAACGAGTTCATCATCGGTTCCGGTGCGGATGCCCTGCTCTGCCGCTACAAGTCCGGCCGGCGCAAGCTCAACAAGAACGACCAGCTGACGCTCGAATGGGCCGGCGTCTTCAACCATTACCATGCGCCGATGATGCGCACCGTGTTGACCGGCAAGGCCTCCAGGCGCCACCAGGAGCTCTACGACGCTTCGCTGGCCGCCCTGCTGGCGGTCGAAAAGGCGATGACGCCGGGCAATACCTTCGGCGACGTCTTCGACGCGCATGCCCGAACGCTGGAAGCACATGACCTGACCAAGCACCGGCTCAATGCTTGCGGTTACTCGGTCGGCGCCCGCTTCACCCCATCCTGGATGGACATGCCGATGTTCTACCAGGGCAACCCTGAGCCGATTGCCCCCAACATGACCTTGTTCGCCCACATGATCATCATGGATTCGGAAACCGAGACCGCGATGACGTTGGGTCGTACCTATCTGACCACTGAATCCGCACCCAAGCCGCTTTCCCGCCATGATCTCGACTTGATCGTACGATGATTGCGCAGAGTGCTGAGGGGCGTTTGCCAGGGAGTTCGGGCAAATGAGACGTTGGATTTTTGCGGCAGCCTGTCTGTCCGCCTCTGCCGCCCTGTCCGCTTGCAACAGCGCCAAGGACGTTCTCGAACCATCGGCGGTCGCACCCACCGAGCAGTCGGCAGCACTTGCCAAGTCCGAAGGCACCGATGTCGCAGCGCCCGCGGTGGCGGGTGCCGCGACCGCCGCGGCAGCGGCCGTCCCGGCACAGGCGGCAGCTGCAGTCAGCAAGGCGCGCGTGCAGTTCGCCCCAATCGTCGGTGCAACCGTCGAGGCGGCGACGCCGCTGACCCAGCGCCTCGGCGCCAGGGCCCGCGAGCGCGGCATCACGCTTGCCGGCAGCACCGACACCACGCCGCCCGGCATCATCATGCGCGGCTACTTCTCGGCGATGACCGAAGGCAAGGACACGACTGTCGTTTATGTCTGGGACGTCTACGATCCGGCAGGCACGAGGCTGCACCGGATCAATGGCCAGCAGACGGCGGCATCGGCCGGCAGCGGCGAAGGCTGGCCGGCGGTAGCGCCCGCCACCATGCAGTCGATAGCCGACAGCACCATCGATCAATTGGCCACCTGGCTCGCCGCAAAACCCGGTTAGACCGCGACATTCCGTTCCACAATGTCGCTTTTTTGGGATTCAGTGGCGAGTCCGCTTGCAATAGCGGCAAGGACCGCTAAAAGCCCGCTCATAATCTCTACCAGGATCGGTACATGAAACTCTTCGCGGGCAATTCCAATCGGGTGCTAGCAGAAGCGGTCGCGCGCTATCTCAACATCCCCCTGGGCAAGGCCAGCGTCAGGCGCTTCGCTGACCAGGAAATCTTCGTCGAGATCCAGGAGAACGTGCGCGGCGAGGACGTCTTCATCCTCCAGTCGACCGCCTACCCGACCAACGATCACCTGATGGAACTGCTCATCATGATCGACGCCTTCATGCGTTCGTCGGCACGGCGCATCACGGCGGTCATTCCTTACTTCGGCTACGCACGGCAGGATCGCCGCGCTTCGGGCCGCACGCCGATCTCGGCCAAGCTCGTCGCCAACATGATCGCCCGCGCCGGCGCCAACCGCGTGCTGACGCTCGACCTGCATGCCGGCCAGATCCAGGGCTTCTTCGACATCCCGACCGACAACCTGTTTTCGGTTCCGGTCATGGCCCGCGACGTCAAGGCCAAGTACAAGCAGCTGAACAACGTCATGGTGGTTTCGCCCGATGTCGGCGGCGTGGTTCGCGCCCGTGCGCTGGCCAAGCGCATCGATGCCCAGCTCGCCATCGTCGACAAGCGCCGCGAACGCCCCGGTGAATCCGAGGTGATGAACGTCATCGGCGAAGTCCACGGCAAGGACTGCCTGCTGATCGACGACATCGTCGATTCTGGCGGCACGCTGTGCAACGCGGCTGACGCGCTGCTGGCCAAGGGCGCCACCTCAGTCACCGCCTACATCACCCACGGCGTGCTTTCGGGCGGTGCTGCCGCCCGTATCGCCGGCTCGCAGTTGCAGGAACTTGTCATCACCGACTCGATCCAGCCAACCCAGGCGGTGATGGACGCCCACAACATCCGCGTCGTCTCGATCGGCGACCTGATCGGCGAAGCGATCTCGCGCACGGCAACCGAAGAATCGGTGTCGAGCCTGTTCGACTAAGCTTTCTGCTTTAGCAGACCGTTCAAAGCCCCGCCCGGTGATCCGCGGCGGGGCTTTTTCGTTCCGGCAAGGCGTCAGCAATGTTTCAGGACAACTGCCAGACCATGCCGGCAAGTGCCGAGATTGCCAGCACGACGATCATGTTGGCGTGGAACCGGATCAGCGCCACGCCCGCGGCAAGGGCGATAGTTGCCGCGGCCCAGTCGAAACTGCTGAAATCCAGCACCGGCAGTGCGAACGGCCCCCAGGTCACCTCCCCGACATTGCCGAACAGCACGTGCAGCCCAAACCACACGGCCAAGTTGGCGATGATGCCGACGACGGCAGCGGTGACCGCAGACAATGCGCTTGCCAGCCAGCGCACGTTGCGCACCGTCTCGACATAGGGCGCGCCGACGAAGATCCACAAGAAGCACGGCACGAAGGTGAACCACAGCGTCACCACAGCCCCCGCGACGCCGCCGGCCAATGGTGCCAGCGCCGAAAGTCGCGCCCCACCGAGGAAACCGACGAACACCAGCACCAGGATCAGCGGCCCCGGCGTCGTCTCCGCGAGGCCGAGGCCGGTCAGCATCTCGTCCGGCTTCAGCCAGCCATGCACCTCGACCGCCTGCTGCGCAACATAGGCGAGCACCGCATAGGCCCCGCCGAAGGTTACTGCTGCCATCTTGGAGAAAAACGTCGCCTCTGTCGTAAACACATGCGTCGGGCCGAGCGCCTGCCACAAGACGATCAGCGGCACGAACCAGATCGCCAGCCAGACGGCGAGCGTGGAGAAGAACCGCCGCGCGCTCGGCTGCGTCCATTCCGGCATGGCATAGGCGATTTCCGGCTCGGCTTCCGCCGACGCCCTGCTGCCGTTGGTCCCGAATAGATGCATCAGCGCGCCGATGATTGCCGCGGCCGCAATGATCAGCGGGAACGGCAGCTTGAGGAAGGCGATGGCGACGAAGGCCGCTATGGCGAGGATGACCATGCTGCCGTTCTTCAACGCGCGTTTGGACACCTTGATCAGCGCCTCGAGCACGACGGCGAGCACGGCTGCCTTGAGTCCGAAAAGCAGCCCCTGCACCAGCGTGACGTGACCGACGGTCAGGTAGATCGCAGACAGTGCGGTGATGACGAAAGCACCTGGCAGAACGAACAGCAGCCCGGCGACCAGCCCGCCCCTGATGCCGTGCATGAGCCAGCCGGCATAGGTCGCAAGCTGCATTGCCTCGGGCCCCGGCAGCAACATGCAGTAGTTGAGCGCATGCAGGAAACGCGGCTCGTCGAGCCAGCGCTTCTCGTCGACGAGGATCTTGTGCATCAGCGCGATCTGGCCTGCCGGCCCGCCGAACGACAGCAGGCCGATCTTGGCGAAGGTCCGCGTCGCCTCTCCGAATGAAGGAGGCGCGGCCCTCAATGGCGTCGTATCCATGTCAGATCGCCTTTGCCGGCCAGTTGTGGGTTTCCGAGGTAGCGTAACGGCACCAGCCATACAACGCGTCGTAGATCGTCATGCCCTTTTCCAGTTGCGCGAGGTCGTCGTCCTCGATCGCCGACAGGCCGAGCGATATCGCGAGCAAGCCCGCCGCCTGCGGCTCCATGTCGAGCTGGGCTGTATCAGCGCCGCGCACGATGCGGGCAAGATGCATCAGGGCGGGATTAGTCAGCCCGAACTCCGATATCAGCGTGTCGAAGGTGCACTCCTCGCCGCGATGCGAATAATGCACGTCCTTGATGTCATAGGGGATGGCGCCGGTCTCGTCGGCGACGTCCTTGACCCATTCGGCCGAGACGAAGTGGAACACCGCAAGCGGGTCGATGAACCGCCGGATGAGCCAAGGGCAAGCGATGCGGTCGATCTTCGGCCGCGACCGCGTCACCCACACGCTCGGCTGTGGCAATCCGGGCTCAAGTCCGGGCGCTTCGCGGGCAACGAGCAGCCCACCCGCCGCAATCCAAGCGTCGATGCCGCCTTCGAGCATCGAAACGGAGGCGCCTGCAGCGGTCAGGCGAGCTGCGGCGATCTCGCTGACATTGTGACCGTGGGCGCAATAGACGACCAGTTCGCGTCCGGCCGGCAATTGCGGCAACCAGTCGTCGGTCTTCATGTGATGGCGCCAGAACGCGCCGGCGATACGCGTCGGCGACGCCGCAAAGGCTTCGGCCCTGCGCACGTCGATGATCAGCGGGCAACGATCGGTGCCGATCAGTGGCAGTAGATTTTGGGATGAAATCATCCGAGGCATGGTTTTTCCTCCGCATAGCTAGCGAAGGCGGAACTTGGGCTCACGCCTCACGGGGAGTCCACCATGCCCCCGATATGTGAAGTCTATTTGAAAGCGGCCCGATCTTCAACAACGAAGGTCCGGCGGGCGCCTTCCCCAGTCATCGCAGCACACCGTCGAGTGCCGGCAAGCCGATGATCGCAGCTGTGGCAATCAGCCCGTAGCAGATGCGGCGGAAGGTCGCCTCGTTGGCCCGGCTGAACAGCCGCGAGCCGATGTAGAGACCGATCGCGAAGGTCGGCCCGATCGTCAGTGACAGCCCGACCGTCTCCCAGGTCAGCAGTCCGGCGACCAGGTAGCTGGTGATCGACAGCACGCTCGAAATGGCGAAATAGAGCACGATGTTGGCCCGCACCGTCAGTGGCGGGATCGCGCCACCGAGCCAATAGGCGACGACAGGCGGACCGCCGACCTGGGCGGCCCCCGAAAACAGCCCCGAGGTCATGCCGACGGCTGCCGTCAGGCTGGCATGCGGACGGCCATGGTAGCGCCAGCCCGACATCAGCAGTGCCAACAGCCCGGCGACTATGGCGACGATCGCCCAGCGGATCATGACGCCATCGACATGGGTGAGCAGGTAGGTGCCGGTCGGCACGCCGATGACCGCCCCCAGCGCCATGACACCGACATTGCCGCGATCGGCGCTGCGCCACGCCTTGGGAATCAGCCCCGGCGTCAGCACCAAGTCGACGATGAGTAGCAGCGGCACGGCAAGCTTGGCGCCGATCAGCGCGCTTGCCACCGGCACGAAGATCAGCGCCCCGCCAAAACCCGAGAAGCCGCGCGCGCAGCCGGCGACGAAGGCGGCAACGACCAGCACCACGATGGTTGCAGTCGAAAGGTTGAGGGGGAGGATTTCGTACATATCTGGCTTGTCGGCTTCATTAGTTGAGCCCGGCCTGATACAGGCTCGGCTGGAGAAGCGCGAGCAGCCACAGCTGCATCAACGGGGAGCCAGCCCAAAAACGGCGCGGCGGTTGCACTTTTTGCCACCTTCCGATATAGAGCCGCCACCCGCGTAGACACCCTTGGAGGCAACGCGGCGGAAGGCCGCCTCACCCGGCGGCTTTCGACGTTTACGGATCAGGCTTCATGCCCGCCGTAGGCGCTCCATACAACCGAAAGGAAATGCCATGAGCGAAACATACGAGCTCAAGGCCGAAGCACGCGAACTGGTCGGTAAGGGGTCCGCCCGTGAAGTTCGTCGCAACGGTAAAGTGCCTGCAGTTATTTACGGCGACAAGCAGCCTCCCCTGGCCATCGCCCTGTCCTACAAGGACATCTTCTACAAGATCCATGGCGGCGGCTTCCTGACCACCGTGGCGACGATCGACGTCGGCGGCAAGAAGATCCAGGTCCTGCCGAAGGACTACCAGCTCGATCCGGTCCGTGACTTCCCGATGCACGTAGACTTCCTGCGCGTTGGCGCAAACACCGAAGTCAACGTCCAGGTTCCGGTTCACTTCATCAATGAAGAGAAGTCGCCCGGCATCAAGCGCGGCGGCACGCTGAATATCGTCCGTCACGAGGTCGAGTTCCACTGCCCGGCCAACGCGATCCCCGAGTTCATCACCGTCGACCTCGACGGCACCGACATCGGCGATTCGATCCACATCTCGGCCGTCAAGCTGCCGAAGGGCGTAAAGCCCGTCATCTCTGACCGCGATTTCACCATCGCAACGATCGCCGGCACCTCGGCATCGAAGTCGGAAGAAGGCGCAACCGAGGCTGCCCCAGAGGCATAATCGGCGCATACTCGGAGGCCCCGAAACATGCTGCTCTTTGCAGGTCTCGGCAATCCGGGTACGCAATACCAGAACAACCGGCACAATGTCGGCTTCATGGCGGCGGACGCAATTGCCCGCCGCCATTCGTTTTCGCCCTGGACGAAGAAGTTCAAGGGCCTGATCGCCGAAGGCAGCATTGCCGGCGAAAAGATCATCCTGATCAAGCCGCAGACCTTCATGAACCTGTCCGGCCAGTCGGTCGGCGAGGCCATGCGTTTCTACAAGCTCGCCCCCGCCGATCTCATCGTCTTTTATGACGAGCTCGACCTCGTCGCCGGCAAGGTGCGGGTCAAGGTTGGCGGCGGCGCTGGCGGCCACAACGGCATCCGCTCGATCGACCAGCATATCGCCAAGGATTATCGCCGCGTCCGCATCGGCATCGGCCACCCCGGCGTCAAGGAAATGGTCCACGGCCACGTGCTTGGCGATTTTGCCAAGGCCGACAAGGAGTGGCTCAACGTCCTCCTCGACCTCCTCGCCGACAGCGCCGATCTGCTGACCAAGGGCGACGACAACGGCTTCATGAACAAGGTCACCGTCGGGCTGCGCGGCAAGCTGCAGCCGACGAGCGCGGGCGACGCTCCACCGCCGAAGGCAGCCAAGCCGCAGGCGCCGAAGGCCCAGAGTCACATCCGCCAAGCCCGCCCGAACCAGCCTGCCATCAAAGTTCCGGAGACCGGCCCGATGGCCGCGATGTTGAAGAAGCTGCTCGGCAAGGACTGAGCGCCCCGCAAAGACATTCGCCTTCGTTCATGCGATAAGGGCGCGCAATTGCCCTTTGGTCCGACGCATCCGTCCGGCGAGGTGTCACCATGCAATTCAAAACCGCATCCTGCTCCTGCGGGAAGCTGAGCATCGAGGTCAGTGGCACACTGCTCGGTGTCGGCGTCTGCCATTGCCTGGCCTGCCAGCGCCGCACCGGCAGCGTCTTTGCGGCCCTTGCCGCCTTCGCCCCGCCCTATACGGTCACGGGCACGGCGACGGAGTACCTGCGTGTCGGCGACAGGGGGTCCCGCTACACCTTCCGCTTCTGCCCGGTCTGCGGCACCAACCTGTTCCACACCGAAGTCGGCGCCGAAAGCGCGTTCGTGGCGGTCGCTGTCGGCGGCTTCGCCGACCCGGATTTTCCCCCTCCGGAGGATTCTGTCTACGACTGCCGCCGCCATTCATGGGTCGTCCTGCCACCGGGAACCAAGGCCTACGACAAGAATCCCGACTGACGGATGCCGTGCGCGGGACCGTGTGCGACGCTGAAAGACTTGACGATCTTAGGCCCTATCGCCCATAGCCCTGTTCAAATTCCGATTTCCCGATAGGACCGATCACCATGGGTTTCAAATGCGGCATCGTTGGCCTGCCCAACGTTGGCAAATCGACGCTTTTCAACGCGCTGACGCGCACCGCCGCGGCACAGGCCGCCAACTATCCGTTCTGCACCATCGAGCCGAACACCGGCGAGGTCGCGGTACCGGATCCGCGTCTCAAGCAGCTGGCCAACATCGCCAAGTCGAAGGAGATCATTCCGACCCGCATCTCCTTCGTCGACATCGCCGGCTTGGTGCGCGGCGCCTCGAAGGGTGAAGGCCTGGGCAACCAGTTCCTCGCCAACATCCGCGAGGTCGACGCCATCGTGCATGTGCTGCGCTGCTTTGAAGATGACGACATCACCCATGTCGAAGGCCGCATCGACCCCGTCGCCGACGCCGAAACGGTCGAAACCGAGCTGATGCTCGCCGACCTCGAGAGCCTCGAGCGCCGCATCGTTCAGTTCCGCAAGCGCGCTGCCAGCAAGGACAAGGAAGCGACGACAATCCTGCCGATGATGGAGCAGGCCCTGGCGCTGCTGCAGGACGGCAAGCCAGCCCGGCTGCTGCTCAAGGGCATCGCTGCCGAGGATCTCGAGATCCTGCAGGGCCTGAACCTGCTTACCTCGCATCCGGTGCTCTATGTCTGCAACGTCGCCGAAAGCGAAGCTGCCACCGGCAACGAGCACACCCAAGCCGTCCAGAAGATGGCCGAGGCGCAGGGCGCCGGCGTCGTCGTCATTTCAGCCGCGATCGAAGCCGAAGTGGCGCAGTTGCCCGACGAAGAGGCGCAGGAATTCCTCGCCGATCTTGGCCTCGATGAGCCGGGCCTCGATAAGCTCATCCGCGCCGGCTACGAGCTTCTGCACCTCATCACCTACTTCACCGTGGGTCCGAAGGAGACGCGTGCCTGGACCGTGCACAAGGGCGCCAAGGCACCGCAGGCGGCCGGTGTCATCCACACCGACTTCGAGCGCGGCTTCATCCGCGCCCAGACAATCGCCTTCAACGACTTCGTAACGCTTGGCGGCGAAGTCCCGGCCAAGGAAGCCGGCAAGGCGCGCGACGAAGGCAAGGAATATGTCGTCCAGGACGGCGACGTGATGCTGTTCAAGTTCAACACCTGATCCTGGCCGCCGCGTACGCATAAGAAAGCCCCGCATCGCGGGGCTTTTCTTTTGGCGCGGCGCAATAGAATGCGCTCGGCCTTTGCAAGTCCGGCTCTCGGTCTGCTCCCGTTAACCTTTTGCTAACCAAGCCTGGCTACGGTCGCCTGGAGATTTGCAGATCGTCTCCACCTTTGACCACGGATGTACTGGCACTGGATGTTGAGACGCTAGAGAAAGGTCGGGGTCACCCCGGCCTTTTTTGTTTGTCTAGGACGGCAACGTCATGCGGCCAAATCTAGCACCCAGATCGGGCTCGATACTTAAGCATTGGGTACGTCATCACGAAACGTAGGCCGCCTTACGCACAACCGACCGAATTGTTCTCGACGGCCCAATTTCGAATACCTATCTGGCCCAGACGCAGGCGACGGCAGCGATGCTATCCCGCGCTGCAAGCGACGCTTTGAGGGACCGATGACGCAGCACGCACATTTCGAGATGGATCTTCCCGCGTCGCTGCGTGAAGCGCTGGCCGGCTATGGCTGGCAGCAGCAAACCATCGGCCATTCGGACGCCGGCGTGTTCAAGCTGGTGGCCGACGGCAAGCCGACGCTGTTCCTCAAGACCGAGGCGTCAGGCCAGTTCGCCGAACTGCCCGACGAGGTGGCCCGGCTTTGGTGGCTGGGTGGCCAGGGCATTCCCTGCCCCGAAGTCATCGTCTTCGAAACCCATGCCGGCCATAACTGGCTTTTGATGAGCGCGGTTGCCGGGCGGGATCTCGTTTCGCAAGAAACAGTCCCTGCCGAAGCCATCGCCATCATGGCCGATGCGTTGCGCCGGCTGCATGCGCTCGACGTCGCCGCCTGCCCGTTCGATCACAGCCTTACGCAACGCATCGCCGTGGCCAAGGCCCGCACTGACGCCGGTGAGGTCGATGAAGACGATTTCGACGACGAATGGCTGGGGCAGAGCGCGCAGCAGGTGTTCGAGGAGCTTCTGGCGCGGCGGCCGGCGTCCGAGACACTTGTCGTGACACATGGCGACGCCTCCATGCCGAATTTCATGGCCGATGGCGGCCGCTTCACCGGCTTCATCGACTGCAGCCGGCTCGGCGTCGCCGACCTGCACCAGGACCTCGCGCTCGCCTGCTGGAGCATCCACTTCAATCTCGGCGAAGAGTGGATAGCGCCCTTCCTCGCGCTCTACGGCCTGCCCGACGCCGATGCGGCCAAGCTGTCCTACTACCAGTTGCTCGACGAGTTCTTCTGAGCGGCGGCCGGCTCGGCATCACCTTACCGATTTGCAACTTGACGTCGCAGCCGACCGGGTCTATCGCGCCTAGGCGCCGACCCGGTTACTCACGCACCCCGCTGGCGCAATCCTTAACCCCGCCCAAGATCGGGCACTATATCAGCTCCAGTATGGGAGACCGGCGATGATCAAGGCATTCGTCGTGGAAAACGATCGTCTGCGCCTTGCAGACTCCATTGCGGCCGAAAAGGACAGCATTGTCTGGGCCGACCTGTTCAATCCGACCAAGCAGGAAGAGGCCGAAGTCGAGCAATGGCTCGGCGTGGGTGTTCCGACGCGCGAGGAAATGGAGGAGATCGAGATCTCGTCCCGCCTCTATGTCGAGGACGGCGCCTACTTCATGACCGCCACCTTGCCCTCGCAGGCCGACAGCGACGATCCTGTGATGTCGCCGGTGACCTTCGTGTTGCGTCGCAACCTGCTGGTCACCATACGCTATCACGAGCCGAAGGCGTTCCTGGCGTTTCCGCTGCGCGCCGAGAAGGCAGCGATCGGCTGCACGTCGGGCGAGACGATCCTCGTCGGGCTGCTGGAGGCGCTCGTCGACCGCCTTGCAGACGTGCTCGAGCGGGTGTCGCGCGACATCGAACTGTTGTCGAAGGACATCTTCAACCCGACCGGAACCAAGGCCTCGAGCCGCGACCGGGGCTTCCAGCAGATCCTCAAGGACCTCGGCCGCAAGGAGTCGCTGACATCCAACATCCGCGACAGCCTGACCTCGCTGCAGCGCCTGTCCGGCTTCCTCGCCAATGCACTCGCCCAGGGCAAGAACGGCAAGGACGCCAAGGCGCGGGTCAAGACGCTGTCGCGCGACGTGCTGTCGCTCACCGACCACGCCTCGTTCCTGTCGCAGAAGATCACCTTCCTGCTCGATGCCACGCTCGGCATGATCAACATCGAGCAGAACGGCATCATCAAGATCGTCTCGGTCGCCGCTGTGGTGTTCCTGCCGCCGACGCTGGTTGCCTCGATCTACGGCATGAACTTCGACCTGATGCCGGAGCTGAAGTGGATGCTCGGCTATCCCATGGCGATCGGCCTGATGGTGGTTTCGGCCATCCTGCCGTTCTGGTGGTTCCGCCGCCGCGGCTGGCTCTGAGCCAACGATTGCCTTGCGGCCGGCCTTGCGTGACCCGCAGGGCCGGTCCAAGATTATCGTACAAGCTTGAACAGGATTGCCGATGAGCACCAGCAAGACATGGGCATATGAGGACCTTGGTGAGGGCGTGATCATCGACCTCGGCACCAAGACCGTTGTCGCGGAGGAGATCATCGAGTTCGCCTCGGAGTTCGACGCCCAGCCCTTCCACCTCGACGAGGAGGCCGGCAAGGCGAGCATTCTCGGCGGGCTGTCGGCGTCGGGCTGGCACACCTGCTCGATGTTCATGCGCATGCTGTGCGACGCGCTTCTGCTCCAATCGACCTCGCAAGGTGCGCCCGGCATCGACTACGCCAAGTGGAAAAAGCCGGTGCTGGCCGGCGACAGGCTTGGCGGCAAACTGACCATCCTGTCGAGCCGCCTGTCGAAGTCGAAGCCCGGTCTCGGTTTCGTCACCTGGCGCGCCGAACTGGCCAACCAGAAGGGCGAACCGGTCTTCGAACTGGTCAACACCTGCATGTTCCTGACCCGCGAGGCGGCTCGATGACCCTCGACGAGTATCTCGGCATCGGTGTCACCATCACGCTCGGCAGCCATCACTTCAGCGCCGAGGCGATCAAGGATTTCGCCCGCAAATACGACCCCCAGCCTTTCCACACCGACGAGGAAGCAGCGAAGAAGAGCGTCTTCGGCGGCCTCTGCGCCTCCGGCTGGCACACCACGGCAGCCTGGATGAAGCTCAACCTCGCCCATCGTGGCCGCGTCTGGGACGGCCCCGGCCCGAAGCCCGAATTCGGCCCCTCGCCCGGCTTCAAGAACCTGAAATGGCTGAAGCCTGTGTTTGCCGGCGAGACGGTCACCTTCACCCGCCGCGGCATCGACCACCGCCCCCTCGCCACGCGCCCCGGCTGGCGCATGATGACGCTGCACTCCGAAGGGTTCGACTCGACCGGCGACAAGGTCATCGAGTTCGACAGCGCCGTGCTGGTGAAGGTGGGATAGCGGTTCTTCCTTCTCCCCTGTGGGAAAAGATGCCCCGGAGGGGCGGATGAGGGGTGTTGGACGGAGTGCGGCATTTCCGAATGTGCGCCACTCAGCACTTCTTTCTGCGGCCTCTCATTCCTTCCAACACCCCTCATCCGACCTCGCTTCGCTCGGTCATCTTCTCCCACTTGGGGAGAAGGTGACGCGCTCCGTCTCCGCCACGCCCCGTTTCCGGTCTGGCCATTGCTTGTGAAAACTTCGGGAAGCGGGGCGCGAGGCCGTGCCTTCCGATAGTATGTTAGTGGCGCGACGTTCGCGCCCCGCTCGGTGTTCTTGCCCCGCTCAGTCGCCTCGGCTTTCACCGCCAGCCGCCGCAAGGCCCGGGCTTGGGGGCTCATCACCCAGCAGGAGATCCGACCTCCTGCCAGCCCGGCACCGGCGCTTCCCCCCGCTGCCCGGTGCGCGCCGGGGTCCCGTGGAAGATCGCGAGGTGAATTGTACGGGAGGTGGCGAGGGCGTGGAAAAACGGAGGCGGCTATCCACGCACTCTGCTGACAGCTGGCGACTCAAACATTATACCATTTGGTTGACTATTTTTTGGCAGCCCCTACATTCAACCATATGGCTGAATGTTCACATGACGTGTCTCAGCCTTGATACCGTCGAAACCTGACGGAACGCAGTGGAGGCTGAAATGCGCAAGCTGATTGCTGGAATGAAGATCTCCGTCGATGGCAAGATGGAGGGACCGGAAGGCACCGCGGACTGGGTCGAGGCTTGGTCGGAGGATTACGGCCTGACGCCGCAGATCGATGCCTGCCTGCTCGGTGGAGGCATGTATCCCGGCTATGAAGGGTACTGGACGGCGATTCAGAATGAACCGGGCACTCCCGCCTGGATCACCGGCAACGCGCCGACAAAGGCGGAGCTGGAATGGGCCAGCTTCATCAAGAAAACCCCACACTATGTGCTTTCGAACACGTTGACAGCGGCACAGTGGCCAACAACGAGCTTCCTCAGGGGGCCCGAACAGATTGCTGCCCTCAAGCAGCAACCCGGCAAGGACATTTATCTGGTTGGAGGTGCCCGGACCACGACGAGCCTTATCGATGCCGGTCTTGTCGATGAACTGCGTGTCATCGTCTATCCGCTGATTGCCGGCGAAGGAAAGGCGCTTTTTGCAACGATAGCGCGCCGCCATCAGCTCGAACTGCGCAAGGTCGGGCAACTTGGCAACGGACGCATGAACCTGACTTACGGGCTCAGCTGACAGGCCTCGCCAAACAAAGGCGCCGCAGTTCCGGCAACATGCCGGGGCGTGGAGAAATTCTCCCCGCCCCGGCAGTACCTTCGCGGGCTTTCGGCTTATGGCCGGATGTTGTGGTTGACGCGGAAGAGGTTGGCCGGGTCGTAGCGGCGCTTGACGGCGACCAGGCGCTGGTAGTTGCCACCATAGGCGGCACGCACGCGTGCTTCGCCCTCATCGTCCATCATGAAGTTGATGTAGGCGCCGCCATGCGGATTGTGCTTGTGCACCGCGGCCCAGTAGGCGCTGGCCCATTGCTTCAGCATCGGCGCCTTCACCGGGTCGGGGTCGATGCCGGCGATGACCATCGACCAGCGGGCGCGCCGTGCACCCCATGCGGTGGCATCAGGCGCCACGTCGTGGACCGCGCCGTCAATGGGGTAGAGATGCATCAGCGACAGCTCGCTCGGGCTTTTCGAGCCATGCTCGACATGGGCGGCGATGGCCGCGTCGGACAGCTCGTCGACATAGTCGCCCTTCCAGTACCAGTGCAGCCCCTTGGGCAGCAGCGGGTCAAACAGCCCTTGCAGGGCGGCGAAGGGGATCTTCATCATGCCGTCCATCAGCGGCTTGGGGAGCGCATCACGCATCGGCTGCATCGCCCGCATGCCGTCCGCCTCGGTGCCGTTGTAGCAGCTGATCAGGGCGCAGATGCGCCGTCCCCAGATCTCGCGCGGGAACGGGTCGCAGGAGGGCACCGTCTTCATGCCGAAGAACATGCCGAGTTCGCGCGGGGCGCCGGGCAGGAAGTCGCGGTACCAGCGCATGATCTCGGCGGCATGGGCGATGTCGTAGAAGATTGGCCCGGCATAGACCTCCTTGGCCGGATGCGCCTGGAAGGTGAAGTGGGTGACGACGCCGAAATTGCCGCCGCCGCCGCGCAGTGCCCAGAACAGCTCGGTATGCTCTTGGGCATTTGCAGTGACGACGCTGCCATCGGCGAGCACGACCTCGGCCGCGAGCAGGTTGTCGATGGTGAGGCCGTACTTGCGGGTGAGATAGCCGGTGCCACCGCCGAGCGTCAGCCCGGCGATGCCGGTGCTCGAGACGATGCCGGCCGGCACCGCCAGCCCATGCGCGCTGGTCGCCAGATCGACATCACCCTGGGTGCAACCGGCTTCGACACGGACGGTGCGGGTGATCGGGTCGATGTCGATGCGTTTCATCGGCGACATGTCGATGACCATGCCGCCATCGCAGCTGCCCAGGCCCGGGCCGTTGTGGCCGCCGCCGCGAATGGCGACGAGCAGTTGCCGGTCGCGGGCATGGTTGACGGCAGCAACGACATCGCCGACGTCGGCGCAGGGCACGATCCAGCGCGGCCGCTTGTCGATCATGGCGTTGTAAAGGCTGCGCGCCGCCTCATAGCCGGGGTCATCCTGGCCAATGAGGCGGGCGCGCAGCCGTTTGGGAAACTCGTGCGAAGCAGTTGACTTCAGCATTGTCGAACACTCGTGTTGGGGAGCAAGACGCGCCTCTGCCGCGATCTTGGGTTCGGGCAATGGAGGGCGCGCCTGGCCGGTTGAACCTGCCGCACTCGCGGCACGTCCAGTCCTACGCCGGCCCGATTTCAGCTGTTTTTCTGAAGCGGCACGGGAGTGTTTCGATTGTTTCAGCGGCACACCGCCGTGAAGCCGGAAGTGGCGCAGGGAACCCGTAGGCAGCGTCGCGCTTCGACTGCCGGCAAGACACGCAGCAGAATCGGGCTAAGCAGCCTCAGGGCCGCGTCTCAGCAGCCAGGTAATGCGTAGAGGGCGGACGGGAAATGTGCAGAGGCGTCGAGATACTCTCAACGCCTCAAGGGACCCCTCAATGCCCGTCGAAGGCGATCAGGGTGCGGACGTCGACGCCGAGCGCCTCGAGCTTCTTGCGGCCGCCGAGTTCGGGCAGGTCGACGATGAAGCAAGCGGCGACGATGTCGGCCCCGATCTGGCGCAAAAGCTTGACCGCGGCCTCCGCCGTGCCGCCGGTAGCGATCAGGTCGTCGACGAGGATGACCTTCTCGCCCTCCTTGACCGCGTCCTTGTGCATCTCCATCTCGTCGAGCCCGTATTCGAGGCTGTAGGCGATGCGCACGGTCTCGTGCGGCAGCTTGCCCTTCTTGCGGATCGGCACGAAGCCGGCCGACATCTGGTGGGCGATGGCGCCGCCGAGGATGAAGCCGCGCGCCTCGATGCCGGCAACCTGGTCAATCTTGGCACCCGCATAGGGATGGACCAGCTCGTCGATGGTGCGGCGGAAGGCGCGCGCATTGCCGAGCAGCGTGGTGATGTCGCGGAACATCACGCCGGGGCGCGGATAGTCGGGGATCGTCCTGATGGCGCCAAGCAGCGTCTGTTCGAGCGAGGTGTTCATCGGCGGGGGCTCCGTTGCCGGCGGCGCCGCGGGGGCCTCCCCGCACTCAACGCCCTGGCGCTGTGGTTCGCGCATCGTCCCGGTTCGGCACCGGAGGATGCAGCGGAAGTTGTGACTGGTTGGACGGCAAAAGAAAAGGGCGCCTTGCGAGCGCCCTTCTCTATCAATCTGCGGTGCGGCTTAGTGGGCGACGTTTGCCCAGACCTTGCGCTTGGTGGCGTAGACCAGGCCGGCAAACAGCACCAGGAAGATCATGACCGCGAAACCGGTCTGCTTGCGCGCCTCGAGATGCGGCTCGGCAGCCCACATCAGGAAGGCAGCGACGTCGCGCGAATACTGCTCGACGGTCTCGGGCGAACCATCCTCGTAGGTCACCTGGCCGTCCGAAAGCGGCTTGGCCATGGCCAGCGACTTGCCGGCGATGAAGTACGGGTTGTAGTGCGTGCCCTCGGCGATCTCCATGCCGGCCGGCGGCTGCTCGTCATAGCCGGTCAGCAGCGCGTGGATGTAGTCTGGGCCGTTCGACGCATACATCGTGAAGATGTCGAAGACGAAGGTCGGGAAGCCGCGTTCGACGCCGCGCGCCTTGGCGATCAGCGAGAAGTCGGGCGGAGCAGCGCCACCGTTGGCAGCAGCAGCAGCAGCCGTGTTCGGGAAGGGCGACGGGAAGTGATCGCCCGGCAGTGCCTTGCGGGTGAACATCTCGCCTTCGCCGTTCGGGCCGTCCTGCACTTCGTACTCGGCGGCGAATGCCTTGACCTGGGCTTCGGAGTAGCCGAGGTCCTCGAGCGTGCGGAACGCCACCAGGTTCATCGAGTGGCAGGCCGAGCAGACTTCCTTGTAGATCTTCAGACCGCGCTGGAGCTGGCCCTTGTCGAAGGTGCCGAACGGGCCGGCGAAGGTCCAGTCCATTTCCTTCGGCTTGTGGATCGGGAAGTGCGTCGGCTCGGCAGCGTGGTTCGCTTCCTCGGCGGCGACCGCCACGCCGGCGGAGCCGACGAGGAGGAAGCCGATGGCCGCCAGACCGTTGAGAATCTTTTTCATTCCAAAATCCCTTTCAGATTCTCGTTGGTTCAGCCGCGGGTTTCGGGCGCAGCGTTTGCACCGGCCGGATGAGCCGAGCCGCCCTTGTTCTTCTCGAGCACCGCTTCGGTGATCGAGTTGGGCAAGCGGCGCGGGGTCTCGATCAGGCCAAGAACCGGCATGATGACCAGGAAGAATGCGAAGTAGTAGAGCGTGGCCAGCTGCGACATGATCACGTAGGCACCTTCAGCGGGGCGCGAACCGAGCCAGCCGAGGAAGATCGCATTGATGACGAAGAGCCAGAAGAACAGCTTGTACCACGGACGGTAGACGGCCGAACGAACCTTCGAGGTATCGAGCCACGGCACGACGAACAGCACGGCGATCGAACCGAACATGGCGAGCACGCCACCAAGCTTGGAGTCGATCGGCCCGATGTTGAAGGTGACGGCGCGCAGGATCGCGTAGAACGGCAGGTAGTACCATTCCGGAACGATGTGCGCCGGGGTCTTCAGCGAGTCGGCCTGGATGTAGTTGTCAGGGTGGCCGAGGAAGTTCGGGATGTAGAAGATGAAGTAGGCGAACACGGCCAGGAACACGACCATGGCGAAACCATCCTTGATGGTCGCATAGGGCGTGAAGGCAACGGTGTCGGTCTTCGACTTCACTTCGATACCGGTCGGGTTGGTCTGGCCGGTGACATGCAGGGCCCAGACGTGCAGCACCACGACGCCGGCGATCATGAACGGCAGCAGGTAGTGCAGCGCAAAGAAGCGGTTCAACGTCGGATTGTCGACGGCGAAGCCACCGAGCAGCAGCTGCTGGACCCACTCGCCGACCAATGGAATGGCGGTGAAGAAGCCGGTGATGACAGTCGCGCCCCAGAAGGACATCTGACCCCAGGGCAGAACGTAGCCCATGAAGCCGGTCGCCATCATCAGGAGGTAGATGATGCAGCCAAGGATCCACAGCAGCTCACGCGGCGCCTTGTAGGAGCCGTAGTAGAGACCGCGCATGATGTGGATGTAGACGGCGATGAAGAAGAACGACGCACCGTTGGAGTGCATGTAGCGCAGCAGCCAACCGGAGTTGACGTCGCGCATGATCTTTTCGACCGACTGGAAGGCCAGCGTCGTGTCGTTGGCGTAGTGCATCGCCAGAACGACGCCGGTGAGGATCTGCGCCACCAGCATGATCGAGAGGATGCCGCCGAAGGTGTAGGCGTAGTTCAGGTTGCGCGGAACCGGGTAGGAGACGAACGAGTCGTGCACCAGCCGCGGCAGCGGCATGCGTGCATCGATCCAGCGGCCGATGCCGGTTTTGGGCGAATAGGTCGAGTGTCCACCGCTCATGGAATTATGTCCCCCTGCCTCAGCCTATCCGGATCGTCGTGTCGGAAAGAAACTGGAAATTCGGTATGTGAAGGTTTTCCGGCGCCGGTCCTTTGCGGATGCGGCCCGCCGTGTCGTAGTGGGAGCCGTGGCACGGGCAGAACCAGCCACCGAAATCACCCTGCTGGCCGAGCGGCACGCAGCCCAGATGGGTGCAGACGCCAACCATGACCAGCCAGTTTTCCTTGCCTTCGCCGGCGGTGCGATCGATGTCGGTCGCCTGGGCGTCGCTCGAAATGTTGGCGTTGCGCGCGACCGGATCCTTGAGATCGGCCATCGGCACTTCTTTTGCCGCCTTGATCTCTTCGGGAGTGCGGTTGCGGATGAACACCGGCTTGCCGCGCCACTTGACGGTCAGCGACATGCCCGGCGTGAGCGACGAGACGTCAACCTCGACCGACGACGCGGCGAGCGTCGAGGCGTCCGGGCGCATCTGGTCGATGAAGGGCCAAGCCACTGCGGCGGCGCCGACTGCACCGGCCATGCCGGTTGCGACATAGAGAAAATCGCGGCGATTTGGCTCGCTCGTATCGGTTGCGCTCACGGGACTGATCCTTTTGCCTCAATTCCAACCAGAGGCTGAGCAATTGTCCCCGCTCAACGATGCAAGCCCGACAGCGCATGGCAACCAGGCTAGCGAATTCCTCCGGCATTTGGATTTCGGTTTAGGCGTGAAGGCCCTTTTTGTCCAGACGGCATACGGCACATGGGCAGATTGTCGCGGGGGCGATACAAAGCAGTGGAAAAACCCCTGCAAAGTGCCCGTCGCAGCGGGTTTGCGGGTTCTTCAGCAGCCGCTGAGATGAGCGCGGTTTGGCGTCGGCTGCGGCAGGCTGCCCTTGCACCGGAAAAGCACTGCCAAAGGCTCAGCTCGCGCCGAGTCGCACCAGCACCTCGCGCGGGATGGCATAGTCGCGGATGGCGTCGTCATGCTTGCGCAGGCCGCACAGCTCGCGCTGGATGAAATAGGCATAGACCGCGTCCGCCGCAGCCTTGACGAGCACGCGGCGTTCTTCGGCATCGCCCTGATGCGCGGTGAGCTTGGCCATGGCTTCGCCCACACGATCACCGGAGCGGCCGAGAGCTGCGGCCTTTTCGGCCAGCAGCTCGTATTCGAGCACGTTGAGCGTCTGCTCGGAGCGGTTGGACAGGATAGAGGGCGGGCGAACGGAGGACATGGCGCGATCCTACTCCGCCGCGAGCCGGTCGGCCAGGAAACCGCCGGACTGGCGTTTCCACAATTGCGCGTAGAGCCCGCCCTTGGCGATCAGCGCGTCGTGACTGCCCTCCTCGACGATGCGACCCTCGTCAAGCACGATCAGCCGGTCGAGCGCTGCGATGGTCGACAGGCGGTGGGCTATGGCTATGACGGTCTTGCCCTCCATCAGCCTGTCGAGATTGTCCTGGATCGCTGCCTCGACCTCACTGTCGAGCGCCGAGGTCGCCTCGTCCAGGATCAGGATCGGCGCGTCCTTGAGCATCATGCGTGCAATCGCCACGCGCTGGCGCTGGCCACCTGACAGCTTGACGCCACGCTCACCGACATGGGCATCGTAGCCGCGCCGGCCGCGCGGGTCGGCAACGTCGACGATGAAGTCGTGAGCGGCGGCGCGGCGGGCGGCATCGACGATCTCGGCTTGCGACGCCCCTGCCCGGCCATAGCCGATATTGTCGGAGATCGAGCGGTGCATCAGCATGGCATCCTGGCTGACGACGCCGAACTGGGCGCGCAGCGAGGCCTGGGTGATGTCGCGCACGTCGCGGCCGTCGATCATGATGCGGCCCTGCTCGACGTCGAACAGGCGCAGCGCGAGGTTGACGATGGTGGTCTTGCCGGCGCCGGATGGGCCGACGAGCGCCACGCGCTCGCCGGGGCGGATGTGCAGGTTGAGGTTTTCGATGACGCCGCTGCCCTTGCCGTAGTGGAAGGAGACGTTGTCGAACAGGATGTCGCCGCTGGCGCGTGGCAGGACAGTGGCATTCTCGGCGTCGCGGATCGCCGGGCGCACCGAGATGGTGCGGGTGGCATCCTGTATGGTGGCGTAGTTGCGGACGAGGCCGTTGATGTTGAACATCATCCAGCCCGACATCTGGTTGAGCCGGAAGACGAGGCCGAGGGCCGCGGCAATGGCGCCGGTGGAGATCTCGCCGCGCGACCAGCTGAAGATGCAGATGGCGGCGACGGCGGACATCATCACGCCGTTGATGAGCGCAACCGCCGAACGCACTGTCGTAATCGAGCGTGTCAGCCGGAAGACGGCGCCGAGATAGCTTTCGAGCCCGTCGCGGACATAGGCGTGCTCGCGGCGGCCGCTGTCGAACAGCTTGACCGCCATTATGTTGGTGAAGGCATCAACGAGGCGACCGTTGAAGATTGAGCGCTGGTCGGCGGTGGCGCGGCCGGCCCGGCGCATCTCGGGCAGCAGGAAGTAGACGATCGCGGCATAGCCGGCGAACCAGGCGAGCACCACCGCCCCCATCAGCGGGTCGAGCGAGACCAGGATGGTCAGCGATAGCAGCACGAAGGTGAGGAAGGCCCACATCGTCTGGAGCACGTTGACGATGAAGTCGCCGACAGCCTCGCCGCCCTGCACGATCTTTGTGGCGATGCGGCCGGCGAAGTCGTTCTGGTAGAAATCATAGGGCTGCTCGATGACCCGCCGGAACGCCTGCCAGCGGACCATGGAGAAGAAGCCGGGCACCACGACCTGCTGCTCGACGATCGCCGAGCCGATGATGATGACGGCGCGGACGACGAGGATCAGCACCAGCAGGCCGGCAAGCTCGGGCCAGTGGTCGGCGAACAGCCGCTGCGGGGTGGTGGAATCGAGCAGGTCGATGAGCCAGCCGACCGACCAGTAGAGTGCCGCGTCGATGGCACCGGCAAGGAAGCCGCTGATCAAAAGCAGCGTGAACGGCCCCTTCGCCTGGCGGGCGAAGTAGAGGATGAAGGCCCAAGCACTTTCCGGCAGGACCTCGCGATCGGTGTCCTGGAACGGGTCGATGGCGGCCTCGAAGCGGCGCCAGAGTTTTTCGCGGAAGGGGTCGGGGGTCATTGTGGCGCCCCCGAATTGAGATGGCTGCACTGCCCCTCACCCTTACCCTCTCCCCGTGAAGGACGGGGAGAGGGAGGCGTCGACGGCGCCGCTTGTCCCTTCTCCCCGTCCTTCACGGGGAGAAGGTGCCGGCAGGCGGATGAGGGGCAGATTGCGGAACGCGCCATCATGCCGGCCTCGATTCATCAAGCACGCCGTCCTCGTTGAACAGGAAGCCGCCGGACTGGCGCTTCCACAGGCGGGCGTAGAGGCCGTCGAGCGCGAGCAGCTCGTCATGCGTGCCCTGTTCGGCGATGCCGCCCTTGTCGAGCACGACCAGCCGGTCGAGGGCTGCGATCGTCGACAGCCGGTGGGCGATGGCGAGCACGGTCTTGTTTTGCATCAGCGCGTGCAGGTTCTCCTGGATCGCCGCCTCGATGTCGCTGTCGAGTGCCGAAGTCGCCTCGTCGAGGATCAGGATCGGCGCATCCTTGAGGAAGACGCGCGCGATCGCCACGCGCTGGCGCTGGCCGCCCGACAGCTTGACGCCGCGCTCGCCGACGAAGGCATCGTAGCCCTCGCGGCCGCGATTGTCGGCGAGTGTCTGGATGAAGTCGTGCGCTTCGGCCTTGCGCGCGGCGGCAACGACCTCTTCATCCGATGCATCGGGCTTGCCGAGCTTGATGTTGTCGCGCAGCGAGCGATGGAACAGCGCCGTGTCCTGGCTGACGACGCCGATCTGGCCACGCAGCGAATTCTGCGTGACAGTGGCGATGTCCTGGCCATCGATCAGGATGCGTCCGCCCTCGAGGTCGTAGAGGCGCAGGATGAGATTGGCGAGCGTGGTCTTGCCGGCGCCCGACGGGCCAACAATTCCGACCTTCTCGCCCGGCTTGACGACAAGCTCGATGCCGTCGAGCACGCCGCCGCCCTTGCCATAGTGGAAGACGACCTTGTCGGCGCGGATCTCGCCGCCCTTGACCACCAGGTCACCTGCGTCGGGATTGTCGACAAGACCGAGCGGCTGGCTGATCAGCGCCTTGGAGTTTTCCAGCACGCCGAGGTTCCTGAGGATACCGTTGAGCTGCATCATCAGCCGGCCGAGCAGCATGTTGAGGCGCAGCACGAGGCTGAGCGTGAAGGCGACGGCGCCGACTGATATCGCGCCCTCGATCCATAGATGGATCGAGTACCAGGCGATGGCCGTGATCATGACACCCGAAAGTGCCGTCAGCGCCAGGCGCACGCCGGTCAGCCTGCGGGTGAACGGCCGGAGCGCATCGAGATAGATGTCGAAGCCGGAGCGGATGTAGCGGTCGTCGCCGTCGGCGGCGAACAGCTTCAGTGTCTGCACGTTGGAATAGGAATCGACGATACGGCCATTGATCATTGAGCCGGCCTCGGCGGTTGCCTCGGCATGCTTTCGGATCGACGGCAAATAGTGATTTGCGAGGAAGCCGAAGGCGACGATCCATACGACCACCAGTGCGGCGAGCCGCCAGTCGAGGCCGGCGACCACGGCGAGCGTGGTGACGGTGTAGACAAGCATGAACCAGACGACCTCGATGAAGCTTTCCATCAGGTCGCCGGTCGCCTGCCCCGCCTGCCAGACCTTTGTCGCGATGCGGCCGGCAAAGTCGTTCTGGAAAAAGGAGTAGGACTGGCGCGACACGTGGCGATGCGCCTGCCAGCGTACGAGATTGTAGAAGCCGGGCGTGATCGTCTGTTCGTCGACCAGCGCCGACAGGCCGACGACGAGGGTGCGGATGACCAGCACCACGAGCGCCATGAACAGCACTTCGGGGCCCGCGACATCCCACAGTGCCGCCCAGCTGCGGTCGGCAGGCAGTCCGTCAAGGATGTCGACGAGGCGGCCGACGAAATAGAACAGCCCGGCCTCGACGAGCGGCGCGATGCCGCCGATGACCAGCATGGCGAAGAAGGCGAACTTTGCCTGGCCGACATAATGCCAGAGGAAGCCCCAGACAGTTGCGGGCGGCCTGAGGTTTTTCGGCTCCCGGAAGGGATAGACCCAGCTTTCGAACCATTTGTAGATTCTGTTCATCAGCTCTCTGGGCTATCTGGCGGCAACGACTCACTATTTTCGGCCCAACCGATGCACGAGGCAACCGCAGCCTGGCAGGAGAAACGTGCCGCCAAGCCGGGCGAATGTTGGGCGGTGCGTTCACAATGATGTGGGCTGATATCGCCCTTGAAATGAAAGAGGCCTCCGCACTGGCAGAGGCCTCGATCTTTGCCTGCCCTACTCCGCGGCCTGGCCCTTGGCTTCGGCGTCGTTGGCAGCCTCGCCGGCGACGTCGTCGAGCAGGAAGCCGCCGGACTGGCGCTGCCAGAGCGAGGCGTAGATGCCGCCCCTGGCGACCAGCTCGTCGTGGCTGCCCTGTTCGACGATGCGACCCTTGTCCATGACCACAAGGCGATCCATCGCGGCGATGGTGGACAGGCGGTGGGCGATGGCGATGACGGTCTTGCCTTCCATCAGGCGGTAGAGGTTTTCCTGGATCGCCGCTTCGACCTCCGAGTCGAGCGCCGAGGTCGCCTCGTCGAGGATCAGGATCGGCGCATCCTTGAGCATGACACGGGCAATCGCGATGCGCTGGCGCTGGCCGCCGGACAGCTTGACGCCACGCTCGCCGACATGCGCCTCGAAGCCCTTGCGGCCCTTGGGGTCGGCAAGGGTGGCGACGAAGTCGAGCGCTTCGGCGCGCCGCGCCGCCTCAATCATCATCTCTTCGGTAGCGTCGGGACGGCCGTAGAGGATGTTGTCGGCGACCGAGCGGTGCAGCAGCGAGGTGTCCTGAGTCACCATGCCGATGCGGGCACGCAGGCTGTCCTGCTGGACGGCAGAGATGTCCTGCCCGTCGATCAGGATGCGGCCGCCTTCGATGTCGTAGAAGCGCAGCAGCAGGTTGACCAGCGTCGACTTGCCGGCACCGGAGCGGCCGACGATGCCGACCTTTTCGCCGGGCCTGACGGTCAGGCTGAGATCCTCGATGACGCCTTTCTTCTTGCCGTAGTGGAAGCGCACATTGTCGAAGGCGATGCCGCCCTTGTCGACGACGATCTCCTTGGCGTTGGGCTTGTCCTCGACCAGGCGCGGCATCGAGATCGAGGTGATGCCGTCCTGGACGGTGCCGATGCTCTCGAACAGGCCCGAGACCTCCCACATGATCCACTGAGACATGCCCCACAGGCGCAGCACGAGGCCGAGCACGACGGCGACAGCGCCGATCGAGACCGCACCATTGAGCCACAGCGAGATCGACAGGGCGCCGACCGACAGAAGCAGCGTCGAGTTGAGCAGATAGAGCGCGCCATAGAGCGAGGTCACCAGCCGCATCGAGCGGTAGACCGTGTCCATGAACAACGACATGCCTTCGCGCGCGAAAGACGCTTCACGGCGCGAATGCGAAAACAGCTTGACCGTCTGGATGTTGGTGTAGCTGTCGACGACGCGGCCGGTCATCGTCGAGCGTGCATCGGCCTGCTCTTCGGCCAGCTTGCCGAGGCGCGGCACGAAGTAGCGCAGCAACAGCACGTAGCAGATCAGCCAGACGACCAGCGGTGCGGCCAACTTGATGTCGGCAGATCCGACGATGAACAGCACGCCGAGGAAATAGACGATGACGTAGTTGAGCACGTCGATCAGCTTGACCACGCATTCGCGCACGGCGAGCGCGGTCTGCATCAGCTTGGTGGCGATGCGGCCGGCGAATTCGTCCTGGTAGAAGCTCATCGACTGCTTGAGCAGGTAGCGGTGCACCTGCCAGCGGATGCGCATGGGATAGTTGCCCATCAGCGTCTGCTGGTTGACCAGCGACTGCAGCACCACCATGCCCGGCAGCACGACCATGACGATGAAGGCCATGCCGGCGAGCTTCCAGCCTTCATTCTGAAGGAAGGTCTCGCGGTTCTGGGCCGACAGCCAGTCGACGATGTTGCCGAGGAAGCCGAACATCCACACTTCGGCGAGCGCGATCAACGACGTCAGCACGGCGGCGATGACGATGTAGGTCCAGGCGCCCTTGGTGTAGTGCAGGCAGAAGGCGACAAGCGTCTTCGGCGGCTCGACCGGCTCCTCCACCGGGAACGGATTCAGTCTGTTTTCAAACCAGCGGAACATTTCAGTCTCTCAGTTCGGTATGCGCTACGCGGCGAATTCCGCGTGGGACGTATCTTGGAGGGCCACTGGCACGGCCATTATTCGCCGGATCACTGGAATCAAAAGCCGGCGGGGCCATCAGAATGTAGGGGGCCGCTGAGGATTCGGCGAATCCTCAGCGGTTGCCTCCTGACATCGTTCTGGCAGCAGGCCGGGCCGCACCTGAGCGGCCGGCAAGCCGGCCGATCAGGGCAACGAAACGGCCGAAGAGCGGCTTGTAGCTGGGGTCGACGACGACATTCGACATGTCGACATCGGGCAGCATGCCGCGATGCGGCCGCTGGCGAACAGGAGGGTTCGCCTTGGGCTGATGCGCGCCGAGCGCCAGCATCATGGCATGGTGCCTGGCTGCGGCTATCTCGTTGCGGTGGGCAAAAAATGCAGAGTCGTGTTCGTTACGGGCGTTGTGCCCGTTGGGGATATTGGCAAACATCGGAATTGTCCTTCGAAAACCGGATAAGGGCTTCTGCGGACCGCGATGCGAAAATACCTGGAATTGTCAGGAAAAGTCGTCGAACCGGTCCGCCCTCAGGCAGTACGTCGCCCACAGTCGGGGCGGTGTGTGTCAAGCAGCATCATGTACCCCTCCATCGGTTCGGGTTGACAATGCAGGCCGTATACTCCCCTTCGCGGCAGAACGCCACAGCATCATCTTCACTTTTTGCTTGGGCACGACTTGCTGTGGCCTTGCCGCCACAGATTAGGACATCGACATGAACGGCACATTCCGCATCGCGCTCTACCAGCCCGACATCGCCGGCAACACCGGCACCATCCTGCGCATGGCGGCCTGCCTCGGCGTCGCCGTAGACCTGATCGAGCCCGCCGGCTTCGACATTTCCGACCGGGCGCTCAAACGCGCTGGCATGGACTATCTCGAAATGACGGCCCTGACCCGGCACGTCGACTTCGATCGCTTCGAGGACTGGCGGCGCGGCGAAGGCCGTCGGTTGGTGCTGCTGTCGACGAAAGCCACCTTGCCCTACACGGATTTCCGCTTCGAACCAGGCGACATCGTCATGGTCGGCCGCGAATCGGCGGGGGTTCCGGATCACGTCCACGATCTCGCCTTCGAGCGGCTGCTCATCCCGATGCGAGGTGGCGGCCGCAGCCTCAACGTCGCGCTGGCTGCCGCGATGGTGGCCGGCGAAGCGATGCGCCAGCTCGGCTGACAAGGCGGCTGCGAGTCGCAGCGCCGCGGTGGCGAAACAGCCTTCCGGCGCACTGTCGTTCCAGTTGTCTGAAGCCGGGCTCGCCATGTCGTCATCCTTCCTTGCACGGTGGAGGATATCCTCGTACAACCTCAACTAATATTGAGGTCAAGCGGGAATTTTCGATGGCTAGCGAATTGACTGTCGGCGAGGTCGCCAAGCGCAGCGGCGTCGCCGTTTCAGCACTCCACTTCTATGAGACGCGCGGGCTGATCCACAGCCACAGGACTTCCGGCAACCAGCGCCGATATGCGCGTGATGTGTTGCGCCGGGTGGCGGTGATCAGGATCGCCCAGGATGTGGGCATATCGCTTGCAGACATCGCCGCGGCCTTCGCCGCCCTGCCCGACGGCCGCACACCGACGCGCGAGGATTGGAGTCTGCTTTCAACGGGTTGGCGCCACGACCTCGACCACCGCATCGAACAATTGAAGAAGCTGCGCGACGGCCTGACCGACTGCATCGGCTGCGGCTGCATGTCGATCGACAAATGCCCGCTGCGCAACCGCGAGGACAGGCTGGCGCGCCAGGGCCCGGGACCACGGCGGTTGATGGTGACGGATTAGTCCGATGTCGGCAGGCGGCGGATGGTGAACTCGATGACGTCGCCGGGGCGCTCGAACCAGCTTTCGATCTCGGTCCAGTAGGCTTGCTTCGGCCAGCGGGAGAACCACTCCTGCGCCTTGAGTCGCGCGTCGTTGCGCGGCAATACGAAGGTCTCGCGCAGGAACCCGTCGCGCGGCCTGCGCTCACGTTCGGCCCGGCTGCGCTGGAGCCTCTTGGCGAGATCCTCCAGCGGCGGTCTGGTCGGTGTGCCCATAAAGAACTCCTTGACCCATGCGAGAAGGAGATTAGGGATCGCGCCGGACAATTACGAGTCATTTTGTGCGGAGCCTAAATTGCAGCGTCCTGAAATCCCGGCGGGACTGCCGGCCGACATCGAAGACAGGAAGGCGCGCGCCCGCGCCTGGTTCGAGGAGCTGCGCGACCGCATCTGTCTCGCCTTCGAGGCACTCGAGGATCAGGTCGAGGGACCGCTGGCGTCGTGGGCGCCGGGCCGCTTCGAGCGCACGCCCTGGCAGCGCGACGAAGGCAAGGGCGGCGGCGGCATCATGTCGATGATGCATGGTCGGGTGTTCGAGAAGGTCGGCGTGCACACTTCGACCGTGCATGGCGAGTTCTCGCCCGAGTTCCGCAAGCAGATGCCGGGTGCCGAGGAAGACCCGCGCTTCTGGGCCTCGGGCATCTCGCTGATCGCGCACCCACAGAACCCCAACGTGCCGGCCGTGCACATGAACACGCGCATGGTGGCGACCTCGCGCTGGTGGTTCGGCGGCGGCGCCGATCTGACGCCGGTGCTCGACCGCCGCCGCACCCAGGAAGACGCCGACACGGTCGCCTTCCACAAGGCGATGCAGTTTGCCTGCAACAAGCACCCCGGTGTCGCCGACCACCAGAAATACAAGGACTGGTGCGACGAGTATTTCTTCCTGCCGCACCGCAACGAGCCGCGCGGCACCGGCGGCATCTTCTTCGACTGGCAGCATTCGCCTGAGGAAAAGGGCGGCTGGGATGCCGACTTCCGTTTCGTCCAGGACGTCGGCCGCGCCTTCCTCGTCACCTACCAGCATCTGGTGCGGCAGAACTTCAACACCAACTGGACCGATGGCGACCGCGACGAACAGCTGGTGCGCCGCGGCCGTTATGTCGAGTTCAACCTGCTTTATGACCGCGGCACCATCTTCGGGCTCAAGACCGGCGGCAACATCGCTTCGATCCTGTCGAGCATGCCGCCCGAAGTCAGGTGGCCCTGAGCCCGACGCATGGCTGCCCTGCCCGCCGTCGCATTGACGTGCGGGCAGCAAAGCTTTAGAGAGCGCGCTTTCCTTGGCCCTCGTCCTATAGTGACGGGCCTTGCTCTCATTGGAAGATTTTCGTGACGATTTTCGACAACATGGTTCCGGCGCTGGCCGGGGCGCTCGCCGCGCGTGGCTACGAAACGCTGACCCCGGTGCAGACTTCAGTGCTGGCTCCCGAGGCGGAAGGCGTCGACCTTTTGGTCTCGGCCCAGACCGGCTCGGGCAAGACGGTGGCCTTCGGCATCGCCATCGCCCCGACGCTGCTTGACGGCCGCGAGCGCTTC
Organism: Aminobacter sp. LjRoot7; assembly: GCF_964252895.1. NCBI lineage: Bacteria > Pseudomonadati > Pseudomonadota > Alphaproteobacteria > Hyphomicrobiales > Phyllobacteriaceae > Aminobacter > Aminobacter sp. LjRoot7. Next base: position 728,416 of record NZ_CAXUPX020000001.1, read on the forward strand.
GACCGCGACGGCGCCCCAAGTGCCGTCATCATTGCCCCGACCCGCGAGCTCGCCATCCAGGTGCGCCGCGAGTTCGAATGGCTCTATGCCGGAACCGGCGCGCGCATCGCCTCCTGCGTCGGCGGCATGGACATGCGCAAGGAACGCCGCACGCTTGATGAAGGTGCCGACATCGTCGTCGGCACGCCGGGCCGCCTGCGCGACCACATCACCCGCGGTTCCCTCGACATCTCCGGCCTGCGCGCCGTGGTTCTCGACGAAGCCGATGAGATGCTCGACCTTGGCTTCCGCGAAGACCTCGAATTCATCCTGGCGGCTGCACCGCAGGAACGCCGCACGCTGCTGTTTTCGGCAACAGTGCCGCCGCAGATCGCCCAGATGGCCAAGCGCTTCCAGCGCAACGCGCTGCGCATCACCGCAGCCGGCGAAAGCCGCCAGCACGACGACATCGAGTACCGCATGGTTCTTGTCGCGCCGCCCGAGCGCGAGAACGCCATCATCAACACGCTGCTTTATTTCGACGCCCAGAGCACCATGGTGTTCTGCGCGACGCGCGAAGCGGTCAAGCACTTCTCGGCGCGGCTTGCCAATCGCGGCTTTGCCGTGGTGGCGCTGTCGGGTGAGCTGAGCCAAGCCGAGCGCAACAACGCGCTGCAGGCGATGCGTGACGGCCGTGCCCGCGTTTGCGTGGCGACCGACGTTGCCGCCCGCGGCATCGACCTGCCGAACCTTGATCTCGTCATCCACGCCGACCTGCCGACCAACCCTGATACCCTGCTCCACCGCTCGGGCCGTACCGGCCGTGCCGGGCGCAAGGGCGTGTGTGTTCTGATCGTGCCGTTCCATCGCCGCGGCAGTGCGACCCGCCTGCTCAAGCTGGCGAAGCTCGAGGCAACGACGCAGTCAGCGCCTGGCCCAACCGAGATCGACGCCCGCAACCGCGAGCGCATGCTGGCCGAACTCAACGACATCGAGGCGGCTGGCGAGGACGAGGCGGCGATCGTCGCCGAAGTCCTCGCCGCGCATTCGCCCGAGACGCTGGCTCTCGCCTGGCTGCGCCAGCAGATGGCGTCACGCCCGGCGGCCGAAGAGCTTTCCGACCGCCCGATCCCAGCCTTCGATGCCGCCAAGGCCGAGCGTCCGGACAACCGCTTTACCGACGGTGTCTGGTTCTCCGTCTCGGTCGGCCGCAAGCAGCGCGCCGAGCCGCGCTGGCTTTTGCCGCTGCTGTGCAAAGCCGGTCATGTGACCAAGACCGAGATCGGCTCGATCCGCATCTTCGACACCGAGTCACATTTCGAAATCGTGGCCAACCGCGCCGACAACTACGCCCGGACCGTCGAACAGAACGGCTCTGGCGAAAAGGGCGTCGACATCAAGCGGCTCGCAGGTGCACCTGGCGGCGGCGACAGCGCCGGCAAGCCGAAGAAGCAGCACCGCAAGGGCCAGTACGACCCTTCCGACAAGCCGCCCTTCAAGAAGAAGGCCTTCGAAAAGAAGCCCTACGAGAAGAAGCCGTTCGAAAAGCGCTCCGGCGACAAGCCTGCCTTCGACAAACCCGCTTATGCCAAGCCGGCCTATGACAAGCCCGCTTACGACAAGCCGGCGGGCACCGGCGCGCCAAAGAAGTACAAGCCGAAGAAGAAGTTCGGCGAGTAATCGCCAAGCTCTCACTGGGTCTTACTTTTTCGTAAGGTTCGCACTTGCCACATTCGGCGCCACAAAGAGAGATTTGGGCGCCGAATGTGGCTAAGTCACCGTTTGAAAATATGTTTTTCGTCTAATATGCCTCGACACCGGCACCGCTATTTCTAGCGCCGGGGCCGGGAAACGCCGGCGGTTCGATCTTTTCGACCGCGACGCGACGTGACTGGACGGCCCTTCACCAGGCGGGTCGTTCCGTTCGGACGCCCGCATTCGTCGGAGAGCATGCCATGCGCAAGCTTCTTGTTCCCGCAGCCGCAGCTGCCATTCTCGCAACCTCTGCCGTAGCCTTCGCCGCCGTCCAGCATACGGACGGGACGATCAAGACATTCGACGCCAAGGCGATGAGCCTGACGCTCAACGACGGCACAGCCTTCGTGCTGTCGAAGAAGTTCAAGGATCCTGGCCTCAAGGCCGGCGAAAAGGTCTCGGTCATGTGGGACATGAGCGGAACGAACAAGGTGGCAGCGTCGGTGAAGATCATGAAGTAGCGCCACAGCGCGCGCTGCAAAAAGGGCGGACCACGAGGTTCCGCCCTTTTTCATTGATGCTGCGCTTGAGCCGGCGGAATCATTTTTTCAATGCGCAGCGGCAATGCACTGACAACGCGAGGCTTTTCCGCGAATGCGCGAGCGGGCCATCTCAAACTGTCGGCTGGCATAGTGCTGGGCGCAACCAATTGCCCGATTGCGTGTTATAGTGCACCCCCGAAACGGACGAGGAAGGAGACATCCGATGAAGGAATTTCAATGCGGGTCGCTTGTCCCCGGCTGCCAGTGGCACACCCGCCACGAGGACGAAGCTGAAATCATTCGCCGCGTGGCCGAGCATATGCGCGAGACCCACGGCGAGACCATCATCCGCGAGACGATGATCGAAGCGATTCGCTCGCGTATCGAGAAGGTCCGCGACGCAGCCTGAGCTAGACCTTGAGCCTTTCAGCGGCGCGCTCGAGCAGCGCGTCGCGCGTGAGCGCAAAGCCGCTGTCGACCCACTCCCCCTCCAGAGCCTTGAGCAACGAACCGAGTGCCGCGCCCTCGACGCCGTGCGGTGCCAGGTCGCCGCCGCGTAACGGGAAGTCGGGCTTTTGCCATTTGCCGGTGAAGGACAGCAGGCGGAAGTAGCCGCCGGCCTCGATCAGCGCCTTGTCGTCCTGCTCGGCGCGGCCGCGCGCCGAGGCGAGGTCGAGACGCAGCCGGTCGCCAAAGGCCTCGACATTGCCGCGATAAAGGCGCTTGGCCAGTTCGCCCTCGGTGACAACAGGCTCGACCTTGGCGGTTGCCGCCCACTGGACCAGTCTGTCGGTTTCGACATTGGCGAGCCTGAGGCGGTCGCCGAGCGTCTTCATGCGTGCTGCATCCGGCGGCACGATCGCTTCGAGCCGCAGCAGCGGGTCGGCCTTCCAGCCGAGATCGTTTTCAGCCCGGACCAGCGCGTGGATGGCATCGATGCCCCATTTCTCGCTCTCGGGCAGTGCTGCGGTCAACACGCCAGCCTGGCGCATCCACAACAGCGCGCGCGACGGGTCGGGCGCGCCAAGCAGACGCTTCAGCTCCGACCAGACACGCTCGGCCGATAGCCGCGCGATGCCGTCCTTGAGCCGGGCGCAGGCCTTGAGCCCTTCGGCATCCGGCCGGCCTTTGCCATACCAGGCGAAGAAGCGGAAAAAGCGCAGGATACGTAGATAGTCCTCGCGGATGCGGGTCTCGGCGTCGCCGATGAAGCGCAGCGTGCGGCTTTCGAGATCGGTTAGCCCGCCGACAAGGTCGATCACGCTGCCGTCGGCCAAGGCGTAAAGCGCGTTGATGGTGAAGTCGCGCCGTTCGGCGTCCGCCTTCCAGTCGCTGCCGAAGACGACTTTGGCGCGGCGGCCGTCGGTCTCGACATCGGCGCGCAAGGTGGTGACCTCGAACGGCTTGCCGCCTGCAATAACGGTGATGGTGCCATGCTCGGCGCCGGTGGGCACGGTCTTGAAGCCAGCCGCTTCAGCGCGACGGACGGTCTCGTCGGGCAGATTGGTGGTGGCGATGTCGACATCGGCGACGGGCTCGCCGAGCAGCGCATTGCGCACGGCACCACCCGCGATGCGCGCCTCGCCGCCATCGGCGTTGAGGACAGCGAGCAGCTTCTGCAGCTGCGGGTCGTTCAGCCAGGTTGATCCGGCGATCGTTGCGCTCATGTGTAGAGCCTTTCATAGAGCGCGCGGATGATGCCGGCGGTGACGCCCCAGATGTAACGCTCTTCATAGGGCATGGCGTAGAAGAAGCGCTCCTGGTCCTGCCAGGTGCGGCTGGCACGGCCATGATTGGCCGGGTCCATCAGGAAGCCGAGCGGCACCTCGAAGACATCGTCGACTTCACCCTCGTTGACGGTGAGCTGGAAGCCGGGGCGGACGATGCCGAGCACCGGCGCGATGCGGTAACCGCTGCCGGTGACGTAGTCCGGCAGGCGGCCGATAACATCGATGTAGTCGGAGGTTATGCCGATCTCCTCGACCGTTTCGCGGAGCGCTGCCGCCTCCGGCGATACGTCGGTTGGGTCGATGCGGCCGCCGGGAAAGGCGATCTGGCCGGAGTGGCTCTTCAGCTTCTCGGCGCGTTTGGTCAGGATGACGGTCGAGGCATCGCCATGGTCGACGACAGGGATCAGCACGGCGGCGTCGCGCAGCCGGTCGTGCACGAACAGCTCGCGCATGTCGGGGTTGAGCACATGGTCGCCATAGTCGGCGACGGCATCGTTGAGATGCTCCTGTGCGGCGCGCTGGCGAAAATCCTGCGCCGAATAATGCGCTGGCCGGGAATGAACCATCACGCGCTCAGCCGCTCCAGCCTGTCCCAGGGCATCACGGGGTAGACCTCACCCTTCGAGCGCACGGCAAACATGTCCTTGCCATCGATCTCGATGCGTTCGCCAATTTCGGCGAGCTCATACATGACCGGACGCGCGACAAGCGCCTCGAGGCGACCGCGGACGAGCAAATAGGGCTTGAGCCCGCCGGTCTCGGGCTCGTCGACGAAGCGCAGCGGATGCTCGGGCCCGGCTTCGACGACATCGCCGACATTGGTGCGGAAGGTCAGAACCTGGTCGGTGCCCTCGCCCGTGACGTTCATCTCGACGGCGACGAAATGCGCGTCGACGACGCGGATGCCGACCTTTTCCACCGGGGTGATCAGGTAGGTCTTGCCGTCCTCGTCCTTGCGCAGGACGGTCGAAAACAGCTGCACCAGCGGCATGCGGCCTATCGGCGTGCCGAGATAGAACCAGGTCCCGTCGGGCTTGATTTCCATGTCGAGGTCGCCGCAGAAATCGGGATTCCAGCGCTCGACCGGCGGTAGGCCCTTGCCGGCGCGGGCGGCGCGCGAAATCAGCGCCTCGAGGCCCGCCGCGTCGCCGGCGCGGGTCAGCCCAAGGTCGGTTGCCGCCGCGCGGCTATGGTCAAGGTCGCCAGTCATGGTCACGAAATAGTCACTGTTGTTGCGCTTGTCAGCATAGGCAAGTGATTTAAGTTCAATGCCATGACCTCGCAAAGGTGCGGGCATGGAGATCGCGACGCCCGGGATCGTTTGACCTCTGGGGATTGGGCGGCAGGCACGACGTCCACACGGACGACGCACCGGACCAAGAGGCAAATAATCCTTGTAGATTGACGAAGCGGCGCCCTGTTCTAATGGACGAGAGAGGCACGCTGTAGCATTTTGAGTGAGCGCATCGGCGGTCCGAGAATCGGTTTCGATTTCGGGACCCGGCGCCAGAAGAAGGATCCGGCCCGCATGAGCGTGATGATCAAGGAAACGGCGATGAGCGAGAGCGAGATGATCGCCGCAGCCGAACGTGCGCTTGCCGACATCGCCAAGATCCGCGCCGGCGTCGGCCGCGTCATCTTCGGCCAGGAAAGCGTCGTCGAACGCACGCTGGTGGCGCTTTTGGCCGGCGGCCATGCGCTGCTTGTCGGCGTGCCCGGCCTCGCCAAGACCAAGCTGGTCGAGACACTCGGCATCGTGCTCGGCCTCGACTCGCGCCGCATCCAGTTCACGCCCGACCTGATGCCGTCAGACATTCTCGGTTCCGAGGTGATGGAGCAGGACGACCAGGGCAAGCGTTCCTTCCGCTTCATATCGGGTCCGATCTTCGCGCAATTGCTGATGGCCGACGAAATCAACCGCGCCAGCCCGCGCACCCAATCGGCGCTGCTGCAGGCGATGCAGGAATATCACGTGACGGTGGCCGGCGAACGCCACGACTTGCCCGCGCCTTTCCACGTGCTGGCGACCCAGAACCCGCTGGAGCAGGAAGGCACCTATCCGCTGCCGGAAGCCCAGCTCGACCGCTTCCTGATGCAGGTCGACATCCTTTACCCCGAACTCGAGGCCGAACGGCGCATCCTTCTGGAAACCACCGGCATCGAGGACGCCAGGGCACAGAACGTGCTCGACCCCGAGCGGCTGAAGGACATCCAGCACCTGATCCGGCGCATGCCGGTGCCCGAGACCGTCGTCGAGGCGATCCTCAAGCTGGTGCGCTCGGCGCGACCCGGCCAGGGCAACGCCGAGACCGACAAGCACGTCTCCTGGGGTCCCGGCCCGCGTGCCAGCCAGGCGCTGACTTTGTGCGCCAGGGCGCGCGCGCTCTATGACGGGCGCCTTGCGCCATCGATCGACGACATCCGCGCGCTGGCGGAACCGGTGCTGCAGCACCGCATGGCGCTGACCTTCGCCGCCCGCGCCGAAGGCATGACGGTCCGCGACGTGGTGGCGCGGCTGGTCAAGGACATCTGATGGCGCGCATCGGCGAGGCATCGGCACCGGTTGCGACCAGCGATGCGCTTGCCCGTGGCAGGTTGCGCGCCTCGCTGGTGCCTGACCTCCTGGTCGAGGCCCGCCGCATCGTCAACACTGTGATCGCCGGCTGGCATGGCCGCAAGAAGCGCGGTATCGGCGAGAATTTCTGGCAGTTCCGGCCTTATGTCCAGGGCGAGGCGATGGCCCGCATCGACTGGCGCCGCTCGGCCCGCGACGACCATACCTATGTCCGCGACCGCGAATGGGAAGCGGCGCACACCGTCTGGTTGTGGGCCGATCTGTCGCCATCGATGCTGTATAAATCGAAGACGGCGACCGTGTCGAAGGAATCGCGCGCGCTGGTGCTGGTCTTTGCGCTGGCCGAGCTTCTGTCGCGCAGCGGCGAGCGCATCGCCTGGCCGGGCCTGACCGATCCGTTCAGCGCCCGCAACGGCGCCGAGCGGCTGGCCTCGCATCTGGCGCAAGCCATGTCGCTGCCGGCGAAGCCCGATCTTTCGAGCATCCGCCGTTTCTCCGACATCGTCATCATCGGTGACTTCCTCGACCCGGTCGAAGAGACGATGGCCTGGCTCGACACCTTGGCCCGCCATGGCGCGCGCGCGCATCTGATCGAGGTCGCCGACCCTGCGGAAGAGAGCTTTCCCTATGCCGGCCGCACAGAATTCACCGACCCAGAGACAGGCGAAAAGCTGACCGCCGGCCGCGCCGAGCAGTTGTCGGACGCCTACCGCAACCTCTATTCCGCGCGGCGCGAGGAACTGGCCGCCTGGTGCAAACGGCTCGGCTGGAGCTACACGGTCAACCACACCGACCGCCTTGCCTCGGACGCGCTTGTGCATGTGCATATGGCATTGACCGCCGAAGGCCACGGACCGGGAGGGCGCCGATGAGCTGGCTGCCGCTTTCGTTCGGATTTCCGGCTGTCTTGTGGGGCCTGCTCGCCCTGCCCGTCATCTGGTGGCTGCTCAGGCTGACCCCGCCCAAGCCGCAGGCCGAAATCTTCCCGCCGCTGAAGATCCTGGCGCGGGTGTTCAAGAAGGAAGAGACGCCGCACCAGAGCCCGTGGTGGCTGACGCTGCTCCGCCTGTTGATGGCGGCACTGGTGGTGCTGGCGCTGGCCGAGCCGGTGTTCAATCCGCGCGAAAAACTGCCGACGGGTGGTGCTGCCCTGGCACTTGTGGTCGACAATGGCTGGGCAAGCGCGCCGGACTGGAAGCGTCGCGTTGCTACCGCCGAACGGCTGATCGCCGATGCCGGTGCATCAGGACAGCCTGTCGTGCTGGCCTTCACCGCCGAGAAACCCAATGCCGAGATCGGTCCGTTCGATGCGCAGGCAGCGCTCGACCGGCTGCGCGCCGCCGAACCACGGCCGGTACCGACCGACAGGGGACCGGTCTACGCACGCGTTGCGACCGTCCTGGCGACGCTGCCCGGCACGAGCGTCGCGGTACTCGACGACGGGCTGGCGGGTGCCGGCGACGAACAGGCGTTTGCGACGCTTCTGGGCCAGAACCCGGCCAACGTGCTGTGGGCCTCGCCTGATAGACTCGACACCAAGGGACTGACGGCGGCCGAAAACGAGATGGACGGCTTTGCGCTGACTGCGATCCGCGCGCCGGGCGATCCCGCGCCGGGCGCCGTGACCGCCGGCGCCTTCGACGACAAGGGCCGCCGCATCGCCGACGCGACGCTGACTTTCGCGCCGGGCGAGACGGTGGCGACCGGCACGATGGCCGTGCCTTTCGAACTGCGCAATGATTTCGCCTCGATCGCGCTCGACGGCCAAGGCCAGGCGGGCGCTGTGAGGGTGCTCGACGACAGCTCCAAGCGCCGTCGCGTCGGCCTGCTGTCGCAGTCGGATGCCGAAGATTCACAGCCGCTGCTGGCGCCGCTCTATTACATCCGCCGCGCGCTTGAACCCTTTGCTGACCTGAGCGAACCGACGAGTTCGGATCTCGCCGAAGCGATCCCGCAAATGCTTGAGCAGAAGCCGGCAATGATCGTCATGGCCGATGTCGGCACCATCCCGCCGCAGGCGCGCGAGAAGCTGCTGACCTGGCTCAAGGAGGGCGGCACGCTCGTGCGCTTCGCCGGCTCGCGCCTCGCTGCTGCCGGCAATGACGAGGAGTTGCTGCCGGTGCGGCTCAGGCTCGGCGAACGTTCGCTCGGCGGCGCCCTGTCGTGGACGGCACCGCAACCGGTCAGCGACTTCCCTGGCACCGGCCCGTTTGCCGACCTGTCGCCGCCCAACGAGGTGACTGTCAGCAAGCAGGTGCTGGCCGAGCCGACACCCGACCTCGCCGCAAGCACCTGGGCCAATCTCGCCGATGGCACGCCGCTTGTGACGGGTGCCCGACGCGGCAAGGGAACGCTCGTGCTGTTCCACATCGCACCGCAGGCGACGTGGTCGAACCTGCCGATCTCGGGCAGCTTCGTCGAGATGCTGCGCCGCATCGTGCAGCTGTCGCGCAACCAGGGCACGGCAACCACAGGCGCCGAGGGCAAGCCGGCGTCGCTGGCGCCCTACCGGATGATTTCCGCCGACGGCCGCATCGTGCCGCCGACGCCGGATGCCCGGCCCCTACTCGCAAGCGCCGGCGCCCTGCCCGTCACGCTCGAAAACCCGCCCGGCCTCTATGGCAGCGAAGAAGGCGTGCTCGCCCACAATCTGCTGAAACCCGACAGCACGCTGTCGCCACTGGTGCGGCCGCAGGTTTCTGCACCGGTGACCGAAATACGCTACGCTTTCGACGAATCGCGCGACCTGAAAGGCTCGCTTGTGGCAGCAGCACTGGCATTGATGGCGCTCGACACGCTGGCCGTGCTGTGGATGGGCGGCATGTTCTCACGCCGTGGCGCGAAGCGCGGGCGGACCGCCGGCACAACCGCGGCAGTGCTGCTCTGCCTCGGCGCGCTGATGGCGCAGCCCGATCTGGCTCGTGCCGACGATGCCAAGCCGGGCGACGTCGAGGCGGTCGAGGCGATCTCGAAAACCCGCATCGCCTATGTGTTGACGGGTGAGTCCTCGGTCGACGCGATCAGCCGTGCCGGCATCACCGGCCTGACCAGATTCCTGGTCGAAAAGACAGCGCTCGAACCGGGCGAGCCGGCCGGCGTCGACATCGCCAAGGACGAGCTTGCCTTCTACCCGCTGATCTACTGGCCGATCGATCCGGCAGCCGCGATGCCGAGCGAAGCGGCGATCGCCCGCGTCGACGCCTACATGAAACAAGGCGGCACCGTGCTATTCGACACCCGCGACCAGTTCGCCAACGGCATCGGCGCCGACGCCGCGAGCCCGGCCACCGAGCGGCTGCGCGATATCCTCTCCAGCCTCAACGTGCCGCCGCTAGAGCCGGTGCCGGCCGACCACGTGCTGACCAAGGCGTTCTTCATCCTTCCCGAATTCCCCGGCCGCTTCAATGGCAGCCCGCTTTGGGTCGAGGCGTCGCTCGAGGCGTCGAACGCCGAGGGCCGGCCGGTGCGCACCGGCGACGGCGTCACCCCGATCATGATCACCGCCAATGATTTCGCAGGCGCCTGGGCGATCGACGAGAATGGCGATCCGATGCTGCCGACGGTGCCGTCGGATCCGATGCAGCGTATTTACGCGCTGCGTGCCGGCGTCAACATTATGATGTACATGCTGACCGGCAACTACAAATCCGACCAGGTGCACGTACCGACACTGCTCGAACGGCTGGGGCAGTAGCATGAACTGGTCCGTCGCCTTCGAGCCCCTGCTGTCATGGCCGATTTTGGCCGCCCTGCTCGTGCCCCTCGCCCTGCTCGCGCTTGTCGGCCTGTGGTTTCGCCAGCGCGGCGCATGGCTGCGTCTGGTGGCGCTCGGCGCGCTGGGGCTGGCGCTGGCCAACCCGGTGATCCTTGACGAGGAGCGCGAGCCGCTGAAAAGCGTCGTCGCCATAGTCGTCGACCGCAGCCAGAGCCAGGACATCGGCGACCGCACCGCGCAGGCCAATGCGGCGGTCGAGGGCCTCAAGGAACGGCTGGCACGCTTCAGGCAGTTCGAAGTGCGTGTGGTCGAGGCCGGCCGTGCCGACGCCGCCGACGACCGCACAGAAACGCGGCTGTTTGCGGCGCTCGAAGGTGCGTTCCGCGATGTGCCGCCTTCGCGTATCGGCGGTGCCGTGATGGTCACCGACGGCCAGGTGCACGACGTACCCGGCACGCCCGCGATCAGCGCGCCACTGCACGCTTTGATCACCGGCGAGGACAACGAACGCGACCGCCGCATCCGCTTCGAGAACGCGCCGCGCTTCGGCATCGTCGGCAAGCCGCTCGATATGACCTACCGGGTGATCGACACCGGTGGCGAGGCAGGCTCGGTCGACGTGCGGGTCTCGATCAACGGCAACCAGGTGTCGGTGCAGCGCGCTTTTGTCGGCCAGGAGATGCCGCTGCAGATCACGGTGCCCTCGGCCGGACGTAACATCGTCGAGCTGTCGATCGACCGCGTTCCGGGCGAACTGACCGACACCAACAACCGCGCCATAGCGCTCGTCGACGGCATCCGCGAGAACCTGCGCGTGCTTCTGGTCTCGGGCGAACCGCATGCCGGCGAGCGCACCTGGCGCAACCTTTTGAAGTCGGACGCCTCGGTCGACCTGGTGCATTTCACCATTCTGCGGCCGCCGGAAAAACAGGACGGAACGCCGATCAATGAGCTGTCGCTGATTGCGTTTCCGACGCGCGAGCTGTTTGTCGAGCGCATCAACGACTTCGACCTGATCATCTTCGACCGCTACCAGCACCGCGACGTGCTGCCGATCCTTTATTACGACTACATCGCCGAATACGTCGAAAAGGGCGGCGCGCTGCTGATCGCCGCCGGCCCCGAATATGCCGGCGAGCAGTCGATCGCCAATACGCCGCTGATCTCTGCCCTGCCCGCAATGCCCAATGGCGACGTCATCGAAAAGGCGTTCTATCCGCGCCTGACCGAGCTCGGCCAGCGCCATCCGGTGACGCGCGGACTCGAAGGCTCGGCGCAGGAGCCGCCGCGCTGGAGCCGCTGGTTCCGCCAGATCGGCATCGAACAGCCGGAGGGCGAAGTGGTGATGAAGGGGGCCGATGACAGGCCCCTACTCCTGCTCGACCGCAAGGGTGAAGGCCGGGTCGGCATGTTCCTGTCCGACCAGGGCTGGCTGTGGGCGCGCGGCTTCGAGGGCGGCGGCCCGCATGTCTCGCTCTACCGCCGCATCGCGCACTGGCTGATGAAGGAGCCTGAGCTCGAGGAAGAGCGCCTGACCGCCGACGGCCGCGGCATGGTGCTCGACATCCGCCGCCAGACGATGCGCGACGAGGCCGGCCCCGCCCGCGTCATCACGCCGTCGGGCAAGACCCTCGACGTCCAGCTCGCCAAGAGCGACCCCGGCATCTTCACCGGCAGCGTCGAGGTCGGCGAGATCGGCCTGTATCAGGTCGGCAATGGCGACCTGACAGCACTTGCCCATGTCGGGCCGGTCAACGCGCCTGAATTCGCCGATGTGGTGTCGACCGAGAACGTGCTGCGTCCGGCGGCCGAAGCAACCGGCGGCGATGTGCGCCGCCTCGCCGCAACAGGCATTTCGGCCCTGTCCAACGGAATCTCGCTGCCAAGCATTGTGCCGGTGCGCGGCAACGCCGATGCCTCCGGCCGCGACTGGCTCGGCTTCCGCACCACCGACGACAGCGTGCTGAAGTCGGTGTCGCGGGTGCCGCTGTTCGGCGGCTTCCTCGGGCTGGGTTTGCTGCTGCTGGCGCTCGGCGGGATGTGGTACCGCGAGGGGCGCTAGCCCCTCGAAATCAGTCAGCGCAGACGGTTGTCTTCCATCATTTGCAACTCGCGACGTCGCGAGCCGTCGCTGTCGGCGAGCCGCAGCCGTGCGATCTCGTCCTTGCGCGCGGTCAGCTTGGCCGGCTTGACCAGCGGCACGGGCACCTTGACGGCTGAAATCTTCGGCCTTCTCGTGAACATCATGGCTTGTCCTCGCATGGGGAATGCAGTCCGCCGCGAAGGACCAACGGTCCTGCGGGAAAGCAACTGCCAATTGTCTGCTAGTGCTGAAACCGTATCAGCATTCCATGCTCGCCGCCATACGGACGGCATCGAAATAAATATAGGAATAAAACCTATCTTGTAAAAAGCACCTTACATAAACCGTAATTAAGGTGTAGACGTAATCTATCGTTTTTTGGGCCAGCTTGGCTATCGCGGCGTCAGAGGTTCTCGACCCGCCAAACTCTTTCCAAATAGTCGATCTATTGATGTGCGGCAATACTTGCCGCGCGACGACTTTTCTCATTCGAAAGATACTCACATGAACACTGGAACCGTGAAGTTCTACAATGGCCAGAAGGGCTTTGGCTTCATCGAGCAGGCCGGCGGCGGCAAGGACGTTTTCGTCCATGTCAGCGCGCTCGAGCGTGCCGGCTTCTCCGGCCTGGCCGAAGGCCAGAAGCTGAATTTCGAGCTGGAGCGCGACAACAAGGGCCGCGAGTCGGCCACCAATCTTCAGCTGCTCTGATTTCATTTGATCGGATCGACGGGGCTGACCACGGATGTACTGGCAGCGCCCATCCGATCCGATCCGAGCACGCTTGAAGCGGGGAAAGCGGGGCATTGCTCCGCTTTTCGTTCATTTCGGGAGGCATCGATGACCGGGCGTACCAAACGTTCAACCGTCCATTTCGACAGGCCGTTCGCCTTGCGCGGGATCGAGGAGGTCCAGCCGGCAGGCGACTACGACATCGACCAGGACGAAGAGATGATCGACGGCATCTCGTGGATCGCCTACCGGCGCGTCGCCACCTACATTCACCTGCCCGCCCGCTCATCCAACCTGCTGACCAGCCAGGTTCTCGCCATCGACTATGCCGAACTCGAAGCCGCGCTGCGGCAGGACCAGGAAAAAGCCGCATGATCAGGTTCACAAAAGGACCGGCTTCGGCCCCGCGCGTGGAAAAGCCGTCGCATCGCTTCACCGTCGGCCAGATGGTGCGGATCAAAAGCCGGATCGGCATCGCGGTGAAGGACGCCGAAACCTTCCACGTCAAGGCGACGCTGCCGGCCAAGGACGGCTCGCCGCAATACCGCATCCGCAGTGACCGCGAAAACCACGAACGGGTGACCACGGAAGACAATCTCGAGGGGGTCGAAGCGGTCGCCGAATAAGCCCGCTTCGCAACAGGAAGGACACGACCATGGCCAAGGGCCAGCAACGCAGCAACCGCGAAACCAGGAAGCCCAAGAAGGAAAAGGTCGAGGTTAAAGCCGCGTCCGCCTTCGGTTCGCAGGTCAAGCAGGCGGAGACCACTTCCTACAAGGGCAAGCCGAAAGGCTGACCTATCCGCAAAAGCGGCTGGAGGCAGATGTGAATTTCGTCATCGAATTCTATCGCCTGCGCGAAGAAGACGGCGCACAGGCGACGCTCGACAGGGTTTCGCTCGAGGCGCCCGATATCGATGCAGCCGTCGATGTCGCCAGCTCGCTTTTCCATACGCTCGCCATGCCGCAGGTGCCGGACCAGGTCCGCATCTGCGACTGGGGCGGGCGCGAACTTTACGTCGGCCCGGCCTCGGGCATGGAGCCAGCAACGCTGTAGCGGATTGGCGATAGTCCGCCTGCAGGCGCCCTGGCTCCGCTTTGGCTCTGGGCATTCGACGTTCGAAAGCCAATTCTAGGCTTTCCGTCCGCTGCGCGGGCCGCTCCTCACTCCTCCGGCTCTGTCGTGAACTGCAGCGGATAACCCTTGGCCTTGCCGGCCTCGGTGGCGCGAGTGGCCTTGGTCTCGGCGACATCCCTGGTGAACACGGCGACGACGCAGACGCCACGCTGGTGGGCGGTGATCATCACCCTGTAGGCCTGATCCTCCGACATACGAAATTCGCCCTTCAGCACCGTGACGACGAAGTCGCGCGGCGTGAAGTCGTCATTGACGAGGATGACCTTGTGCAGCTTCGGCCGCTCGGTCTTGGGACGGAGTTTGGTGCGTGGAGCCGTGGTGGTTTCGGGCATGGCAATCGCGCCTCGTGCTCGCCTGCCCATAGTATGGGATCGATCGCAGCGCGCCGCAACGATTTCGGAACCCGCCGCCCTGCCCGGCCATTGTGCTTGCAGGCGCTGCGAGATCCCCGGAAGAAAAATCGGACGACATTGTAGGATTGGGCAGCAGTCGTTCGTCCTTGCAACGTCATAACACGAGGAGAAGAAGCATGTCTTATGTCGATGGGTTCCTGCTCGCCGTGCCGAAAGGCAAGATCGAGGCCTACAAGGAGATGGCGCGGCTCGGAAGCGAGGTCTGGAAGGACCACGGCGCAATCGCCTATGTCGAGTGCCTGGCCGACGACGTGCCCTATGGCGAAGTCACCTCGTTTCCCCGCGCGGTGCAGGCCACCGACGACGAGATTGTCGTCTTCTCATGGGTCGTCTACCGCTCGCGCGAGGACCGCGACGAGATCATGAAGAAGGTGATGGCCGATCCGCGCATGAAAGGCGAGCCGTCGGAATGGCCGTTCGACGGCAAGCGCATGATCTATGGCGGCTTCCAGCCGTTCGTCGAAAGTTGATCACGCTCGAAGTAATGGCGGTTGCCGGCAGCAGCCGGCGGCCGCCCGCTTGACCGCACCAACCGTTCCGTGAATAACAGCAACCCGCATAGGCTGAATGCGCAACCAGCTTCGCGCATAGGTAGTTGATGCACGCTGAGATGGAACCGTTCGATGCAGCGCCTTTCGACCTTTGATGTTCCCGCGCGCGACCGCCTGGCCTACCTGCACGATTTTGTCGCCCGCCATGTCGCCGGCCTGCGCTTCCGGCCGGAGGACGCCGACAACTTTGCCTTCGACGTTTCCGCCTATTTCCTCGACGCCGGCACGACCGTCGGCACCGCCTGCTATTCGGCCGTGCTCGGCGAGCGCCCCAAGGACCTGATGGCAGCCGACGGCCGCCAGGATTATTTGATGACGATCCACACCACCGACTATGAGGTGGCGGTGGCAGGCAAGCCGCCCTTGTCGATCAAGGCCGGCGACATCACGCTACTCAACGAAGCGACGTCAATGGCCTTCGCCTTGCCCAACACGCTGCTGAAGGTGGTGTCCCTGAACGAGGCAAGGCTGGCAGCGCTCGCACCGCGCATTCGCCAGAAGGCGTTTCATCATATCCGTGCCGACGCCGCCGGTGCCGGGCTTCTGACCGGTTATGCCGACCTGTTGCGGTCGCAGGCGCCTGAGGGCGAGGCCGGGCGACGGCTTGCCGGCAACCACATCTACGATCTCGCAGCCCTCGTCGTGCAGGGCGCGACCTCGGCCAACACCGAGCCGGTGCGTGCCAGCCTCGGTGCTGCCCGGCTGCAACTGGTCAAGGCCGAGATGCTGCGCCGGGTGACCGACCCGGAGCTTACCGTCACCACGATCGCACGGCGCCAGGGCGTAACGCCTCGCTACATCCAGCGGCTGTTTGAGCAGGAGGGGCTGACCTTCTCCGAGTTCCTGCGCGATGCGCGGCTCGACCTCGCCTACAACGCACTCGATCTTGCCAGCGCCAGCACGGTGTCAGCGATCGCCTTCGACGCCGGCTTCAACGACCTGTCGCATTTCAACCGGGCCTTCAGGCAGCGCTTTGGCGCGACGCCGTCGGAAGTGAAGGCCGCAGCCCTGCGCCGCTGCCAGTAAGACGCCGTGCGTCCGGACGGACGCACGAAGACGCTCCACCTCATTGAAATCTGCGCATCGGCCCGGAAATCGTTTCCGGTTTTCGGGCCGATGCGTTTGCCTCACAGGCCTGTTCGCTCCAGGCCGCACCTGTTCGCCCCACGCCAAGACGGCGTCCCTGCTGTCGTCGTAAATCGGCGCCGTGGCGGACCGATGCATCCGACGGGCGGGGGCGCTCTTCGAACGCATGCGAGGCCGGCCATCGCCGGACCGTCGACTGGGCAGAGTCGACGGTCCGCGCATGGCCCGCCCCACGGAGTTCGCGCCTTCTCCAGCGAAATCGAGAGATCCATGAAAAGAGCGATTGCATTGATGATGTGCGGCGTGCTCGCCGCCTGCAGCCAGACGACATCGACCACCAGCACCACGACAACAGCGGGCGCACCCAAGACGGCAGGCCAAGTCGCCTCCAAGGGCAAGAAACTGACGGCGGCGCAGCGCTGCGAGGAAGCGATGCGCAAGGCGACCCAGGCGCAGACAAATGCCGCCATGCTCGGCGGCGCGCTGTCGATGGTCGGCGGCTTCGGCGGACTTGGCCGCGGCGGCGCAATCGCCGGCTCGGTGGCCTCGGTCGGCGGCTCGCTGATGCAGGCCAAGGCGCAGAACGACGCCGACAAGGCGCTCGATGCGGAGTGCATGGGATGAGCGCCGCCCTCAGACGCCGCATCACCGGTGGACTGCTGGCGGTCAGCCTGGCGCTTGGCGCACTCGTGCTGCCCGCCTGGGCATTGACGCTGGAAGAGGCCGGCAAGGTGGTGCAGCTATTGGGCGAACTTGAGCCCGAACTTGGCCGCCTCGCCTATGACGAGGAAGAAGCCGACCAGTGGTTCGACGACGATGCCGGGCTCGAAGGCCGTATCACCAAGGCTGGCTTTACCAGGGAAAGCTGGAAGGAAGCGCTCGGCGCCACCTTCCGCGGCTATCTCGCGACGATCGCCGCCGAGCGCTTCGAAGCGACGTTCTCGGGGCTGACTGAAAAGGTCGACGCCAGCGACCTGAACGCCGAGCAGAAGGCCGAGATGCGAAGCTTCGTCGAGGAAAAGATCGCCGAGACACGCGCCCTGCGCGCCGAAGGCGAGCAATATTTCGACGTGGTGCAGCCTTATGCCGTCAGGCTGAACGAGCTTCTGGGTGATGAGGAAGAGTGAGAGGTTTTTCCTTCTCCCCGTTCACGGGGAGAAGGTGGCCCGAAGGGTCGGATGAGGGGCAGCTCCACGTCCGGACAACTGCGTGCCGGCATCTTCTCCCGTGAACGGGGAGAAGAAAGCTGTCACCGCCTCAGCACCGCGCTCAGCACATCACGAATGCCAATCGCGCCGACGAAGCGGGACTGGTCGTCGAACAGCGCCAC
The DNA here is from genome assembly GCF_964252895.1 of Aminobacter sp. LjRoot7. Lineage (NCBI taxonomy): Bacteria > Pseudomonadati > Pseudomonadota > Alphaproteobacteria > Hyphomicrobiales > Phyllobacteriaceae > Aminobacter > Aminobacter sp. LjRoot7. Next base: position 745,984 of record NZ_CAXUPX020000001.1, read on the forward strand.
GGGCGATGTCTGCGAACGGTGCATGGCGAGCATGACCAGCTTGAGCGACGTGCCTGGCTTGGCCCAGAAGACGTGCGAGGCCTCGTCGCCAGACTTGTCGATGTCGTCGACCGAAACCCAGACGGCCGGCTGGCCGTTGCGCTCGGCGGCAGCGACCAGGCCCCGCGCATCGATCTTGAAGCGCGTCGTCTTGCGCCGGTCGAGCCAGACCCAGCCCTCGCCGGCATCTTCCAGGTCGCGGCGGTCGCGCATGACGTTCCATGCGGTCAGCACCGACAGCGGGTTCACATTGGCGATGAAGTCGCGGACATAGTCGTTGGCGGGCCGGAGCACGATGTCTTCGGGCGGCCCGGACTGGACGATGCGGCCGCCCTCCATGATGGTGATGGTGTTGCCGATCTTGAGCGCTTCCTCGAGATCGTGGCTGACGAAGATGATGGTCTTCTTCAGCGTCTTCTGCAGCTGCAGCAGCTCGTCCTGCAGCTTGGTGCGGATCAGCGGGTCGAGCGCCGAGAACGGCTCGTCCATCAGCAGGATCGGCGCTTCGGTGGCGAAGGCACGGGCCAGGCCGACGCGCTGCTGCATGCCGCCCGAGAGCTCATGGGCGTACTTCTTGGCCCAGGGCGTCAGGTTGACGAGGTCGAGCTGCTTGCCGACCTTTGCCTTACGCTCGGCGTCGGGCATGCCGGCAAGCTCAAGGCCGAGGCCGACATTCTCCTCGACGGTGCGCCAGGGCAGCAGGCCGAACTGCTGGAACACCATGGCGACCTGATGCTGGCGCAGGCGGCGCAAGGTCGCCTCGTCGCAGGAGACGACGTCGACCATTTTGTCGCCGTCCTTGACCATGACCGAACCGCGCGAAACGATGTTGAGCCGGTTGACGGCGCGCAGCAGCGTCGACTTGCCGGAGCCGGACAGGCCCATCAGGACCGAGATCTCGCCCTCGTTGATGGTCAGGTTGGCGCCGGCGCAGCCCAGCACATTGCCGGTCTTTTCGAGGATCTCGGCGCGGGTAGCACCCTTGTCGAGCATGGCGAGCGAAGCGGAGGTGTCGGCACCGAAGACGATATCGACATTCTTGAAATCGACGGCAACGTTCATTTCTTGCCTCCCACGCCGATGCGCGTCATGCGGTCGAGAACGATGGCCAGCACGACGATAGCCAGGCCCGCCTCAAGTCCGAGGTCGATCTTGCGCGAGCCGAGCGCGCGGTTGATTTCGGTGCCGAGGCCGCCGGCGCCGATCAGCGCGGCGAACACCACCATCGACAGCGACAACATGATGCACTGGGTGAGCCCCGCCATGATCGTCGGCAGCGCCGCCGGCAGCTCGACCTTCCACAGCAACTGGCGCTTGGTGGCGCCGAAGGCCTGGCCGGCCTCGATGATCGCGGTGGGCACCGAGGTGACGCCGAGATGGGTCAGGCGCACCGCCGTCGGGATAACGAAGATGATGGTGACGATCAGGCCGGGTGCGTTGCCGAGGCCGAACAGGGTGAGCACCGGGATCAGGTAGACGAAGGTCGGCAGCGTCTGCATCAAGTCGAGGACCGGCAACATGATCCGGTAGACCTTGGGCTTGTGCGCGGCCCAGATGCCAAGCGGCACGCCGATGGCCATCGAGGCGGCAGCGGCCGCGACGACCAGCACCAGCGTTTCGACTGTCTGCTTCCACAGGCCCTGATTGATGATGAACAAGAGGCCGAGCGCAACGCCGATTGCCAGCGCCCGCGAGCGCTGCAGGTACCAGGCAAGCAGCGCGACCAGCGCTACGACAGCGACCGGCGGCAACAGCAGGAGCCCGTCGACGAGCCCGTCGAGCAACAGGTTGAGCCCGTTGGAAAAGCCGCGGAAGATGGCGTTGAAATTGTCGGTCAGGAAGGTGAAGAACGCCTTGCCCCACAGGCCGATCGGAATCTTGTAGGCGGCCAGCAAGTTCGATACCGGATCCATCTGTCCCCTCTCTATTGCTTTCGCAGGCACCGGTCGCGCCGGCGCTTCTCGCTTAACTTGATACGAAAAAGGGCAGCTGTCTCGCTTCGCTGCCCTTCATCATGTCATTTGCAGGCAGGGATGCCGGCTTAGCTCGCCAGCGCCGCCTTCACCGCAGCCGTTGCGTCGCCGCCGTCGAAGGTGGTGACGCCGTCGAGCCACTTGGTGGCGGCATCCGGATTGGCCTTGAGCCAGTCCTTGGCGACATCGTTGGCGTTGCCGCCCTTGAGGATGCCGTCCATCATGGTGCCTTCCATCTCAAGGTTGAACTTGAGGTTGCCAAGGAACTTGCCGACATTCGGGCACTCGGCGACATAGCCCTTGCGGACGTTGGTGCTGACGGTGGCAGCGCCAAAGCCCGAGTCACCCATGCCGTCGAGATAGGCGATCTTCATCGCGCCCATAACCGGATGCGGCGTCCAGCCGAGGAAGGCGATCCACTCGTTCGACTTCATCGACTGCTCGGCCTGAGTCAACATGCCGGCTTCCGACGATTCGACCAGCTCGAAGCCGGTGAGATTGTTCTCGGGCTTGGAGATCATGTCGAGGATGATGCGGTTGCCGTCATTGCCGGCTTCGATGCCGTAAATCTTGCCGCCGAACTTGTCCTTGAACTTGCCGAGGTCGGTCAGCGTCTTGACCCCGCCTTCGGCGACGTAGCTCGGCACGACGATGCCGTAGCCGGCACCGGACAGGTTTTCGCCGATGGTCTCGACCGAGCCGTCGGCGACATATTCCTTGATGTCGGCGGTCATCGACGGCATCCAGTTGCCCAGGAAAACGTCGAGATCCTTGTTCTTCAACGAGGCGTAGGTGACCGGCACAGAGAGCTGGATGACCTCCGGCTCGTAGCCCAGTGCGGTCAGAAGCACCGAAGCGACGCCGGTTGTGGCCTGGATGTCGGTCCAGCCGACATCGGACAGACGCACCTTCTTGCAGCTTTCGGCATCGCCCGCAAAGGCAGCACCGGCAGTCATGACCGCCGACACGCCGACAGCGGCGGCGAGTAGTTTCATGCGCGACATATGGAATCTCCCATTCGTATTTTTGACGGCAACGCGGTATTGTTGTTGTTCGTCTTTGTCGCGAGCCAAACACCATTTTCCTTTGGATTCAAGTGACATGACGCAACGACAGACGCCGCCGGCTGATCCATCAGCGACATCGCAGAGGTTTTTTGCGGTGGATGGCAGGGCTGGCCCCTCCCCGCGCCCAACGGCTTCTGATTAGAAGAACCATGGCCAAGCTCTATTTTCATTACGCCACGATGAATGCCGGCAAGACGACGATGCTGCTGCAGGCGTCCTACAACTACCGCGAGCGCGGCATGACGACGATGCTGTTCGTCGCCGGCCACTACCGCAAGGGCGACACCGGCTACATCTCCTCGCGCATCGGGCTGGAGGCCGGCGCCGAGATGTTCCGCGGTGGCGACGATCTTTATGCTCGCATCGCCGAGCATCACCAGCACACCACAGTGCACTGCATCTTCGTCGACGAGGCGCAGTTCCTGGAGGAAGAGCAGGTCTGGCAGCTGGCGCGCGTCGCCGACCGGCTGGGCATACCGGTCATGTGCTACGGCCTGCGCACCGACTTCCAGGGCAATCTGTTTTCGGGCTCGCGCGCGCTTCTCGCCATCGCCGACGACCTGCGCGAGGTGCGCACAATCTGCCGCTGCGGCCGCAAGGCGACGATGGTCGTGCGGCTCGGCCCGGACGGCAAGGTCGCCCGGCAGGGCGAACAGGTGGCGATCGGCAAGGACGTCTACGTCTCGCTCTGCCGGCGCCACTGGGAAGAGGAAATGGGCCGCGCCCAGCCCGACGACTTCATCGGATTTGCCACGCCAGGCTAAGTGGCTTCGGCTTAATTGCTTTCGCCTGCCACTGCTTGTCTTTCAATCGCAAGATGCGCCACATATATTCGGCGCCACTGTCCCGCATTCGACACCGGAGGAACTTATGGCAACGCTGCAGAATTTCGATGCCGAGATCGCCAAGACCAAGCAGGTCGTGGAGGACATGCGGAGCAAGATCGAGCAATCGGGCACCGTGCTCGACAAGATCGCCACGACTGACGCCAAGATCGGCGCCTCCGATTTCGACATCGAGAATGCGCGAATCCAGGATGTGCTCAAGCAGCAGAAGGTGATGGAAGGCAACATCGCCGACCTGATCATCGGCCTGGAAGACGCCACCAACGTCTTCGGCTCGGAATTCGAGAGCATGAAGAGCTTCACAGGCTGGGAAACCTTCGTCGGCATCTTCTCCGATTCCAGCAAGCAGCGCATGCGCACCGACCGCGTCCGCAACATGTCGCTGGCCGGCAACCTGCAGGAACTGCTGGTCAAGTCGGACACCATCGTCGGCATCCTGAAGGCGCAGAAGCAGGTGCTCGACGAGCGCTACAAGACTTCCGAGGCCAGCCTTTCCCAGGTGATCGAGCGCCGCAAGGTGACGATGTCCAATCTCGAAGCGACCCAGAAGCGCATCGAGGAGCTGAACCCGCTGCTGCTCGACATCGAAAACAAGATCGCGGCCTCGACCAGCCAAAAGGAGCGCACCGAGCTCGAATCCGAGCGCTCCAAGCTCGCCACCGAATACAACGAGAAGCAGGCCAAGGAGCAGGAGATCCTGGCCGAGAGCCAGACGCTCGAACGCTACACCTCGATGTTCCAGACCTTCGTCGATTCGTTGAACAACCAGATCGCGGCTCAGGCGACGCTGATCAACAAGCTGACCATCGATACCGAGCAGCGCATCGTGCTCTACAAGGCGCTCGAAGACTCGCTGAAGACAGCCGCACAGCAGGACGTGGCCCACAAGATCAACACGCTGGGCTCCAAGGTCGACAACACCGCCGAGGAGACGATGGCCGGCATCGGCGCTGCCGCCCAGAAGCACATCGGCGACCTGCTCGAACTGCACGAGAAGAACATGGTGGCGACCGCCGACATCCAGCGCCGCAAGAAGCTGGCCGACGACGCGTTTGCCCGCCGCTTCGATGAGGTGCTGAAGAAGCACAATGCTTCGGACTACGTGCAGAGCTGAGGCGGCAACATAGATAAAGCTTCGCGCTCTATGACACCCCCCTCTGTCCTGCCGGACATCTCCCCCGCAAGGGGGGAGATCAGCAGTAACCTCCGCCTCGCCCATTTTCGAATGTCCAGGATTGGCCGAGGCCGGACTGAAGGCCGATCTCCCCCCTTGTGGGGGAGATGTCCGGCAGGACAGAGGGGGGTGGGACAGAACGCAAGCACAGCAGGCACGGCAGCATGACCCCCACCGACGATCCCGCAGTCCGCTATTTCGACGCGATTGCGGCGGCACTGAGCGGGCTCGAAATCTTCATGCGCGACGACCGCTCGCCGCTCTACCGGCACGGCATCGTGGCAAAGGTGGCGGCTGCCTACATCGCGCGGCTGGAACGCTCCTTCGCCTGCTGGCGCAACCGGCTGGGCTTCATGGAGACGTTTAAGATCAGTCGCGCCGAAAGCGGCTTCCCGGTGTTCCAGAACGTGCTCGAACTGGAAAACGACCGCAAGACGGCGGCACAGCGGCTGGCCAGCATCCCGCCATCAGGCGAGTTGCGCGAGGAGATGGCCGACTTCATCCTGCGCCACAAGGAATTTCCCGAGGCGCTGCAGCGCTCGATGGCCGAGCGGCTCTATCTCGAGGACGTCAAGGATGGCTCGACCTTCTCGCCCTTCATCTTGGCGCAGACCGCCAAGGTGTCTGTCAATCCGAAGTCGATGCGGCCTTATTATCTCGTCCACTGGGGCAGCTTCGACGGTACCGCCAACCTGCCGCTGATCTACATGGCGACCGTCGAGGATTCGTCGGAGGCAATGGTCGAGCAACTGGTCGACGCCGAAAGCGGCAAGCTCAACGAGCGGATCGAAATCCCGCTGCCGGTGGACGGCCTGCTCAATCCCGACCTTGCCCACCGCTTCGACGACTTCACCGAGAAGAACTCGGCCTATTCGCTGTCGCCCCTGACGGTGGCGACAAACCTCGACAAGGATTTTCCCGACCTGCACCCCAAGCAGCTCAGGCGCATGGTGCTCGGCCCGTTCTATTCGGCCGGCATCACCGAGCACAATTCGACCGTGAGCGAGGTGCTGTCCAAGGTACGCAAGGCCGAAAACGCCTGGCTTCTGACCTGGACCATCCAGGAGGTCTATTCCAAGGCGGAAAAGCCCGGCCGCAAGGGCCTGTGGTCGAGCGAACCGTCGAGCGAGGAGTTCTTTATCAACACCGACGACCTCGAAGCCGCGCGCCAGGGCGTGTCGAGCTACGAGAAACACGCGCTGATCCCGCACGAGGCCTACCAGGCGCTTTATGCCGCCGGCGAGGCCGAGAAGATTTTCGCGGGTTACAAGGTGCACATCCTGTCAAAGGGGCAGGTGATCTCGGATGTGTAGCGCGCGAACAGCTAGCGTTGGCGCAGCCCCTCACCCTTACCCTCTCCCCGTGAAGAACGGGGAGAGGGAGGCATCGACGTTGCGGCCAGCCTCCTTCTCCCCGTCCTTACGGGGAGAAGGTCTGGCAGGGGATGAGGGGCAGCGCCAACGCTCCCCTGAACGAGCGAGGATTTTATGGACACCGGCCTGACCACGATTTCCGAAGCCGACATCGAAAAGCACCGCGCCACCGCGCAGAGCTTCATCACCCGCATCGTCGTGCTGGAAGATTCCTCCGGCCAGTCGGGCACGGCACTTGCCGGCACCAACCGGCGCTTCGTCTCGACAGTTTCGGCCGGCTCGATCCGCAAGACGCGCGAGGTCGAGCTGCAGAAGACTGTCACGGCGATCCGCCCCGACGACCAGCTGATGTCGATCCCGCAGCACACGCTTTTGTTCCGCGCCCGGCGCGGCATCGCCGTTGCGCTTGCCGTCTCCGACGTGTTCTCGCGCTCGACCGATCTTGAGGCACTACAGGCCAAGAACGCGCGCAGCCCGCTTGAGGGCGATGAAGCCAGCCACTTCAAGAAGCTGCTGTCGGCCTCGGCCTATGTCGCCGGTTTCACCCTTGCCTCCTACCTCGCCCAGCTGATCGACAGCGACGGCGAGGCACCCAATGACGTCAGCGAACCCGACTTTCTGTTCGACACGCCGCAGGACGCCGTGAAGTCGATCATCTCCGGCCTCGACCGGGCACTGTCGGGCGCCAAGGACGACGCTGATCTTCTGACGCGCGGCCGCGCCTTCGCTCGCGTGGCCATCGAGGGCCTGCTCCAGCGCAAGGGCCGCTTCGACGGGCTCGGCGCCTTCGAGAACGCCCATATCCGCATCGATGCCGACGACTTCACCCTCGACGGCTTCGACGTGGTGCCGGGCAAGAAGTCGAAGCCGCTGGTGATGACCTTCAAGAAGCCGCAAGAGGTCGTCGGCAACCACATCGCAAAATTCCAGTCGGTCCGACTGGCCAAGATGCTGATGGCCTATGACTTCGAGCGCGAGCTGAACCCCTTCGTCGAGCTCGGCGGCTTTTTGTTCACCTTCATCGGCGACGGCGCGCCGGGCACCGGCAAGACGACGCTGATCCAGATGATCGCCGGCCTGGTCAACAATTACTGCCAGGTCGCCGGCTATCCCTTCGCCTATGAGAATTTCGGCGTCGACCAGATCTCTTCCTACCAGGGCAAGTCGGGGCAGAACTGCCGCCAGTTCATCAACAACGTGCTGAACCCGCGCGCCATCGGCTTCGGCACCATCGACGACATCGACCAGGTGGCGGCCAAGCGCTCAGACGACCGCGCTTCTGCCGGCCAGCAGGAAATCACCGGCGTTCTGATGGATGCCTTTGCCGGCGCCGGCACCGTGGTGCGCGGCAACTGCTCCTTCGGCATGTTCTCCAACTATCCCGAGAATGTCGACGACGCGCTGCGCCAGCGCGCCGGCGCCCGCTGGCTGGTCGACGGCCCGCAGACCCGCGACGACTACATAGACATCTTCGTGCTGCTCGCCGGCAAGAACCACAAGATCCCGCTCGGCGAGCACGAGCTCTATGCCGCGCAGGAAATCCAGCGCGCCGTCACCGAGGCCTATGAAGAGCATGCCAAGCCGCAGGAAGACGGGCTGGAAAAGGTCTACGACCGCTTCATGAAGGACAATGGTGCGCCCAAGACGCTGGCCGACGTCGGCACCTATCTGCACATGATCAAGGAAGCCGAGCCGCGCTTCACCGGCCGCGCCATCAAGAACGTCACCGATGCGATTAAGATGCGCGCCATGGACATCGAGCTGCCGGAGGAGTGGTTCGAGAAGCCTGAGACCTTCATGCACAAAGGCTACGACGAGAAAAAGGCGATGATCGAGGAGCTGCGCGGCCCGTTCTCGATGGACATGGTGATGCAGGAGATCAATCGCTACGCCGACTCGGAATTCCGCTACTCCGACAAGTCGGACGACGCCGCGGTGTCCAAGCTGCTGCGCGACGCAAGGCTGCGCGAACGTGCGGCGAAGGAGATGGAGGAGCTGAAGGCGAAGGGGCTGTGGAATGCTTGAAGCGCGCCAACCTTCCCTACTCCCCTTGAACGGGGAGAAGGAATAATGGACCTTCTCCGCGACAACGAGCTCATCTACGGCCGCCTGCTGCCGGTCGACGAACCGCATCTGATCGACCGTTACAACAAGGCGCTGAAGGCGTTCGGGCTGGAGCCGACGAAGCTCAAGAGCTTCGAGATCGACCGCACCGGCTTCTCGCCCGAGATCGCCGAGGAGCTGGGCGACTACCAGTATCTCGACCCCAACGAGGTCAACCGCCGCTTCATCATCCTGACGCCGTCGCAGATCGACCTGCCGGTGGTGCACACGGCGTTTTCCAACACCTCGCAGTTGCTGTTCGAGTTCATGTCCAAGAACCAGCGCGCCATCGACGCGCTGACGATCAAGGACGTGATCTACGGCGAGATCGAGGATTCCGTATCCAAGGTCGAGGACATCGAGGACCTTTTATCGATCAACCAGGTCGAGTTCCGCGTTCTGTCGGCCGAAGACGTGCTCGGCAAGGCGGCCGAGCTCGGCAAGCTTGTCGACAAGCTGAAGCAGGAGCCCGAGGCCTGGCGCGACGACGCCATGCTCCAGCGCATGGTCGAGCTTGCCAAGATCTGCGGCGACATCCGCGAGAACGCGCTGGTGCCCGACCAGGTGATCTTCCGCCACAACGCGTTTTGGACCAGCCATTTCGGCGGGCTCTATGTCTTCGTCGACCCTGACGTGACAACCGTCATTTCCGACCCGTCGGCGCCCGGCTTCCGCCGCTCGCGGCCGTGGCAGGTGAGCTACCTCTCGATCAAGGACGCCGACAAGGTGTTCAAGTTCCTGGCCTCGACTGGCCGGCTCGACCTGCCCCGCGCCTCGTGGATCGAAAGCTCCGGCTATCTCGAGCATCGCGCCGAAATGGCGGTGCGCGCGCTGATCCGCGAGGCCGAGCCGAAACGCGACATCGGCAAGGTCGACAAGGTCTGGCTGCAGACCTGGATCCACAGCCATGCCGATGCGATCAACCGCGACGGCACCTTCCCCTTCCTCAACGGCGCCAAGCGCGAAATCGCCCAGCTCGGCCAGTTGCGGCTGGAAGAGGTGTTTCCGCTGCACCGCTTCCTCGTCGTACGCGCCAAGACCGACCATCCTGACGCCTGGCTGACCAACCGGCTGATCTCCGAATTCGTGCCGTCGGATTTCGTCTCGCGCTATGTCTTCAACAAGCAGGGCTTCTACAAGGACTATGAAGAGCTCAACGAGACCTGGCGATCCAATGTTGTGGACACGCTGAAAAGCACATATCTGAAAGACAAGGCGGCGTTCCGCGCACAGCTCTACGGCCTGACCGACTGAGGGGGTTCCATATGCTTGATCCGATCGTGAATTTCTTCACCCGGATATTCCAGCTGATCGGCCGCGGCCTCGGCTTCGTCATCGGTATATTGCTGTGGCCATTCATGTGGCTCGGGCGCTGGTACCTGCAGCGCGGCTTCGTCCTCAAGGCCGTGGTTGGCGCTGCGATCGCCGGCCTTGTGGCGCTCTACGGCTACTTCATCTGGAACACACAAGCCTGGACGAATTTCGATCCCGACTATGTCGCCAAGCATAATTTCGAAAACCGCAACGTCTCGGCCGGCGAGCAGATCGTCGCCGGCGGCGGCACCGACACGGCCAAGACCTGCGGCCGCTCGGCGATCGCCGACATCTCCGCCGAGCTGACCAACTTCAACGTCAACGAGAACGCCTGGATCTCGTCGATGATCCTCTACAAGACCGGCCTGTTCGGCCTGCCCTGGGATCACACGCCATTCCTCGACAACAAGGCCTCGTTCCAGCGCGGCATCAACCAGGCCATCCGCCGCACGACAACCGAACTCGCCGACAATCTCGGCCGCGTGCGCGGCACCAGCCAGGTCGATTCCGACCTGCAGGATGCCCGCGGCAACATGCAGTTCGACGAATACACTTGGTATTTCGGCCTGACGCCATTCGGTCCGAAGACGCCGACGCCGAGCTACTACCGCTCGGCCATCAAGAGCCTCAACAATTTCAACGGCCGGCTGGAGAAGTGCCAGGCGGTGTTCGACGCCCGCGCCGACAATCTGATCCAGTTCATCGACCGCATCTCCAACGACATCGGCGCGACATCGGCGATCCTCAAGGACCGGGCCGAGAACTTCAACAATGGCTGGTTTGACCCGCGCGCTGACGACCGCTTCTGGTTCGCCTACGGCCAGCTCTACGGCTATTACGGCCTGCTCAAGGCGACCCATGCCGACTTCGAGGACGTGCTGCGCACCCGCAACCTCGACAATCTGTGGGACACGATGGAGCAGCAGACGCGCTCGGCGCTGAACATCCAGCCCTTCATTGTCTCCAACGGCGCCGAGGATGGCTGGTTCATGCCCTCGCACCTGATCACCATGGGCTTCTACATCCTGCGCGTCCGCTCGAACCTGGTCGAGATCAGCAACGTGCTGAGCAGGTAAGCGAGTAGCGAATAGGGAGTAGCAGGGTAACGCAGCACGCTCGTCGCGCCCGCAGCCTTCCTTGCTCTCTATTTTCTATTCGCTATTCCCTACTCCCTAGTCGCTCTCTTGCCCCTGTCGCAATCCGTGCATTGGGCGGCTGTTTTGAGACGGCAGGCGAGACCGATGTCGCGCTTCTATGGCGGCGACTGCGATGGCCGTGGCGCCATCGGGACAATCACTGCGGAGGAGCCGTCATGGCCGAATTCAAGACCGACATCGAGATCGCGCGTGCGGCGAAGAAGAAGCAGATCCAGGAGGTCGGCGCCAAGGTCGGCATTCCGACCGAGCACTTGCTGCCTTATGGCCACGACAAGGCGAAGATCTCGGCCGAGTTCATTGCCAATGCGCGCAAGAACAAGGACGGCAAGCTGATCCTTGTCACCGCCATCAACCCGACGCCGGCAGGTGAAGGCAAGACCACGACCACGGTGGGCCTCGGCGATGGCCTCAACCGCATCGGCAAGAAGGCGATCGTGTGTATCCGCGAAGCGTCGCTCGGGCCGAACTTCGGCGTCAAGGGTGGTGCTGCCGGTGGTGGCTATGCCCAGGTCGTGCCGATGGAGGACATGAACCTCCACTTCACCGGCGACTTCCACGCCATCACCACCGCGCATAACTTGCTCTCGGCGCTGATCGACAACCACATCTACTGGGGCAACGAACTCGGCATCGACACCCGCCGCGTCGTCTGGCGCCGGGTGATGGACATGAACGACCGCGCATTGCGCGAGATCAACTGCTCGCTCGGCGGCGTCGCCAACGGGTTTCCGCGTGAAGCTGGCTTCGACATCACGGTGGCTTCGGAAGTCATGGCGATCCTGTGCCTGGCGACCGATCTGAAAGATCTCGAAAAGCGCCTCGGCGACATCATTGTTGCCTATCGCCGCGACAAGACGGCCGTTTATGCCCGCGACCTCAAGGCCGATGGCGCGATGGCGGTGCTTCTGAAGGACGCGGTCCAGCCGAACCTGGTGCAGACGCTGGAAAACAACCCGGCCTTCGTCCATGGCGGCCCGTTCGCCAACATCGCGCATGGCTGCAACTCGGTGGTCGCCACCACCACAGCCCTCAAGCTCGCCGACTATGTCGTCACCGAAGCCGGCTTCGGCGCAGACCTCGGTGCCGAAAAGTTCTTCGACATCAAGTGCCGCAAGGCGGGCCTCAAGCCGGCAGCCGCCGTCATCGTGGCCACCGTGCGCGCCATGAAGATGAATGGCGGCGTCAAGAAGGAAGAGCTCGGCAAGGAGAATGTCGAGGCGGTGAAGAAGGGCTGCGCCAACCTTGGCCGCCACATCGAAAACGTCAAGCAGTTCGGCGTGCCGGTTGTCGTGGCGATGAACCACTTCGTCTCCGACACCGACGCCGAAATCGCGGCGATGAAGGACTATGTCGCCGGCATGGGTGCGGAAGCGATCCTGTGCAAGCACTGGGCCAAGGGTTCGGCCGGCATCGAGGAGCTCGCCCACAAGGTGGTGCAGCTGGCTGAAAGCGGCGCATCGCAGTTCTCGCCGCTCTACCCCGACGAGATGAAGCTGTTCGACAAGATCGACACCATCGTCAAGCGCATCTACCGCGGCTCGGAGGCGATCGCCGACAAGTCGGTGCGCGACCAGCTCCATGCCTGGGAACAGGCCGGCTACGGCCATCTGCCGGTGTGCATGGCCAAGACGCAGTACTCGTTCTCGACCGACCCGAACCTGCGCGGCGCGCCAACCGACCACGTCGTGCCGGTGCGTGAAGTGCGCCTGGCAGCCGGTGCTGGCTTCATCGTCGCCATCTGCGGTGAGATCATGACCATGCCCGGCCTGCCCAAGGCACCGTCGTCCGAGAAGATCTTCCTCAACGAACAGGGCCAGATCGAAGGACTGTTCTGAGGACAAACCAACATCCCAAACGACGGGGGCGAGGCCGCAAGGCCCCGCCCTTTTCTTTTCGGAACACTCACTCTGATCGAGACGCAGCTCCGTCCATTCGCCGGTGTAGTTCCCGACGAAACTGCTCGCATCTCCCGGAAATGGCTAAGCAGCCTGGCGCCGTGCCCAGGCCTTCATCGCCGTCGGCAGCCAGCGGGCGAAGCCCGGCGCGAGCGTCTCGTAACGCCTGGCGAAGTCAGGGTGGTCGTAGATGTCGGCAAGGCCGGCATAGGCATCGATCGTACAAGGCTGGGGCCACATGCGACTGACCCAGCGGTGGTGGCGTTCGACCAGCATGTCGAGTTCGCGCGCCTCGGGCACGATCCCCTTCTCCATCGCCGAGGCCAATGACTGCTCGATATCACGCAGCTCGGCCATCGCGGCCTTGCTCTGCTCTTCCGTGAGCTTCGGCGCTTGGCCCATGGACTTACGCATCGGCTCGCCATAACGCTCGACCAGCCAGTCCTCATATTCTTCCTGTTTGTCGGAAAAGCCCTTGTACAGTTCTGCATGCTTCATCGCGCGATCTCCTTCGAGTTTGGCGATCGTGCGGTCGATCGTCCTGACAAGCTGGCGGTAGCGGCTTGCCTCGGCTTCGAGCCGCCGGCGCTGCTGCTGCAATGCCGTGAGCCGATTGAAACCGGGGGCATCGAGGATGGCAGCGACCTCGCCGAGCGGGATGCCGAGTTCGCGGTGAATGAGCACCTGCTGCAGCCGCAACAGCTCCTCTTCGCCATAGCTGCGATAGCCGTTTGCGCCGACATGAGCGGGCTTGAGCAGACCGATGTCGTGATAATGATGCAGCGTCCGGACCGTCACGCCGGCAAGCCGCGCCAGTTCACCCACAGTATATGCCTTCATCCGACCATGCCTCCGCAGGACCGGATGAGTAGTCCCTCACGCCGCGTGAAGGTCAAGGCGTGCAAAAATCGCGTTTGAAAAATGAAAACAGCCGCCGCGACTTCTCGCGGCGGCCGGCAGTCCTGGGAGTTATGCTCAGAAGATAGTGTCGATCGGCAGCCCCAGCGCCATGGCGCCGGCATATTGCGCCTGCGGGCCAGCCTGGAGCGGGTGGAAGCGTGCGGCCTGCATGTCGCGAAAGCGGCGTTCGAGGCCCTTGTCGCGGTAGAAGGACGAGCCACCGGCGAGTTCCATCGCCAGTTCAACGACCTCGAGGCCATGGCTGGCGACCAGCGAGCGGCCGATCATCACCTCGTTGACGCTTTCCGCCGACGGGCTGTTGCGCCCGACCTCCTCGATCATCGCGCGATGGGCCATCTGGGCGGCACGCAGCGCCGTATCCATGCGGCCGGCGAGGTTGAGCACCGTCTCGCTCGTCGGCTTCTTCTTCGCGATCTCCAAAGCAATGTCGCGCGCGCTTTCGGCGACGCCGAGGTAGACGGCGTAGATCAGCGGGAAGGCGACGGTGGCGATGATCTGGAACACCGGGTGCCAATGGCCCGCCGCACGCGAGAAGGCGACGGAAGCATCGGGGATGAACAGCCCCTCGATGACGACATCGTTGGAACCGGTGCCGCGCATGCCGAGCGTGCGCCAGTTGTCCATCACGCTGACCTCGGGAGCGCGCATCGGCACGCCGAAATGGATGACCTTTTCGCTGCCGTCCTCGGCACAGGTGATGGCCCCGGTCATCAGGATGTCGCCCGCGGCAGCACCCGAGGTGAAGACCTTGCGCGCGGTGATGCGGTAGCCACCCTCGACCTTCTCGGCCTTGCCCGAGCCGCCGATCCAGTCGGATCCGCCTGACGACAGCAGGATCAGGTTCTCGGCGGCGACACGCTTGAGCAGCGGTTCGACGGCGGCGACCTTCTGGTGGCGCCAGCGCCAGGCGGGGATCGCCACCTGATGGGTGTGCATGGCAAAGGCGAGCGCAGTCGAGCCGCAGGCCCGTGCCATGATGCGCAGCATTTCGGCAAGTTCGGCGATGTCGGCGCCGCCACCGCCCAGTTCGAGCGGCACGCCGGCGCTGGCGAGGCCGGCCTTTTTCAAGAGGGCATAATTGTCGGCGACGAAGATGTCGCCCTCGTCAAACTGCCGTGCCCGCTCGGAAAGGGCCGGAACCAGATCGTGGGCCGCAGCAACCACATCGATCGGCATTGCACCTGTCACGCCGGCAGGTGCCAGCGCAGCGTTATCAAGACTTCTCATCAAGTCGTCTCCTGTTGACCGGCAGGTCAGGCGCAAGGATCGCGCCAAGAGCCGCTGCGGTCCAGTTCAGGAACTGTACCGGTGCGCGAGGCTGTCATCCCTATGGGCTAGGTGCGAGCATGCTGGTTTTGCGCTATAAGGCGCGGTCCTCCTGCGAATGGTGCAAGATGAGCGATCGCGGCGGTTACGGCCAGTTTTGCCCGGTTTCGATGGCGTCGGAGGTGCTGTGCACCCGCTGGACGACGCTGGTTGTGCGCGAAATGCTGATGGGATCGAGCCGTTTCAACGACTTGCGCCGCGGCGTGCCGCGGATGTCGCCGGCGCTTTTGTCCAAGCGACTGAAGGAACTTGAGCGCGCTGGTGTGATCCAGACCGAGCGTGGCGGCGCAGGCAGCGTCGAATACCGGCTGACCGAGGCCGGCGAGGACCTGCGGCCGATCATCCTCGGCCTTGGCGACTGGGGCCATCGCTGGGTGGAATCCCAGCTAACCCTCAGGAATCTCGACCCTTCGCTCCTGATGTGGGACATGCGCCGCAACCTCAACCCGCAGCCTCTGCCGCCAAAACGTTGCACGATTCACTTTCTGTACCCCGAAGTGGCGAAAGCACAGCAGAATTGGTGGCTGGTGGTCGCCGACGGGGCAGTCGACCTCTGCAACTCCGATCCCGGCTTCGACATTGACCTCGAGGTCAGGGGATCGCTGCGCAGCATGACATCGGTTTGGATGGGCCTGTCCAAGCTCAACCAGGAACTCGATTCAGGCCGGCTGGAGCTCGATGGTGACGACAAGATCGCCCGCGCCATGCAGGCGTGGCTCGGCCTGAGCAGCTTCGCGCCACTGGCGCGCCGGGCGCCCTAGCTCGCGGCCCAGGCCTGATACTCGTGCATCAAGGGCTCGAGTTCTTCCATTTCAGGGA
The DNA here is from genome assembly GCF_964252895.1 of Aminobacter sp. LjRoot7. Taxonomy (NCBI): domain Bacteria; kingdom Pseudomonadati; phylum Pseudomonadota; class Alphaproteobacteria; order Hyphomicrobiales; family Phyllobacteriaceae; genus Aminobacter; species Aminobacter sp. LjRoot7. The sequence goes on from NZ_CAXUPX020000001.1 coordinate 761,990, forward strand.
ATTCGTCGAAGCTCCTGACCGCACCCGTTGCGGCGAAAGGCATTTTCGTCCTGGTGAAGGTTTCCATGAACGGGCGGAACCAGGTGGCATCGTCCAGCATGGTCGGCCGCACATTGACGAACCAGTCGACCCCGACGACGCGGGTAAACATCCACGTCTTGCAATGGTCGCAGAACTGGTGGTGCAACTGCTCGCCATGCGCTCCTCCGACGACGGTTTCGCCCTTGGTCACGGCAAAGCCGTCAGCAGGCACCATCGCCGTCAGCGAATAGGCCGAGGACGACATCTTCTGGCAGCCGGGGCAATGGCAGGCGGCGGTGCAGATCGGCGCCTTGGACATCTCGATCTCGACGCGGCCGCAGCGGCATGAACCCTTGAGCGGCAGTGGAATGGACGACATGGCAGCCCCCTTGCATGATGCTTCGCGCATCCTGCAACCCCAGCGTTCCGAAGCATAGGGCCAGCTTCTCGCTTCCGGTGCGACGTGCCATCGCAGGGGCCGTCGGCCCTCCCCGTAAGAGGAGAGCCGGGTCGGCTTGATCGCGTCAGGCGGCGATCAGGGCGCGTGCCTTGAGGATCTCGACGCAGGCGTTGGCGGCTTCCTTGCCCTTGACCTTGAAGTGGTCGAAGAAGAAGCGGTGGTGCTCGGCGCTGTCATGGTAGTTGTGCGGGGTGAGCACCGCCGACAGCACCGGAACGCCGGTCTGAAGCTGCACGTTCATCATACCATCGAGCACGGCATGCGCGACGAAGTCGTGGCGGTAGATGCCGCCATTGACGACGAAGGCCGTGCCGAGGATAGCCTGGTAGCGGCGGGTCTCGGCCAGCGTCTTTGCAAACAGCGGGATCTCGTAGGCGCCGGGCACGTCATAGACGTCGACGGCGAAACGGCCGCCCGACAGCTTCTCGATCTCGGAGCTGAAGGCCTTGACGCATTCGTCGACGATGTCGGCATGCCAGCGCGCGCGGATCACGGCAACGCGGGTCGTATCGAAGTCTTTCGGGGATTGCTGATTCATGGGTCCATCCTTCCGTTTCGAACCAGAATCAGGACGCACGAGACGGAATCCCGGCGGCTTGCGCCTCCGCTTTCCCGTTCGTTCTCTTCCATCCGGACTATGACCGTCGGCTCCGGAATCACACCGGATCTGCTGACCCTCCCGTTGCCGGGAAGCGCTCGCGGGCTTGGGTTCGAAAACCCTTACCGCCGGTGGGGACTTTCACCCCGCCCTGAGAACATTAACGCCTCCGATATGGCGGCGCGGAACGGCCCTGTCAATGACAGGAATAATAGTTTCTCTATCCACCGATCGGCCTGGCCGGATTGCCGACGACGGTGGCGCCCGCCGCAACACTTTTGGTCACTACCGAGCCCGCGCCGACGATGGCATCGTCGCCGATCTCGATGCCGCCGAGGATGATGGCGCTGCCGCCGATCCAGACATTCCGACCGATGGTGACCGGCCGGCCGATCTCCAGTCCGGCGCGGCGCAAGGCCGGGTCCCGGTGATGCTCCGGGCAATAGACCTGCACACCGGGGCCGAACATCGTGCCGTCGCCGATCTTTACAGGCGCGGTGTCGAGGATGGTGCAGCCGGCATTGAGGAACACGCCCACGCCCAGATGGATGTTGAAGCCATAGGCGCAGTGGAACGGCGCTTCGATGCGGCAACCAGCGCCTGCCGAGCCGAGCAACGCTCGCAGCCTGGGCGCGATGTCGCCGCGTTCGACAGGCGGCAGCGAGCGGTGCTCGAAGACGGCCTCGGCCGCCACCATGCGCAGTGCGTCGAGTTCGGCGTCGACGCAGTTGTACCACGCGCCGGCCGCCATCTTTTCGCGTTCGCTCTGAACCATGTCAGTGTCCCTTCCTGCTTGTCCAGCCAAACCACAGAACCGGCCATGCTGCAAAGGTCGAAGCCTGCCGGCTCTGGCGAAACCGGATGGCTGTGCTAGCCTCCTGACAAAGTGCACTTCCAGACCAGACACATCCACGGGGGACGAAGGATGATCTACCTGCTCGCGCTTCTCATCGGCATTGTTGCCGGCCTCCGGGCCATGACAGCACCGGCCGCCGTCGCCTGGGGCGCCTGGCTCGGCTGGCTGCCACTGGCCGGCACCTGGGCCGGCTTCATGGGCCACTGGATCGCGGTCGCCATTTTCACCGTGCTGGCCATCGTCGAATTGATCACCGACCAGTTGCCGTCGACACCGAGCCGCAAGGTGCCTGTGCAGTTCGGCACACGCATCGTCATGGGCGCGCTGACTGGCGCCGTCATCGGAACCGTCGGCGGCGTCGTCATTGGCGGACTGGCAGCCGGTGTCATCGGCGCGATCCTCGGCACGCTCGGCGGCGCGGCCGTGCGGGGAAGCCTCGCAAAATCGTTCGGCAAGGACCTGCCGGCAGCCTTGATCGAGGATGCGGTGGCGGTACTCGGCGCGCTCTGGATCGTGAGCATCGTTGCATGAGCGCGGCGCACAAATTCGACGCCATCATCATCGGCTGCGGCCAGGCCGGTCCGCCTTTGGCCGGACGGCTGACGGCGGCGGGGCAGACGGTGGCGCTGATCGAGCGCAAGCTTGTCGGCGGCACCTGCATCAACACCGGCTGCAAGCCGACCAAGACCATGGTGGCAAGCGCCTATGCCGCCCATCTCGCCCGCACCGGCGCCGACTATGGCGTCTCGACAGGCAGCGTTTCGGTCGACATGAAGGCGGTCAAGGCGCGCAAGGACAAGGTGACAGTCGATTCACGCAGCGGGCTGGAAGACTGGATCGGCGGCATGAAAGGCTGCACGCTCTATCGCGGCCACGCCCGTTTCGAAGGGCCGCACGAGGTGCGTGTCGGTGACGAGTTGCTGCATGGCGAACGCATCTTCATCAATGTCGGTGGCCGCGCCAACATCCTCGACATGCCCGGCATCGGCGACGTCACTTATCTCACCAACACATCGATGATGGAGGTGGATTTCCTGCCGCGCCATCTCGTGGTTGTCGGCGGCAGCTATATCGGACTGGAATTCGCCCAGATGTTCCGCCGCTTCGGCTCTGAGGTGACGGTCGTCGAAAAGGGCCCGCGGCTGATCTCGCGCGAGGACGAGGATGTTTCCGAGGCGGTGAAGGGCATTCTCGAGCACGAGGGCATCGCCCTCAGGCTCAACGCCGAATGCATCAGCTTTGCGCGCCATGCCAATGGCGTGCAGGTCGGTGTGGACTGCACATCAGGCGACCGCGCCGTGGTCGGTTCGCATGTGCTCCTCGCCATCGGCCGCAAGCCGAACACCGACGACCTCGGCCTCGACAAGGCTGGCGTCGCCATGGACAAGCGCGGCTACATCGAGGTCGACGACCAGCTAAGGACCAATGTCCCGCACATCTGGGCGATGGGCGATTGCAACGGCAAGGGCGCCTTCACCCACACCGCCTACAACGACTTCGAGATCGTCGCCGCCAACCTCCTGGACAACGATCCGCGCAAGGTCAGCGACCGCATCGAGGCCTATGCGCTTTACATCGACCCGCCGCTCGGCCGCGCCGGCATGACGGAGACAGCCGCGCGCAAGTCCGGCCGCAAGGTGCTGGCAGGCGAACGGCCGATGACACGTGTCGGCCGCGCCGTTGAAAAAGGCGAGACGCAAGGCTTCATGAAGATCCTTGTCGACGCCGACACAAGGCAGATCCTCGGCGCCTCGGTGCTGGGCACCGGCGGCGACGAGGCGATCCATGCGGTGCTCGACCTGATGTATGCCAAGGCGCCGATCGAGACCTTGCAGCGCGCGGTCCACATCCACCCGACGGTATCGGAGCTTCTGCCGACGATCGCCATCGAGCTGAAGCCGCTGGCCTAGGAACGGCCCGCGCCGTCGACCGGGACGGGCCAACTCTGTTCGGCCTATTCGAAGGCCGCGCGCGCCTTGGCCTCCAGCCACTCGGCCATCTGGCGGTATGGCACCGGACCATAGCTGATGCGGGCGACGCCAAGCTCGGCCAGCTTCGTCTTCGGCGGCACATGGGCGAGCGCGATGATGTTCACGGGCAGCGAGACCGCCTTGCAGAGCTTGCCGATCAGCGCCTCGTTGCCGAGGCCCGGCGCGAAGAAGCCGTGCGCGCCAGCCTTGGCATAGGCCTCGGCGCGTTCGATCGCGGCATCGACCAGCGCGTCATTGTGCTCGTCGGGCTTAGCCTTCAGGAAGATGTCGGTGCGAGCGTTGATGAAGGCCGGAATGCCGGATGCCTTGACGGCATCGGCGGCTGCCGTAATGCGCTTCACCTGGACGGCGATGTCATGCAGGCCGCTGCCGCCGACGATCTGGTCCTCGAAGTTGAAGCCGATCACCCCTTCTGCAAGCGCCCGCGTCACGGTCGCGGCGACCGCCTCGGGCTCGACGCCATAGCCGCCCTCGAGATCCATCGTGACCGGCAGCTCTGTGGCGGCGACGATGCGGCGCATGTTGTAGAGCGCCAGGTCGAGCGGAATCTTCTCGCCATCGGCAAAACCGAAGGCGGCGGCAACCGGCCAGCTGCCCGTGGCAATCGCCTTGGCGCCGGCCTTGGCGACGATGTTGGCGCTACCCGGATCCCAGATGTTGTAGAGAACCACCGGGTCGCCCTTCACATGCAGGGCATGAAAGGCCTTGGCCTTGTCGATCTGGCTGGTCATGGAATCTTGCCTCCTTGGATGAGTGAGGGCCGGAACCTATCAGCGTGAGGCATTCTGGCCATAGCACAGAAGACGGTAAGTGAGTTGCCAGAAACGGGGGTAATCGCTGCTGCCTGCGTTGGAACCATCGCGGCAGCTGTCAGGGCACGGCATGGCGCTGCACGCAATATTTGGCCGAGGCGCAGGGTCTGGACCCCAGATTGGTCAGGGCCACCGCGGCCGTTTCCATGCCGTGACGGACGAGCGGCGGTTACGGTCCCGAGCAGCGGAACGATGTCCAGCCCTCAGCTATCCGAACCCGCCGCAAGCAGCCGCTGCTCCAAGCGCGTGAGCATACCAAGCGCGATCTTTAGTTCCGCTGTGTCCTCGTCGGCCAGGAGCTCGGTACGCAGGCGTTCGAGGATCTGCTCGATCTCTTCGACGCGGCTGCGGCCGGCATCGGTCAGCGACAGGATCTTGGCGCGGCGGTCGCCGGGGTCGCCGCTGCGCGTGATCAGGCCGTCGGCGGCGAGCAGATCGACGATGCGCACCAGCGACGGGCCCTCGAAACCGAGATGGTCGGCGATCACGCCCTGGCGGATGTTGTCGCCCAGCCGCGACAGCGTCAGCAACGGCATGGCGGTGGCATGCGACAAGCCGCAATCGTCGAGCGCGCGGTCCGCCGCATGGCGCCAGAGCCGGGCCACGGAGAGCAGGCTCCTGCCGAAACCGGCGCGGTCGGAAGCGTCGTTGGACATTCAAGAAAGATAACATATTATCTATTAGGATGCGATCAGATTCTCGGCCGGAGCCCGGCCGCGGCGTCTGTGCGGAGATAGAGGCGAGGAGTTCTCCGCAGAGCGCCGACATGACGATCGCGTCCGACGCTGCCCGCCCGGGCGGCTGGTTTTCGGTTCAATCTTCGCGAGACATCGACATGGCAGAACAACAGACATCCAGAGGCAGCGGCGGCTGGCTTCTGGTTCTTTTCGGCCTGCTCATGGTCATCATCGGGGCACCGCTCGTCTATGGCGGCGTCCAACTGATCGGCCTGGGCGGTTCCTGGTACTACGCGCTCGCCGGTCTCGGCGTCATCGCCTCCGGCATCCTCTACATCATGCGCCGCAAGGCCGGCCTCTGGCTCTACGGCCTGGTGTTCGCGGCGACGATCGCCTGGGCGCTGTGGGAATCCGGCCTGGAATTCTGGCCGCTGATCCCGCGCCTCGTGGCGCCTGCCGTGATCGCCATCCCGGCGCTGTTGCTCGCCCCCCTCTTCCCGACAAGCTCCGGCAAACGGGCTCCTTTCGCGCTTGCCGCCCTGCTGGTCGCGGCACTTGCGGCCACCGCCTTTTACGGCTTCACGCCGCATGGCGTGACCCGCAACGCGCTGGCTTCGGCAGAACCTGCCCCTACCGTACCTCCGGCAGCCGCCAGCGCCACCGACTGGCGCCACTATGGCCGCACGCCTGCAGGCACGCGATACGCGCCAATCGACCAGATCAACCGCGACAACGTCGACAAGCTCGAGGTCGCCTGGACCTTCCAGTCGGGCGATGTCCCCGCAGGCACCGCGCAGGACCAGAGCACGCCGCTTTTCGTCAACGACACGCTCTACACCTGCTCGCCCAACAACATCGTCCATGCGCTGAATCCGGATACGGGCGAAGTGAAGTGGAAGTTCGACCCCAAGGCCAAGTCGCCGCTGTGGCAGCGCTGCCGAGGCGTCAGCTACTATGAGCCGGGCACGACGCCGGCCGAGGCCAACGCAGCCCCCGCCGACCCGCTGGCGCCGGCAAGCGTCATTGCCGCGACGCCTGATATGCCAGCCGCTGCACCCAATGCCTGCGCTGCCCGCATCGTCATGACCACCATCGACGCCCGCCTGATCCAGCTCGACGCCAAGACCGGCGAGCTTTGCCAGGATTTTGGCAATGGCGGCATCGTCGATCTCAAGAGCGGCATGGGCGAGATAAAGGACGGCTTCTACTTCCAGACCTCGGCCCCCACAGTGGCGCGTGACCTGATCATGGTCGGCGGCTGGGTGTGGGACAATGTCGAGACTGGCGAGCCCTCCGGCGCCGTGCGCGCGTTTTCGGCTCGCACCGGCGAGCTGGTCTGGGCCTGGGATCTCGGCAATCCTGCGATCACCAAGCTGCCGCCGGAAGGCGAAAGCTACACGCGCGGCACGCCCAACGTCTGGTCGACGCCGGCCTATGACGAAGCGCTTGGCCTCGTCTACCTGCCGACCGGCAACGCGACGCCCGACTTCTTCGGTGCGCACCGCTCAAAGGCAGCCGAGGACTACACCGCCTCGGTCGTCGCCCTCGACATCGCCACCGGCAGCGAGCGCTGGAAGTTCCAGACGGTGCATCACGACATCTGGGACTACGACGTTCCCGCCCAGCCGGCGCTCTACGACGTGCCGGATGGCAAGGGTGGCACCGTTCCGGCGCTGATCCAGATCACCAAACGCGGGCAGATCTTCATGCTCGACCGCCGCGACGGCAAGCCGATCGCCGAGGTCGAGGAGCGCGCGGTGCCACAGACCGGCGGCGTACCGGAGGACTTCCTGTCGCCGACGCAGCCCTATTCGGTCGGCATGCCGGCGATCGGCGCTGAGCCCTTCACCGAGGCCAAAATGTGGGGTGCGACGCCCTACGATCAGCTCTACTGCCGCATCGAGTTCAAGAAGATGCGCTACGAGGGCGAATTCACGCCTCCCGGCCTGACCCGCTCGATCATCTATCCCGGCTATTATGGCGGCATGAACTGGGGCAGTGCAGCGATTGATGAGGCCCGAGGCCTTCTGATCGTCAACGACATCCGCATGCCGCAGTTCGCGCAGCTGATGCCGCGCGAGGAGACCGACAACTATGGCGGCTCGGCAGCCCATGACGGCCTGTCGCAGCAGAAGGGCACGCCTTATGGCGCCATGAAGAACGGCTTCATGTCGCCTCTCGGCGTTCCCTGCCACCAGCCGCCTTACGGCACCTTCACCGGCATCGACCTGAAGACCCGCCAGATCGTCTGGCAGGTTCCGGCCGGCACGCTGGAGGACACCGGTCCGCTCGGCATGAAGACGGGCCTGCAGATCCCGATCGGCATGCCGACGCTCGGCGGTCCCATCGCCACCTCCGGCGGTCTCGTCTTCTACGCCGGCACGCAGGACTATTATCTGCGCGCCCTCGACGTCACTACCGGTGAGGAGCTGTGGAAGGGTCGCTTGCCTGTCGGCGCCCAGTCGACGCCGATGACCTTCGTCTCGCACGAAAGCGGGACGCAATATGTGGTCATCTCCGCCGGCGGTGCGCGCCAGTCGCCCGATCGCGGCGACTACATCGTCGCCTACAGGCTGCCCAAGCAGAACTAGGTTCTCAGGGTATCGACACCAGAAGGGGCGCCTCGGGCGCCCCTTTTTTCATTCCTGGCCGGCGAAGGCGGCGGAGCCGCGCCGCATCGGCAACCGCCAGCCGAGCCGTACGCCGAGGGTGGCGACCGCGATCAGGACCATGCCAACGCCCTGGGCGATGCCGATGGGGTGGCCGTAGACGGCCCAGTCGATGATGATGGCGACGACGGGATAGATGAAGGTGAGCACGCCGATAACAGGCGTCGTCAGCCTAGGATAGGACGAGAACATCATCACATAGGCGATGCCGGTGTGCAGCACGCCGATGCCGACAAGCCAGCCCCAGGACGTCAGCGCAATTGGATCGGAAAAGTTGGCGAAGGGCGCCAGCATGACCACGCCGACCGTTGTCTGGCACAGCACCGTTATCTCCGGCCGCTGCTCGCCCAAGCCCTTGGCCAGGATCGTCACCACCGCGTAGAGAAAGGCGCCGCCAAGCGCCATGGCGATGCCGATCATCCAGGTGGTCGTGACCGGATTGTCGGAGACGATGAGGCCGCTGGCCAGCACGACGCCGAAGAAGGCAGCCGCCATCCAGGCGACCTGGTCGGCGGTGATGCGCTCCTTGAGGAACAGGACGCCGATCAGCACCACGAAGAACGGCTGGATGTGGTAGACGATGGTCATCACCGCAATCGAGGTCTTGGCGAAACCGGCGAAGAAGGCCGTCCAGCTCAGCACCATGCAGACGCCACAAAGCGCCGCGCGCGCCAGGCGGCCCCAAGACAGCAAGCTGTCAGGAAGATAACCACGCACGAGGCACCAGACGCCGAGGAACAGCGAGCCGAACAGGCAGCGCCAGAACACCGTCGTGACGGGATCCACGCCCGCCTCGGTGACGAAGGCGCCGACTGTGCCGGCGATCGCCATGGCGATTGCGAGGTTGAGGGCGGGAAAGCGGGAGGCGTTGGTCATGCGCGTCATCCGGTGGCGATGGCCAAGCAAGCTCCGATTGACGAATTCATTCAAACGAATAGATTTGGCGAACCCTATTCGAAATGCTGATACCGCCATGGCGATGCCGCTCGACCTCGACCTGCTCAGGACCTTCGTCGCCGTTGCCGACAGCGGCAGCTTTTCCAATGCCGCGGCGCGCGTCGGCCGCAGCCAGTCGGCCATCAGCATGCAGATGCAGCGGCTGGAGCAGACCGTCGGCAAGAAGCTATTGGTGCGTGGGCCGAAGGCCGTGACCACCAACGCCATCGGCGAGGAGCTTCTGGTCTATTCCAGGCGGTTGCTGAAACTGTCCGACGAAGCCTGGGCCAGCGTCACCCGGCCCGAGGAAGCCGGCAGCGTGCGGCTCGGCGTGCCGGACGACTATGCCGCCTTCCTGCTGCCGACGGTGCTGTCGCGCTTCGCTGCCGCCCACCCTCTGGTGACGGTGGAGTTGATCTGCGAACAGTCGACCTCGCTGGTGAAGACCTTCGCCGACGGCAAGCTCGACCTCGCCATCATCACCCGGGGACCGGAGCAAGCGGTCGAGGTGCTGCAGCGCGAACGGCTCGTTTGGGTCGCCTCGCCCAACCACGTCGCCTGGGAGATCGATCCGCTGCCCGTCGCGCTGTTCGAACCGGGCTGCGTCGCGCGCAAGAGCGTGCTGCAGGTGCTGGGTGCCGCCGACCGGTCGTTTCGTTGCACCTATTCCAGCGCCAGCCTGCTCGGGCTGGTCGCCGTGGTCCAGGCGGGTCTTGCGGTCGCCGGCCTTGCCCAGCGCAGCGTGCCGTCCGGCCTGCGTGTCATTGGCGAAGCCGAGGGCCTGCCGCCTTTGCCGGAAATGGAAATCGGCATCCTGCGCAATCCGCAGACAGCCAATTCGGCGGTCGACAGGCTCTACGAGTTCCTCCGGCGCGACCTCACCCAGCAGTCCTGATCGCCACCGCTTGCGCCTAACGTATGCCTGCCATGCGCCCTGTGCATTGCTGCAATGCATCAACGTCGCTTGTGCCGTGACAGACATGAGGAAAATGTAGATCTAAATCGTTTCAGCTCCCCCGAGTCCGCTCATGCCCTTGCCGATCCTCGCTCTGGCCGTTGCATCCTTTTGCATCGGCACCACCGAATTCGTGATCATGGGCCTGTTGCCTGAGGTCGCTGCCGACCTCGGCGTGTCGATCCCGGCCGCAGGTCTTCTGGTCACCGGCTACGCGCTCGGCGTCGTCATCGGCGCTCCGATCATCGCGGTGGGCACGGCGAAACTGCCGCGCAAGCCGGTGCTGATCGGGCTCGCCATGATGTTCGTGCTCGGCAACCTGCTCTGCGCCATCGCCCCCACCTACTGGACGCTGATGATCGCCCGCGTCATCACCGCCTTCGGCCACGGCGCCTTTTTCGGCATCGGCTCGGTGGTGGCGGCAAGCCTGGTGCCGGCCAACAAGCGCGCCAGCGCCATTGCCCTGATGTTTGCCGGTCTGACGCTTGCCAATATCCTCGGTGTACCAGGTGGCACGGCTCTCGGCGAAGCCTATGGCTGGCGCGCGACCTTCTTTGCCGTCGTCGTCATCGGCCTGCTTTCGGTCGTAGCCATCGCCTTCCTCGTGCCGGCGGGCGTCGCCCCTCCAGGCAAGGGCGGCGTCGCGGGCGAGGTCAAGGTGCTGGGCAAGCTGCAGGTGTGGCTTGCCATGATCATCTCGGCGCTGGCCTCCGGCAGCCTGTTTGCCGTCTTCACCTACATCAAGCCGATCCTGACCGACGTCAGCGGCCTCTCGGTCGAATCGGTCACCTGGGTGCTGCTGCTATTCGGCGGCGGCATGACCATCGGCAACATTATTGGCGGCAAGCTGGCCGACTGGAAGCTGATGCCCACAGCCATCGGCGCGCTGGTGGTGATGGCGGCGATCCACGTCGCCTTCGCCGAGCTCAGCTACTCCGCGCCCGCCGCGATCCTGCTCGTCTTCATGTGGGGCGTCATCACCTTCGTCATCGTGCCGCCGATGCAGATGCGGGTCGTCGAGACCGCCTCGGAGGCGCCGAACCTCGCCGCAACGCTCAACCAGGGCGCCTTCAACGCCGGCAACGCTGCCGGCGCCTGGGCCGGTGGTGCCGCGATCTCGATGGGCGTGAGTTATGCCGACCTGCCCTTCGTCGGTGCGGCCATCGCACTGTCCGCCTTCGGCGTCGCGCTGTTTTCCTTCGCGCTCGACCGGCGTGACGCAATTCAGCAGGCGGCATGACGCTTTAGCGATTGTCAGCAACCCGTCGCTACTGTAGCCACGACAGCGATGGTTCCTGCTGCCTGACTCGGGCACGGGATTAAATGGGAACACGGTGAGACGTCGCTTTGACGCGAAACCGTGGCTGCCCCCGCAACTGTGAGCGGATAGCAAATCGGAAACACGCCACTGGCCATTAGGCCGGGAAGGCTCCGAGGCGCGATCACCCGCAAGCCAGGAGACCTGCCATCATCCGATTAACTCAACCGGCCGGGGTGTGCCGCGGAGATGATGATGGTTGCGACTGCCTTTTTCGGTACCGGCGCGCTCACCGGATCGTTCTGCCACCTCCGCCCGATCGCGGAGACAGGGCATGCTCGATCGCGTCTACGCCGCTAGCCGCCTCGTAGGCACCACCCCGGCACTGCTCGAACTCGAAGGCGTCAGCTGGGGCCCGCGCGTCTCGCAGCGCATTCTCGAGCCGGTGAGCCTTGCGGTTGCCCCAGGCGAATTGCTCGCCATCGTCGGCCCCAACGGTGCCGGCAAGTCGAGCCTGTTGCGCTGCCTCTACCGCTACCACAAGCCGACGACGGGCACCGTCCGCCTCGACGGCACCGACATCTGGAAGATGAAGCCGCGCGACTGCGCCCGCCGCATCGCCACAGTGCTGCAGGAAAGCGCCTCCGACTTCGGCCTGACCGTCGCCGAGATCATCGAGCTGGGCCTGACCCCGCATGTCACGAGCTTCGGCACCAGCGACGACGACTACGACCAGGTCGAGGCGGCCCTTGCCCTGCTCGGCCTCACCGCACTCGCCGCGCGCGACTTCGGCTCGCTGTCAGGCGGCGAGAAGCAGCGGGTAATGATTGCGCGGGCGCTGGTTCAGAAGCCGGACCTTCTGATCCTCGACGAGCCGACGAACCACCTCGACATCCGCCACCAGCTCGAGGTGCTGGAGCTGCTTGGCAATCTCGGCTGCACCGTCATCGTCTCGCTGCACGACCTGGCGCTCGCCTCGGCCCATGCCGACCGCGTGCTGGTGATGGACGCCGGCCGCGCCATCGCCTGCGGTGCGCCCGCCGACATCCTGACGCCCGATCGCATCCGCGACAGCTTTTCCGTCGGTGCCACCCTCGACGACCATCCCATCACCGGCCGCCCGCGCTTTTCCTTTCACCTCGAACGCTGACAGAAACCAAGGAGCCTCCATGCGCCTGCCCATCATCGCCGCCGCCCTGCTCGCCACCTGCGCCTCATCAATGACCAGCGGCTTCCCCGTCACCATCAAGAGCTGCAACCGCGACGTGACCTTCGAGGCAGCGCCCAAGCGCGCCGTCTCGCACGACGTCAACCTGACCGAGATGATGCTGGCGCTCGGCCTCGCCGACCACATGGCCGGCTATTCCGGCGTCTCCGGCTGGAAGACGCTGAGCGAGGAGCTGCGCAAGGGCGTCGGCGAACTGCCCGAACTCGCCCCGCAATACGTCACCAAGGAAGTGCTGCTCGGCGCCGACACCGACCTGTTCTTCGCCGGCTGGAACTATGGCATGAAGGTCGGCGGCGACGTCACCCCCGAGACGCTCGCGCCCTTCAAGATCGCGGTCTACGAGCTGACCGAGAGCTGCATCCACATCATGAAGAAGGACAAGTCGTCGCTTCAGGACATGTACGCCGACCTGCTCAATCTCGGCGCGATTTTTGGCGTGCGCGAAAAGGCCGAGGCGCTGGTGTCAGGTTACGAGAAGGAGCTAGCCGACTTCCAGGCGTCGCTGCCCAAGCTCGACAAGCCGGTCAGCGTGTTCCTCTACGATTCAGGCGAGCAAAAGCCCTTCACCGCCGGCCGCTACGCTATGCCGACCGCGATCATCGAGGCTGCAGGCGGCAAGAACATCGTCGACGACGTCGAGTCGAGCTGGGTCGAGATCGGCTGGGAGCCCGTCATCGAGCGCAATCCCGACATGGTGGTGATCGTCAATTACGGCGAGGTGACTGCAGAGCAGAAGATCGAGTTCATGCGCACCAACCCGGCCTTCAAGGACATAGAGGCGGTGAAGAACAACCGCTTCTTCGTGCTCGAATATAATGAGGCGACGCCGGGACCGCGCAACATCGCGGCCATCAAGCGGCTGGCCGCCGCGATGCGGGCCGACTGATCCGTGTCGCACCGCCACCTCGTCGCCGGGCCAAGGCACGTCCTCATCCACGCCTTGCCGGCCCTGATCCCGGGGCTGGCCGTGGTGCTCGTCGTCAGCATGATCATCGCCGTCGGCGTCGGCCCGGTCGCGATCCCGCTCGAGACCGTATGGGGCGTGATCGCCAACAAGCTGATACCGGGAAGCGTCGAGGCGGCCTGGTCGAGCGGCCGCGAGAACATCGTCTGGGACGTGCGCGCGCCGCGCGTCATCCTGGGCGCCGTGGTCGGCGCCTCGCTGGCGCTGGTGGGCGGCGCCTTGCAGTCGGTGACGCGCAACCCGCTCGCCGATCCGCACCTGCTCGGCATCTCGTCGGGCGCGGCCTTTGGCGCAATCATGGCGCTGATCCATTCCGGCATGGTGCTCGGCACCATCACTGTGCCGGTCTTCGCCTTTGCCGGCGCGCTGGCGGCGACGGCGCTGGTGCTCGCAATCGCCAACCTTGCGCGGGCGCAATCGGCCGGCCAACTGATCCTCGCCGGCGTCGCAGTGAGCTTCATCATCTCGGCCGCCGGAAACCTTTTGATCTTCATCGGCGATCCCAAGGCAGCGCATGTGGCTATTTTCTGGATGCTCGGCGGCCTCGGCCTCGCGCAGTGGAGCCACCTGCCCTATCCACTGGCAGCCCTTTTGCTCTGCGGCGTCTGGCTGATGACGCAGACGCGCAACCTCAACGCCATGACGCTGGGCGACGAAAGTGCAACCGCGCTCGGCATTCCGGCACAGCGCTTCCGGCTCAAGGTCTTCGTCGTCTGCGCGCTTCTGACTGGCTGCGCCGTTGCTTACTCGGGTGTCATCGCCTTTGTCGGACTGATGATCCCGCACATCGTGCGCTTCTTCGTCGGCGGCGACTATCGCCGGGTGCTGCCTTTGTCGGCGCTTGTCGGCGCCATCTTCCTGATCGCCGCCGACATGGCGGCGCGGACGGTGGTGCCACCGCAGGACATGCCGCTCGGCATCGTCACCGGACTGATCGGCGGCATCGCTTTCGTCGTCCTGATGCGGCGGCGGACAACAAATTGAGGGTCAGTTGGTAATGCAATGCAAGACGACGCAAATCCGGTTGCACGGCCCGGAATTCGCCGCTATTCATTCCGCCATGAACACGACTTCGCTCCAGAATATTTGGTGGCGGGCCAGCTGACAGCGGCCTCTTGAAGCGCGTGCGCGTGAAAATTGTGATGGCCGCAACGGGATTTCCGGGCGGCCATTTGCTTTTTTCGAACCAGGCTCCGGACGCTCCCACTGCAAGAGATGGAGACGGGAATGACGTTGGAATTGCTTGAAAACGGCGCCGAGCGCTACGTGACGTCAGGCGGGGTGTCGATCACCCGGCAGCGCCACGAAACCGCCTATCACGGCGCGATCGAGACCTATCTCGACGGGCTCAACAGCCGGCGCGGCGCGGTGTTTTCCTCCAACTACGAATATCCCGGCCGCTACACGCGATGGGACACCGCCATCATCGACCCGCCGGTCGTGATCTCGGCGCGCGGACGCTCGATGAAGATCGAAGCGCTGAACGGCCGCGGCGAGGTGCTGTTGCCGGTCATCCGCGCAGTGCTCGCGCCACTCGAAGAGCTGACGATCACAGAGACGACCAAGCGCCTGATCGCACTCGAAATCGCAAGACCCGGCCGCGTCTTCACCGAGGAGGAGCGTTCGCGCGTGCCTTCGGTGTTCACCGTGCTGCGAGCCGTCACCGCCTTGTTCAAGTCGGACGAAGACAGCAATCTCGGCCTCTACGGCGCCTTCGGCTACGACCTCGCCTTCCAGTTCGACCCGGTCGAGCACAAGCTCGAGCGCAAGCAGAGCCAGCGCGACCTGGTGCTGTTCCTGCCCGACGAGATCCTGGTCGTCGACCACTATTCGGCCAAGGCCTGGCACGACCGCTACGACTATTCCGGCGCAGGCTTTTCGACCGATGGCATCGCCCGCGACAGCGTCGAGGAGCCGTTCAGGCCTTCCGACCGCATTCCGCCGCGCGCCGACCACGAACCAGGCGAATATGCCCAATTGGTGCGCCGGGCGATGGACAGCTTCAAGCGCGGCGACCTGTTCGAGGTCGTGCCCGGCCAGATGTTCTACGAGCGCTGCGAGACGGCACCTTCGGAGATTTCGCGCCGGCTGAAGGCGATCAACCCCTCGCCCTATTCGTTCTTCATCAATCTCGGCGAAGGCGAGTACCTGATCGGCGCGTCGCCGGAGATGTTCGTGCGCGTCAACGGCCGCCGCGTCGAGACCTGCCCTATCTCCGGCACCATCAAGCGCGGCGACGACGCCATCTCGGACAGTGAGCAGATCCTGAAGCTGCTCAACTCGAAGAAGGACGAGTCCGAGCTCACCATGTGCTCCGACGTCGACCGCAACGACAAATCCCGCGTCTGCGAACCGGGCACTGTGCGCGTCATCGGCCGCCGCCAGATCGAGATGTATTCGCGGCTGATCCACACCGTCGACCACATCGAGGGCCGCCTGCGCGAGGGCATGGACGCCTTTGACGCCTTCCTCAGCCACGCCTGGGCGGTGACGGTCACCGGTGCGCCCAAGCTCTGGGCAATGCGTTTCATCGAGCAGAACGAGAAGAGCCCTCGCGCCTGGTATGGCGGGGCGATCGGCATGGTCCATTTCAACGGTGACCTGAACACCGGCATGACGTTGCGCACCATCCGCATCCAGGACGGCATCGGCGAGGTGCGCGCGGGCGCCACCCTGCTCTACGATTCCGTTCCCGAGGAAGAAGAAGCCGAAACCGAACTGAAGGCCTCAGCCATGCTTTCCGCCATCCGCGACGCCAAGACCGGCAACGCTCCCGGCACCGAGCGCGCCACCGCGCGCGTCGGCGAGGGGGTCAAGATCCTGCTCGTTGACCACGAGGACTCCTTCGTCCACACGCTGGCCAACTACTTCCGCCAGACCGGCGCCGACGTCTCCACCGTGCGTTCGCCGGTGCCGGAAGAGATCTTCGACCGGATCAAGCCCGATCTCGTGGTGCTGTCGCCCGGCCCCGGCACGCCGAAGGATTTCGACACGGCGGCGACGATCAAGAAATCCAGGGACCGCGACCTGCCGATCTTCGGCGTTTGCCTCGGCCTGCAGGCGCTGGCCGAGGCCTATGGCGGCGAATTGCGCCAGCTGGCGGTGCCGATGCACGGCAAGCCGTCGCGCATCCGCATCTCCAAGCCAGGCATCGTCTTTTCCGGCCTGCCAAAGGAAGTGACAGTCGGCCGCTACCACTCGATCTTCGCCGATCCGGTGCGCTTGCCGAGCGATTTCGTCGTCACGGCGGAGACCGAGGACGGTGTGATCATGGCGTTTGAGCACAAGAAAGAACCAATAGCGGCGGTGCAATTCCATCCCGAATCGATCATGACGCTCGGCCACGACGCCGGCATGCGCATGATCGAGAACGTGGTTGCCCACATGCCGCGCAAGGCCAAGGACAAGGCGGCCTAGCCAACATCGACAACCCTCCCTCTCGCGGCCGCCTGGCCGCGGGCGGCACCAGTCATCAAAGCGAGATCATGGTCCAGACCGAAACGCAGGGATCGTCAGCTAGCGGCAGCCAGCCGACATCGGCCAAGAAGCGCGTCGCGAGACTGGCCTTCTGGTCGATCATCATCGGCGCCGCCGTGATGGGACTGAAATTCGTCGCCTGGTGGCTGACGGGTTCGGTGGCACTTTATTCCGACGCGCTGGAATCGATCGTCAACGTCGTCGCCGCCATGGCCGCCTTCTGGGCGATCAAGGTCAGCCACAAGCCGGCCGACCTCGACCACCAGCACGGCCACCACAAGGCCGAGTATTTCTCGGCGGTGCTCGAAGGCGTGCTGATCATCGTCGCGGCACTGCTGATCCTGTTCGAGGTCTGGCGCAGCTGGGGCGTGCCGATGAATGCCGACGAGCCATGGCTCGGCCTCGGCATCAACGGCGTTGCCGCCGTCATCAACGCCTTCTGGGCCACCATGCTGATCCGCGTCGGCCGCGCCGAACGCTCGCCCGCCATGGTCGCCGACGGTCACCACATCATGACAGACGTGGTGACGTCGGCCGGCGTGCTGGTCGGCCTCGTCGGCGCCATCGCCACCGGCTGGACGATCCTCGACCCGGTGCTCGCCGTCATCGTTGCGCTCAACATCCTTTGGCAGGGCTGGCACGTCATGAGTTCGTCGATGAACGGCCTGATGGACCGTGCCGTCGAGCTCGAAGAGCACATGCGCATCCGCGACATCATCTCGGCCAACTCCAAGGGCGCGATCGAGGTGCACGACCTCAAGACCCGCATCGCAGGCCGCGCCACCTTCATCGAGTTCCATCTTGTCGTCGACGCCGACATGAGCGTCGGCGAAAGCCACGTCATCTGCGACCGCATCGAGGATGCGCTGAAGGAGGAAATTCCCTCCGTGCGGGTTATCATCCATGTCGAGCCCGATGACGAAGCCAAGCTGCCCAAGGGCACGGTGGCGGTTCCTTTCGCCTGAACCGGCGGTCAGCCTTCGCGTTTGTCAGGATAATGTCGGCATCGGTGCCGAAACAGAGGGCTGCCTCTGGACATCCGCCGTCGCCGCAAGCTCTATCCAGCCAGCGGACGAGGAGATGCGAACATGTTCGGTCTGATAGGCAAGATGCGCGCGCAAGCCGGCAAACGCGATGAACTGCTGGCCATTCTTCTCGGCAGCTCCAGCGCCATGCCGGGATGCCTGAGCTATGTCATCGCCAAGGATCCCGCCGACGTCGACGCGATCTGGATCACCGAAGTCTGGGACAACCGCGACAGCCACAAGGCTTCGTTGCAGCTGCCCGAGGTCCAGGCAGCGATCAAGCAGGCGATGCCGATCATCGCCGGCTTCGACACCAGCATCGAGACCGAGCCGGTCGGCGGCTTCGGTCTGGACGCAGCCGGACGCTAGACCCTTACCAGGCTAGATCTTCACCAGCATCGCGGTGAGGTACATGAAGCCAGCACCGGCAGCGAGACCGGACATGACGGCCGGGCTGAACAGGCGATTGCCGTCGGGACCTTCGCGGCGGCGCATCATGGCGGTGACCTCGACGATGACCTGAAGGATGGCACCGGCTCCGATGGCAAGCGCCAGCGCCGACCATTGCGGCGCGAACGCCAGGCTGCCGATCCACAGGCCCAGCACCGCCGGCCCGCCGGCCAGCAGCGTCAACCAGGCAAAGGTCCACAGTGCGATGCGTTCGCGCAGGATGGGGGCTGCAATGCCGATGCCCTCGGTGACGTTGTGCAAGGTGAAGCCGATCACCAGGAAGGTGCCCAGCCCTGCCGCGCCTGCCGCGAAGGCAGCGCCGATCGCCAGACCCTCGCCGAAATTGTGCAGGCCGATGCCGATAGCGATATAGGTGGCGAGCGCCAGGCCCTTTGGCGCGCCGTTGCGCCGGCCGATGCCCATCAGGATCAGGAAGCTCGCAGCGGCCGCCAGCACCACCATGGCGTTGCCCTGGAACACCGCCGCCGATTCCGCCGCAAGCTCGAAGGCGTCGCCGATGGCATCGACCATCAGGAAGGCGAGCAGGCCGACGGTCACGGCAAGCAGGAAGTTCATGCCGTTGCGGCCGACGCCGCGCAAGGCGGGGTAGAACATCAGGCCGATCGCCACCGGCACGATGCCTACGAAGATGCCGAGGATCGCCTGCGACAGCAGGCTGGAGCTGGTGGCGACCGGTGTCGCCACCGCGACCGGGATGTCGTGGGCGAAGGTGGCGCCGGTGTTGGTCACCAGGTTGATGGCGTGAGCCTCGCCGAGAACCCAAGGGAACGGCACCTGGATCCAGGCGGAAGCACCTCGCGCCAACGGTCCCGGCGGATCCTGGGTGAACTGCCAGTAGGCGTCGTCGACCTGGACTTGGGCGATGGTCATCGGCTCGGAGCCGCCGGCGCGCACCAGCACGCGAATGCCGTCGCTGCCGAGGATGACGCGCTCGAAGGCGATGTCCTCAACCGGCGGCGTGCCGTTGTTGAAGCGCGCCAGCGGATTTGTCGACACAAGGACCGCAATCGCCACAGCGAAGGCGAGCAACGGCAGGATGATCCACCACAGCGCGCGGCGTGGCGCTGTGGTTCCGGGCAGTTCGGCTTCGGTCTCGGAGATCGGAGCGTCCCTCATGCCACGTCCTCCACGACGTCGAACATGCCGACCCAGCCCAGCTCGGTGAACTCCGACTGGTGCGGGTGGAACATGTAGAGGCCGGACTCATGCTCGGCGAAGGTGAATTCGATGATGCCGCGCTGCGCCTGGCACTGGGTGATCAGGTCGACGGTCTTCAGCGTCGGTGTCAGTGTCGTGCCCTGGTCGAAATAGTCGAAGAAATTGGCATGCAGGTGAAACGAGTTGATCGGGTCGAACTCGACGACGTTGATCAGGTAGATCCGCACCGGCCTGTTCTTGGCGATCCGGATCGGCGTGTTCATGTAGGTGTGGGCTATGGTATTGACGGCATAGAACTCGTTTTCGCCGTCAAAATTGGTGTCGAAGGCATTCATCACCATGACGAATTCCTGCCACTCAGCGTTCTCGGGCGAACCGTAGAGCCGCGAGCGGGCGACGTCGGCCTGCTCGGGATGACGCGCCGGATCGGGATCGATAACGAAGGCGCCATACATGCCCTTGTGGATGTGCCGCTTCAGCGGCAGCGCGTGGCAATGATAGAGATGGCAGCCGAAGGGCTTGGCGTCGAACTCGTAGGTGAATTCCTCGCCGGGATTGATCAGGCCTGCGCCCGGCACGCCGTCCATGCGCGCGGCGTGGATGCCGTGGAAATGCATCGAATGCGGGTGCGAACCGTAGTTTTTGAACACGATGCGCAAGCGCTCGCCTTCGGTGGCGCGCAAGGCCGGGCCGGGCACGCGGCCATTGTAGGTCCAGGCCGGAAACATCACCCCCGGCGCGATCTCGATTTCCTTGTCCTCGGCAACGACCTCGAAGGTCCGGAGCGTGCGCCCGTCAGGAAGGACAGATGTTACGCCGACATCCCAGTCGGTCAGCATCTTGGCCGGGTCGAAGCCGTTGCGCGCACTGTCGACCTCGCCGACGGTGACCATCGCGCCATGCGCACCGCTGTGGCCTGCTGCCTGGGCCGGATAGGCATCGGTGCCCGCGGGCGGCTGGGTGGCCCCTGCCGCATGACCTTCATGTGAGGCCTGCCCTACCGCTGCCGTGACGCCTGCAGCAGTCGCCCCTGCGGTGCAGATACCGCCGGCCAAAACCAGCCTGCGGCTGAGCCGCTCCCCAAACAATGTCGGCACTTCAACCATCCTGAGTCATTTTGCAAATGCGAATGATTTGCATCATGCTCCCGCAATTGACACCGCACAAGCTGAATCTGATTGGCAGCCGAAAGGCCTAAGTGGGCGTGGCGACTCAACAATCCGGCAAAGACGTCGGCGTGACGTCAAGGATATAGCGAGCGATAGCCGAGGCCTTGAGGCGTTGCCTGGCCGGGAAGACTTGATGCGCAGGGGATTGCGGTCGCGCGGGTACGTTCGAGATGCCCGCTGTCACGCGGCAGCGCGGTGAATCAGGATCGCAGAAATTTCGCGCAAACCGCTGAGCGGTTTGTCTATTCGAGGGCAGCGCATCCACGTCGAAGCGATGGCCGCAGTCGGTCGCACCCAGTTCTCGTGCTGACGACGCTGATCCAAGATTGGTGCCATCTCTGGTGTTGGAAACTGCGCAAATTGGCAGGGCGCTGAATATGCAGCCGTGCACCCCATCACCGCCTGCCCTCACCGCAAGATAGAGGACGGGCTGGCCTCAAGCGATCCTCTCGATGGCGTGCCACGGAAGGCATTTGCAAGAACAGTCGGGCGGCGCATCGCGGAGCACGGCGCGCCGCCCGTGCAATGTCAGTCGATCTGGATCTTGGCGTCCTTGACGACAGGCCCCCATTTGGCCAGCTCGGCCTTGACGTGGGCGGCCAGTTCGTCCGGCGTCGAGCCGACGATCTTGGCACTGAAGCCGTTCATCTTCTCGATGACGGCAGGGTCGGTCATCGCCTTGTTGGCCGAGGCATTCAGGCGGTCGACGACCTCCTTTGGCGTGCCGGCGGGCGCAAACAGCGCATTCCAGGTGTAGGTCTCGTAACCCGGCACGCCCGACTCGGCGATCGTCGGCACGTCGGGGAAGGACGGCGCCCGTTCGGCTGTGGTGACGCCCAGCGCCCTCAGCGTACCGCCCTTGATGTGCGAAGACGAGGACGGCAAATTGTCGAACATGATCGGCACCTGGTTGCCGACGACGTCGTTCAGTGCCGGGCCGGCGCCCTTGTAGGGAATATGCTGGATGCTGACGCCGGCCATTGCCTTGAACAGCTCGCCCGACAGATGCAGCGGCGTACCGTTGCCCGACGAGGCATAGGCGTATTTGTCAGGCTCGGCCTTCAGCAGCGCGATCAGTTCCTGCACGTTCTTGACCGGCAACTGCGGGTTGACGACGAGCACGTTGGGCACGACGACAAGCAGCGAAACCGGGGTGAAATCCTTCTCTGGATCATAAGGCTTGGTCTTGAGGATGAGCGGGTTGAGCGCATGCGTGGCAACCGTGCCCATCAGGATGGTGTAGCCGTCCGGTTCGGCGCGCGCGACGCGGTCGGCGCCGATGTTGCCGCCGGCACCGGCAACGTTCTCGACGATGACCTGCTGGCCGAGATCGTCCGACATCTTCTGCGCGATGATGCGGGCAACGACATCAGTCGAGCCGCCGGCGGCAAAGGGCACCACCAACGTCACCGTCCGGTCGGGGAATTGCTGGGCGACTGCCTGCGGCGCCAGCGCCAAAAGCGAAGCAGCCGAAAGCCCAAGCGCCAATGTCATGCGGCGGGTGAATTTCATCATCAGTACGCACCTCCCGTTTGGCGGCGGCACCTCGTTGCCCACCGCGTGGAGCGGCGAGCGTATGAACTTTACCTACGCTGTCAATGCGACGTTGGAGGTATGGTGACGTTCTGGGGGCCGAAGTGCGTACTGGCTGCAACTAGCGGACAACACGGGCTGACACATCCGCCCGAATGGGTCTAAGACGGCGGCATGAAGCCTGACCCGCAGCCTGCCGCCCCCCTTACCGACAAGAAGCCTTTGGTGCAGTGGGCCCTGCTGCTGATCTGTTCGGTTCTGTTGGCCGGACTGTTCGAGCTGGTGCATCTGCCCGCGGCCCTGCTTGTCGGACCGATGCTGGTTGCCATCGTGCTTGGGAGCAACGGCGCCACGGTACGGGTGCCCAAGCCGCTGTTCGTTTCGGCGCAGGCGCTGATCGGTTGCCTCGTCGCCAGTTCGATTTCGACCGGCATCTTCACAACCTTCGCCGCCGAATGGCCGCTGTTTCTGAGTGCGGCCATCGCCACCGTCGCTGCGAGCAGTTTCCTCGGCTGGTTCATCTCGCGGCTCAAGGTGCTGCCCGGCACCACTGCCGTGTGGGGTTCGGCACCGGGGGCCGCGACCGCCATGGTGCTGATGGCGGACGCCTTCGGCGCCGACGCGCGGCTCGTCGCGTTCATGCAGTATCTGCGCGTCATCATGGTCTCGATCGCCGCAGCGGTCATCGCCCGGCTCTGGGTCGACACGTCGGGTGTCGAAGCGCCAGGGATCGAGTGGTTTCCATCGATCGTCTGGCCGGCCTTTGGCGCCATGATCGGCGTTGCCATTGTCGGCGGTACGATCGGCTATCTGCTGCGCATCCCCTCGCCCTATTTCGTCGGCGCGATGCTTGTCGGTGCCATCGTCCATCTCGGCTTCGGCGTCGAATTGCAACTGCCGGAATGGCTGCTGGCCGTCGGCTATACGCTGATCGGCTGGTCGATCGGGCTCAATTTCACCCGACCCATCCTGCGCCATGCGGCGCGTGCTTTGCCGCAGGTGGTGGGGTCCATCGCCGCCCTGATGGCCTTTTGCGGCGCGCTGGCCTTTGGCCTGCACCTCATCCTCGGCGTCGATCCGCTGACCGCCTATCTGGCGACCAGCCCCGGCGGCATGGATTCCATCGCCATCATCGCCGCCGCCTCCAAGGACGTCGATCTGTCCTTCGTGCTGACGCTGCAGATGCTGCGCTTCCTGATCGTGCTGCTGTTTGGCCCGGCACTGGCGCGGCTGGTGGCGCGCGCGATCAAGGACTGAGTGCCCAGGAAAAGACCGCGCCCATGTAGGATCGCGCCTTCTGCATTCGTCCTCTGATCGTCAGACGAGGAAAGGAGAGCAGACATGGCATCTCATACATCCACGAAGATCGACATCGAGAACGTCAACCATCCGGGCCTGGCCAAACCTGCCGATGCCGCCATGTACCAAGCGATGAAGCAGGCAATCCTTGAGATCCTGCCCGCGAAATCGCCGGGACTGACCGTCGCCGAGATGCAGGAAGGCGTGCGTAATCATCTGCCCGAGCAGCTCTATCCCGGCGGCGCCAAGGCAGGCTGGTGGACCAAGGCGGTGCAACTCGACCTCGAGGCGAAGGGCATCATCGCGCGCGAAAAGGTCAGCCCGCTGCGCCTTCACAAGACCTGACCCGGAAACTGCCGCGGCAGAAAGGCCCGGCACAACAGCGGCGCATCGTGCCGGGCGGGCTTGCGTGCCCCAGGCGCCTCCTGTATGAGAGCGCCATGTCGTCGCGCAAGATCAACGAAATCTCCCGTCCGGCCGCTTTTGCGGGCGAGACGCTGCGCGCCCTTTCCTCGGCTCTCCTTCTTCTCGGCCTTATCGGCGATCGCCGGGCTCGTTAAGGGAGCGTCCGGCGGTCGAATTTGCCGCCGAGGCATGTGCTCCTTTGCTCTTCACAACAGAACCGAATTTCTGATTTAAGACCGCTGAAGCATGCGCGCTTACTCGTGCATGGCGGCCAAGAGAACGAGACCGACAATGAGCAAGACCATCCCCGCTTCCGGCCGAAGCGCCGGCATGCCGAGCGCCGCAGTCAAGTACCAGGCCTACCACAAGATCGACCTGCCCGACCGGACCTGGCCGTCCAGGACCATCGACAAGGCGCCGATCTGGTGCTCGGTCGACCTGCGCGACGGCAACCAGTCGCTCGTCGATCCGATGGGCCACGACCGCAAGGCGCGCATGTTCCAGCTCTTGCTCGACATGGGTTTCAAGGAAATCGAGATCGGCTTTCCCTCGGCGTCGCAGACCGACTTCGATTTTGCCCGCTGGTGCATCGAGGAAGGCAATGTCGCCGACGACGTGTCGCTGCAGGTTCTCGTCCAGTGCCGGCCGGAGCTGATCACCCGCACCTTCGAGTCGCTCAACGGCGCGCACAAGCCGATCGTCCATTTCTACAACTCGACCAGTGAGTTGCAGCGCCGCGTGGTGTTCGCCAAGGATGTCCAGGGCATCAAGCAGATCGCCACCGACGCAGCCAAGATGATCACCGACATGGCGGCCAAGGCCGGCGGCGGCTATCGCTTCCAGTATTCGCCCGAGAGCTTCACCGGCACCGAACTCGAAGTCGCGCTCGAGATCTGCAACGCGGTTGCCGAGATCGTCAAACCGACGCCCGACAACAAGCTGATCATCAACCTGCCCTCGACCGTCGAGATGGCTACGCCCAACATCTATGCCGACCAGATCGAGTGGATGTGCCGCAACCTCGACAATCGCGAAAACCTGATCATCTCGCTGCACCCGCACAACGATCGCGGCACCGGCATCGCCGCAACCGAGCTCGGCCTGATGGCAGGTGCCGACCGTGTCGAAGGCACGCTGTTCGGCAATGGCGAGCGTACCGGCAACGTCGACGTGGTCACGCTGGCGCTCAACATGTTCACGCAAGGCGTCGACCCGATGCTCGACTGCTCGGATATCGAGCGGATCAAGCAGGTCTACGAATATTCGAACCAGATGGTCATTCCGGAGCGCCACCCTTATGTCGGCGAACTGGTCTACACAGCCTTCTCCGGCTCGCACCAGGATGCCATCAACAAGGGCATGAAGGCGATCAAAGTCGCCAACAAGCCGTTGTGGGAAGTGCCCTACCTGCCGATCGACCCGCAGGACGTCGGCCGCAGCTACGAGGCGATCATCCGCATCAACTCGCAGTCCGGCAAGGGCGGCATCGCCTATGTGCTGCAGGCCGACTACGGCCTCAACCTGCCGCGTTCGCTGCAGGTTGAGTTCAGCCAGGACATCCAGCAGATCACCGACAGCGAAGGTAAGGAAGTGTCGCCGAAGCGCATCCATGAGCGCTTCCTCGAACGCTACGTCGACCAGCCGGGCGCACGCATCAAGTTCGTCGATCACCAGACCTTTCCCGACACCGAGGTGAAGGGCCGCCGGGTTGTCGAGGCGACCATCCTCGACAATGGCAAGGAGATCGTCATCAAGGGTACCGGCAACGGCCCGATCGACGGCTTCGTCGACGCGCTTTCCCGCCATATCGGCATCGATCTGTCGGTGCTCGACTATTCCGAGCATTCGATCCAGCGCGGATCGAATGCCTCGGCCATCTGCTACATGGAAGTCGAGCATCCCTCCGGCCGCCTCTTCGGCGCTGGCATCAACACCAATATCGTCGCCGCTTCACTTGAGGCTGTGGTTTCCGCAGCCAACCGGATAGTGTCGAAGTAAGTTAAACTGCAGTCCGCAGATGCCTCGCCCGTGGATAACGGGTGGGGCATTTGTGCATCGTTGCTGAGCGCGCTTGTACACTGACGCCAGCCGACTATGATCAGACCGTTCGTACCGGTTGGAAAAGGGTCGACACTTGGTTGCCTCCACGCCTGCTGCCCCCGCAGTGCGCGAAGCGCTTGAGCGGCTTGTTGCCAGCGAGACCTTTGGCCGGTCCGACCGGGCACGCAAGCTGCTGCGCTATATTGTCGAACGCGAACTCGCCGGCGAGGCCGAGCGGCTGAAGGGTTTTGCGATCGCGGTCGACGTTTTCGGCAAGGACGCCGAGTTCGATTCGGCGACCGATGCCGTTGTCCGCGTCCAGGCCGGGCGGCTGCGCGAACTTCTGGCGCATTATTATGCCGCCGAAGGCAGCAACGATCCGATCCGCATTGGCATCCCCCGCGGAAGCTACGTTCCGACCTATGAGACGCTGGCCGAGCTTCCGCCGGCATCCCCTCGCCCTGCCGAAGCCCAGCAAAACGGCACGGTAGCTGTGCTGGCACGGACCGAAACTGGCCTCGCCGAGAACGAGCCGCATCACGGCGACGAGGCTCCGGCCGATCCGGCTTACTCCGGCACCAGCGTCAAACGCCAGCTTCGCTACTTCTGGGCAGCGATGGCGCTGGTCATCGTCATGCTCGGCATCCTGGTCTTCCGCAACATCGGCGGCCCCATCGGATTCGAGGTTGCCGGGCTAGGCAGCTCGCGCGGCTCCGCAGCGAGCATCAACGACACCGTCGACCAGTTGCCAGCCGTGCACATCCATTCGAGCTCCGAGGGCGGACAGACGGCACGCGTGGCGACGGTGCTGCGCACGGCGCTGTCGGGCTTCGACACCATCGATCTCATCGCCCGCGAACGGTCCGACACAGTCCGGCGTGCCGACGCCACCGACTTCGACTTCACCGTCGAGACCGGCCCGAGCGCCGGATCGGTGCTGGTCGAGCTGCAGCACATGGCCACAGGGCGAATCCTTCTGTCGCGCGTGCTCTCTCCGCAGGAAATCAGCCCCGAGGTCATCGACGACCGCATCGCCGACATCGTCTCGTCGGCCATCCCGGCTTCGGGCATGATCTACAGCTTCATTGAGCAGAACGGGCTGCAGCGTGGACTGACCGCCTGCCTGCTGCTCAGCGGCGCCTACTACATGGATCAGAACGCCACCAAGCACCGCGCCGCCTATCAATGCATGGAGGACCTCTCCAAGCGCAGCGCCAAGTCGCCCGTCGTCTACGCAGAACTGGCCTCACTGCAGCTAGAAGCCGTTACTGACAACTATCCCTACCCCACCAATGCAACGACTGAGGGTGCTTATGCACTGGCTCACAGTGCCGTGCAGATGGGCTCGACCAGCCCTTACGCGCATCGCGCCTTCGGCTACCTCCAGTCGCGTGCCGGCGACCGCACCGAGGCCATCAGGTGGATACGCAAGGCCTATGAGCTCAACACCTACGACCTGACCATGGCGGCATCCTACGGCTATGCACTCATTCTCGGCGGCAGCTACAGCGACGGCGTGCCGATCATGAAGCGCGCCGTCGAAAGCGCCAGCGCGCATCCTGGCTGGTGGGACTATGGCCTGTTCCTGGGCGAGTTCATGCTCGGCAACCGCTATGCAGCGGCCCGCGCCGCCAGCGCGCTGGCGACCAACAAGAAGCCGCATTACGTGGCGGCCCGCCTGATCGCGGCAAACTTCGTCGGCGACACCAAGCAGGCTTCCGAACTGTCAAAGGAGATCGCGACGCGCTACCCGGCTTTCGCCAACGACCCCGCAGCTACCTTCACCAAGGGCAAGTACCCGGCAGAACTGACGAAGGCGCTGACAAAGGCACTGCGCGCCGCCGGCCTCGGCCACCAGACCTGAGCCTCACTGGCTTTTCAGGTGTATTTCTTGCATAACTAAATTTGCGCCCTTGGGACTCATACATTGTTTTACATTTTACAACTTTGAATTTACAACTTTTCGTGAATTTCTATCCGGCCATTTGAGCAAAAATGAATTACCCTATCCATGCCGCCCTGCGGGGAAGCGGCAAGAATGTAGTGGTCCTACTGCACGGGTTCGGCGGAATTGGCGGTGTCTGGGAAGACGTTGTCGGTCACCTGGACGGGGCATTCACCACGATCGCATATGATTTGCCGGGGCATGGTCTTTCGCTCGACTATCCCAAAGCTGGTTCGGCCAAGGTGGCGGCGACTGCCGTGCTGGCCGATCTCGCGGCGCGTGGCATTGGCCGCGCCCATTTCGTCGGCCATTCGATGGGTGGGGCGGTGGCGACACTTGCCGCGCTGTTCGACCCGGAACGTGTCGCCTCGCTGACGTTGCTGGCGCCGGGCGGCTACGGCCCCGAGATCAATGGCCCGCTGCTCAGGCGCTATGCGGCAGCCAGCTGCGCCGAAGAGATCCGCGCCTGCCTCGTCAAAATGTCGAGCCCCGACAGCACCGTGCCCGAGGCGGCTGTCCGCGACCTCGCCGAGATGCGCAGCCGCCCTGGCCAGACGGAAAAACTGATCGCCTTTGCCGCGGCGATGACCGCCGACGACAAGCAAGGCGTCATCCCGCGCGAAAGCCTGGCGACGCTGACGATGCCGGTGATGGTGGTGTGGGGCACCGACGATGCCGTGCTGCCTTACAGCCATGCCGACGCCCTGCCCGCGGGCTTCCTGATCCATCATGTGCTGGAAGTCGGCCACATGCTGCCGGAGGAGACGCCGGCGCTCGTTGCCGACATCGTCAGCCGCATGACCCGCCGGCGCCAGCGCCGCCAACCGGCACCTGCCGCCTGCGACAACTGATGAATCATGTGATGCGCAACAGCCTCTAAGCAGCTGTGAGGAAAACCTTTTTCGGCCCCTCGCCGAGCACCGAAAATGAGTTCACGAAGGTTACAATTCCGCCGCGATCGTGACTATGTTAACGATTGCTTAAACATGATCCGGGGCACAAGGCGATGAGCGACGACAGGGTGACCGCACTGAAACAGGCGCACCCGCTGGCAGACGCCATCCGCGACGTCAAGAACGCCAATGCCGACCGCACCGACGTGGTCGTCGATCTGCGCGATGCGCACCGCATGCGGCTCGAGCTGCTCGCCGCCGAGCTAGAGCCTGTTTTCGCCGACGTGCCCAAGGACATCGACAATTTCGATTTCGCGATCTCTTCGGGCCTGCAGCCGCGGCTTTGGATCGACGCGGTCAGCCATGTCGGCCTCGGCCGCGACCGCCGCACCTTCCGCTTCGTCCGCGACACCCGTATCGGCCGTGTCGTGCTGGCCGAATCCACCGACGCCAAGCGCATCGCCGACCAGGTGACGCGCTACATCGCCGAGCGCATCGTCGAACGCCAGCAGATGATGGAAGGCGGCGCGGAACCAGCACTTACGGGCTTTGCCAGGGAACCCGTGGCGGACGCCGCGCCGCCGCTGCGGCACAGCCCTGCCCTGCCGGGCATCATGGCGGGCTTTGGCCTGCTGGTTGCCGGTGCTGTCATCGGCATCGGTGTCATGGCGGTGCTTTACTGGCTGCGTCTCGCAGCCATTGGCGTCATTCCCTGACCAGGGCCGCCGAGCGCGGCACTGCTGCGCTCAGGTCGAAGGTTCCGATCTCCGCCGATGGCATCGCCGGTCCCGACAGGCCGCGACGGGTCAGCTTCACGTTCCACCCCCCCGGCGCGCCGGAGATGTCGAGCAGGTTGAACTGTGCCGCCGGCTTGTGGCTTCCCGGCGCCTGGCCGGCGGCGGCGGCGCCCACCACCGGCACGGCCCCGTCGCGCCCGTCGATCCAGTGCAGCGTCGGCAGGTGCGAATGGCCGTGCAGCACAAGCTCTGCGCCATGTCGCTTGACCAGCTTCTGGAACTTGCCGATACCGAACAGGCGCTTGTGTTGGCCGACGGCGCCGCGCACCGGCGGATGGTGGATCATGATCGCCCGGAAAAGACCGCGCTTGCCGGTCTCCTCGAGTATGCTGCCCAGCCGCTCGGCCTGGCCTTCGCGAAAGAAGCCGCTGGCCATGAAAGGAGCTGTCGCGCGCGCCGTCGACACGCCAATCAGCGCAACGTTGCCGCGCACCCGCAGATAGGGAAAGCTCGTCGAACTGATCGCGCCATGCACGCCGTCGCCTTGCATCCATGGCGCCCAGACGTGGCAGGCCTTGTCGAAGGCACCGGGCACATAGGCATCGTGGTTGCCCGGCACGACCGAGACATCGGCTGGTGCGCCCAGCGTTTCGAGCCACAGCCGCGCCAGCGCGATCTCGCCATCGAGCGCCAAGTTGACCAGGTCTCCGGTGACAGCCAGATGATCGGGCGCCTGCGCCTTGAGGTCGGCAACGATCGCATCGACGATGCCGTCATGGTGATGCCGGCGGCGGTTCCGCTGCCAGTTGACGTAGCCAACCATGCGCTTGGAGGCGAGGTCGCGATAGGTTACATCCGGAAGTGGACCAAGATGGACGTCGGAAATATGCGCAAGCCTGAACATTGTTTCCTTTTAGGTCACGCGTCCCAAGCTTTCCACCCATGGCGGCATGCCCGATGAGCAGTGCCTCCAATCCGTTTCGTCAAAAACCCTGGGCGCGGCTGCGCGGCAGCCTGTTCCATCTCTATTTCCTGCTACGGCGGCCGATGACGCTCGGCGTGCGTGGATTGGTCCATGATACCGCCGCCAACTCCATCTTCCTGATCCGCCACACCTACGTGCCCGGCTGGCAGCTGCCGGGCGGCGGCGTCGAGACCGGCGAGACCTTTGTCGAGTCGCTCGCACGCGAACTGGAAGAGGAAGGCAACATCACACTTGCCGCGCCACCGATCCTCAAGTCGATCCACCTCAACAAGCAAGCGACGAAGCGGGATCATGTCGGCTTCTATCTGATCGAAGCCTTCCGGCAGGACACGCCGAAGCTGCCCGACCACGAGATCGCCGAGGCCGGCTTCTTCCCGCTCGACGCACTGCCCGAGGGCACGACGCCAGCGACACGGCGAAGGATCGCCGAGGTGTTCGAGGGGAAAGAGGCGTCGCCGTACTGGTGAGGGGCGCCGGAAGCGCTCCACGTCGCCCCCCTCTTGCCTGCCGGTCATCTCCCCCTCAAAGGGGGGGCTCGTCGCCGGCAGTGCCCAATCTGAGAGGTAGCAAGCCACAAACAGCTACGCTGGTGGTTGGCCGCGGCGTCGATGACGACGTGATCTCCCCCCTTGTGGGGGAGATGGCCGGCAGGCCAGAGGGGGGCGCGAAGAAACGCAATCGCAGGCGACTTACGCCGCCTTCAGCAACTTCCCCCTGTTGTGCGGAGCGTCGAGCTCCATCTCCGGTCCCATCGGCACAATCCCGGTCGGGTTGATGCCGGTGTGGCTGCCGTAATAGTGCGCCTTGATGTGCAGCATGTTCACCGTCTCGGCGACACCCGGCACCTGGTAGAGTTCGCGCAGGTAGTTCGACAGGTTCGGGTAATCGGCGATCCGGCGCAGATTGGTCTTGAAGTGACCGACATAGACCGGGTCGAAGCGCACCAGCGTGGTGAACAGCCGCCAGTCGGCCTCGGTCAGCGTGTTGCCGACGAGATAGCGTTGGCGCGACAGCCTGTCTTCCAGTGTGTCGAGCGCCGCGAACAATTCGTTGAAGGCTTCCTCATAGGCGCCCTGGGTGGTGGCGAAGCCGGCGCGGTAGACGCCGTTGTTGATCGACGGATAGACGAGATCGTTGACCGCATCGATCTCGCCGCGCAGCGCTTCCGCGTAGAAGTCGACCGAGGCGTCGCCCCATTCGTCGAAGGCCGAGTTCAGCATGCGGATGATCTCGGACGATTCGTTGGAGACGATGGTCTTTTCCTTTTTGTCCCAGAGAACCGGCACGGTAACGCGGCCGGAATAGGTCGGATCGGCCATGGTGTAGATCTGGTGCAGGAAATCGAGGCCGTAGAGCGTGTCGCCGGTGGCGCCGTCGTCGCGGCGGAAGGTCCAGCCGCTCTCGCCCATGTAGTGATGGACGACGGAAACCGAGATGATGTCCTCGAGCTTCTTAAGCGCGCGGAAAATCAGTGTCCGGTGCGCCCAGGGACAGGCGAGCGAGACATAGAGATGATAACGCCCCGGCTCTGCCTTGAAGCCGCGCGTACGGCCTTCTGCCGGCTTGCCGTCGACAGTGACGAAATCGCGCCATTGCGAATGCGAGCGCACGAATTTGCCGCCTGTCGACTTGGTGTCGTACCAGCGGTCCTGCCATTTGCCTTCAACCAGCAATCCCATGATGAAATCCTTTCGTTTGCCACGATGTAGGACCTCAGAGACCGCAGCCGAAGGGCAACTCGCTGAACGGATTGTCAACGCCGGACGCACATCGGCCAAATGCACGATGGACGGACGCTGAAAATGATGGTAGCGGGCATTTCGATGTCAAATTGCTTTGCAAATATCCGGGTTGACCGACGACGAATGAGCGCACGCGCTTGAAGCGCTGACTTGCGACTGCTGCGGCATGCCCCGCGGCTCCTCATCCTGCGGTACCGGATTGCAAAGAACATGACCCTCACCGACGTCACCTACATGCCGGAAGCTCCGGCGCACGATATCGAAATCGACGAAATCAACGCTGAGGCCTTTGGCCCGGGCCGGTTCACGCGCGCGGCCTACAAGATCCGCGAAGGCGGTCCGCACGACCGTTCGCTGTCCTTCGTCGCCATGCATGGTGGCCAGGTCATCGCCTCGGTCAGGATGACGCCGATCGCCGCCGGTGCCGGCCGGGCGCAGATGCTGGGTCCGCTCGCTGTGCGCCCCGACTTCAAGAACATGGGCATCGGCCGCAAGCTGGTCGCCATGGCGCTCGCAGCGGCGGAGAAGTCGAGCGAACCCGCCGTCATCCTCGTCGGCGACGAGCCCTATTACGGCCCGCTCGGCTTTGTGCGCATCCCGCGCGGCCAGATCGAGATGCCGCGGCCGGTCGACCTCAACCGTCTCTTGGCGCACGAGATTGTGCCGGGAGCGGTTGCCGAATTGACGGGCGAGGTCTGCCACGCCAACCTGGCCAAGACACCGCAACGCACGACCGAGCCGGCCTAGCCGCCGATGACTTGCCCGTGCCGCCCATCTTGCTAATTCAGTAACAGCAGAAGAGGACAGGCTGACATGAATCCGAACGGGCAGATTGCAGTGGTCACCGGCGCCGGCTCCGGCCTTGGCGAAGCCACCGCGCGCGCACTCGCAGCCAAGGGCGCCAAGGTCGCGATCTTCGACCTCAGCCTCGAACGTGCCGAGAAGGTCGCTGCCGACATTGGCGGCGTCGCCGTGCGTTGCGATGTCAGCAACGAAGAAAGCGCTGTCGCGGCATTTGCCGAAGTGGAAGCCAAGCTTGGCACGGCCCGTATCCTGGTCAACTGCGCCGGCATCGCGGTCGGCGTGAAGACCGTCGGCAAGGACGGCCCGCACCCGCTCAGCGTCTTCCGCCAGGTGATCGAGGTCAACCTGATCGGCTCCTTCAACATGATCCGGCTGTTTGCCGATGCGGCCGCCAAGCTCGAGCCGCTGGCCGGCGGCGAGCGCGGTGTCATCATCAATACCGCTTCGGTCGCCGCCTATGACGGCCAGATCGGCCAGGCCGCCTACTCCGCCTCCAAGGGCGGCGTCGTCGGCATGACCCTGCCGATCGCCCGTGATCTGTCCCGTTCGGGCATTCGCGTCGCCACCATTGCCCCAGGCATCTTCAAGACGCCGATGATGGCGGCGATGCCGCAGGAAGTGCAGGATTCGCTGGGTGCCGCGGTACCGTTCCCGCCACGCCTCGGCGAACCGTCCGAATATGGCGCGCTGGCTTTGCACATCGTCGAGAACCAGATGATCAACGGCGAGACCATCCGCCTCGACGGCGCCATCCGCATGGCGCCGAAGTAAGCGCCAACCACCACAAGATCGGCTATCCTGCAGCCCCGGCAGCGCGAGCTTCCGGGGCTGTTTTGCTTGTGGCAAAACGACACCCTTGCCAAAGCCCTGCTACATTAGATAAGTAGATTGAATTAGTCATATTTGATGGTGAAGCAGTGGAAGAGCGCAAGAAGGACGTCTTTCTGGAGACCACCGCGGAAGCAACCGCGCTCGCGCGTTCGCTGATGCGCAAGGCCCGCCACGGCGCGCTCGCCGTCATCGAGCCGGAAACCGGCTCGCCGCTCGCCAGCCGGGTCGGCACGGCAACCGATGTCGACGGCACGCCGTTGATCCTGATCTCGGGGCTTTCCGCCCACACCAAGGGCATCGTCGCCAATCCCGTCTGCTCGCTTCTGGTCGGCGAGGTCGGCAAGGGCGACCCCCTCGCTCATCCACGCATCACGCTTTTCTGCCGAGCGCGCAAGCTGGAACGCGGCACGCCGGAATACGCCCGCGCCGAGCGCCGCTACGTCAACCGCAATCCCAAGGCCAAGCTCTATATCGGGCTCACCGACTTCACCGTCTTCCGGCTGGAGCTTGAGCGCGCCAATCTCAATGGCGGATTCGGCAAGGCCTATCTCTTGAGCCGCGACGACCTGCTGCTCGCCGGCCCCGCCGTGGAAGCGATCGCAGGGGCCGAGCAGTCGGCGCTCGACCACATGAATTCGGATCACACCGAAGCAACGGCGATCTATGCCACCCATTTCGGTCGTCTCGACGACAAGGGCTGGGTGCTCAGCGGCTTCGATCCCGAAGGCATGGACCTGGCCGCTGGCGACGAGACCGGACGCGTGCTTTTCCCTACGTTACTTGCCGAGGCCGCCGATCTCAGGCGAAGCCTTGTCGAAATGGCAAAAGAAGGTCGCGCAGCAAAGTCTTGATTTTTTGAGCGAAAGCTGATTTGTCATATATTAGCCAGATTGGTCAGTGATTCCATTGATGATCTGGTTGGAAATTCGGTGTTGTTGCCCCCATGACACCGAAAAGGACTACGGATACACGGGGTACCCATGAAACAGAAAAAACTGTCGGCCAACGCGGAAGCTGCTGCGTCCTTGCTCACCCTTATGGGCAATGAAAAGCGGTTGATGATCATGAGCCACCTTCTCGACACCGAGATGTCGGTGGGCGCGATCGCCGAAAAGGTGTCACTGAGCCAGTCGGCGCTGTCGCAGCACCTGGCGCGCCTGCGCAACGAAGAACTGGTCGAAACACGTCGCGACCGGCAGATGATCTACTACACCTGCAAGTCCGAAGCCGTGCGCAAGCTGCTCGGCACGCTGGAAGGCATCTTCGAGGACGCCTGATCTCAGGCGGACAAAGCCTTTCCAGGCTCCCATAGCGGACTGCTCTCCGCTATGAAGCAACCATGAACATCATCCGTATCGACGACCCGGCTGACCCGCGCGTCGCCCCCTATCTCGACATCCGCGAGCGCGATCTGGTCGGCCGCGAAGGGCGTTTCATCGCCGAGGGCAAGGTCGTTCTCAACGTGCTGTTTGCGGCGCGGCGTTTCGAAGCGGAGTCGGTGCTGGTTCTCGAAAACCGCCTCGCCGGCATGAGCGAGACGCTGGGAATCGCCCCTGAAGCCATGCCGGTCTATGTCGCCTCGGGCGCTGTCATGGACGCCATTGCCGGCTTCCACATGCACCGCGGCATCCTGGCCATCGGCCGCAAGGGTGCGCCGGCCTCGGTCGACGATGTACTTGCCGCCCTGCCCGAACGCGCGCTGGTGGCAATACCGGTCGGTATCTCCAATCACGACAATATCGGCTCGATCTTCCGCAACGCGGCGGCCTTTGGCGCCGATTCGGTGCTGCTCGACCAGACCTGCTGCGAC
The DNA here is from genome assembly GCF_964252895.1 of Aminobacter sp. LjRoot7. Classification (NCBI taxonomy): domain Bacteria; kingdom Pseudomonadati; phylum Pseudomonadota; class Alphaproteobacteria; order Hyphomicrobiales; family Phyllobacteriaceae; genus Aminobacter; species Aminobacter sp. LjRoot7. Next base: position 797,739 of record NZ_CAXUPX020000001.1, read on the forward strand.
CCACTCTACCGCAAGGCGATCAGGGTGTCGGTCGGCGCGGCACTCAAGGTTCCTTTCGCCGTTGGCGGTAAGGCCGGCGAGCTTGCCGACGCCCTCACCCGCTATGGCTTCGAGCAACTGGCACTGTCGCCTGCAGGCAAGGCCGACATCAGGGACATCAAGCGCCCCGCCCGCCTGGCGCTCTATCTCGGCACCGAAGGCGAAGGATTGCCCGAACCGCTGCTGAAAAGGCTGACAACGGCAAGGATCCGGATGGCGCCGGGTTTCGACAGCCTGAATGTCGCGGCCGCCTCGGCGATCGCGCTGCATCACTTCACCGACGCGTCGGATTAGCCCTATTCGGCGGGCACAGGCTTCTGCAGCGCCCGTACGCGGTCGGCAAGGCTGATCACGGCCGGTGCGTCGCCATTGACCGGCGCGCGGGCTTCGCCGGAACCGGCGAGCGCCTTGGCGATCGGCGAGTCGTCGCCTTCGAGCCGCGCCGTGAGCGCCACGACCTCGGCCGCCAGTTCGTGCATCTGCTCGCGCAGCTGGGAATCCTCGCTGGGCGACGACTTGCTGCGCCCTGCCTTGGACAATTCGCCCTTCAGCCGCTTGTTCTCGCGCGTCAGCGTGGTCAGCCGCCCTTCCAGGCGCTCCCGCTCCATCGCCTGGGCCGTGCCGTTGACCGCTGACGCTTCCGGCGCGTCCTGCGGGACCTTCAGCTGCTCGCGCACCCGGGCAAGTTCGCTTTCACGCAACCGGCCGAGCTCGGCCTCGCGCCGCTCCAGCTTGTCGTCGCGGTCGCTCAGTGATGACACCATCTGCTGCAATTTCCTGTCGAGCTCGCCGGCGCGCTTGGTTTCGGCCTTGAGCGCCTCGCGCACCGCCTTGTTGTCCGCTTCGAGCTCGGCCAGGCGAAGGTCGCTGCTCTTGTGCTGGTTGCGCAGCGTCGACATGTCGTCCGACAGCTTGCCGATCTGGCTTTCGCGGCTCACCAGTTCGATCTTGTGGTTGCTCGAAGACAGGCTGGCCTCGTCATAAAGCCTGCCGATCTCCTCGATCTCCTGCGCCCGTTTCTCCAGCATGCTTTCGGCCTCGACGAGCTGGGCGGCAAGCGCCTTGATCTGCTCGTCGCGTTTGGCGATTTCCTCGCTCAGGCTGCCGCGCGTGGCTTCAAGCTCGCTGACGGTGCGATCCTTGTGGGCATGGTCGGTGGCGTGCGCCTTTTGCGCCTCGCGGCTGCGGCTGAGTTCGACAGCCTGCGTCAAAAGCTTTTCCTGCGCCGACTTGAGTTGCACCTCGACCTTGCGCAGCGCCATGGCGTGCTCGGCCCGCAGGCTGTCCTTGTCGGCGCGGATTTCGTCGAGGGTCATCGGAAGCTTGGCTTCGACCCGCTGGCGCGTGACCGAAACGGCACGCCGCCAGACCGACGGCGCAATCAAAAGCACCACGAAGCCGGCGGTCAGGAAGCCAAGAACGAAAAACAGGATCGACTGGACCAAGGCACTTTACCCGTTACGGACAGGCGCGAGTTTGCCATGTTCCCATGGCAGGAATCCAGCACCGCCGCAACAAAATGGCGCCCAATCGACCCGTTCTTCACACAATCAGAACGGATTCCAGGTTGGCTGCTGGGTCAACTTCAGGTAGCCGAGATTGACGCCCAGTCGCGCGCCGACACCGGTACGCACGGGCACAAGCAGGATATTGCCGCGCTTGAGGACGTTGAAGCCGACGCCGGCGACAACATAGGCCGAGCCTGCAACGCCGCCATAACGATCATAGAGATTGTTCACGTCGTCCAGGTTGTAGACCAGGATCATCGTGCGCGAGCCCTGCCCGCCGAAATCCCAGCCAAGCGAAGGCCCCTGCCAGAACACCTTATGGTCACCGGCATTCTTGGTGTAGAGCGTGCCCTCGCCATAGGTCAGGCCGCCGACAAAGGCACCCGATCCCTCTTCGCCGAGCACATAGCCGTTCGGCAGGCCATAGGACGCGAAAACCTTCTCGACCACACTGGCAAGACCGCCAGACGTCGAGCCAAAGAAACGATGGCCGGAATCAAGGATCTCCTGCGAGGTATATTGCTGCGCGCGAGACGCAGATGTCGAAAATGCCAGAACGCCGACAAGGACGAACATCGCGGCAACGAGCCGGGCAAACGTCCGGCCATAGAATCGGGAAATCATGCTTCCAAATCTCCGTCAGGGAGCACACTTTCTCGACGCCCCGGACCCGCTGCTACTCTTGCTGGCGGCTGGCTGGTCCAACTTCGGCAAACTATGCCGTAATCCTTTTTCAACCATTAAACTGGCCTACGAAGATGGCGGATCGAAGGCACAAACGGCTGTTAAAAAGCCCGGAATTGCGCAGAAAAGCCACCATTTCGCGCAAGCGTTACCGGCAGTTTCTTGCCGCATGATGCGGCGCTGTGTAACCAAGAGTACTGTAAGGCCAGCCCTGATTCGTACTGCCGGGTTCCATGGCCGCCAGATCGTGGTTCAAGCCATTTTTACCCGAGGGATGCCGTTCATGGCCGAGTTGTTGACGCTTTCCGCCCCTGACCTCGCAGCGCTGCTGTGCAGCCGTGTCTGCCATGACATCATCTCGCCGGTCGGCGCCATCAACAATGGCCTCGAACTGCTCGATGAGGGCGGCGCCGACGAAGATGCGATGCGCCTCATCCGCACCAGCGCCCGCAACGCCTCGGCGCGGCTGCAGTTCGCCCGCATCGCCTTCGGTGCCGCCGGTTCGGCTGGCATGCTGATCGACACCGGCGACGCGGAATCGGTTGCGACCGCCTTCCTCAAGAACGAGAAGCCGGAACTGACCTGGAGTGGCGGTCGCGCGCTGCTGCCGAAGAACAAGGTCAAGCTCCTGCTCAACCTGCTACTCGTTGCGCACGCGGCGATCCCGCGCGGCGGCAAGCTGAGCGTGACGCTGGAAGCCGTCGAAACCGCGCCAAAATTCATCCTGTCGGCCAGCGGTCCGATGCTGCGCGTGCCGCCGAAGTTCCTCGAACTGCATTCCGGCCACAAGCCCGACGAGCCGATCGACGCCCATTCGGTACAGCCCTACTACACGCTGCTGCTGGCACGTGAAGCCGGCATGACAATCTCGATCCACGCCACGCCGGAAGAGATACTGCTCACCGCCGAGTAATCGGCACAGCGGTTCTGTATTATCAAAGCATCGATGTCGTTGCCGCGTAGCAACGGCCTCAAGGTGGCGTGCGCGCGCCAGGACAAGACCGTTCGCCCGGAAATTTCCAAGAATTTTACCATTCGGGTTTTCGGCTTCTTTACGCAAACCCGGCTAAGGTCATGTTGCATCCGGCGCGACTGACGCGTTCGGTTCCCGCAAAAAGGACCGGGATATGAAGCGCTGCCTGTTCGTCGATGATTCGAGCGTCATCCGCAAAGTCGCCAAACGCATCCTCAACAGCCCGGAAATGGTCGTCGTCGAGGCGGCAACCGGTGCCGAGGGGCTGGATATGTGCGCCTACGACATGCCCGACATCATCGTCGTCGATGGCGGGCTCGAGGACATGGGCACCACCGACTTCATCCGCCGCGTCCGCGCGATTGACGGCCGCGTCAAACCACAGATCGCGATCTGCCTGACCGAGGTCGACATCGGCGCCATCATGCGCGCCAAGCGCGCCGGCGCGCAGGGTTACCTTTTGAAGCCTTTCACCAGGCCGCAGCTGCTCGACCGCTTCCGCGCCTTCGACGTCGCTGCCTGATTCGGCACTGCTGAACCGCCCCCGACCGACAGTTTTGCGGCCGCGCCCAGCGCGTACCGATGCGCAAAACAAAGAAAACCCGGCACGAAGGCCGGGTTTTGACTGAAGTCATCAGAAGAAATCAGGCGATTTCGCGAAGCTCTTCCGGCTCGCGCAGCACATAGCCGCGACCCCAGACAGTTTCGATGAAGTTCTGGCCGCCGGACGCCGCATCGAGCTTCTTGCGCAGTTTGCAGATGAAGACGTCGATGATCTTCAGTTCCGGCTCGTCCATGCCACCATAGAGATGGTTGAGGAACATTTCCTTGGTCAGCGTGGTGCCCTTGCGCAGCGAGAGCAGCTCCAGCATCTGGTATTCCTTGCCGGTCAGGTGCACGCGCTGGCCACCGACCTCGACCGTCTTGGCGTCGAGATTGACGATCAGGTCGCCGGTGATGATGACCGACTGGGCGTGGCCCTTCGAACGGCGGACGATGGCGTGAATGCGCGCCACCAGCTCGTCCTTGTGGAACGGCTTGGTCATGTAGTCGTCAGCGCCGAAGCCCAGGCCGCGCACCTTGTCCTCGATGCCGGCCATGCCGGAAAGGATCAGGATCGGCGTCTTGACCTTGGACAGGCGCAGAGTGCGCAGAACCTCGTAACCCGACATGTCGGGCAGGTTCAGGTCGAGAAGGATGATGTCGTAATCATAAAGCTTGCCGAGATCGACGCCTTCTTCGCCGAGATCGGTCGTGTAGACGTTGAAGCTTTCCGATTTGAGCATCAGTTCGATGCTCTGTGCGGTTGCACTGTCGTCTTCTATCAGCAGAACGCGCATTCAAATCCCCTTTTCTGCTGCCGGAACGTCTTCTCGGTCTAATCCATACCGGCCCAGTGCTACTGAATCGGAGGCTGCCATCGAATGGTTAACAAAACCTAATTTCGTATGGAAGACCATATCAGAAATTTTAACCGGCGCATACACCCTCTTGAATCCAATCATGAATCACACGGTCAACATCTTAACGCGCTGCATTAACAAGGTTGCCTAAGCGACTCCGGACAAGTCCCGATCACATTCACGGCGAAAACCAGAATCTTTACCGGGCTTTAAGTCTCGATGGGTATGATTAACGATGCCCGTAAACGAATGGTTACCGACGGACAAAAACTTTAAAAGTTTGTTTTCCATAGTCGGGAGTTCAGAACCGGTTCCGGCGCGGCACGGTCCCTTTGGGCCGAAGTAGGCGAGTAGAAGTGCGTTTTTCGGTGTTCGGGAGTATCGGGTCATGAAGTCACGTGAGAACCTGGTCAGGCTCAAGCAGTTTCAGGTGAACGAGAAGCGCCGCCAGCTGATGCAGCTTGATTCGATGATTGCCGAGTTCGACCGCATGGCCAGCGAACTCGAACTGCAGATCGTCGCCGAGGAAAAGAAGGCGGGGATCACCGATCTCAATCATTTCGCCTATCCGACCTTCGCCAAGGCCGCGCGGCAACGACGTGACAACCTGAAAAACTCCCAGCATGACCTGGCGCAACAGCGCGCCGCTGCCGAATCCTTACTTGCCGAAGCTGAAGCGGAGCTGTCCAAGGCGGAGGCGCTGGAATCGCGTGACCGCATCACCCGCGACGCCGACGGCACAGGCCGCAGCGCGATGATCGGCTAAGAAATCAATTTTTTCAGTAGTTTATCGCCGCTCCCGCGGCGACACGCCATTTGGCGCCCGAGCCGTCAGCTCGGCCCGACGCACAAACTAGGCCCTGAATTCGGTCGGCTCACCTTCCCCAGCCAATGACTGGGCACGCGAATCACGAATTTCGGGCGCATGGCGCTCCGCCCAGACCCTGATCTGGTTCAGCAAGTCGGACAGGTTGCGGCCGAGTTCGGTCAGCTCATACTCGACGCGCGGCGGAATGACCGGGAAGATCTCGCGCCGCACCAGCCCGTCACGCTCCAGGATGCGCAGCGTCTGCGTCAGCATCTTGGGCGTGATGCCCTCGACCTTGCGCTGCAGCTCGCCATAACGCCGCCTGCCCGGCTTCAAAGCCCCGACGACCAGATAGACCCACTTGCTCGCCAGCATCTCGAGCACGGTGTGCGACATGCATTCGCGCCGGAAGGCGTCATAGCCGAAAGGGGTGTCAGGGGCGCAATCACTATCCATGGGGTACCTATATATCATTGAGGTACATTCTAGACAACTGAATGATACTATCCAAATGATAGTGGCACATGCATCCATCCCAAGGAGAACATTCCCATGCGTGCCATTACCCAGAACACCGTTGGCGGACCTGAAGTGCTCGAAATCGCCGAGCAGCCGGCACCGCAGCCAAAGCCCGGTGAAGTGCTAATCCGCATCAAGGCCGCAGGCGTCAATCCGGTCGATGCCGCCGTGCGCGGCGGCTTCTATCCGCTGCTCGGCGAGCCACCCTTCGTGCTCGGTTGGGATCTGTCAGGCACCGTCGAGGCGGTAGGCGCGGGCGCCAACGGCTTTGCGCCCGGCGACGAGGTTTTCGGCATGCCGCACTTCCCGGCACAGGCCGGCACCTATGCCGAACTGGCGGCGGCTCCGGCAAGCGAGGTCGTGCACAAGCCCGATGCCCTCGGCCATGAAGCGGCCGCAGCCCTCCCCCTCGCCGGCCTGACGGCCTGGCAAGGCCTGGTGACCGCGGGCAAGCTGAAGTCGGGCGACCGTGTACTTGTCCAGGCGGCTGCCGGCGGCGTCGGCCATCTCGCCGTGCAGATCGCCAAGGCGCGCGGCGCTTATGTCATCGCCACGGCGAGCCCCGGCAAGGTCGATTTCGTCCGTTCTCTCGGCGCCGACGAGGTGATCGACTACACCTCGGACGATTTCGTCGGCAAGGCCGGCCCGGTCGACCTCGTCTTCGAGGCGCTCGGCGGCGATCATCCCGAGAAATCGCTGAAGGCGCTAAAGGATGGCGGCACGCTCGTCGTCCTGCTCGGCCTCAGCGACAAGGCTGCGGCGGAGGCCGCGGCACGCGGTATCAGGGTCGAGCGCATCTCGGTACGGCCGGATGGCGAAGGCCTGAAAGAACTGGCGAAGCTGACGGAAGCCGGCAAGCTCAAGGTCCATGTCGCCAGGAGCTTCCCGCTCGACCAGGCGGGTGCCGCACACGCCTTCCTGGCGACCAAACCCAAGGGCAAGGTCGTGCTGGCGGTGTGAGAGCTACGCCTGAAACCTTTCACTAAAGGAGCCGGGCAGCGCGGACGCTGCCCGGCTTCTCTGCTGTTCAGCCTTTCGCTATAGCTTGCCGATGCGCTCGCTCTTGCCCCTGATCCTGTTTGCGGCTTCTGTCGGCTTCGCGCTCGGCATCGTGCTGCCTTTGATCCATGTCGATCGGCTGTATTTCTTCTCCGACGAACCTTCGCTGATCGGCATGATCGCGGCACTCTGGCGCGGCGGCGACTGGCCGCTGGCGATTGTCGTCGCTTTGTTCTCTGTGGTCTTTCCCGCGATGAAGCTCGGCCTGCTCCACAATGCGGCCTACGCGCAGGCCGGCAACGCAGCCTCCATTCCAAGCTGGTTTCGCGCGCTGTCCAACTGGTCGATGCTCGATGTCATACTCGTTGCGCTGGTGATCTTTGCCGCCAAGACGTCAGGCCTCGCCACGGCCTTCACCAAACCCGGCCTGTGGTTTTTCGCAGCGTCCGTTGTGCTGACGGCGACTGCCTCGGCCGTCATCAAGCGCAAGCCGCAAGACAGCGAGCAGACTGCCCACTGAGGCAAGGCGTTTCAGGCATTGACTAGGGGCAAAAACCGGAAAGTCGGTCCCAAAAACAAAAAGGGTGCGGCAAGCCGCACCCTTTCTTGTTGGTTGGCCGCAACGGCCGGTGTCAGTGGCGGTATTGCTGGATGCGCGTGGTGCGCAGGCCGGCAAGGCCGTATTCGTCAATGGAAGCCTGCCAGGACAGAAACTCCTCGGTCGTCAACTTGTAGCGTTGGCACGCTTCGTCGAGACTGAGCAGCCCTCCCCTGACCGCAGCGACCACTTCCGCCTTGCGGCGGATAACCCACCGGCGCGTGTTGGTCGGGGGCAGATCGGCAATCGTAAGCGGGCTGCCGTCCGGCCCGATAACATATTTGACACGCGGTCTAACCAGATCGGTCATCGTACTCTCTACTAAAAACTCAAAGACCCAATCACCTGTCACACTAGCGCCACAGCTTTAAAAATTGCCTAAGCGTGTACTAAGAGCTAAGTAACGAACGTGAACAGAACGTTAGACTCTCAATCCGCAATTTAACCACCTGCCCAAGTGGCTGGTTTCCCGCCGAAAAAGGTGGGCCAGCGCGCTTCGGGTGGCACTGCGATGAGGCTTGACCTATATTGCAGCCATTGGCATGCAGCCGACCTATAGACAGCGGAACGCAATCCCGATGAACAGCCTGGACCTGCCCGGACGCCCCGAAGACACCCGCGTGGTTGTTGCCATGTCGGGCGGTGTCGATTCTTCAGTCGTGGCTGGCCTGCTGAAACAGGAAGGCTATGACGTCGTCGGCGTCACCCTGCAGCTTTACGACCATGGCGCCGCGACCCACCGCGCCGGCTCCTGCTGTGCCGGCCAAGACATCGCCGACGCCCGCCGCGTCTCCGAGACGCTCGGCATTCCGCATTATGTGCTCGACTATGAAGAGCGCTTCCGCAAGGCCGTGATCGACCCGTTCGCCGAGAGCTATGTCGCTGGCGAGACGCCAATTCCGTGCGTGTCCTGCAACCAGACTGTCAAGTTCGCCGACCTGCTCGCCACCGCGCGCGAACTGGGCGCCGATGCGCTCGCCACCGGCCACTACATCCGCTCCAAGCAGAACGGCGCCCACCGCGCGCTGTACCGCCCGGTCGACGCCGACCGCGACCAGAGCTATTTCCTCTTCGCCACCACCCAGGAGCAGATCGACTATCTGCGCTTTCCCTTGGGCGGCATGTCCAAGCCCGACGTTCGCGCCGCTGCCGAGCGCATGGGCCTGACCGTTGCCGCCAAGCAGGACAGCCAGGACATCTGCTTCGTGCCCCAGGGCAAGTATTCCGACATCATCGCCAAGCTCAGGCCCTCGGCCGCCAATCCCGGCGACATCGTCCATATCGACGGTCGCGTGCTTGGCCGCCATGAAGGCATCCTGCGCTACACCATCGGCCAGCGTCGCGGCATCGGCATCGCCTCGGGCGAGCCGCTCTACGTCGTGCATATCGACGCCGAGCGTGCTCGCGTCGTCGTTGGCCCGCGCGAGGCGCTGGAGACGCACAAGATCTTCCTGCGCGGCATGAACTGGCTTGGCGATGGCGCCTTGTCTGCGGTGCCGGCTGGCGGCCTCGAACTTTATGCCAAGGTGCGCTCGTCGCGGCCGCCACGCCCTGTCGTGCTGCATCACAAGGACGGCGCCACCTGGGTCGAACTCGTCGACGGCGAGTCGGGCATAGCACCGGGCCAGGCCTGCGTGCTCTATTCCGACGAGGGCAACGAGGCGCGCGTCTTCGGCGGCGGCTTCATCGAGCGTTCCGAGCGCCATGCCGACGCCGAAGCGATGCTGTCGCGGCTTACCGCCAGGCCGGGCCCAATCGCAGCGGAGTAAGCCAGAGCTCGATGAGGCTCACCTCGATAAGGCAGTGGGGCATTTGGCTCACCAGCAACGTAATCGCAGCATGTTTCGCGTTCCTAAGCCGAGATGTTGCTTGGCTCCCTAAGCTAGCCGTCATCGGCATCATCACGGGTGCATCGATCGCAGGAAGGATGCTGGGCGACGTGCCCGCCCTGATCTTAAGTTTCGCCGGCATCAGCGGCGCGATCGCCACAATGCATAAGCTTACGCCTCCAAGCCAGATGAGCGAATTTCGTACTCGCGCCGGCGGATCAGTGATCCAATCGTATGTCACCGCCTATTTTGAATGCATCGCTGTGATCGCTCTGCTCGCCACGTTGTTTGCTGTTTGGCAGGCGGCCGCGGAATGACTATTCAGTCTGGCAACGAGCCCGGAGGCATGCTGGAAGCGGCCAAGTGCTGGGCACGGCTCCTGAAGTGCGATGTCGTGGCACTTTATCTCGCCGCGCGCAGCCCGCTGACGCCGTGGATTGCCCGCGTGGCAGCTGCCTGCGTCGCGGCCTACGCGCTCAGCCCCATCGATCTCATCCCCGATTTCGTGCCCGTGCTCGGCTATCTCGACGATCTGCTGATCGTGCCCCTGGGCATCTGGCTGGTGATCCGCATGATCCCGGCCGAACTGATGACCCGCTTCCGTGCCGAGGCAGCCGAAATCACCGCCAGGCCGCGCAGCATGGCGGGCCTCGCCTTCATCATGGCGGTGTGGCTGGCCGTCCTGGCCTTGGCCGGATGGTGGGTGCTGCGAAGGGAGTAAGGGAGTAAGGGAGTAAGGGAGTAAGGGGCGGAGCAGGCGTCGCCAACGGCGCGCAACTCCTTGTTCCCCTATTCCCCTACTCACTCACCCCCATATCCTCAGTCGTGCGTAACCGTGCCGGCGGTGAGGATGCGCAGCACACCGAGCGCTTCTTCGGCACCCGTACGCGGCTCTTCGCGCGTCTGGATACAGTGGATAAAATGCTCGAGCTCGCGCGTCAGGGGCATGGCGTTTTCGAGCTCGATATAGGTCGGCTCGTTCATCGTCGACGTCCACTGCCCCTCGTCCTGCCAAACGGCATGACGATAAAGCGCAAGCTTGCGCTCCTGCGGCTCGACGTCGTCGAACACCGCCATGCCCTTGGTGCCGACGACGGTCAGCCGGCGCTCGCGATAGGGGTTGAGCCGCGAGGCAAACAGGTGCCCGCGCAGGCCATTGGGGAAGCGCATGTGCAGGTGGGCGAAATCGCTGAGGTGATTGAGCACGGCAGCGCCCTCGCCGCGCACCTCGATCGGTGCGGTGCCGGTGATCGCCAAGATCATCGACAGGTCGTGCGGCGCCAAATCCCACAGAGCGTCGTTCTCGGCGTGGAATTTTCCCAGCCCGAGACGGTGCGAATGGATGTAGCCGACATCGCCAAGCTCGCCCTTGTCGACAAGTGCCTTGAGCCCTTCGAAAGCCGGATGGAAGCGCAGCACATGGCCGGTCATGAAGACGCGCTTGTTATCGCGCGCGGCCTTCACGGCGCGCTCGGCATCCGGCACGGTCAGCGCGATCGGCTTTTCGACCAGCACGTCCTTGCCGGCTTCGACGGCACGCACGGCAAAGTCGGCGTGAAACTGCGGCGGCAAGGCCATGACGATCGCATCGACATCGGCGCGAGCGAACAGTTCGTCGGGCGTCAGCGCGATGCAGCCATGTTCGCCGGCAAAACGCTCGGCGCGCGCCGAATCGACATCGGAGACGGCATGGAGGGCGCCAAGCGACTTCAGGGTGCGGATGTGGTTGCCGCCCCAATAGCCGCATCCAAGGACTGCAATACGCGGGTTCATTAGGCTCTTTCCAAGGAGAATTATGCCGGCAGACATAGTCCCGGCACCTCGCCAACTCAACCCCGCGCGCTGCGCCATAAGCGCCCGGCGCGTGCGCGAAGGCTGCGAAATGGCGCTTTCCGCGGGCTGCCCAAAGGTCAGCCGATGCGTCAGACATTTATCCTGAAACGCCCGATCTCACTGCTTGACAGGTTCGCCATCGAGACATTATATCCGCCCAACCTTGGCGAACGCATCGACGCCTGCCTCTCACAGAGACAGTGATTTCGAGCCTTCTCCAACCCTGGCGGGATAGCTCAGTTGGTTAGAGCACGGGAATCATAATCCTGGGGTCGGTGGTTCGAATCCACTTCCCGCTACCACTTCTCCTCACTTCAAGACATGCAGCCGGCGAAGCAGAACTCTGCTAGCCCGACATCTGCTGGATGATCCACTGCCTGAAGGCGATCACGCCTGAGCTGCGCCTTTGCGCCGGCGACGTCACCAGATGGTACTGCAGATCCGACGGGATGATCTCGTCGAAGCATTTGACCAGCCGCCCCGCGGCGAGGTCGTCGGCGACCAGCGAGGACCGCACCAGCGCCAGCCCGGAATCCTGCCGGCACGCGGCAATCATGTCGGAAAAGGTCGGAAAACTCGGCCCGGCCTGGAAATCAAAAGGGGCGTCCGAGCCATCGACTGCAGGCAGCTTCTCCTTGCGGTCGTAGATCTGCCCATACCAGCGCTCCCAATCGAGCACCGTGTACCTAGCGCCTTCATAGCGCAGCAAGGGTGCCGCGCGCAGCGCCTGCCGGCTGGGCAAGGCCCGCGCAACGGCCGGCGACGAGACGGCGAACTCGTAGTCGTTGGTGAGGCGGTAGGCGTCGGTGCCCGGCAGCGTCCCCGCCAGCCAGATGGCAACGCCGATCTTGTCGATGTCGAAACGGGCGCGCCGGTATTCGATGGTCACGCTGACGTCGATCTCGGGATGTGTCGCACAGAAGCCGCCGAGCCGCGGCTGCAGCCACTGGCTGGCAAACTCCGGCGTCGTCGAGATGCTGAGCTGCTCGCTCCTGAGGCCCGGGCGGGCATTGTCCAGCACGACCTCCAGCGCCGACAGGGCTTCGACGATCTCAGGTATCGCCTTCTCGGCCAGGACAGTCAGCTCGACGCCTTTCCTGCTGCGCACGAACAGCGGCGTGCCGAGCCAAGCTTCGAGCTGCGCGATCTGGTGGCTGACCGCCGTCTGGGTCAGCCCGAGTTCTTCGCCCGCGCGGGTAAAGCTGCGCGTTCGTGCCACCGCCGCCATGGCACGGAGGGTCTGCAGTGGCGGAAGCCGGGAACCAGACTGCATGAAAATCCTTCATGCCATGAGTGATGTCACTTCATTGTATCTGACGTGAAGTGTCATGCAACTCATAGCAGATGACGAAACAGCTACCGTTCACTTCCATGAAGAAAATCTCTGATGCAATCAGTCGTGCGTTACGACGCCTCCGCCGCCATGGTCGCCCGCCTTCGCCGCCGAGCTACCTCCAGCGCGACATCGGCCAACCGCCAAGCCCTGATCGGCCGCGCCATTGGTCGGACTTTCTCTGACGCCTGAAAGCCTAGCTCGATCGTGTAATCGGGTGGCCTCAGTGCGTGATCAGCAGCGGCGAGATCGAGTTGGCGATGGTCTGGAATGCCGCCTTCAGCTCAGCGACATTCTTGGTCGGGAAGTAGTAGCTCGGACCGGTCGCGCATTTGCTGTAGAGATCGCGATTGGCCTGGGTGTCGGCACCAAGGACGACGGTGTAGACGATGACGTCCTGATCCTTCAGCATGGTACACACGGTCTGGGTCGCGTCGTTGACCTTGCTGAGCGCACCGGTACGAGTGCTCGAGCCCATGCGCCCCGTATCGAGGTAGCTGTAAGCGCCATAGTCCGACTTGTTGATGGCTTCCGAAGATGCACCGAAGACGTTGTTTTCGCCGTCGGTGAAGACGACGACGACCTTTGAGGTGTCAGGCGCCTTGAAGGCGTCGCCCTCGGTGAACGGAGCGCCCGGCGACAGGATACGATAGCCCCAGGCGAGGCCCTCGGAGACGTTGGTTCCCGAGCCGTACCAGAAATTCATGTTGTCGAGCTCGCCCTTGGTCTTCTTGACCGGGTCGCCGCCAATCTTGGCGAGATCCTCGGTCAACGGGACGACCGGTGTTGCGCAGCCATAGTTCGGGCCGGTGGTGTCGTTGGGCGTTTCCTTCAACCTGGCATTGGCACGTGCCGTCGGGTCGGAATACTTTTTCAACGATTTCTGCTTCTGGGCATCGGTGCTGCCCACAAGATCGTCCAGATAGCTGTTGTTGTAGCTGGTGCCACTATTCGGGGATTTAGCCGGCACCCCAGGTTCATCTGGCGCGAAGTAAGGCACGAACAGCGTGTCTGGCTTGGTGATGTCGGGCGCGTCGTCCTTGAGTGCATAGATGTCGCGACGCGCTTCGACGCAGCCTTTCCAGTCCCCGGTGGGTCCAGTTTTCCAGTTGCTCTTCAGATCCTTGAAGAGCTTCCAATGGCCAATGCGGCGAGTTTCGCCCCTTATCGTGATGGTGTCGAAGTTCTTGCCGTTCCATGACTTGTCGTCCAAAGGCACGTCGTCCCTGATGTCGATCCAGGATTGCTCAAAGCCCTCAGCGCTCTTGATGTTCACGGCGGTGACGAACGGCACCAGCGCTGCTCGGATCTGGCGCTCTGGTCGGTCGGCCTTGACCTTCTGCAAGGTCTTGATGATCTCCTTGGAACCTTCGATCAGGGCCGCCATATTGGCCGAACCCATCGAACCGGTGTTGTCGAGCACCAGCGCAACCTCGAGTTTGGAGTTCGATTCGAAGGCATTGGCGTTGGCAGCGACTTTCGCGCTCTGGCCGAAGATAAAGGCGAAGTTCAGTGCGACGTCGGCGTCGGCGGTGGCAGTGGTCTTGATTTCGTTGACGGTCTGCTCGACGACGAGCTTGGCCTTGGCGTTGACCAGTGCCGGCTTGTTGGCGACGTTGGTGGCGAAGAAGGCGTTGAAGGTGTCCTGGCGCGTGCCGGCCTGGTCGCTCAGCCGCGATGCCGCAAGCACCGCCGAATCGAGCGCGTTCTGCAGGTCCGATCTGGCTTTCATCAGATTGGCGACGTCGAGCGCAAAGCCGACGGCGGCCAGCAGCACAGGCAGCATGATCGCGAACATCATCGCGAAATTGCCGCTTCTCGATTGCCAGAAGCGTTTGAGCACCACAGCCTCCCGAAAATTTCCGAAGAGGCTATTTGCATGCAAACAATTAAATTGAGTTTAGCACAAGGGGTACAACCACGGGATGATCCCGATCAGAGCTTCAAAGCTCCCCGGCTGCATCAATATCCGCGCCCTCGCGATAGGCGACGCCGGTTCCGGCAAAACGGGGCTCCAGGCCGAGCATCGGCAGGACGCGCCGGAGGATGGCGCCACCAAGGGGCACGGCATTCCAGCCGGACGTCCTGAAGCCGTGCGTCTCCGGCAGGCCCTTGGGTTCGTCCAGGATCGTCAGCAGAAGGTATCGCGGCTTGTCTGCCGGAACCACGGCCATGAATGACGTCATCACCAGGTCCTCGACGTAGCGGCCGTTGACGACCTTCTCCGCCGTGCCGGTCTTGCCGCCGACGAGATAACCCGCGACGGCTCCGTTCCTCGCCGAGCCGGCCTCCGCGTTGTAGCGCAGGAGGTAACGCATGGCGTCCGCCGTGGCAGGCGAGACGAGCCCCGAGCCGACGACGCGGTTAGACACCGGAGCACCCTTGATGAAGGTCGGCGTGATCAGGCGGCCACCATTGACCAGCGCTGCAATGCCCATGCTTGCCTGCAGCGGCGTCACAGCGATGCCATGACCGAACGAGACGGTCGCCGTCGTCACGTCGCCCCAGCTTCGCGGCAGGATCGGCGCCGCACTCTCCGGCAGTTCAGTGCGCAGTCGCGACATCAAACCAAAACGCGTCAGAAAGGCCCGCTGCGCTTCACCGCCCAAGGTCATCGCGATCTTGGCCGTCGATATGTTGGAGGAGTAGATGAAGACCTCCGGGATTGTCAGCATGCGATACTTGCCGCGATAGTCGTGGATCATCTGCCGTCCGAACTGCAGCGGCTTGCGCGCATCGATGACGGATGTCAGCGTGAACTGGCCGGAATCGAGCGCCATCGCAGTCGTCAGTGCCTTGAAGGTCGAACCCATTTCGAAGGCGCCGGCGCTGATGCGGTTGAGTCGCTCGGGCTTCAGCGCATCGATGGGCACGTTGGGGTCGAAATCAGGAAACGAGGCCAGCGCCAGCACCTCGCCATTATCGACGTCGAGCAGCAGGCCGGCGCCAGCCTTGGCCTTGAAGCGCGCCATCGCTTTCACGGTTTCGTCGGCAAGGGCATGCTGGATGCGGACATCGATCGTCAGCGCCACCGGCTGCAGCTGTCTGGCATCGCCGGTCATGCCGGCGAGATTGAGCTCCTGCAGGCCCTGGCTATCGATCCACTTCTCGATCCCCGAGATGCCTGTATTGTCGAGATCGACAGCGCCGAGCACATGAGCGGCCAGTGGGCCGTTGGGGTAGATGCGACGTTTCTCCGGGCGGAGCCCGACGGCCGGAAGCCCGGCGTTCCACAGCGCCTGTTTCTGCAACGGCGTGACCTGGCGCTTGAGCCAGGCGAATGCGGCATCGCTCTTCAGCCGCTGATACAACTGGCGAGCGTCAAGGTCCGGAAAGATGGCGACCAGTTTTTCGACCGTCTCATCGACATCGGGCACATAGCGCGGCTCGGCATAGACGGATGCGCTCGGCAGGTCCGTTGCCAACAGCACGCCATTGCGGTCCAGGATCTGCGGCCTGGCATTGGCCACCTCCCTGAAGGCGTATGCCGGACGTTCGCTGCCAGTCAGGCCAAGCTGCACCAGCCTTGCGCCGATGGCGGTGAACAACAGGGCAAACACTGCCATGACAAGCCGGATCCGGACCCCGGCATTTCTCGCGCCATGCCTCTTCATCAGTAAAGCCCGCCGGTGCTGTTGAGGAGTTTGTCGCGCAGCGCGGGCGAGATGCCACCAACGGCCGGGATCGTCGACGTGACGATGTCAGACGCTTCGAACCCGTCGATGACCGGGCAGTCCGCGACGCAGGGCGAGGTGCCTGGCTTGAAGGCCTCCCGGATCGAGCCCGGACTGCCAGCGGCGACACGCCTTCCCGTGCGGCGGTCGACGCTTTCGAACGTCACCCCCTCGGGCACCGGAAACTCAGCGACCGGCTTTCCCTTGAGCGCGACCTTCATGAAGTCGATGAAGACAGGGGCAGCCAGCCCGCCGCCGGATTCGCCATGCCCCATCGGCTTCGGCGTGTCGTAGCCAAGGAACACGCCGGTCACCAAATTGGGGGTGAAGCCGACGAACCAGACGTCCTTTTCGTCATTGGTGGTGCCGGTCTTGCCGGCGACCGGAACGCCAAGCGCTGATACGCTTGTGGCCGTGCCGCGCTCTACGACCCCGCGCATCATGGAGGTGACCTGATAGGCGGTCATCGGATCGAGCACATATTCGCGATCGTCCCGCAGCACGGGTTCCGGCTGATCCTGCCACTCCGTGGCATTGCAACCGTCGCAGTCCCGGCCGTCGTGGCGGAAGATGGTCTTCCCGTGACGGTCCTGGACTCGGTCGATCATCGACGGCTGCACTGATTTTCCGCCATTGGCGATGACGGCATAGGCCGAAACCAGGCGCATCAGCGTGGTCTCGCCAGCGCCCAACGACATAGGCAGATAGGGTTTGAGTTTGTCGTAGATGCCGAAGCTCTGGCCGTATTGCGCCACCACATCCATGCCGACATGCCGCGCGAGGCGCACCGTCATCAGGTTGCGGCTGCGTTCGAGGCCGGTGCGCAGGGTCGAGGGACCGCTGAAGCGCCCGTCATAATTCTTCGGCTTCCAGATCCGCCCGGCACCGTCGGGAAGCGCTATCGGCTGGTCCATCACCAGTGCGGCCGGCGTGTAGCCGATGTCGAGGGCCGCGGCATAGACGAAAGGCTTGAATGCCGATCCCGGCTGGCGATAGGCCTGCGTCGCGCGGTTGAACTCCGACTGGGCAAAGGAGAAGCCGCCGACGCTCGCCAGCACCCGACCGGTATGCGGATCCATGGAGACAAGCGCGCCCTGCACTTCCGGCACCTGCCGCAGCACGTAGCCGTCACCCTGCTTTTCGACATAAACGACGTCGCCGGCCGCAAGCACGCCTGCCTGTGCCTTGCCCGCCTTTGGGCGCCTCAGTGCCCAGCGCATTGACTTGCTGCTGATGCTTGCGATCTCGCGCGTCTGCCGACTGCCGGCCTCCTGGCGAAGGCCGATCTTGATGCCCTCGTCGGCCGCGCTAAGCACCACCGCCAGGCGCCATTCCGGCACGTCGGCCAGTGGCGCAATGTCATCAAGCGCCTGCTGCCAGTCGCCGTCCATCACGATGCGCGTCACCGGGCCACGGAAGCCCCTGCTCTGGTCATAGTCGACGAGCCCGCGGCGCAGCGCCCTGACGGCCGCCGCCTGCAGCTTGGGATCAAGCGTCGTGCGCACCGCGAAGCCGGCGGTGTAGAGCGCAGCATCGCCATATTGCTCGGCGATCTGCCTGCGCACCGCCTCGGTGAAGTAGTTGGCGTCGGCCACGAGCAGGTTCGACGGGCGCTTCTTCGTGCCAAGTGGCAAGGCCACCGCCGCGCGCGCCTCGCCTTGATCGAGAAAACCGTTGCGCAACATCTGGCCGATCACCCAGTTGCGTCGCTCGATTGCCCGCTCGACATTGAGATAGGGATTGTAGTTGTTCGGCCCCTTGGGCAGCGCGGCAAGATAGGCAGCTTCGGCAACCGAGAGTTCGCCGACCGGCTTGTCGAAATAGGTCAACGCCGCTTCGGCGATGCCATAGGCGCCGAGCCCGAAATAGACGTCATTGAAGTAGAGCTCGAGGATTTCGTCCTTGGAAAAGGCGCGCTCGATACGGACGGACAGCACCGCCTCGCGGATCTTGCGCTCCAGCGTGCGGTCCGAGGACAGCAAAAGGTTCTTGGCGATCTGCTGGGTGATCGTCGATCCGCCGATCATGCGCTGACCAGAGCCGAAGTTGGCCATATTGGCCCAAACGGCGTTGGCGAGCCCGGACAGGTCGATGCCCGAATGGCTGTAGAAGCCCTTGTCTTCCGCCGACAGGAATGCCTGCCGGACACGATCGGGCACGGCGGCGATCGGCAGGAAAAGCCGCCGCTCGCGCGCATATTCGGCAAGCAGCGCGCCATCATAGGCATAGACCCGGGTCATCACCGCCGGCTCCCAATCCGCCAGTTCGCGGTAGTCGGGCAGGTCCCTGGTGATGTCGGCGACGAGCAATGCCACGCCACATGCGGCCGCAAGGCCAGTCAGGACGAGGAACGAAAACAGATGGCTGATGAACTTCATGGTGATGCGGGCAGCTTGTCAGTTGGAAGCAGGCCCCAGGAAAAATGGGCGAACGACCACAGCTCGCAGGTTCCACCCAGGCCCGCGAACAGGTCATAACCTGCAGGTTTGTTCGATGTCGGTAGCAAACTGGCAAAATCCGGTGGCCTCGACAAACGCTCAATATTTTGGTTACCCATGAGAAAAATATGGGCATAGGACCAAGATCACGTGGAAACGTCGCAACTGCCACTGAACGCGCTTCGGGCCTTCGAGGCTTCGGCGCGCCATTGCAGCTTCACCCGGGCTGGCATGGAACTGTTCGTGTCGCAGACGGCGGTCAGCCATCACGTGAAGTCGCTCGAGGACCTGCTCGGGGTGAAGCTGTTCCGTCGTCTGCCGAGGGGCCTTGCGCTCACCGACGAGGGTGCGGCGCTGGCGCCTGTGCTGACCGACGCCTTCCGGCGCGTCACTGCGACGATGAGCCGGTTCGAGGAAGGCCACTTCCATGAAGTGGTGACTGTCGGCGTGGTCGCGACCTTCGCCGTCGGCTGGCTGATGGAGCGGCTGCCGGCCTTCCACGAGGCCCACCCCTATCTCGACCTCAGGATCATGACCAACAACAACCGCGTCGACCTCGCCGGCGACGGCCTCGATCTGGCGATCCGCTTCGGCGACGGCTCATGGCGCGGCACGGAGGCGATGCACCTGATCGCCTCGCCATTGTCGCCAGTATGCTCACCGATGATGGCAGCGCGGCTGACGCAGCCGGCGGACCTCGCGCGTGTGGAACTCCTGCGCTCCTATCGCGCCGACGAATGGATGCGCTGGTTCGAGGCGGCAGGGGCGCAAGCGCCGGTGCTGCGCGGCATGATGTTCGATTCGTCGTTGGCGCTTGCCGAGGCAGCGGCCCGCGGCGTCGGCGTGGCACTGGTGCCGATCAACATGTTCGAGCGCAATCTCGACGACGGCCGCCTCGTCCAACCGTTCGAGACGACTGTCACAACCGGCGACTACTGGCTCACGCGGCTGAAATCCCATCCGGTGACGCCTGGAATGCAGGCATTCGAGAACTGGCTGCTGCAGCAGTTCGGCGCGCCGAGCGAGGCTTGAGCATCGGCCGGCGGCGGCAATGGCCAGCTGCGCGCCGGAGGAGAAAGAAAGGCGGCGCGGCGGCCCGCCAGGAGCGCCGCGCCTGCGGTACCCAGACCTTAAGCTACCGCATATCCGTCGCGGCACAGGCCGTTGAGCGTTTCCAGCGACATGGCATCGAGGTCGAGCGCCGTCAGCAGGTCGTTCTCGGCGGTGAAGTCGCGGCCGTACATGGCCGAGAAGATGCGCACGCCGGCTTCATGCAGCACGGCGGGGTAGCCGGCGAGACGGCCGATCTTGGCGGTCATGACCAGGCCGAACGGCACATCCTCGGTGACATAGCGGCTGTCGGCCGTGGTCGGGCCCTGCCCGCCGTTGCCGGCGTCGTGCATCTCCTGGTTCATCTGCGAGATCGAGCTCATCGGCACGTGGAACGACAGATGGAAGTGCTGGAAGATGTTGCGCACTTCGAGGCCGAGCTTGGTGGCAATGGCGATGCGCTCCTCGTCGAGCTGCTCGAGCAGGCGGCCGACATTCGGCGTCACGTTCTGGCCCTGGCTCCAGGTCTCGCCGCGCTCCATGCGCGTCATGTTGCCAAGCGCGATGCCCATGTGGTTCTGCGGGTTGAGGTTGGACAGCGCGATCGCCATCAGGCTGCCGCGGTCGACGAAACGGTCGCCGAACAGCGCCTGGCAGACGGCGAGGCCATCGGCGCTGCGCGATGCCGGAACGGTCGACAGATCGACCTTCTTGCGCACGGTGTTGACGTTGACCAGCGTCGGGCTGAGCTGGCGGCCGGAAACCACTGTGGTGCCCCAGCCGACAACAGGGGCGACGACGCCGCGCGCAGCAAGCAGGCGCGACAGGTAGAGCGCGCCAAAGGAAGCATGCGAGCTGATGATGACGGTCTGGTCGGCCCTGATGTAAGGCGCGATGGCGTCGAGCACGGCCTTGTGGCCATAGGCCGGCAGGGCGATCACGATCGCCTCGGCACCGGCGACGAGCGCTTCGGCGCTTGCGGCGGCAGCCGGATGGAAGGTGCCTTCGACGGCACCCTGGGCGACCAGGGCTTCGCCCTTGGCCAGCGCCTTGGTGCGCTCGCCCGACGGCGACCACAACGTCGCGTGGTGTCCCTGCTGTTCGAGGAACACGGCCGTTCCGAAAGCGATCGAACCCGCGCCGACAATACCTACCTGCATTCCAACATTCCTTTTCAATATCATTTCAGGCCCGGTGGCCGGCAAAGGCCGGTGCCGCCGGGGTCGTTTCATTTCGGGCGTATCAACGCCCGCGTTGTGCTGCTGCCGACCTCGCCCGATGCCACCACCAGGAAAGCCCGCGCTCCGACGGAACTGGCGCTGGTCAGCGAATGCGGTACATCGCCGGCGTAACGCGCCGTCTCACCAGCACGCACGATCATCTCATTGCCCGCGCTGCGCACGACGACCTCACCTTCGGTGCAGTGCAGGTGCTCGATGGTTCCCGCGCCATGCGGATCGCTGATCAGCTTACCCTGCGGCTCGAAGCTCAGCATGTACCATTCGATCAGCGGCACCATGCCGGCGGGCGACAGGATCTGCAGCGTGCAGCTGCCATCAGCGCTGCGGATGGTCGGCGTCAAATTCTCCGGCTGCAGGTCGATGCGGTCACCGCGCTCCTCGCTGGCGCCGCGGATCAGGCTGTTGAGATCGATGTTGAGCGCGCGGGTGAGATGCCACAGCGTGCCATAGGTCGGGTTGGCGTTGCCGCGCTCGATCTCGGACAGCATCGAGCGCGACACGCCCGACTTCGTCGCGAGATCGGCAAGCGTCAGGTTCTGCTGCTTCCGGTACGCCTGCAGGCGAGGCCCGATTTCCGGCGGATTGACCGAATGTATGTTCATTCCGATTCTCCATTCCGACGCCACGGGCAACTATTCGGCGAGCGGCTCTCCAAGCGTGTGCATCAGCCGGTTGGCCCAGCCGAACAGCGACGACGACAGGATCAGGTCGAGGATTTCATCCTTGCCGAGACCGGCGTCGACAAGCGCCTGCATGTCCGAGACATCGGCATCGGAGGGGCATTTCGACAGCTTGATCGAGAAGTCGAGGATCGCCTTCAGCCGCGGTGAAATCTCGGCATCGACGCCGTCGGCGAAGATCGCCGCAATGACGGTCTCGTCCTTGGTCAGCTGGTTGTAGCGGCTGGCATGCACCGCCGCGCAGTAGATGCAGCGGTTGACGATCGAGGCGCCCACGGCGCCGATCTCGCGCTCGGCGCGCGACAGGCCTCCCTTGTTGTACATCACCCCGTTGAACAGCGGCGAGCGGTGCGTCAGCGTCTCGACGTCATGGGCAAGCACCAGCACATAGTCCGACACCTTGGTGTTGGACGGCGTGATCTTCAGCGCCTCGAGCTGCGCCGGGCTAGCCTCTGCGAGATCGAGCGGCTTGACGTAAGGCTTCCACTCGGGGATCGCAGTGGTGAATCCGTGAACGACCTTGCTCATGCCAATCCCCGCATCAGCCGCAGCCCGGCGGCAACCCTGATCTGATAGCTGACGAAGGCAACGAGCTCGGACAGCCGCACGATGTCGGCATCATCGAGCCCGGCCTCGCGCAGCAATTCGATGTCGCGGCGCGTCGCATCCTTGGGCGCATGCGCCACGAGATCGACATGGCGGATCAAGGCCTTGAGCCTGATGTCGCTTCCGCCGTCGAACCAGATGTCGGCAATGCGCGCGGTGTCGCCGGTGGCACCTGAGCTGTCGAGCAGGGCTTCGAAATGCGCCTCGAAATCCCCGGCGTCGTTGATCTTGGCGATGCGGCAGGCAAGTGCCGCGCGCTCGGCATGCGTGAGGCCGCCCGGCTCGGCAGGCGTGAGCGCTGCATCATGCGTCTGCTGGGTCAGTGCCATGATGTCGGCGCGGCCGGCGACAACCGCCGCCAGTTCGCTGCCCGGCTCGATGCCGACGATCGCGGCGATTACGTCCTTGGTGTCAGTCATGCCGTCCTCCTATGCCTGCTTGCGGGCGGCTGCCGGCGCTTCGTCCGGCAAGGGCGATGCCGTCCACTCGTCGCCGCGCAGTTCGGGCGTGTCGTAGTCGAGCAGCCGCTGCCAGTACTGGCCGAAATTCTCGGTGTAGAGCTTGGCGGCGATCTCACGCGCCAGCCACGCCGCACCTTCACTGATGCCGGGGATGTCGCCGCTCATCTTGCCGAGGCTGGCGGCGGCACCCGAGTTGAAGCTGTGGATGTTGGCGAGCCAGGGCGCCTGCCCCGGCTCGCGCTCGAGGAAGGTGAAGTCGTTGGCAAGGTAGGGATAGTTGCCGAGCTCACTGTTTTCCTGGCCTTCCGGCGGCGTGAAGCGGTCCTGCCACAACAGGATCTTGTCGGCGTAGCCGTCGAGTTCCTTACGCGCCAGCGGATCGACACCGAAGCCGGTGCCGAGGATCAGGAAGTCGCAGCGGACCGCCTTGCCTTGCAATGTCGAGATGACGATTTCGTCGCCATCGAGCCCGGCCCTTTCGACAGCCGCATCGAAGTGGAACCAGGCGTTCGGATGGCGGCTGACGCGCATCGTCGAGCCGCGTGGCGCCGGCGTCTGGGTGCGCAGCGAATAGTTCATGATCTGCCAGCGCCTGGCATCGCCGAGCTGCGGGAAGGCTGAGGTGAAGCCGAACGAGCCGATGCCCATCAGCTTATTGATGCAGGGCATCTCTTTGCGGCGGATGAGGTGGCGAACTTCGGCCGCCCCTGCCTCGAGCGCCTCGGCGGCATTGTCGACGGCCGACGCTCCGACGCCGACCACGACTACCCGCTTGCCGCGCAAAGCAACGAAGTCGATGGCGTCGGAGGAATGCGCCCAGTATTTCCGCGGCAAGCCGTCGACGAAACCAGGAATGCTGGGATGGCCCATACCGTCGCGACCGGTGGCCATCACCACCTTGCGGGTCAGCACCGACTTCTCGCGCACGCCTTCGCCCGAAAGCGTCAGCCGCATCAGCTCGCCTTCCGGCACGATGGTCTTGACCTCGACGCCGTTCTCGACCGGCAGGTCGAGCACCTTGCGGTACCAGCGCAGGTATTCCATCCACATCGGCCGCGCGATCTTGTCGAGTTCCGCCCAGGTTTCGTTGCCGAACTGCGCGACATACCAGGCGCGGAAGGTCAGCGATGCCATGCCATAGGCCGGGCCGGTCAGCTGCTTGGGCGAGCGCAACGTCTCCATGCGCGCATAGGTCAGCCAGGGACCTTCGAAGCCCACCGGGCTACGGTCGAAGATGCGGATGTTCTGGATACCGGCGCCGATCAGCGCAAAGCTGGCAACAAGGCCGCACATGCCGCCGCCGATGACGACGACGTCGTGGACCTTTTCCGCACCCTCGGCCGTGGTCGGCACCACCCAGTTCGACGGCGGATAGCACAGGCAGGCCAGCTCATCGCGAACGCGCCGTTCGAGCTCGGCGAGACCGGAGGCAGCCGCTTGCAGCGGCGCTTGTACGTCAAACGCCATGGGTCGCCCCCGATGTCCGGTCGAAATCGTCATGTCGCATGTCCTGCCCTGCCTGCTGTCGGCCCGCATCGGTTCCCGGCGCGGGCCCTTTGTCGTCTCAGTTGTGCGCGTGGCGGTCGGGGATGACCGTCGTGGTCTCGGGCTTCCAGCCGACCCAGATATCCTCGCCATTGAGCTGGCTGACGTCGGCGGGGTGGACCAGCGCATTGAGCATGGTGCCGTCGCCGACCTCGACCGAAAGCGAGGTGTGGTTGCCCTTGAACACGCGCTGGCGGATCTTGCCCTTGATGCGGTTGCCGCTTTCCGGCTCAGCCGCCGAGCAGTGGATCGCCTCTGGACGCAGCACGACATAGAGGTGGTCACCGGCCTTGGGCGCGAGCCCACCCTGTGCCGCCTTGATGGTGACGCCGTTCCAGCTCAGCGCGGCCTGGTCGCCTTCGGTGCCGACGACGGTGCTGCGCAACAGGTTGGTCTCGCCGATGAAGTTGGCGACGAACACCGAGCCGGGGCGGCCATAAAGCGTGTTCGGATCACCCATCTGCTCGATACGGCCCTTGTTCATGACAACGATGGTGTCGGACATGGTCAGCGCCTCTTCCTGGTCGTGGGTCACGAACATGAAGGTCTTGCCGGTCTTTTCCTGGATCGACTTGAGCTCGATCTGCATCTGCTGACGCAGCTTTGCGTCGAGCGCCGACAGCGGCTCGTCGAGCAGCAGCACTTCCGGATCCGGTGCCAGTGCACGCATCAGCGCGACGCGCTGGCGCTGGCCGCCTGACAGCTCCGACGGCAACCGCTTGGCATAGTCCTGGAGCTGGACGAGTTCGAGCAGCTCCGAGACACGGCGGTGGATGAACTGGTTGTCGTGTCCCTTGAGCTCAAGGCCGAAGGCGATGTTCTTGGCGACGCTCATATGCGGGAACAGCGCGTAGTCCTGGAACACGATGTTGACGTTGCGCTTATTGGGGGGAACGCGCGTCACGTCCTTGCCGCCAAGCAGGATGCGGCCGGAGTTCGGCGTCTCGAAGCCGCCGAGCATGCGCAGCGAGGTCGACTTGCCGCAGCCGGAGGGCCCGAGCAGCGTGACGAACTTGCCGGCCTCGATGCTGAGGTTCAGGTTCTCGACGGCAACATGTTTGCCGTAGCTCTTGGTGACATTGTCGAACTGGACGACGGGTTCCATCAGCGGGTCCTCGCGCGGCGGGTCATGTATTCGGCGTAAAGTCCGACGGCGGCGGTAACCACCAGGACGAGTGTCGCCATTGCGTTGATTTCGGGAGACATGCCGCCCTGCACCTTGGCGAAGATCAGCATGGGAAGTGTCGGGCGATAACCGCCCAGGAAGAAGGTGCGGACGAAGTCGTCGATCGACAAGAGCACGCAGAAGATCATGCCGCCGACAAGCGCCGGTCCGAGATAGGGCAACGTCACCCGGAAGAAGGCAACGATGCTGTCGGCACCAAGGTCACGAGCGGCATCGACGAGATTACCCGGCATCGAGCGCAGACGGGTCAGCGCCATCACCACCACGAAGGGCACGGCATGCACCGTGTGGCCGAGGATGATGGCCGCTGTTCCGGTCGGCATGTCGATCGTCGAGATGAAGATGCGCAGCGAAATCGCCGAGATCATGCCAGGCACCACAGCCGGAAGGCAGGCGAGCGCGAAGATGATGACCTGGCCCTTGATGCCTTCGGCGACGATCAGCATGGCGATCCAGGTGCCGAGCGTCGTTGCGGCAAGCGTCGAAGCGGCGGCGATCATCACCGAATACAGGCAGGCTTCCAGGAACTGCTTGTCCTGCATCACCTTAGCGTACCAGTCGAGCGTCCACTCGCCGATCGGGAAGGCGACGAAGTTGGCGTCCTTGAAGCTCATTGCCATCATCAGCGTGAGCGGCAGGAGCAGGTACAGCAGGAAGGCCCAGTAGATTGCCGTCAGCGACGTGCGCGGAGCGTCCGCAAACATGTTGCGCATCAGAATGCACTCCTTTTCTTGCCGCCGACGAGGCGCATGAAGATGCCTGCGGTGATCAAAGCGGTGACCAGCATGATCAGCGCGAAGGCAGCACCGACGGGCCACTTGTCGCTGGCGCCATGGAAGAAGCCGCTGATGGTTTCAGGGAACAGTACGGTGTTGGGGCCACCGAGCAGCATCGGGGTTGCGAAGACGCCGATGCAGGTCAAAAACACCAGCGAGCAGCCCGACACGATGCCGTCCTTGGAGAGCGGCAGGATGATCCGGCGGAAGCGGGTGAACGGACCAGCACCTAGGTCGGCAGCCGCATCGAGATACTGTCCCGGGATCTTCTCGATCGCCGAGTAGAGTGGCAACAGCATGTAGAGGCAGATCAGGTAGACAAGGCCGAAGCCGAGCGAGAACGAGGTGTAAAGCATCGGGATCGGCCGGTCGATCAAGCCGATCTCGCGCAGCAGCACGTTGACCGCGCCACGGTTGGCCAAAAGCATGATCACCGAGAATGTGCGGATCAGCTCGCCGGCCCAGAACGGCACCAAGAGCAGCAGCAGCGCCTTGGAGCGGCCCTCCGGCTTGACGACCTTGGCGACGTAGTAAGCCACCGGATAGACGACAACCAGCGTCACCGCTGTCGCTGCAGTCGCGAAGATGAAGCTCTTGATCAGCGGCGTGAAGTAGAGCGATTCCCTGAAGAAGATCGCGTAGTTGTCCAGGGTGAACCGCGATTCCACACCCGGCAGCACCGGGTAGTGCGACATCAGGCTTATCTTCAGCATCTGATAGATCGGCCCGACATGCAGCATGATCAGCCAGATTAGCGGCACCCCGGCCAGAAGAATGATGCGGCCGATCCGGGATTCCACCGCGGCCCCCAGCGTGTGCCGGTAGAGCGCGGAATTGACCACCTTGGCGATGCCGGTGGAATATCTGGGCACCGACGCATCGCTGCGCCCCGCCGCGTAGCCGGCTGTCGTGTTGCTACTCACCATCAAACAATCTCGGTTGGCGCAGCCCAACTTGTTCCGCCTGGCAATGCCGGCAGGTCAGTCAGCGCGTGTTGTGTGTTTGGACAGGCCGGCAGCCTGTCCCGGAGATCGTCGCAGCGCTCCGGGACAGGCGATGGGCCATGCGAGGCTTTCGCCTCGTCAGGCCGCTTTGACCTCTGCGGTCGCGCGGTCGATCATCTCGTTCTTCATGTCGCGATTGACCGACGAGAAGAAGACGATGCGCTCGAGCTCTTCCTGCGGCAGCGTCGAGGCGAGCTTTTCGCGGTCGTTGAGCATGTCGGCGACGCCATTGATCGTCGAGCTGTAGCCCGACTGGCGGGTCATCGCGGCACCCACTTCCGGGCTTGCCAGCACGGCGTCGAGCAGCTTGTAGGCGTTCTCGGCGTTCGGCGCGTTGTTGACGACGTTGAGCGTGTAGCAGAAGCCGAACGTGCCTTCCTTCGGCACCGACAGCTGGATCGGGTGACCGTCCATGATCAGCTTGGCGGCCGGGCCCGACCACGAATGGCCGAGATAGATGTCCTCGTTGATGAACATCTGCTGCACTTCTGAGCCGGCGTCATAGTACTTGCGCACCATGTCCTTGTGCTTGATCAGGAAGTCGCGCGCTTCGTTGGTCGCCTTCTGCGCCACTTCGGCCTTGTCGACATAGCTGACGAAGTCGCCGTCATGGCCGAGATACTGCATGACGATGGTCATGAAATCGCTGACGATGTAGGAGGTCTGGCCCTTGTACTGCGGGTCGAACATGATCTCCCAGCTCGGCGCTTCCTTGACATAGTCGACGTTGCGGGCGAGGCCCTCATAGCCGGCGAGGATCGGCAGGCCCCAGAGATTGTTGTCGACGCGCGCCCAGGCAGCGTTCTGGTAGGCCGGGTTGAGGTTCTTCCAGTTCGGGATCTTGCCGGTGTCGAGCGGCTGCAGAAGCTTCGAGGCGATGAACTGCGAATAGCGGTGGCCGGCGACCGTGACGATGTCGGTCGAAGGATTGGCGCCTTCGGCGGTGAGCAGATTGTACTGCTTGCCCTGGTCGTCGGTCAGCCGGATGTTGACCTGAATTCCGCTGTCCTTCTGGAACTTGTCGAGGAATTCCTGCGGCAGGAACTTGTCGTAGGTGGTGATGTTCAGCACGCCATTCGCGGCCCAGCCAGGGGTCGGGCGGATGACGGCGGGCATGGCAAGGGCTGCGGCGCCACCACCAAGCATCTTCAGCGCGGTACGGCGGTTCGGTACCAGAATATTGTTCATTATGTTCCCCATTTGGATAATATCAATCGTTAGCCCGGCTTTCGCCGCGCAATAAAACCCGCCCTCACGCAGCCGAAAAGACTGCGCGACCGACAAGCCGGCGAAGAGGTATTCTCAGCGGTGTTTTACAGACTACTAATGAACTGGCGCAAAGTCCTCCACCAAGCCAGTCCTGAATTCCGACATTCCGTCCGCAAATTCCACTAAACTGGAATTTTTCTCTAAACCGGACAAATGTCAAGCATTGTTAGAAAGAATCTTGTTTGCCACCAACATATGCAGACAGCAGGCCCCGCATAGGCTTGCACTGGCAAGCCAACTAAGCACGGGCGCGGAAATCGAATCCGATTGTCAGCGATCTACGATACGCTAGGATGAACCACCATGCGCCTTGGCAGCGGCGGTGAATCGCCGGAAGCTCAGGCCTCCGTCGAAACGCTTAGCTCGACCCTGTCCGCGACAAAGCGGGTTTCGGCGTACTGGACCGGCACGCCTGCGGTGTCGACGTTGATCGCCCTGGCGACGAGCACGATGGCACCGGCGGACAGCTTGAGGTCGGCAAGGTCGGCGGCATCGGCGTGGCGCGCCGAAACCAGCGTCGACTTGCGGAAATAATCCTCGATTCCAAAATGCTGGAAACCGAGCGTGATCGATCCGGTTTCGGCGTAGATCCTGGCGAAGCCGGGAAACCGCTCAGCGTCGAACCAGCTCGTTGCCCGTGACACTGGCCGGCCGTCGGCCTCGCTCAGCGTTTCCAGCCGGAGCACCGGCGCATCCGGCGCAAGTCCCAGGGCCTCGGCGACACGGTTGCCGGCTGGCTCGACCGCATCGGCGAGCAGGATGCTGCGACGCTCACGCGTCTGCTCGCGCAGGCCGGTGGAAAACCGCGTCCGCGCCGAGATCGGATAGGACAGCTTCTGGCGGCTCTCGACGAAGGTGCCCCGGCCCTGCTCGGCTCGCAGCACGCCTTCCTGGACGAGTGCGGCAATGGCGCTGCGCAGCGTGTGCCTGTTCACGCCGAAGCGTTCGGACAGGACCATTTCGGGCGGCAGCTTGCCGTCGGCGCCCAGCGCTCCCGCCGAGATCGCCTGCCGGATCTGGTCGGCGATCTGGCGCCATAGCGCCACCCCGCTCTTGCGCGTCACCGCCTGTTTTTGCGCCTGCCCGATCAAATCCGCCGCCCCTGCCTTGCCACCTGTCATGCGCCCGTCACGGAGCGTCGTTACAAGCCCATTGTATGTTGTTCGATTGTATAGAACAATAGACAAATATGAAGTGGAGCGGCGAACGAGATGGACCGACGGCAGGAAAGAGAACTGGAAGCAGCACGCAAGGCGGCCATGGCAGCGCTTTCGCTGGCACCAGTGGATGAGTTGAAGCGGCTGTGCGCCGAGGCGGGCATTTCAGGCGAAGCCGAGATGCTGCGCGGCCCGGAGACCGGTCTGGTGTCGGTGCGCGGACGCATCGGCGGCGGCGGCGCGCCTTTCAACTTTGGCGAAGCGACGGTGACCCGCGCCACGGTGCGCTTGGCGTCCGGCGAGATTGGCCATTCCTACGCGCTCGGCCGCGACAAGGAGAAGGCCCGCCTTTCGGCCATCACGGATGCACTTTGGCAGAACGCCGACCGGCGCGCCGACATCGAACAGAAGATCATCGCGCCGTTGCGTGCCGCACAAGCCGAAGCCGATGCGACCAGCCGCGCCGAGACGGCTGCGACCAAGGTCGACTTCTTCACCATGGTGCGCGGAGAGGACTGATGGACCAGATGGATGTGATCGACGGCGGCTTTGCCGCCCCAGTTTTCAACGCCCAGACGGTTTTCCGTGCCGTCATGGACGCCATGGCGCGTCCGGGGACAGTCCAGCAGGTAGCTGGCCTGGCTCAGCCGCCCGCACCGCTGGCGGCAACCGCGGGAGCGGTGGCGGTGACCTTGTGCGACCACGACAGCCCGCTCTGGCTCGATGTCGGACTTCAGGTTTCGGCGGCAAAGTCCTGGCTCGCTTTCCACACTGGCGCGCCGCAGGCCGCCACACCGGCCGACGCGCATTTCGCGCTTGTCGCCAACCCGGCCAGCCTGATCTCGCTCGAGAACTTCGCGCAAGGAACACAGGAATATCCCGATCGCTCGACGACACTGATCCTGCAGGTCGAAAGCCTGACTGATGGAACGCCGCTGCATCTCGAAGGCCCCGGCATCGAGACGACTGACACCATCGCGCCGACGCCCCTGCCGCGTCACTTCGTTGAACAGTGGAAGCAGAATGGCGCCCGCTTCCCGCGCGGCGTCGATGTGATCCTGGCAGCGCCCGGAGCGGTTGCCTGCCTGCCCCGCACTGTCCGCATCAAGACGATGGAGGCCTGATATGTATGTGGCTGTCAAAGGCGGGGAAGCCGCCATCGCCAACGCTCATCGCCTGCTTGCCGACCGCCGCCGCGGCGACCGCTCGGTACCGTCGCTGCGCATCGACCAGATCGTCGAGCAGCTGGCGCTCGGCGTCGACCGCGTCATGTCGGAAGGCTCGCTCTACGACCGTGAGCTGGCAGCACTTGCCATCATGCAGTCGCGCGGCGACCTGATCGAGGCGATCTTCCTCGTCCGCGCCTATCGCACGACCTTGCCGCGCTTCGGCTACACCAGGCCGATCGACACCGCTGCCATGCAGGTCGAACGCCGGGTGTCGGCGACCTACAAGGACTTGCCCGGCGGCCAGCTGCTCGGCGCGACCTTCGACTACACCCACCGCCTGCTCGACCCGGAACTGGCAAACGACCCTGCCATTTCAGAGCCCGAGCAGCGCGAGGGCGACGGCCAGCGTATGGCGCGGGTGTCGGAGATCCTTGCCCATGAAGGGCTGATCGAGGCCGATGGCGAGCTGCCCGAGGATCATGCCACCGGCGACATCACCCGTGAGCCGCTCGAGTTTCCGATGGAGCGCGACATCCGACTCCAGGCGCTGTCGCGTGGCGACGAAGGCTTTCTCCTCGCCCTCGGCTATTCGACCCAGCGCGGTTATGGCCGCAGCCATCCCTTCGTCGGCGAGGTCCGCATCGGCGAGGTCGAGCTCGAGCTCGACGTTCCCGAACTGCCCTTCCCCGTCACGCTCGGCCGTATCCGCGTCACCGAGTGCCAGATGGTCAACCAGTTCAAGGGTTCGGCCAAGGCGCCGCCGCAGTTCACCCGCGGCTACGGGCTGGTCTTCGGCCAGTCCGAACGCAAGGCGATGGCGATGTCATTGTGCGACCGTGCATTACGCGCCGGCGAATTGGGCGAGGACATCACCGCGCCTGCCCAGGACGAGGAGTTCGTGATTTCGCACTCCGACAACGTCCAGGCGACCGGCTTCGTCGAGCACCTGAAGCTGCCGCACTATGTCGACTTCCAGGCCGAACTCGACCTCGTCCGCCGCATGCGCGGCGAGCACGAAAAGCGCAACCAGACCAGCGAAACCGAACAACGGGAGGCGGCGGAATGAGTCCCTCTCCTCTGGATGCCGCCTTACGCCGCGTCGCGCACCGAAATCACGATGTCCTTCCCCAGCAATGCAAGCGTCGCCTGCAGAATAGGCAGCTTGGTCGGATGATCAGGATCGAGAATGCGGCGGGCTTCCGTTTCGGCCTTGCCGAGACGGCGAGCAAGTTCCCGTTTAGACAGGCCCGACTGGCCGAAGGCTTCGACCACCGCCAACTTGAACGCCGTATCGGGCGCTACCGCGACAGGCACCAGTCCTTTGCCCGCAGCCGTCGGCATCGGCAATGGGCGTCCCATGGCTGCGATGCCTCGCAGGGCAAGGCCGAGCGCTTCAGCACCGGAAATGCGCGCCGCGGCAATCGTATCTCCACAAGTGATGGCCTCCGGAACATCCGGAAAGGTCACCAGGAAGCCGCCGTCTGGATCGGGCTCGATGCTTGCCGCAAAGACGTAGTCCATGTCGATCTCCACCGCTCAGTCAACACCGAGCTGCTT
Source organism: Aminobacter sp. LjRoot7 (assembly GCF_964252895.1). Taxonomy (NCBI): domain Bacteria; kingdom Pseudomonadati; phylum Pseudomonadota; class Alphaproteobacteria; order Hyphomicrobiales; family Phyllobacteriaceae; genus Aminobacter; species Aminobacter sp. LjRoot7. The sequence continues at coordinate 830,078 of NZ_CAXUPX020000001.1, forward strand.
CTTGATTGTCCGAACCATCAGGGCCGACAGTTCGCCGGACTGGATGGTCGAGATTCGCTCTCCGAGGCGCACGCGATAGTGGGACCCCTTCCCTCTGTCGGTGAACACTTCGAACTGCAAATTCCGTTTCCTCGCGAGAGCACGAAGCTCTCGTATCAGAGCCTCACGCTTCATCTCCCCTATCCCCCCAGCAGGAAGAATGCGCACATTTTTGTGCGCGTTACAAGTCTTGCCGAAGGAGCGGCCGCGCAACCGAAAGAGAGTTTGCGTCATGTCTGACATCGCAACCTATAACTTCGCCTATCTCGACGAGCAGACCAAGCGGATGATCCGCCGGGCGATCCTCAAGGGCATCGCCATTCCCGGCTACCAGGTGCCGTTCGCGTCTCGCGAAATGCCGATGCCCTATGGCTGGGGCACCGGCGGCGTGCAGGTGACGGCCGCGATCATTGGCCCTGAAGACGTGCTCAAGGTCATCGACCAAGGTGCCGACGACACCACCAACGCGGTGTCGATCCGTGCCTTCTTCCAGAAGGTCGCCGACGTTGCCGTCACCACCGAGACGGCGAAGGCGACGATCATCCAGACCCGCCACCGCATCCCCGAGCATCCGCTGACCGAAGGCCAGACGCTGGTCTACCAGGTGCCGATCCCCGAACCGCTGCGCTTCCTCGAACCGCGCGAGACCGAGACGCGGAAGATGCATGCGCTCGAGGAATACGGGCTGATGCACGTCAAGCTCTACGAGGACATCGCCCGGCACGGCCGCATCGCCACGACTTATGCCTATCCGGTCAAGGTCGAGGGCCGCTATGTGATGGACCCCTCGCCGACGCCCAAGTTCGACAATCCGAAGATGCACATGTCGCCCGCGCTCCAGCTGTTCGGCGCCGGGCGCGAGAAGCGCATCTATGCCGTGCCGCCCTTCACCAAGGTGGTCAGCCTCGATTTCGAGGACCATCCGTTCGAGATCCAGACCTTCGACCAGCCCTGCGCGCTGTGCGGGGCCGAGCAAGTCTATCTCGACGAGGTCATCCTCGACGACAAGGGCGGGCACATGTTCGTCTGTTCCGACACCGACCATTGCGAGACGCGCCAGGCCTGCGGCCATCGCGGCCACCTCTCGCCCGATATCCTGGAGCCTGCCCAATGACCGACGAACCGCTTCTGCGCGTCACAGCACTATCCAAATATTACGGCTCGCGCATCGGCTGCGAGGACATCTCCTTCGACCTGTGGCCCGGCGAGGTGCTGGCCATCGTCGGTGAATCCGGCTCAGGCAAGACCACCTTGCTCAACTGCCTGTCGACGCGCCTGTTGCCGACGTCGGGCACCGCCAGCTACCGCATGCGCGATAACCAATGGCGCGACCTCTACCGCATGAGCGAGGCCGAGCGCCGCTTCCTGATGCGCACCGACTGGGGTTTTGTCCATCAGAACCCGGCCGACGGCCTGCGCATGACGGTATCCGCCGGCGCCAATGTCGGCGAACGACTGATGGCCATCGGCGACCGCCACTATGGCAACATCCGCGCCACCGCAGTCGACTGGCTCGGCCGCGTCGAGATCGACGAGGAGCGCATCGACGACGAGCCCCGCGCCTTCTCCGGCGGCATGCGCCAGCGCCTGCAGATCGCCCGCAACCTCGTCACCGGCCCGCGCCTGGTGTTCATGGACGAGCCGACCGGCGGCCTCGACGTGTCGGTACAAGCGCGCCTGCTCGACCTTTTGCGCGGGCTGGTCACCGACCTTGGGCTCGCGGCCATCGTCGTCACCCACGACCTCGCCGTGGCGCGGCTTCTATCGCAGCGCATGATGGTGATGAAGGACGGCCACGTCGTCGAAGCCGGTCTCACCGACCGCGTGCTCGACGATCCGCGCGCGCCCTACACCCAGCTTCTCGTCTCTTCGATTCTTCAGGTGTAACCATGGCCACTCCCCTCATCGTCTCGGAGGTCTCCAAGGCCTTCACCATGCACCTGCGCGGCGGCATCCGCCTGCCGGTGGTCGCCAATGTCTCGTTCTCGGTCAGGGCTGGCGAATGCGCCGTGCTCGGCGGCCCCTCGGGCGCCGGCAAGAGCTCGATCCTGAAGATGGTCTACGGCAATTACGGCGTCGACCAGGGCCAGATCATCGTCGATCACCACGGCCAGCTTGTCGACCTCGCCACCGCCAACCCGCGTACTGTGCTTTCGGTGCGCCGCGACACCATCGGCTATGTCAGCCAGTTCCTGCGCACCGTGCCGCGCGTCTCGGCACTTGATGTCGTCGCCGAGCCGCTGGTCGCCCGCGGCACCGAACGCTCCGAGGCCCATGCCCGCGCCTCGGAACTGCTCGGCCGGCTCAACCTGCCGGAGCGCCTGTGGAGCCTGCCGCCCGCCACCTTCTCCGGGGGCGAGCAGCAGCGCGTCAACATCGCCCGCGGCTTCATCACCGACCATCCGGTGCTGCTGCTCGACGAGCCGACGGCCTCGCTCGACGCCACCAACCGTGAAGTGGTGATCGGCCTGATCGAGGAGAAGAAGCTGAAGGGAGTTGCCCTGCTCGGCATCTTCCACGACGCCGACGTGCGCGAGGCGGTCGCCGATCGCATCATCGACGTCACCACATTTGCCGCCGGAAAGGCTGCCGCATGAGCCGCAAGCTGTCCGAACAGCCCTGGATCCATCCCAGCGCCGAGGTGACACAATCGACGCTTGGCCGCTGGACCGAGGTTTCAGAGCGCACCCGCATCAGCGAAAGTTCGCTCGGCGACTACTCCTACGTCATGCAGGACTGCAGCCTGTGGTGCACGACGGTCGGCAAATTCTCCAACATCGCGGCCGCCGTGCGCTGCAACGCCACCAACCACCCAACCTGGCGGCCGACGCTGCACCACTTCACCTACCGCGCCTCCGACTACTGGGAGGACGCGACACACGAGACCGAGTTCTTCGAGTGGCGCCGCTCCAACGCGGTGACCATCGGCCACGATACCTGGCTCGGCCACGGCTCGACGGTGCTGCCGGGCGTTACCGTCGGCGACGGTGCGGCGGTCGGCTCAGGCGCGGTCGTCACCAAGGACGTCGCGCCCTACACCATCGTTGCCGGCGTACCGGCCAAGCCGCTGCGCGAGCGCTTCGACCGCAAGACGGCGGACCGCTTCCAGGCGCTTGCCTGGTGGGACTGGGATCACGCCAAACTACGCGTCGCCCTCGACGACTTCCGCAACCTCTCGGCGGAAGAGTTCCTGGAAAAGCACGGAGGCTGAGGAGCCCTCACCCCGCCAGGAAGAACTGGATCGCGATCATGTTGACCAGGTCGACGAAGAACGCCGAGACCAGCGGCAGGATGACGAAGGCGTTCGGTGACGGTCCATAGTGCTTGGTCACCGCCGTCATCGACGCAATGGCGGTGGGCGTTGCGCCGAGCGAAAGGCCGGTGAAGCCGGCGCTCAGCACCGCCGCCTGATAGTCCCTGCCCAAAAGCGGAAACAGCACGACCAGGATGAAGACCACCGCGAGCATCGCCTGCATGGCGACGACGACCAGCAGCGGGCCGGCAACCCCGGCAAGTGTCCAGAGCTGCATGCTCATCAGCGACATGGCGAGGAAGGCCGAGAGCGAATAGTCCGAGATCAGCGACATTGCCGGCGAGCGCGCCGGCCATGGCATGCGCGGAAAGATGTAGGGGATCGTGTTCGACAATACGACACCCATGATCAGGCAAGGCACGAACAACGGCAGCTTCACACCCATCGCCGTGATCGGTCCGTGAACCAGATAGCCAAGCACCACGGCGACGTTGACCAAAAGAAGCGCCTGCATGAAGTTCGACTTGTCGATCGGCGCGGCCTCCGCCCGGGCGACAGCTGCTTCGCCCTCGGGGCCGCTCGCATTGGTTGTCAGCTTGCCGCGCTCGATGAGGAACTTCGCCACCGGTCCGCCGAGGACGCTGGCGACGATCAGCCCAAGCGTCGCCGCGGCGGTGCCGACTTCAAGGGCAGTGGGAAAGCCATGCTCGGCCGCGATCGCCGGCGCCCAGGCAATGGTGGTGCCATGGCCGCCGACAAAGGCAATCGACCCCATGATGACGCCTGCAGCAGAGGGCAGTCCGAACAGCCAGGCGCCGAGCGTGCCGACGCCATTTTGCAGGAAGACAAAAAGCACCGTCAGCACGCACAACACAATCAGCGCCCGCCCACCGACCAGCAAGTCGGCCAACCGCGCATTCACGCCGACGGTGGCAAAGAAGATGACCAGCAGCCTGTCGCGCGTGGTCATCTCGAAGACGATCTCCGTGCCCGACAGCTTGTAGAACGCCCAAACGGCCGCTGCCGCGAGAAACCCGCCGGTGACCGGCTCGGGAATGTTGTAGTTGCGCAGGAACGCAACGTGGCGGTTCAGCAGCACGCCGACGAAATAGACGATGATGCCGAGCGTGAGCGTCAGGAAATCGGGCGAAACGAGAATATTGTCGGCCATGGCCATCCGAGCTTCGCGTGGGCACCCGAACGAAGGTGCCGGATCGGACGATCCCGATCTCCCCTAGCCATCAACCTTGCCCGGAAAAATTCCGAGAGCAATCGGAATTACAGCTCGGCCCTGCCAGGTTATGCGCAATGGTCAGCGATCGTGAACTTGATCCCCCTCCCCCTTGTGGGGAGGGATTAGGGGTGGGGGTGCTGCCGAACACCAACCTTCGAGACAACAAAAAAAGGCCGCGCACAGCGCGGCCTTTTTCATTCCTTGAATGCGTCCTGCGATCAGGCTTCCTGGATCGCCGAGAGCTGCCAGTCGCCGCCGCTCTGGCGCACGAAGGTCCACAGCTCGGTCGTCTCGGTCGGCTCGTTTTCGTCGCCGTCCACCACTTCGCCGGTCGTGCGATTGCGCGTCACGTCGATCGACGAATAGTTCATCGCCGCCGTGGCGTAGTCGCGGTCGCCTTCGTTCCAGCTTTCGGCGATGTCGGCCTGCAGGAGCTGGACGTTGGTCACGTCGTTACGCACGCCGTTCTGCGCGTTGTCGGCCAACTCTTCCGAGAGGTAAGACACCATCTCCGGCGTCACCAGGCGGCGCAGCGCCTTGTGGTCCTCGCGGCCGAAGGCTTCCTGCACCTCGGTCAGCATGCGCTGGAAGGTGTCGAGGTCTTCACCGGATACGGTGATCTCCTGGGTGACAGGCTGCTGCGGCGCTGCGTTGGCACGGCTGCCGCCGATGCTCGGAATGCTGAACGAGCGGCTGCCGCCATTGGCCTTGCCGCCTTCATCGGACGGTGCCGCATCACGGTAGTTGAAGTTGCCGCCGCCCGAATTGAAGTTGCCGCCACCGGCGCCGGCGCCAGCCATGGCCGGGCCGGCGTTGGACGCCTGCCGCGAGCGGAAGAAGCGCAGAGCGAGCCAGATGGCGCCGCCGATCAAAAGCACCTGCATCAGCATGCCGAACATGCCGGCGAGGCCGCCAAAGCCCTGGCCCATCATCATGCCGAGCAGGCCGCCCATCAACAGGCCGCCGATCATCGCGCCGCCGAAGCCGCCGAAGAAGCCGGGGCGCTGCTGCGCGGCGGCACCCGGACGCGCGGCGTTGGTGGCGGCCGGATTGGCCGACTGGCCGGTGTTCGGGGTCATCGAGCGCTCGACCGGCGCGGTCGGCTGCGGTGCTGTGCGGGTCGGCGGTGCCGACTGGAAGGTGCGCGCTCCCCTGCTGCCGAAGCTGCCGCCGCGACGCGCATCGGCCTGGTCGACGGCCACCATGGAGAATGCAAGGAACAACCCTGCGAACAGTGTGGCAAAGCGGGTCGTTCTGGACATCGTCATCGGCGGTTCCTCGTAGAGCGGTAATGTCGATCCTCATATAATGACTAACAACTGTAGTGTCAGGGTTTGAACGTCAAGTTTTGGCAGATTCTTGCCGAAATCCGCCAAGACATTGATTTATAACAGTTTTAGTCGCAGCTCAGGCGATCATTTGCCGCCCTGCCGAGGCGCTTTGCGGCTACGCCGGTCAAACACAGGATGCGATCGAGTGCAGTGCCCTCTGCCGAGGGGGTGGCATCACGCGACCTTTGGCGATCCGCTTTTCAGGGGGTAACCGCTTCGCTAACGCCTTCCAGACAGAGCCATTTATGCTTGCTGTTCGGCCAGTGGAGCATGACCGGCGCCGGGAACTCCTGATCCTCCAGACAGCCGACCGAGACCGACAGTGCGGCCGTCAGCGCTTCTGCCCGCATGAAGACGACCGACCCGCAGGTGACGCAGAATGTCTGCTCCAACCATTGTCCAGACGAGCCGGCTCGCCGCCAGGATCTGGTTTCCCCTTCCTGGCTGACGACGGCGGCATCGGCATAGATGGCCCGATAGGAAAACGCAGCACCGGTGCATCGCTGGCACTCGGTGCAGCTACAGGCATAGACGCGTCGCGGCTCTCCAGCGAGGACGAGTTTCACGCTCCGGCATGAGCAGGTCGCAGTACGCCTCGTCTCGCCGTCATACATTCGGGTCGCCCCGGTCGAGCAGAGTTCGAACAATGGACGAGCCCATGCGGCCCGCGCCGAGCACGCAGACATTTGATTTCACGATGATTTCTCCGACAAGCGAATGCCCCTCGCAACGAGGGGCGGGTTTATGTTTGGCGCGCGCTTGGTCCGAACATATGTACTGTCACCGCGTTGAGAAGTACGCACCTTGAAGTAAGCTACTGATATCATGACAGGAGTTGCCAGATGAGGCGCAAGGAACCGGACAGTTGCGGTTTTGCCGCCGCGATGCAGGCCATCGGCGGCAAGTGGAAAACCTCGTTGCTGTGGGAATTGCACCTGCGGCCGCACCGCTTTGCTGAACTGCGTCGGCAACTGCCCGGCATCAGCGAGAAGGTGCTGACGCAGCAATTGCGGCAGATGGAGGCCGACGGGCTGATCAGCCGGCGCGCCTATGACGAGGTGCCGCCGCGCGTCGAATACTCCATCACGCCGCTCGGCTTGAGCCTGAACGACGCCGTGACCGCGATGTCGGCATGGGGCAAGCAGCACGAGAGCTGGAAAGATCAGCGCCAAGCGGCCTGACGCGGCCAAGCAGTGCACCTGCCAACGCTAGATCTCCGGGTGATTCTCCGCCGAGGCGTTCAGCGGCTGCGGCCGTCGAACGGGATGCGCTTGAGCGTCGTCAGATCGATCTCTTCAATGCAGCGTACATTGATCGCCGCCGTCTTCTCTCCACTCGGGCTGACACCCATGCCGAACGGCGCGCAGCCGCAGTTCGGGCAGAACATGTGGTCGATGACATGCTTGTTGAACTTGTAGGTCGCAAGCCGCTCCGGCGGCGTGGTGACGGTCAACTTGTCGCGCGGCACGAACCACAGCAGGTAGCCCTTGCGGCTGCAATGCGAGCAGTTGCATTCGATCGCACTTGCCGGCTCGCCCTCGACCTCGAACGAGACATTTCCGCAGTGGCAGCTTCCCTTGGCCATGAGCCATCTCCTCCTCGTGATTGACTTGCGCGCAAGGCTTAGCGCCCGTCCCATGGCCTGACAATCGCCACCGTCAAACGACCGCAACAGCAGCTCGCGCGACGCCGAATTGCGAGATGGGATTCCCGAAAAGAGTGAAATTCGCCCTGAAAAGCGGCGTTTTTCGCGCTCCGGCCTGTGCATCGTAACAAAACTGACATGGTCCCGACATTGCAGCTTCACGTCCCGGGTCTAGGCCCATCGCAGACAAGGGCGAAAAAGCCCGACGGGACAGGGAAGCCAAGATGCTCGAAATCCGCAACGTGACGCGCCGCTTCGGCAAGAATGTCGCCGTCAACGGCGTCAACCTCCAGATCCAGCAAGGCCAGATGGTCGGCATCATCGGCCGCTCCGGCGCCGGCAAGTCGACCCTGCTCAAGACCATCAACCGCCTGATCGACCCGAGCCAGGGCTCGATCGTCTTCGACGGCACCGAAGTGTCGTCGCTGCGTGGCACCCAGCTACGCCGATGGCAGCGCGACTGCGCCATGATCTTCCAGCAGTTCAACCTCGTGCCGCGCCTCGACGTGCTGACCAACGTCCTGCTCGGCCGCCTCAACCACCGTTCGACAGCGCTCAACCTGCTTTCGATCTTTTCGCGTGAAGAGCGCATCCGGGCGATCGCCGCGCTCGAGCGCCTCGACATCGCCCGCACCGCGCTCCAGCCGGCAGGTACGCTGTCGGGCGGCCAGCAGCAGCGCGTCGCCATCGCCCGTGCGCTGATGCAGGAGCCGAAGCTGATCCTCGCCGACGAGCCGATCGCCTCGCTCGACCCGCTCAACGCCAAGGTGGTGATGGACGCGCTGCGCGACATCAACCTGCGCGAAGGCATCACCGTCATCACCAACTTGCACACGCTCGACACCGCCCGCACCTACTGCAACCGTATCATCGGCATGCAGGGCGGCGCGGTCGTGTTCGACGGCGCGCCTGAAGACCTCACCATAGAGGCCGTCCGCCTCGTCTACGGTGCCGACGCCGACGGCACCGAGATTTCCGAAGCCATCACCTCGACCAGCATCCGCCCGGTCAAGGTCAGGGTTCCCGTATCCGCCGCACCCCTCGAACCGGCCTACGCCCCGGTCTGAGACTGCCCGCGTTCGTCTCGCCCGCGTCAAGGGCCAGCAATCAGCAACCCGCAATGACCCGGCATGCCGCCGGGCCGAACTGGAGACATGTCATGTTCAAGAAAGCACTTCTGGGTGCCGCTTCGCTCGCCGTGCTGGCGATCGGTTCGGCCAATGCTGCCGACCTCAAGGAATTCCGCATCGGCCTGATCGGCGGCGAGAACGAAGCCGACCGCCTGCGCAACTTCCAGTGCCTCGTCGACCAGCTGCCCAAGGCCATCGGCGTCGAGAAGGTGTCGCTGTTCCCGGCCGCCGACTATGACGGCACCATCCAGGGCCTGCTCGGCGGCACGCTCGATTACGCCGAGCTCGGCGCTTCGGGCTATGCCAAGATCTACCTGCAGAACAAGGACGCCGTCGAGCCGATCCTGACCACCGTCCAGACCGACGGCGCCACCGGCTACTATTCGATCATGGTCGCCAAGAAGGATTCGGGCATCACCAAGCTCGAAGACCTCAAGGGCAAGAAGCTCGGCTTCGCCGATCCGGACTCGACCTCGGGCTACCTGATCCCCGTCACCTCGCTGCCCAAGGACCTCGGCGGCACCGCCGTGAAGGACTATTTCGCCGAGACCGGCTTCGGCGGCGGCCATGAGAACCTCGTCCTCGAAGTGCTCAAGGGCACCTTCGACGCCGGCACGACCTTCGGTTCGGGCGTTGGCGAATTCAAGGACGGCTACACCTCAGGCAACCTGAAGAAGATGGTCGACAAGGGCATCCTCGACATGGACGACCTGGTCGAAGTCTGGAAGTCGCCGCTGATCCCGAACGGCCCGATCGTCGTCCGCACCTCGCTCGACGCCGACATCAAGACCAAGTTCAAGGACTACATGATCAACCTGCCGCAGACCGATCCGGCCTGCTTCTCGGCCATCCAGGGCGGCGACTTCAAGGGCTTCACCGAAGTGACCCCTGAGTTCTACCAGCCCGTGATCGACGCCCGTAAGGCGCAGATCGGCAGCTAAGCCCCAAGCCTCCCGGACGCGCCGCGAGAAACACGCGGCGCGTCCCTTTTTATCCGGGATCGGACGGAACCCTCATGACAATGCCCCTCTCGGAAGCCGGCCTCGCGGTCGAGCAGCACTGGCGCGAGCTCGCCGGCCGCCGCCGCCTCTACACGGCTGGCGGCCTGTTCTTCCTCTTCATCGCGCTGTCCGGATCGCTGTGGTTCGCCAATGACAGCAATGCCGGCAAGTTCTTCGACCGGCTGCCGCATTTCTTCGATTTCGTCGACCAGCTGATCCCGCGCGACGGCTTCGAGGTCTGGCGCGCCATGTTCGACCTGCCCTCACCCTATGCCGACGGAAGCCTGAAATTCGACTACCCCGAAGGCCGGATGTACCTGTTCGGCTCGTTCTACATGCCCGAATACGTCTACAAGATGCTGGAGACGATCAACATCGCGCTCGTCTCGACGCTGATCGGTTTCGCCTTCGGCTTCCTGCTCTGCTTCCTCGCGGCCTCCAATCTGGTGACCCAGCGCTGGCTGCGCTTCTTCGTTCGCCGGTTCCTCGAAATCCTGCGCGCCTTTCCCGAGATCGTCATCGCCGGCTTCTTCCTGGCGGTGCTCTCCATGGGCGCCATCCCGGCGATCATCGCCGTGTCGCTGCATACCGTCGGCGCACTTGGAAAACTGTTCTTCGAAGTGGTCGAGAACGCCGACATGAAGTCCGACGAAGGCCTGCGCGCCGTCGGCGGCAACTGGCCCGAGCGCGTCTGGTTCGGCATCGTGCCGCAGGTGATGCCCAACTTCCTGAGCTACGCCCTGCTGCGCCTCGAGATCAATGTGCGCGCCTCGACCATCATCGGCGCGGTCGGCGGCGGCGGCATCGGCGAAGCGCTGCGCCTGTCAATCAGCCGCAACCACGAAGCCAAAACCATCGCCATCATCCTCCTCCTGTTCTGCACCATCGTTGCGGTCGACCAGTTCTCGGCCTGGCTGCGCAAGAAGCTGGTCGGCGAACAGGCCTTCGCCTTCGGTCGCGGGGAATAATCATGACCACCCTTTCCATGACCGACATGCAGGCAATCGCCGACCGCCATCCCGGCGTCGTCACCGGCTCCTGGCGCAAGAGCCTGATCGGCTGGGCCGTAAGCTGCGGCATCGTCGCCTATCTCGCCTTCGCCTGGTGGTTCTTCGCCGTCGGCGCCGTGCTTTCGGCCGGCAACTGGGGCATCGCCGGAACCTATCTCGCCGACTGGGTCAGCTACGAGATCCGTCCGCAGGTCGAGTTCGAGGATGGCCGCCTCGATGTCAGCTATTCACGCTTCTCGTCCTATCGCGCCGACCGCCATCCCGACTGGCTCGACATCACCCAGCCGGCAGGTGCCACCATCGCCGGCAACAAGGCGCCGGCCAGCAGCGTCGTTGCCCATATCGGAACCGCTACGACGATCGACATCGCGCCCGAGCGGGTCGTGGTCAGCCATGGCGGCGAAACCCTCGACGTGACCATCGTGCCGGGCCAGAGCATTTCGGTCACCGGTTCCCTGCCAGCCTGGGCGACGCAGAAGGCGCCGGGCCAGAAGATCCTTGCCGATTTCGGCTTTGCCGGCGGCCTGCAGATCGACGAGGACGACGTCAAGATTCGCCACCGCTTCTTCGGCTGGGAGAACTTCGTCTTCGACGCCAACTCGCCCTTCTGGGGCAAGTCGACGAGCGAAGTGTTGACGTTGATCTCGTCGGGCGAACGCCTCGACCCCAACAGGTCGAACGCCGCCCTTGCCTGGGACAACATCGTCAACAACTCGGAATGGCAGCATGGCGACGTCTGGCTCAAGCTCGCCCAGACCATCGTCATGGCCTTCGTCGGCACGCTGTTCGCCAGCGTGATCGCGTTCCCGCTGGCATTCCTTGCGGCGCGCAACATCACCCGCAACCGCTTGGTCAACCAGGTCGCCAAGCGCTTCTTCGACTTCCTGCGTTCGGTCGACATGCTGATCTGGGCGCTGTTCTTCACCCGCGCCTTCGGGCCCGGGCCGATAGCCGGCATCTCGGCGATCTTCTTCACCGACACCGGCACCTTCGGCAAGCTCTACTCCGAGGCGCTGGAAAACATCGACGACAAGCAGCGCGAAGGCATGCGCTCTGTCGGCGCCTCGCCGGCATCGGTCCAGCGCTATGGGGTCGTGCCCCAGGTGCTGCCGGTGCTGATCAGCCAGTCGCTCTATTTCTGGGAGTCGAACACCCGCTCGGCCACCATCATCGGCGCCGTCGGCGCCGGCGGCATCGGCCTCAAGCTCTGGGAAGCGATGCGCACCAATTCGGACTGGGAAAACGTCGCCTACATGGTGCTGCTGATCCTCGTCGTGGTGTTCATCTTCGACAATATCTCGACCGCATTGCGCCAACGCCTGATCGGCAACAAGGCCAGCCACTGAACAAAAGTGGCCGACCCTTGCAAAGCCAAGAAAGTCGGCCACTACTTCGTCAAACTGTCACGCAAATCATCTATCGCACGGCCTTCCAGGAACCTTTCCATGCGCTACGCCATCTATTTCACGCCTGAGCACGATGATCCGCTGTGCCGCATCGCGGCCGGCTGGCTCGGGCGTGATGCATTTGGCGGCGCCGTCACCGCGGCAAAGCCGTTTGGCACGCTGTCGGCAGCGGAGGTTGCGTTCCATACGGCGGCGGCCCGCCGCTACGGCTTCCACGCCACGCTGAAGGCGCCGTTCCGTCTCGCCGACGGCATGACCGAGGCTGCGCTCATCGATGCGATCGACGCCTTTGCGAACGCGACCGTGCCGTTCGACATACCGCGCCTGAAGCTCGCCCAGATCGATGGCTTCTTTGCGCTCGTTCCCGCCGAGCCGCTGCCTGAGCTCGACCGCTTCGCTGGTGACGTGGTGACGGCATTCGAGCCATTCCGCGCGCCGTTGAGCGACGCCGAGATGGCCCGCCGCAACCCAGATGCGCTGTCGCCCAGGGAATGCCGCAACCTCAGCCAGTGGGGCTACCCTTACGTTTTCGACACCTTCCGTTTCCACATGACCCTGACCGGCCGCATCGCTGCCGAGGAAGCCCAGCGCGTCCGCGCCGCAATCGAGGAATGCCTGGGTGACACGCTCGACAAGCCGGTGCCGGTGGATGGCCTGGCGCTGTTCGTCGAGCCGTCGCCGGGCGCGCCGTTCGAGGTGCGGACCTATCGCGCACTGGGCAAGCAAGCTGAAAGAAAGACCGCCTGAGATGACCGACCTTGTCCTGAAGAATGCCCGCATCGTCCTTGCCGACGAGGTGATCGACGGCTCGATCGTCGTCCGTGACGGCAAGATATCAGAGATTTCGACCGGCCCGAGCGCCATCGGCGAAGACATGGGCGGCGACTACGTCATTCCCGGCCTCGTCGAACTGCACACCGACCATCTCGAAGGCCACTACGCGCCGCGCCCGCGCGTGCGCTGGAATCCGATCGCCGCAGTCCTCGCCCATGACGCGCAGGTGGCGTCGGCCGGCATCACCACCGTGTTCGACGCGCTGCGCGTCGGCATGGACGAGGATGCCGACATGACGGCAGCCGACATGCGCCTGCTTGCCGATGCGATCGAGGACAGCGTGCGCGCCGACCGCGTCCGCGCCGACCATTTCATCCACCTGCGCTGCGAAGTCTCAGCCGGCGACTGCCAGGACAGCTTCGCCGTCTTCGATGGCGACGACCGCGTCAAGCTGGCTTCTCTGATGGACCACGCGCCCGGCCAGCGCCAGTTCGTCAACCTCGAGACCTATGCCTATTATTACCAGCGCAAGCTCAAGCTGAACGACGTCGAGTTCCAGACCTTCTGCGACAAGCGCATGGGCGATTCCGCCCGCAATTCGGCACCCAACCGTGCGGCCATCTCGGCTGCCTGCCACGCACGTGGCATCGTGCTGGCGAGCCATGACGACGCCACCACGGCACATGTCGACGAAGCAATCGCCCAGGGGATCCGCGTTGCCGAGTTCCCGACCACGCTCGAAGCCGCAAACGCTTCGAAGGGTGCCGGTCTCGGCGTGCTGATGGGCGCGCCCAACGTCATGCGCGGCGCCTCGCATTCGGGCAACGTCTCGGCCCGTGCGCTTGCCGAGCACGGCCTGCTCGACATCCTGTCGTCCGATTACATCCCGTTCAGCCTGATCCAGTCGGCCTTCTTCCTCGGCGAAGTCGTCGACGGCATCTCGCTGCCGCAGGCCATGGCGATGGTATCGAAGAACCCGGCCGACGCCGTCGGCCTCACCGACCGCGGCGTCATCGAGGCCGGGCGCCGTGGCGATCTGGTACGGGTGCGTGTCGACGAACACGTGCCGGTGGTGCGCACCGTATGGCGCGAAGGCCGACGCGTCGCCTGATACAATTCAAGGAACGGAGCGTTTTCGCAATTCGAAGCGAAAATGCTCTAGGCCCCGACCTTCTCTTCCTCGTTGAGGCCGATCAGGGTCTGCTCCATGTCGGGCTCGTCGCCGGAGCAGACGCACAGCATCTCGGCATCGCCCTCGCCCACCGACAGGTAGGCGTGGCCCATGGTCGAGTCGATATAGACGCTTTCGCCTTCCTTGAGTCGCACTGGCGCATATTGCTCGGTGTGGACCTCGATCTCGCCCTTCAGCACGATCAGGAACTCCTCGCCGGCATGGCTTGTCAGCGGACCGAACTGCTCCAGCGTGCGCGCCCGGGCATTGGCCAGGATCGGCACCATGCGCTTTCGCACCAGATCGGTGGCGAGGTAGAAATAATCGTAATTGCGCGTCAGTTGGCGCAGCGTCGTCGTCTTTGACGTCACCGACCGGCGGGTGCGCGCGGTAGGCTTGTTGGAGTCGCCGCTCAACAGTTCGGTGACATGGATGCCGAGCCCGCCGCAGATCTGCAGCAGCTTGTCGTAGGTCAGCGACATCTGGTCGTTCTCGACCTTCGACAGCGTCGACACCGCCACGCCGGTGAGATGGCTGACATCCTGGAGGGTCCAGCCATGTTGCCGTCTCAGGTTGCGCAGGCAGTCGCCGAGATTCGGCTGTTCGGACATGCTCATCTCCATCACCCGTCTATGTTAGCTAGTCCAACTCCTTCCTTGTCGCAAGATTCACCCATATTTTTCCTATACGCTAAATATTGACCGCATCAGAAAATGATTTTACGAATGGCCATGCATTCCAAGTCCCACACCCCAAAAGTTATCGTCATCGGTGGCGGCATTGCCGGCCTTTCGCTCGCAGCCGCTGTCCAGCAATGGGCCGAGGTGACGGTGATCGAGCGCGAATCCCAGCTCGGCTATCATGCCAGCGGACGCTCCGCCGCCCTGTTCACCGAGACCTACGGCAACACGCTTGTACGCGCCCTTTCGGTGGCCAGCCGACAGGCCATCAACGATGGCGGCTTCATCGAGCATGTGCGTGGCGCCCTGCATTTCGGCGGCCCGGACGACGATGATGCCATCGACAAGCTCGCCGCCGAGTACCAGGCACTGGTGCCGTCGGTGCGACGGCTGTCACCCGAGGAAGTCTCCGAGCTGGTGCCGCTGATCGCGCCGGAGCGAACCTGCGGTGCCGTCTATGAACCGGGCGCCGTCGACATCGACACCGGCAAGATGGTCCAGGCCCAGGCCTCGGCGCTGAAGGCCGCCGGCGGCAAGATCTTCACCGGCGCCGACGTGCTCGAAATCAAGCGCTCGCCGGAAGGTTTTCGCGTCGTCACCTCGACCGGCATCCATGAGGGCGACATCGTTGTCAACGCTGCTGGCGCCTGGGTCGATGTCATCGCCGGCCGTGCCGGCCTGTCCGGCCTCGGCTTCGCACCCAAGCGGCGCACCGCCTTCCTGTTCGATCCGCCCGCCGGTGTCGACGTCCGCAAATGGCCGCTCGTCGTCGACCTGCACGAGCGCTTCTACTTCAAGCCGGACGCAAACCGCCTGATCGGCTCGCTCGCCGACGAGGCCGACACCGAACCTTGCGACGCCTATCCCGAGGATATCGACGTCGCCACCGCCGCCTACAACATCGAGGAAGCGACCGGCCTCGACGTCGGCCGGCCGTCGACGCCCTGGGCTGGCTTGCGCACCTTTGCGCCCGACCGCACGCCGGTCGTCGGCTTCGACCCGCGCCTGCCCGGCTTCTTCTGGCTCGGCGGCCAGGGCGGTTACGGCTTCCAGGTGTCGCTGACGCTCGCCCGCCTTGGCTCGGCGCTGATGCGCGGCGAACCGCTGCCGGATGACCTCGTCGAACTCGGAGTGACCTATGGCGCGCTCGCGCCGGACCGTTTCGTGCAGTCAGACAGCATGTAGACCACGCACAACAGGAATGCTGGCGCGACGGGAGGAGAACCGCTGCGCGTCATCATCGACAACAATAAAAGGGAGCGATAACAATGACTTTTTCAGGCATGATTCTGCGTTCGGCGCTTGTCGCCTCGACCATGCTTTTCGGCGGCCAGGCCTACGCCAAGACGCTTGTCTACTGCTCGGAGGCCAGCCCCGAGACCTTCAACCCGATGCTCACGGTTGCCGACTCCACAATGGATGCGGCCGCCAAGACGATCTTCAACCGCCTCGTCGAGTTCAAGCCCGGGACCACTGATGTCGGGCCGGCCCTGGCCGAAAAGTGGGACGTGTCGGAGGACGGCAAGGTCTACACCTTCCATCTCCGCAAGGGCGTGAAGTTCCACTCCAACGAGACCTTCACGCCGTCGCGCGACTTCAACGCCGACGACGTGCTCTACACCTTCAATCGCCAGCGCGACTCCAGCAACCCGTATTACAAGCTGGCCAACGCATCGTATGAGTATTTCAACGCCCTCGGCATGGCCTCGATGATCGCGAACATCGAGAAGGTCGACGACTACACGGTGCGCTTCACGCTGCCGACGGCGAACGTCACCTTCCTGCCCGGCATCGCGCTCGACTATCTCTCCATCCTGTCGCTCGAGCAGACCGAAAAGATGGTCGCCGCCGGCACGCCCGAGGTCATTGACCAGCGCCCGGTCGGCACCGGCCCGTTCATCCTGCAGGCCTATCAGCAGGATGCCCAGATTCGTTATGCCGCCAACAAGGATTACTGGAACGGCGCACCCAAGATCGACACGCTGATCTTTGCCATAACGCCGGAGCCGGTTGTCCGCGTTACCCGCGTCAAGGCCAATGAATGCCAGGTTGCCGCCCCGCCGCCGGCTGCCGCTCTTGCGGAGCTCAAGGACAACCCGGACGTCGATATCCTCAGCCAGCCCGGCCAGAACATCGGCTCGGTCGGCTTCAACACCCAGCACGCGCCGCTCGGCGACGTGCGCGTCCGCACCGCCCTTGCCAAGGCGATCAACCGCCAGGCGATCGTCGAGGCGGTCTACCAGGGCGCCGGCAGCCTTGCCGGCAGCGTGGTGCCGCCGATGCAGCTGGGCGCGGTCACCGACGCTGCCATCGACTACGATCCGGAAGGCGCCAAGAAGCTGCTTCAGGAGGCGGGCCTCGACGCCGGCACCAACATCAAGCTTTGGGCGATGCCGGTGTCGCGCCCCTACAACCCCAACGCCCGTCGCATGGCCGAGATGATCCAGGCCGACTGGGCGGCTGTCGGCGTCAAGTCGGAGGTCGTTACCTTCGAATGGGGTGAATACCTGACCCGCACCGGCAAGGGCGAGCACGACGCCTACCTGCTCGGCGGTTCGAGCGACAATGGCGATCCCGACAACATGCTCTCCTTCTCCTTTGCCTGCGACGGCGTGAAGGGTGGCTCGAACCGCTCGCGCTGGTGCAACGAGGCATTCGACAAGCTGCTCGAGGCTGGCCGCGTCACCGCCGACCCGGAGAAGCGCGCCGAGATCTATCGCCAGGCCCAGGCAATCCTGAAGGCCGAGGTGCCGGAAGCGCCAATCGCCCACTCGGTGGTCTCGATCCCGGTGCGCAAGAGCGTGCTCAACTATGTGATGGATCCGTTCGGCCGCCAGAACTTCGCCGCCGTCGACATCACCGAATAGGACCAACTGCGAGGAAGGCAGACAGTCATGATCGAAGACCTGAACCGTCTGCTTGAAACCTACCGCGCCGAGGGCGCGGTAGGTGCTTCCCTCGCCTTCACGCTCGGCGACGGCGAGGTCGTTGCCGTCACCGCGGGTGTGTCGGACAGGCCGCGCAACCTGCCCGTCACGTCGGACCAGCTGTTCAAGATCGGCAGCTGCACCAAGACCTTCGTCGCTGCGGCCCTGATGAAGCTCGCCGAAGACGGCAAGGTCGATCTCGGCGCTCCGATTTCAGCCTGGTTCCCCGACCTGCCCCGCGCCGGCGAGGTGTCCGTGTGCCAGCTGATCAACCATCGCGGCGGCCTGCCCGAGTTCGAATACGATATCCCAATGGACCCGAACCTGGTGTGGACGCCGACCCAGCTCGTCGACCTCGCCTTCAGCGTCGGCAACCAGACCGCACCGGGCGGTGCCGCGGTTTACAACAACACCGGCTACGTGCTGGCCGGCATGCTGATCGAGGCGGCATCGGGGCTTTCGCTCGGCGCCTATGTGCGTGAAAAAGTGCTCGAACCGCTCGGCCTCAAGGACACCTGGTCGCCGGCGACCGAAAACTTCCCGACTGAGCGCATGGTGCGCGGCTACTACCACCGCCCGAAACCTGCCTCGGATGCCGCGACCGGCATTGCCGACGGCGGCGAGATGTGGCGCATGGACGGCGTGCTGCCCTACTCCGACGAATTGCAGGATTCCTCCGACAGCTTCCCCTTCTCCGGCGCTTATGGCTGCGGCGACATGGTGTCGACGCCGAGCGACATGGTCGTTTTCATGCGCGCGCTGTTTACCGGCAGCCTATTGCCGGCACCGCTGTTCCGCGAAATGAGCGAAAACCGCGCCGCGGTCAGCTTCCCCGGAACCCGCATGCGTGAGACAGGCGCCGGCCTGTTCCAGAGCAGCTACGCAGACCGCCTGTTTTACGGCCATCAGGGCGGTATTCCGGGCTACGTCACCGTCATGCAGCACGAGCCCAGGTCGGGCCTGACAGTCGCCATGACCTGCAATGCCGGCTCGGGCAACCGCCTGTCGTTCTACGCCAGCAGCATGCACCCGGTGTTCGACCAGGCGATCAGGACGATCCTGCGGGGATAATAGCGACCCGAAAATCGGAGCCGATTTTCGGGAAGCACGTATCGCAGATTCAACAAGTTCAGACGCCCAGGCCGGCGGCCATCTGGCGAAGGTCAACGCCGAGTTCGGACGTCACCTCCAGCGCGCGGTCGTCGCGCGCTGGAGTGCTATTTGCCGGCCGATGCGCCGCCAGCACGCGGTCGCGCTCGCGGATCAGCGTCTTGATCTCATCGGCATAGAGCGAAACCACCGCACTCAGCCAGCGATTGACCAGGTAGGACGGCCGGGCGAAATGCAGGTCGAAGCGCGGCAACAGCGCGATCGTCGCCTCCGCCTCCAGCCAGTTGTCGCCGACGACCCATTGGTTGACGGTGAACAGGCGCAGCTGCCGGCCGTATGCATCGACGCCGACCGCCACGACGTGGTGGATCGGCCCGTTCGCGCCGTCCGGCCTGACGAAGCAGTGGAAATGGCCGTGCTCGGCCTGCCCCTCCTGCTGCGGGTGGCTGTGGTAATACCACTGCGCCCCGGTCTCGGGATCGAACACGTCGCCTTGGGGAAAATGCTCCCAGGCAGCGACCGACTTGGCCTCGCGCAGCGTCTCCAGCAGCACGTTACTGCCTGATTTCGCCAGCACCTGTTCGCAGAACAGTGCCTGCCGCGCCGCCTCTGCTTTCGTCTCGTCCATCCTTGGCCTCCAGATCGCAGCTTGGCCTATTGCGGCTGGGCCGCGCAAGGCGAAGCCGCGGGTGCGGCAGCACATGGAGACGCTGCAGGTGCGGGAGCCGCTGCGCATGGCGAGGCGGCGGCGCACGGAGCAACCGCCGCCGGCGCCGGTGCGGCCGCGCAAGGCGAAGCTGCCGCGCAGGGGGATGCCGCAGCACACAGAGCTGCAGCGGCGCATGGTGAAGCCGCCGAGCATGGTGACGCCGCAGCACAGGGCGAACCTGCAGCACACGGATTGCCGGCAGCGCAAGGCGTCGCCGGTGCGGCAGCTACGGGTGCTGCCTTGGGCGCGGCAAAGCGGTAGTGATCGACGGCGACCGCCGAGGTGGCGGCTAGGAAGGCCGTCCCGAACAGGAGTGTGTTGCGCGCGCTCATTTCTTGAACCCATCGAGTCCGAACAGCGGACGCAGCGCGACACCGCCGATGCTGCCGACGAAGGCCGAGGCGAACCACAGCCAGCCATGCACGCTGCCCGAGGCGATGCCGGAAAACAGAGCGCCGACATTGCAGCCGAAGGACAGCCGCGCGCCGTAACCCATCAGCACGCCACCGATGGCGGCAGCGAGGAAGGAGGCAAAGGGTACGTGCACCTTGGGCGCGAACTTGCCGGCGAGGCCGGCAGCCAGTGCCGCCCCAAGAATGATGCCGAAATTCATCACTGAGGTGACGTCGGCGAGAACGCTCGAGCCCAGCGCCTTGGCTGGCCCGGGCCAGTTCCAGAACGCCCAGCTCTCGACGGGCACGCCAACCGCCTGCGCCACCTTGGCGCCCCACAGGCCGAAGCCGAAGGTCACCGACCAAGGATGGCCGGCGGTGACGAGCGTTGCGATGTTGAGGCCGGCGAGCAACAGCCCTGCCCCGATCAGCGGCCAGGGACCGTGCAACAGGCGGGCTATGCCCTTTCGCGGTGCGGGTTTTGCCCTCTCGATGGCGCCATGGGCGCGGCGCTCGACCAGCACGGTGAGGCCGGCTACGCCTGCCAGGCCAACGAGCGTGACGATCACGCCGCCCGGCACGCCAAGCGTCTTGCCCAGGCTGATCTCCGGCAGCGCCGGCAGCGCCAGCCACCATGGCAGGTGCGCGGTGCCGATGACCGCGCCGACAATGAAGAAGATCAGCGTCACCAGCATGCGCGAGCTGCCGCCACCGACGGTGAACAGCGTGCCCGAACCGCAGCCGCCGCCGAGCTGCATGCCCAAGCCGAACATCGCAGCACCAATCAGCACCGACACGCCGACTGGCGCGAAGGCGCCAACAAGCGCTTGGCCGTTGAAGCTGCCGAGCGACAGAAGCGGGATGAAGACGACGGCCGCAACCGCGATCATCAGCATCTGGGCGCGGATGGCGTTGCCACGCTTTTCGACCACGAAACGGCGCCAGCCGCCGGTGAAGCCGAAGGAGGCGTGGTAGAGCGTCAGGCCAAGCAGGCCGCCGATGGCAAACAGCACCGCCTGGCGCGTGTCGATCGCCTGGCTGATGGCGAGCGCGCCAAGGATCAAGGCAAGCCCGACAAAGACGACAGGGCCCTTGTCGAGGTTGACGCCAACGACAGGCGCCGGCGCGGTGGCATTTATCTCAGTCATTTCAGGTCAGTCCGGGGAACTCTGGAAGTGTAAGCGTGGCCGCTTCAAACGACGATGTCCAGGATCGCTCCTGGACATCGTTCGTCACGTCGGTCCTGCCCTTGTGGCGATCAGTTGCCGGGCTGCACGGGACGTGCCGGATCGGCGGCCCACTCGGCCATCGAGCCGTCATACATCTTGGTGTTCTTGTTACCCTCGACCTCGCTCAGCCCGAACCACACGACGGACGCCCAGTGGCCGGTGTTGCAGAAGGCGATGTTCTGCTCGTCCTTGGCGAGGCCAACGGACTGCGACAGGCTTCCGACCGCTTCCTTCGAGGCGAAGGATGCCTTTTCGGCATCGTAGAGCTTGCTGTTTTCGAGGTTCTTCGAGCCGGGGATAGTGCCGGCGACGCGGACGACCGGGCTCTTGGCCTCGCCCTTGAACTGGGCTGCCGGACGGCCGTCGATCAGCTTGATGCCGTCGGCACGGGCCTTCTCGACATCGGCGGTGGTGGCCAGCAGTTCCTTCTTCAGCTCGCCCTTGAAGGCGACCGCTGCGGGCTTGGCGACATCGGTCGCGAGCGCGCCGCCGGCAGCCTCCCAGGCACGCGCACCACCGTCGAGGATCGAGACGGCGTCGTGACCCAGAACCTTGAAGGTCCAGTAGACGCGGGTGGCGCCGCCGAACTCGGAGGAGTCGGTGCCGTTCGGGACGATGACGACATGGCTGTCATTGCTGACGCCGAGGTCGCCGATGGTCTTGGTGATGGTCTCAAGCGGCGGCAGCATGCCGGGAACGCCGTTCACCTCGGCGCGCCAGCCGGCCGTCGCATAAGGCGCGCTGACGGCGCCCGGCACATGGCCCTTGGTGTAGGGATTGGCGCCATCCTTGGCGGCGTCGCGCACGTCGATCACGACGAGGCTCTTGTTGCCGAGGTTGGACTTCAGCCAGGCGGCGTCGACAAGCGGCTTGTCGGTCAGGCGTTCGGCCTGCGCGCCGGTGGCAAAAGCCAAGCCGGCAGTAATGACGGCAGCCAACAGAGAAAAGCGCATCGGACAACTCCAGGGAAAAAGATTCTAAAAACGAGCGTTGTGCACATTAGTAATCCGGAATCGAGCCGCCAACACGGTACCGGAGACCCTAATCGACGGCCCTACCGAAACGAATTACGGAGAATGTGGAGAAAAATAGAATTTCATTCCTTAAATCAAGTTGCATGTTCATATGCGGAATAAAGAATATAACCCCTTCACAAATCGGTCTATTACGACGACTTTCTGATCAACGCCGCCGAGCCGATGATTTGGGCCGCAGCAAAGGCTCATGAGGGGACAGAGGCATGCGTTTGCTCAAGGCAATGGTTGCAGCGATGTTCGGGATGGCTTTCGCCGTCTCGATTGCGTTTGCCCATACGCCTGACGATACGCTGGTCGTTGCCGATGCCATCGACGACGTCGTAACCCTCGATCCGGGCGAGGTCGGCGAAGTCGGCGGCGTGCTGACCAGCAGCCAGATCTACCAGTCGCTGCTCACATTCGACGTCAACGACCCGACCCGCATCAAAGGCCTGCTCGCCGAAAGTTGGACGATTTCGCCCGACGGCAAGACCTTCACCTTCAAGATGAACCCGAAGGCACGCTTTGCCTCGGGCAATCCGGTGACAGCATGGGACGCCGAATTCTCGCTCCGGCGGGTCATTCACCTCAAGTCACGCTCAGCCTTCATCATCGGCCAGTTCGGCTTCTCGCCCGACAATGTCGACGACCGCATCAAGGCACTCGACGCTCAGACCCTGGTCATCAGGATCGCCGACACCTATTCGCCGAGTTTCCTGTTTTACTGCCTGTCATCTTACATGGGCGCCATCGTCGACAGCAAAATCGTCAAGGCGCATGAAGTCGACGGCGACTACGGCAATGGCTGGCTGAAGGCCCAGAATTCCGCCGGGTCAGGTCCGTTTGTACTTAGCAAATGGCAGCCCAGGGAATCGATCCTGCTGACCCGCAACGACAACTACTGGGGCGAGCCGGCCAAGGTCGAGCACGTGCTCATCCGCCATGTCGCCGAAAGCTCGGCCCAGCGCTGGCTGCTCGAAACCGACGAGATCGACATCGCCAACCGGCTCGGGCCCAACGATTTCGACACCCTGACCAACAACCCGAAGCTGGCCATCATGCACGGCCGCTCGGGCAACATCTATTACATGGGCCTCAACGTCCGGAACCAGTATCTCGCCAATCCCAAGGTGGTAGAGGCGATGAAATACCTTGTCGACTACCAGGGCATCGTCGACACCATTTCGCGCGGTACCATGGAAGTGCACCAGACACTGGTACCCAACGGCTTCCTCGGCGCCATCGCCTACAAGCCGTTCAGCTTCGACGTCGAGAAGGCGAAGGAGCTGCTGGCCGAAGGTGGGGTCAGCGGCGAGTTCTCGCTCGACATGGTGGTGTGGGACACCCAACCCTTCACCGATTTTGCCAAGGCGATTCAGGCGACCATGGCGCAGGCCGGCGTCCATCTCAATCTGCAAATCATCGGGGGCCGCGAATGGCTCGAGCGCTACCGCAACCACGACCTCGACATCTGGCTTGGCCTGTGGGGGCCCGACTACCCCGACCCACACTCCAACGCCAAGGCCTTCGCGGTCAACAAGCAGGACGCGCCCGACGGCTCTGACAGCTTGGCCGACCGCTTCGGCTGGAACGCCGGCACCCTTTCGCCTGACGCAATGGCCGCCGTGCGCGAACAGGACACCGCCAAGCGCAAGGCCATGTACGAGGCGATCCAGAAGGTGCACACGGACACCTCTCCCTTCATCATGATGTTCCAGGAAGTGCGCAAGGTCGGCGTCAGCGCACGGATCAAGGGCCTGATGATGGGCACGACTTTCGCCGACGACCGCTATTGGGCGGTGTCCAAGTAGGCGCCTTCAGGTAACGCGGAGACAGACGCCATTCAACAAGATGCCGGGCGGCAGTTGCCGCCCGGCAGATATCGCGTGTTGCCCAATCAGGTTCGGCTAGGCTCAGTCGTCACTACCCCCGCCGCCGCCGCCGCCGCCGCCACCGCCGCCACCGCCACCGCCGTGGTCACCGTCGTCGCCGTCGTCGCCGTCGTCGCCGTCATCGCCGTCGTCGCCATCATCGCCGTCGTCGCCGTCGTCGCCATCATCACCATCGTCGCCATCATCACCATCGTCACCGTCGTCGCCACTATCGCCGTCGTCTCCGGTGCCTTCGTCATCGCCATCATTCTCGCTACCGGCCAATGCGGCCGCGATCAGCGACGTTGTCAGTGGCGGGCATTGTGCCAACGCGTCAGCCGACATGATGCTGCTGCGGTTGAGTGCGATGCAGCACATTTCATAATTGCCTTGGGAGAGTGGCTGACATTGCGCCGCCGTCATGAGCGGCCGGACGTTGCTCTGGGCAGAAGCGGGGAAAACAAAGCTGACTGCCGCAAGAGCAGAGGAAACCAGCAGAATCGTGTGAATCCTGCGCACGCAGGTTGGGTACGTCGTCATTTCTTCCTCCTGAGGGAAAAAACGCGCCCGTCCCCAAACTGGCGCTATGATCACGTGTTCCGATCATCGGAAACACTTTGTTAATCATACAACCTTTTGAAATCGGTGCAAAGATCGCTCTCATGGGTTGATTTATCTAGCTCTAATATGCTGTCTGCTAGTACCCATTGAGAGGGGGAACAGCACATGCATAAGTTCGCGGCGCTCGTTGCGATCGCCTTGCTTTCTGCTGGTTGCAGCCAGTCTGCCACCTCAGGATCAAGCATGAGCACGGTCGGCTATGCCTTTGCCCCGCCGGCGGCAAACACCTTTTGCACTAGACAACCGGGACTATGCAGCACCGCCGGCAAGGCCAAGGTGATGGCGCTGACCGAAGCGCGCATGCGCGACCTCAAGCGGGTCAATGCCTCGGTCAACCAGCGCATCCAGCAACGTGAGGATATCGCCACCACCGGGCGCGACGACGACTGGCGGCTGCCGACATCAGTGGGCGATTGCGAAGACATCGCCATCCTCAAGAAGAACGAGTTGCGAAAGCTCGGCTGGCCGGCTTCCACCCTGCTGTTGACCGTCGCCACCTATGGCGGCACCGGACACACCGTGCTGACGGTTCGCACCGACAGCGGCGATCTCATCCTGGACAACCGCACCGGCGCCATCAGGAACTGGAAAAGCACGCCCTATCGCTACTTTGCGCGGCAGTCGCAGTCGGAGAGCGGAAGGTGGACGCGTATCGGCGCTTGAGAAGCCCCGTTTCCGCTCAGTGCGGAAACGAGTTCTCCTCGACGATCTTCCAGATCTGCCGGTTGATGTCCCTGATCGCCTCGATCGAGGCCGAGATGCGATGCATCTCGTTGTCGTCGAGTTCCTCGTTCTTGCCGTAGCGGACGCTGTCCTTGCTGTCGAAGATGCGCATCAGCTGGGTGCTTGCACGCGTGCCGGTCTCGTCGAACGAATAGATGCAGTGGCTGTACTTGTTGCGCAGCTTGCCCTGGTGCGTCAGCTGGTCGGCGACTGAAAGCACTGAGTCCCTGCAGGCCTGCGGGGTCTTCGCCATCTTGGCGAGCCGCTCGACGAGGTCGAGGCGCGCACGTGTCGTGTTCAATGTCAGGAAGATGATGATCGCCGTTTCCTTGTCGATCTTGGCAAGACCGGCGATCAAATAGATGAGCAGGCTTTCGGTGTTGGTCCACGTGTAATTGAGCTGGCCAACGGTAAGCAGCACGTCCTGGAAACGCGGCATCTTGCTCTCATGACAACGTTTGCTGCGCATGAAGCAGAGCGACATCGCCGATACGCCGCTCGCCGCCGCTGTCCCGCCGCTTGTGAAAGACCGCGGCAGCTTCGGTGCGGTTGTGGGCACCGAGCTTGGTGATGATGTTGTGCAGATGGATCTTCACCGTATGCTCGGAAAGGCCGAGGGCGGCGGCGATCAGCTTGTTCTGCAGGCCACGGGCGACCATGGCCAGGATTTGCAACTCACGCTCTGTAAGTTCGTCGAAGTCGTCCCCTTCATTGTCTGGCGCGACTTGTGCCTTCTTTGGAGCGTCGAAACCGACTAAAGGTCCGGTAACGCCGGCACGTCGCCGCTCGATGATCGGCTCGAACAGTGACAACGGGAAGTATTCGCCGCCGCGCAACACCAGGCGGACAACCGACAGCCACACGTCAAGCTTGAGATTCATCGGCAGAACGCCGCGCACATTGCGCGCGGTAACCACGTCGCGGATCGAAACCTCCTGCCGCCCCTCTTCCTGGATCAGCATGATTTGCGCCGACGGATGCAGAAGCGCCAGCCGGTCGGACTGGGCTGCAACCTGAGGCAGCTGTCTGGCCTCCACGAGGATCAGCGACACAGGGGCATCAAAGCCCACACAGGCATCGGCAAGGGTCGGCACCTGATCGACGGTGATCCAGTGGAACTCGCGTTCGATCGCAAAGATCAGGCTCTCCGACACGAAATCGGCCGGAGCAACAATCAGCAAAGTCTTGCAAGTCTTCTGCGCGGAGCCATCGGCTCCGTTGGCGCGGCGTGCGCTGGGAATTGCCACTCGGTACATGAGGTCACCCACCCAATGTTCACAAATGCGCGTCTTTTTTCCCCCAGTTGCCGCCTCTTGGGGAGTATTATCCAGATACCATATACCGCTTGTTAACGGTTCGGTATATGCAAGATGAGCTAGCGGCTGCCCCGGCATAGCCCTTCCGGACAATTGGGCGCTCTTGCGAGCTAGCCCTTCGGCCTATTTCGGCTAGCCCAACCATACGATCATCGGCATGGACTTTTTTGCCCGATGCAAGCAGCCGGAACTTGGGCAATTCTCCTGCAAGTGACTTGCAATCGTAGATTATTGGCAAGAGGTCAATATTTCTGACCGATCATCGACAGCAATAGCTAGATCAGCGCCGCGACTTCTTGGCGTATTGACCCAAACAGCCTAGCGCGAACTGTCAGCTTACAATTTCACGGCCTCGGCCACAGACTTTGTTGGTTCCGCCAGCATGGGCGTGGCGTTTCCGGGGCTTCAAAGTTGAACATCCAATGCCGTTCATAAACGGCGTAACGTTCACGGCATTGTGAAGACTCCGAGCATCGCCCCCACACTCAACAAGGGAGGTATCGGCCAGTCAACAACGATGCGGGATCAATGGCCATCAGTCCCCTCGGCCTGTCGATCCCCTCAAATCCATCTGAATACAGTGGAAAATAGACAACAGCCCGCGTGACCCCAAGACCGTGTGAAAGATGAGAACGGTCCAGCGATCGCGGTCCTAACTTTAAGGGCAAGACGATGTCTGATCGTAACAGCAACAATCTCAATGCGTTTGGCCTGCAGTTCGTCGGCAACGAAATCGAGCTGGGCGGCGACAGCGAGAACGAAAACAAGAACGAAAACGAGAATAAGAACGAGTCTGAAAACGAGAATAAGAACGAGAACGAATCCAAGAACGAGAACGAGAACAAGTCCGAGAACGAAAACGAGAATAAGAACGAGAACGAATCCAAGAACGAGAACGAGAACAAGTCCGAGAACGAAAACGAGAATAAGAACGAATCCAAGAACGAGAATACCAACGAGAACAAGAACGAGACCAAGGTCGACGTCGACGTCGACGTCGATGTCGACGTCGAGGGCCGTCTCGGCGACTACAAGGAAGACAACGACTTCGCCGACATCGACACTGGTGGTGGCGACATCAAGGGTGACGTGCTCTTCAGCAAGGACGGCGACGTCAATTACGACCCGGGCGACGACATCAACTTCAAGGACATCTTGAACGGCTCGATGGGCGCCAACAGCAACGCCTTCCTCATCAATCAAACCGCCGACATGGTCGACAACGACAAGCTTGAAGAAGCAACCGTCAAGAACGACGGCGACTTCAAGCAGGAATTCGACAACAAGGGTGGCCACGCTTCCGCTGAAGAAGGCATCAATGCCGGCGGCGGCGGCGGCGACGGTGGCGAAGCCAAGGGCGGCGAAGCCGATGGCGGCGACGGTGGCAATGCCAAGGGCGGCGAAGCCGACGGCGGCAAGGGCGAAGGTGGCCTGGCGCTGAGCGCTGCATTGGGCGGCGACGCCAAGGGCGACACCAAGGCCGAAGGTGGCGACAGCAAGGGCGGCAGCGCCGATACCGACGCTGACGGCGGCAAGGGCGACGGCGGCAGGGGTGGCGACGGTGGCACCGGTCTCGGTCTCGGCCTCGGTCTCGGCCTCGGTGCCGGACTTGGTCTGGGCGCGGGCGAAGGTGACTCGGGCGATGCCAAGGGCGATGGCGGCAATGCCAAGGCCGACAGCGGCGACGCCGATGCCGATTCCGGCAAGGCCGACGCCGGTAGCGGTGGCGACAGCGGCGACACCGAAGGTGGTGACGCCAAGGGCGATGGCGGCGACGGCATCGACGCATTCGTACCGGTCATCCCGGTGCTGAACTTCGGTGAAGGCGGCGATGCCAAGGGCGACGGCGGCGACGCTGATTCCGACACCGGCCGCGGCGGCGACGCCGATTCCGGCGATGCAGACGCCGACAGCGGCGACGCCAAGGCGAACGCCGGCGATGCCAATGGCGATACCGGTGATGCTCTCGGCTTCGGCCTCGGCGCAGGCGTCGGATATGGCGAAGGCAATGGCGACGGCGAAGGCAATGGCGGCGGCGGCGGCGGCGGCGGCGCAGGCACCGGTGGATCCGCAACGGCAGGTGCCGCAACTGGCGGCGCAAGCACTAGCGGTAGCGCCTGGGCATATGGCGACGGCGACGGCGGCAACGCACTGAGCGGCGCCTGGGCTGACGGCACGGGTGGCAACGCCACTGGTGGCGGGGCCTGGGCTGGCGGCGGCGGCGGCGGCGGCACGGTCGGCGAAGCCTGGGCTGGCGCCGGTGGTGCAGGCGGCGAAGGCGGCATGTGGGGCTCGCAGAACGGCGACGACGGCTATGTCACCGGCGAGAGCCATGCGAGCGCCGATGCCATCATCGACACCAGTGCCTTCAACCAGCAGATCGTGATGGGTGCCAACCTGCAAGGCAATACGGTCGACATGACCGTAGTGGGCGGCAACTTCCACGAGACGCTTACGGGCGAAGACTCCAACGACCACAGCACGCTCTAAGCCATCGGCATGAGAGTTCCGCCTCGCGGAACCAATGAGCCGGACTGCGCGGGGTAACCCCGCGCAGTCCATCTTGGCCGGTGGAGCATGTGCAGCCTCACCGTGCCTGAACTCCGGGCGGAGGCACCGTGATGTATGCCGTGTATTTTGATAGGATCACCGAGACGATCGCGCACTTCGTCGGCCTGTTCGACACGGCCAGCGAGGAGGCACGCCTCAAGCAGGCCTATGACGAATTCCGGGCAAAGCAGGAAGCCGAAGAGCAACTGCCCGAGCACCAGACGGCCGCCATCAAGGTCGACACCTCCCATTCCCTCGAGGATTTCGATCCGAGCCTGAAGTACATCGGCGTAAGGCCCGAAATCGAAGAACTCACGGTCTGGTCGAAGGTCACGTTCACCCCGCCGGATGTCGACGTCCCCGACGGACCATTCCTGCGCAATTTCGCTCATTCTCCCGATCCCACGACGGTCGGGTCGGGCGGCGTCGTCCTGCCTCAAATCGAGCCGCCGGGCGATTTGGCCGTCATCATCAATCAGGAGATCCGGCTTTCCGACAACGACTATGTTGGCTTTGGCGGCAGCGGGCTGAAGTTCACCCCACCACCAGTCGATGACACCCCGATGACCGATCTGCAACAGGCCGCGGCCGACCTGTCGCCAATCGACGACCTGACCCTTCCAGGCACCACCGAAGAGATGGCGAGCTTCGTCACGACAGCCATCGCGCGGTTCGACAGCTTCGATGCCGACGACCATGGCAACGCGGACGTCTTCACCACCAAGGGCGAGACGATCGAAGGCACCTACATGAATGGTCAGTTGGTCGACGAGGCCGACGTTCCGAAGATGGAAGACCACGTCAACTTCCTGAAGGAAGAGGACGAGGACGCCAAGGGACCGGACGCACCGCTCGACACCAGCGTTTCCCCGGAATCAAGCGACTTCATGGACGGCTGGGGCGACGGCACGGCAAACCCGAGCGTCGAGATCAGCACGGGTGGCAACACCGTCATCAACAACGCCGTGGTCGTCAACGAATGGGTCTCGGCCGAAGTCGTGGCCGTCATGGGTGACCATTTCTCGGTCAACGCGATCGTCCAGATCAACGCCTCCTGCGACGCCGACAGCATTGGCGCGGCAGTCGGTGGCTGGCCTTTCGATCCGGGTGGCCAGGACCAGAGCTTCAACATCGCGATGTTCAAGCACATCGATCCCTCGGCAGGAGAAGTAGACGCACCCTCTGAGGCGCCGCCCAGCTTCCCCGCCTACTACGTGGTCACCGAGATTTCGGGCGACCTGATCATGATGAACTGGATCAACCAGTACGCATTCATCACCGACAACGATGTCTGCATCGCCTCCTCGTCCGGCGTGCAGTCGGTCGTCTCGACCGGCGACAATGTCGCCTTCAACGGCGTCAGCCTGAACGAACTGGGCAACTACTACGATCTGATCATCATCGGCGGCAACATCTACGACGCCAGCATCATCCACCAGCTCAACCTTTTGATCGACAACGACATGATCGGCGCGGTCGATGGCTTCTCGACATCAGGTGAAGGCTCAGCCTCGACGACCGGCAACCTGCTTTGGAACCAGGCCAGCATCATCAATGTCGGCAATGGCAACGACGACGAGCATTTGCCCGGCTACTACAAGAAGGCGGCCGACAATCTGGCGAGCGGCAACGACGAGTTGCCGAACGCGGTCTTGCATGACAGTGCCTTTGACGGCATCGGCGTGCTGCGCGTGCTCTACATCTCGGGCGACGTCTACAATCTGCAGTACATCAAGCAGACGACCGTGGTGGGCGACAGCGACCAGGTCGCGCTCGCCATGAACCAGATGACCGCCAACCCCGACACGGAATGGACGATCACCACCGGCGGCAACCAGTTGGTCAATGATGCGACCATCGTCGACGTCGATGGCTACTCCAAGATCTACGTCGGCGGCGACAGCTATTCCGACGAAATACTGATCCAGGCAAACCTGGTCTCCAGCGATCCGGATCTGGGTGAGCAGAACCCCGACATACTCGTCACCGAAGCCGTCGCTTTTCTCGACGACGGAGGCGACGACACGGGTGATGCCGCCCTTGCCAATCCGATCGTACCGCAACCCGCAGATTCCGCGTCGGCTGACGTCATGCAGCACATGCTGGGCTAGTCGACCAAGAGGGGCATAAGATGACCGACGACCGTGAAGGCTGGAGTGGTTTTCAGAACGTGCCGGACGACGGCGACAGTCAGGACAGCCCGCAAGCGCGTCCACGGTCATCGGAGCCCAGGCCCTTGCCACAGGCGCGGCTGTCGAACGCGGTAGCTCCCCAGGAGCAGGCGCTGGACAGGCTGGAGCGGTACATCGAAAACGTGGTGGGCGAGTTGCGCGACGTCGCTGGCGACAAGCCGGAAGCCAAGGCCACCCCGGCAGGACGGGCGTCGCCGGAGGCCCGGGCGCCCGCTCCGCAATCTCCCCAGGCCCATGCCAATGCGGCACCCACTCCCCAAGCTCCTCAAGCGGATGCCAAGGCGACAGTCGCGCCGCAATCTCCACAGCCGAGCACCAAGCCGGCGTACACTGATCAGCCATCCGAGAGGCGGTCTGAGCCCTCGATCATACCTCCGGAGCGGAGCGCTACGGCTCAACGCCCCCAAGCGTCTGCCCCCGCCGAAGCAGCACCGGGCACGCGGCCTCAACCGGCCACACGTGCAACTCCGGAGGAACCCATTGCTGCGCCCCAACGCCAGGCTGCGGCCCCTCAAGCGAGGCCAGAGTCCAGAGAGGCGTCTCAGCCGGCCGCAGCGGCTGCATCGGCTCCCCCTCGCCCCGCGATGCGGGTAAGCGAACCGCAGGGACCGGCAAAGACCGAGATGAAAGACACCTCGATGCCAGTCGGCAAGGTGATCGACGCTGACAGCGGCCCGATCAAGGCGAAAGAAAAGCTGCCTGAAGCCAAGGGTCCGAACGGCGGCGACGTCGATGGCGGTGGCGGCGGGGGTGGCGGCGGAGGCGGTGGTGGTGGCGTCTTCCACAAGCGCCTCGGCCCGATCGACTTCTCGGCCTCGCTCAAGACCGGCCTGAAGGTTGTCAAGCGCAACCTTCTCATCGTCATGCTGTTCACGCTGGCCAGCAACGTGCTGGTGCTGGCGATCCCGCTCTACCTGTTCCAGATTTCCGATCGCGTGCTGACCAGCCGGTCCGTCGACACGCTGGTCATGTTGACGGTCGTGATCGTCGGCGCTGTAGTCCTGCAGACCATCTTCGACGCCATTCGCCGCCTCATCCTGATGCGGACGGCCGTCGAGGTCGCTGCCCAATTGGGCGCGCCGATCCTGAGTGCCGCGGCACGCGCCGCGCTGCACAGCAACGGCCGAGAGTACCAGACCCTGAGCGACCTGCAGCAGCTGCGCTCATTCCTGGTATCGGGCACGCTGCTGACGCTGCTCGATGCACCATTGGCGCCGCTCTTCGTGCTCGCCGTATTCCTCGTCCATCCGCATCTCGGCTTCATCGTGGTCACCACCTCGCTGATCCTGCTGGTCATCACCATCATCAACCAGCGCTCGACCGCGGCCCCATTTGGCGAGGCCAACACCTTCCAGAGCAAAGCCAATCTGCATCTCGACTCGATGTCGCGGAACTCGCAGATCATCAACGCGCTCGCCATGATCCCGGAAGCCGTACGCATCTGGGGCAAGGACACCGCGAGCTCGCTGCGCGCCCAGGTCATTGCCCAGGATCGCAACATCGCCTTTGCCGCGACATCCAAGGCAACCCGCCTGCTCACCCAGGTCGCCATGCTCGGCTGGGGCGCCCATCTTGCGCTCGACGGCCACCTCAGTGGCGGCATGGTAATTGCCGCGTCGATCATCGCCAGCCGCGCGCTGGGCCCGATCGAAGGCGCCATTGAAGGCTGGAACCAGGTCATCCAGTCACGCGCCGCCTATGGCCGCATCGCCAGCCTGCTGCAGACGTCGCCGCTCAATTTCGAACGGCTCAACCTGCCGCGCCCGGAAGGCCGGCTCGACGTCGAGCGCCTGTTGTTCGTGCCCCAGGGCACCAAGCGCGTCGTGCTCAACGGCATCACCTTCGCGCTCGCTCCCGGCGACTCGCTTGCCGTCATCGGCAATTCGGGCGCCGGCAAGACGACGCTCGGCAAGATGCTTGTCGGATCGATCCTGCCGACATCGGGCAATGTGCGCCTCGACCTGATGGACCTGCGCAATTGGGACCAGCGCCAGTTCGGCGAAAACATCGGCTACCTGCCGCAAGATGTGCAGCTGTTCCCTGCCACGATTAAGGCCAACATCGCCCGCATGCGGGAAGATGTCAGCGACGCCGAGATCTACCAGGCGGCGATGCTTGCCGACGTGCATGAGATGATCGCCACCTTGCCACACGGCTACGAAACCTTTGTCGCCGCCGATGGCGCCCCCCTCTCCGGCGGCCAGAAGCAGCGCATCGCGCTTGCCCGCGCCTTCTTCGGCAACCCCCGAATGGTCGTGCTCGACGAGCCGAATTCCAACCTTGACGCCGCCGGCGACGTGGCACTTGCCCGCGCGCTCCAGCACGCCAAGGAAAACAAGATCACCGTCATCACCATCACGCAGCGACCGGCGCTGTTGCAGAGCGTCGACAAGATCCTGCTGCTGGTCAACGGCACGGTGGCCTTGTTCGGCCAGCGTCAGGACGTGCTCCAGGCGCTTGCGCAGCGTGGGCTGAGCATCGAGGGCGGCTCGTTCGGCCATCAGATTCCGTAAGTAGGGGGCAATGTCATGAGCGACACGGCAATCGTAAAGGTCCACGACCTCGAATGGTACGCCGACGTGCCGCGTTCGATCGGCAAGCAGACCAAGGTCGGCCTGCTCCTCATAGCGCTCACCTTCGGCGGCTTCGGCACATGGGCCTTCACCGCCCCACTTGCCGCCGCGATCATCGCCCAGGGCTCGTTTGTCGCCGCAGGTCAGAACAAGATCGTCCAGCATCTCGAAGGCGGCATCATCAAGGAGCTTTTGGTCAGCGAGGGCGACCGTGTTCGCTACGACCAGCCGCTGGTACGTCTCGACGAGACGGCAGCACAGGCAGCCGAGCGGCAGCTCTTCCTGCGCCAGGTACGCCTTGACGCCATCGCCGCCCGGCTGAATGCCGAGATCAGCGGCGCCCCCAGCATCACCTTCCCCGGCAACGTCAGCGACAACATCAACGATCCGGAGATCAAGCCGATCGTCGAAGGCCAGCAGCTGAACTTCACCGCCGCGCGCGGCAAGCTGCAGAGCGAGATCGGCCTGCTCAAGCAGAACATCGCCGCCTACCGCTACCGCGCCGACGGCTATCAGCAACAGCATGACGCCGTGCAACGGCAGCTGGCGTTGATGAAGGAAGAGTATGCCGGCAAGAAGTCGCTGCTCGACAAAGGCCTGCTGCGGGCAACCGAAATCAAGGCGATCCAGCGCGCAATGGCCGATGCCGAAGGGCAGATCGGCCGCCTCGCCGCCGAGGTCTCCGAGATCGGCTCGGAAACGATCAAGCTCGAACAGCAGATCAAGCAGGCCGAGGAAGCCTACAGGCAGGCAGCCCTCGAGCAGTTGCAGAACCTCGAAGGCGATCTCGACACGATCCGCGAACAGCTGCGCCAGGCGCAGAGTGTGCTCAACCGCGTGACGATCAACGCGCCGGTCGCCGGCACCATCGTGCGCATGTACTACCACACATCGGGTGGCGTCATCGAAAGCGGCAAGCCGATCGTCGAGATCCTGCCGTCCGACGTTCCACTGGTCATCGAGACACTGATCTCGCGCACCGACATCGACAACGTCCGTGTCGGCCAGTTGGCCACAGTGCGGCTCACGGCGCTCAACCGGCGCACCACGCCGGTGCTCGACGGCCAGGTGATCTACGTCTCCGCCGACGCCTTGCCTGACACTTCGGGTCCGGTGGCGCGCGAAGTCTATGTCGCCCGCGTCAGCCTGTCGGCGGACCAGATCTCGCGCGTTCACGGCTTCTCGCCGACGCCCGGCATGCCTGCCGAGGTGCTGGTCCAGACCGAGGAGCGGACATTCTTCAGGTATCTGACCAAGCCGATCGCCGACAGCATGTCGCGCGCATTCATGGAGCGTTGAGCGAGGGGGGAGAAGCCATGTCGTTGAGGGGGACACAAATGCAGGTCGACGTCATTAGCGATCTTGAAGCGCTGGCTAAGCTGCAACAGGACTGGGAGCGCCTGTACAAGGCCGACCCGGAGGCGCAGTTCTTCGTCTCGTGGGCATGGCTGGTGCCTTACATGCGCTTCTACAAGGGCGCCTGGTTCGTGCTTGCCGCGCGGCTTGGCGATCCGGGATCGCCTTATGTCGCGCTGATGCCCCTGCGCATGCGCACCCGCATGAGCGGCGCCACCGGGCTGTTCTTCAACGAGATCAGCATGGCAGGCAACAATGCCGCCGACTACACCGGCGCCATCTGTGATCCCGGCCATGCCGAAATGGCGTTGAAGGCCTTCGGCCGCCACGTCGCCCAGATGGGCTGGGCGCGGCTCAATCTCGAAAACCTGCGCATGTCGCGGGAGCGTGTCTTCGCCTTCATCGGCCAGTTCTCGCGCGACATCTTTGCCATGCGCGAATTCAGCCGCGTCAATGCGGCCGACAATGTCGACAACTGCCGCTGCTTCGCGGCCGCCCTGCCCGACACTTTCGACGGCTATCTCGAAAACGTGCTGAGCACCAACACCAGGCAGAAGCTGCGGCGCTTCCTGCGCAAGGTCGATGCTGGCGAGCTGCGCATCACCCGCGCAGATGCCGACACCTACGAGCGCGACATCGATACGCTGCTCGAACTCTGGCGGATAAAATGGGGCGCCCGCAAGGGCGACCGGCTGGCCTCCATCCTGCACAACAATCGCCGCGTGCTGCGCGACAGTTTCCGCAATGGCACGCTGTTCCTGCCGGTCCTGTGGCAGGGCGACCGGCCGCTGGGCGCGCTCGCCATCTTCGTCGACCCGGTCAAGAAGGCATTGCTCTTCTTCATGGCCGGCCGCGACGAGACCGTGACCTCCATTCCCGCCGGCCTGATCCTGCATGGCCACTGCATTAAGCTGGCCATCGAGAACGGCCTCACCACCTATGACTTCCTGCGCGGCGACGAGCCCTACAAATTCGCCTTCGGCGTGACCGAGAGCAAGATCAACTGCGCCCAGATCTACACCAAGAGCGGGCGCAATGTCGGCGACCGCCTCGATCCACGTTCGCTCAACGGCATCTTCGCCGAGGTCACGCGCTTCCACCAGCAAGGGCAACTGGCAAAAGCGGAGAACGGCTACCGCCAGATCATCGCCAGTGACGCCACCCATTCCCGCGCGCTGTATGGCATCGGCCAGTTACTGTCGGCCAAGGGCGAGCACCGTGAGGCGCTGGCGCACTACCAGACGCTCGCCAATTCAGTGCCGACATCAACCAAGGCATGGCTCAGGTTGGGCATCGAATTGCAGGCGCTGTCGCGGCACATCGAGGCAGCGGAGGCGTTCCGCAATGTGCTGTCGCTCGCACCCGATTTCGCCGGAGCCGAGTTCTCGCTGGCCAAGAGCCTGGCAGCACTCGACCGCATCGAGGACGCGATCGAAACGCTGGAGGCATTGGAGCACAAGCTCGAGGCCGCATCGCGCGACGACACGCTGCTGGCCAAGACCAGGATCATGCTCAAGCGGCTGAAACTGGAAAGCCGGCCGAGCTACATCATGCTCAATCCGGATCGGAAGTCGGTGACGCGGGTTCTGAGTACGGCGCTCTAGACGCTGGTATGCGAACCGCCTTCCGGAGCGGGCAGGCCTAGGCCTGCCCGCTCAGAAAATCCTCGAACTTGCGCATCTCGTCGGCGTCGATGCCGACCATGTGGCTGGCTGCGGGATAAGCACCGCTGGCGATGTCGCCGGCATATTCGCCAAAGGCTGCAATCCGCTCCTGCTGGATGCGGTCATATTCCGCGGCAAGGTTACGATAGACCTTGGCGTGGCGCGGATAGTGGCCGCGATTGAGCCCGAGCACATCTTCGGCAAACAGATATTGCGCGTCGCAGCCCGCACCTGCCCCCATGGAGATCAGCACCATCGAGGTGCGCTTCGAGATCGCGCTCGCCACTTCGGCGGGCACCACTTCGATTTCGGCGGCGAAGGCCCCGGCGTCCTCGAGATCCTTAACCTGCTTCCACACCAGCGCCGCCGTCTCGGCCGTCTTGCCGACGGCCTTGAAGCCACCTGTCCAGGTCGAATGCGTCGGGATCAGCCCGACATGACCGCAGACCGGTATGTGCTCGTCGCGCAACCGGCGGATCGTCTTGAGGCCCGCCGAGCAGTAGACGGCATCGGCGCTCGCCGCCTTGAGCTTCACCGCCGTGCGCAGGATCTCGCCCGTCGTCGCACCCATCATGCCGTACTCGTCGCCTGGCACCGCAAAGCAGGTCGGTGCCGCATCGCGGAAGCGCGGATCAAGCATCAGCCCGTAGGTAACGGACAGAAGATCGATGCCGGCGCGCTCGGCGGCCTCCGCCTCTTCCAGCGTCGTCACCCTGAGCTTCGACAGCTGCCTCTTGCCTTTCAACGCGCGCAGATCCGCGACCGTTGGCCTGTTGCGTGCCATCGTTTCGTCCTCGCTCTTGGAATGTGTTGCGCTCTCTGAGGCTGTCAGGCCTTCAGCAGCCACTCATGCTCTTTGGCGTTGTGGAACTTCCAGGTCCGCTTCGGCCCCGCCATGA
The DNA here is from genome assembly GCF_964252895.1 of Aminobacter sp. LjRoot7. Taxonomy (NCBI): domain Bacteria; kingdom Pseudomonadati; phylum Pseudomonadota; class Alphaproteobacteria; order Hyphomicrobiales; family Phyllobacteriaceae; genus Aminobacter; species Aminobacter sp. LjRoot7. The sequence continues at coordinate 867,900 of NZ_CAXUPX020000001.1, forward strand.
CATTGAGATAATAGAGGTCGTAGCCGTGGCAGGCAGCGCAGGGGTGATAGCCCTTCGGCACCAGCGTCACGTCGCCATCCTCCACCGCCATTGCCTCGTCGATCTCGCGATGGCCAGCATCGTTGAACTCGGTGTAGACGCGCTGGAAGGCAAAACCCTGCGGCGGGTTGAGCCGGTGGTAGTAGGTTTCCTCCAGCAGCGATTCAGCGGGAAGATTGTCCTCGTCGTGCTTGTGCGGCGGATAGCTCGAGGTGTGGCCACCGGGCGTGATGACCTCGACCACCAGCAGCGAATCCGCCGGCTCGCCTTCCGGAAGGATGTTTGTGACGTATCGCGTGTTGGTGCCCTTGCCCCGCGTCTCCTGCTTGACGTCATCGGGGCCGATCACCCGCACCGGCAGGTTGCCGCCGAGGCCCGGAGCCGTGCAGACTGCGAGTTCGACATTGGTTTCCGCCCGCACCGACCAGTCGCCGCCGGCCGGCACATAGACCGACCACGGCTTGCCTTCGAAGGGCGACATGCGCTCGCCGAGCGTGCCGAGATCGTCCTCTCCGACGCGTACATGCGCCTTGCCCGAAACGAGCACCAGGCAGGTCTCGCGGTCTGCCGTCCAGTCGCCGAAGGTGTCGCCGGGTTCCAGCTTGTGCAGGTCGAAACCGACATAGGTCCAGCCCGCAGTCTCGGGCGTGACGTGGGTGACGCGTCCGGTGCCGTGCTTGGGCTTGATCAGCAGTTTCGACATCTCGTCACTCCTTGTCGGTGGCGGCGTCGTCGCCGGGCTTGTAGGCGATGAGGAACTGATAGGTGCCGAGCGCAGCCATGCCGCCCGCGAGCGTGCCCCAGAATGCGGATCCGGTGGCGAACTCGAAGATCGACCAGGCAGCGCAGAAGCCGACCAGCGCTATGCGCCTCCACAACGGGCGAAGGAACGGATGGTTCTGGTCGTTCATCAATTACTCGCTGTCTCGACGATCAACACCAGTGGATCGTAGCTGGAGCCAGCACCCGGCTCAAGCATTCGGAAAGCCCTGCGTTTCCACGGTGTAGCCAGCCGCCGTCATCGCCCGCATCAATTCGGCATGGCCGACCTGCGCCATCTTCAGCGGCGGGTTCTTCCTCGGATCCTGCTCGGCCTCGACGACGAACCAGCCCTCATAACCATAGTCCGCGAATTTCTGCACGATCGCACCAAAGTCGAGCGAACCGTCGCCGGGCACGGTGAAGGCGCCAAGCGCCACCGCGTCGAGGAACGACTGCTTCGTCCAGTCGAGCCCCTTGATCACGTCCAGACGCACGTCCTTCACATGCACGTGGTTGATGCGCTTGTGGTGGTTGTCGATGGCGCGCAGAACGTCGCCGCCGGCAAAGGCGAGATGGCCGGCGTCGAGCAAAAGCGGGATGCCCTCGCCAGAATACTTCATGAAGGCGTCGAGCTCGTGTTCGAACTGCACCACCGCCGCCATGTGGTGATGGTAGGACAAAGGCATACCCTGTTCGGCGCACCATTCGCCAAACGCGGTCAGCTTGCGGGCATAGGCCTTCATCTCGTCGTCTGACAGCACGGCCTTGCCGGCAAGCGGCTTGGAGCGGTCGCCTTGGATCGAGCGACCGACCTCGCCATAGACGATGCACGGCGCATCGACTGCCTTGAACAGCTCGATCATCGGCTGGATGCGGTCCTTGTTGGCCGAAAGCTCCTCATTGACCAGCGTGCCGGAGAACCAGCCACCGCACAAAGTCACGTCGGCCTGCTTCAGGATCGGCAGCATCTCCTCAGGCGTGCTAGGAAACCGGCGCCCCTGCTCCATGCCGGTGAAGCCTGCCGAACGCGATTGCCGCAGGCACTCCTCCAGTGACACGTCATCGCTCAGTTCGGCAAGATCGTCGTTCCACCACGCGATGGGGGACATGCCCAGTTTGGCTTTCACTTTCTCACTCCAGTCTCAGTTCTGTTCCAGCGCCGCCTCGGTGGCATCGCGTGTTCGTCGTCGTCAGCGCCGCCCCTCACTGTCCTGCCGTACATCTCTCCCCGTAGACGGGGAGAGAGCGGCTGGCATCACCGTATCGCCAATCGTCAACAGTGGCGTTTGGCAGCGGCGTCGCGGTTGGCGTCTCTCTCCCCGTTTACGGGGAGAGATGTCCGCCAGGACAGTGAGGGGCAGCGCCAACCTCACAAATCCGGCCCTCAGTCCCCAACCCGCTGCAGCTTGAGCTTCTCCTCATACCCCTTGCGGGCTGCATTGACCTCGGCACGGGCGCTCACCTCGGGCACGGCAACATCCCACCAGTGGCCGCCTTCGCCCGTCGAGATCAGCGGGTCCGTGTCGATCAAAACGACAGTCGTCCGGTCGCTCTTCCGCGCCCGGTCGAGCGCCGCTTCGAAATCGGCGATCGACGCCGCCTTCTCGGCATTGGCGCCCAGGCTTTTCGCATGCGCGACGAAGTCGATGTCGGGCAGCACCTCGTGTCGACTGTCGCGCAGTAGGTTGTTGAAGTTGGCGCCGCCGGTCGCCATCTGCAGCCGGTTGATGCAGCCATAGCCCCTGTTGTCGAGCAGCACGATGGTGAGCTTGAGACCGAGCATGACCGACGTCGCGATCTCCGAGTTCAGCATCAGATAGGAGCCGTCGCCGATCATGATGACGACCTCCTTGTCCGGTCGCGCCATCTTGGCACCCAGCCCACCGGCGATCTCGTAGCCCATGCAGGAGAAGCCGTATTCGGAATGGTAGGAGCCGGGTCCACCCGCCTGCCACAGCTTGTGCATCTCGCCCGGCAGGCCACCGGCCGCATGCAGCACGATGATGTCGCTGCCCAACGTCCGCTGCACCGCGCCGATCACCTGCGCATCCGAAGGAAGCGCTGCGTTGGTCGCCGCCGTCACCTTGGCGGCTGCCTTGCGCCATTCGGCCTTTCCGGTTCTGGCGTTTTCGGTCCAGACTGCAGGCGCCTTGTAACCGGCGATCGCCGCACCGAGCTCGGCGAGCCCTTCCCGGGCATCAGCCACCAGCGGCAGTGCCCGGTGCTTGCCGGCGTCGAACGGTTGCACGTTGAGCCCGATAATGGTCTTGCCCGAATTCTTGAACAGTGACCACGACCCCGTGGTGAAGTCCTGCAGCCGCGTGCCGACCACCAGCACCACATCCGCTTCCTCGGCCAGGCGATTGGCGGCCCCAGTGCCGGTCACGCCGACCGCCGCCATGTTGAGCCCATGATCGTCGGTCAGCGCCGACTTGCCGCCCTGTGTCTCGCAGACAGGAATGCCGGTGGCCTCAACGAAGCGGTCGAGTTCTTCCGACGCGCCGGAATAGAGCACGCCTCCACCCGCCACGATCAGCGGTTTCTTCGCCGCCTTCAGCACCTCGGCCGCGGTCGCGAGTTCGTCGCGGTCCGGACGCGGCCGGCGCGGCGTCCACACACGCTCGGCAAAAAAGCTCTCGGGATAATCATAGGCCTCGGCCTGGACGTCCTGGCACAGCGACAGGGTTACAGGACCGCATTCGGCCGGATCGGTCAGCACCTGCATGGCGCGCGCCAGCGCCGGGATGATCTGCTCGGGCCGGGTTATGCGGTCGAAGTAGCGCGACACCGGACGGAAGCAGTCATTGGCAGACACCGTGCCATCGCCGAAATCCTCGACCTGCTGCAGGACAGGATCGGGCACGCGGTTGGCGAACACGTCGCCGGGCAAAAGCAACACTGGCAGGCGATTGACATGGGCGAGTGCCGCCGCTGTCACCATGTTGACTGCGCCCGGGCCGATGGAACTCGTCGCGGCCATTATCCGCTGGCGGAAATTGGCCTTGGCGAAGGCAATCGCCGCATGCGCCATCGCCTGCTCGTTGTGCGCGCGATAGGTCGGCAGCTCCTCGCGCACTTGGTAGAGCGCCTCGCCGAGACCGGCGACGTTGCCGTGGCCGAAGATCGCCCAGACGCCACCGAACAGCGGTACCATCTTACCGTCGATCACACTCATCTGCCGCGTCAGGTAGCGCGTCAGCGCCTGCGCCATGGTCAGGCGAACGGTCTTGGTCATCGTCTTCTCCTCCCGCTTCAGCGGCGCATCCAAAGATGCCGGCCTCGCTTCAGCTGTCTGTTTATGCCGCCCGACGGTCGCGCGCCGCAAGCCATGCCTTGGTCAGCTGTTCGAAACGCTGGGCCATATCGTCGACCGCCGCCTGGTCGTTCATGCGGCCGGCCATCCATTCTTCCGCCGCATGGGCAAAGATGCTGCGGCCAACCGCGAAGCCCTTGACGACGGATGCGTCCGACGTCGCGGCGAAGGCCACTTCCAGTTCGGCCAAAGGCGCCTCGAGCCCGAGCAATACAACGCCACGGCAATAGGGATCATTGGTGTTGATGACCGCCTCGATCTTCTTCCAGGCGGCCGCCGACGCCTGCGGCTCAAGCTTCCACCAGTCCGGCTTGATGCCGAGCGCGTAGAGCTCCTCCAGCGCGCGCGGAATGGTGTTTTCGTCGAGCTTGCCGTGCTTGCCGGCGATGATCTCGATTAGCAGTTCGCGGCCGACCTTGCGCGCCGCCTCGAAGAGTGTGCGCAGCTTCTGCTGCTGCTCGGCCTTGAGTTCGGCCGGATCGTCGGGGTGATAGAAGCACAGGCACTTGATGCAGTGCTCGACCGGCCACTCCACCAGTTGCGAGCCGATGTCCTGCGAGAACTCGAAACGCAGCGGCCGCGAGCCCGGCAGTTCCACCGGCCGGCCCAGCCAGGAGAATGGATGGCGGGCGAATTCGAACATCGCATCGCGGCCGAACTTCTCGTCGATCAGCATGCCGTAGCCGTCGCGGCCGTCGGCCACCTTGGCCGCAGCCTTCACCGCCAGCACCTTGAAGTCGCGGACGCGCGCCGGATCGGCGCCCGTGCGGCTGGCGATGTCTTCCAGCTGGATGCGGTGGTCGCAGGCGAGTGCCATCATCGATGGAATCTCGTGCCGGCGCGTCGTTGCCCAGTGCACGTGGTTGATCGCTTCGTCCTTGCGCAGCGCCCGTTCCTTGCTGCCGTTCTTGAGGAAGAACTGCAGCTCGTCGAATGTCGGAATTTCGGGCGAGCAAAGCAGGCGCGACACGGCAAAGGCACCGCAGGCATTTGCCCAGGTGGCCGAGGTGGCAAGGCTCTCGCCGCCCAGCCAGCCGCGCAGGAAGCCGGACATGAAGGCATCCCCCGCGCCGAGCACGTTGTAGACCTCGATCGGGAAACCCTTGCCGACGATGCCGGCTTCGAGATCATCCGAAATCGCCCCGTCATAGACGATGCAGCCCATCGGACCGCGCTTGAGCACGATTGTCGCCTTGGACAGCGAGCGGATGGTCTTCAGCGCGTCGAGCAACTCGCTCTCGCCGGAAGCGATCATCACCTCTTCTTCGGTGCCGACGATCAGGTCGCAGTCACCCAACACACCCTTGATGTGGTTCGACACCTTGTCGGAGGCGATGTAGCGGCTTTCGCCCGCCGCATGCCCGGCCAGGCCCCAGAGGTTCGGGCGGTAGTCGATGTCGAACACCACCTTGCCGCCGGCTTCCTTGATCAGCTTCATCGCCTTGCGCTGGGCGGAATCGGTGTTGGGCCGCGAGAAATGCGTGCCGGTGACGACGATGGCCCGCGCCGACTTGATGAAAGCCGGGTCGATGTCGGCTTCCGACAGCGCCATGTCGGCGCAGTTCTCGCGATAGAAGATCAGCGGAAACGTCTTGTCGTTTTCGACCGACAAAAGCACCAGCGCCGTCAGCCGCTCCTTGTCGGTGGCGATGCCACCGTCGGACACCCCCTCGCGCAGCATCTGCTCGCGGATGTAGCGGCCCATGTGCTCGTCGCCGACGCGGGTCAGCAGCGCCGACCGCAGGCCGAGCCGTGCCGTGCCGATGGCGATGTTGGCGGGGCAGCCGCCGACGGACTTGGCGAAGGACGCCACGTCCTCCAGCCGCGATCCGGTCTGCTGGCCGTAGAGATCGACCGACGCGCGCCCGATGGTGATAACGTCGAGTGTAGGCTGGTTCTTGGGGTCGGTCATTCTGTCCTCCCGGTCGCTCCGCCGCGCCGGCCTGCCCGCTCGTTCAGTTAGCAGGCCACACAATGCAATTTCAATTCCAATTATCAGTCATCAGGAATTTTTATTCCATCGACCGATTGTGACTGTGCGCCCCGAGGCCAGTTGCCCCGAGGCGACTGTCCGCCCGTTGGCCTAGAGCCGTACGGTCTTGCCTTCCTTGGCCGACTTCAGCGCCGCATCCGCCAGCTTCAGCGCGATCAGGCCATCCTTGCCGTCGGGCGAGATCTTGGCGCCCTTGGTCACCGAGGCGACGAAGGCGGCGATTTCGGCGGCATAGGCTTCGGTGTAGCGGGTCATGAAGAAGTCGTGCAGCGGCGGGCGCGTATAGCCCTTGCCGTTGGCAACCTCGATCGACACGGCGCGCTGGTTCTCAGCCGCTACCATGCCGTCCGAACCATGCACCTCGATGCGCTGGTCGTAGCCATAGGTGGCGCGGCGCGAATTGGTGATGACGCATTGCTGGCCGGCCGCGGTCTCCAGGATGACGCTGACGCTGTCGAAATCGCCAAGCTCGCCGATCTTCTTGTCGACCAGCACCGAGGCGGTTGCCGTCACCGCCACCGGCTCGGCGCCGAGCAGGAAGCGCGCCATGTCGAAATCATGGATGGTCATGTCGCGGAAGATGCCGCCCGAACGCGTGATGTATTCCGCCGGCGGCGCGCCGGGATCGCGCGAGGTGATCACCACCTGCTCGACCTTGCCGATGGCGCCGTCGTCGATCGCCTTGCGCACGGCGGCGAAATGCGGGTCGAAGCGCCTGTTGAAGCCGACCATCAGCGTGCCGCCAGCCTTCTCGACCACGGCCAGGCACTGCTCGACACGCTTGGCGTCGAGGTCGATCGGCTTTTCGCAGAACACCGCCTTGCCGGCGAGCACGAAGCGCTCGATCAGGTCGGCATGGGTGTCGGTCGGCGTGCAGATCACCACCGCGTCGATGTCGGACGCTTCCTCGATCTGCTCGATCGAACGCACGTCGCAGCCATAGGCGGCGGCGAGATCGTTTGCCGCCTTTTCGAAGGCGTCGGCCACCGCAACGAGCTTGGCCGAAGCGTTCGAGGCCACGGCCTTGGCGTGAACCTTGCCGATGCGGCCTGCGCCAAGGACACCGAACCGAACTGTCATGACAACCTCATTTCCTTGGCCCGCGCCGTCCGGGCCTGCAATCTTGATCTCTGGGGATGGAGCCGCCCGCTGACGGGATGCCGGGCGGCCCAATTCGAATTTATGTCTTCTTGCGCTTGTTCTGGCGGTGCTGGTCGATGATCACGGCCGCAACGATGATGATGCCCTTGATGATTTCCTGATAGTAGGCGCCGACCTTGAGGAAGGTGAAGCCCGAAGTCAGAACGCCCAGGATGATGGTGCCGATCACGGTGCCGGTGATGCGCCCGACACCGCCCGAGAGCGAGGTGCCACCGATGACCGCCGCAGCGATCGCGTCGAGTTCATAGGCCACGCCCATGCCCGGCTGGCCGGAGGCCGCACGCGCCGCCGTCATCACCCCTGCCAGGCCCGACAGCAGGCCGGCGATGGCATAGACCTTGATCAGGTGGCCACCGATGTTGATACCCGAAACGCGTGCCGCCTGCGGGTTGGCGCCGATGGCATAGGTGAACTTGCCGTAGCGTGTGTAGCCCAGCGCGATGTGGAAGATGACGGCGACGAGCAGGAACACGATGACCGGCAGCGGCAGCGGAAAGCCGAAGATGTTGAAGCTCTTGCCGAACCAGGTGAAGCTGTCGTCGAGCAGCGCCACCGGCTGGCCGAGCGTGTACCATTTGGCCAGGCCGCGTGCCGACACCATCATGCCGAGCGTGGCGATGAAGGGCGGTATCTTGGTTCGGGCGATCAGCGAGCCGTTGACGATGCCGGCAAGCAGGCCGACGCCGAGGCCGGCCAGGATCGCCCAGATCGGCGACATGTCGGTCAGTGCGGGATAGACGGCGCGCGGGTTGGCCGATGTCTGCGCCAGGCTTGCCGCCACCATGGCGGCGAGGCCGACGACCGATCCAGAGGACAGGTCGACGCCGGCGGTGATGATCACCTGGGTCACACCGACCGCGATGATGCCGATCACCGACACCTGCAGGATGATGATCGACAGGCGCTGCTTGTTGGCGAGGAAGCTGTCGCCGACGAAAATCCAGCCGAGAATCTCGAAGACGATGGCGATGCCGATCAGCACGCCGAGGATGGACACCTCAGGCGGCAGGCGCTTCTTGCTTCCGATGACGTTTGCGGGACCCGCAATCTCGTTGGTCGACATGGTTCTTCCACCCTTGATCTCGTTGGCGCCGTCAGTGCGACGCGAGTTCCATGATTTTCACCTGATTGGCCTCGGACCGGTCGAGGAAGCCGGTGACCCGGCCCTCATGCACCACCATGATGCGGTCGCTCATGCCCAGCACCTCGGGCATCTCCGACGAGATCATGATGACCGCCACGCCCTGCCCCGCGAGCTTCGAGATCAGCCTGTGGATCTCGGCCTTGGCGCCGACGTCGATGCCGCGTGTCGGCTCGTCGAGGATCAGGATTTTCGGCTTGGTCAAAAGCCAGCGCGCGATCAGCACCTTCTGCTGGTTGCCGCCTGACAGGTTGATAATCGGTTCGGCCATGTCGGGCGTCTTGACCCTGAGTGCCTGGCTGATCTCGACCGAATCCTTGCCGAGCTGCTTCTGTTGCACGAAGCCGTTCTTGACGTAGCCAGCCTGCAGCACCGCCATCTGGGTGTTTTCCTGGATGTCGAGCAGGAGGAAACAGCCTGTTTCCTTGCGATCCTCGGTCAGGAAAGCCATGCCGTGCTTCATGGCCGCGGCCGGGCTGTCGATGCGTACGGTCTTGCCGAACAGCTCGATCGTGCCGGCGTCGGCCGGCGTCACGCCGAAGATCGTCTCGGCGATGTTCGAGCGGCCGGAGCCGACAAGGCCGGCGATGCCGAGGATTTCGCCCGAGCGCACGTCGAACGAAACGTCCGAGAATACGCCCTTGAGCGTCAGCCCCTTGGCCGACAAAACGACGTCGCCGATCGGCACCTCTTCCTTGGGGAACATCTGGGTGATCTCGCGGCCCACCATCATGCGGATGATGTCGTCGCGGGTCACCTCGGTCGAAGCCTTGGTGGCGATGTACTTGCCGTCACGGAACACCGAAAACTCATCGGCGATTTCGAACAGCTCATTCATCTTGTGGGTGATGTAGATGATGCCTTTGCCCTGTTCGCGCAGGGCGCGGATGATGGTGAACAGGTGATCGACCTCGCGCTCGGTCAACGCCGAAGTCGGCTCGTCCATGATCAGCACATCGGATTCGTAGGACACCGCCTTGGCGATCTCGACCATCTGGCGGTTCGCCACACTCAGCGTGCCAACCTGGATGTCGGGGTCGATGTCGATGTTGAGGCGCTTGAACAGGGCTGCCGTCTTGCGCCGCATCTCGCCATGGTCGATGAAGCCGAACCGGCTTGTCGGCTCGCGCCGGATCCAGATGTTCTCGGCCACCGTCATCGGCGCCATCAGGTTCAGTTCCTGATGGATCATGGCGATGCCGTGTTCGAGCGCATCGAGCGGCCCACGCAGCTTGATGTCTTCGCCGCGCAATTTGAAGCTGCCGGAATCGGGCGTGTAGATGCCGGCCACGATCTTCATCAGCGTCGACTTGCCAGCACCATTCTCGCCCATCAGCGCATGCACGCTGCCGCGCTTGAGGCGAAGCTGGACATTGTCGAGGGCGACAACACCAGGAAATTCCTTGCGGACGCTCTCGACCTCGAGAAGATAGCCGCCGTCCACCGCGGCCCCGCCCGCAGGCGCCGCTTCCATCGTACCAGTGCCTTGCATGATTGGTCCTCCCAGGCCGGCCCGGCTTTTCGTGCGGGCGTGGTCCTTGTGGGGAAAATGCGCCGCCGTTTCCGACGGCGCATTGGTCAGATCATATCAGTTCTTGGTGGTGTACTGGTCCATATTCGCCGGGGTCACCAGCTCGAACGGCACCCACACAGGCGACGTCACTGCTTCGCCCTTGGCGAGCTTCATCGCCGTGTCGACTGCACCGCCGCCCTGGGCAGCCGCGTTCTGGAACACGGTGACGTCAAGGTCGCCGGCCTTCATATAGGCGAGCGCTTCCTGGGTGGCGTCAACGCCGGCCACGATCACGCTCTTCATGTCCCAACCGGCAGCCTTCATGGCGTTGATGGCGCCGATGGCCATGTTGTCGTTGTTCGAGATGACGGCATCCGGCTTGTGGCCGGCGGCGATCCAGTTGGTCATCAGGTCCTGTGCCTTGACCGGATCCCAGCCGGCGGTCTGCTCGTCGATGACGTTCAGCTTGACGCCGCATTCGCTGCCGGCGTTCACGTCATGGATGTCCTTGGTGCGCATCACGGCGGCCTGGTTGGCGAGGTCGCCGACCATGATCAGGATGCCTGCCTCGGTCTTGCCGGCTTCCTTGAGGATGCGGCAGACTTCCTTGGTCTCCAGCGTACCGGAATCGACTTCGTTCGAGCCGACGAAGGCACCCTTGGCGCCCAGCGCGCCGACGTCGATCGGCTCGCGATTGACATAAACGATTGGAATGCCGGCGTCGTTGGCGAGCTTGGTCATCGGCCCGGTGGCCGAAGTATCGACCGGGTTGACGATGATGGCGTCAACCTTGGCGGCGATGAAGTTCTGGACCTGGCTGAGCTGCTTGTTGACGTCGTCGTCGGCGATTTCGATGACGACCGGCTGGCTGGCATCGGCAGCGGACTTCTCGATGCCCTTGCGCAGGACAGTCAGGAAGGTGTCCGAATTGGCCATGCTGACGCCGATGTCGCCGGCAAACGCAGAGCTGGCCATCAGCGCGGAAATGGCAGCGCCGAGCAAATACTTCTTCATGATTACTCTCCTCCACGAATGGTGCCCGGCTGCACCCCGTTGTGCCGGAAGCCCGCGGCCACGCCTTAGGCTCATATCCACGGGCGCCACCATCGCTCCTCTGCGATGTCGGTGCCGCCCGCCTCCCGATGGTGCCGACCCTGATTTCAGAATATTCGGGCCGTGTTTTTTCTATATGAAATGTTTATTCCATATTAAGGCCAAACGTCAAGAGACATTCCATCGCTGCCCCCTCAATCTTGGGAGAACAATGAAGTGCGCCGCCCGGTCGGCCGGACGGCGCTGGATCGGATAGCGATTTGGCTGGCAGAGGCCCTGATGTCAGACTCGCGAGCGGATAAACTCGATGCTCTCCGCAAGTGCTGCGCGCGGCTCGGCAAGCTTCTGCACGACAGGCGAAAACGGCTCGAAGGACAGCAGCCCCTGATAGCCGCCCGACACCAGCGCGCGAATCTGACCGACATTGTCGAGCCGGTCGCCTGCGTCGACCAAAACACGGTGCGGGTCGCGCATGTCGGATACCGTAACAGCGGGATCGTCGACGCCGGAAATATGCACCAGGCCGGTCATGCCAGGAAAGATGTCAGGTTCGCCGGCGAGATGGTGGTGGAACGTATCGTGCACCATGCGGAACGTGGTCGCGCCGCCAACGTCCTCGATGGCTTCGGCCGCCTCGCGCTTGGAGCGCAGCGAGCAGATCTCGAAGCCGAGCGGCTCGACAAGGCCGCGCACGCCACGGTCGCCGAGGATGGACCTCAGTGCCGTCAGCGCCGTCCTGAGATTGCGCTGGCGCTCGCCGTCGGCCTGCCCCGTGCCGTCATTGACCGGCACCAGCACCAGCGCCTTCGCACCCACGTTGCGGGCATAGTCGGCGAGTTCGATCGCCTCGGCCTCACGCACGGCATTCCATTCGTTGAAGCGCTGCAACGCGTTGATGGTTGCAATGGATATTCCATTTTCCGCAGCCTGCGCCTTGATGGCGGGGGCCGACGTGCCGTCGATGATGGCGTTGCCGGCGAGGTCGTTGCGAATTTCGACGTCGCTCAGGCCGAGTTCGCGGCACAATGCGAAGAACGCCGCTGGCTTCAGCCCGGGAGCCACCATGTGGTTCAGCGCGAAAGTGAGCTTGCTGGTCATGCCGAATTTCTCCTCCAGTAACGCGGGCGACGCGCGTCGATATTTCCGTTCCAATCTACCCATAAATTGGAACAGTCAATCCGAAAGATGATGCGAATCTATCATTTGGTGATAGATTCGCATGGCCAGCGAACCATGAAAGCGCCGCTCAGATGTTCTCCGGCAGGAAGATGTCGAACGGCAGGAAGGTCTGGCCGGGCGCATTGGCCGCCCCCTCCTCGATCGCATGCGCCATCAGCCCGACAAGCTCGCGGCACAACGACGCCAGCGGCGTCGCGATCACCATCACCGCCAGATTGTCGGCGAGCGCCGCGCGCGTATCCACGGTGATCTCGTTGCAGATCAGCACCGGCAGCGGATCGGGCTTGGCCTGGCGCAGCGCCGAGATCGCGCCTTCGATGCCACCGCCGGCGACATAGCAACCAACGAGGTCGTCATGCTTACGGAGCAAATCGCCAACGACCTCGTGGGTGGTCTGCCAGGACTCGTTGTTGACGATGGTCTCAAGCAGCGTGAATTCGGGCGCGTGTTCGCGGAAGAAGGCGCGAAAACCGATCTCGCGCAGCTCGTGGCCATGAAAGCGGTGGCTGCCGACAAACAGCGCCACCTTGCCCGGCCTGCGCGCGCATTTCGAGATCATCCACGCGGCCGTGCGTCCGACCTTGAGGTTGTCGATGCCGACATAACCCTCACGAATGCCTGACGCGAAGTCCGACAACAGCGAGAAGACGGGAACGCCGCGCTCCTTCAGCTCCGCCACGGCCGCCGTCACTGACGGATGGTCCGGGCTGACCAGCGCCACGGCATCGCAGTTTGCCGCCAGCCGGCGCAGCCGTTCCAGAATCTCCTCCGGCGCGAGCGTGTCGGCAAATTCGATGACACCAGTGCCGCGAAAGCCGGGCGCCTGGGCGATTGCCTTTTCCAGTTCACCGGCGAAAGCGCAATAGAACACGTCCTTCGGCCGCAGCAGCACGAAGCCCAGCCGATACACCGGCAGCTCCTTGCGCATGCGCTGCGCGATCAGCCCGGCGGCGTGATAGCCGATCGATGTCGCCGCCTCATAGACGCGACGCTGCGTTTCCTCACGCACCGGCAGGCGCCCGTTGAGCACCCGGTCGACAGTCGCAACGCTGACGCCCGAGGCCTGGGCGAGATCTGTGATGGTCGGGCGCTTGCTCATGTCCAATCCCTGGATTTACGCCCAGCTTAACCCATTATGATAGAAAATGATAGAAACTATCATGTCATGATTGAAAATATCGCATCTTGAGTTAGCATTCTACCAGCGAACGATGTCCAGCGCCCATCGCGGACCTGTTTCCGACTTCCTGGGAGAGAGCCATGACCGTGACGCCCTCGGCGCGCGACTACAGCCTTGTGGGAGAAAGCGCGCGCCGCGCCGTCGAAAGCGGCCTCGCCGCCGCCGAGTGGTATCACACCGACATTCCGCGCAAGCAGATGAAGGAACTGATGCAGCGCTCGGACGGCCCGGCTATCCGCGACACGGCAATCTGGCTCGGCCTGCTCATCGCCTTCGGCGCGGCCGGCGCAGCACTCTGGGGCAGCTGGTGGTGCGTGCCGTTTTTCCTCTGCTACGGCGTGCTCTACGGTTCGGCAACCGACTCGCGCTGGCACGAATGCGGCCACGGCACCGCCTTCAAGACGCCGTGGATGAACGACGCGGTCTACCAGATCGCCTGCTTCATGATCATGCGCAATCCGGTGACCTGGCGCTGGAGCCACACTCGCCACCACACCGACACCGTCATCGTCGGCCGCGATCCGGAGATCGCCGTCATGCGCCCGCCTGACCTTCTGCGCGTGGTGCTCAATTTCTTCGGCCTGCTCGACGCCTGGCACGCCATGGTCGACATGGTCCGCAACGCCGCCGGTATCATCAGCAAGGAAGAGAAGACCTTTATCCCCGATAGCGAGCAGCCCCGCGCCATCCGCATCGCCCGCATCTGGCTTGCCATCTATGTGGCCACCGTCACGCTCGCGCTTTATCTCGGCTCATGGCTGCCGCTGATGTTGGTCGGCCTGCCCCGCCTCTACGGCGCCTGGCATCATGTGCTGACCGGCCTGCTGCAGCATGGCGGCCTCGCCGACAACGTCATCGACCACCGGCTCAACAGCCGCACCGTACTGATGAACCCCATCAGCCGCTTCATCTATTGGAACATGAACTACCACGTCGAACATCACATGTTCCCGATGGTGCCTTATCACGCGCTGCCGAAGCTGCACGAGATGATCAGGCACGACCTGCCGGCGCCGTCCCAGTCCATGTGGGACGGCTACCGCGAGATGCTGCCGGCCTTCGTCCGCCAGCTCCGCAACGAGGACTACTTCGTCAAGCGCGAGCTGCCGCCGACGGCCCGGCCCTACCGCGAGGAATTCCACAGCGAGACGGCACTCGCCGCCGAATAGATTTTCGAACCCCAGGGAGAGAGAGACATGAGCGACTGGATCGAGGCCTGCGCGACCGGGGACATCGACGAGGAAGACGTTCTCCGCTTCGACCATGCCGGGCGCACCTTTGCGCTGTACCGCAGCCCGGAGGACGAGTTCTTCGCCACCGACGGCCTGTGCACCCACGAGCAGATCCACCTGTCGCAGGGGCTGGTCATGGGCGACATCATCGAATGCCCCAAGCATAATGGCCGCTTCAACTACAAGACCGGTGCTGCCCGCGGCGCGCCCGTCTGCGTCAACCTCAGGACCTATCCGGTGAAAGTCGACGCCGGCAAGGTCTTCATTCAGCTGAGTTGACCGAGATGACGGCGGGAATGGTCATTATCGGCGCTGGCGAGTGCGGCACGCGCGCTGCCTTCGCCCTGCGCGAAACCGGATACGACGGCACCATCACGCTTGTCGGTGCGGAGACGCATCTGCCCTATGAGCGGCCGCCGCTGTCCAAGGAGGCGATGATCTCGACGGATGCGCCCGCCATCAAGGCGATCGCCGATGCCACCCGCCTCGCCGAGCTCCGCATCGACCTGCTCGGCGCCACCTCCACGACCTCGATCGACCGCGCCAACCGCTCCGTTCGCCTGAGCGATGGCTCCGACCTCGACTACGACAAGCTGTTGATCGCCACCGGTGCCGTGCCGCGCAAGCTTCCGTTTGCAGGGCTCGGCTCGTACTGCGTCTATCTCCGGACATTCGACGATGCGCTGGCCATCCGCGCGCATCTCGGCCCCGGCCGCCGGATTGCCATCATTGGCGGCGGCTTCATCGGCCTCGAGCTCGCCGCATCCGCCCGCAAACTCGCCGCGGACGTCACTGTCATCGAAGCGCAATCCCGCATCCTGATGCGCGGCGTGCCGGAGGAAATCGCTACCGTCATCCACGAGGCGCATGCAGCCGAAGGCGTCGACATCATCTGCGGCGACGGCATCGCGACAATTGACGACAGGACCGACGGCGTGCGCATTACGCTTGCCAGTGGCCTGCAGATCACCGCCGATCTCGCCATCATCGGTATCGGCGCCGTGCCCGTCACGGCACTCGCCGAATCCGCCGGCCTCACCCTCAACAACGGCATCGCTGTCGACGCGCAGCTGCGCACCAGCGATCCCGACATCTTCGCTGCCGGCGACTGCTGCTCCTTCCCGCTCGCCGTCTATGGCGGCCGCCGCGTCCGCCTCGAGGCCTGGCGCAGCGCCCAGGAGCACGGCGCGCTCGCCGCGCGCAACATGCTGGGATCAGAGGAAGGCCATGCATGCGTCCCCTGGTTCTGGTCCGATCAGTACGGGCTCAGCCTGCAGATCGCCGGCCTGCCGGACGAAGGCGAGCGCACGGTGCGCCGTGACCTCGACGACGGCGCTTTCATCCTGTTCCACCTCAAGCAGGACGGCCGGCTCGTCGCCGCCAGCGGCATCGGCCAGGGCAATGCGGTCGCGCGCGACATCCGCCTCGCCGAGATGCTGATCGCGAAATCCGTCCACCCCGACATCGGCGCGCTTGCCGCGCCCTCGGTCAAGCTCAAGAGCCTGCTCGCCGCCTGACACCTGGCCGCGCCGCGCGTCTATTCGGGCGCGCGAAGGGCTTGGCAAAAGCCGCTTGAGAATCGTGCCGGTTTGCAGGACTCTGCGCTGGGCGCGAGGGCGTGCGGAGCGAACGACAATGCCGATCAGCGAATTCGGTCGAATGCCCGACGGCACGGTGGTGCAGGCGATCAACATCGCCGCCGAGGGAATAGAGGCCAGGATCCTCACCTTCGGTGCGACACTTGCCGACCTTATCGTCGCCACGCCTGACGGCACGCGCTCGGTCATCCTCGGCTTCGACGATCTCGACGGCTACCTCAGCCATGGCGGCTATTTCGGCGCCATCGCCGGGCGTTGCGCCAACCGCATCGCCGGCGGCAGCTTCGAGCTCGACGGACAGACGTTCCAGCTCGATCTCAACGAGGCTGGCCACACGCATCTCCATGGCGGCAGCGACGGGTTCTTTCGCCGCAACTGGCTCGTCGTCGACGCCAACGACAGTTCGGTGCTGCTGGCGCTGATCTCGCAGGCAGGCGATCAGGGTTATCCCGGCAAGGTCATCGCCACCTGCCGCTATGCGCTCGACCAGGGCCGCCTCAGCATCGCGCTCGGCGCCCGCGCCGATGCCCCGACGCTGGTCAACCTCGCCACCCACGCCTATTTCAATCTCGACGGTGGCGGTTCGATCCTCGACCACCGGCTCAAGATCGCCGCCGAGGCCTACACGCCGGTCGACGAGCACAATATCCCGACCGGCGAGGTGCCAGCCCTCGACGGCACGCCCTTCGATTTCCGCGAGCTTCGCCCGGTCCGCAACGCGGCGGATGAGGCGCACAGCCCCTATGACCACAACTGGGTACTCGCCATGCAACCGGCACCGGAGCCGTGGCACGCCGCCCGTCTCGAGGGCCCGCTGTCCGGCATCCGGCTCGACCTCTGGACCACCGAGCCCGGGCTGCAACTCTATGACGGTGCCTTTCTGCCGGTTGCCCCGCCCTTGCGCGGCGGCATCGCACCCGTGCGCCACGGCGCGCTGTGCCTGGAGCCGCAGCGCTTCCCCGACGCCATTCACCATCCGCATTTTCCAAGTGCGGTGCTGCGGCCGGACGAGATCTACTCGCAGGTCACCGAATATCGCTTCTCGATGGTCGAGTAGCCCTACACCCAGCCGCCATCGACGACGAAGTTCTGCGCCGTGCACATCCTGGAATCGTCGGCCGCAAGGAACAGTGCCATGCGCGCGATGTCGTCGGGCAGGACGCGCCCAGCCAGGCACTGGCCCTTGTCGATCTCGGCATTGGCCGCATCGTCGACCCAGAGCTCGAGCTGGCGCTTGGTCATCACCCAGCCCGGCACCAGCGTGTTTACCCGGATGCCATGCTTGCCGAGATCGCGGGCGAAGGATCGCGTCATGCCATGCACGGCCGCCTTCGACGTCGCATAGGCAGGATAACCGCCCGACGCCTTCATCCAGCCGATCGAACCGAGATTGACGATGGCGCCGCCACCGGCGGCGATCATGCCGGGCGCCACCGCCTGGATGGCGAAGAACGAGTGCCGCAGATTGACCGCGACACGGGCATCGAAATACTCCGGCGTCACCTCGCGCCAGTCGTGGCGGGTGTCGTTGGCGGCATTGTTGACCAGCGCCAAGGTCCGGCCGTGCAATGCCTCGATCCCCGCGATCGCGGCGCGATAGGCGGCGATATCGGTGATGTCGCAGGCACGGAAGGCAACGGAAGCGCCGGTGCCCGCCAGCTCCTCGGCAAGCGCCCTGCCCTCGGCTTCGGCCAAGTCGACAAATCCGACCTTCGCGCCCTGTGCGGCGAAGCTGCGCACCAGCGCCTCG
Source organism: Aminobacter sp. LjRoot7 (assembly GCF_964252895.1). Classification (NCBI taxonomy): domain Bacteria; kingdom Pseudomonadati; phylum Pseudomonadota; class Alphaproteobacteria; order Hyphomicrobiales; family Phyllobacteriaceae; genus Aminobacter; species Aminobacter sp. LjRoot7. Next base: position 885,814 of record NZ_CAXUPX020000001.1, read on the forward strand.
CCGATCCCTGTCGCACCGCCGGACACAAGCACCGGCCGCCCGGCCAGGCTCGGATATGTCGCCATGCCATCACTCATCGCCATCACCTCACAATGTCCTGACCGCAACCGGTGCCACCGCCCGCGCCTGTTTCAGCGGATTGCGCAGCGCCAGCCCGAACTCCGCCGCCTCGATCTCGAACACGTCGCCTGGCTCGGCCTTCACCCCGTCGGCGAAGGACAGCGTGGCGGTGCCGAACATGTGCACATGTACGTCGCCCGGCTGGCGGAACATGCCATATTTGAAATGGTGGTGTTCGAGATTGGCGATGGTGTGGGACATGTTGGCCTCGCCCGACAGGAATGGCTTTTCCCAGATCGTCTTGCCGGCGCGGATGATGCGCGACGTTCCCTTGATGTCGGCAGGGAGTTCGCCGACCAGGATCTCCGGGCCGAACGAGGCGTTCCTCAGCTTCGAATGGGCGAGATAGAGGTAGTTGATCCGCTCGGTCACATGATCGGAGAACTCGTTGGCGAGCGCAAAGCCGATGCGGTAGGGCGTGCCATCATCACCGACGAGATAGATGCCGGCGATCTCCGGCTCCTCGCCGGCATCGAGCGCGAAATGCGGCGATACCAGCGGCTTGCCGGGATCGACCACCATGTTGCCATTGCCCTTGTAGAACCATTCAGGCTGCACGCCTGCCTGCCCGCGCGCCGGCCTGCCGCCGTCCAGCCCCATCCGGAACATCTTCATGGAATCGGTCAGCGTCTCCTCGCCGCTGGCATCCAGCTTCTTGTGCATGCTGTCGCGCGTCGCCGCCGAGCCGAGATGGGTAAGCCCGGTGCCAGTCAGGTGCAGATGCGCCGGATCGGGATGCCTGACCGGCGACAGCACCTGGCCGGCGCGGATTGCTGCCTCGAGATCGACAGTTTCGCCGGGGCCACGGTCGGAGACGATCGCCGCAAGCGTGGTTCCGGCGCGTACAGCCTCCAGCGCCAGCGCGTAGATCGACTTGGCATCATTGACCAGCCGCGCGGTCCCGCCTTCCCGCACCGCCACCCGGCTCTTGCCGTCGGCGAGCACTATCTGGGACATCAACATTCCTGCACTCCTTCCGTCTCGCCCCGGCCGGCCTCGTTTCCGGCGCCCGGCAAAACCTTTCCCGTCGCGCCACGCACACGCGCCGCACGCCTTGCTTGTTGTCTTCGAGATTGCGGGCCCACTCCTCCAGGCGCCGCAGCCGGTCGCTCCCCCGCGGCCTAGGCCTTCTTCTTGTTGTAGAGGTCGAAGGCGACAGCGCCGAGCAGCACCAGGCCCTTGATCACCTGCTGCCAGTCGATGTTGATGCCCATGATCGACATGCCGTTGTTCATCACGCCCATGATGAAGGCGCCGATGACGGCACCTGCCACCTGGCCGACGCCACCCAGCGCCGAAGCACCACCGATGAACACCGCGGCAATGACGTCGAGCTCCATGCCGGCACCGGCCTTGGGCGTCGCCATGTTGAGGCGGGCGGCGAAGATCAGTCCGGCAAGGGCTGCCAACGCGCCCATGATGGCGAAGATGTAGAATGTCAGCCGCTCGGTGTGGATGCCCGAGAGTGCGGCCGCCTTGACGTTGCCACCCATCGCATAGATGCGCCGGCCAAAGGTCATGCGCTTGGTTACGAAGACGAACACGGCGATGAGCACGCCCATCACGACAAGCACGTTGGGCAGGCCGCGATAGGAGGCCAACATGTAGAGCAGGAAGAGCACAATGCCTGCCATGACGACGTTCTTCAGCACGAAGAAGCCGAAGGGCTCGGCGTCATAGCCGTGGCTCTCGCGGTTGCGCCGGCTTTTCAGCGCCGCGTAGAGCATTCCCGCCACGATCAACAGGGCGATGACGATTGTGGTCGCATGCAGCTTGACCCCACCGATGGTCCACGGGCCGATCGGGTCGGGGATGAAGCCCGCTGACAGCATCTGGAATTCCGGCTGGAACGGGCCGACCGAGCGGCCGCCGAGCAGCCACAGTGCCAGTCCCTTGAACACCAGCATGCCGGCCAGCGTGACGATGAAGGACGGGATTTTCATGTAGGCGATGAAGTAGCCCTGCACACCACCAATGACGGCGCCGACGCATATGCATATCAGTCCGGCAAGAAACGGATTGAAGCCGAAATCGACCATCAGCACGGCTGCCACCGCCCCGATGAAGCCGGCCACCGAGCCGACTGACAGATCGATGTGCCCGGCGACGATGACCAGCAGCATGCCAAGCGCCATGACAATGATGTAGGAGTTCTGCAGGATCAGGTTGGTCAGGTTGACCGGCTTGAACAGCACGCCGTTGGTGGTGAACTGGAAGAAGATCATGATGGCGATAAGCGCCAGCACCAGCCCGTATTCGCGCAGGTTGGCCTTGATCGCATCCTGCGCCGTCGCCTTGGCGGAACTGACAGTCGGGGCAGCTGTCTCCGTGCTCATGCTGCTTTCTCCTCGCCGCGGACGATCGCCCGCATGATCTTTTCCTGGCTCGCCTCGCTGGCGTTCATCTCGCCGACGATGCGTCCCTCGTTGAGCACATAGATGCGGTCGCAGATGCCGAGCAGCTCCGGCATTTCCGACGAGATCACCAATATGCCTTTGCCCTCGTCGGCGAGCTTGTTGATGATCGTGTAGATTTCATACTTGGCCCCGACATCGATGCCGCGCGTCGGCTCGTCGAGGATCAGCACGTCCGGATTGGCAAACAGCCACTTCGACAGCACCACCTTCTGCTGGTTGCCGCCGGAAAGATTGCCGGTGATCTGGTAGACGCTGGACGAGCGGATGTTCGTCTTCTTGCGATATTCGTTGGCGGCCCGGATCTCGGCATTGTCGTCGATGACACCCGACCGCGACGACACGGCCAGCAGGTTGGCGACGGTCACATTGTGCTTGATGTGGTCGATCAGGTTGAGCCCGTAGACCTTGCGGTCCTCGGTGGCATAGGCGAGGCCTGCCTTGACCGCCTTGCCCACCGAAGAGGTGTCCGCCGGCTTGCCGTGCAGCAGCACCTCGCCCGAGATGTTGGTGCCGTAGGACCGGCCGAAGACGCTCATCGCGAACTCGGTACGCCCGGCTCCCATCAGCCCGGCGATGCCGACGACCTCGCCCTTGCGCACCGACAGGTTGACGTTCTTGATGATCTGCCGCTCCGGATGCAGCGGGTGATGGACCGACCAGTTCTTCACCTCGAAGATGGTCTCGCCGATGTTTGGTTCGCGGTGCGGATAGCGGTTCTCGAGGCTGCGGCCGACCATCGAGGTGACGATGCGGTCCTCGGTGATGTCTGCCTTGTCCATCGTTTCGATCGACTGGCCGTCGCGGATGATGGTGATCTGGTCGGCGATGCGCTTGATCTCGTTGAGCTTGTGCGAAATCATGATCGAGGTCATGCCTTGCGCCTTGAACTCGACGAGCAGGTCGAGCAGCGACTGACTGTCCTTCTCCGACAACGAAGCCGTCGGCTCGTCGAGGATCAGCAGCCGGACGTCCTTGGCAAGCGCCTTGGCGATTTCCACCAGTTGCTGCTTGCCCGTGCCGATGTTGGTGATCAGCGTGTCGGGGTCCTCGCGCAGGCCAACCTTCTTCAACAACTCGGCGGCGCGGCGGCGCACCTTGTCCCAGTTGATGATGCCGTTGGTCGCCTGTTCGTTGCCCAAGAACATGTTTTCGGCGATCGACAGCATAGGCACCAGCGCAAGCTCCTGGTGGATGATGACGATGCCGCGCTTTTCGGAATCGTGGATGCCGTTGAAGCGGCATTCCTGGCCTTCGTAGCGGATGTCGCCGGAATAGCTGCCGAACGGATAGACACCCGAGAGGACCTTCATCAGCGTCGACTTGCCGGCGCCATTCTCGCCGCAGATGGCGTGAATGTCGCCGCGCCTCACCTTGAGATTGACGTTCTCGAGCGCCTTGACGCCCGGGAAAGTCTTGGTGATGTCGCGCATTTCCAGAATGATGTCGTCACTCATGGTCCCTCGCTCGAAGTGGCGCCCCGCCCGTCCGGGAAAATGACCCGAAAACGGAGGTAGCGTACTCTCTTTGGAACGGAGCTCCACCCCCTCTTGCATGCGTCTCGGCGCACGCCCGCGTCCGGCATTGGCTGCCTTCGGCGTTGATGCCGGAAGCCCCCTCAAGGGGGCGTCCGGTGCCTTGAACCGCTCCCCGCCATGAGACGGAGAGCGACAAGGCGGGAGGCTTACTTGATCTCGTCGGCCTTGATGTAGCCGGAGTCGACCAGGACCTTCTGGATGTCGTCCTTGACCACCGACACCGGCACCAGCAGGTAGGACGGAACCACCTTGACGCCGTTGTTGTAGGTCTTCTCGTCGTTGATCTCGGGCTTGCCGCCGGAGAGCGCCGCATCGACAAGGTTCGCGGTGACCTTGGCCAGTTCGCGGGTGTCCTTGAACACGGTCGAATACTGCTCGCCGGCAATCATCGCCTTGACCGAAGGCACTTCCGCGTCCTGGCCGGAGATGATGGGCCATGGCTGTTCGGCAGTGCCGTAGCCGACGCCGCGGAGCGACGAGATGATGCCGCGCGACAGGCCGTCATAGGGTGCGAGCACCGCATCGACGCGGCTGCCGTCGGAGTAATTGGCCGACAGGATGTTGTCCATGCGGGCCTGCGCCACCGCCGCATCCCAGCGCAGCGTGCCGACCTTTTCCATCCCCATCTGGCCCGACTTGACCACCAGCGTGCCCTTGTCGATCAGCGGCTGCAGCACCGACATGGCGCCGTCGTAGAAGAAGAAGGCGTTGTTGTCGTCGGGCGAACCGCCGAACAGCTCGATGTTGAACGGACCCGGCTTGTCGGGATAGCCGAGGCCCTTGAGCAGCGAGTCTGCCTGCAGCACGCCGACCTTGAAATTGTCGAAGGTGGTGTAATAGTCGACATTGCCGCTGTCGCGGATCAGACGGTCATAGGCGATGACCTTGACGCCCTTGTCGGCAGCCTGCTGCAGCACCGCCGACAGCGTGGTACCGTCGATCGATGCGATGATCAGCGCCTTGGCATCCTTGGTCACCATGTTCTCGATCTGGGCGAGCTGGTTCGGGATATCGTCCTCGGCATACTGCATGTCGATGGTGTAGCCCTTGGCTTCCAGAGCCGCCTTGAGCGCGTCGCCGTCATTGATCCAGCGCAGCGACGACTTGGTCGGCATGGCGATGCCGATCGTCCCCTTGTCCTGGGCGTGGGCCTGATAGGACATGGCGGCGAGGCCGACCGCGAGGGCGGCTACGAACGTCTTGATGATCTTCACCTTCTCTCTCCCTTGTGAAGTGCCGTCGCGCGGACGCAAGCGCTCGCGCGTGGCCCCGCCATGAACGGCGCGGCAAAGCCAGATTATGCGTATTCCTCCCAAAAGGACGCGAGCCCTGCGTTTCCTCCGCTCGATGCTCCAGCGCCCGGCTGGCAAACATCGAACTCGCGACGGCCTCAACGTCAGGGAATGTGGCATAACAGTCAAATGCAAAATCGGCTGCACGGCATATCATTTCTGATATGCTTAGAGCCAATTTCCAAGGCTGCGCGGGAGGAGAGACGCGATGGTCGAGATCCGGAATGACGCCAGGGTGAGCGGCTCCAGCCTGCGCATCAACGACAACGAGACCCTGCTGCGCAGCGGCCTCAAGCTGCGCCATATGCGCATGGTGGTGGCGCTGGAGGATCACGGCCAGATCAGTGCTGCGGCCCAGGTCATGAACATCTCCCAGCCGGCCGCCTCACGCATGATCTCCGAGATCGAGGACATTCTCGGTGTCCAGGTCTGCGAGAGGCTGCCGCGCGGCATCCGGCTCACGCCGTACGGTGCCGCCCTTGCCCGCCGTGGCCGCGCCATCCTGCTTGAGATGCAGCAGGTCGACCGCGAGATATCCGACCTCAAATCCGGCAAGGGCGGCTCGGTCGCCATGGGTGCTGTGACCGCACCGGCAATCGAACTTGCGGTGCCCGCCATCCGCAAGATCCGCGAGCGCTACCCGCGCATCGAGATCAGCGTGCAGATCGAGACAAGTGCCGTCCTGGCGCGCGAACTTCTGGCCTCGCGCCACGATTTCATCGTTGCCCGCGTCCCCGACGATCTCGACCCGCGCCTGTTCGAAAGCCGCATCATCGGGATCGAGAAAGCCTGCCTCATCGTCCGCCGCGGCCATCCATTGGCCGGGTCCGGCACTGTGCCGCTCGAACGCCTCGCCGAATTCGACTGGGTGTTCCAGCCCGGCGGCTCGCTGCTGCGCCAGACTGTGCAGGGCATCTTCATGAGCCGCAACGTCCGCATGCCCGACCGCATTCTCAACACCAGCTCGCTGCTATTGACGCTGGTGATGGTGGCGCAGTCGGACGCCATCGCCCCCATAGCCACGGATGTCGCCAACTTCGTCAACGCCAAGAGCGGCTTGGACGGCACCATCGAGATCCTGCCGATCGCCTTCGAGATAAACGTCCAGCCCTACAGCCTGATCACCGTGCGCGGCCGCACGCTATCGCCGACGGCACAGTTGCTGCACGACCACATCCTGCGCGAGATCGCGTAGCAACCCGACAGAACTGGGTTCCTCGCCCCCACAAAGTGGGGGAGAGGTGGCACGGCGAAGCCGTGACGGGGGGGGGGTATTCGGCCGAACTCGAAAGCCCGACGCCCTCAAATCCTGGCGCAGATCGCCTCGAAGAACGCCACATTGTCGAGGTCGAGCGGATCGTCGACCGGCAGCGCCTGCGACGACATCTTGGAGATCACCACCTCGGCCTTGGGGTCGATGTAGAGCCACTGGCCGTGAATGCCGATGCCGCAATAGGCTTGGGCAGCGTTGGCGCTCTGGTACCACTTGTTGCGATAGCGCCCATGCGCGAACAGGTTGGTCATCGTGCCGCGCTGCCAGGCTTCGGCGTCGCCGCCATGGATGGTGTCCTCGACCCAGGCCTGCGGCACGATCCGCCCGCCTTCGCCGACACCGCCCTGCCGCATCATCTCGCCGACGCGCGCAAGGTCGCGCACTGCGACCGACACGCCGCCGGCCGCGCGTGCCGAGCCTTCCGCATCGACGCTGACGAAACCGTCGCGCACCGCGCCCAACGGCTGCCACAGCTTCTCCGACATCAGATCGGCATAACGCTGGCCCGAGGCGCGTTCGACGATGATGCCGAGCAGGTCGGAGTTGGGCGAACGGTAGCGGAAGGTTTTTCCGTGCGGCTCGTCCAGCTGTTGCAGGGAGACGAGGAACTCGCGCAATGTCTCCGACCCGCCGCCAGGGTTCCACATCGTGGCGCGGCGATAGCGCGCGAACAGGCTTTCGGGATCGAGATAGGCCTCCTCGAAATCGAGGCTGACGGTCATGTCGAGCACGTGCCGCACGGTGGCGCTGGCATAGACCGAGCCGGCAGCCTCGGGCACGTAGTCGGTCACCGGCGCGTCCGGGTCGAGCTTGCCCTCGCCTTCGAGCGCGCCGGCAAGGATCGCCGTCAGCGACTTCGAGATCGAGAAAATGATGTGCCGCGCCTCGGGCCGCATCGCAGGCGCGAACCAGTCGCCGACGAAGCGCCCTTTCTTCATCACCGCAAGTGCGTCCGTCGACGAGCGCTCGAGGAAGCCAACCACCGTCTCGTTTCGGCCATTGATCGCAACCGTTTCCGCCAAAAGCCCGCCGAGCTCGACGGGCGCGCTCTCGACCTTGCCCTCGCCGGCCGGGATCCGCGCGCTGCGCACCATCTCGCCGACATTCTGGAAAGCCCAGCGGTTGAACGGCTGCTCGCGCCAATTGCCGAGCGTCACGTCCTTGCGCGCAAAACCGAATGCCTGCTCGAAGGCGTTTGATGACGTCATGATATGTCCTTGCTGCTGTATGTTCCGGTCAGGCGAGTGCGGCTGATATCGCGTGCACGGCCTTCAGGGTCGCCACTGAATAGGGCACCGAGGTGAAGTCGGGCCAGGTCGACAGTTTCACCGTCACCATCCTTGTGTCCCAGTCGATGTGGATCAGTTGCCCGAACACGCCGCGGCACATCAGCGCCCGCGAGCGCGGATTCTCGATCCAGAACTGGTTGCGGTAGCTGGCCTCCGGCATCGAGGTGCTGAAGTTCGGACCGTGCGTGCCTCGGCGCGTCTCGGCGATCCAGTCGGCCGGCACGATGCCGGCGCCGTTTTCAAGAATCGTCTGGCCGAAGCGGGCATAGTCGCGCAGCGTCGCGTTGAAGCCTCCGTCGGCAATGGCGTAGCCGGCGCTGTCGACGGTGAAATGGGCGCTCTCTTCGGCGCCGATCTTCTGCCACAACTCTTCCGACACCAGCTGCGGCAGCCGCTTGCCGGTCGCCCGTTCCATGATGAAGGCAAGCACGTCTGTTTCAATCGAGCGGTACTCGAAGGCAGCGCCATGCGGCCGCGTCGTTTCGGTCAGGCGCTGGATCAGCTCGAACATATGCTGCGGCCAGTGGAAGTCGGGGTCGGTGTCAGCGGGGACCGGCTTCCAGCCGCCGGCGACATCGACCTGGCCGATATCCGAATAGAGATCGGTATAGGCTTCGCTGAAGCGAACGCCCGTGGTCATGTCGAGCACCTGCTGGACTGTCGCTCCCTTCCAGCCGGTCGTCGCCAGTTCCGGCAGGTAATCGGTCACCAGCTTTTTCGGGTCGACGATGCCGCGCCCGGCGAGGATGCCGAACGTCGCTCCCGTCACCGATTTCGCCACCGACTGCGACAGATGCGGCGTGCGCGCCGTCATGCAGTTGAAATAGCGCTCATAGGCGATCTTGCCGTCCTTGAGCACAAGGAAACCGTCGGTGTAGGTCTCGTCGAGCAGGCCCGACAACGTCGTCGGCTTGCCCTCGCTGTCCACGACATCAAGCCCGTCGAGATTCGTCTTCAGGCGCGGCAATGCGCGCACCGGCCCCTCGCCGCGCCACACCTCCGCCGTCGGCACGATCTCGCGCACATGCTGGAACGCCCAGCGGTTCCATGGCGGCATGTCCCACTCAGCCTTCGGCACCGGCATCGCTGGTGGCGAGCCCTGCATGATGGGGGGTGGCACATCGCTGTTGCGGTAGGAACTCATGGCATCTTCCTCACGCGTTGGGCGCGATAGGGCCCGGCGCGTGCGCCGGACCCCGCTGTCAAAGTTTACTTCTGCAGGTCGGTCCAGATCTTGGTGTAGATCGCGTCCGCCTCCGCCGAGCACATCAGCGCCATAGTACCATGCGGCTTGCTGGCCTCCGGAACGACGATCTCCGGCGCATCCTTCATATCGGCGGGCATGAACGCATCCGAGCCGGCGATGCCGTTGGCATAGCGGTGGAAGGCCGAAAGCTCGCCCGCGATTTGCGGATCCATGATGAAGTTCTGGAACAGCTTGGCGTTCTCGACGTTCTTGGCGTCCTTGAGCACGACGGCGTTGTCGCTCCAGTAGGTGAAGCCCTCCTTCGGATAGCCGTAGTGGATTTCAGGACGTGCCAGCCGGATGCGCAGGCCAGCTCCGTTCCAGGTGCTGGAAGCCATGAAGTCGCCGGCCTTCATCTTGTCGATGGCGCCAAATTCCATGGCAACCCAGTTCGGCTTGGCCGCCACCAGCAGGTCGCGCGCCTTCTTCAGTACTTCCTTGTCGGTCGTGCACTGCTCACCGCCGACATAGCGGACGGCAGCCGTGATCACGTCCTTCATCTCGGGAACGACGTTGACCTTGCCCTTCAGCTCGTCAGGCGTTTCGAAGAGGATCTTCCAGCTGTTGATGTCGCCCTTGTAGGTGTTGGTGTTGACCACGACACCAAAGGTGCCCCAGGCCCACGGCACCGAATACTTGCGGCCGGGGTCGAATTCCGGGTCGGCCCATTCGGGCGCGATGTTCTTGGCATTTTCCATGCCGCCCGGGTTGGTCTCGAGCAGCAGGCCTTCCTTGATCCAGATCGGCAGGTGCGTCTGCGAGGGCATGGCGATGTCGAAGCCACTGCCGCCCTGGCGCACCTTGGCGAGTGCGGTGTCGTTCGAGTCGTAGTCGGTGATCGTCACCTTGACCTTGTACTTTTCCTCGAACTTCTTGATGACCTCGGGATTGGTGTAGTTGCCCCAGTTGTAGATGTTGAGCTGGCCTTCGGCACGGGCTAGGCCAGTTGCGGCCAGCAGCGCCAGGGCCGCGGTGGCCGCGGACAATCTCGAGTTCATGGCAGAGCTCCTTTTCATTTCATGTAATGTTTTCTGCCAGCGGCAGATGAGACGCTGGTGACAGCCGGGATCGATTTTCGTCGACCCCGGCCGCAATGGTTAGCGCAGAAGCTTACTTCTGCAGTTCGGTCCAGATCTTGGTGTAGAGTGCGGTCACTTCAGGCGCGCAGGTCTGCAGGATCTCGCCGTTCTTCTTGAACTCCTCCGGCACAACGACCTCAGGAGCCGAAGTCATGTCGGCCGGCATGAACTTCTCCGAACCGGCGATGCCGTTGGCATAGCGGTGGAAGGCCGAGTTCATCGCCGCGTTTTCCGGATCCATCATGAAGTTCTGGAACAGCTTGGCATTCTCGACGTTCTTGGCTTCCTTCAGCACCACGACGTTGTCGGACCAGTACTGGAAGCCCTCGACCGGATAGCCGTAGTGGATCGCCGGGTTCTTCAGGCGCTGGCGCAGCGCCGAGCCGTTCCAGTCGCTGGTTGCCTTGAAGTCGCCGGCGCCCATCTTCTCGATGGTGTTGTATTCCATGGCGATCCAATTCGGCTTGGCCGCCACGAGCACGTCGCGCACCTTCTTCAGCACTTCCTTGTCGCCGGTGCACTGCTCGCCACCGACATACTTGATCGCGGCATGCATGACGTCATTCATTTCAGGAACGACGTTGACCTTACCCTTCAGCTCGTCAGGCGTGTCGAAGACGATCTTCCAGGTATTGATGTCGCCCTTGTAGACGTCGGTGTTGACGACGACGCCGACGGTGCCCCAGGCCCACGGCACGGTGTACTTGCGGCCCGGATCGAAGGCCGGATTGGCCCATTCGGGCGCCACGTTCTTGAAATTCTCCATGCCGCCGGGATTGGTCTCGAGCACCAGCCCTTCACTGATCCAGATCGGCACATAGGTCTGCGACGGCATGGCGACGTCGAAGCCGTGGCCGCCCTGGCGCACCTTGGCAAGTGCGGTGTCGTTCGAGTCGTAGTCGGTCACGGTGACCTTGACGCTGAACTTCTCCTCGAACTTCTTGATCATGTCGGGGCTGATGTAGTTGCCCCAGTTGTAGATGTTCAGCGCGCCTTCGGCCGAGGCGAGGCTGGTCGATGCCAGCAGCGCGACGCCGACCGCCATCGACATGGATTTCAGGTTCATCATTTCACTCCCGTTGATTAATCCCGTTTCCTGCTCAAGAAGAAGAACAGCGTGACGATGACGACCGACAAGAGCAGGAAGACGGTCGAAATCGCATTGACCTCCGGCGTGATGCCGCGGCGAATCTGCCCCAGCATGTAGGTTGGCAACGTGTCCTGCCCGCCCGACTTGACGAACTCGGTGATGACAACGTCGTCGAGCGAGATGACGAAGGCGAGCATCAGGCCGGCGATGATGCCCGGCCATAGCAACGGCAGCGTCACACGGCGGAACGCCTTCCACGGAGTGGCATATAGATCGGCCGCGGCGCGTTCGAGCGTCAGGTCCATATTCTCGAGCCGCGCCCGGATTGGCAGGTAGGCAAAGGGAATGCAGAACGCCGTATGCGCTGCGATCAGGTAGCCCAGGCCGTTGTAGCCGCTGGCGATCTTGATCTGCGCGAAGAAGATCAGCAGCGCCACGCCGGTGACGATTTCCGGCACCATCAGCGGCTGGTTGATGAAGGCATATTTGAACGTCAGCCCGCGATAAGCCCGCGTCCGCGTCGTTGCCAACGCCGCCATGGTCGCCGCGATGGTGGCGATGATAGCCGCCGACGAAGCGATCTGCAGCGAACGCAGCGACGCGTCGATCACCTGTACGTTGGACCAGGCGGCGACGAACCAGCGCAGCGAGAAGCCACCCCAATCGGACACCGAGCTCGACTCGTTGAAGGCGTAGACCACCAGTACCGCGATCGGCAGGTAGAGCAGTGCGAAACAGGCGCAGGCGATGGTCGTGAAGCCGGTCTGATGCCTGATCGAGAAGCGCTTAGCCATGACGCACCTCCGAGCCCGAGGTGTTGCGGACATAGACCAGCAGCGCCACCATCACGATCGCCATGACGGTGATCGAAAGTGCTGCCCCCAGCGGCCAGTTGCGCCCCTGCCCGAACTGCAGCTCGATCAGGTTGGCGAACATCATGTTCTTGCCGCCACCCAGCACGCTCGGCGTCACATAGGCGCCGATGGCGGGGATGAACACCAGGATCGAGCCGGCGACGACGCCGGGCCTGACCAGCGGGAAGATGATGCGCTTCAGCACCTGCCAGCGCGTGGCGTAGAGGTCGTAGCCGGCCTCGACGAGGCGGAAGTCGAGCTTCTCCATGCTGGCATAAAGCGGCAGCACCATCAGCGGCAGGTAGACATAGACCATGCCGACCATGATGGCGAAGTCGGTGTAAAGCATCTGGATCGGCTGATCGACAATGCCGAGATTGATCAGCGCGGTGTTGATCAGGCCTTCGTTGCGGATCACCTGCAGTACGGCAAAGGTGCGGATCAGAAGGTTGGTCCAGAACGGAATGGTGATCAGGAACAGCCAGATGTCGCGTGTCCGCTCCGGCCGTGTGGCGATGAAATAGGCGGTCGGGAAGCCGAAGATCAGCGTGGCCACCGTCGCCATGATGGCGAGCTTCAGCGAACGCCAGAAGATGGTGAGGTGCGCGCTGGCAAAGGACAGCGTGTCGTCGAAGATGTCGCGTTCGAGGAAGACCGAGACCCAGCCTTCGGTCGAGAATTTCCACTGAACGTCGCCATAAGGCCCGGGCGTCAGGAACGAGTAAAGGAGCACGATCAGCAACGGGCCGGATGCGGCCAGGAGGATGATGATCAGCGCCGGCGCCGAGAGATACCAGCGGTTCCTGATCTCCCGAGCCTCTGCCTGTTTTTCGATTTCGGCTGCGGTTGCCATGGCTCAGTCCTTCAGGATCTGGGCCGCATCGTCGCCGAGGACGATGCCGACGCGCTCGCCGCGCTCGAATTCCACCATCGCGCCGCGCGTATTCTGCAGGCGCACGGTGAAGCTCTCACCGTCATCCAGCTTCACATGCACATGCGTGTCGGTGCCGAAATAGACGACGTTCTCGACCACGCCGGAAATGTCGCCTTTGCCCTTCACCGCCTTGGCATGCTCGGGCCGGATGACGACAGTGGCGTCGCCGTCGGGCTTGAAGCCATCGGCCACGGTCGCCGAAATCGTCGCCCCCGACTTCAGCGTCACCTTGGCCTTGCCGCCATCGATGCTGTCGATGCTGGCGTCGAGGAAGTTGGTCTCGCCGATGAAGTCGGCGACGAAGCGCACCGCCGGCCGGTCGTAGATGTCGCGCGCCGAGCCGACCTGCAGAATCTTGCCCGACGACATAACCGCGATGCGGTCCGACATGGTCAGTGCTTCTTCCTGGTCGTGGGTGACGAAGATGAAGGTGATGCCGGTCTCGTGCTGCAGTCGCTTGAGCTCGATCTGCATTTCCTTGCGCAGCTTGTAGTCGAGGGCCGACAGCGGCTCGTCGAGCAGCAGCACCTTGGGCTGCGGCGCGAGTGCGCGGGCGAGCGCCACGCGCTGCTGCTGGCCGCCGGAGATCTGGCTGGTGCGGCGCTTTGCGAGCTTTTCCATGCGCACCAGCTTCAGCATCTCGGCGACGCGCGCGTCGATCTCGGCGCGCGGCTTACCCAGCATTTCGAGCCCGAAGCCGATGTTCTCGGCCACCGTCATGTGCGGGAACAAGGCGTAGGACTGGAACACCGTGTTGACCGGCCGCTTGAACGGCGGCAGCGGCGCGATATCGCTGCCATAGAGCAGGATTTCACCTTCCGACGGGAAATCGAAGCCGGCGATCAGGCGAAGCAGCGTGGTCTTGCCGCAGCCGGAAGGTCCAAGCAACGTGAAGAACTCGTTTTCCCTGATCGAAACCGAAACGGTATCGAGCGCTGCGACCTGCGCCTCCCCCGTCCCGAATACTTTACGAACCCCACGAACCTCGATCGCATTCTTACCCGGTGTATCCGGCACGCAGACGCCCCATTGTTTCGCCCACCTTCACAGTGGAACTTTTTTCCCCGTTCAATTGTCACCACACGCCGTCAGGCTTGGCAACAACGGCTCGCAGTCATGTCGCCAGGCGCTTGCCATGCGGCTCACGCCTGGTAGGTCACCCGCCCCCCGCAGATGGTCGTCACCGGCCGCACCTCGAGCAGCACGGCCGGATCTGTTGCCTCGATGTCGGCAGAAAGCACCACCAGATCGCCGAAATAGCCCGGCTTCAGCTGGCCTTTCCGGTCTTCCTTGAACTCGGCATAAGCGCCTTCGACGGTGTAGCCGGCCAGCGCCTGGTGCAGCGAAACGCTCTGGTCGGGCATGTCGTCCGCCCATGGCTTGCGCAGCATCGCCGCCTGCATGCCCTCAATCGGATCGATCGGCGCCACCGGCCAGTCGGAGGCAAACACCACATGCGCACCGGCCTCGATCAACGTCCGGGTCGGATAGGCATAAGGCCAGCGCTCGCGGCCGATGCGCGACACCGTCGGCTCGAGCGGAAAGCTCATTGCGCCCGGCGGGTGTGGAGGCTGCATCGAGGCAATGACGCCTAGATCGACGAAGCGCTGGATGTCGCTGGCGGTGGTCAGCTCGACATGCTCGACCCGGTGGCGGCTGTCACGCTTGCCATTGGTCTGAGCGGCGGCTTCGTAGCCGTCGAGCACGGCGCGCGTCGCGCCGTCGCCGATCGAATGCACGGCAATCTGCAGGCCGCGCCGGTCGATCTCGACGGCGATGCGCTTGAACTCTTCGGGCGAAAACAGCGGCTCGCCGACCCAGTCCGGACGATCGGCATAAGGCTCGATCATCACGGCCGTCCAGGAGTCCAGCACGCCGTCGTAGAACATCTTGACCAGGCCCGACGACAGCCAGTCGTCGTCATAGCGCTCGGCCATCGTGGATGCCTTGTTCAGCGCGTCGAGCGTCATGAAATTCTTGTAGTGGAACGGGATCTGCACCCGGCAGATCAGGTCGCCCTCGGCCTGGACTTCCGACAGAAGCTCAAGCTGGTAGAAATTGCCGTCCATGTTCTGGACAGACGTGATGCCGTGGCGCGCGCACCAGTCGAGGCCACGGCGCATGATGCCGCGGTCGCCGGCGCGCTCCTCGGCATCGGGCATCGGGTCGGGCTCGCCGCCGGTCGACAGGCCGAGTCGCACGCGCTCCTCGCCGGCAAGCTTGAGCACCGGGTTGAACGCCTCGTTCTCGCGCAACTCGCCTTCGGCCAGGCCGTCGGCGCCCATGACGATCTCGTTGCCGGGCGTGAGTTCCCGCCCGCGCAGCACGTCGGCCATCTCGAGCGCCTTGGTGTTGGCCCAATAGGTGTGATGGTCCGGTGCCGCCATGATGAATGCCCGGTCGGGCAGGATGGCGTCGAGGTGATGCCGCGTCACGCGCTCGCTGCCCAGGATGGTGTAGTCGGCACCCTGGCCGACCAGCATGCGCTGGTTCGGACGTTCAGCCGCATACGCCAGCACTGCCTCGCGCAATGCCTCGAAACCGTGCACGCCAGCAAGCTGCAAATGCGCCAATTCGGCAGCGCCGGAGAAAAGGTGCATATGCGCTTCGATGAAGCCCGGAACCACCGAGCCGCCGCGCGCGTCGATGATCTTGGTGTCGGGGCCGCGCAGTGCTTCGATGGTGGCATTGTCGCCGACAGCTGCGATCAGGCCATCCGTGACGGCCACCGCTTCGGCAGCAGGCCGGGTCGAGTCCATGGTCAGCACGCGGCCGTTGATGACGATCAGATCGGCATTGCGAACCGTTTGGACAGACATCGCGACTCCGCGCACTTGACTGACTGAGACCCGTCCACACCCGCACCAGCTGCCCCTTCCCAAGGAGTGGCGCAACCAGACAGCAGGCTGAGGCCGGTTCGCTGTCCCAAGGAATTCCTCTTGTTTCCCTAAAGACAGCGTCGAGAAAAAATGCGACTAATTATTCGCGTTTGTCAATATGCGGGTTTCCCCGGGGATGCGTTGTGGAGGACGCCTCTCGTGTATGCTGGCAAACGAGCAGGGAGCGAGAAGTTCAGTCCGTGAAGAGCAGTCTCACCAAGAAGGCCACGACGGCGCTTAGCCCGCGCAAGCAGCCGCGTCAGGAACGGTCGAGCAAGGTTGTCGACAGGATTCTCGACGCCGCCCTGATCCTGACCAGGGAACAGGGAACCAAGACGCCGACGACGCTTGCCATAGCCCAGCGCGCCGGCCTGTCGGTCGGTTCGGTCTATCAGTACTTCCCCAACAAGGAAGCCATCCTGCTCGACCTCGCCCGGCGCTGGCTCGGCGCCTTTCCCGAGGTCATCGCAAAGCGCATCGCCGCTCCCCGCCCGACAAATCGCGACGAATTCCAGCAGGAGGTGGACAAGCTTTTCGTCGACACCTCCCGGCTCTATCTCGACAACGCCACGCTGATGCCTGTCATCGAGGCCATCACCGGCAACCCGGACCTCAGGCCGATCCAGAACGAGTACGATGACCAGATCATCGCGCTTTATGCCGCCTGGCTGCAGCATGTGAACCCGGCCCTTGAGGACGGCATCGCCAGCCGGCTCGGCGTGGTGATGATGGAAGTTGGCCACGTCTGCCGCCTCGTCGGGCTGAAGCGCGACCGCAGGGCCTTCGATCTCATTCAGGACGACGTCAAGACCATGTGGCTTGCCCTCGTCGACCCCTATCTCGACCTCAACTAGAACCAGGAAGGATTTTCATGAAGACAGTCTTTTCGCCGCTCCACGCCGGCCACAGCGGCCAGATGGAGCTTGTCGCCGGCGCCATCGTGCCCGGCTTCGAAAAACCCTCGCGGGCCGAGATCATCAAGGCGCGGATCGAAAACCAGAAGCTGGGCGAAATCCTTGCTCCCGAGGTGCACGATCTGACCGCCGCCAAACGCGTGCACGCGGCTGACTACATCGACTTCCTGCCGACCGTCTGGCCGCAATGGGAAGCCGCAGGGAAGACCGGCTCGGCCATCCCGTTTGCCTGGCCGACACGCGGCCTGCGCGGCGACGTGCGCCCCAAGACCATCGAAGCACTGCTCGGCTACTATTCCTTCGACGGCGGCGCGAGCTTCGTGAAAGGCACCTGGGATGCCATCAAGTCGTCCTATGACGTCGCGCTGACCGCGGCCGAGCTCATCAAGGCTGGCGAACGCGCTGCCTTCGCGCTCTGCCGTCCGCCGGGCCACCATGCCGGTGCCGCCTTCATGGGCGGCTACTGCTTCATCAACAATGCCGCCGCCGCAGCGCAATGGTTCCGCGACCAGGGCGCCAAGCGCATTGCCGTTCTCGACGTCGACTACCACCATGGCAACGGCACGCAGGAAATCTTCTACGACCGCCCCGACATCCAGGTCATCAACCTGCACGGCGATCCGCTGACCGAGTATCCGTTCTTCCTCGGTCATGCCGACGAACGCGGTGCCGGCGAAGGCGAAGGCTTCAACCTCAACTACCCGATGCCCTTCGGCACCTCGTGGGAGAAGTGGAACGACGCGCTCGAGGATGCTTGCCAGAAGCTCGCCGCCTATGCGCCAGACGTGGTTGTTGTCTCGCTCGGCGTCGACACCTTCGAGAAGGATCCGATCAGCCACTTCAAGCTGACCAGCGCCGATTATCCGAAGATCGGCGCCCGCATCGCCAAGCTCGGCTTGCCGACATTATTCGTCATGGAAGGCGGCTACGCCGTCGACGAGATCGGCGTCAACGCTGTCGGTGTTCTGACCGGCTTCGAGGGACGATAGTCCTCAGCACTTCCTTCTCCCCGCTCGCGGGGAGAAGGTGCCCCGAAGGGGCAGATGAGGGGCAGCGCTAACGCTGCCCAGCCATTCTCAAATTACTGCGCCGAAACCGTTCCCGCAGCCGCCGGCGCGGCAGCCTTCTTCCGTCCGAATCTCGTCAGCAGGTAAGCGACCGCTAGCCCGCTGACGGCGATGCCTATCGCCAACAGCGGCCGGTACCAGAACCAGGCGACCGCGATCGTCGCCGTGCCGACCAGCAGCGCCAGCACGAAGGCGACGAGCCCGGTACCCATGCGCACGATAGAGCCAACGAACGGGATAACATCGGCAATCACGCCGAGCGGTGCCAGCAGCAGCCCGAAGCCGATCGCCAGCAGCAGCAGGCAGCCGGCACGCACCAGCCAGGTGATGATGGTGTTGGCGCTGACCGCGTCGGCGAACATCTTTTCGGCAGCCACCCTGCCGCTGTCGACAAGCAGCAGCTCGTCGCCGGCGACCGTCTGGTAGGGCGCGAACCGCTCGCCCGTCTGGCGGCCGATGACACTGATGTCGCCGAGTGGCACCAGCCGGTATTCAATGCGGTAGTCGCCGATGGCAGGCGATGTCGGGTTGGCGCCGAGATAGATGCGCCCGTCGACTACATTGACGCGCTCGGTGCCGGGATAGGCGGCGGCAATGTCCGGCAGCTGGCTCGGCGTGATGGTCAGCGGATTGCTGTCGCCAATGCGGTCGAACACCGGTTCGTCGAGCGTGAACGCCCCGAGCTTGCCCTCATGGATCTGGAACGTACGCGAGCCGAGCGCCATTGATGGGTTCTGGTGGTTGGCCGGCTGCTTGAACTCGGCCGAGTCGATCGGTCGGTCCTGCCATTCCTTGGCGTAGTTGTAGGTGGTGACAGTTTCCTCGCCGCCGCCCAGCTTGGTGTTGGTCTCCGACTTGGAATTCTCCACCCACTGGAACATCTCGACGGTGCGCACCAGGCGCACGCCCTTGGCCTCGATGGCGAAGTCCGGATCGCTGACCTCGTCCGCTGTCGTCACCGGACCGGTGGTGTGCACCAGCTCGCCCTCGTTGGCGGCGTCGATCTTGTCGACGGGCACCGACACCACGGCGCCGGCGCCCTCGGCCAGCGAGCGCGCGGTGGTCACTGCCCGGCCCTCGTTCCAGAACAGCACGGCGATCATGGCAAGGACGAGGACGAGCCCGACCAGCACGCCGCCGACCGAACGCCTGATGCGCCCGAACCACGACACGCTTGTCACTTCACGAAACTGATCGCTCATCACACTCCCCTGCCCCAGGCGACGCAGCGTTAAGCCGAATGGGCCGAGCGATCAATGGCGATTCTCGCGAAGCTTTCCCGAAGGTTTCCGCAGGGTTTCCGGCTGCCTTGAGTCTGTCGAAGGACTCTGAATTAACTTTTTGTCAATTCTGTTTGCGGAGCGATTCGCGAGGGGTTAAATTGAACCCGAATCAGCCGGTCCTCGGGGGGCGCGGCGAGCCACCAACTCTCTGAAATACCGGGATTTTTCCTCGGTTGAGAGCGCGTCAGGTTTCGCGCGACCCGCACGGATTCGGCCGATGGATGCCTCAGGCGTCCGCGTCGCGTTTCTAGCGTCATAGTCACGAGTTTTTCGACCGGTTCGGGCGCCGCCCGAACCAGGTACCCTTATGGATTCCGGCAGAAGTTTCTGAAATGACCGCCCTCGCCGCTCGCAACGAACAGACCACCGTCGCAGCAAGGCTCGCATCCAGAAGCGATCTCACCGCCTTTTTCATGAACCTGACCGACGAGATCGGCGCCGACGGCTATATGCTGGTCGCCATCGCCCAGGATCAGGAGCGCGACAATCTCCAGATCATCGCCTCGAACTGGATCTACGACGCCATCCAGCTCGCCGGCCATGCGCTGATCGCCGGCCTCGCCCAGGGTCCGTTCGCCAGCGCGCCGGGCGCACGCCCCCAGAGCCTGCTGGCCTCCCAGGCGCCCGCCATCCTAGGCGGCGAGGAAGCCCGCCTGCTCGACGTGCTCGGCCATGCCGAAATCTTCGCGCTTCGCCTGCATGTCGGTCGCCAGCGCCTGTTCGTCCTGTTCTCGGCGGCCGAGGCTGGCCGCATCGACCCGAACGTCATGCCACGCACCCAGCTCGAATGCTGTTATGCGCTATCACAGGCTCCCAGCGTGCTGGCCGCAGCGACGATGCAGGATCCGCTGTCGGACCGCGAGCGCGAATGCCTGTTCTGGGTTTCCGAAGGCAAGACCACCGACGAGGTGGCGCTGATCCTTGGCGTTTCGTCCAACACCGTCAACAGCTACATCACCCACGCAATCCAGAAACTGTCGGCTTCCAATCGCGCCATGGCGATTGCGACCGCAATCAGGAGCGGCATCATTTGAGCTACGCCCAGGCAAAGCAGCTGAGCCGTGCAGCCGATTGCGAACAGGATGCTCCGTCCGCTCCTCACCCGGTCGGCCTGCACGCCGTAACGCTTGCCGACGCCGCCAGGCGCTGCCGTTGGATTTCTGTCGATCTCGGCGCTCGCGATTTCGCGTTGTGCCTGGCAGGCCCATCCGCCGACACCGGCCGGCTGACGCCATGCTTTGATTCCGACTATCCCGGCACCATGTCGGCTGCCCGCCTGCTTGGCGGCGGCATCGGCGAACACCTGATGCGCCATGCACGCCAGTCGACGGCGCCATGCTGGTGGGCCGATGACACAGACGCCTTGCAGACCTTTTCGGCGCTCACCTGGACCAGCCGCATCGAACCGCTTGCGCAGAGCGGCCGCGGTATCGCATTCCCGGTCTATACCGATCGTGGCCAGGTCGGCCTTTTCATCTTCGGCGGCCCGGAGCTTTCACCCAACCCGCAGACGCTGCACGACCTGCATGGCCGCTGCTTTGCGCTGTTCGACGCGGTGTCGCGCATTGTCTCGACCCAGTCGCGCGACCTGCCGTCGATGTCGCGCCGCGAGATCGAGTGCCTGAAGCTGACCTCGCGCGGCTACACCAGCGAAGAGATCGCCAAGCTGCTCAAGCTTTCGGTGCACACTGCCAACCAGTACCTCACCCAGACGACGCAGAAGCTCAACGCCGTCAACCGCATGCACGCGGTCGCCAAGGCGCTACGGCTGGGTCTGATCGACTAAGCTGTATTGAGCCTCAGGTCGGGTCGCCTGAATCCTAGGCCGCTTCGGCCTGCGGTGCCTCTGTCCGCCTGATCATCGCCTGCTGGATCGCGGCGGCGAGATATTCGGTGTTCTTTTCGGGCTCCGGATCCGGCTTCTCGAACGAGACGTAGTGGACTTCCACCGACGCATTGGTCGCCGTCATCGACAGCTGGAAATAGACCACCGCCCCTTCCGGCCTGAGCTCGAGATCGAGAACGATCCGCGGAGCGCCCGTCCAGCTGACATGCGCCTCGCCGCCCAGCCCGAGGCGCAGCGCGCCCGGCATGAAATAGAGCTCCGCCGCTGAATCGACCAGATCGGCCACGTTGGCGAAATGCTCGAGCCTGATGAAGGCGATGTAGTCGGCCAGGTCGACGAGGCGCAATTCGCGCACCACCGGCTGGATCGCCGTTGCAACAAGTACTTCACGGGTCGAAGCGTACTGCTGATTTTTCATGACGGATTGCGCTGAGCCTTGTTTCCGTAAACGATCCGCACCAGTTCGGCGACGGCCTGGTAGAACTGTGATGGAATGACACTATCCACCGAAACTTGCTTGTACATGGAGCGAGCGAGAGCCACGTCCTCGAATACCGGAATGCCGTTCTGTTCGGCGATTTCGCGGATCTTCAGCGCCACCAGGTCCTGCCCCTTGGCGAGCACGACGGGTGCCGCATCCTGGTCGCGGACGTAGCGTAGCGCGATGGCAAAGTGGGTCGGGTTGGCGATCACCAGCGTCGCCTGGGGCACCGCCGTCATCATGCGCTGGCGGGCGCGGTCGCGGGCGATCGAGCGCAGGCGGGCCTTGACGATCGGATCGCCTTCCGACTGCTTCATCTCGTCCTTGACCTCCTGCTTGGTCATGCGCTGTTCCTGGAACCAGTGGAAGCGCGACCACACGATGTCGGCGACGCCGATCACCCCCATGACGAAGACGATCGCCACCAGGATGTCGACGGTGATGCTGCGGATGACGTCGCCAAAGGCGACCGGATTGGTGATCATGCCGGCCAGCAGCCGGCGATGATCGTCCGACAGGACGAAGTAGAGCACGATCATGACGAAGCCGAGCTTGCCCAGCGACTTCAGGAATTCGACCAGGCCCTGTGCGCCAAACATGCGCTTCCAGCCCTTGGTCAGCGAGATCCGCTCGGCCTGCGGGCGAATGCGCTCGCCGACGAACTGCGGCACGTTCTGGATCAGCGATGCGCCGACACCGGCGACGATCAACATCAGGAACAGGCTGGCCACCGCGCGGCCGATCTCGACCGCCACCGCCTGGTAGAGTTCGATGACGTCGCGCTCGGTGCCGAGCGGCCAAGCTTCGGGCTTTTCGAGAAAGTTCGCCAGGAAGACGCCAAGTTCGGCGACAGACGAACTGGCGAAGAACACGGCATAGACCATAATCGCCAGGAACGAGGTGAAGATCGCGACTTCCTTGGAGACAGGCAGCTTGCCCTTCTCCATCGTGTCGCGGATTTTCTTCTCTGTCGGCTCTTCTGTTTTGGAGTCTTTATCCTCGTCCGACATTGTTCAGCAGACCGCGTCGGGAAAGATCAGGCGGCGTCTTGCGCGGATGGCAATTCGAGGAGGCCCTCGCTTGACATGCGCAAGGCGGTTGAAGCGATGGTCTTGCGGGCGCGCAGGATGTCGGCCGGCTGGATGCCTTCCGACCCCTGGCTTAGCTCGGATTCGATCATGCGGCGCGAACGTGCGCTGATCGACGACAGTACGGCCTCGGCCAGCGGCAGGGCCGTACCGCGGAGCGCCATGGTGATGAGCTCGGTCGACAGCCCGTCGAACAGCGCCACACGCGCCTTCTGCGCCATCGATGGAATGTCCTCGAAGGAGAACAGGCGGGCGCGAATGGCATCGAGATCGGCCATGCCGACTTCCCGGAGGTCGCTCATCACCTCTTCGAGCTGCGACTTGTCCAGTTCGTTGAGTACGCTGGCGACGCGCGTCTGGCCGACCGAGGTATCCTTCTGGGCGCTTTCGGTCAGCACGTGGTTGCGCAGCTGCTGTTCGACCAGCTTGGTCGCGGCTTCCGGCACGTTGGCCAGCTCCATCATGCGCTTGATGATCTCGCTGCGTGCCGGCTTTTCCATCGACAGCACCACCCGCGCCGCATAGGTCGGCGCCAGGTTGGACAGGATCATCGCCGCAGTCTGCGGATGTTCGTTGGCGAGGAAAGTGCCAATCTGTGTTGCTTCGAGCCGTTCGACCTGCGGCCACACCGGCGGCAGGTTGTCCTTGATCGCCAGGGGCTCGCCATTGCCCATCAGCGCGTTCATTTCTTCCGGCGACAGCGACTCGTTGAGGATCGTGTCCATCTTGTCGGCCGAGTCGAGCAGGCCGGCACCTTCAGTGAACTCGGCCTCGAACTCGGCGACGATCCGTTCGAGATCGGCCTGCGGGATGGTGCGCAGCAGCCGCGCACCTTCGATAAGCGCCTTGAGCTCCTCTTGCTTGAAGAACTTCAGCAGACGGCTGGCCGAGGGCTTGCCCATTGCCACCAAAATAGCCGCAGCCTTCTGTGGCCGCGTCAGCGACGCCAGCGACGTGGTCATGCGGAGGCCTCTCTGGAAGCAAGGGTAAGCAAGGTCAACAGTCCTCAGGCGCTCTTCGTCGCCGCTACGATTTCAGTGAGACGGATGCCGAAGCGCGACGGATCGCTTTCAAGTACCGTGATTTCGCCGCGCGCGATACGCCTGCCGTTGACCACGACATCGACGGGTTCGCCGATGCGGCGGTCCAGGGCAACCGTCGAGCCCTTCTGCAGCGCCATCAGTTCGGAGACCGGCATTTCGGTGCTGCCGAGCACGATCTGGACCTCGACCGGAATGCCAAAGATCACGCTGTTGTTGCCGGCCGCAGCAGAGGCGCTGCCCGCGCTCGGGCGCTTTTCCTCTTCGCTCAGGACGCCGCGCAATTCTTCGATGGCACGGTTGAGCTGATCGTCCTCGACTTCTTCGATCTCGGGCTTTTCGACGTCGGGCTTGGACTGCGCCTTGCTCATCGGTGTTCTCCAGTTCTGTCGTTCGCGGTGGCTGCCAGGCAGCGCTCAACCCGCGACGATCCCTTCAATTGTTTCTTCGGTAGAGTCGAACGGACGCCGGATGCGTACTGTGTAATTCTGGCCAAGCTTGCCGAACTCGCAGGCAAACAATGTCTTGCCGCGGGCAGCGATGATCGCGTTGGACTGGGTGTTCTCGGCGAGCTCGATGACCTGCCCAACCTCGAGCCCTGTCAGCTCGCCAAGCGTCATCCGCCCGATCGGCATCGAGGCTTCCAGCTTCACGGTCGAGCGCATCAGCTCGTCGGAGAAGCGCGAGCGCCATTCGGTGGTGGGCGCTGCACTCGTCTCGACCTCGGCCGGGCGGCGATCCGACACCAGCACGCGCTGCGGCAGCGTCAGCGTCAGCGTGCCGCGCGAAGCCGTCGTCGAGACCGTCAGCACGATGCGTGCCGAAGGTCCGTCGCGAAACACATGCTTCTTCATTGTCGCGCCAGTGATCGCTTCGGGCGCCGGCAACTTAACGCCGAGCCCACCGTCCGGGCCTTGCGAATTCATCGCACGCGCCACGTCCTGGATCAGCAATGAGACAACACTGAGTTCGATCGACGACAGATCGCGGTCGATCGGGGCGATGTCGCGGCTGGGCTCGCCGCCGAACATCAGGTTGACCAGGATGGCGATCGCCTGCGGATCGAACGTCATCACCAGGCCATCGGGCGAAAGCCGGGTCGGGGCGACGGTCATCGCCTGGTTGCCCTTGCCTGCCTTGGCATCCGTCATGCGACCGAGCTTGACCTCGCCGACTTCGACGAAGACAGACGTCGGCAGCGCCTGGTTGATGGCTTCGGCGACTGAGGTCGCCGCGCGCTCAGCCAGGCGGCGCGCAGCGGCAAGCACCTTCTCCGGTTCGCCTGTATCGCCCAGCAGGCGCTCGATGACGACATCCCGCGGTTCCGCTGGGCTTGCGGTGGTATTCATGACTTGCGATGCCCTTTGTCAGCGTCCCGCATTGGCTCAGGCGGCCTTCTTTTCGACGATGGCCGTATTCAGCGTGCTCTGCTCCACCGAATCGATCGACGGACGATCATAAGACGAGATCGTCTTGCGGCCGAATTCGATCGCAACCTGCGGCAGCGAGCCGTTCATGTAGGCAAGCAGCGTCTGCTTGACGACGATGTAGAGGCGGTTCTTCTTCTCGCGCACCGTCTTGATCTTGGTAGCGATCGGCGCGACCACGGCATAGGACAAGAAGATGCCGAGGAAGGTGCCGACGAGTGCGGCACCGATCAGGCCGCCGAGGATTTCGGGAGACTGGTCGAGCGCGCCCATCGCCTTGACGACGCCGAGCACCGCAGCAACGATGCCCAGAGCCGGCAGGCCGTCACCGACGGCGATCAGCGCGTGATAGGACTTGAGCTTGTCGGCGCGGATGGTCTGGATTTCTTCGTCCATCAGCGCCTCGATCTCGTGCGAGCGGGCATTGCCGATGATGATGATGCGGCAATAGTCGCAGATGAAATGCGTCAGGTCGTAGTTCTTCAACACCAGCGGATAGGCCTGGAAGATCGGCGAGTCATCGGGGTTGTCGATATGCGCCTCGACCTCGGAGCGGGTCTTGGTGCGCAGCTCGCGCATCAGCGAATGCAGCACGCCCAGCGTCTCGAGATAGTCCTGCTCTTTCGGCACCGCCTGCTTCAGCGCTTCGACGATCGCCTTGCCGGTATCCTTGACCGTGGCCATCGGGTTGGCGACCAGGAATGTACCGAGGGCTGCACCGCCGATGATGACAAGCTCCCAAGGCTGCATCAGGACGTCCAGGTGTCCACCCATCGCCATGAAACCGCCGAGCACACAGCCCAGCGTCACGACGAGTCCGATCAGAATGCCCACAGCAGGTCCTTCCGCACATTCAAAGCAACATACAGGCACAGATAGCGGCCGTGCCTTGTGTGAGGCTTGAAGGATCATCGCAAAACCATTCAGCCTCGCGCAAGCAATTGGGCGTAGCCTTCCCCGTCTATGCTGCGGCGGAAGGGCTGTTGTCGTGCTCAATACCTATACAAGCTACCACCTGATCGCGCGGGATCTCGGCAAGGCTCTGGATCGCGTGGAGAACCAGCCCACGGTCGAGCGCGACACCGAGTACTACCTCAAGAACATCACCAAGGTGAAAAGCATCGACGAGTTCGTCAAGAACGACCGTCTGTTCAAATACGCCATGAAGGCGCACGGCCTGGAGAGCATGTCCTACGCCAAAGCCTTCATGGTCAAAGCCTTGAAGGAAGGCGTGGCCAAGGAAGACAGCTTCGCCAACAAGCTGACCGACAAGCGCTACGCCGAATTCGTCAAGAGCTTCAACTTTGCCGAGCTCGGCGACAAGGCCACCGTCTACACCAAGGCGCAGCAAGGCGCGGTCGACAAATACCTGATCCGGGTCAAGCTGGATGGCGTCGACCCCAACTCCGAAGCGGTCAAGAAAGAGGTCAAGTACTACCTCGACAACATCGTCAAGGTGAAGTCGGCCAAGGACCTGATGTCCGACACCAGGCTCTACACTTTCGCCATGAAATCCTTCGGCATCGAAGGGTCGATCCCCAACAAGGAGATGATGGAAAAGGTTCTGGCCGGCGGCGTTCGCGATCCGAAGAGCTACGCCAATCAGATGACGGACAAGCGCTACGCTGCGTTTGCCAGCACCTACAACTTCGAAGCCCTCGGCAAGGATGCGACGACCTACAATGCCGCGCAGCGTCCATCGGTCGACAAATATGTCCGCCAGACGCTGGAAGAGAATGCCGGCAAGGACAATGAGGGCGTGCGGCTCGCGCTCTATTTCCAGCGCAAGGCCCCCTCGATCACCAGCTTCTACGAGGTGCTCGCCGATAACGCCCTCGCCAAGGTCGTGCGCACCGCACTCGGTCTGCCTGAATCCTTCGCCTCCGCCAACATCGACCGCCAGGTCAAGCTGTTCGAGGACAAGCTCAAGATCGATACCTTCTCCAATCCCAAGAAGCTCGACGAGTTCCTCAAGCGCTTCACCAGCCTTTGGGAAATCAACAATCCGTCCTCCCCGGTGCAAGCCTCCGTCGGCACCCTGTTCGGCTCTTCGTCGCCGGCATATGGCGTTTCGACCGACGTGCTGTTTGCCATGCAGAAACTAAGGTTCTGAGAACATCATGCAGAACGGTCTTTACGTCGCCCTCTCCGCCCAGGTCGCGCTGGAAAAGCGCCTCAACACCATCGCCGACAACGTCGCCAACGCCTCGACCGTCGGATTCCGCGCCACTGGCGTGAAGTTCGAGGATGTGGTTTCCGGCCTCGGCCCGAAATCCGTCTCCTTCACCTCGCCTGGCGACACCTACCTGTCGACCCAGCACGGCGCCATGCGCGAGACCGGCAATCCGTTCGACTTCGCCGTTCGCGGCGACGCCTGGTTCGGTATCGAGACACCCGCTGGCGTCGTGATGACACGCGACGGCCGCTTCGAGATGACCGCAGAAGGCCAGCTCGTCACCGTCGAGGGCCATCCGGTGCTCGACGCCGGCGGCGCGCCGATGCAGGTCGATCCGCGTGCCGGACCGCCGACCGCCGGCGCCGACGGCTCGCTGCGCCAGGACGGCAAGTTGGTAGGAGCGATTGGCCTCTACGAATTCAACCCCGGCACCAACTTCGTCCGCTACGGCAACTCGGGCGTCATCCCGCCGACGGCGCCCGAACCGGTCGTCGACCGCATGGATGCTGGCATCGTCCAGGGTTTCGTCGAGGAGTCCAACGTCAATCCGATCAAGGAGATGACCAAGCTCATCATGGTGCAGCGCGCCTTCGAGAACACCGCCGCCCTGATGCGCCAGACCGAAGCCTCGTTCTCCGACGCGATCAAGACACTTGGCTCGAAGTAAGTGAGCACCTCGCTGGCCAACATCCGCAACGAGCCCCAGGCGGTCCACGACAATCGGCTCGAAGCGCTCGAGCGGATCCAGCACCGCTTCGCCGACGACCGCCTGCTGGTCCGGCGCGGCGGCCAGGTGACGGAAATCGCACCGACCCATTACAAGGTCGGCGGCCTGTCCTCGAGCGCGCGCCTCGGCGACATCGTCGAGCACCGTGGCCATGGCCGCAACCGCCGCGGCGAGATCGTGCAGATCGGCCGCGACGAGGTGCTGGTCGCACCCTATGAAAGCAGCGGCGAGGTTGGCGTTGGTGACGCCGTCTTCACCCGCGGCCCGATCGCCATCACGCCGCACCCGAGCTGGCGCGGCCGTGCCATCGACGCGCTTGGCCGCCCGATAGACGGCGGCGCGGCGCTGGTCCGCAGCGCAAAGAACGATGCCACCGAATCCATTCCGCCAGCGGCACTTGCCCGCCAACGCGTCGAAACAGGCTTTCAGACCGGTGTGCGCGTCATCGACATCTTCACTCCGCTCTGCTTCGGCCAGCGCATGGGCATCTTCGCCGGTTCCGGCGTCGGCAAGTCGACGCTGCTTGCCATGCTCGCTGGAGCGGATGCCTTCGACACAGTCGTCGTCGCCCTGATCGGCGAACGTGGCCGCGAGGTGCGCGAATTCCTCGAAGACACCATCGGCGCGGCATCCATGGCCAAGACCGTCGCTGTCGTCGCCACGTCGGACGAGAGCGCGATGATGCGCCGCCGTGCGCCTGATACCGCGATGCGTGTCGCCGAGCATTTCCGCGACAAGGGCCACCGCGTCCTGCTCGTGCTCGATTCCATCACCCGCTTCGCCCACGCCCTGCGTGAGGTCGCCATCGGCGCCGGCGAGCCGCCGGTAGCGCGCGGCTATCCCGCTTCGGTCTTCACCGAATTGCCCAAGCTGCTCGAACGCGCCGGCCCCGGCATGGAGGGCACCGGCTCGATCACCGCCATCATCTCGGTGCTCATCGACGGCGACGACCACAACGATCCCGTCGCCGATTCCGTCCGCGGCATTCTCGACGGCCACGTCGTGCTCGACCGTTCCATCGCCGAACAGGGCCGCTATCCGCCGGTCAATCCGCTGGCCTCGATCTCGCGTCTTGCCTCCAAGGCCTGGACGCCGGAACAGCGCCAGCTCGTCAGCAAGCTCAAGGCGCTGATCTCGCGCTTCGAGGACACGCGCGACATCCGCCTGCTCGGCGCCTACCAGCCCGGCGCCGACCCCGATCTCGATCTCGCGGTGAAGCAGGTTCCGGTGATCTACGAAGCGCTCGGCCAATCGCCTGCCGACGGGCCCTCGCTCGATCCGTTCTCCGACCTCGCACGCCATCTGAAATCCAAGGATAGATCCCATGTTCAGGCGGAATGACCCGGCAAGCGAATTCCTGGAGATGATCGGCTCCAAGGACCAGCCGCGCACGCTGATGCAGCGGCTCGGCCTGAAGCGCAAGCCGCTGACCATCACGCCGAAGCACGAAAAGCGCAATCACCGCAGCGACTTCGTAATCGCCGCGCTCGGCATCGCACTTGGGCTCACCTGCGCGCTGTTTCCCTGGTACATCTTCTTCAACCAGGACAAGTTCGGCATCCGGGCGATGAAATTCTCCGGTGGTGGCCAAAATGACCAAGCGCCGCCGCTGGTCATGGGCCAACCGGTCGAACGCGTTGGCGCGCCGATGTCGGTCGAAGACATTCCGCCGATGAAGCTCGATTTGTTCGCCACCGGCTCGCTGCGCCCGGCAAAGGATGAAGCAGGCGTTGCCGGCATTGCCGAGCAGCCCTTCCCCGGACCGAAGATCGATTTCAAGCTCGTCCACATCGCCAACGGGCGCGCCATGGTCGAGGACGACGCCGGCGTCTGGGTCGTCCAGCTCGGATCGGTCCTGCCCGATTCGAGCCGGGTCGCCTCGATCGAACAGCGCGATGGCAAATGGATACTCGTCACCTCGCGCGAAGAGGTCTTCCAGGTCGCGAAGTAGCGGCCTGGGCCCCGCGCAAGGCCCGCGCAAGACTGAGGCCATAGTGTTTGGAAATCTGCTCGGAGATTTCCATGGACCCCGTCAACCTGTTCGATCTGGCCGCCCAGCAGGCACGCTGGCTCTCAGTGCGCCAGAACGCCATCGCCGGTAACGTCGCCAACGCCAACACGCCCGGCTATCGGACAAACGACATCGAGCCTTTCGACAAAGTGCTCGACCGCTCGCGTGTCGCCATGGCCTCGACCCAGACCGGCCATCTCACCGGCGGCGCCACCGAAGCCGGCTACGCCATCAGGCCCGAGGATCCCAAGCACGCGGTCCTGCCTTCCGACAACACGGTCGCGGTCGAAGACGAGCTCATGAAAGCCGGCGAAGTCCGCCGCTCGTTCGAGCTCAACACGGCCATCGTCAAGGCCTTCCACCGCATGATCATGCTGAGCACGAAGGCCTGACCGGGATGGATCCGCTCGTCGCCGCCCTCAAGGTCGCCGGTTCCGGTCTCGGAGCTCAGTCAGAACGCCTGCGCATCGTTTCGGAAAACCTCGCCAACGCCCAGTCGACCGGCAACACGCCGGGCGCTGATCCCTATCGCCGCAAGACCGTCAGCTTCGCCGCCGAGCTCGACCGCGCCACCGGCGCCTCGACGGTCGAGATCGCCTCGATCGGCCACGACCAGACGGCCTTTCCGCTGGAATTCCAGCCTGGCAACGAGGCCGCCGACGCCGCCGGTTTCGTCAAGATGCCCAACGTCAATGTCATCATCGAAATGGCCGACATGACCGAGGCCAACCGCTCCTATGAAGCCAACCTGCAGGTCGTCAAGCAGGCGCGCGAACTCATTTCCATGACCATTGATCTTATGAGGAATCAGTAATGATCGGCTCCATCAGCCCAGTCGGCACCCAGCTACTGTCCAAGCCGACCAGCGTTGCGCCCGAGGCTGGCGCCGCCGCCGCTGGCGGCGGTGTCGCGTCGTCCTTCGCCGCCGCCCTCGCCGACGCAGCGACCGAAGCGCACAACACCTTGCGCCAGGCCGAGCAGCTGTCGCTCTCCGGGCTCCAGGGCAAGGCCGACACGCGTGAGGTCGTCGATGCGGTGATGAGCGCCGAGCAGGCCCTGCAGGCCGCCGTCGCCATCCGCGACAAGATCGTCACGGCCTATCTCGAAGTCAGCCGCATGGGCATCTGAGGAACATCCCGATGAAAGCACTTGCCATCGCCGCCACGGGCATGAATGCCCAACAGACAAATCTCGAGGTGATCGCGAACAACATCGCGAACATCAACACCACCGGCTACAAGCGCGCCCGCGCCGAGTTCTCCGACCTGCTCTACCAGGTCGACCGCACCCAGGGCGTGCCGAACCGGGCCAATTCGGCGATCGTGCCGGAAGGCGTCTCGATCGGTCTCGGCGTCAAGACGGCAGCAGTGCGCAACGTCCACATCCAGGGCGGCCTCACCAGCACCACCAACGAGTTCGATCTGGCGCTGTCCGGCAAGGGCTGGTTCCAGATCGAGGGCGCCGACGGCCAGACGCTCTACACACGCGCCGGTTCGTTCAACAAGAACGGCACCGGCCAGCTGGTCACCGTCGATGGCTTCAACGTCATCCCGGCGATCAACGTGCCCCAGGACGCCGTCGAGGTCATCGTCAACAATTCCGGCCAGGTCTTCGCCCGGCTCGACAACCAGACGGCCCTCCAGCCGCTCGGTCAGCTGACGCTTGCCAACTTCGCCAACGAGGCTGGCCTCGCGCCGCTCGGCGACAATCTCTTCGCCGAGACCGAGGCCTCGGGTGCCGCCAATGTCGGCATCCCCGGCGATCCCGGCTACGCCACGATCAAGCAGGGTTACCTGGAAAACTCCAACGTCGACCCGGTCAAGGAAATCACCGAGCTGATCTCGGCGCAGCGCGCCTACGAGATGAACTCCAAGGTCATCCAGGCGGCCGACGAAATGGCCGCCGTCGTCTCCAAGAACATCCGGTGAAGACTATGCGGCGACGGAACGCCCTCCTCCACATCCGCTCGACAGTCCTTGCGTTCGCCATGCTTGGCGGCGCAGCGCAGGCTGCCGACCAGGAGGTCGTGCTCGTCCCCAACCGCGTCATCTATCCAGGCGAGACGATTGCCTTGTCCTCGCTCAAGGAAGTCACTCTCAAGCCGGGCAAGGTGCGCCCCGATTCTGTCGCCACGCTCGCCGACGAGCTCGACGGCCGCATCGCCAAGCGCACGCTGCTGCCCGGCCGATATGTTCCGATCACCGCGCTGCGCGAGGCCTGGCTGGTCGACCGCGGCGCCTCCGTTCAGGTCGTCTTCGCCTCCGGCCCGCTGATGATCTCGGCTGCCGCCGTGACGCTCGAGCCTGGTGCCGCTGGCGACGTCGTCAAGGTCCGCAACCTCGACAGCGGCAAGGTCTTCACGGGCACGGTCATGGCCGACGGCTCGATCCGCGTGGGTGCTATATGATCCGTAGACTGTTGCTTGCCGCAATCGCCGTATTCGGCCTGCAAACCGCTTATGCAGACGGCCCCGACGGCGTTCCGGCCGGCCAGCTGAAGGCCGGCGGCAAGGCTGCTGCCGGCGGCTATGCCGCAACGGACCTTCGCGGCGGCAATGGCGGCGACGGCGACTTCATCGCCACCTCAGGCGATGGTGGCCGCCAGACGACGCTCAATTCGGGCACCGGCGCCAATCTCGTCAATGTCCGCATCAAGGACGTCGCCTCGCTCCAGGAAGCCCGCGACAACCAGGTCGTTGGCTACGGTCTCGTCATCGGCCTGAACGGCTCGGGCGACAGCCTGCGCAACTCGCCCTTCACCGAGCAGTCGATCCGCGCCATGCTCGAAAATCTCGGTATCGCTTCGGAAGACGGCCGGGCGCGCGTCCGCAATGTCGCCGCCGTCATCGTCACCGCCAACCTGCCGGCCTTCGTCCAGGCCGGTGCGCGCATCGACATCAACGTCTCCTCGCTCGGTGATGCCTCGTCCCTTGCCGGCGGCACGCTTGTCATGACCCCGCTCAAGGCGCCCGACGGCGAGATCTACGCCGTTGCACAAGGCTCGGTGCTGGTCTCCGGCTTCAACGCGCAGGGCAAGGCCGAGCAGGTCACGCAAGGCGTGCCCACCTCGGGCCGTGTGCCCAACGGCGCCATCGTCGAGCGCGAGGTCAAGGCGCGCTTTGCCGACGAGAACGTGCTCACCCTGCAGCTGTTCAATCCCGATTTCTCGACCTCGGTGCGCATCGCCGACGCCATCAACGACTATGCCCGCCATCGTTTCGGCAAGCGTGTCGCCGGCGAGCAGGATTCGCGCGTCGTCGTCATCCGCAAGCCGGAGGGCGTTTCGACCGCGCGCTTCTATGCCGAGCTCGAAAACCTGATGATCATGTCTGATGTACCCGCCCGCGTCGTCGTCGACGAGCGCACGGGCACCATCGTCATCGGCAACGAGGTCAAGATCTCGCGCGTCGCCATCAGCCACGGTACGCTCACCGTGCGCATCACCGAGCAGCCGCGTGTCGTCCAGCCCGAGCCGTTCTCGCGCGGCGAAACCGCGGTCGAGGACGCCACCGTCATCGAGACGGAAACGCCAACCTCGAAGCTCGCTTTGCTCGACGGTCCCGACCTGCAGACGCTGGTCGCCGGCCTCAATCGCCTCGGCGTCAAGCCGGATGGCATCATCGCAATCCTCCAGGGCATCAAGTCGGCAGGCGCGCTGCAAGCCGACCTGGTGGTGCAGTAAGCCATGGCCATGACCAACGCGCTTTCCCACTTCCGCCGCCACGCCCTTGCCGCGGCAGCGCTCGGCATCGTGTTCGCCGCCTCGGCTCATGCCGAGCAGGCCGCGCCGAAGACCCCTGTGGTCCAGGGCACGCCGACGCGGGTCATCGAGCGCGAGGAAGCCCCGGCAGCCCCCGTCGAGGCAGCCGTTCCTCCGGTCGAGCAGAGCGAAGTCGAGCGTTTCTGCTCCAACATCGCCGACGCCGCCCGCGACCGCCGCTATCAGCTGCAGGCCGAAGAGCTGAAGAAGCTGCAGGCCGAGGTCGACAAGCGCATCGCCCTGCTCGAGGAGCGCAAGACCGAATACGAGACATGGCTGAAGCGTCGCGAGGTCTTCCTGGCCCGCGCCGAGGAAGGGGTGGTCCAGATCTATTCGCGCATGAAGCCCGATGCCGCCGCCGAGCGCCTGGCGGTGATGAACGTCGATCTTGCCGCCGCCATCATGATGAAGCTCGACGCGCGCAAGGCCAGCGTCATCCTGAACGAAATGGAAAGCAAGGTCGCGGCGGAACTGACCCGCATCATCGCGAGCGCCGCACGCCGGGAAGACCCCACATGATCAGAAAAGCCCTCCTCGCCGCAGCAATGGCCAGCCTCGCCGGCTGCGGCTCCAACCTCAAGGAAATCGGCAAGGAGCCGACAATGTCGGCCGTCGGTTCCGGTATCGAGGACGGCAGCTCGTCGATGTACCGCTATCCTGAATCGCCTGCGGCACCGCCCAAGCGCTTTTCGCTGTGGCAGGACAAGCAGAGCCGCATGTTCACCGACCCGCGCGCGCTGCAGCCGGGCGACATCCTGACCGTCAAGATCGAGATCGACGACAGGGCCCGCTTCCAGAACGAGTCCGAGCGCAACCGGGTCACCAACCGGACCATCGCCGCCGGCCTCAACGTCGAGTGGGATGGCGCCAAGACCGGCGGCAAGGGCGACGGCAGCGCCGGCTCCAAGTCGATCTATTCCGGCGACGGCGCCACCACCCGTTCCGAAAAGCTCAACCTGCTGCTCGCCGCCGTCGTCACCGACGTGCTGCCCAACGGCAACATGATGATCCGCGGCTCGCAGGAAGTGCGCGTCAACGCCGAACTGCGCGTGCTGACCATCGCCGGCATCGTGCGTCCGTCCGACATCGGTCCGGAAAACACCATTCCTTACGAGCGCATCGCCGAAGCCCGCATCTCTTATGGCGGTCGCGGCCGCATCACCGAGGTCCAGCAGCCGCCCTACGGCCAGCAGTTCCTCGACCAGGTCCTCCCCTTCTAGGCCCGGGACATGTCAGACATAGATCAGTTCCTCCCCCAGAAGCCCGGCCCCTCGCTGGTCGTCCAGCTTGGCATCCTGGCGGTGCTGACCGTCGGAGCCATCGGCATGGGCTGGCTGTCGGGCGGTTACCTCAAGGCCGAAAGCACGCCTGTCGAGCAGGCCGAGGCAGAGGCACCCAAGGCGCACGCTCCTGCCAAGGACGCGGCGGCCGAGCAAGGTCCGGCCAGCGAAGCCGCTGGCACGCTGGTCCAGCTGCCCGCCATCACAGCCAATCTCGCCGCGCCCGACACCATGTGGATCCGCCTCGAGGTGTCTTTGGTGCTCGACGCGCCGCAATCCGCAGACCTCGCCGAGCGCGTCCACCAGGACCTGCTCGCCTACGTGCGCACGCTTAGGATCCACCAGGTCCAGGGCGCCAGCGCTTTCCGCCACCTCAAGACCGACCTCGACGAACGCGCCGCCATCCGCAGCGACGGCCACGTCAAGGAAGTGCTGATCAGAACGTTGCTCTTCGAATGAAAAAGTTCCTGGCCACTGCAGCCATCCTCGCTGGCGCCATCGCGCCGGCGAGCGCCCAGCAGCTCGACCTGAGCCAGCTCGGCAATACCGATGGCGCCACCATCGGTTACATCATCCAGATGTTCGGCCTGCTCACCGTGCTGTCGGTAGCACCGGGCCTGCTCATCATGGTGACGAGCTTCACCCGCTTCGTCATCGCCTTTTCGATCCTGCGCACCGGCATCGGCCTGCAGTCGACGCCGGCCAACCTGATCCTGATCTCGCTGTCTTTGTTCATGACCTTCTACGTCATGGCGCCGACCTTCGATCAGGCGTGGCAGAACGGCGTCAAGCCGCTGATGGACAACCAGATCACCCAGGTACAAGCGATCGACCGCATTTCGGATCCGTTCCGCACCTTCATGATGCGCAACGTCCGCGACAAGGACTTCAACCTGTTCGCCGACCTCGCCCGCGAGCGCGGCCAGACGGTGTCGGAAGACAAGGTCGACCTGCGCATCCTGGTTCCGGCCTTCATGATCTCCGAAATCCGCCGCGGCTTCGAGATCGGCTTCCTGATCGTGCTGCCCTTCCTCGTCATCGACCTGATCGTTGCCACCATCACCATGGCGATGGGCATGATGATGCTGCCGCCGACGGTTGTGTCCTTGCCGTTCAAGATATTGTTCTTCGTCCTCATCGACGGCTGGAACCTGCTCGTCGGATCCCTCGTGCGATCTTTTACCTAGATCACCGCGCGTCAGCTTGCGGGCGCGCCATAACAGCTATCCAGTCCATTGGCCGCAGCCCGCCTCGCGCGTGCTGCGGCCAATGCGTTTTGGTACTCACACAAATCCCGGGAAAAGCAGCAGGTTAATGCTGGTTAACCATACCGCTTAGACCTTTGGTAGCTTCTATCGTGGAGATTGCCCGGCATGGCGGGTGATCCTCACGGAGAGATCATGGGCATGATGCCGCTCCGCCATACCGGTCGGTCCGGTATGTCCCTGTACCATCGCATATCTTAGGGGCGTAATTCCCATGTCCAGCATCAACACCAACGCGTCAGCAATGACGGCGCTGCAGACCCTCGCAGCCACCAACAAGTCGCTCAACGTCACCCAGGGCCGTATCGCCACGGGTCTCCGCGTCGCCGAAGCTTCCGACAACGCCGCCTACTGGTCGATCGCCACCACGATGCGTTCGGACAACAAGGCCCTCTCGACGGTCCAGGACTCGCTCGGCCTCGGCGCTTCGAAGGTCGACACCGCCTACACCGGCATGAACAAGGCCATCGACACGCTCAACGACATCAAGGTCAAGCTTGTCGCTGCCAACGGCGCTTCGGCTGCCGACAAGGAAAAGATCGACACCGAAATCAAGGCGCTCCAGGGCCAGCTCAAGGCCTATGCCGACGGCGCGACCTTCTCGGGTTCGAACATGCTGTCGGTCAACACAACGACCGGTCACGCCGTCGCCGGCACCGCCGACGACGTCAAGATCGTTTCGGCCTTCAACCGCGACGCCGCCGGCACCGCCTCGATCTCGACCATCGACGTCAAGGTCCAGGACATCAAGCTGTATGACGGCTCGGCTGCCACCACCGGCCTGACCAACGGCATCCTCGATGCGTTCCGTCTCGGCACCGGTGCCCGCACCGCGACCGCCTCGGCTCCGACGGCCGGCGCTGCCGCTGTCGGCACCGACACCTACACCGTGGCCTCGCTTTCGGTTAAGGGCTTCAGCGACA
Organism: Aminobacter sp. LjRoot7; assembly: GCF_964252895.1. Classification (NCBI taxonomy): domain Bacteria; kingdom Pseudomonadati; phylum Pseudomonadota; class Alphaproteobacteria; order Hyphomicrobiales; family Phyllobacteriaceae; genus Aminobacter; species Aminobacter sp. LjRoot7. Next base: position 923,109 of record NZ_CAXUPX020000001.1, read on the forward strand.
CCCAGATCGGCGCCATGCTCGGCGTTGTCGAAGGCGCGCTGAAGGAAATGACGACCGCCGCAACCAACCTCGGCGCCGCCAAGAGCCGCATCGAGCTGCAGAAGTCGTTCACCTCGAGCCTGATGGACTCCATCGATCGCGGTGTCGGTCAGCTCGTCGACGCCGACATGAACAAGGAATCGACCCGCCTGCAGGCCCTTCAGGTCCAGCAGCAGCTCGGCATCCAGGCGCTGTCGATTGCGAACGGCAACTCGCAGTCGATCATGTCGCTGTTCCGCGGCTGATCGAACCGTCTCAGGCATCTTGTATCAGGACGGGCCGCACCTCAGGTGCGGCCCGTTTTGCGTTTGCCGGGCGCATTCAAAATAATTCCCAAGATTATCTGCGATGTTTCTAACACTTAGCGATTTGGTAGGGAGTATCGTGGAGATTACCCGGCATGGCGGGTGATCCCACGGGATCATGGGCATGATGCCGCTCCGCCATACCGGTCGATCCGGTATGTCCCTGTACCTTTGCATTTCTTAGGGGCGTAATTCCCATGTCCAGCATCAATACCAACGCGTCAGCAATGACGGCGCTGCAGACGCTTGCAGCCACCAACAAGTCGCTCAACGTCACCCAGGGCCGTATCGCCACGGGTCTCCGCGTTGCAGAAGCTTCCGACAACGCCGCTTACTGGTCGATCGCCACCACCATGCGTTCGGACAACAAGGCGCTTTCCACCGTTCAGGATTCGCTCGGTCTCGGCGCATCCAAGGTCGACACGGCCTATACCGGCATGAACAAGGCCATCGACACCCTCAACGACATCAAGGTCAAGCTGGTCGCCGCCAACGGCGCTTCGGCTGCCGACAAAGCCAAGATCCAGACCGAAATCAAGGCGCTGCAGAGCCAGCTCAAGGCCTATGCCGACGGCGCGACCTTCTCGGGTGCCAACTACCTCTCGGTTTCTTCCGACAAGGACGCCGCCGGCGCCGCGGCAGCCGCTGGCACGGGTGTCCAGGCTGATGCCAAGATCGTCTCGGCCTTCAACCGCGACGCCTCCGGCACGGCCTCGATCTCGACCATCGACGTCAAGGTCGAAGGCCTGAAGCTCTATGATTCGGGCGCAGGCACGCCGGCCAACGTCAAGAACGCCGGTATCCTCGACCGTCAGACCGCAATCTGGAGCTCGGCGGCTGCGCAGTCGGCCTACGACAGCGCCTATGCTGCCTCGGTGGCAGGTGGCGGCGCCGACACGGCGGCAGCGACGGCAGCCGCCACAGCCGCTGCCGCGGCAGACGGCACTGCCACGTCCATCGCTGGCGTTTCCGTTGCCAACCTCGACATCACCGCTTCGGGCGTCACCGACGCCTTCATCGGCTCGATGCTGAGCAAGGTCGAAGGCGCGCTCAAGTCGATGACAACTGCTGCAACCAACCTCGGCGCTGCCAAAAGCCGTATCGAGCTGCAGAAGGCCTTCACGTCGAGCCTGATGGACTCCATCGATCGCGGCGTCGGCCAGCTCGTCGATGCCGACATGAACAAGGAATCGACCCGCCTGCAGGCCCTCCAGGTCCAGCAGCAGCTCGGTATCCAGGCGCTGTCGATTGCCAACGGCAATTCGCAGTCGATCATGTCGCTGTTCCGCGGCTAATCGAACCGTCTCAGGCACTTCGCAATAGATCAGGGCCGCACCTAAAGGTGCGGCCCTTTTTCATTTCAGAACCCACTTATATTTAAACAAAAGAATATTCGAATACTGACAAAGAATACTCAAGATCACCTCGCAGCTTTGCTGACAATTATACTTTTAGAAATTTTTGTATGAGAAGCGTAGCGGCCATGGCGGGTGATCGACAGCGATCATGGGCATGATGCCGCTCCGCCATACCGGTCGATCCGGTATGTCCCTGTACTATCGCATTCCCTAGGGGCGTAATTCCCATGTCCAGCATCAATACCAACGCATCGGCAATGACGGCACTGCAGACCCTGTCTGCAACCAACAAGGCTCTCAACACCACCCAGGGCCGCATCGCGACCGGCTTCCGCGTCGCTGAAGCTTCCGACAACGCCGCTTACTGGTCGATCGCAACCACCATGCGCTCCGACAACAAGGCACTGTCCACCGTGCAGGATTCGCTCGGCCTCGGCGCTTCGAAGGTCGACACCGCCTACACCGGCATGAACAAGGCCATCGACACGCTCAACAACATCAAGGTTAAGCTGGTCGCTGCCAATGGTGCTTCGGCCGCCGACAAGGCCAAGATCCAGACCGAGATCAAGGCGCTGCAGAGCCAGCTCAAGGCTTATGCCGACGGCGCGACCTTCTCCGGTTCGAACATGCTGTCGGTCAAGTCCGACAAGGACGCTGCCGGTGCTAACGCCGCCGCCAACACCGGCGTGCAGCAGGACACCAAGATCGTCTCGGCCTTCAACCGCGACGCATCCGGCACCGCCTCGATCTCGACCATCGACGTCAAGGTCGAGGGCATCAAGCTGTTCGACAGCGGCACGACCGCCAACCTGAAGAACGCCGGCATTCTCGACCGTTCGACGGCGATCTACAGCTCGGCCACCGCACAGGGCGCCTATGAGGCCAAGCTTGCCGAGCGCGTCGCCGCCGGCGATCACGACGTCGACGCCAAGACTGCCGCGGCGACGGCCGCAACGGCAGCAGACGCGACGGCAACGGTTGTCGTGACCAAGTCCGTCCACGACCTCGACATCACCGCTGCCGGCGTCACCGACGGCGTCATCGGTGCAATGCTGAGCAAGGTCGAAGGCGCGCTCAAGTCGATGACGACGGCCGCCACCAACCTCGGCGCCGCCAAGAGCCGCATCGAGCTGCAGAAGTCGTTCACCTCGAGCCTGATGGACTCCATCGATCGCGGTGTCGGCCAGCTCGTCGATGCCGACATGAACAAGGAATCGACCCGCCTGCAGGCCCTCCAGGTCCAGCAGCAGCTCGGTATCCAGGCGCTGTCGATCGCCAACGGCAACTCGCAGTCGATCATGTCGCTGTTCCGCGGCTGATCGAACCGTCTCAGGCACATCACAGGAAAATGGGCCGCACTTTGGTGCGGCCCATTTTTATTTCGGATCTTCTTCCGCTCGACATTTCACCAGGCAGCCCAGCCAGCCGATTATTCTACAAATCGGCGTTGGTTAACCGGCTATTTCCACGAAAGTTAGAGGTTTAGAAATGTCTATATGAGAATGATGCGTCATGGCGGGTGATCGACAGAGGTCATGGGCATGATGCCGCTCCGCCATACCGGTCGATCCGGTATGTCCCTGTTTTTTGTTGTTTTTTCGGGGCGTATTTCCCATGTCCAGCATCAATACCAATGCGTCGGCAATGACCGCGCTGCAGACCCTGTCTGCCACCAACAAAGCTCTCAACACCACCCAGGGCCGTATCGCAACGGGTCTCCGCGTCGCGGAAGCTTCCGACAACGCCGCCTACTGGTCGATCGCCACCACCATGCGTTCGGACAACAAGGCGCTGTCGACGGTTCAGGACTCGCTCGGCCTCGGCGCTTCGAAGGTCGACACTGCCTACACCGGCATGAACAAGGCCATCGACACCCTCAACGACATCAAGGTCAAGCTGGTCGCCGCCAATGGTGCGTCGAACGCCGACAAGGCCAAGATCCAGACCGAAGTGAAGGCCCTGCAGGACCAGCTCAAGTCCTATGCTGACGGCGCCACCTTCTCCGGCACCAACATGTTGTCGGTGAACAGCGGCGCTGCCGCGGCTCCGGACGTCAAGATCGTCTCGGCCTTCAACCGGGACGCTTCGGGCACCGCTTCGATCTCGACCATCGACGTCAAGGTCGAGAGCATCAAGCTCTACGAAGCCGGCGCCGGCGTTGCCACGACCGGCAAGGGCATCCTTGACTCCGAGCGCACTTCCGCTGGCGTCGAAGGCGCGGCTAACGCCGTTACCCTCGGCACCTACGACGCCGCCGACACCTTCCAGGTCGCCACGATGAAGCTGACCGACGGCACGCTGTTCGCCAACGACCAGCAGCTCAGCCAGATGCTCGGCGTCGTCGAAAGCGCGCTCAAGGACATGAACACGGCTGCCACCGACCTCGGTGCTGCCAAGAGCCGCATCGAACTGCAGAAGACCTTCACCTCGAGCCTGATGGACTCCATCGATCGCGGCGTTGGCCAGCTCGTCGATGCCGACATGAACAAGGAATCGACCCGCCTGCAGGCCCTCCAGGTCCAGCAGCAGCTCGGTATCCAGGCACTGTCGATCGCCAACGGCAACTCGCAGTCGATCATGTCGCTCTTCCGCGGCTGATCGAACCGTCTCAGGCATATCTTGGAGAACGGGTCGCACTTCGGTGCGGCCCGTTTTCGTTTGGCACGGGGCTATCTCAGTCGTCTCGCCTAAACGCAAAAAATTTATATATTTCAAATCTCTAACAAACACATTCGGCGCAAATCTTAGCAGTTCGGTAAGGTTAAGATGCGATTGTTCTCGTCATGGCGGGTGACCCCTTCTTGGCGATCATAGGCATGATGCCACGCCGCCATACCGGTCGATCCGGTATGTCCCAGTATTGCTTTTTCCGAGGGGCGTAATTCCCATGTCCAGCATCAACACCAACGCGTCGGCAATGACGGCGCTGCAGACGCTTAGCGCCACCAACAAGTCGCTGAGCGTCACCCAGGGTCGCATCGCCACCGGTCTCCGCGTCGCCGAAGCTTCCGACAACGCCGCCTACTGGTCGATCGCAACCACCATGCGTTCGGACAACAAGGCTCTCTCGACGGTTCAGGATTCGCTCGGCCTCGGCGCTTCGAAGGTCGACACCGCCTATACGGGCATGAACAAGGCCATCGACACACTCAACGACATCAAGGTCAAGCTTGTCGCTGCCAACGGCGCTTCGGCTGCCGACAAGGAAAAGATCGACACCGAGATCAAGGCACTGCAGGGCCAGCTCAAGGCCTATGCTGACGGCGCGACCTTCTCCGGCACCAACATGCTCTCGGTCAAGAGCGGCGCTGCGGCAACCGCTGCCGACGACGTCAAGATCGTTTCCGCCTTCAACCGCGACGCGGCAGGCGCTGCCTCGATCTCGACCATCGACGTCAAGGTCGATGACATCAAGCTTTTCGAAACCGGTGGTGCTGCCGCTATCAAGACGGGCATCCTGGACGGCCAGCGCCTCGGCACGACAGGTGTCCGTGCAGCAGTGTCCGCCCCTACCCCAGGCACCGATGCCGCCACCGACACCTACTCCGTCATGACCGTCTCGGTTAAGGGCTATTCCGACGCCCAGCTGACCAAGCAGCTTGGCGTTGTCGAAGCCGCGCTGAAGGAAATGACGACGGCTGCCACCAATCTCGGCGCCGCCAAGAGCCGCATCGAGCTGCAGAAGGCCTTCACGACGAGCCTGATGGACTCCATCGATCGCGGCGTCGGTCAGCTCGTCGATGCCGACATGAACAAGGAATCGACCCGCTTGCAGGCCCTCCAGGTCCAGCAGCAGCTCGGCATCCAGGCGCTCTCGATCGCCAACGGCAACTCGCAGTCGATCATGTCACTGTTCAAGGGCTGACGCTTCGGCACCAAGACAGCTGCAGTCATGAAATCGGGCCGTACCCAATGGGGTGCGGCCCGATTTCACTTTCCCATGCCGCCGCCTTTTCCCCTGGCTGGCGGCGCGGGTTAGCCTCGCGCAAGTTACGGCGAGCATAGATTCCGCCACGTAACGGTAAATGCGAAGGCCTGTCACTGCGCGGTCCTTAATCTGCCGTTAACCATAAGTTCGTAGTTATGGTTAACCAATTGCTATGACGGTTCGGCTGCCGCAGGCAGAACGTACGGCATCCGCAACCGGTTCGCAGCGGCAGAACGCGCGGCTCTGACAGAGGGGGTTATTTCGATGTCCAGTATCATGACCAATGCTTCGGCGTTGACGGCGCTTCAGAGCCTCAACACCACCAACAAGGCGCTCAACACAACCCAGGCCCGCATCTCGACCGGCTACCGTGTCGCAGAAGCGTCCGACAATGCTGCCTACTGGTCGATCGCCACCACCATGCGTTCCGACAACAGGGCGCTCTCCACGGTCCAGGACGCGCTCGGTCTTGGCGCCTCGAAAGTCGACACAGCCTACACGGCGATGCACAAGTCGATCGACACCCTCAACGACATCAAGGTCAAGCTTGTTGCCGCGGCCAACGGCTCGGACGCCGACAAGAACAAGATCGATGTCGAGATCAAGGCCCTGCAGGCACAGCTGAAGAGCTACGCCGACAGCGCCAGCTTCTCGGGCGCCAACTGGCTTTCGGTGAATTCGACCACTGCCGCCGGCCATTCGGCCGCCGGCGTGCACAACGACGCCAAGATCGTTTCGGGCTTCATCCGCGACAATTCGGGCACCGTCACGCTGGCAACCATCGACATCAAGGTCCAGGGCGTAAAGCTCTATGACGCTGCTGCCACCACCAACGTCAACAAGGGCATCCTCGAAGGCCTGCGCCTCGGCACCACAGGTGTCCGCGACAACACCGCGGCTAATCCCACGACCCCCGGTGCCGTACCAGCCGCCACCGACGGTTACGCCGTTGCGACCCTGTCCGTGAAGGGCTTCAGCTACGACCAGATCCTCCAGATGGTGAAGGTCGCCGAAGTCACCCTGGCCGAAATGACCGACGCCGCCACCACGCTCGGCGCGGCCAAGAGCCAGATCGACCTGCAGAAGACCTTCACTACCAGCCTGATGGACTCCATCGATCGTGGTGTCGGCCAGCTCGTCGACGCTGACATGAACAAGGAATCGACCCGCCTGCAGGCCCTCCAGGTCCAGCAGCAGCTCGGCATCCAGGCGCTGTCCATCGCCAACTCGAACTCGCAGAACATCCTGTCGCTGTTCAAGAGCTGACGCTTAGGCCCCGAAAGCCGGTCTCGACTTTCGGAAGCGCCTGAAATCAGGCGGCAATTCAGCAGCAACAATCCCGACGAAATGCCATGGGCCGCGCATCTTGCGCGGCCCATAACATTTTCGCACAAGCTTCGCGGGCTAGGGTCTCTCCGGAAAGTATTGCGGGGAACTAACGCACGTGCCCGAACAGCTACAGAGCATCGTCGCCAATCTCAGGAGTTTCGGCCCACGCCGTCTCGCCATGCTGGGTGGTATCGCAGCACTGGTGATCGCCATCGTCGGCGTGGCATCCGTCTATCTCAACCGTCCAGCCTACGAGACGCTTTATGTCGGCCTCGAACGCTCCGACGTGAACCAGATCGGCATGGTGCTCGGCGAAGCGGGCATCGGCTTCGACGTCGCCTCCGACGGCACCACCGTCCTGGTCCCTGCCGGCAGTACCGCACAAGCCCGCATGCTGCTCGCCGAAAAAGGCCTGCCCACCAGCGCCAACGCCGGCTACGAGCTGTTCGACAATGTCGGTTCGCTCGGCCTCACCTCCTTCATGCAGCAGGTCACCCGCGTCCGCGCATTGGAAGGCGAGATCGCCCGCACCATCCAGTCGATTTCGGGCATCAAGGCCGCCCGCGTCCACATCGTCATGTCGGAGCGCGCCAACTTTCGCCGCGACGAGCAGAAGCCCTCGGCCTCGGTCGTCATCCGCGCCGCCAGCATGGATGCCGACAAGAGCGCCATGTCGATCCGCCACCTCGTTGCCGCCGCGGTGCCAGGCCTCGATGCCGAGCGCGTGACGGTCCTCGATTCGAGTGGCAACCTGCTTGCATCAGGCGACGATCCCAACAATTCAAGTGCCGCCCGCTCCATCGGAGTCGAGCGCACCGTCGAAACCCAGATCGAAGACAACATCCGCCGCGCGCTCGCCGCCTATCTCGGCCCGGACAATTTCCGCGCCAGCGTCAAGGCCGACGTCAACACCGATTCGCGCCAGACCGAAGAGACGATCTTCGATCCGGAATCGCGGGTCGAGCGTTCCGTCCAGGTCGTTCGCGCCAACGAGAACTCGAACCAGAAGCAGTCGTCGACGCCAGCAACCGTCGAGCAGAACCTGCCCGATGCCGAGGCCGCCGCCACCGACGGCCCGCAGTCTACCTCGGCCAGCGACCGCAAGGAAGAGATCACCAACTACGAGATGAACTCCAAGCGCATCGCCACGGTTTCGAATGGCTATTCGGTGACCAAGATGTCGATCGCCGTCGTCGTCAATCAGCAGCGCCTCGCTGCCATTCTTGGCAAGGACGCAACGCCCGAGGCCATCGCCGCTCGCGTCGCCGACATCCAGAAGATGGTGACCTCGGCCACCGGCTTCGATGAAAAGCGCGGCGACCTGATCAACGTCTCGGCGGTCGAGTTCATTGACGGTCTCGACGGCGAGGTCATCGAAAGCCCCGGCATCATGGCCTCGGTCGGCCAGCACGCCGGCACGCTGATCAACGCCGCAGCCTTCATCGTCGTCGTCTTCCTCGTCGCCTTCTTCGGCCTGAGGCCGATGGCGGCAGCGCTGTCGGGTTCGTCCGCGGCACCTGCCCTGCCCACCTTCGCCGGCCCGAGCTTCGAGGAGATGCAGCGCGCCTTGCCGAACGCCGACGGCATGGCCTCCTTCGAGGAGGAGCCTGTCGCCCTGTCCGACCAGCGGCCGCATGCCATGGATGACCTGCGCAACAAGCTGCGCCCTGCCCCGCAGGACCGTCTCGCCCGCATGGTCGACATCAATGAAGAGCGTACCGCGCTGATCCTGCGCAAATGGGCCGGTAACGAGGTCGCCGCCTGATGTCGATCGCAGCGCTTTTCGAACGGCTGACCGACTTCGCGCCGCTCGCTCCGCATCCCCACAATAGTGCCGAGCCCGAGGCTCCGGTCGCGGAATATCCCAAGGCCGTTCCTGACCTGGATATCCCTGCGATCGTCGCCGAAGCCGTCGCCAGGGCCGAAGCAGACCTGACCACGCGTCTCAGCGAGGAGTATGAACTGGTGCTCGAGGCCGAGCGCCAGCGCCACGCCGAAGAGATCGCTGCTCTTGGCGCCCGCTTCGGCACCGAGGCCGGCGAGGTCATCGCCACGCGCATCGCCGAGATGGAGACACGCGTCGTCCACCTCACCACTGACGCCGCCGCCCGCGTTGTCGCCACGCTCGTCAGCGACGACATCCGCCAGCGCTCCATCGACTCGCTGTCGACGGCCATCCTCGCCGCCTGCGCCGACCGCGAGGCGGTGCGCATCAAGGTCAGCGGCCCGCAGTTCCTGTTCGACGCGCTCGCCGCCGCCATCGGCACACGCATCGACAATGTCGACTTCGCCGAGGCCGTCGGCTTCGACCTCAGCGTCGCGATTGACGACAACCTGTTCGAGACCCGCCTCGGCGAATGGTCTTCGGCGCTTTCCGAGACCTTGCCATGAACGGTCCTGACGGCCCCGAGCCACGCCACGAGATCGTCATCGTCAGGCGTGCCCATTCCGATCACGACGACGGCCACCATGGCGGTGCCTGGAAGATCGCCTTCGCCGACTTCATGACGGCAATGATGTGCTTCTTCCTCGTCATGTGGCTAATCAGCGCTGCCAATGAGCAGACAAAGGCGGCTGTCGCCAGCTACTTCAATCCCGTCAAGCTGGTCGACCGCAACGCTAGCCGCAAGGGCCTCGAAGAGCTCGGCGACGGCCCCAATTCGGTCGGCCTGACCGCCGAGAACCCACAGGAAGCCAGCGCCAAGGCCGGCTCCGACGGCCGCGGCAATGCCGGTCCATCGACGGAAAAGAACTCCGCGGACGCCAGCCCGGCCGCCAACCGCTCCGATGAACACCTGTTTGCCGACCCCTACGCCGTGCTCGCCGAAATCGCCCAGGACACCGGTACCAAGGCCAACATCTCGGAACGCGGTGAAGGCGGCGTCCAGAACGCCGGCCCGGCCAGCGGCGCCTCCGGCGGCGAAGCCTATCGCGACCCGTTCGCGCCCGATTTCTGGACCGAGCAGGTCGCAACCCCGGCCGCCGAGGCAAGTGCCGAGCGCGCCGCGATCGAAGGCGAACCGGCAAAGCCCGGCGAAAAGACCGAGCGCTCCGCCAAGTCCGACCCGGTCAAGGCGCAGCAACAGCAGGCCCCGGAACCCCAGGCAAAACTCGCCGAGCAGACCCCTCCGGCTCAGCCCAAGCCCGCCCCGTCGGCGCGCGAAACCGCCGCCAAGCCGGGCGACGCCCCGAAGATCGATACAGCGGAAGCTGAGGCTATGGCCGAGGCACCAAAGCCCAAGAACGAAGCGCCGACGCGCGAAACCATCAACGACGCCGACGCCATCCGCCGCGAACTCGCCGAGGCGATCAAGTCGGGCGGCGCCCTCCCCGACGGCCTCTCGGTCGTCGCCACCGACAAGGGCGTCGTCATCTCGGTCACCGAGCAGTTCGACTTCGGCATGTTTGAGATCGGCTCGGCCGTGCCGCGCAAGCAGCTCGTGCTCGCCATGGAAAAGATCGCCAAGACGCTTGCCACCCATGAGGGCAACATCTCGATCAACGGCCACACCGACGCGCGCCCGTTCCGTGGCGGCGGCTATGACAACTGGCGCCTGTCCACGTCACGCGCCCATTCCGCCTACTACATGCTGGCCCGCGCCGGGCTCGACGAAAAGCGCATCGTCGAGGTCGCCGGCTTCGCCGACCGCAAGCTGAAGGACAAGGCCGAGCCGTTCTCGGCCACCAACCGGCGTATCGAAATCCTGCTGGAGCGCGCCGAATGAGGCTCGCGGCGACCCTTTCCGGTGCCGCCCTCATCGCCCTGCTGGTCGCGGGCGTGCCCGGCCGCGCCGTCGCCAGTGAAGCGCCGGCGCTCGAGCCTTACCAGCTCGTGCGCTGCCTGCAGCTTTTGCAGGACCGTATCGCCTCCGGCGACCAGGCCTCGCTGCCACTGCAGCGCCGGCTGCTCGAAATGACCGACGAACGCATGCGCACCGCCGATGTCGATGCGTTCAAGGATCCCAAGAATTTCCGTGCCCTGCTGATCTACGCGATGAGCGGCGGCAACCCCTTGACCATCGAGCAGGTGGTCTCGCGGCTGGAGCTTGAAGAGGCCGATCAGAAGCTGGCGCAAGGCGTCATCGACTATCTCAGGGGCAAGCCCAAGAGTACCATCGAGGCGCTCGCCTCGATCGATCCGCTGACGCAGATCTCCGAGCTCGGTGCCTTCCTGGCGCTGGTCAAGGGTTCGGTCAGCATCGCCGACCAGCCCGAGCAGGCAATGAAGCTGTTCGACCAGGCCAGGCTGCTCAGCCCCGGCACGCTCGTCGAGGAAGCCGCCCTGCGCCGCTCGGTGGCACTTGCGAGCCGGCTCGAGGATGGCGGCCGCTTCATGCGCAACTCGACGCAATATGTCCGCAACTATCTGCGCTCGCCTTATGCCAGCCAGTTCGCCGACGCGTTCGTCGCCGGTGTCGTTACCCTGCACAGCTCGATCAATCTCGACACGCTCGCCGAAATCACCGCAATGATGGATGCCGAGCAGGAGAAGGTCGTTTACCTCCGCATTGCCCGCCGTGCCGCCATCGACGGCCTGGCCGAACTCTCCGCCTTTGCCTCCGCCAAAGCCGAGAAGGGCCGCGATGGAACATCGGGAACCGCCGACCCGCGTGCCCAGCTCTATTCCGGCCTGTCGTCGGTCACCTCGGGCACGGCAGCCGACATGCTCGGCAAGCTCGGCGGCATCGATCGCGACAAGCTGTCCAAGGGCGACCGCGCCTTGCTGGACGCCGTTGAAGCGGTGGCATCGGAGCTCACCTCAGCCGTGCCGGCAACACCTGCTGGCACGTCGAAACCGCTCGACATCGAAGACCTGCCGCCGGCGCCGATCGATATAGCGCCGCCAGCGGATCCGATGATCCCCGACGCTGTCGAGGCGCCGAGCCCTGCCCCGTCTGCGCCCGCCCAGTCGGCTGCGCCGGCAGCACCCGCCGCTCCGGCGGCTGAGCAGCCGGCGGTCGCGGCAGCGCCAAGGGTCGTGCCTTTGACCCAGCAACAGCCGGAACCAGCGGAACCGGAAGACCCCAAGATCACCGAAGCGCGCCGCACGCTTGAATCCATTGACGAACTGCTAGGAGGCTCCCCCAAATGACCGACGCAATCAGCGCGGCACTGGTGAGCCCGCTCGCCCGCCATTCTTCGGGTCACGAGCGCAATGCCCTCGCCAACGACGACCAGCCCGATTTCGGCCAGACCCTGGCTTCGCCGCACAAGGGCGAACCAAAATCGAAGGGTCATGCCGCCGATCACGATGCCCCGCGTCCCAAGGGCCTGAACAAGCTTGCCGAGCGGCTTGCCGAGCGCAACGCGCTCGCCGACACCGAGGGCGAGACGCCCAGGACCGGCGAAGCCGTAGAGGGCGAGACGCTTGAAGTCTCCGAGCCGCAGCAGCCCGATGTGAAGGCGAAGGAAGTCAAAGCCGAAAAGACCGACGAGACTGCGTTGCCGCTGGTGCTTGCCTTGAGCGAGCTGCGCAAGGCAGGCGCCCAGCCGGCGAAGGCTGGTTCCGCCGACGCGGCCGAGGTCCAAGCCACCGATGTCGGCGCACAGCCAGACGCGGCGGGCGACGGATCCGAGGCGGAACTCGCCGCACTCGTCACCAACGGCAAGGCCGCGCGCTCGGCCGCCACCGGTTCCGCGCCACAGGCCGCGGCGCCTGTCACGACACCCGCAACGGCGCCCGAGGCACAGCAGGCATCACAGGCTGCAGGCCCGGAAACGGGAACCGCCAACGACACCGCTGCCAGCACCGACAAGCCGTCGCGGCCGGCACCCGTCCGGCAGGCCGAACAGCCCTCCGTCGGCAACACTGTCACCGTCATGTCGGAGCAGTCGATCCCGGCTCCGGCGAACACTGGCGCAGGCAGCACCGCGGGCGCACTCGCCCTCGACATCGCCTCAGCCGCTCCGCGCCACGTCGCTGCCGCATCCTCGGTCCAGCAGCTCCAGAACAGCGCCTCAAACACGCCTGGCGTACAGGTTCTCAAGATCCAGCTGCGCCCCGTCGAATTGGGCATGGTCACGGCCAATCTCCACCTCGCCGGAGAGCAACTTTCGGTTGAAATCGAAGTTGAGAACGCCGAGGCCTACAACAGGCTTTCGTCTGATCGCGAGGCGATCAACAGCGCCCTGCGAGGCCTCGGTTTCGATGTCGACCGGGTCACCATCCTGCAGCCCCAGTCATCGAACGCACGCGCTGACGGCGGCGCCTCCTCCGGTTTCGCAAGCCGCGACCAGGCCTCCGCCCAGTCGGGCGGAACGGGTGGTGAAGGGACAAATTCCGGCAATGGACGTCAGAGTGGGAACGCGGCAAATGATGACGGCAATTCACGCAACATCTCGTCGTCTAACGCTGATCGCCCTGGCAGCAGCCGCTATATCTAGCGTCGCCACCGGTATGGCTGCGGCTGCGGCCAATCCGTGCGAGCCCGAGATCCTGCGCGCCGCCGATCGCTATGGCGTGCCGGTCGGCATTCTCTATGCCGTCGGCCTGACCGAGACCGGAAAGAAAGGCAGCTTGCAGCCTAACGCCTTGAACATAGAAGGAAAAGCAGTGTTCCCTCGGAACGAGGCCGAAGCCATCGCCGCCTTCGAGACGGCCCGTGGCGAAGGCAAGACGCTGATCGACCTCGGCTGCATGCAGATCAATCACCGCTACCACGCTGCCGAGTTCCGTTCGGTGCGCGACATGCTCAATCCGCGCCTGAATGTCGACTATGCAGCGCGCTTCCTCGTCAGCCTGCATTCACGTCACGAGTCCTGGTCGATGGCGGTTGCCCGCTATCATGCCGGCCCCAACAACGACCCCGCCCAGAAGCGCTACGTCTGTCGCGTCATCGCCAACATGGTCGCCACCGGCTTCGGCCGCTGGACCGAAAACGCCCGGACCTTCTGCAACCCATAGGCGTCTTCAGCCGAACCAAAACGGAAACGGGCCGCTCTCCCGCCCCTCACGACAGGCTCGGGCAAGGATGCACGCATATCGTGCAACCTGCTCAACCCATGCGATTCCAGACTCCCTAAAAAATAGCGGCAAGAATTCACGATTGGTCGCCTTGGTCCCGACCCATTACCGAATGGTTAACAGGGCATTTTTACTGATTCGGGGGCGGGATCATGATCGTAATCGTGGATGAGCGAGAGCTCGTCACCAACGGATATAATTCACTCTTCGACAGGGAAGGTGTGGCGTGCGCGGGCTTCCGTTCGACCGAGTTCGGCGAATGGGTCACCAGCGCTCCCGACGAGGATTTGCGCTCGGTTCGCGCCTTCCTCATCGGTGACTGCAACGAGGGCTCGATCTCGCCGCGTCAGCTGCGTGACCGCTCCAAGGCGCCGGTCATCGCGCTCAGCGAACAGAACAACCTCGAAAACACGCTCAAGCTTTTCGAGTCGGGTGTCGACGACGTCATCCGCAAGCCCGTCCACATCCGCGAAATTCTTGCCCGGATCTCGGCCATCCGCCGTCGCGCCCAGGAAGACACCGGCTTCGCCCAGATCGGCGCGATGCGCATCTTCATGGATGGCCGCGACCCCGAGATCGATGGCCAGCCGATGCCCTTACCGCGCCGCGAGCGCCGCATCCTTGAGTATTTGGCAAGCAACAGCGGACGCCGGGTCACCAAGACCCAGGTCTTCAACGCGATCTACGGCGTCTTCGATGAAGAAGTCGAAGAAAATGTCGTCGAAAGCCACATCTCCAAGCTGCGCAAGAAGCTGCGCGAGCGTCTTGGCCACGACCCGATCGATTCGAAGCGTTTCCTCGGCTACCGGCTGATCGTCTGACCAGCCTCGCGCAAGACATGCCACGTAACTTCACTAGCGTGGCATGAGATTTGAGGAGACCACCGATGAGCCTTTACGGAATGATGCGAACGGGCGTTTCGGGCATGAACGCCCAGGCGAACCGGCTGTCGACGGTCGCCGACAACATCGCTAACTCGAGCACGACCGGCTACAAGCGCGCCTATACCGAATTCTCGTCGCTGGTCCTGCCCAGCACGCCCGGCGCCTACAACTCCGGCGGCGTCACCACCAAGGTGCTGAACGCCATCGCCAAGGACGGCACGCTTCAGTACACCACGTCAGGCACCGATCTCGCGGTCCAGGGCAACGGTTTCTTCGTCGTCCAGGATGCTTCCGGCTCGCCCTACCTCACCCGCGCCGGCTCGTTCGTGCCCGACGGCCAGGGTCGCCTCATCAATGCCGCCGGTTACCAGCTGATGGGCTACAGCTACGCCAATGGCGTGCCTGCCGCCACCGCCAACGGCTTCGACGGCCTGGTGCCCGTCCAGATCTCGAGCTCCGAGCTCACCGCGCTGCCGACCAAGAACGCCACCTTCACGGCCAACCTGCAGAGCGACGCGGCCGTCGTGACCGGCCCGCTCCCGAGCGGCAACGCTGCCGGCGCGACCTACACGTCCAAGTCGTCGATGGTCATGTATGACAATCTCGGCGCCAAGAAGATCGTCGACATCTATTACACCAAGACCGGCGCCAACACCTGGGACGTCGCCGTATTCGACCAGTCCAAGGCAGCCCCCGGAACGTCGTTCCCCTATGCCGCAGGCGGTCTGCTCACCAACAGCACCATGACTTTCGACGGTACCACCGGCAAGCTGACCAGCGCGGGCAGCCTCAGCTTCACCGTGCCAAACGGTGCAGCGGTGAGCCTCGACATCTCCAAGATGACGCAGCTGGCCTCGCCCTACACCGTGACCAAGGCTGTCGCCGACGGCAACGGGCCGAGCACCATCGAGCGCGTCGAGATCGACACCGACGGCACCATGTATGCCCAGTACGCGGACGGCTCGATGAAGCCGCTGTACAAGATCCCGCTGGCCGACGTGGCGAGCCCCGACCGTCTCAACAGCCTTTCGGGCAACGTGTTCCGTGAAAGCGCCGACTCCGGCCCTGTCCAGATCGGCTTCGCCGACTCCGGCGGCCTCGGCAAGATGATCTCGGGCGCGCTCGAAAACTCCAACGTCGACATCGCCGAGGAACTCACCGCGATGATCGAGTCCCAGCGTAACTACACTGCCAATTCCAAGGTCTTCCAAACCGGAGCGGACCTGATGGATATCCTCGTCAACCTGAAGAGATAGGACTGACGGGCTTATCGCCCGCTGGAAAAACATAGCATGTCGCTGTCGTCTGCCATCAGCATAGCCCAATCTGCGCTTCGCAACACGTCGCGCCAGACAAGCACTGTTTCCCGCAACGTCGCGGATGCATCAAACCCTGACTACGTGCGCCGCACGGCGGTGCTCGCCAGCACCGGCCCCGGGGCGCGCGTGGTCGAAATCCAGCGTGCAACCAACGAACTGCTGTTCCGCCAGAACCTCTCTGCTTTGGCCGATTTCACCGGCCAGAACACCCTCCTCGAGGGCTTGCAGAAGCTGTCGCTCGACGTCAACGGCTCGGAAAACAAGAGCTCGGTCGCGACCCAGCTCGGCAAGTTCCAGCAGGCGCTGCAGCTTTATGCTGCGGCCCCTTCGAACCAGAACCTCGGCACGGCGGCGATCGACGCCGCCCGCCAGGTGGTGCGTTCGCTCAATGACGGCAGCGATGCCATCCAGCGCATCCGCACCGAGACCGATGGCGAAATCGCCACCACTGTCGATGACCTCAACAGGCTGCTCGCCGATTTCGAGCAGGCCAACAAGCTGATCATCCAGGGCACCCGCGCCGGGCGCGACGTCAACGACTCCCTCGACCAGCGCGATGCCATTCTGAAGAAGATTTCCGAGATCGTGCCGATCTCGACCTTCAAGCGCGGCGACAACGACATGGTCATCACGACAGGTGATGGCACCACCTTGTTCGAGACCATCCCACGCGCGGTCACCTTCACGCCACTGGCTGGCTATTCAGCCGGTGTCACCGGCAACAAGATCCTCATCGACGGCGTGCCGCTTCAGCCCGGCATGGGCGCCAACACCGACGCCGGCGGCAAGCTCGCCGCCATGATCCAGGTTCGCGACAGCGTCACCACCACGATGCAGGCGCAGCTCGACGAGATGGCGCGCGGCCTGATCACCGCCTTCTCCGAAACGGCACCCGCACTTGCCGACCAGGCCGGCCTGTTCACTTGGTCAGGCGGCCCGGCGGTCCCGCCGGCTGGCGTGCTGGTCAACGGCCTGGCGCGCTCGATCAAGGTCAATCCCGCTGTCGACCCGCAAGTCGGCGGCAATCCCAAGCTTTTGCGCGATGGCGGCATCAATGGCGCGGCCTACGTCAAGAACCCTGCCAACAATGCCTCCTATGCCGACCTGCTGATCTCCTACGGCAACCGCATCGACCAGACGATGACCTTCGATCCGGCCGCCGGCATCGCCACCAATTCGAGCCTCAGCACCTTCTCCACCAATTCGATCGGCTGGTTCGAAGGCATGCGCAAGCAGGCCGACACCGCCGCCCAGACCAAGGAAGCGCTGGCCGTCCGCACCGCCGAGGCCCTGTCCAACGACACCGGCGTCAACGTCGACATCGAGATGTCGAAGATGCTGGAGCTTGAGCAGTCCTATCAGGCCACGGCGCGGCTGCTGAAGGCGGTCGACGACATGTTGGCCGCCCTTCTCGGCGCGGTGAGGTAGCGCGATGAAAGCGACGTTCGTTTCCTCCTCCGCCGTCACCAGCGCCCTGCGCTACTCGATGCTGCGGCAGCAGTCCGAGCTGATCAAGGCGCAGAAGGAGGCTTCCTCCGGCTTTGTTGCCGACACCGGGCTGGCGCTTGGCGCCCGCACTGCGCAGTCGGTCACGCTCCACCGCGACCTCGAGCGCCTCGACGGCATCGTCGACTCCAACGGCCTGGTGTCGTCGCGCCTGTCGGCAACGCAGAAGTCGCTCAACGAAGTCGGCAAGGCAGCGCAGACCTTCCTCGCCAGCCTGACCAGCAGCTCGTCCGGCGACGCCGCCTACGCGCTGACCCAGAAGGCTGCGCGCGGCACGCTCGACACGCTGACCTCAGTGCTCAACACCAGCCTCAACGGCGAATACCTGTTCGCCGGCACCAACACCGACGTCAAGCCGATCAACGAGTTCAAGGCCGGTTCACCGGCCAAGGCGGCATTCGACACAGCCTTCCAGACCCATTTTGGCTTCACCCAAAACGATCCGGCGGCACAGTCCATCTCGGCCACCCAGATGAACACCTTCATGACCTCGGTCGTCGAGCCGATGTTCCTCGGCGCCGGTTGGCAGGCCAATTTCTCCAACGCCACCGACCAGGGCATCACCAGCCGCATCACGCTCAACGAGACCACCGAATCCTCGGTCAGCGCCAACAATGCCGGCATCCGCAAGGTCGCCATGGCCGCTGCCATGGTCAGCGACCTGCTCGACTCGAATGTCGGTGCTGCTGCGCGCGGCGCGCTGGTCACCCGCGCGGTCTCGATCATCGGCACCGCAATAAGCGACATCGGCCAGTTGGAATCGCAGACCGGCATCATCGAACAGCGCGTCACCAACGCCACCGATCGCATCAAGATGCAGATGGACCTGTTCGAGCGCCACATCATCAACACTGAGGGCGTCAACCCCGAAAAGGCGGCGACGCGCGTCAGCGACCTGATCTCGATGATCGAGAGGTCCTACGCATTGACGGCACGTATCCAGAAGCTCAGCCTGATGAATTACCTCTGACCTGAACGGCAACAAACGGGACGCATATGTATCAATTCTCCTATGCCGACATTCAGACCGACTCCGTCGCCGATGCGCGGGATCGCGAACGTCAGCTTCTCAGCCGCTCGATCGACATGCTGGTCAAGGCCAGCGAAGCCGGAGCCAATTCCAACGAGGCGATCGCCGCGCTGAACTTCACCAACCGCGTCTGGACCTCGCTGATGGACGATCTCGGCAATCCCGAGAACGCGCTCCCCAAGGAGCTGCGCGCCAACCTCATCTCCATCGGCCTTTGGCTGCTGCGCGAGGCCGAGGACATCCGCCAGGGCCGCTCCGACAGTTTCGAAGGCCTGATCGAGGTCTCGCAGATCATCCGCGACGGCATCCAATGAAAAACACCCTGAAGATTTCGCTGAAGGCCAACGAGAAGATCTACATCAACGGTGCCGTGGTGCGTGCTGACCGCAAGGTCTCGCTCGAACTGCTCAACGATGTGCAGTTCCTGCTCGAAAGCCACGTGCTCCAGCCGGAGCAGGCCTCGACGCCGCTGCGCCAGCTCTACTTCATCCTGCAGGTCATGCTGGTCGACCCGATCGGCGCGGTCCAGGCACGCGACATGTTCCGCCGCTCACTGCCGCTTTTGCTCGCCACCTTCGACAATGCCGAGATCCTGTCGAGCCTCAAGCATGTCGACCGGCTCGTTGCCGAAGACCATGTCTACGAAGCACTGAAGACGATCCGTTCTCTCTACCCACTCGAGCAGCGCATCATCGCCGGCAACGATTCCCAGCCGGTCCAACGCGCCGTCGCAGCCGGAGGCAAATTCTGATGGCCATTGATTTCACCGCACCGGTCAACTCCAACACCAACGCCAACAAGGCAGCGACCGGCTCCAAGACCCAGGTCGACTACCAGTCCTTCCTCAAGCTGCTCATGGCGCAGATGAAGAACCAGGACCCGACCAAGCCGATGGAATCGACCGAGTATGTGGCCCAGCTCGCCACCTTCTCGCAGGTCGAGCAGTCGGTGCAGATGAACGCGCGCCTCGACCAGATCCTGCAGTCCTCCGCACTTGCCCAGGCCGACGCACTGATCGGCCGCAACATCACCTCGGCCGATGGCAAGACGTCGGGCACCGTCACCGAGGTCCGTCTCGCCAAGGACGGTGTCACCGCCGTGCTGGCCGACGGCAAGACCGTCGCTGTCGTCGCAGGCGTCAAGGTCAAGGCCGCCGCGTGAACGAAGCCGATGCCCTCGACCTCGTCCAGTTCGCTATCTGGACAGTCCTGACCGCCTCCGCACCCGCGGTGGCGGCAGCCATGCTCGTCGGCGTCGGCATCGCCCTGATCCAGGCCCTGACCCAGATCCAGGAAATCACGCTTACCTTCGTTCCCAAGATCGTCGCCATCTTCCTGGTGGTGGCGCTCACCGGCCCGTTCATCGGCGCCCAGATTTCCAGCTTCACCAACGTCATCTTCGAGCGCATCGAAAACGGCTTCTGACGGCATTCTTCATCTGAGCCCAGCGTTACGTTGGATTCAGGTCAGGCCGCGCCGAAAATGTTGGGTTCCGGGGTCGCTCTTGGGCGACGAGCGGAGCGTACATTTCGTACGTGAGCACCGGAAGCGGAGGAAGCCATCATTTGCAGGCCGGCCTCACCTGAATCCCCCCGTGGACCTTAGCCGCGCCGCCACTGGCCCATGCCGGCTTCATACTAATGGGTTCACCCCGCCCGCCGATCATGGTCTAGTCATTCCTGCATGATCGAAACCGATTCCCGGTCGCGCATCGACAGGAGGGCCACGGCGTCCTTTGCGCCTCCCGAAGGATGCGTGGCGCCGTAGCGGCAAATCACACGAGGGCACCCGGCTCAGCCGGCTTGGCGCATGGACGACGACCACCAGTACGAGCAAGGTTCGGCACTCGCGCCCTTCAAGCACGGCATTTTCCGTTCCGTCTGGTTCGCCAGCCTGGCCTCGAATTTCGGCAGCCTGATCCAGTCAGTCGGCGCCGCATGGCTGATGACGTCCATCGCCACCTCGTCCGACATGGTGGCGCTGGTCCAGGCCTCGATCTCGCTGCCGATCATGCTGTTCTCGCTCGCCTCGGGCGCATTGGCCGACAGCTACGACCGCCGCCGCGTCATGCTGACAGCACAGTGCTTCATGTTCGCCGTCTCGGCGGCGCTGACGCTGTTTGCCTATCTCGGCCTGATCACACCCTGGCTGCTGCTCACCTTCACCTTCCTCATCGGCTGCGGAACCGCGCTGAACAACCCGTCCTGGCAGGCTTCCGTCGGCGACATGGTGCCCCGCACGGTCATGCCGGCGGCGGTCGCGCTCAACTCGATGGGCTTCAACATGACGCGCAGCGTCGGCCCGGCCATCGGCGGTATCATCGTCGCCGCCGCAGGTGCTGCCGCCGCCTTCGCCGTCAACACGCTGAGTTACTTCGCCATCATCTTTGTGCTGTTCCGCTGGCGCCCCGAATATCCGGCAAACCCGCTGCCACGCGAAACGCTCGGCCAGGCCATGGGTGCGGGGCTGCGCTACGTCGCCATGTCGCCCAACATCGGCAAGGTGCTGCTGCGCAGCTTCGCCTTCGGCTTCACCGCCGTCGTCATCCAGGCGCTGCTGCCGCTGGTTGCCCGCGACCTCGTCGCCGGCGGCCCGCTCACCTACGGCATCATGCTTGGCGCCTTCGGCGTCGGCGCCGTCGGCGGCGCGCTAATCAGCGGCCGCATCCGCAGCAGCCTGTCGAGCGAATCCATCGTGCGCTCGGCCTTCCTCGGCTTTGCGCTGTGCAGCTGGATCGCCGCCTTCAGCTCCAACGCCTGGCTCACCAGCGCAGGTCTCCTTATCGGCGGCGCCAGCTGGGTACTGGCGCTGTCGCATTTCAACATCACCGTGCAGATGTCGACACCGCGCTGGGTCGTCGGCCGGGCGCTGTCGATCTACCAGATGGCGACCTTCGGCGGCATGGCTCTCGGCAGCTGGATCTGGGGTCTCGTCGCCGAAAGTAACGGCGCGTCGACTGCTCTTGTCGCCGCCGGCATCGTCATGCTGGTCGGTGCCGCGATCGGCTTCTTCCTGCCGCTGCCCGAGCACACCGCGCTCAACCTCGATCCACTCAACCGCTTCCGCGAGCCGCATCTGGCACTCGACGTCCGGCCGCGCTCAGGCCCCATCGTCATCTCGATCGAGTTCATCATCCGCGAGGAAGACGTGCCGGCCTTCCTCGACGCCATGACCGAGCGCCGCCGTGTCCGCCGCCGCGACGGCGCCCGCAACTGGGTCCTGGCGCGCGACCTCGAAAACCCGGAAATCTGGGTCGAGACCTACCACACCCCGACCTGGCTCGAATACATCCGCCACAACCAGCGCGCCACCCATGCCGACGCCGTCATCGGCGACAAGCTGCGCGCCCTGCACAGCGGCCCCCAGCCCCCTCGCGTCCACCGCCTCATCGAACGCCCCACCAGCCTCGCGGCAGCTCTCGGCAGCCACAAGGGGCACATCGAGCTGCATTGACGGCTTTGCGCCAGTAGTCGGCGGAGCCTTGCCCGTGAACAGGTTTTCCACGGGGAGCAGGTTTTAGACGCGAAACTTTCCCGCCAAAGGTTGGTTTCGTAGGCATCCGGTCGAATCTCTAACGCGCGACACCTGCTGCCCCGCGCTCCCTCCCACCCTCGCGCAAGCTTGGCGCAATAGGGTCAAGCAGCCGTGGCATTGGCGCGTGGCGGGATTCGATCGGAAGCATCAATGGCGATCAGCGAAAGCATTTCAGGCGCAGGCGCTCAACCCAAGAACGGGCGCGACGTCTTTTTCGCCGTCGGCATCGTCATCATCCTTGCCGTCCTGTTCCTGCCGATCCCGGCCTTCCTGATCGACGTCGGCCTCGCCTTCTCGATCGCCATCTCGGTGCTGATCCTGATGGTGGCGCTGTGGATCCAGCGCCCGCTCGACTTCTCGTCGTTCCCGACGATCCTGCTGATCGCCACCATGCTGCGCCTGTCGCTCAACATCGCCACCACGCGCATGATCCTGTCGCATGGCAACGAAGGCACGCATGCCGCCGGCTACGTCATCTCCGGCTTCTCGAACCTCGTCATGTCCGGCGACTTCGTCATCGGCCTGATCGTGTTCCTGATCCTGATCGTGGTGAACTTCATCGTCATCACCAAGGGTGCGACGCGTATCGCCGAAGTCGGCGCGCGCTTCACCCTCGACGCCATTCCCGGCAAGCAGATGTCTATCGACGCCGACCTCTCCGCCGGCATGATCGACGACAAGACGGCCCAATTGCGCCGCCGCGAGCTGGAAGAGGAAAGCTCGTTCTTCGGCTCGATGGACGGTGCCTCGAAATTTGTCCGCGGCGACGCCATCGCCGGCTTGATGATCACCGCCATCAACATCGTCGGCGGCATCGCCATCGGCTATTTCCGTCACGACATGGGCATGGGCGAAGCCGCCGACGTGTTCATCAAGCTGTCGGTCGGCGACGGCCTCGTAACCCAGATCCCGGCACTCATCGTCTCGCTCGCCGCCGGCCTGCTCGTCTCCAAGGGCGGCACCCGCGGCTCGGCCGACCAGGCGGTGTTCGGTCAGCTCGGCGCCTATCCGCGCGCGCTCTATGTCGCCGCCGGCCTGCTTTTGCTGCTCTCGCTCGTGCCCGGTCTGCCGATGTTGCCGTTCCTCTCGCTTGCCATTGCCATGGCAGCACTCGGCTACTTCATCCCGATGCAGCACAAGCGGCGCATGGCCGAGGTCGACGCTGAAAGGGAGCAGGTCGAGGCCGACAAGGTCGAAGAGGAAAAGAACTCGGTCAAGGCATCGCTCGCCACCGCCGAGATCGAGCTGCTGATCGGCAAGCAGCTGTCGACGCGCCTGCTCGCCACGCATCAGGAACTCGCCTTCCGCATGTCGAAGATGCGCAAGAAGTTCGCCACCCAGTACGGCTTCGTCGTGCCGGAAGTGCGCATGACCGACGATTTCTCGATCCCGCCCAAGAGTTACCAGATCAAGGTCCACGGCACCGTCGTCGCCGAATACCAGATGCGCGTCGGCGAAATCATGGTGCTGCTTGGATCGCGCGAGCTGCCCGACATTCCGGGCGAGGAAGTGCGCGAGCCGGCCTTCGGCATGCGCGCCTTCTCGGTGCTCGATTCCTTCGCCGAAGACCTGAAGCGCGAGCAGTTCACCTTCGCAGATAATATGTCGGTGTTGCTCACCCACCTCTCCGAGGTGATCCGCAACAACCTGCCGCAGCTCCTGTCCTACAAGGACATGAAGGCGCTGCTCGAGCGCCAGGATCCCGAATACCGCAAGCTCGCCGACGAGATCTGCACCTCGCACATCACCTATCCGGGCCTGCAGGCGGTGCTCAAGCTGCTGCTCGCCGAGCGCGTCTCGATCCGCAACCTGCACCTCATCATCGAGGCCATCGCCGAGATCTCGCCGCATGTGCGCCGCACCGAGCAGATCGTCGAGCATGTCCGCATCCGCATGGCGCAGCAGATCTGCGGCGACCTCAGCGAAGGCGGCGTGCTCAAGGTGTTGCGCCTCGGCAACCGCTGGGACCTCGCCTTCCACCAGAGCCTCAAGCGCGACGCCAAGGGCGAAGTGCGCGAGTTCGACATCGATCCGCGCCAGCTCGAGGAATTCGGCCAGGACGCCTCCAAGGCGATCCGCACCCACCTCGAAACCGGCGAGCGCTTCGTCATCGTCACTGCACCCGACGCGCGTCCTTATGTTCGCATGATCATCGAACGGCTGTTCCCGACCCTGCCGGTGCTCAGCCATGTCGAGATCGCCAAGGGCGTCGAACTGCGCGTGCTCGGTACCGTCTCATGAATGCCGCCGCGCAAGGCATGGTCCTTGCGGCGTTCCTCGCCTTCTGTCGCATCGGCGGCTGTTTCATGCTGATGCCCGGAATATCGAGCGTCCGCGTGCCCATGCATGTCCGGCTGTTCGTCGCGGTCGCCGCCACCGGCGGGCTGCTGGTCCATCTCTGGGACCAGATCTTTCCCTTCGTCGACGCCCGTCCCGGCGTGCTGATGCCAATGGTTGCCTCCGAACTTCTGATCGGCGGCCTGATCGGGCTGATGGCCAGGCTCTACATTCTGGCGCTGATGTTCATGGGCTCGGCGATCGCCATGCTGATCGGCTTCGGCGGCGTCGGCGGTCACGCCATCGAGGAAAACGAGCCGCAGGCGGCCCTTGCCTCGATCATCTCGATCTCGGCGCTGCTCCTGCTGTTCACCTTCAATTTCCACCACGAAATCATCCGTGCGCTCGTCGCCTCCTATGAGGTCGCGCCGGTCAACATGTTCTTCAACCCGCAGGCTGCCCTCGTCGACGTCACGGACACTTTGTCGGAGAGCTTCATGGTGGTGCTGAGGCTGGGTAGCCCGTTCGTCGCCTACGCCATCCTGATCAACCTGACGATCGGCTTCGTCAACAAGCTGACGCCGCAGATACCGGTCTACTTCATCTCGCTGCCCTTCGTCGTCGCCGGTGGCCTAGTGCTGATGTATTTCGGCATCGCCACCATGCTCAGCCTGTTCGCCGACGGCTTCGTCGACATCACCGTGGGGAGGTAGGAATGGCTGCGTCACGCAGGGATCGGCTGAAGAAGCTGGTGGTCGTGCAGGAGCAGCTCAAGGCGCTGCACGAGACCCGGCATGCCGGCTTTGTCGCCAAGGCGATCGCCGCCGAGGCCGAGGCGCAATCGCTGGCGGACAGCTTCGACAGCACCGAAGGCATCTCGCAGCTGTTCCCCGAGCTGTATCATCGCCGCATCAAGGAGGCGATCGACAAGAAGCAGCTCAATCTCGGCCTCGCCAATGTCGAGGTCGGCAAGATTGCTACCGCAACCGCACGCACCAACATGGTCGAGCGCGCCTACCGCGACGTCCGCCGCCAGGACGAGCGCGACAGTGCTGATCGCGAACGTCTCGAAATCATTGAAAGAAAGTCGGCTGAAGACAAGTAAGGTTGCCGCAAGCTTGACCCTCCACAATCAGCAGTAACGTAAACCCGGAAAGGCGAGCCAGCTTTGGCCATCTCACCACCTAGCGACATCATTCTGGACGTAGCCAAGGCTGTTGAGCCGGCAGGCATCCAGGCTGCGCGCGCGGCGCTCGCCAACCGGACGGCCAACGCTGCCCCGGCCGGAACCTTCTCGCTCACCGAAGCCGACGTCACCGGCGGTGTCACCCGCCAGCCGGACAGGACGTCGGCCGACGCGTCGATGAAGAAGTTCGAGGCAATGGTGCTGCAGACCTTCATCGGCAACATGATGCCGAAAAACACCGAGAGCGTGTACGGCAAGGGCATGGCCGGCGACATGTGGAAGTCGATGATGGCCGAGCATCTCGCCAAGCAGACCGCCGAAGCCGGTGGCATCGGCATCGCGAAGACGGTGATGCGCGACTACTACATGAAGGACGAGCAAGTGGTGCCGGTTAGCGGCGTCTCAAGCGGCCCCGAAAAGGCTGTGCTCGACGAACAGATGGGCCAGGCGACCGCGCTGATCCAGGAATTGCAGCGGAAGATGGTACGCTCGCTGGGCGACGATGCCGCCTCCGTCACTGACACCAAATCGTAGAGGATAGGATATGTCGGATCTCTCCGAATACAGGACGAACCTGCCGGCGACGGCCGATCTCATCGATGCTGCCCGACCCGGCAACGTCGCGGCCATCATCAGCCGGATCGAGGATGCGGTCGAAGAAGAAACCGCCGCGATCCGTACCGACGTCCATTTCGACATCAAGGCGTCGAACGCCCGCAAGAGCCGCTATCTCTACGAACTGACCCGCGCCACCAAGGGCCTGGTCGAGGGCGACTATCCGAGCGAGCTCAAGGTCGGTGTCGAACGCCTGCGCGACAAGCTCGTCGCCAATGAGCGTGCAATCCTCGCCCATCTCAGCGCCGTCACCGAAGTCGCCTCCCTGCTCCGCGACGCCATCCAGCGCTCCGAGGCGGACGGCACCTACTCGGCCAACGAATTCGGGTGGGCGCGGTGATCAAGTTCATCGCGGCGGCGCTGTGGATTGTCGCCGTGACCCTCGGCGCGGTCTTCTATTCGTTCCAGGCCGCCGCCAACCTGCCGGCGACCGAGGAGCAGAAACCGCTGCTCGGCGGCCTCGACTACGTCAAGACCGACGTTATCTCGGTTCCGTTGCTCAGGGGCGAGCGCGTGCAGGGCTATTTCCTGACGCGCCTCGTCTATACAGTCGAGCCCAAGGAAGTCTCCAAGCTGTCAGTGCCAATGGACTCCCTGCTCGTTGACCAGGTCTATTCGTATCTCTACGGCAATCCGCAGATCGACTTCACCGCATATGAGAAGCTCGATCTCGACGGCTTTCGCAACGGCATCCGCGACGCCATCAACACCCGAGTCGGCTCAAAGCTGATCCACGAGGTGATGGTCGAGCAGATCGACTTCCTGACCCCCGACGACGTCCGCGACAATGCCGTGCGCCAGCGTGAATCCGCTGCCGCAGCAGCAGCCGCCGAGGCGGCAAAGCCGGCGGAAGCGGCTCCAGCCAAGGCACATTGACCCCGGCAGGCAGCCGATCTGGCTGCCTTGAGCACCGGTTCACGCGAGCAATGCCAGCCAATTCTACGTTGACGTAAACGTAAGATGCCAGCTATAGGCAATGCAGTCCTGTGACATGGCCGGTTCGTCCGGATTGGTCCGGGGGAGGCCGGGCGCAGAGCGCCTTTCAGGAAAAGACCAGGAGAGAGCCATGAGCATTCAGGCAGTCGCAGACAAGATCAAGGCGAAGGTGGAGAGCGCCGGCTTTGGTCGCTCGATCAAGTTCGACACCGGCAGCGATGGCGTCATCGTCATAGACGGCAACACCCTGTCGACGACGGACGGTCCGGCCGACTGCACCATCAAGCTGTCGCTCGATGACCTCGAGTCGCTGATCGCTGGCGAGCTCAACCCGACGATGGCGTTCATGACCGGCAAGATCAAGGTCGAGGGCGACATGTCGGTGGCCATGAGCCTGAGCCAGTTGCTCTAAGCCGACCAGCCTATCGCAATGAGAAAAGCCCGGCGGCGACGCCGGGCTTTTTCTATGCACAACTCATGCGCATCCACTACCCATGCAATGCAACCGCAATGAAGTGGGTCCACATCGCACGCAGGGACGATTTGCGATGTGGAGCTTCATATGACCCGAAATCGACTGGCCGCAGTGGCTGCGACCCTGTGTGTTGTGGCCCTCGCGGGCTGTGTGGACGACCGGTATGACCGAGACTGGGATGGCCCCAGGCACGGCCCTCGCAGTTGGGACGGCCCGAGAGGCGGCCCCCGCAACTGGGATGGTCCACGTGGGCCGCGCAACTGGGATGGCCCGCGCGAATATCCCAGGCATGGCCCACCGCCGCGTCCCCGCGGAGAACCGCTCGACTGCAGAGGCGGACCGGCGACGACGCCGTCGCCCGATTGCATCGACCAGCCAAGGCCGCGCCGCTTTGCCGACGACTGACCTCAAAGGCCGGGTTCGCCCGGCCTTTCTCATTCGTGACGGGAGAACGGTCCGGCCAATTCGCCCGGTAATGTCCCCACAACAATTGAAGCCCACACCGCCCCGGTCAAATCCAACCGGAGTGTCATGTGAAGCGAATTCGACTGATTTCCCTGGCTGCAACCCTTTGCGCGGTAACCCTCGCAGGCTGCGTGGACGATCGCTACGGCCCGCCGCGCTGGGACGATACGCGCTATCCACCGCGCCATGGCGACGACTACACGCGTTATCCGCCACGTCATGGCGGAGATCAGCCGCGCTATCACCCCCGTCCGCCGGTGCCGCCAATGCCGCCGCGCCCACCCCGCGCACCACGCCCGCCATTCTCGGAGCCGGTGTTCTGCACCCAGGAGTATGGCCGGCCACGGCATCCGGATTGCGACGACAGGGGGCGGCCACGCCGAGGCGGCGACCACTACTACACCACCGAACGGTGACGGACGGAGCCGCGCCTCATCAGCGGGCACGGCGCCTTTCGCAACAATCCCACATCCGACGTGGAGTCGAAGGTGAGACGCCTAGCAGCAGTGGTAATCGTAATGGCTAGCGTTCTGCCGCTGTCGGGCTGCGGATACCTTGCCTCTGCTATCAGCTCGGATCACGGCTACGCCTTGGAGCAACAGCGGCCTTCAAGCCTGCCGCTGTCGCCTCAGCCGTCGATCGGTTGCGTCAAGGACAGGATGCCGTCGCCGACCTGCTTTCCGGCCGCTCCAGGCCGCATGTCGGCCTGGAGGTAACGCTTGCAAGCTCGCGTCACGCGGCCGGACGGGAACACCGACTAGAGCGCGGCACGCCCTGCCGGACGCGCAAAGGACACGCCCGTGCTTTCAGCACCCGCGTCCCCCTTGCCGAACGTTGAGCCCGACTTGCGAGCCGAAGCGCCGAGCTTGCGGCCAGCTGCCTTGAGCACGCCCCTGGCGCCGTCCAGTGCGCCGGGCACGAGCTCCAGCGCCAGGAAGCGGTCGCGCTCGTAGGGGCCAGGCATCGAAAGCTGGCCGGTCTTCTCGGCGGTAAAGCCGAAGCGCGCGTAATAAGGCGCGTCGCCGACGAGCAGGATGGCGCGGTGGCCAAGGCGCGCGGCCTCAGCGATCGCCTGGCGCATAAGCGCCGAGCCGATGCCGGCACCCTTGGCCGACGGATCGACGGCGAGCGGGCCGAGCAGAAGCGCGGCCGGGCCGCCTTCGCCGAGGCGTACGTCCCAGAGCCGCACGGTACCTGTGACCGCGCCCTCGGAATCGCGCGCGATCAGCGCCAGGCCTTCGGACGGGCGGCGGCCACGCCGCAGCTTCTCCGACGACTTCTTGCGCCGCTTCGGGCCCATGGCACGGTCGAGCAGCGCCTCGCGCGCGGCGATGTCGGCAAGGGTTTCAGCCACGACGATGAAGCCGGGCGAGGTTTCGATGGTTTCTTTTTCGATATGCATGTCCGCGATCCTTCACGAGCGGATAACTGTTCCACAAGCGAACCCGAGCGGGCGCCGATGCGCCCGCGCCGGGGTGATCTGATCAACTCTTGCGAGCTGTCAGATCACGTAGGATCGGAGAGGCTCGAAGCCGTTGAAGGCGACCGACGAGTAGGTCGTCGTGTAGGCGCCGGTGCCCTCGATCAGCACCTCGTCGCCGATGGTCAGCGACAGGGGCAGCGGGTACGGCGTCTTTTCATACATGACGTCGGCCGAGTCGCAGGTCGGGCCGGCGAGCACGCAAGGAGCAACCTCGTCGCCATCGCGGTCCGTCACGATCGGGTAGCGGATCGCTTCGTCCATCGTCTCGGCGAGACCGCCGAACTTGCCGATGTCGAGGAACACCCAGCGCACATTGTCGTTGTCGGCCTTCTTGGAGATCAAAACGACTTCCGACTTGATGACGCCAGCGTTGCCGACCATGCCACGGCCCGGCTCGATGATGGTCTCCGGGATGTTGTTGCCGAAGTGCTTCGACAGCGCCTCGAAGATGGCCTGGCCATAGGCCTGGGCAGCCGGCACGTCGCGCAGGTAGCGCGTCGGGAAGCCGCCGCCCATGTTGACCATGCCGAGCATGATGCCTTCTTCGG
Organism: Aminobacter sp. LjRoot7; assembly: GCF_964252895.1. Taxonomy (NCBI): domain Bacteria; kingdom Pseudomonadati; phylum Pseudomonadota; class Alphaproteobacteria; order Hyphomicrobiales; family Phyllobacteriaceae; genus Aminobacter; species Aminobacter sp. LjRoot7. Next base: position 953,289 of record NZ_CAXUPX020000001.1, read on the forward strand.
CCAGCTTGGCGAACACCTTCTTGGCGTCGGCCAGTGCACGATCCCAGGCGGTCAGGTCGGTCTGCTGCGAGCCGACGTGGAACGATACGCCATAAGCGTCGAGGCCGAGCGACTTGGCAACGCGCAGCACGTCCACGGCCATGGCCGGCACGCAGCCGAATTTGCGCGACAGTGGCCATTCGGCGCCTTCGCCATCGGTCAGCACGCGGCAGAACACACGCGAACCGGGAGCGGCGCGCGCGACCTTCTCGACCTCTTCGACGCTGTCGACGGCGAACAGGCGGATGCCGAGCTCGAAGGCACGCGCGATGTCGCGCTCCTTTTTGATGGTGTTGCCGAAGGATATGCGCTCGGCCGGAGCGCCGGCATCCATGGCCATCTCGATTTCGGCAACCGAAGCGGTGTCGAAGGACGAGCCCATGCCGGCGAGCAGACGCAGGATCTCAGGTGCCGGGTTTGCCTTCACCGCGTAATAGACCTTGGACTCCGGCATCGCCTTCTCGAAGGCGCGGAAATTGTCGCGCACGACATCAAGGTCGACGACCAGGCAAGGGCCGGACGGACGCCGGGTGGCGAGGAAGTCGAGGATGCGCTGAGTGGCCATAGGTCTCTCCATCGCGCGGTCCTGCCGCGCAAAAAATCAACAAGCTGCGGGACGGCCGTTCCCGGCCACGGAATCCCGCGGTGGACAAAGACATGACCGCTATTTGATGGATCCAGCCTGTGGAGACCCTGGAACCATAAATGCGCTTCACGCGGCGGTGAACCTAAGCCAGCCCGGCTTCGGTTCGCTTTGTCTGCCTTGGCTTGGAAATGGGAGAACCCGTTCCGCACTGCCGGCAATGAAGGTGTGCCTCTTCAGTAACCCCGGCTTTTGGACAGCCGGAAGAGAACCAGAAAGGCCCGCACCGTCGTTGCTTCAAGGTGTCCTCGATTTTGCGGTTGGCCGCTAAATCGACTGGAGGGGTTAGCTCCAGTTACCTTACCGATTTCCTCGCCATTCGAGGGATCGGCGGACACCCACAGGCACGTGCGACTTTGGGCAAGCGCGGATATATGGCTCGTGACCGTCACAATCAATTAAAATCTCATGGCGGGTTGAAAAAATTCAAACGCTGAACAATGTTGGAGATATCGTAAACAGGCTTCGAACGATGACCAGCACATCCGACCGCTTCAACGCATTTCTCGATGTGCCGCAAGTACCTGTTTTCAATACGGAAACCGGGCCGCTGACGGGGCTACGGCTAGCGGTCAAGGACATCTACGACGTAGCCGGCTACAAGACCGGCTGCGGCAACCCTGGAAAGGCTGCCATCGCCGAGCCGGCCGCCAGAACCGGCCCTGCGATACAAATCCTGTTCGATGCCGGTGCGCGATTCGTCGGCAAAACCCAGACCGACGAACTCGCCTTCTCGCTGATGGGCCAGAACGCGCACTTTCCGCATCCGATCAATCCCGCCGCGCCGAACCGCGTCACCGGCGGCTCGTCGTCGGGATCGGCGGCAGCAGTCGCAGGCAAGCTTGTCGACGTCGCCATCGGCTCCGACACCGGCGGCTCGATCCGGGCGCCGGCGAGCTTCTGCGGGCTGATCGGCCTGCGCACCACCCATGGACTGATTTCGCTCGACGGCGCGATGAAACTGGCGCCGAGCCTTGACACCTTCGGCTGGTTCGCACGCGATATCGAAGCCTATGAGACAGTCGCGAAGCTGCTGATCGACGAAGATGCCCATCGCGACCAGCTGACAAGGCTCGTTGCGCTCGACTGGCTCGACAGCCTGCCGACAGGCCAGGACGAAGCCGCCGAATACCAGCGGATGCGCCGGCATCCCGAGGCGACCCTTGGCCCGGTTGCCAAGACTGGTCCCCTCTCCTTTTCACCTGACGAACTCTACTGGTGCTTCCGCAAGGTCCAGGCCTACGAGGCCTGGCAAGAGCACGGCGCCTGGATCGCTTCCGGAGATCGCGGCCTCGGGCCAGGTGTCAAGGAACGCTTCGAATTCGGCGCCACCATCTCCGCGTCAGACTATGCCGCCGAGATCGAGAGGCGCGACGCGTTTCGCCGGGAGCTCGCTGCACTGCTCGGCGCGGATGGCATCCTGGTCCTGCCGACGGTACCGGGAGCCGCGCCGCTAGCCAGCGGTAGCCATGACGAGCTTCTCGCCTATCGCGAGCGCGCTTTGATGCTGCTGTGTCTGTCCGGCCTGTCGGGCTTCCCGCAGATCACATTGCCGATCGGCACGGTCGACGGCGCGCCATTCGGGCTGTCGCTGCTCGGCCCCGCCGGCAGCGACCTCGCGCTGATCCGGTTGGGACACCGCGTGCTCGACGCCGCAGGCACAAAGGGCTGACATCATGGACACACTCACCCGCATGCGCGCCTTTATCGACGTGGTCGAGGCCGAAGGCTTCTCTGCCGCCGCGCGCAAGATCGGCCGTTCCAAGGCGCTGCTGTCCAAATATGTGCGTGAGCTCGAGGATGAGCTCGGCGCGCTGCTGCTCAACCGCACGACAAGGCAGTTCTCGCTGACCGAGGCCGGCCACACCTATTACAGGCGCGCCTCCGAGATCATCCGCGAGGTCGACAGCCTAGCCGATGCCGTGCGCGAATCCTCCGGCGACGTGCGCGGCCGGGTCAAGCTGTCGGCGCCACGCACCTTTGCCGACGCGCCGATCGGCCGCTCGCTGATCGACTTTGCCAAGGCACATCCTGATATCGTTCTCGAGATCCATCTCGACGACCGCTTCGTCGATCTTGTCGAGGAAGGCTTCGACCTCGCCATCCGAATCTCCAGGCTAGAGAATTCGTCGCTGATCGCCCGGCGCCTGGCGCCGTTCGGCATCCGGGTCTGCGCCTCGCCCGAGCTGATCGAAAAATACGGCATGCCGAAAAAGCCGGCGGATCTGGCCAACGTTCCCTGCATCATCGACACCAACGGTCGCTACATGTCGAACTGGCCATTCTCGGGCGAGACCGGCGATATCATGACCGTTTCGGTGTCGGGCCCGATGGAGGTCAACAGCCCAATGGCGGCACGGGCCGCTGCCGTTGCCGGCCTCGGCTTTTCCATCCTGCCCGATTTCATCGCCGCCCCCGATCTCGATTCCGGCCGGCTGGTGCCGGTGCTCGACGACCGCCGCCTCGGCGGCGGCGGCATCTTCGCGGTGTACCCGCACCGGCGCTATCTTCCGGCGAAGATCCGGGTCTTCGTCGACTTCCTTGTGCAGTGGTTCAAGACCAATCCTTGCGACCATGCCGTTTAGTTGAACGGCAGCCGTCCCACTTTCGCCCGGTTTCTGATAATTGTCGGCATCACCCAACAGGTCGGGCCGCCGGAGCGATGATTCTGAAGACTTCCAAGACGATGCTGGCCACGGCGGCAGTGGCCCTGCTGACAATGACAGTGCCGGCGAGCGTCCACCCGCACGTCTTCGCCGAAGCGCGACTCGATGTGATGCTCAACCCCGACCAGACGGTGAAATCGCTCAGGCATCTGTGGCGGTTCGACGACCTGTTTTCCAGCACCGTGCTGATGGAGTTCGACAAGAACTCCAACCTCAAACTCGATGACAGTGAGCTGGCGGAGGTGTCCAAGACGGTTTTCGAGTCGATCGGCGAGTACAATTACTTCCAGGTCGTGACCTTGGACGGCAAGGACATAGCCATGAAGCCGCCGGCCAACCTGGTCGCCAACTTCGAAGACCAGCAGCTCATCATCCTGTTCGAGACCGAGCCGAAGGAACCGTTGAAGCTTGCCGGCAAGATCGATTTCGGCGTCTACGACCCGACCTTCTACACGGCGATCGACTTCACCGAGGATTCCAACCTGAACGTCGCCGGCCTGCCTTCGACCTGCAAGCAGAGCGTCATCCGTCCCGACCCGGACGAAGCGATCGCACAGAACCAGTCGAAGCTGACCGATGCGTTCTTCAACGATCCGTCGGGCACCGACATGAGCAAGATTTTTGCCACGCGCCTGGAATTGAACTGCCAAGCTAAAGGGTGACGCCGTGAAGAAGATGACCATCCGCGCGATCTTCGCCCTCCTGCTGATCACCTACGTGCTCAGCCATTTTTTCACCGGCCACGCGCACGCCCAGAGCTCGCTCGGCATCGGCACCAACGAAGCGATGGTGCCGTCGACTGGGTTGTTCTCCGAGTTACTCGACTGGATCAACGTCCATCAGCAGCAGTTCTACCGCTCGCTGACCGGTTCGTTGAAGGCGATGCGCGACGGCGAAAGCGGCGGCATCTGGCTGCTCGTCGGCCTGTCCTTCTCCTACGGTATCTTCCACGCAGCCGGCCCCGGCCACGGCAAGGCGGTGATCTCGTCCTACATGCTCGCCAACGAAGTGGCGTTGCGCCGCGGCGTCATGCTGTCCTTCGTCTCGGCCTTCCTGCAGGGTGCGACGGCGGTCGTGCTGATGACGCTGGTGTTTCTTGTATTGCGCGGCACCTCGGTGTCGATGACCAATGCCACCTGGTTCCTGGAAACGGTGAGTTATGCGCTGATCGCCGCCTTCGGTGCCTGGCTTTTGTGGAAGAAGCTCAAGCCAATGGCGTTTCTGGCAGGTGCTGCCCCGGTGCACAGCCTGTCGGCCGCCCATGTCCATGCGCATGATCATCGTGATCACGACCACGCCACCTGTGGCCATGACCGCTCGCACGACCACCATGACCACGCCGCGTGCGGCCACGACCATTCGCATGATCATCACGATCACGCGCACGCTCATCAAGCCCACAACCATGCGCACCACGACCATGGGCACAGCCACCATGCTCACGCTCACGCCGTGGGCGAAGTCTGCTCAACCTGCGGCCACTCGCATGCGCCTGATCCCAGGATGCTCGAAGGCAAGCACTTCGACTGGCGCACGGCCTGGTCGGCGGTTGCAGCCGTAGGCATCCGCCCCTGCTCCGGCGCGCTGATCGTGCTCAGCTTCGCCTTCCTCAACGGCCTGTGGGCCGGCGGCATCCTGTCGGTTTTCGCCATGGCGCTGGGCACAGCCATCACCGTCTCGACGCTGGCCGTGCTTGCGGTGACCGCCAAGAACTGGGCGGTGGCCATTGCCGGTGACGGCCGCGCTGGAAACCGCGTCCACAATACGATCGAGATCGGCGGCGCGGCACTCGTCATGCTGCTGGGCCTGGTACTGCTGGCCGCTAGCCTGAAGGCTTGAGCGGGCTCACGGCCCGCAACGTTCCTGACCTGCAGATCTGGTCCGCGCACAAAAGAAATCCGCCCTGGAGTTGCGGCTGCCAGGGCGGAATGGGTGAACCACGTCCTGCGTGGTTTCGAGTGCCTACATCGTGGTCTTCTTGGTCGTGACGGCCGGTGCGGCGTGCTTCTTGTGCTTCTTGACCTTCTTGTGGTGCACCGGCTTCCTGGCCGCGACCTTCTTCACAAGCGGCGTGGCCGCCTTGTTGGTGGTGGTCGTCGCGGCTGCGGCGGGAGCTGCCGTGTAGCCGGCGGCACTGGCGGAGCTGGCGGTCAGGACCGGGGCCGAGAAGGCCATGGCGACGGTCATGCCAAGAGCGGTCAGCAGGGTCTTGTTGACGTTCATGATCAGGTTCCTTTGCACGAGGTGCATTGTTGAGGGCATGTTTGAGCTCGCCGGTCAGGGTTCGATCGGTTGCACTCCAAGCATCTTCAGTGCTGTCGCATAAGCGCGGATGCCCTGGGCCTGCTGGTTGCCGGCACAGAATTTCATCGCCTTTTTCTGAAGAGCTTTCGCTTCGGCGGCCCGTTTCGCCTCGGCGTGTTCAGTGATCTCGTCAGTGAATTGCTGCTGCAGCCTGTTGCAACGGTCGGTCCTCGTAACTGTTCCCTTTGCCTGCGGCTGGGTGCTGGCTGCGCCAATTGAAAGTGCAGCGAGCAGTACGATCATCGAACTGGTCACTAACTTTCGCATGTCGGTTCCAGCACCCGTGGTTGAAGCAGCACGGTTGTTATCGCGGAACGACTTGTCGGGTTTCTTTCCGGTTTGCAGTGTTTTGTTTCTGGATTGTAACTGCCGCCTCAGGCGCTCAAGTTCTCGTGTTTTCTGCTCAAAACCTTAGTTTGACCTCATTTCGCCAAGGTCCGCGCCGATCCCCTTCGGATCGAGCCGAGGTGCGAAAAAGTGAAAACCGATGCCCATGTCCTGATCGTCGACGACGACAGGGAAATCCGCGACCTGCTCCAGGAATTCTTCGTCAAGCACGGCATGCGCGTCTCGGGCGCGCGCGACGATGACGAGATGCAGGCAGCCCTGCGCCGCGCCCCTGTCGACCTGATCATCCTCGACGTCATGCTGCCCGGCAAAAGCGGCCTCGACATCTGCCGCGACCTGCGCACGCATTCGAGGATACCGATCATCATGCTGACGGCGGTCACCGAGACCATCGACCGCGTCGTCGGGCTGGAGATGGGCGCCGACGACTACGTGCCCAAGCCCTTCGACCCGCGCGAGCTGCTTGCCCGGGCGCGCGCCGTGCTGCGCCGGCCGAGCGCTGCCGGAACGGCACATCGGCCGGTGCCGCAGGTCTACAAATTCGCCGGCTGGACCCTCGATTCCTCCCGCCGCAGGCTGCTCAGGCCGGACGACGTCCGCGTCGAACTGACGACCGCCGAATTCAACCTGCTGCACACGCTGGTGCGCAGCGCCCAGCGCGTGCTGAGCCGCGAGCAGCTCGTCGAGCTCTCCAACCAGAACGGCGACTACAGCTACGACCGCAGCGTCGACATCCTGGTGAGCCGCCTGCGCCGCAAGATGGAGGACAATCCGCGCGCGCCGAAGCTTGTGCTGACCGTGCGCGGCGGCGGCTATCAGTTCGTGCCGGAGGTATCAGCCGAATGAGATGGCCCCTGCCACGGTCGCTGCCGGCCTGGGTGCTTCTGATCGTCATCGCCGGGCTGCTGTCCATCCAGGTCTCGACGCTCTCCATCGTATCGCGCGAGCGCGTCGCCTCCAACAACATCCTCGACCTGTTCCGCCTCAACGACCGGGCGCTGTCGCTGGCAAAGCTGATGTACGCGGAACAGCCGCTGGATCGCACCCGCATCGCCGCCGGCCTGTCCGTCCCGCCGCATGTGCTGACCACCTCGGATGTGCCTGCCGTAAGCTCCGTCATCCCCGCAGATGACGAGATGGCCGAACTCGAAGACATCATCGTCGGCCGGCTCTCGAAATACGGCATCCAGGAAGCGCGTGTTCGGCGCGAGATGCCGAAGCCAAAACCGAGCCTGAATTCGATGGAGCCCGACCAGAGCGTGGGCAGCGTCGAACGCGAGCTGCTCGACCTGTCTTCCGACATCACCAACAGCGACACGCTGGTGGCATCGATCGAATTCAAGGACGGGCAGTGGCTCAACTTCACCATGAAGGCAACGCCGCCCAGCCCCGTGCTCAACAGCGACAGCCTGCCGCTTTACGGTTCGGTGGCGGCGCTCGTGGTGGCGCTGTCGATTTGGTCGCTGCGCCGGCTGACGGCACCTTACCGCGCGCTCGAAAGCGCAGTCCGGCGCATCGGCGACGACCTGAAAAGCCCGCCTCTGGATGAACGTGGCAGCAGCGAATACAAGTCCGCTGCAAGGGCGGTGAACACCATGCAGGCGCGGCTGAAGGAGTATGTCGAGGACCGCGAACTGCTGGCGGCAGCCCTGGCGCATGACCTCAGGACACCGCTGACCCGCATTCGCCTGCGCCTCGAGCTGTTGCGCAACTCACCGCTTCGCACAGCGCTGATGCACAATCTGGCCGACATCGAGGCGATCTCTGCCTCCGTGCTCGACTTCGCCATCTACGAAGCCAAGGACGAGGCTTCGGAAAGGATCGACTTCTGGTCGCTCGTCGATTCGGTTGCCGACGGCAATCCGCATGTCGTCTTCAACGGCGCCCGTCACCACGCCCGTGGACTTGTCTGCCAAGGCCAGGCTATCGTACTGCGCCGATGCGTGACCAATCTCGTCGATAATGCGGTGAAATATGGCGGCAACGCACGCCTGGCCTTGTCGCAGAACAACGGACAGCTGCTGCTCACCATCGACGATTCCGGGCCAGGCATCCCCGATGCAAAGATGGAAACGATCTTCCGGCCATTCATCCGCATCGAAGGCTCGCGCAACCGCCAGACCGGCGGCTTCGGTCTGGGCCTGACGATTGCCCGCAACATTGCCCGCCGCTTTGGCGGCGACGTGACGCTCAAGAACCGCAGCGGCGGCGGCTTGCGCGCCGAGCTGACGATACCGCTGGCCGAAGCCGCGAAGGCCGCAGTGGCCGGATAGGATCAGGTGGGGTCAGTTGCCGTTCTTGCGCTGGCTGCGGCCGCGCAGCCAGAACACGCCGAAGAAGGCGAGTACGAAGCACACGGCGATCACGCCTGCGGCAGCGGTCGAATAGTTGCCGACAGCAAGCATGACCTTCGGCAGGAAGAACGCCGAGACGCCGAAGATGATCATGATCCATGCGGCGGCGACGGCGGCGTGGCGGGTCTTGGTGTCCATCGGCGTGGCCCTAACATCTCGTTGCGTCCGGACCGCGCCCGGCAAGGTTCAGCTACATAGCGCCCGTTGGCGTTTCAGCCAACGCGCCATCACTGGTTCGATTGTCGCATGCCTTGCTGTCGAGCCCAAAAGTTGCCCGCGGGCAACTCAGGCGCCGAATTCGGCACGGAAGTCCTCGAGCTTGCGTTTCTGCTGGCCCGCCGCATCGAAATTGGCCGGATCGAGCCAAGCGTCGTAGGCCTCGAGCAAGGCCGGCCATTCCTTGTCGATGATCGAGTACCACGCCGTGTCGCGGTTTTCGCCCTTGGTCACCATGTGCTGGCGGAAGATGCCCTCGAACTTGAAGCCGAACCGCTCGGCCGCACGCTTGGACGGCTCGTTGCGGTTGTTGCACTTCCACTCGTAGCGGCGGTAGCCAAGTTCGAAGATGTAGCGCGCAAACAGGAACTGCGCCTCGGTCGCCGCAGGTTTGCGCGAGACGATGTCGCTCCAGTAGATGTTGCCTATCTCGATGACGCCGAAATTCGGGTCGATGCGCATCAAGGTCTGCCGCCCGGCCATCTTGCCGCTGGCCTTGTCGATGACGACGAAGAAAAGCGGGTCTTCGCTTGCCGCCGACTTGTCGAGCCAGGGTTGGAAGTCGGCGCGGGTCTGCGGCTTGGTGTCGAAGAGCCAGCGGAAGCGGCCTTCGGCGTCCTCGGCGGTCGCCATTTCGTACAGGCGCTCGCCGTGTTTTGCGGCATCGAGCGGCTCAAGGCGGACATAGCGCCCCTCGAGATTGATGCGCTCGGGGCGCGGCCGCGGCTTCCAGTCCTGCAGATTCTCGGACAAGGACGTCTCCAATTCGTTTGACATGGTCGACCGAAGTCTCGCAAAAATTGAGCGCCCCCAACAGAACCAGACGGATAGCCGGAATGCTCCACACGATTGCCGCCTTCGACCGCCTCGGCGAGGAAAATGCCTTTGCCGTATTGGCCCGCGCCACGGCCCTGCTCCATGAGGGGCGCGATATCGTCAATCTGGGCATCGGCCAGCCCGACTTCCGCACGCCCGAGCATATCGTCGAGGCCGCCATCAAGGCGCTGCGCGACGGCCACCACGGCTACACGCCGGCCAACGGCCTGCTGGCGACGCGCGAGGCGGTGGTCCGGCGCACGCTGGCCACGACGGGCATCGAAATGTCGCCAGAAAGTGTGATGATCATGCCCGGCGGCAAGCCGACGATGTTCGCCGCGATCCTGATGTTCGGCGAGCCGGGCGCCGAGATCCTCTATCCCGATCCGGGCTTCCCGATCTATCGCTCGATGATCGAATTCACCGGCGCGACGCCGGTGCCGGTTCCGATGCGCGAGGCCAATGGCTTTGCCTTCTCGGCCGAGGAGACGCTTTCGCTGATCACGCCCAACACGCGGTTGTTGATCCTCAACTCGCCCGCCAACCCGACCGGCGGGGTGACGCCGCGCGTCGAGATCGCCAAGCTGGTCAAGGGCCTCGAGGCCCATCCGCATGTCGCCATCATGTCGGACGAGATCTACGACGTCATGACCTATGACGGCGAAAGCCATGTCTCGCTGCTGACCTTCCCCGAAATCCGCGACCGGCTGATCATCCTCAATGGCTGGTCCAAGACCTGGGCGATGACCGGCTGGCGCATGGGCTGGTCGATCTGGCCGAATGCCCCCGAGGGCGGCCGCCTCTACGACAAGGTGCGCAAGCTCGCCGTCAACTGCTGGTCCTGTGTCAATGCACCGAGCCAGTTCGCCGGCATCGCCGCCATCGACGGCCCGCAGGACGACGTCGAGAAGATGATGCGTGCCTTCGACAACAGGCGCAGGATCGTTGTCGAGGGGCTGAACGCCATCCCGGGCATTTCCTGCGTCACGCCCAAGGGTGCCTTCTACGCCTTCCCCAACATTAGCCAGACCGGCTGGAAGGCCAAGAAGCTGGCCTCGGCTTTGCTTGAGGACGCCGGCGTCGCCCTGATCGGCGGGCCCGACTTCGGCATATTGGGCGAAGGCTACATCAGGCTGTCCTACGCCAACTCGGAAGAAAACATCCTGCGCGCGCTGGAACGCATCGAGGCGTTCCTGGCGAAGTAGCCTCAGCCGCGTCCGACATAGGGCATCTTGGTTGCCATGACGGTCATGAACAGCACATTGGCGTCGAGCGGCAGGCCGGCCATGTAGACGACAGCCTCGGCGACGCGGGCAACGTCCATCACCGCTTCCGCAGCAATCGAGCCATTGGCCTGCTGGACACCGACGGTCATCGGAACAGCCATTTCGGTCAGCGCATTGCCAATGTCGATCTGGCCGCAGGCGATGTCGAACGGGCGGCCATCGAGCGCCAGCGTCTTGGTGAGCCCCGTGATGGCATGTTTGGTGGCTGTGTAGGGCACTGAACCGGGACGCGGCGCATGCGCCGAAACGGAGCCGTTGTTAATGATACGCCCGCCCATCGGCTCCTGCCTGCGCATCGCCGCGAAGGCAGCCCGCGAGCACAGGAACGTGCCGGTGACGTTGACCGACACGACCTCGTTCCAAGCCTCGACCGGGATCTCGTCGATGGTCGACGCCTTGTAGCCCATGCCGGCATTGTTGAAGAGCAGGTCGACGCGGCCGAACGCCTCGGTGATGGTCTCGAACATGTCGTCGACCTGTTCGGGTTTCGTGACGTCGCAGACGATGGCCAGCGCCTTGGCGTCGGTCTTGCCGGCATCGCGGATCGCCTCATCTAGCGCATGCTTGCTGCGGCCGCAGAAGACGGTGTTCCAGCCGTCCTGGAGCAGAGCGGTCGCCACCGCCTTGCCGATACCCTTGCCGGCACCCGTGACCACCGCAACCCTGTTGCTTGCCATGATGAAGCTCCTCCCTGCGCATGACGATCGCCGGCGGCAGATCATTGGTAGCTGAAGCAGTCTAAAGCACGGCCTTGAAAATCAAAATAGGACAGCGCGCAGTCGGCACTAAACCGGTGCGTCATTTCTAAGAATTGGGGAGGGAGAGATACACAAAAAGGGCGGTCATTGGCGACCGCCCAGTCTTTGATCGAACCGTGCTTGGGAGGAGGAGAGCCGATCCGAGTAAGAAAATGATGCGCCTGGGCGGTTAACAAATCCTTAACGCGAAAAATCGCCTTTTAGGCACCGCCCGGTGCCTCCTGTCGGTTACCAGCGCGGGTTGACCTGCGGATTGGCCGAAGCCTCGACGACCGGCACCTTGACGCTCGAAACCGTCGCCTCGATGTGGTCAACGAGTGCGTCCGGCAGCTGCAGGCGGCCGGCGAGCAGGTCGAGGTAGCCGCGCTCGGCGCGGGTGTCGGGATCGATGGCCAGGCGCGAGGCGGTGTAGAGCTCGACCTTCTGCGCCTCGGTCTGGGCGGCAGCGACGATCGAGTCGAGATCGAGCGGCGAATTGAGCTCTTCCATCAGGAACTGCTCGGCGTCGGAGCCGATGCCCGACAGGCTGAGTTTGTCGCCGATCTTCTTGCGCTCGTCTTCGTCGATATGGCCGTCAGCCTTGGCGGCGGCGATCATGGCGCGGATCAGCGTCAGCACGAACTCGGTCTCGCCCTGCGGCGCCTGCGAGGGGTGGAAGGAATTGTCGGACGGCGGCGGCAGAAGCTGCGGCTCGGCATCGGGGGCATCCGCGGTCTGCTCGGGGGCATTGCCGGCCTTGTAGTTCTGGTAGGCCTTGTAGGCGAGACCGCCAATGGCAGCGAGGCCACCGACCTTCAGCGCCGTACCCGCGACCTGGCGGCCAGCACCAGTGCCGAGCAGCACGGCGACGAGCGCACCGGCAGCAAGCGGATTGTCCTTGGCGAGCTGGGTCGCCTGCCCGGCCTTGTCGCGCACGGTGGAGCCGGTTCCCGGGATCTTGGAGCCGAGGAGATCGTCGAGCAGCTTCTTGGGGTCGAACATGGATGTCTCCGGTTGGAATGTCGGTCGCCGAGAGGTAGGCGGACGATCAAGACATTACAATGACGCCCGCCAATTTGGCGAGGTCGGCCGGCAGCGGAAGGTTAACTGCCGATATGGGGGCTGGTGCCACGTTTTTCTGCCAGCTCAACCTGGCGGTGGCGCTCGGCATAGCGGGCGCGGTCCTCGTCAGTGCGGGCGTCATGGCAATGCGGGCAAGACACGCCAGCCTCGAACTTCGGCGACAGAAGCTCTTCGGGCATCAGCGGATGCCGGCAGGCGCGGCACAGTTCGGCCTCGCCCACGGCAAGCCCGTGCGACACCGACACGCGCTCGTCGAAGACGAAGCACTCGCCCTGCCAAAGGCTTTCTTCGGCGGAAACGTCTTCGAGATATTTGAGGATGCCGCCCTTGAGGTGGAAGACATCGTCGATGCCGATCGACTTCACGTAAGCCGTGGCCTTCTCGCAGCGGATGCCGCCGGTGCAGAACATCGCCACCTTCTTGCCTTCGAGCTCGTCGCGATGATTTTCCACCCAGGCCGGGAACTCGCGAAAACTCTTGGTCTGCGGGTCGACAGCGCCTGAGAACGTTCCGATCGCCACTTCATAGTCGTTGCGGGTGTCGACGACGATGGTGTCGGGATCGGAGATGAGGGCGTTCCAGTCGCCCGCCTCGACATAGGCGCCGACGCTGGCAAGCGGATCGATGCCCTCGACGCCCATGGTGACGATTTCCGCCTTGAGCCGCACCTTCATGCGGTGGAACGGCATCTCTTCGGCAGTGCTGTACTTGACCTCAAGTGCGCCGAATTCCGGCATGGCTTCGAGATGGGCGATCAGTTCGGCGATCGCCTCTTCGGTGCCAGCGACCGTGCCGTTGATTCCCTCGCGCGCGAGCAGCAGCGTTCCCTTGATGCCACGGCCGCAGCAGAAGGCGGCGAGCGGCGCGCGCAAGGCCTCGTAACCCTCGAGCCGGCAGAAGCGGTAGAGGGCGGCAACGCGGAAAAGCGGCTGGGGTGTGGACAGATTCATCGCCGAGCCACTAGCGCCTCGGCCCGATTTTTTCAACGTGCGGCTGAAAGTAGAATGATTACAGGCAGTTCGTGATTCGGCCCCGACCTCGGGTTCGCTGCCCGCTTTTCCACGCCTGCCGAAACCAGGCGACAATGGCCGCTGCGAAATGGAGAATGTCGCGCATGTTCAGCAGGCAGACGGCAACGGAAATCGAAAAGGCAGCCCAAGAATTCGGGCTCGAACCGGCGGCATTGCTCGCTATTGCCGAGATTGAGAGCGCCGGCCAGGTATTCGCCAAGATCGACGGCCGCAACGAGCCGCTGATCCGTTTCGAAGGCCACTATTTCGACCGCAGGCTTTCCGGCGCAGCGCAGGAGCGCGCACGCGCCGAGGGCCTCGCCGCGCCGACGGCGGGCACCATTGCCAACCCGCGCGCCCAGGCGGCGCGGTGGCAGATGCTCGACCGGGCGGCAGATATCGACCATCGGGCTGCCTATGAATCGACATCATGGGGTCTCGGCCAGGTGATGGGCGCGCATTGGCAATGGCTCGGCTTCGACGATGTCGATGCGCTTGTGACCGAGGCGCGTTCAGGCGCTGCCGGCCAGGCACGGCTGATGGCGCGCTATCTCGACAAGGCCGGGTTGACCAGTGCGCTGAACGATCATGACTGGGAAGCCATTGGCCACGGCTACAACGGACCCGGTTTCCGCAAGAACGGCTACCACCTCAAACTGGCGGAAGCATACAAAAGGCAGATCGACGGCCCTGCCCCCGGCGACCGTACGATGACTGTGGGCACGAGTGGCGAGCTTGTCACCGAATTGCAGGAAGCGCTGGTTGCCCTGGGATACGCAGTCGATACGGATGGCATCTACGGGCCAGGCACAGCAACTCAGGTCAAGCGGTTTCAGGCCGATCACGGCCTTGCCGCTGACGGCATCGCCGGCGCGCGCACGCAGGCAGCCGTCGCCAGGGCCCTCGGCGGCCGTGATTTGTGGTCGACGCTCAAAGGCTGGTTCGCCCGGATTTTCAGCAAGGCATAGACTGCTGGCGCCGCAAGGCGTAGGGCTTCGGTGGCAGCAACGGCCCGGGCCCGCGGCCTGCCATTCGGGCCGCAACACCATGTCGCGACAGGCTTCGTGGACTCGGAATGGCGGGTCTGTTAAATCGGTTGAAAATTGACAGCGGAGTGAATGCCATGACCAGCAAAACCCAGAAACTGCTTGCGCTGCTCGATGGCCAGCCAGTCATTCCGGTGCTGAAGATCGAGCGCGCAGCCGATGCCGTACCGTTGGCCCGCGCGCTGGCGCGTGGTGGCCTCCGGGCAATCGAGATCACGCTCAGGACCGACGAAGCGCTGGAATGCATCCGCCGTGTCGCCGCCGAGGTCGAGGACTGCATCGTCGGCGCCGGCACCATCTTGAATGCGCGCCAGTTTGACGAAGCCGTCGCCGCCGGCTCGAAGTTCATCGTCAGCCCCGGCCTGACCCGCGAACTGGCCGCCCACGCTGCAAAGAGCGATGTGCCGCTGCTGCCGGGCACTATCACACCGGGAGAGATCATGGGCGCGCTTGAAGCCGGCCTCGACTTCCTCAAGTTCTTCCCCGCCGAGCAGGCCGGCGGCGCGCCCTTCCTCAAGGCGCTGGCTTCGCCTATTTCAGGCGTGAAGTTCTGCCCCACGGGCGGTGTCTCGGCCAAGAACGCCAGGGACTATCTCAGCCTGCCAAACGTCGTCTGCGTCGGCGGCTCGTGGGTCGCCCCCGACGACATGGTCAAGGCAGGCGACTGGGCCGGCATCGAGGCGCTCGCCGCCGAGGCAAACAAGCTGCGCAAGAACTGAGGCTTATCTTCTCCCCTTGCGGGAGAAGGCGGGCGCCTAAAAGCAAAAAGCCGCGCGGGTTGCCCAGCGCGGCTTTTTCATTGTCTTGATATCGATCAGTTCGTCGAGAACCGGGCCACCGAGAGGAACTTCACGGCGCTGCCGGAGAACTTATGGGCATCAGCTGACTGGTCGCCCTGCTGGAAGCCGGCCGTGTAAACCTCTTTCGGTGCAGTGCGGACCATGTTGTAGGCAAAACCCGGCGCCTTGGTATTGGTCGTGACCGTCGTGACCTGCGTGCCGCTGCGCAATGCCCAACGTGCGGCGTCGGGCGCTGCGGCAACGACGACGGCCTTGGGATCGGGCTTGGCTTCCTGAGCCGATGGCCGGGCCGACTTGCGCGTCGTCTTGACGTTACCACCCACGGCCGCGGCGGGATCGGTACCGGCCGAGGCCGTGGCGATCGCGTTCTTGGGCGTGGCAGTTGCAACCGCCTCAGGCTGGTCGAAGACCGAACGCGGCTCCGGCTGAGGTGCAAGAGATGCGATTTCGAGTTCGTCCTGGGCCGACTCGTCTTCGGCGGGAATGTCGTTCGCAGCAGCCAAAGCAGCTTCGACGGTCATGTCCTGCGGACGAGCCGACGGCAGCGGCGCGTTGACGTCGCTAGCCGTGGCAGGCGCATCATCCGTCGCGGCCAGCGCCATCAGCACGCTCTGGTCCTCAGGCTTGAGCTCGGCCGGCGGGGTGTGGTTCGGGCGCCAGGTCGGCAGCGGTACATTGGCTGCGATCTGCTGCTCGACCGCGGTCGGCTGCTCGCCTTCGGCAAGCGGTGCCGAAGCAGCACCGAACGGCACGTTCTCGGCGGTCGCCATGCCCACCTCGGCCTGCGGCCGCGGGGCGACGCCAGGCAACGGCACGCTGCGCGCCGGAAGGGCTGCGATGATTGTCTCGGGCGCCTGCTGGTCAGGTACCTCGTCGGCCACCTGCGGCAGCTCGGCACGCTGCGCATTCTCGGGCGCCACGATCTGGATGCCGGGCAGCGGCTTGGCGGCTGCCGGCGCTTCGGCGATGGCCTTGGTCGGCGCCTTCTTGGGCTGAACGGCAGCCACTGCGATTTCGCCGGTATCCTCTTCCTCGTCGGCACCGCCACCAAACAGCGCGGCAAACAAGCCGCCGCTGCGCTTGGCAGGTGCTGCACTCGCGAGCACGAAGTCACCGCTCGCCTTGCGCGACTGATAGGATGCCAATGCCTGCTCGAAGCCGGGCAGCGGCTTGCCGTCGCTCGGCACGTGCAAGGTCTTGCCCGACGGGAACACGGCAACGAGTTCCTTGCGGCTCATGCGCGGCCAGTGGCGCACATTGCCGACGTCCATGTGGACGAAGGGCGAGCCGGAACGCGGATAATAGCCGACGCCGCCGGCCTGCACGCGCAGGCCCGCGTCACGCAGCTTCTTCAGCGGCACGCCCGGAATGAAAAAGTCCATCGCTTTGCCGAGCATGTGCTGGCTTTTCTCCGCAACGCCGCTGGAGCGGCTGCGCAGCAGCGAATTGGTTGCCGGCGAACGATAGGCCGACACGACATGGATGTAGTCGCGGCCGCCAGCCGAGCGATAGGCCTCCCAGACCACGTCGAACAGACGCGGGTCCATCCTGGTCGGCTCGTTACGGCGCCAGTCGCGCAGGAATTGATTGAGCTTCTTGAGGCCGGCCTGATCGTAGCGGCCATTGCGCTTGAACGTGATCTCAGCCCGCTCACCCGTGTGGGTGTAATACAGCTTGAGTGTCCGCGTTTCGGCGGAGGCTGTTGCCTGAGAGGCTGTCAGGAAACCAAACGTTAGCATCGCGGCTGTAAGCCACTTCTGCCAACCATTCGATTTCGAGCGACGCCCTTCGGTGTTCTCGATCCTATTCAAATCAAAAGGCCCTGTTAGGCTGCCATCTGTCCCCGGATTTGAAGCCCGGACACGCTTACGGATTCGCGTCCGAATATCGATCCTAATGGTTAATCACTGCTTATTGAAGGCGAAATGCGGTAACACCATGGCGATATCCCAGCAAAAAGGAATCGCACCTTTTCATGGTAAACCACTGGTTTAAACCACAAAAACACCACTGAACAAATACGCACGAAACTGTACAGCGCTGCGGCCCGCAAGCGACACGCAAGCTTTAATTCAAAATCGGCGGCAACAAAATATCAAGAGGCGAGTCGCTCGCTGCGACCGGTCTCGGGGTCGATGCCGTATTCCTTGAGTTTACGATACAGCGTCGAGCGGCCGATTCCCAGCCGCCGGGCGACCTCGCTCATCTGGCCATTGTAGTGATCGATGGCGAGCCGGATCATCTCGAACTCGACGTCGGCAAGCGCCCGGACATTGCCGCGCTCGTCGAGCGCGCGCAGCATTCCCGGCCGGACGCGCTCCGGTGCCGGCGGCTGAAGGGCCGTGACCGGCGCGACCCTTTCGGCCACTGCGCTGCCCGTCGTGGGCGTGGCATCGCCACCGAGATCGACGACGCCTTCGACCTGGGCGCGGATCTGCGGGAATTCGTCCTCGGTGAGTATGTCGCCCTCGGACAGCACACAGGCGCGGAACACGGCGTTTTCGAGCTGCCTGATGTTGCCCGGCCAGTCATAGGCCTGGAGGAGCGCCAGCGCATTTTCCGAGATCATCGGGATGCGGCCATGCGGGCTGGCGGGCGCAACGCGCGAGATGAAATGGCTGACCAGCAGCGGGATGTCGTCGCGACGCTCGCGCAGCGGCGGCACGAAGATCGGGTAGACATTGAGGCGATAAAACAGGTCCTCGCGGAACTTGCTGTCCTTGACCTGCTGCAGAAGGTTGCGATGCGTCGCCGAAATCAGCCGGATGTCGACCTTGACCGTCGAACGGCCGCCAACCGGGTCGACCTCACCCTCCTGCACCGCACGCAACAGCTTGACCTGCACGTCGAGCGGCAGGTCGCCGATCTCGTCGAGGAACAGCGTGCCGTGGTTGGCCTCGACGAACTTGCCCGGATGTTTCTCCGTCGCTCCGGTGAACGAGCCCTTCTCGTGGCCGAACAGGATGCTTTCGACGAGATTGTCGGGAATGGCGCCGCAATTGACGGTGACAAAGGGTTTCGAACGGCGGTCGCCGGAGCCCTGGATGGCGCGCGCCACGAGCTCCTTGCCGACGCCCGATTCGCCCTCGATCAGGATCGGGATGTTCGATGCAGCGGCTTTCTGGCCGAGCCGGATGACACGGTCCATGGCGGGGCTGCGGGTAACCATGTCGCGGAAGGTCAGCAATCCGCTGCCGCGGCGCGCGGTGCGGCGCACCTGGTCCTCGACCGCCTCGACCTTGAGCGCATTGTCAATCGCCGCCGCCAGCCTGTCGGGCGAGGCCGGCTTGACGACAAAGTCGAAGGCGCCGTTGCGCATCGCCGAAACCACGGTTTCAATGCCGCCTTGCGCGGTCTGGACGATGACCGGAAGGGCGATGCCGCGTTCGCGCATCGCCTTGAGCACGCCGATGCCGTCGAGCCCCGGCATGGACAGATCGAGAATGATCACGCCGATCTCGCCGGCGCGCGGTCCGTCGAGCATGCGAAGTGCTGCTTCGCCGCCATCGACAGTTATTGCGGTGTGGCCGAATTTCGTCACCGCGGCGTCGACGAGGCGACGTTGTACGGGATCGTCATCGACTATGAGAATCGAACCTGCCATGAATGTCCGCAATATGCCCGCAGCTGCTGATTGGATGTGGATCATCCTGGCACAGGGTTCTAAATAAGGTTTCAAGAAAGCCGGTGAACGAATCCCTTAGGATTGAATCTAACCGGCCAAAGACAGTGAAAAGGAAGACGCAATGCGTTGGAATTCCGGGCAACAGATGTCGGCCACTGCCTCCGCCGGGAGCGCGGCAGGGCTGGGCGACCTGCCCGAATGGAACCTTGCCGACCTCTATTCCGGCATGGACGCACCAGAACTTGTCCGCGATCTCGAAAAGGCCTCGGCCGATGCTGTTGCCTTCGAAGCACGCTGGAAAGGCACGCTCGCCATCGAGGCCGAGCGCGGCGCTGCCGGCAAGCTCGGCGAGGCGATGCGCACCTATGAAGCGCTGGAAGAACTGGTCGGCCGCGTCGTTTCCTACGCCGGCCTCGTCTATGCCGGCGACACCTCCGATCCCAAGCGTTCGAAGCTTTATGGCGACGTGCAGGAGAAGATGACCGATGCCAGTGCGCATCTGCTGTTCTTCGCGCTCGAACTGAACCTGGTCGACGACGACCTCATCCTGAAAGCGCTCGATACCGATCCGGCGTTCGGCCATTATCGCCCCTGGGTGCTCGACCTCAGGAAGGACAAGCCCTACCAGCTCGAAGACCGGGTCGAACAGCTGTTCCACGAAAAGTCGATCACCGGGCGCGGCGCCTGGAACCGGCTGTTCGACGAGACCATGACCGACCTGCGCTTCAACATCGGCGGCGAGGAGCTGGCGCTCGAACCGGCGCTGAACATGCTCCAGGACCCCGACGGCGAGGTCCGCAAGGCAGCGTCCGACGCGCTTGCCGCGACCTTCCGCAAGAACCAGCGCGTCTTCACGCTGATCACCAACACCCTGTCCAAGGACAAGGAGATTTCCGACCGCTGGCGCGGTTTCGAGGACATCGCCGACTCGCGCCACCTCGCCAACCGGGTCGAGCGCGAGGTCGTCGACGCGCTCGCCGCCGCCGTTCGTGAAGCCTATCCGCGCCTATCGCACCGCTACTACAAGATGAAGGCCAAGTGGCTCGGCATGGAGGTGATGAACCACTGGGACCGCAATGCGCCATTGCCGGAGACGCCGCAGGCGACGATCGGCTGGGAGGACGCCAAGGATACGGTTCTGACCGCCTACCAGCGCTTCTCGCCTGAAATGGCCGAGATCGCGCGCGACTTCTTCGACCGCCGCTGGATCGACGCGCCTGTTCGCCCCGGCAAGGCGCCGGGCGCTTTCGCCCATCCGACGGTGCCGTCGGCGCACCCCTACGTGCTGCTCAACTACATGGGCAAGCCGCGCGACGTCATGACCCTTGCCCACGAGCTCGGCCATGGCGTGCACCAGGTTCTGGCCGCCGGCCAGGGCGCGCTGATGGCCTCGACACCGCTGACGCTGGCCGAGACGGCGAGCGTCTTCGGCGAGATGCTGACCTTCCGCTCGCTGCTCGACCGCACCACCGACAAGCGCGAACGCAAGGCGATGCTGGCGCAGAAGGTCGAGGACATGATCAACACGGTCGTGCGCCAGATCGCTTTCTACGAGTTCGAGCGCAAGGTGCATTCCGAGCGCAAGAACGGCGAACTGACCTCCGACCAGCTCGGCCAGTTCTGGCTCGAGGTGCAGGCGGAAAGCCTGGGGCCTGCGATCAAGCTGCGCGAAGGCTACGAGGTGTTCTGGTCGTACATCCCGCACTTCATCCACTCGCCCTTCTACGTCTATGCCTATGCCTTCGGCGACTGCCTGGTGAACTCGCTCTATGCCGTCTACCAGAATGCCGAGCGCGGCTTTCAGGAGAAGTATTTCGAGATGCTGCGCGCCGGCGGCACCAAGCATCATTCGGAGCTTCTGAAACCGTTCGGGCTCGACGCCACCGATCCCGCCTTCTGGCAGAAGGGGCTTGCCGTCATCAGCAGCCTCATCGACGAACTGGAAGCGCTGGACTGATCGCCGGCGCATTCCCAGGCAACTGAAGTCATGACTGGTCCCCAATCCCCTTTCGTCCTGTTCCGGGACGACCCCGCCGGCCGCGAGGTGCTGTTCGAGGCACCGCGCGAGATCATCGTTGCGCATGAAGCGTCGGAGTTTTTCCCGGCGTTGCAGGCAGCCCAGAAGGCGCATGAACAGGGCAAGTGGCTCGCCGGCTATTTCTCCTACGAGGCCGGCTACTTGCTCGAACCGAAGCTGCGGCCGCTGCTGCCCGAAGGCCGGCGCATGCCGCTGGTCTGCCTCGGCGTGTTCGACCAGCCGTCCGACAACGACCGCCCGGCATCGCGCGGGGCGGTGACCAACGGACCGATCTTCGACGCGCGGGCGACATGGTCGGAGGCGGACTATGAACGCCGCTTCAAGAAGCTGCACCAGCACCTGCGCCAGGGCGACTGCTACCAGGCCAACCTGACCTTTCCGGTCCATGCGCAATGGTCGGGCACCCCGCTCGACGCCTTCGACGCCTTGATCGCACGACAGCCGGTGAAGTACGGCTCGCTAGTCTCGCTCGGCGGCCCAACGGTACTGTCGCGCTCGCCCGAGCTGTTCTTCGAGATCGACAGCGACGGCTGGATCGAGACGCATCCGATGAAGGGCACTGCCCCTCGTGGCAAGACGCCGGAGGAGGACGCCGCCCTCAAGCAATTCCTGCGCAACGACGAGAAAAACCAGGCGGAAAACCGCATGATCGTCGACCTGCTGCGCAACGACATCTCGCTGATCAGCGAGGTCGGCACGCTCGACGTGCCGGAGCTGTTCCGCATCGAGAGCTATCCGACCGTGCACCAGATGGTCAGTACCGTCCGGGCGAAGCTGCTACCCGGACTCAGCATCGAACAGGTCTTTGCGGCGCTGTTTCCCTGCGGCTCGATCACCGGTGCGCCGAAGATCCGCGCCATGGAGATTCTGCGCGAACTGGAGAGCACCCCGCGCGACGTCTATTGTGGTGCCATCGGCTGGATAGCGCCGGGCGGCACGATGCGGTTTTCGGTGGCGATCCGCACCATCACGCTGCACGACGACGGCGAGGCCGTCTACAATGTCGGCGGCGGCGTGGTGTTCGATTCGACTGCGGAAGCGGAGTATGCGGAATGTCTCCTGAAAGCGCGCTTCGCCACGGGCACGGTACCAGCTTCGAGCTGATCGAGACGATGCGCTGGGAGCCGCTTGGCGGCTTCCTTCGCGGCGATCTCCACCTCGCCCGTCTCGAAACTTCGGCGATGGCGCTGGGCTTCGGTTTTGACCGCGAAATCGTCGGACAGGGCCTGCGGCGTGTGGCCATTGGCGACGCCGCCTTGCGGGTCCGCCTCGCCCTTTCGGCGGACGGCAGCGTCGACGTCACAACCCAGCCGTTTGCACCGCTCGCGCGCGACGCCGTATGGACGATTCGCATTGCCAGGACGCGTCTCGACAGCTCAAATCAGCTGCTGCGCCACAAAACCACGCGCCGCGAAGCCTATGACCGCGCCCGCGCAGAGTTTTCACGCGAAGAAGCCGACGAGATGATCCTGCTCAACAAGGCGGGAAACGTCTGCGAAGGCACCATCACCAGCATCTTTGTTGACCTTGGCGACGGCGGACCACTCAGGACACCTGCACTTGCTTGCGGCCTGCTTGCCGGGATTTTGCGCGGCGAAATGCTTGAGCGCGGCGAAGCGGTCGAGACGATTTTGAGCTTAGATGACCTCAACGGGGCATCAAGACTGTGGGTTGGGAACTCGCTACGCGGGTTGATCGCGGCAAAGCTGGTGCAAGGTTAGGTTTGACTCACCGCCATAGTCGACTACATTGTATCCAGGTGCATTTGTAGAGCCTGAACATGGCCAGCGAATCCAAATTCTCTATCAGCCTGCCCGACGATCTGCGCTGCGAAGTAGACGATTATGCAACGCTGACGAGACGCTCGCGCGCCTTCATCATCAAGGAAGCAGTGGCCGCTTATGTCGGCGACCAGCAGGCCTATCTCGCCAGCGTGCGCGAGGCCGAACGCGAGGCTGATGAAGGTACTTTCGTACTTGGCGAAACCGTGGCGGATTGGCTGGCGTCATGGGGAACCGACAGTGAACTGCCAGCCCCCGAAGCAGGTGCCGCCGAGACATGACGCTACGCATCCTTCCCCGCGCCGTCCGTTATCTCGCCGAGCTCCGCACGACTATTGCCGCTGATGATCCTGAAATGGCCCAGAAGGTCGGCGACCGCATCATCAAGGCGCTGCGGCTGATCGAGGAGCGGCCCGACATCGGCCGCCCGACCGCCGGCCGCGAATCCGTTCGCGAGTGCGCCGTGCCCGACCTGCCCTATTTCATTCCTTACCGCGTCAAGGACGGCAACATCGAAGTGCTGCGCGTCTATCACACAAGGCGCAACCGCCCGCCGCAGTGGCCGACCACCCTGTGATCCCCACGCACACGCCTTACGACGGCAGCTCGAAACCTTTCGCCATAGGAGCGAAAGTCCTCGGTGGCGTTATCAAATTAGCGGCCATCACGTTTCTTGGTGCATGGGGCATAATCCTCGTATGCACCGCTTTCATTTTTTCAACGACATGGAAGCCGCACTACGACGACACAAATCCGAAATACCGATTTCTCACAGAACAAATCGGGAAAATCGCCGAGCGGTGGTCGAAGGGCGACTACAGTCGCAACACACTCGACTTAACCCTTTTGAATGACGGAAACTGGACCATCGCTTGCGTCTATGGAGGGTACAATAACCCTCTGGACGAGATGATTGATCGAGGTGCCACTGTCAGCTCGGCAGATAGAGCGCGCCTGATCGAGCTTGGAAACAAGGATTTTCGGTTGTCCCAAGTCGAAGAATCCGAAGTTATGGTCGTCTATGTCGACAAGTCTAACGAAGCGCACTTCATCCATGCCGGCAACGGGTTCGGTCCAAACGGGCAGCACCTCAAACAATGCACCACGAGCACTAACCCCAGACTCGAGCTATCGTGAACGTAGTCCCAAGCCTGCCTACCCACACGCCTTACGACGGCAGCTCGAAACCTTTCGCCATCGGACTGAAGCAGGCGGAGCCGCGCGACTGGATCGAGCTGGACGGGCATCTCGAAGCCTATCTCGCGGAGAAGGATCGGCTCTACACCGAGCTCCCCGACAAGGTCTTCGTCGCCGAGCCTGAGACGCGTGCGGCCCAGCAGGAAGTGCTCGACCTCCTGGTCGCGCATCTGGTCGAGCGCTATCCGGAAACCTATCGCCTCGAAGGCAGGAGCTGCGTGATTGCGGACTCCGGCCGCTCCGTCGACGTTACCGACGCCGGGGACAATCCGCTCGTTGCTGCTTCAAAGCTCGTCCAGGAAGACCTGATCCTGATGCGGCAGGGCGACAATGGCTGGCGGCTCGCCGCCGGTTCGCTGTGCTTCCCCTCGTCATGGCGTCTGACGGAGAAATTCGGCAAGGCGATACATGACATCCATGGCCCGGTACCGGGCTTCGGCCCGGGCACCCGCATGAACGAACTGATCGCCCGCATGTTCGACAAGCTCGCGGTGCTGGTCGAACGCTTCAACTGGTCGGTCCAGGCCAATGGCGAGCTTTACCATCCGCTCTCCGACCGCCAGCGCCTGGCCCGCTCGGCCGAGCCCGACTCGACCTTCCCGGGCGCCGACGTCGCCGCCCACGCCTTCATCCGCGTCGAGCGCCAGACCCTGCGCAAGCTGCCAGTCTCAGGCGATATCCTGTTCACCATCCGCATCTATCTCGACCCGCTGGCGGTGCTTGCGCGCAACCCAGACAGGGCGCAACTGGCCGCCTCTTTCGCCGGGCAATTGATGGCGCTCGACCGCGACCAGCTCGACTACAAGGGCCTCACAGCCGACCGCGACAGGCTGGTCGGTTTCCTCAACGGCATCGCCTCCGCCGGCTAAGAATAGCGGCATAACGTCCGGTTCCTACAGGATGTGGGAAGCCGGATTCGCTTTATTGTGACAAGCATGTATGGTTTAGCCGTTGAAGCCGGGTCAATCGGGGCCCGGCTCTTTTAGTGTGAGAAGGAGTGCCATAAAAAATGGCGAATGAAAAATGGCCTGTTTACGGTGAGATTACTGGTCCTGTTGTGATGATCGGCTTCGGCTCGATCGGTCGCGGAACTCTCCCCCTCATTGAACGCCATTTCAAGTTCGACAAGTCGCGCATGGTGATTATCGATCCCAGCGACGAAAACCGAAAACTCGCGGATGAGCGTGGCATCAAATTCATCCAGGAGGCGGTAACCAAGGACAATTTCAAGGAGCTTATGACGCCCCTGCTGACCAACGGCGGCGGCCAGGGCTTCTGCGTCAACCTCTCGGTCGACACCGGTTCCGTGGAGCTCATGCATCTGTGCCGCAAGCTCGGCACGCTCTACGTCGACACCGTCATCGAGCCTTGGCTCGGCTTCTACTTCGACAACAGCGCCGACAATGGCGAGCGCACCAACTACGCGCTCCGCGAGACGCTTCTGGAAGAACGGCGCAAGCACCCTGGCGGCACCACTGCCGTGTCGACCTGCGGCGCCAATCCGGGCATGGTCTCGTGGTTCGTCAAGCAGGCGCTGGTCAACCTTTCCAGGGATCTCGGCCTTGAGTTCGAGGTCCCCGCGACCAACGACCGCGAGGGCTGGGCCGCGCTGATGAAGAAGGCCGGCGTCAAGGGTATCCACATCGCCGAGCGCGACACCCAGCGCACGAAGAACCCCAAGCCGATGAACGTGTTCTGGAACACCTGGTCGGTCGAGGGCTTCATCTCGGAAGGCTTGCAGCCGGCCGAGCTCGGCTGGGGCACGCACGAAACCTGGAAGCCTAAGAACGCCAAGAAGTTCAAGAAGGGCAACAAGGCGGCCATCTATCTCGAGCAGCCAGGCGCCAACACGCGCGTTCGCACCTGGTGCCCGACGCCTGGCCCTCAATACG
The DNA here is from genome assembly GCF_964252895.1 of Aminobacter sp. LjRoot7. Taxonomy (NCBI): domain Bacteria; kingdom Pseudomonadati; phylum Pseudomonadota; class Alphaproteobacteria; order Hyphomicrobiales; family Phyllobacteriaceae; genus Aminobacter; species Aminobacter sp. LjRoot7. Next base: position 979,170 of record NZ_CAXUPX020000001.1, read on the forward strand.
GCTTCCTGGTCACCCACAACGAGGCGATTTCGATCTCCGACTTCTTCACCGTGCGTTCGAAGAAGGGCAAGGTGACCTACCGCCCAACTTGCCACTACGCCTACCATCCCTGCAACGACGCGGTACTGTCGCTGCACGAGATGTTCGGCGCCGCCGGCAAGGCACAGCCTGTCCATCACGTGCTTGACGAGAACGAACTCGTCGACGGCTCGGACGAACTCGGCGTGCTGCTCTACGGCCACGACAAGAACGCCTACTGGTTCGGCTCGCAGCTGACGCTGGAACAGGCGCGCAAGCTCGCACCTTACCAGAACGCCACCGGCCTCCAGGTCTCCTCGGCCGTGCTCGCCGGCATGGTCTGGGCGCTCGAAAACCCGGAAGCCGGCATCGTCGAAGCCGACGAGGTCGACTACAAGCGCTGCCTCGAAGTGCAGATGCAGTATCTCGGGCCGGTCAATGGCTACTACACTGACTGGACGCCGCTCGAAGGCCGCCCCGGCCTGTTCGAGGAGGATCTCGACAAGGACGATCCCTGGCAGTTCCGCAACATTCTGGTGCGCTGAGCCCCAGGATCCGAATACGAAAAGGGCGCCAATCGGCGCCCTTTTTGTTTGATGGATTGGAGCCTAAGGCTACTTGCGCAGCTCGGCCTCGATGTCGTCGAGCGCCTTGTCCTTGCCGATGCCGGTCAGGAAGGCGAGCCCCTTGATCACTGGAACCGTCACCGACGCCGAAATGGGCGTGGTCGACACGATGAGGTCGACGCTGTCGGCGAGGCTCGGCACTTCGGTTGCCTTGCACTGCATGGCGTTGAAGACAAGCCCGCGCGACTTCATCGCTTCGGTGACAGTGGCGTTGACCGCCGTCGAGGTGGCGACGCCGGTGCCGCAGGCAAAGAGAACGGTCTTCTGTTTGGCCATCGAGTAAATCCCTTCCTGTGGCTAGCCGAGCACCGCGCCGATGTCTTCGATCGACCTGGCGTTGCTGAGGCTGGCAAGTGCTGCCTCGCTCTGGATGGTGTCCATGATTTCCTGAAGCATGTCTATCTGCTTGTCCTTGTCGTTGATGGCAAGCAGGAACACGTAGCCGACCGGCACCGCCTCGTCGGGGTCTTCCATGTTGGCGAAGTCGACCGGCTTGTGCAGCACCGCCAGCGCGATGCCTGGCTTCAGCACATGTTCCGGATCGGTATGCGGGATCGCGACATTGAGCGCATAGCCGAGCGGCAGGCCGGTCGGCATCGTCGTCTCGCGCTTCACCACGGCATCCGCGTAGGATGGCTTCACATAGCCGAGCGCCTCGAGCTTGCCGGCAAGCAGGCGGATGACGGCTTCGTTGTCTTGCGCCTCGACCTCCAGGGCTATGGCTTTGGGGTCGAGAAAATTCATCAGGGCTCGCGCCATTCAACTACTCCAGTGTCCGAAACCGGCGGCACGCGCCGCCGGTCCGGGTTTTTCGATATCAGGCGCTGACCGAAGCCTTTGCGCGGATGGCAGGGGCTGCCTCCTCTGCTTCGTCCTCGGCACCTGCTGCGCGTTCCCATGCTGCGCTGTTGCGGCGATAGAGGACAAACATCAGCGCGATCACGGCGGCGAGCAGCACCAGGCCGGCGATGGCGAGGCCCTGGATCGCTTCGATGATCACGTAGGGAATCCACAGGAAGCCGTCGACCACCGAGGTGATCTGCACCGCATTGGCCGGCATCTGGAAGCCCGACGAGACGGCAGCGCTGGTGAACAGTGGCGCCAGCGCATTGGCGACGTAGAAGCCGAGCGCCAGCGTGACGGTGCCGACGATGACCATGCGGAAGACGTTGCCCTTGAGCAGCGGTGCCGTCATCGCGACGATAAACGGAATGACCGCGAGGTCGGCGAACAGGATGACGCGGTTGCCGGGCAGGATGAGCGACAGCACGATGGCGATCGGCACCAGGATCAGTGACGACGAGATGGCGGCCGGATGGCCGATCAGGATCGCCGAGTCGAGGCCGACCAGCAGTTCACGGTCGCCGGTACGCTTGCGGACGAACTCCTGTGCGGCGTCCGAAACCGGCAGCAGGCCTTCCATCAGCACCTTCACCATGCGCGGCAGAAGCAGCATCACCGCGGCCAGCGTCATGCCTGTCGTCAGCACCTTGGACAGCACCGTGCCAAAATCGCCGGCGTTGTAATAGGCGATCAGGCCGAGCACGAGACCGATGATCAGGCCGAGCACGACAGGCTCGCCGAAGACGCCGAAGCGCTTCTCGATTGTCTCGGTGGAGATGTTGATCTTGTTGATACCGGGAATGCGGTCCATGACCCAGTTCAGCACGATGGCGATCGGCAGGATCTGCGCGGAAGCCAGATGCGGCACCGACACGCCCGGAATGCCATAGAACTGCTGCACGGCACGTGCCGACCAGTCGGCGAACAGCAACGCAAGCGCTGCGACCAGTGCGGCGACCGCGAGGCCGTAGCCCAAGCTGCCGGTGGCGGCGGTGGCCAGCGAACCGACAAAGGCGAAGTGCCAGAAATTCCAGACGTCGACGTTCAGCGTGCGCGTCAGGCGCAGCAGCAGCAGCGCGATGTTGACGGCGATGCCGATCGGAATGACCCACAGGCCGACCGACGAGCCGAAGGCGATGGCCGCGGCCGACGGCCAGCCGACGTCGACGATGTCGCGCTGGATGCCGGTGTTGGTGACGATCGCCTTGGCGACGTCGCCGATCGAGCCCAGCATCAGGCCGAGCACAAGGTTGATACCGATGAAGGCGACGCCAATGGTGATGGCGGCGCGAAACGCCTTGCCCACCTTGGCACCAAGAACCACAGCGATGATGAAAATGACGATGGGCAACAGCACCGTTGCTCCAAGCGTGTCCACGGCCGCTTTCAGGCCGGTCAGAAACGAATCCATTTTGCCTCCCCAAGGCGTCTAAGCTGCTCCAGGCACATCCCTTTGCCTAGAACATTTGTGTTTGACGATATACGAAAGTTGCATCGTTTACAAAAACTGTCAATCTGCCCATGCTGCCCCGACGGTCCTGAGGGCGGGCAAATCGGCCACAGTTGCGGTCAATTCGCAATTGCCTGACCGACGATGCCGGCCGGCAAAGCCTTGCCTTTAAAGCAAAATCGGGCGATTGAAGGCTGCGGACTGAGGAGAGGATTCTTTCATGACGACTTCGCGCAAAATTGCTTCGGCCGGAGTGCTTGCCTTGCTTGCGGCCGCCATTGCCGGCTGCTCGACAAGCGGCGGCGGATCTTCGGGCGGTGGCGTGAGGCCCGCTCCCTCGGGTGTCGAGGGTGCATGGCTCGACGCCAAGGGCACCGGACTTTCCACGTTTGCCGGCGGCTCCTTTCAGACTGTGGCAACCGACACCGGCCAGAAGCTTTCAGACGGCACCTATATCCTGACCGGCGCCAACTCGGTGCAGATCAACGGCACCTCGCTGATCCGCCAGTCGCCGATCAGCTTCAACTGCCTGCTGATCTCGGCCAACCAGTTGAACTGCACCAGCTCGGCTGGCCAGCAGTTCACCCTGACCAGGCGCACCGCCTGATCCAAATCGGTGCCCGCTCCGGCGGGCACATCGGCTTCCTGAGGTCACCGGCGGCATCGCCGGTTTTCAGTCTGACGAAGCTGCAGCTGGTTGATAAGTAAGACGGCTACAAACTGCCGATTCTCCCTTGCATCCGAAAATTCGGAATGTGAACATGGCGCCAAGGAATGTGTAACATTCCGGTCAAGCGAAGACGCTAAACGTCTCGTCGGGGTCATTCGGGAGATTTCATCATGAAGAGATTGGCTGCCATTGCGGCTTTGTCGGCTTCGGCATTCGGCTATTCCGCCGCGCCGTCATTCGCCGACTATACGTTGACCATCATGCACATCAATGACTGGCACAGCCGCATTGAGAGCAACAACAAGTTTGAATCGACCTGTTCCGCCGAAGAAGAAGGCAAGGGCGAGTGCATTGGCGGCGCCGCGCGCCTGGTCACAGCCATCGCCGAACAGCGCAAGAAGCTCGAAGGCCAGAACGTTCTGCTGCTCAATGGCGGCGACAACTTCCAGGGCTCGCTGTTCTACACCACCTACAAGGGCGCGGTTGAAGCCGAATTCCTCAACCAGATGAAGTTCGACGCCATGACCGTGGGCAACCACGAGTTCGACGATGGCGAAGAAGCGCTGGTGCCATTCCTCGAAAAGATCCAGTTCCCGGTGCTCTCGGCCAACGTCCACCCCAATGCCCAATCCAAGGTTGGCGACCGCATCAAGCCGTCGCTGGTGCTCGAGGTCGGCGGCCATAAGGTCGGCATCGTCGGCGCCGTCACCAACGACACGCCCGAAGTCGCCTCGCCCGGCCCGAACATCGCCATCGAGGACGACATCAAGACGATCACCGCCGAAGTCGAGAAGCTGAAGGCCGAGGGCGTCAACAAGATCATCGCACTGACCCATGTCGGCTATCCCCGCGACAAGGAACTGATCGCCAAGATCCCCGGCGTCGACGTGGTCGTCGGTGGCCACTCGCATTCGCTCCTGTCGAATACCGACGCCAAGGCCGAAGGGCCCTACCCGACAATGATCGACAACCCCGAAGGCTACAAGGTCCCGGTCACCCAGGCCGCGTCCTACTCCAAGTATCTCGGCGAATTCACCGTCACCTTCGACGACAATGGCGTCGTCAAGGAAGCCAAGGGCGACCCGATCTATCTCGACAACTCGGTCAAGCCGGATGAGGCAGTGCTTGCGCGCATCAAGGAACTCGGCGCGCCGATCGAGGAGCTGAAGAACAAGGAGGTCGCAGAGACCACCGACCTGATCGACGGCAGCCGCGACAATTGCCGCGCCCGCGAATGCGCGATGGGCAACCTGATCTCCGACGCCATTCTCGACCGCGTCAAGGATCAGGGCGTCACCATCGTCTTCCAGAATGGCGGCGGCATCCGCGCCTCGATCGACAAGGGCGTGGTGACGATGGGCGAAGTGCTCACCGTGCTGCCGTTCCAGAACACGCTCGCCACCTTCCAGCTCTCCGGCAAGGACATCGTCGCCTCGCTAGAGGCTGGCGTCAGCGAGATCGAGGAAGGCAAGGGCAAGTTCCCGCAGGTCGCCGGCCTGAAGTACTCGTTCGACAAGTCGGTCGCCGCCAACGCCGGCCGCGTCAAGTCGGTCGAGGTGATGGACGGCGGCGCCTGGAAGCCGATCGACGAAGCCAAGGTCTATACGGTGGCGACCAACAATTACGTCCGCCAGGGCGGCGACGGCTACAAGCTGTTCGCCTCCAACGCCACCAACACCTATGACTACGGTCCGAGCCTCGAACAGGTGGTTGCCGACTATCTCGCCAAGAACCGCCCGTTCACGCCGAAGCTCGACGGCCGCATTACGGAGATCGCCGCGACCGTTGCCGCAGCTCCTGCCGCCGAGCCGGCAAAGCCGGCTGAAGCCGCCCCTACGGCAACGACCGAAGCCGCACCGGCAACGCCGGCGCTGCCGAGCGCATCGGGCGAGATCGCCGGCACGCCGCCGACCGTCGAGCCGGCCAAGCCCGCCGAGGCAGCGGCACCCGCCGCAACTGCACCCGCTGCCGGTGGCAAGTCGCACACCATCGCCCGTGGCGACACCTTCTGGGACCTCGCCAAGACCTATCTCGGCGACGCGACCAAGTGGCAGGCAATCGCTGCTGCCAACCCGGACGCCAAGGCCGAGGACCTGACCATCGGCGGAACGCTTTCGATCCCGTCGGCAAACTGATAGGGCGAACCTGCCTGAGCAAACCCGCCCGGCATACCGGGCGGGTTTTTACATTCCGGACAAGGGAATAGGGCATTAGGGCAGTATTGGGGCAACAAGGCCTACTCGCTTACTGCCCTATTGCCCTATTCCCTTGCGGGGTGCGGCCAGACGCGACATTGAACGGCAGCCCCATTCAATTAGGTATCCCGCATTACGGAGACACCGAATGAACCTGACGACCACAATCGACGAGACATCGGCCAAGGCGCTCGGCCCGTTCCCAAATGGTCACCCCGCAGTGCGCAAAGGCAAGGTCGGCGTTCTCCTGGTCAATCTCGGCACGCCCGACGGCACCGATCAGAAGTCGATGTGGCGCTATCTGCGCGAATTCCTATCCGACCCGCGCGTCATCGAGATGCCGAAGCTGCTGTGGTACCCGATCCTCTATGGCATCGTGCTCAACACACGGCCGAAGAAGTCGGGCGAGAACTACAAGAAGATCTGGAACACCGAGCGCGACGAATCTCCGCTGCGCACCTACACCCGCGCCCAGGGCGAGAAGCTGGCCGAAGCGCTCAGCGACCTGCCCGACGTCGTCGTCGACTGGGCGATGCGCTACGGCAATCCCTCGACCGAAAGCGTGACCAAGAAGCTGATCGCGCAGGGCTGCGACCGCATCGTTTTGTTCCCGCTCTATCCGCAATATTCAGCAACGACGACGGCAACCGCCAACGACCAGCTGTTCCGCGCGCTAATGAAGCTGCGCGCCCAGCCATCGATCCGCAGCGTGCCCGCCTATTACGACGAGCCGGTCTACATCGAGGCACTGGCCCGCTCGATCGAGCTGCACCTGGCCAAGCTCGACTTCGAGCCAGAGGTCATCCTCGCCTCCTATCACGGCATCCCGAAACCCTATTTCGAGAAGGGCGACCCCTATCACTGCCATTGCGTGAAGACGACGCGGCTGCTGCGCGAACGGCTCGGCATGAGCGACAAGAAGCTGATGACCACCTTCCAGTCGCGCTTCGGCGCGCAGGAATGGCTGCAGCCCTACACCGACAAGACAGTCGAGCGACTGGCTAAGGAAGGCGTCAAGTCGATCGCCATCGTCAATCCGGGTTTCTCGTCCGACTGCATCGAGACACTGGAGGAGATCGCAGGCGAAAACGCCGAGATCTTCCACCATGCCGGCGGCAAGAACTTCTCCCACATCCCTTGCCTCAACGACAGTCCGGAAGGCATGGCAGTGATCGAGACGATCACCCGCCGCGAGCTGATGGGCTGGGTCTGACAGCTACGAGCCGCACCTCCACCGGCGCAGCGCTGAGCCGGACGACATTTCCGGCTTACTGTGTTGTGTCGCCGCTGAAACGCCCTTAAGTCTTCAGCGCATGTGGCGCGACTTGTGAATCGCGCACTCAACTTGCGGGGGATTTTCGCATGGGCTTCAGCGGCTTCGATATCGTCATCCCGGTACTTGTCGTTCTCGTGCTCCTGGTGCTGTTCGCAGGCATCAAGACCATTCCGCAAGGCTACAACTATACTGTCGAGCGTTTCGGCCGTTACACCAGGACGCTGACGCCCGGCCTCAACCTGATCATCCCGTTCATCGACCGCATCGGCGCCAAGATGAACATGATGGAGCAGGTACTCGACGTTCCGACACAAGAGATCATCACCAAGGACAACGCGATGGTCGCCGTCGACGGCGTCGCCTTCTATCAGGTGTTGAACGCGCCGCAGGCCGCCTATCAAGTCGCCGGCCTGCAGAACGCCATCCTCAACCTGACCATGACCAACATCCGCACCGTGATGGGCTCGATGGATCTCGACGAGTTGCTGTCGAACCGCGACGCCATCAACGAGCGCCTGCTGCGCGTCGTCGATGAAGCCGCCCATCCCTGGGGCATCAAGATCACCCGCGTCGAGATCAAGGACATCAATCCACCGGCGAACCTCATCGAGTCGATGGGCCGGCAGATGATGGCGGAACGCAACAAGCGTGCCCAGATCCTCGAAGCCGAAGGCATGAAGCAGGCGCAGGTGCTGGAAGCGGAAGGCCGCAAGGAAGCCGCCTTCCGCGACGCCGAAGCGCGCGAACGCTCCGCCGAGGCCGAGGCCCGCGCCACCCAGGTGGTGTCGGAAGCCATCGCCAAGGGCGACGTCCAGGCGATCAACTACTTCGTCGCGCTGAAGTACACCGAGGCGCTTGCCAAGGTCGGCACGGCCAACAACAGCAAGCTTGTCCTGATGCCGATGGAAGCGTCGTCACTGATCGGCACGCTTGGCGGTATCGGCGAGATCGCCAAGGAAGTCTTCCGTGACGGCGGCACCGCAGGCGGGCAGCGCCAGGCCTCGCGGACGCCGAGGATCCCGCCCGAGCAGGGCTGAGCCTCCGCTGATCGGACGAGGTGAATTGAGGAACCGCACATGATCGCAAGCATCGTTGCCGAACTCGGTCCCTGGAACTGGATGCTGCTCGGCTTCATCCTGCTGTGCCTCGAGATCTTCGCGCCCGGTGTCTTCCTGCTGTGGATCGGCATCGCCGCGCTGATCGTCGGATCGGCGTCGCTGCTGCTCTGGGACGCCGCGTTCTGGACCTGGCAGGTGCAGGTCCTGGTCTTCCTCGTGCTCTCGCTTGCCTCCGCCTATGTCGGCAAGAAGATCGTCCGCGACCGCGAGACGGCATCCGACCAGCCCCTGCTCAACAAGCGTGGCGCCCAGATGATCGGCCGCACGGCAACGCTGGCCGAGCCGATCAAGGAAGGCCGTGGCCGCATCAAGCTCGGCGACACGACGTGGCGCGTCTCCGGCCCCGATCTGCCGGCGGGCGCGCAGGTGCGTGTCATAGGCGCGGCGGACACAGACCTGGAGCTGGTGGTGGAGCCGGTCTGAGCCGAGCCGACATCGCCTCCCCGCCGGCAACCTCGCTTTGCCTTGACTTGACCATGCAGCCACGCTCAATTATTAGACTGAATAATCTAATAATGAAAGAGAGCGCGAATGCGCAAGGTCGACCCTGAAAAGTTCGAGGCGCGGAAGCAGCAGATCCTCGACGCGGCAATCACCTGTTTCACCAGGAAGGGCTTTCACGGTACCTCGACGGCGGAAATCTGCGCCGAAGCGGGCATGAGCCCCGGCAACCTGTTCCACTACTACCCGACCAAGCAGGCGATCATCGCCGCGATCGTCGAGCAGGATCGTCGTGAGACGGCGGCCTATTTCGCGCAGATCGACAAGAGCCAGGACCTGCTTGGCGAAATCCTCAAATTCATGGACATCGTACTCGAACTGGCCGCCGATCCCGCCTATTCGAGCCTCGCGCTCGAAATCGCCGCGGAAGCGATGCGCGACAAGCACATCGCAACCCTGGTCTCGGCCCATGATGCCGAAATGCGCACGGCACTCGCCCTGATGCTGCGCGATGCCGCCACGCGCGGCGAGATCGGGCCGGGGCTCGATCCTGCCGACGGCGCCCAATGGATTTCCGCGCTCATCGATGGCGTATTCGGCCGTGTCGCCGTCGACCCTGGCTTCAAGCCGCTCGAGCAGAAGAAGACATTGCATCTGCTGCTGACCCGCTTTCTGCGGCCGGGAGCAACGACATAGGCAAGGCAGCACCGGAGCTGACCGGCACGGCCTGACAAAGAAGCACGGGAACCAAAACCAACCGAAGGAAGCTGCCGCTCGCAGCGAAACAGTCATGAACACCTTGCGCCTTGCCAGGACACGTGCCCCGTTTGCCGGGCTGCAGCTGGCCAGCATCTTCTTCAGCCTGGGCAATGCAATCACCGCCATTGTCTACCCCTGGCTGGTCTACGACCTCACCGGCAGCGCCAGCTGGATGGGCATCGTCGCCTTCGTGACACTCGCCCCGGCGATTCTCGGCAGTGCGCTTGGCGGTCCCGTCGCCGAACGGCTCGGCATCCGCCAGACCGCCATGATCGCGGTCGCGCTCGGCTGCGCCGCGTCGATTGTCGCCGCCCTGCTCTACGGCCACGGCATGCTGACCATCGGCGCGCTGGTCGCGCTCGCCTTGCTGGGCAGCATCTTCGACGGTCCCGGCAGTGTCGCAATCGAGTCCCGTGTTCCCGAAATCGCGCGTCTGGCGCGCATGCCACTGCTGCGCGCCAATGCCATCGACGACCTTGTCGACAATGGCGCGGCCATCGCGGGGCCGGCGATCGCCGCCTTGCTGGTGGCCATCGTCGAGACCTCGTCGCTGTTGTGGATCATCGCCGCGCTCAACGTCGTGACCGCATTGATGACCGTGATCAGCCTGCCCCAGTTCCGCTTGCGGCAGATTTCGTCGACCGCGACCACAGAACTGGCAGCCGCGATGCGCATCATCTTCGGATCGGTCCGCTTGCGGACGGCCCTGTTGCTGGCCAGCCTTGGCACCGGCACCTTCGTAGCACTCGAAAACGTCGCCCTGCCTGCCATCTTGCGCGCCGAAGGGCAGTCGGCCTCGACATTGGGGCTTTATCTGACCGCCGCCGCGGCCGGCGCCATAGCGGTCAACCTTGCGATGGCCATGATCGGCGGTCGACCGGCTTTGCGCAGCATCTTCGTGGCTGCCTTCGTCGGTCTGGCCGCCGGCGTCATCATGCTCGTGGTCGACCGCTCGGTACCGATGCTGATTGCATCGGGTGCGATCCTCGGCATCGCCGCCGGCCCGCTTTCGCCTGTTTTCACCACGCTGCTGCAGACCAGCGCGCCCAAGAACCTGCGCGCCCATGTCATCGGCGCATCGATCGGAATGATCCTCGTCACGGCGCCCGTTGCCGCCCTCGTCGTCGGTGCCGCGCTCGACCTGTTCGGCCCGACAGCGGTTCTATCGGCATGCGCGGCCATGCTTGCCGCCTGCGCAGTCATCGGCGCGCTCGCCCTCGGTCCGGACGAGGCTGAATAAAGGGCGTCAGGAAGCTGGTAGCAGGGTGTTGGTCAGGCGGCACCGACCCTGAGCAGGTCGTGGAAGTGGATGATACCGACAGGCTTGTCGCCTTCGACCACGGGGATGGCGCTGATGTTGTGCTCGTTGAGCATCGCCGTCGCCGTGCCCGCCAGCATCTGTGGCGGCACAGTCTTGGGCTGCCGGGTCATGATGTCCTCGACATTGGTCTCGGCGAGATTGCGGTCGAGATTACGAGCTAGGTCGCCATCGGTGACGATGCCGGCCAGCCTGCCCTGCTCGTCGACGACAACGACGCAGCCGAAACGCTTCTTGGACAGCGTCTTCACCGCTTCCGGCATCTTGGTGCCGATCGCGACGATCGGCATTTCATCGCCCTTGTGCATCAGGTCGCCGACCGGCATCAGGCTCGCGCCGAGCTGGCCGCCGGGATGGAAAGTGCGGAAGTGATCGGCGGTGAAGCCGCGCGCTTCGAGCAGCGCCACAGCAAGTGCATCACCTACAACGAGTTGGAGCAGCGTCGAGGTCGTCGGCGCGAGCCCATGCGGACAGGCTTCCGGCGCACGCGGCAATGACAGGACAACGTCGGCCTGGCGCGCCAAGGCGGAGGAATCGCCGGCGGTGAGCGCGATCAGCGGGATGGAAAAGCGCCTGGAATAGGCAACAATGCCCTTGAGCTCGGCTGTTTCACCCGACCAGGACAACGCGACGATCGCATCTTCCTTGGTGATCATGCCGAGGTCGCCGTGAATGGCTTCCGAAGGGTGGACGAAATAGGCCGGCGTGCCGGTCGAGGCGAAGGTCGCCGCCAGCTTGGAGCCGATATGGCCGCTCTTGCCGACGCCGGTGATGATCGCCCGGCCGCTGAGCTGGCCCAGGATCGAGACAGCCTTGGCGAAAGGTTCGGCGAGCGGGCCTTCGAGCGCTGCGACAAGCGCGGCGATGCCAGCCTGCTCGATGGTGACGGTGCGGAGCGCGGAGGCGATCGACGCCTGCCCGTCCGGCTCTTTTTTCAGCGATCCAGCGTGCATGGCGCATGCGTTAGCGCGTCGGCGTGCGGCTGTCCATGATTATCCGCCCAAAACGGGGCCTCCCAGGGCCTGCGGGAAACCCTCCGTTAACCATGGCGATTTACCAGTTGGTAGGTGCGACGCCCTTGCGTCGGCGAAGCAGTGGGAAAGATGGCGCAGATCAGGCCGGAGCAACTGATACGGAATACTGCCCTCCGCGCCTTGCTGGCGACAGCAAGCGTGGCGACGCTGCTGTGCGCTGCCCCGCTGCATGCCCAGGAAACCGGACTGCGCGGACCGGTCAGCGAAGAAGACGTCAACAACACGCTGCGGCTTTACAAAAGGCGCCCTGCGGCCGAGCAGGCTCAGGATCAGGCGCCGGCCTACCAACCGGTCAGCCCAGGCGCGATTCCCACCCAGGCCGACGCCGACCCCACCGATCTGTTCAGCGAGCCGCCCAACGCCGACGGCACGTCGGCCGGCTCCTCGTCATCCGCCCGCCCGCCCACGACCGCGCGCCTGCGCGCCCGTGAAGCCCGCGAGCGGCAGGCCGGCACCACCGCGCCCGCGGCCGCGGCCGCGGAGACGCCAGCCACGCCGGTAACCGACGAAGAGCTGACCACCGGCACCGTGCGCCAGGGTACCGTCGATTCCGAAACCGAGATCGAGAACGGCCCCGAAGCCGAGCGCCAGCGCGCTATCGAAGGCCGCAGGCCACAGCTGGACGCGAACCCATTCGAGCCTACCGGCATCCGCTTCGGCACCTTCTTGCTCAAGCCGAGCCTCGAACAGGGCGTCACCGCTACGTCGAACGCCGATTCCAGCTTCGGCGGAAAGTCGGCGATCCTGTCCGAAACAACGCTCAGGCTGAATGCCGCGTCCGACTGGGAAAACCATTCGGCCACCATCGACGCCTATGGCAACTACCGCAAATCCATCTCCGGCCAGGAGGTCAAGGATCTCAGCGGCGGCATCGACGGGCGATTGCAGCTCGACCTCGCGGACGACATGCGCGCGCTGGCGCGGCTTGGCTACAGCATGCGCCCGGAATCGACGTCATCGCCCGTGGTCATCTCCGGCACTGCTGAGCGGCCAACTTTGCACACGCTCAACGGCGCGTTGGGTGTCGAAAAGGATGTCGGCAAGTTCCGCTTCGGTGTCACCGGCGAAGTCGTCGACGAAAGCTACAGCGATGCCGAACTGACTGACGGCACCACGCTGTCGCAGAAGGACCGCGACTCGACGCTCTATACCGGCAAGGTCCGCGTCGGCTACGAGGTCTCGCCTGCGTTCACGCCCTTTGGCGAGGTCGAGTTCGGGCGCCGCGTCTATGACCTGCGCTTTGATACCGCCACTTTCGAGCGCTCGTCCAGGCGCACCGGTGCCCGCGCCGGCGTCGAGATCGACATGGGTGAGAAGTTCGGCGGCGAAATTTCGGCCGGCTGGATCTCGGAGGATTTCGACGATGACCGGCTAAAGACGGTTTCCGCCGCGACCATTGCCGCCGACCTCAAATGGTCGCCGATGCGCGGCACGATCGTCGGCCTGACCGGCGAAACCCTGGTCGAGGGATCGACCACCGCTGGCGACAGCGGCTCGGTGCTCTACAACGGCCGCCTCAGCGTCGAGCGTCAGATCCGCTCCAACCTGACCGCATTCCTGGCCGGCGGCGTCGGCTACCGCGACTACGCCAGCTCCAACGACCACGAGCTCAGGCTGAGCGCTGAAGCAGGCATGACCTGGTGGCTCAACCGCTATGCTGGCCTTACCGGCAGGCTGCGCCACGAGACCTTCGACAGCACCTTGTCCGGCCGCGACGCCAAGACCAACAGCGTCTTTGTCGGGCTGAGAATCCAGCGCTAGCCTGCTGCAGGCAAGCCGCTAATGCCGGTTGCGGCGGCCTTGAGGGCCGCCTCCCCCTGCCCCGCATACACCTCGCTCATGATTAGCTCGGCAAGCGGCAGGCGGCGGCCCCAGCCATGCCGCTCTAGATCAGGCTTCTCTGCGAACTCGCTGACATGGCCGACACAGAGATAGGCAACCGGCACGACGTGATCGGGAATACCGAGCAATCGTTTCAGCGCCTCGCGATCGAGGATACTGACCCAGCCGACGCCCACACCTTCGGCACGCGCGGCGAGCCAGAAATTCTGCACCGCGCAGACAGTGCTGAAGAGATCCATCTCCGGATTGTGCCATCGTCCCAGCGGGGAGTTTTCCGAACGGCTGCGGTCGCAGGTGACTACCAGGTTGAGCGGGCTCTCGCAGATGCCTTCGAGCTTGAGCTTGCGGTACAGTTCGCGCCGCTCCTCAGCGATATGCGGCAGTTCCTGCTGCCGCGCCGCGAAGAACAGGTCACGCACCCGCTCACGCCGTTCGCAGTCGCGGATGACGATGAAATTCCACGGCTGCATGAAGCCGACCGATGGCGCGTGATGGGCCGCGAGCAGGAGCCGTGCCAGCACGTCGTCGTCGACCGGATCGGGCAGGAAATGGCTGCGCACGTCGCGGCGCGTGAAGATGGCGCGGTAGACGGCATCCTGGGCGGCAATGTCGAAAGAGCCTGAAATGGCATTCAACTGGTCAGCAAGCATCGCATGTCCCCTGGCGAGCATATCGGTTTCCCCCCGCCTGACCATGCGGAGGTCGATGTCTGCCGGGCCGGTCTTCTGGCTCGAGTTCAACCCGTCTTCGGCACCTTCCCGTTCAAGATGAACAGTGGCTTTTGCCGATACGGTCCCTCTTACAGCGTTGGGCACGCCACGGATTTGCACCGTGTTCCCGATTCTCCCGCATCGCTGCGGGCACCTGGCAGGGTAGTTCTAGCGGCAGCAGCAGCCGAAAGCCATCGCACCATGCGTCCAATCCTGACGCACGGGCGACATGCGGTTACTTGCCCGGCTTGATCTCGCCGAGCAGGCCTTCGATGATTCCGGCCATGCTCTTGCTGAGATCGGACCGCGACAGGGCGAAGGCGACGTTGGCCTCGACAAAGCCTTCCGGCGAACCACAGTCGAAGGTGCGGCCGCGATAGTGGTAGCCGTAGAAGGACTGCATCTTCTCGAGCTTGAGCATCGCGTCGGTGAGCTGAATCTCGTCGCCGGCGCCACGCTCCTGGCTTGCCAGGATGTTGAAGATCTCAGGCTGCAGGATGTAGCGGCCGTTGATGAACAGGTTGGACGGTGCTGTTCCCTGCTTGGGCTTCTCCACCATGCCTTCGATCTCGAAGCCGGTGTGCACGGACTTGCCCTTGCCGACGATGCCGTATTTGTGCGCCTCGGCCGGATCGCATTCCTGGACGGCGATGATGTTGTTGCCGGTCTCGGCATAGAGCTCGACCATTTCGCGCATGCAGCTCTTTTCCGACTGCATGATCATGTCGGGCAGAAGCAGCGCAAAGGGCTCGTCACCGACCAGCTCGCGCGCGCACCAGACAGCGTGGCCAAGGCCGAGTGGCACCTGCTGGCGGGTGAACGAGGTCTGGCCCGGAGCCGGCTGCAGCCGCTGCAGGCGCTCCAGCTGCTCGGTCTTGCCGCGCTGAGCGAGCGTGTCATAGAGCTCGAACTGGACGTCGAAATGGTCTTCGATGACCGCCTTGTTGCGGCCGGTGACGAAAATGAAATGTTCGATGCCCGCTTCGCGCGCCTCGTCGACCACATACTGGATGACCGGGCGATCGACCACGGTCAGCATTTCCTTGGGGATAGACTTGGTGGCAGGCAGAAAACGCGTGCCGAGGCCCGCGACCGGAAAAACTGCCTTGCGAACTCTTTTCATTGGATGGTCGTCCGATGGAGGGATGTATCGGACGCCAACTTTGCCACGTCCGAATTGATGAATACTGAATGCGTTCACATATTCGGCGACAGCGGGCAAGACCATTGATCACGCGATCTTGATTGTCCGAACAGCTAGGTGGACAATCCTTCAAGCCGCTTTTCGTTCCCCAAGGGGTCTATGGTAAACTGATTGATAACCGGCATCGGCGATGAATCGTGTTTCTGATCTCTCCAAGGAGGAAAGAATGCCCCTTCGCAAGACCGCCAAAGGCCTCCTGAGCGCCGCTGCCCTTTCGTTGGCATTGATGCTGCCGGCCGGCCCGGCGGCCGCCGAAGCCGGTTTCCAGCGCTGGGTGGCGAGCTTCCGCTCCGTCGCCGCAGACAACGGGATTTCCGGTTCGACCTATGACCGCGCCTTTCGTGGCGTGACCTCGGCCGACCCTGAAGTGCTTGAAAAGGCCCGCTTCCAGCCCGAATTCACCGCGCCCGTCTGGGATTACTTCGATAACCGCGTCCACGACCAGTCGATTGCTGTCGGCCGCGAGATGGCGCGCAAGTGGAAGCCCTGGCTCGACCGCATCGAGGCCAAGTTCGGCGTCGACCGCTACATCCTGCTCGCCATCTGGTCGATGGAATCGAACTACGGCGAGATTCTCAAGAACGACAAGGTGATGCGCAATGTCGTGCGCTCGCTGGCGACGCTTGCCTATGGCGACCAGCGCCGGGCGAAATTTGCCCGCACCCAGCTGATCGCAGCGCTCAAGATCCTGCAGCGCGGCGACATCGATGAAAGCCATCTCGTCGGCTCCTGGGCCGGCGCCATGGGCCACACCCAGTTCATCCCGACCAGCTACCAGGCCTATGCCGTCGACGCCGACGGCAATGGCAAGCGCGACATCTGGAACTCCGTGCCCGACGCGCTCGCCACCGCCGCCAACCTTTTGAAGAAGAACGGCTGGCAGGCCGGCAAGACCTGGGGCTACGAGGTCGTGTTGCCCGCGGGCCAGAAGTTCCCCACGGGTTCGCTGACGCTCGACAAATGGGCATCGCTCGGCATCGAACGCGCCAATGGCAAGGCCTTCAAGCGTGGCTCCGATGTGGCTACCCTCAAGGTGCCGGATGGCCGCGGCGGACCGGCCTTCCTGATGACCAAGAACTTCTCGGTCATCAAGCGCTACAACAACGCCGACAAGTATGCGCTCGCCGTTGGCCTTCTTGCCGACGAGATCGCCGGCTACGGTGGCCTGGTGCAGGACTGGAAGCGGCCGTTCACCAAGCTCAGCTTCGAGGAAAAGCAGGAGTTGCAGAAGCGGCTGTCGGCGCATGGCTATTATGACGGCAAGAGCGACGGCAAGATCGGCGAAGGTTCGCGCTCGGCAATCAAGGCATTCCAGGCACAGCTGGGCTTGACGCCGGACGGTCATCCGAGCATGGAAGTGCTGAAGTTCCTGCGGCGTAACTAGCAACCGGAGGCTGTATTGGCATTGACGCGTCGTCCGCGGTTTTCGCTGTTGCGCCTGACGACGCCACTGGTCGTGGTGGCGGTCGCCTTGACCGCCATTTCGTCGACAATGCCAACACCTGCCGTGGCGCAGGAAGGCATCCTCCGCAAATGGTCGCTGCGCGACCTGTTCATGCCGCGCCGCGAGCCGCGCGTCGATCCGTTCATCATGGACGAGCCGCAGCCGCGCAAGAAGATCCGCAAGACACCGCGCAAGCCCAAGGCTACAGCCGGTAACGTCGGCCGGGCGGCAGATCCCGCCGTGCCGGTGGTCGAGAAGCTGCCGGACGCACGCGTCGTGCTGGTCATCGGCGACTTCCTCGGCGGCGGTATTGCCGAGGGGCTGGGCACCGTCTTTGCCGAGAACGCCAAGATCCGGGTCGTCGACAAGACCAACGGTTCGTCGGGCCTCGTCCGCGAGGACTACTACAACTGGCCCGAGAAGGCCAAGGCGCTGATCGAGCAGGAAAAACCGGCCGCCGTCATCATCATGATGGGCTCCAACGACCGCCAGCAGATGCGGGTCGCCGACACCCGCGAGCCGCCGATGAGCACAGCCTGGACCAAGGAATACACCGGCCGTGCCGAGAAGCTGGCCAAGGCCATCGCCGAGACCAAGGTGCCGTTCCTGTGGGTCGGAATGCCTGCCTTCAAGTCGTCGAAGATGAACACCGACATGCTCGCCTTCAACGACATCTATCGCGCCGCCACGGAAGCTGCCGGCAGTGAGTTCGTCGATGTCTGGGACGGCTTTGTCGACGAGGCTGGCGCCTTCGTCACCAGCGGCCCCGACATCAACGGCCAGCCGGTGCGCCTGCGCTCCGACGACGGCATCAACGTCACCCGCGCCGGCAAGCGCAAGCTCGCCTTCTTTGCCGAAAAGCCGCTGAACAAGCTGCTTGGCATCACGCCGCAAGGCACCGAAACCGTTGTGCCGGCAAGCCTGCCGCAGGCGACCCCTGGCGAACTCAACGTGCCCGTCAACATCGACCGGACGGTACCGGTGTCGCTCTCGGATCCGGAACTGGACGGCGGCACCGAGCTTCTCGGCGGCCAGACCGCTGCCAAGACCGATCCGCGCTCGCCAGGTGAAAAGCTCGCCGTGCAAGGCATCGCGCCCACAGCACCTGCAGGCCGCATCGATGACTTCTCCTGGCCGCCAAAGCCGCTGCCTGCCGCGCAAGGCACCGAAACGACAACCGCCATCATCAGGCGCTAGCTCTGTCCGACCAGACAACAAAAAAGCGCCTCGCGGCGCCTTTTCTTCGTTCGGAAAGCCGGGCTTAGCGCGGCAGGACGCTGGAGCCCATCAGGTCGACATCGATCGAATGCGCGGCCTGGCGGCCTTCGCGGATCGCCCAGACCACCAGTGACTGGCCGCGGCGGACGTCGCCGGCGACATAGAGCTTGTCGACGGTGGTCTTGTAGTCGCGGTCGTTGGCGGCAACGTTGGTCGAACGGCGGCTGTCGGTGGTGATCTCGAGCTTGCCCTCGAGTTCCTTGACCATGCCGCCGGCGAGCGGGCCGGCAAAGCCGATGGCGATGAAGGCGAGATCGGCGCGGATGACGAACTCGGTGCCCGGGATCGGCTTGCGCTTGTCATCGACCTCGCAGCACTTCACGCCGGTCAGCTGGCCTTCTTCGCCGATGAACTCCAGCGTCGCCACCTGGAACTCGCGCTGCGCGCCTTCGGCCTGCGAGGACGAGGTGCGCATCTTGGTCGCCCAGTAGGGCCACACGGCGAGCTTGTTTTCGCGTTCCGGCGGCTGCGGGCGGATGTCGAGCTGGGTGACGCGGACGGCACCCTGGCGGAAGGCCGTGCCGACGCAGTCGGACGCGGTGTCACCGCCGCCGACGACCACGACATGCAGGCCACCGGCAACGATCGGTTCCGACTGCCAGGCCACCGACTGGATGTCTTCGCCGCCGACGCGCTTGTTCTGCTGGACCAGGTACGGCATCGCGTCATGCACGCCCTGGAGGTCGTCGCCCGGGATGCCTGCCGGACGCGGCGTCTCGGAGCCGCCGCAATAGAGCACGGCATCATGCTCGGCCAGAAGCTCGGTGACCGGCTTGTCGACGCCGACATTGACGCCGCAATGGAACGTCACGCCCTCGCCCGTCATCTGCTCGATGCGGCGGTCGATGTAGTGCTTTTCCATCTTAAAGTCGGGAATGCCGAAGCGCAGCAGGCCGCCGGGACGGCTCTCGCGCTCATAGACATGCACGTCATGGCCAGCGCGGCCGAGCTGCTGCGCCGCCGCCATGCCGGCAGGACCGGAGCCGATGACGGCGACCTTCTTGCCGGTCTTCTTCTCAGGCGGATAAGGCCTGATGTAGCCGGTCTCGTAGGCCTTGTCGGCGATCGCCTGCTCGACGGTCTTGATGGCGACCGGAATGTCCTCGAGGTTCAGCGTGCAGGCTTCCTCGCAAGGCGCGGGGCAGATGCGACCGGTGAATTCGGGGAAGTTGTTGGTCGAATGCAGGTTGCGGATCGCATTGTCCCAGTCGCCATTGTAGACGAGGTCGTTCCAGTCCGGGATCTGGTTGTGCACCGGACAGCCCGTCGGGCCGTGGCAGAACGGAATGCCGCAATCCATGCAACGCGCGGCCTGCTTTTCAACTTCGTTGTTCGACATCGGCAGCGTGAATTCGCGGAAATGCCGGATGCGGTCGGAAGCCGGCTGGTACTTGTGCACCTGCCTGTCGATTTCGAGAAAACCTGTAACCTTGCCCATCGTAACTCTCGTCAGTCATGCCCAGCACCTCGGCGCGGGCGTGGAATTCCACCACTTCAAATGAAGCATGCGATCGCGGGCGCCCTCAGGCGCACCGCCGGAAGATAGTCGCGGCTACTCGGCCGCGACCCCCATCCTCGCGCGCTCCATCTCGATCAGCGCGCGGCGGTACTCCACCGGCATGACCTTGCGGAATTTGGGTCGGTAGCTCGCCCAGTCGTCCAGGATCTGCTTGGCACGGGTCGAACCGGTGTAGTGCATGTGGTTCGAGATCAGCTGAACCAGGCGCTCCTCGTCATGGCGGGTCATGTCGCCCGACACGTCGACACGGCCCTTGTGGGCGATGTCACCGCCGTGATGGTGCAGCTTCTCCAGCATGTCGTCCTCTTCGGGGACCGGCTCGAGCTCGACCATCGCCATGTTGCAGCGCTCGGCGAAATCGCCTTCCTCGTCGAGCACATAGGCGACGCCGCCCGACATGCCCGCCGCGAAGTTGCGGCCGGTCTTGCCGATGACCACCACCACGCCGCCCGTCATGTATTCGCAACCGTGGTCGCCCACGCCTTCGACGACGGTGACGGCGCCCGAGTTGCGGACGGCGAAGCGTTCGCCGGCCACCCCGCGGAAGTAGCACTCGCCTTCGGTCGCACCGTAAAGCACGGTGTTGCCGACGATGATCGAGTCCTCGGCGACGATCCTGGCGTCATCCGACGGGCGGATGACGATGCGGCCGCCCGACAGGCCCTTGCCGACATAGTCGTTGCCGTCGCCGACCAGCTCGAACGAGATGCCACGTGCCAGGAAGGCACCGAAGGACTGTCCGGCGGTGCCGGTCAGCTTCACCGAGATGGTGTCCTCGCGCAGGCCCTTGTGCCGGAAGCGCTTGGCAACCTCGCCCGACAGCATCGCACCAGTGGAACGGTCGACGTTGCGGATGGTCGCCTCGATCTTCACCGGCTGGCGCGTCTCAAGCGCAGCCTTCGCCTCGGCGATCAGCTTGCGGTCGAGAACGTCGTCGATCGGGTGCTTCTGGCGTTCGGTCCAGTGCACGGCTTCACGCGGCGCATCGGGCTTGTAGAACACCTTGGAGAAGTCGAGACCACGCGACTTCCAGTGGTTGATCAGCTCGCGCTTTTCCAGAAGGTCGGCGTCGCCGATGATCTGGTCGAGATGGGTGTAGCCCATTTCCGCCAGCAGCTCGCGCACCTCTTCGGCCACGTAGAAGAAGTAGTTGATGACGTGCTCGGGCGTGCCCTTGAAGCGCTTGCGCAGCACCGGATCCTGGGTGGCGACGCCAACCGGGCAGGTGTTGAGGTGGCACTTGCGCATCATGATGCAGCCCGCCGCGATCAGCGGTGCGGTCGAGAAGCCGAACTCGTCGGCGCCCAGAAGCGCGCCGATGACGACGTCGCGGCCGGTCCTGAGGCCACCGTCGACCTGGAGCGCGACGCGCGAACGCAGGCCGTTCAGCACCAGTGTCTGGTGCGTCTCGGCGAGGCCCATTTCCCACGGGCTGCCAGCATGCTTAAGCGAGGTCAGCGGCGATGCACCGGTGCCGCCGTCATAGCCGGAGATCGTGATGTGGTCGGCACGCGCCTTGGCGACACCCGCCGCAACCGTGCCGACACCCACTTCCGACACCAGCTTGACCGACACGTCGGCCGCCGGGTTGACGTTCTTCAGGTCGTAGATCAGCTGCGCCAGATCTTCGATCGAGTAGATGTCATGGTGCGGCGGCGGCGAAATCAGGCCAACGCCCTGCGTCGAGTGACGGGTCTTGGCAATCGTCGCGTCGACCTTGTGGCCAGGCAGCTGGCCGCCCTCGCCGGGCTTGGCACCCTGCGCCACCTTGATCTGCATCATGTCGGAGTTGACGAGATATTCCGTCGTCACACCGAAGCGGCCGGAAGCCACCTGCTTGATCGCCGAGCGCTCGGGGTTCACGCCCCCACCGGGCAGCGGCAGGTAACGGTCCGGCTCCTCGCCGCCCTCGCCAGTGTTCGACTTGCCGCCGATCTTGTTCATCGCGACCGCAAGCGTGCTGTGCGCTTCGCGGCTGATCGAGCCGAAGGACATGGCACCCGTCGAGAAACGCTTGACGATCTCGGCAGCGGGCATGACGTCGTCGAGCGCGGCCTTCTTGCGCCCGCTCTCCTCGGCCAACTTGATGTGGAACATGCCACGGATCTGCTGGGCACGCGCCGTTTCGCTGTCGATCTGGGCCGAGAACTCCTTGAAGGTCGACCACGAGCCCGAACGCACGGCGTGCTGCAGCGAGGCCACCGCATCGGGTGTCCACACATGGGCTTCGCCGCGCATGCGGTACATGTACTCGCCGCCGACTTCGAGCGCGTTCCGCAGCACCGGGTCTTCGCCGAAAGCCGACTCGTGACGGCTGACGGTTTCGGAAGCCACCTCTTCCAGCCCGACGCCTTCGATGTTGGTCGCCGTGCCGGTGAAGTACTTCTCGACGAAGTCGGTCTTCAGGCCGATGGCGTCGAAGATCTGGGCGCCGCAATAGGACTGGTAGGTCGAGATGCCCATCTTGGACATGACCTTGAGGATGCCCTTGCCGATCGACTTGATGAAGCGGCCGACGACTTCCGAGCCGTCCACTTCAGGTGGGAACTCGCCCCGCTTGTGCATGTCGGTCAGCGTGTCGAATGCCAGATACGGGTTGATCGCCTCCGCGCCGTAACCGGCGAGGCAGCAGAAATGGTGCACTTCGCGCGGCTCGCCCGATTCGACCACGAGGCCGACCGAGGTGCGCAGGCCCTTGCGGACAAGGTGATGGTGCACGGCGGCCGTTGCCAGCAGCGACGGGATGGCGATGCGGTCCGGGCCGAGCTGACGATCGGACAGGATGATGATGTTGTAACGGCCGGCAACCGCCGCCTCGGCGCGTTCGCACAGACGCTCGATGGCACCCTGCATGCCGGCAGCACCCTCGGTGGCCGCATAGGTGACGTCGATCGTCTTGGTGTCGAAGCTCTCCTCGGTGTGGCCAATGGAGCGGATCTTCTCCAGGTCGGCGTTGGTGAGGATCGGCTGGCGCACTTCCAGACGCTTGCGGCGCGACGTGCCGACGAGGTCGAGGATGTTGGGGCGCGGGCCGATGAACGACACCAGGCTCATCACCAGCTCCTCGCGGATCGGGTCGATCGGCGGGTTGGTGACCTGGGCGAAGTTCTGCTTGAAATAGGTGTAGAGGAGCTTCGACTTGTCCGACATCGCCGAGATCGGCGTATCCGTGCCCATCGAGCCAACGGCTTCCTGGCCCGTCGTCGCCATTGGCGACATCAGCAGCTTGGTGTCTTCCTGGGTGTAGCCGAAGGCTTGCTGGCGATCGAGCAGCGAGACGTCCTTGCGCAGCGCGCGCGGTTCGACCGGCTTCAGCTCCTCCAGGATCAGCTGGGTGTTGGACAGCCACTTCGTGTAGGGGTGCTTGGTCGCGATCTCGGACTTGATCTCCTCGTCCGAAATGATGCGGCCCTTGACCA
Organism: Aminobacter sp. LjRoot7; assembly: GCF_964252895.1. Classification (NCBI taxonomy): domain Bacteria; kingdom Pseudomonadati; phylum Pseudomonadota; class Alphaproteobacteria; order Hyphomicrobiales; family Phyllobacteriaceae; genus Aminobacter; species Aminobacter sp. LjRoot7. The sequence goes on from NZ_CAXUPX020000001.1 coordinate 1,002,334, forward strand.
GGTCGATCAGCAGCATCTTGCCTGGCTGCAGGCGCCACTTCTTGATGATGCTCTTCTCGTCGACCGGCAAAACGCCGGCCTCGGACGCCAGGATGACCCGGTCGTCGTCGGTGACCATGTAGCGGGCGGGACGCAGGCCGTTGCGGTCGAGCGTCGCGCCGATCTGGCGGCCGTCGGTGAAGCACACCGCAGCCGGGCCGTCCCACGGCTCCATCAGCGCTGCGTGATATTCGTAAAACGCCTTGCGGTCGGCATCCATCGACTTGTTGCCGGCCCAGGCTTCCGGGATCAGCATCATCATGGCATGCGCCAGCGTGTAGCCGCCCTGGAACAGGAACTCGAGCGCGTTGTCGAAGCACGCCGTATCCGACTGGCCCTCATAGGAGATCGGCCAGAGCTTGGAGATGTTGTTGCCGAACAGCTCGCTGTCGACCGAAGCCTGGCGCGCCGCCATCCAGTTGTTGTTGCCACGCACCGTGTTGATTTCGCCGTTGTGGGCGACCATGCGGTACGGATGCGCCAGCTTCCACGACGGGAAGGTGTTGGTCGAGAAACGCTGGTGGACGAGGATCAGTGCCGTCTCGAAGCGCGGATCGCTGAGGTCCTTGTAATAAGCGCCGACCTGGAAGGCCAGGAACATGCCCTTGTAGACGATGGTCCGCGCCGACAGCGACACGCAATAGGCGCCGATGTCCTTGTTGTTGTGCTCGGCATAGATGCGGCCGGAGATCACCTTGCGCAGCAGATAGAGGCGGGCCTCGTACTCCTCATCGTCGTCGATTTCGGGCGTGCGGCCGATGAACACCTGACAGTGGAACGGCTCGGAAGCAGCGATGTCAGGCGCCTTCGACAGTGAGGCGTTGTCGACCGGCACGTCGCGGAAGCCGATCAGCGGCAAACCTTCCGACTGCGCCGACTCGCGGATGATGTCCATGACATGTTCGCGCGTCGCAGCGTCCTGCGGCATGAACCAGTGGCCGACACCATACTGGCCGGGAGCCGGCAGCTCGATGTCCTGCTTGGCCATCTCCTCGCGGAAGAACCCGTCGGGAATCTGCACCAGGACACCGGCGCCATCGCCCATCAACGGGTCGGCGCCGACGGCGCCGCGATGCGTCAGGTTTTCGAGCATGAACAGCCCGTCCTTGACGATCTGGTGCGACTTGATGCCCTTCATCTGGGCGATGAAGCCGACGCCGCAGGCGTCGTGTTCGTTGCGCGGATCATACAGGCCATGCGGAGCAAAGCCGGTGGGGGTTCGGAGATGATCGGTTTTATTGTTGGCCGCTTTCGTCTGCGCGGCCGGTGCAAAATCCGTCGTCACAGATGGCGTCAACTCCGTCATCGTCCTGTCTCCATTCCCGCCCGATCCGGGCAATTTGCTTTGGGACGGCAATATGCCGATCCATTCACCTTCAGATATGCTCGATATGCAGCGGCGCAGTGCCGTTCGCCGGCACTAAACCGCAGTCGGGACAGACGTGAACGGATTGCTCCGGCCTCAGCCCCTGACCCTAGCTCGCGGCGGAAGCCGGACGCGGCGTCATCATACGCCAAATCCGGTTCGCTTTGGGCAGATAAATAAGACAGCACTGCTGTCCTAAATTTTGTATGACAGAATTCTTGAATACGCACAAGACCGATTCACGAATTTTCCGCCTCTGAGAAGACCGAAAATTACGTCAAACCGTCGCATGGCGTAATTTTTGAACCCCCGGTCAAAACAGTGCTTTTCCTGCCTCAATCGATTTCCGGACCCCGCACTTGCCGAAGATCGGCAAATCCGGTCTAGCTCGCGCCTATCCTGCCACGCAGTCTCCCGCAGCCATATTACGGACGGACGATAATGTTCTTCGCATCAGACAATTGGGCCGGCGCTCACCCCAAGGTCTCCGAGCGTTTGCACGCCAATGCCGCAGGCTTCAGCCGCGCCTATGGCGATGGCGAGCTCGACAAGGCGGTCTATGCCAAATTCTCCGAGATTTTCGAACGTGAAGTCGCCGTGTTCTACGTCGCCACCGGAACGGCGGCGAACTCGCTGTCGCTCGCCGCTTACGGCAAGTCGGGCGGCATTTCCTTCGCCCATCGCGAGGCGCACATCCTCGAGGACGAATGCGGCGCGCCGGAGTATTTCTCCCATGGCTCGCGGCTTTCTCCTGTCGATGGCCCGCTCGGGCGCATGGACATCGGCAATCTCGAGCGCGCCGTCGGCCGCTACGCCTCTGAGAATGTGCACGGCGGACGCCCAGCGGCGATCTCCATCACCCAGGCGACCGAGGTCGGCACCATCTACGGCCTCGACGACATCGAGGCCGTCTCCGCCGTCGCTCGCAAGCATGCGCTGCCGCTGCACATGGACGGCGCCCGCTTTGCCAATGCGCTTGTATCGCTCGACGTCTCGCCGGCTGAAATGACCTGGAAGCGCGGCGTCGACATCGTCTCCTTCGGCGGCACCAAGAATGGTTGTTGGTGTGCCGAGGCGATCGTCATGTTCGACCTCGACCGTGCCAGGGAAATGGCCTTCCTGCGCAAGCGCTCGGCCCAGCTGTTCTCCAAGGCACGCTTCATCTCGGCGCAGTTCGACGCCTATTTCGACGGCGGCCTGTGGCTGGAGACGGCACGGCACGCCAATGCGATGTCGGCCAGGCTGGCCCAGGCGATCGAAAGCTCGTCCGTCGCGCGCCTCGGCTGGCGGCCCCAGGCCAACGAAGTCTTCGCCATCATCAGGAAGGATGTCGCCCAGAAGGCCCAGGCGGCCGGCGCTGCCTTCTACACATGGCCGACCCCAACGTCGCTCGCCGGCCAGATCGGCGACGACGAGGCGCTCTATCGCTTCGTCACCTCCTTTGCCACCACATCAGACGACATCGGCCGGTTCAGCGAACTGCTGCGTTAATTCAGATTTCCGGATAGCTGGACAACAAAAAGGCGGCGCTGGTGGCGCCGCCTTTGCTGCTTGGGAGGAGCAGTCTTAGTTGACCGTGTTGGCCTCGATCTGCTTGGCAGTCGCCGGAGCAGCCGAGATCTCGATCTTGCGAGGCTTGTGCTCTTCGGGAATGTTGCGCTTGAGATCGATGTGCAGCAGGCCGTTCTTGAGGTTCGCACCTACGACCTCGACGTGGTCGGCGAGCTGGAAGCGGCGTTCGAAGGCACGCGAGGCGATGCCGCGATAAAGCAGCTCCGAACCTTCGCCGGCGCTTTCATTGGCGCGCTCGCCCTTGACCGTCAGTACATTGCGATGGGCTTCGATCGAAATCTCGGTTTCCGAGAAGCCTGCGACCGCCATGCTGATGCGGTAGGCGTCTTCGCCGGTACGCTCGATGTTGTAAGGCGGATAGGTGGTGCCGCCGTCAGGCTGGCCAAGGCCATCAAGCATGTTGAACAGGCGGTCGAAACCGACGGTCGAGCGGTGGAGCGAAGAAAAATCAACGTGACGCATGGGTGTTCTCCAGTGAGCAACAAGGTTTTGCGCATGACCTGTGCCGAAACCCATTCTGGCGTCCCGGCGGTGGTCAGCGGCCCCGATATTGGGCGCCGCAGGAGACATTTGGGGGCCGCCCAAAGCCATTTCAAGACATCTTCGCGAGAGCTTTTTCACTGCTGCCAGGATGAACCTCAGATGAACCGGCCCTTCGGTATCCGTTCAGGTCGCCCCGTCTAGAGTGCACCCAAGTTAACGAACAGGCGGCACCACAGAATGCCGCCGACGAGGCCGAACCGGGTTGCAACGTCCCTTCCTCCCGGAACGACAGAGGCCGAAGGCAACCCGCAAGCTGCCTTCGGCCTCATTCGATTCCGATTGGGCGATTCCGATTGGCGATTCCGCTTCGCACGGATTTCCTTTGATTTTCTCGATGCGGCTTTCTATCACCCTCGTATCGCCAGATCCCACTGTAGCGAGTGCCGAGCCGAGCGCTGATGACGGACGTGTTCCACGAAATCCCCGGCAATCCGGTACCCGAGCGGGCAACCGTCGGCCACTTCAACGCGCATGACGGCAAACAACTGCGTTATGGCCTGTTTCCCGCGACCTCGCACCCGTTCAAGGGCACGGTGATTCTGCTGCCGGGCCGCAACGAGTGCATCGAGAAGTATTTCGAGACCATTCGCGATCTGTCGGTGCGCGGCCATGCCGTTGCCACCTTCGACTGGCGCGGCCAGGGCGCTTCCGAGCGGCTGCTGCGCGACCGCCATCGAGGCCACGTCAAGACCTTCGACCACTACGTCAAGGATCTCGAGGCGTTCTTCGAGCAGATCGTTTTGCCCGACTGCCGCGGCCCGTTCTTCATCCTCGCCCATTCGAGCGGTGCGCTGATCGCGCTGCTTGCGGCACCCGCGATGATCAACCGCGTCCAGCGCATGGTGCTGGTGGCACCGTTCATGTCGGTTGTCGGCGCTCCGTTTTCGATGAAGACGATCCGGCGCCTAACGACGCTGCTGTACTGGCTCGGCCTCGGCGGGCTTTATGCCGCCTGGGGCCCGCGGCCGCGCGAAGGCACGCCCTTTGCCGTCAACAAGCTGACCAGCGACGAACGCCGCTACCGCCGCAACATCCTGCTCTACGAAACCTATCCCGAACTGTCCGTCGGCGGACCGACGATCGCCTGGCTGCGGGCAGCGGCCTCGGCATCGGAAGCCGTGCGCGACCCCGCCTTCATGGCATCGCTCAAGGTGCCGATGCTGATCGTCACCGCCGGCGCCGACCAGGTCGTGTCGACGCGCGACGTCGAGCAATATGTCCACGGATGCCGCGTCGCTTCGCTTTTGACCATCGACGGCGCCCGTCACGAAATCCTGCAGGAAGTCGACATCTACCGCGAGCAGCTGCTCGCGGCGTTCAGCGCCTTCGTGCCGGGAACGCCAGCGACGGTGGAATAGTCTGATTCAGCCCATCAGCACCTTCAACGCCGCGGCATGCAGCTCGGGCGTTGCTGCCGCGATGATATCGCCGCCGTTTTCGGCCGGACCACCTTCGAAAGTGGTGACGATGCCACCGGCCTGCTCGATGATGGGGATCAGAGCCACGATGTCGTAGGGCTTGAGCCCCGGATCGACGACGATGTCGACCTGGCCTGCCGCAACCATGGCAAAGGCGTAGCAGTCGGTGCCGTAGCGCGCGAGCTGAACCTGGGTCTCCAGATGATCGTAGCGCTTGCGCATCTCGCCCTTGAACAGGGCAGGCGTGGTGGTGAACATCGTCGCATTGGCCAGCGATGTGGTCTTGCGCACGGCAAGCTTACGCGGCCCGCCCGGCCCCTCATAGTGCGAGCCCTTGCCGTCGGCATAAAACAGCTCGCCGGTGAAAGGCTGCGACATCAGGCCGGCGACCGCATCGCCATTGACAGTCAACCCGACCAGTGTGCCCCACACCGGCAGGCCGGAAATGAAGGCGCGCGTGCCGTCGATCGGGTCGATCACCCAGACATGGCTGTTGCCGAGGTTTTCGCTGCCATGCTCCTCGCCGAGGATGCCATGGTCGGGAAATTCGCCGTTGATCAGCGCGCGGATGGCGCGCTCGGCCTCCTGGTCGGCCTCGGTGACAGGATCGAAACCGCTGGCCAGCTTGTTTTCCACCGCCTCGAGGCGGCGAAAACGCGGCAGCGTCTCAGCTGCTGCGGCACTCGCGATCCGTCGCATGAAACCAGCATCGACCATCATTCACCCCATCTCCAACTGTGGCGTGGATGACACGCCACGACCCCGCTCGGCAATAACCACATCACCGTGAATTAAAAAGCCCAAAGGCGCCTTGACTTTTGTGCAGCGCACAATAATCTCGACCTCGGACAGTTCTCCTGTCCATGCCCTCCTTGGGCGTTTCCTCCCTAGACTTCGACCGCTCTCCGGAGCGGTCTTTTTTTTAGCCACGGCCTGTCGCGGCTATTCCGCGGCCAATGGCAGGTCGAGGAAATGATAATCCGGAATCGCCATCAGATCGGCGGAAAACCGGGCCAGATCGTCGGCAAGCGCATAAAAACCGGCTGATTTCTTGAACGTCCGTTCGTCCATGTAGAGCCCGCGATTGATCTCGATCTGCAGCGCGTGCAGCTTCCGCGCCGGCCGGCCGTAGTGCTCGGTGATGAAGCCGCCGGCGTAAGGTTTATTGTGCGCCACAGCATAACCCATGGCCGCCAGCAGCCCGATCGCCCGCTCCGACAGAGCAGATGCAGCAGAAGTTCCGAAGCGGTCGCCGACGATGAAATCGGGCCGCGCGCCATTGTCGCCCAGGCGCACCGACGCCGGCATCGAATGGCAGTCGACCAGCACGGCATAGCCAAACCGGGCATGCGTCCGGGTGACCAGCCGCTTCAGCGTCTCATGATAAGGCTTGTAGACGGATTCGATCCGCCCGATCGCTTCGGCCAGCGGCAGCCGGCCGGGATAGATGTCGAGCCCCTCGCCGACCAGCTTCGGCACAGTGCCGAGCCCTCCGGCGACACGCGCCGAGCGCACATTGGCGAAGGGCGGCACCGGCTCGGCGAACATCCGGGGATCGAGCTCCCACGGCTCGCGGTTCACATCGAGATAGGCGCGCGGGAAGTGCGCCGTCAGCATCGGTGCGCCAAGGGCAACGGCCGCGCCGAACAGCTCGTCGACGTAGCAGTCCTCCGAGCGCCTGATGGCCATGGCGTCGAGCCTGGACATCGCCAGGAACCGGTCGGGATAGCAGCGTCCGCTATGCGGCGAATTGAACACGAACGGCACACGCTGCTCGGCACTCGTCCGGACTTCGAACGGCGGCAGCTCGGCGAAATCTTCGGCTGGCGTCATCTTTGCTGATGGACCTGCGAAATGCACTCACTCATCCATCGAAAGTGCCACCTGCGGCCGCCCCTGTCCAGCCGTTCGAGTGGTGGAAAGTCGGCCCTTTTTGTGCCTTTGCGTCACTCTGCTGACACGGCATTCACTTGATGTTTACCGTCCAGGACTCATATACAAGATGGTTAACGAAGCCCCTGCTGGGGGGCGGCTTCGACCGCTGATTCGGACGGGATACTTATGGCACGCATTCTTCTGGCAGAAGACGACGACGATATGCGTCGCTTCCTGGTCAAGGCGCTGGAACGCGCAGGTTACCAGGTGAGCGACTTCGACAATGGCGCGAGCGCTTACGAGCGGCTGCGCGAGGAACCCTTTTCGCTGCTTCTGACCGACATCGTCATGCCGGAAATGGACGGCATCGAACTGGCGCGCCGCGCAACCGAGATCGACCCCGATCTCAAGGTGATGTTCATCACCGGCTTCGCGGCAGTCGCCCTGAACCCTGATTCGAAGGCTCCGCGCGACGCAAAAGTGCTGTCGAAGCCCTTCCATCTGCGCGATCTCGTCAACGAGGTCGAGAAGATGCTCCACGCCGCTTAGGCGTTTCCCCAGCGTCGCCAAGGGGAATTGATGGCGCCGGGAAAGGAATTGATGATCCGGCGCATTTTTCCGCCAAACACGCTATTGACGCGCCGGATCAAAAATGGTGTATCCGCCCCCATCGGATGGGCGTGTAGCTCAGCGGGAGAGCACTGCATTGACATTGCAGGGGTCACAGGTTCAATCCCTGTCACGCCCACCATCCGAACTCCCTGATATCGCTCAACAAAATTCGTCAGACGCCCGACCAACATTCGGGCGTGACGCAGTTCTTTTCGCCGTCTGGTTACGCTGCGCGATAATCCGGCGCACTTGCCAGATAGCCGGCATAGGCATCGGCGTTCGGTGGCGCGAAGTTCTCGGCTAGGGGATTGCGCCGCCGTTTCGTTGCGCCGATGTCGGCCAGCAGCTCGTCGAAATGCTTGAAGTGATAAGGCGCAACGCAGAGGCCGCCATAGACGCCTGCCGCCGGTCGTTCGTCGCGCTTCCAGCGCAGCATCATCTCGATATTGTCGGTCATCTCCTGGCGCGTTGGCTGCCGCCCCAATTTGCCGTCGGCGTAGCGCACCAGCCAGTTGGCGGCGAGTTCGGCGCTCAGCACCGTGCAGAATGACGAGTTGAAGCCGACAAAGCCCATGTCGGGCAAATCGGGATTGGCGATGACGCGATAGAGCCGGTACTGCCCGTCGGGCTCGACAAGCTTGCGCCGGCATTCTTCCGGCAGGAACGGCACGCCCGGTTTCCAGCCGACCGCGAGAATGGCCATGTCGGCCTTGACCCGCTCCCCACCTGACAGGATCACCGTGTCCTTGTCGTACGAAGCAATGGTGCCCTGGATCGCCTTGATGCGACCGTCGGCGACCATGTCGAAGAAGCCGGGCGTGACGATCGGTACCGAGCAGTTGATGCTGGTTTCGATCGGCACCTTTGGCCTGAGGCCAGTCTTCTTCAGCTTGAGCTGCAGCGACAACAGGCTCTCCAGCCCCCGCCAATTGGCCCAGACGAAGGGCTTGGCCACTGCATGCGCCAGCCGCGCCAGCAGGGGCTGGTTCCAGCTCGGGAACATCACCTCCTGGGCGCGGACGTAGAGGATGCGCTTGAAGTTGATCAGGCCGCCGATGAAATAGGGAATGCGCCAGACCGGCTCGAGATAGACGATGGTGACGGCAGCAGCGCCCGAATTGACGGCGTTGACGGCAATGTCGGTCGCCGACTTGGAGAAGCCGAGCACCACGACTCGCTTGCCTCGTACAGTTGCCGGGTCGGTGTATTCGGACGAATGCAGCGCCTGGCCGCCAGCGGCGACAAACTCATCCTGCCCCGGATGCACCAGCTCGCGTTTCTCGCTGAAATTGCCGGTGCAGACGGCAACGAAATCAAAGTCCTGCCGCGTCGTCGAGCCGTCGCCAGACTCCAGTTCGACAGTCCAGCCTTTGGCGCCATTGCGCCGCTGCATGGAAACAACCTTGGTGCCGTAGCGGATAAGCGGCACGAGCCCGTTCTGCTCGGCATAGCTCTTGAGATAGGCGTGAACCTGCGTGCCTTTCGGCCATTCCGGATAGTTCTCCGGCATCGGCATCGAGGTGTAGCGATAGAGATCCTTCGGGCTCTGCGTCTGCACATCGGGATAGGAGCGCGATGGCTCCCAGACGCCGCCCAGATCGTAACCGCGCTCGACGATTTCGACATCATGCCCGCGCTGCCTGAAGGCGTGCGCTGCCGCAAGCCCGCTCACGCCGGCGCCGATGACGCAGACTTTCTTCTTCTCGACCATGTCGTTGTTTCCTTTCGCCAGGACACGGGCCAGCCTTCGCACGCGACCGATGTCGCGCGCGTCAGGCAGATTCCCCGGTGGAAGCTGGCAGCCTAGTCGTTGGCTTCGGGCGGCAGGAAGTTGACCTCGTGCTGGGCCGAGACCTTCACCACCTCGGCCGGGTCGGCGAGGTTGTCGAGCTTGTTGAACAGCTCTTCCAGCATGCCGGCCGGCGACACCCAGAACAGCGCCTTGGTCGGCTTGTCCGACTTGTTGAAGTAGCCATGCGGAATGCCCCTGGGCATGCGCACCAGGTCGCCGGCCTTGGCCTTGACCCATTCGCCGTCGAGCTTGAGGTCGAGTTCGCCTTCCTGCACCAGGATGAATTCTTCCTGGTTCGGATGGATGTGCACGGGCACGAACTGGCCCGGCTCGCTGTTGGTCTCGAATGCGAAGGTCGATTCACAGACCGCCTTCGGGAAATAGACCTGCCCAAGGATGTTCCAGGTCTTGCCGGCATAGCCGGTGCCCTGGCGCGTGATGCCCTTGGCGAGTTCATTGCTCATGTGATGCTCCCTTTGCTTTCGAAGGGCCTGCCTGAGGCGACCCTTTCATTTGTTCCACCGCAGAGATTGCTGCGGGCATCCCCAAAGCACTAGCCGGAATGCGCGATGACTATCCAGAAAGCGCAAAAATGCTGCCGGCGCGACCTGTTGCCGCTCATTTTCGTTGGCAGCCCAAGGATCGGTGCTAGTCTGCCAAAATGCTGATGGAAGAGGCGTCCGTCCGAAGGGTACCGCTTTCAGACCATGTCTTGTTTCAGTCGAACGATCTCGACTGCGCCAGGGAGCGGGTCGCCCAGAAGTTTTGCAATCACCGACTGGACATCATCGGTGACCGGAAAGCTTTTCGCGTCACCCATAATCATGCGCCCGGCGAGATGATCTCGCTGAACTACATCAGCTATGGCGCCGATGTGTTGATCGATCCGGGCGAACTTGGCGACTTCTACCTGATCCAGATGCCGGTCTCGGGCGCAGCCACCGTCCGCAACGGCACGCGCGAATTCCTGACCGACCGCAGCATCGCCTCCGTCCTTAACGCCGACCTGGCGACAAGAATGAAATGGTGGCAGGGCTGCGCCCAGTTGCTGGTCCAGGTTCGCAAGGCGCCGCTGCATGCCTTCGCCATGCGCCTGCTCGACCGCGATATCCAGGGGCCGCTTATCTTCGACCCGCTGATCGATTTCTCCCGGCCCGAGATGCAGGCATGGCGACGCTTGGCCAACTCGCTTTTCCATGCCGCCGACGCGAAAGCACCTTTGCACGGCCCAGGCCTGCACAACGTGCTGCACGAGCAGCACCTGCTGGAACTGTTCCTGCGCAACCAGCCCAACAATATGAGCCTGTTCTTCAATGAGCAGAGGCCAGGTGCTGCCCCTCGCCACCTGAAGCGGGCAGAAGAATTCATCCGCGCCAATGTCGCGGCACCCATTGGGCTGCATGAGATCGCAGAAGCTGCCGGCGTGGCCCCGAGGACGCTGCAACTGGCCTATCGCAACGCCTTCGGTATCTCGCCGATCCGCGCACTGACACGCGAGCGCATGCGCCGTGCCCGCTTCGACCTGGTGGCGGGCGAAGCCAGCGTCACCGACATCGCGCTGAAATGGGGCTTCACCCATTTCGGCCGCTTCGCCGCCGAATACCGGCACGAGTTTGGCGAGCTCCCGCGCGAGACGAGAAAGGCCAGCGCCTTGCCGCAATAGCTTGCGGGCGCATGGCGGAACGCACTACCCTCCTGCCTGACACGCGACGCTGCCGGACAGCATTCGGTCGCCTTCGTCGTTCGGCAATCTCTGGAGCCCACCGATGCCTGACCTGCCCCGGATGGCACCGCCGTTGCAGGCGATCCTGATGTCGGAGCTATCAAGGGGAAACAGCATTCTCTCGGTCGGTGACTGGCCGCCGGACTGCCGCCTGTTCGTCATGCTCGCGCGTCCGTTCAGGAAGAAATACGTCATGTCGGCCGATGTCGAATACGCCGTGGTCAACGACCCGCACTACTGGAAAGCCGAATATCGCTACAGGAACGGCGAGGAATGCCTGGCCTGCGGTTTCTAGGCCTGTTCTCGGCCGAACCTGCAATTTCCGACGTGTATACAATTATCACAACGTCCTGATGCGCTAGCTGCTCCGGAAAGCCGTGCATTGCTTGGCTTTGAGCTGCCGCGCGCTGCAGCGCAGCAAAACCTCAAATCCTTCAAATGCTTGCACCGCCAACTGCTGCAGTCCGTGCATCCATGCGTAAACCCGCCTCCGTCGGTTCTGTGCCAGGCGGGCGCTCTTTCTCGCCTGTCCCGGAAAATCGCCTGATGCCATGTTGACAACAGCAAATTACATCCAATACGAATACATGATAGTATACAATTTAAGGCTGGGAATTACCCACACCCGGCGAGGCCAGCGGCTTCAGAGGATCGCATGAGAATTAAGCTCATCAATCCCAACACCACCCAGTCGATGACCGACCTCATCGGCGACGCGGCGCGATCGGTTGCGGCACCTGGAACCGAGATCCTGGCGGTAACCTCCCGCTCCGGCGCCGCCTCGATCGAAGGCCACTACGACGAAGCGATGAGCATTATCGGGCTTGTTGACGAGATCATGGATGGGCCGGCCGCCGACGCCTACATCATCGCCTGCTTTGGCGATCCCGGCCTGCTTGCGGCGCGCGAGATAACAGGCGCGCCGGTGTTCGGCATTGCCGAAGCAGCGATGCACGCCGCAACCTTCGTCGCTACTGGCTTTTCCGTGGTGACGACGCTCGAGCGCACCCGCATCATCGCCGAACAGCTGGTCCGCAACTATGGCATGGAGCACCATTGCCGCCGCGTGCGCGCCACCGACGTTCCGGTGCTGGAGCTCGAGAAGCCGGAATCGAACGCCCGCGCCATCATCCTGGCCGAATGCGAGAGGGCGCTGTCCGAGGACCGTTCGGAAGCGATCGTTCTCGGCTGCGCCGGCATGGCCGATCTCGCGCATTATCTGGAAGACCGGCTGCAGGTGCCTGTCATCGACGGCGTCGTCGCCGGCGTCAAATTTGCCGAGGCCATCGTCGGCATGGGCCTGAAGACGTCCAAGCGTGGCGACCTCGCCTATCCGCTGCCCAAGACCTATCGCGGCAAGCTTGCCGGCTATGCACCCGATACGCGCCTCGCAAGCACTGAAAAGTCGAGAAAGGTCAGTTAGGCCAAGGGTTTGAACAGCGTCTTGAAGTCGACGCGCACGGGGTGGTCGGACAGGTCGATTTGAGCCTCGATATGACGGAGATGGTGGTCCATGTACTGCGCAGCTTTCTTGCCGTCCCGCCGCTTCAGGGCGTCCACGATCTCCTTGTGCTCGCTGTACGAACACGGCACCGCACCCGGCGACTCATACAGCGCGATGATCAGCGACGTTCGCGATACCAGCTCGTGGACGAAGTCACGCAACACCTCGTTTCCCGCAAGCGAGGCGAGTTCACGATGAAAATCCCCGGAGAGCTGCAGCCGCCTATGTTTGCTGTCTTGCTCGACTGCCTCCGCCTCGACGCTCACCATGGCCGTCAGCCGATCGACGTCTTCCTTGGTGATCGTCGAGGCGAGCTTTTCCGCGAGGATGCATTCCACGCCGCGCCTGGCTTCGAACACCTGCCGCGCCTCCTCGATCGAAGGCTTGGAAACAAAGGCGCCTTTGTTGGGGATCAGGTCGACAAGCTTCTCGTGCGACAGCCGCTGCAGAACTTTGCGGATGATCGTGCGGCTGACGCCGAAGGCCGTCGCCAGCGCATCTTCCTGCAACGGCGTCGCCGGGCGGATCTGATGGTTGATGATCGCCGCGTAGATTTCGCCGTGAATATGCTCGTCGGTTGGGCCGCCGCGCTTCTTGGTCTTGCCGGCCTGCGGCGAAACGGCGGTCTTCGAAGCGCGGGGCTCGCGTAGCATGTCACGATCCTGGTGAATTGGGCATAGGGAGGACTTGGTATGTATTCTATCCTCTACAGTTCCCGCTTGGAACATGCCTTTTCCCTTGGCACAACCCTTGAACGAACGGCGGTGCTCCCATGACTGGACTAGCCCTTGACCCGAGACCGGCGGCGCAAACAGGAGCCGTTCTCGATGTACACAATCTGCGCATCGAATTTCCATTGCGCCAGCGTTCCCTTGTCGCGGTCGACGACGTTTCCTTCAGCATCGGTCAGGGCGAAATCCTTGGCGTTGTCGGCGAGTCTGGCGCCGGCAAGTCGCTGACCGGCAGCGCCCTGATCGGGCTTTTGCAGCCGCCCGGACGGATTGCCGGCGGCACGGTCCATCTCTCCGGTCAACGCATCGACGACCTGCCGCAGGCCGAACAGCGCAAGCTGCGCGGCCGCCACATCGGCGCGATCTTCCAGGATCCGCTGACCAGCCTCGACCCGCTGTTCACCGTCGGGCGCCAGCTCACCGAAACCATCCGCGCGCATCATCCCGGCAATGCCGAGACCGCACGCGCCAAGGCGCTGCAGCTGCTGCGCGAGGTCGGCATCGCCGATCCGGAAAACCGCTTCAGCCAGTACCCGCACCAGTTTTCCGGCGGCATGCGCCAGCGCATCGTCATCGCACTGGCGCTCGCCGGCGAGCCCGAGCTGATCATCGCCGACGAGCCGACAACGGCGCTCGATGTCTCGGTGCAGGCCCAGATCATCGGCCTTTTGAAGCGGCTTGCGGCGACGCGCGGCACCGCAATCATGCTCGTCACTCACGACATGGGCGTCATCGCCGAGACCGCCGACCGTGTAGCGGTGATGTATGCCGGCCGGGTCGTCGAAATCGGACCGGTCGACGAGGTCATCCATCGTCCCCGACACCCCTATACGGAGGGCCTGATGGGCTCGATCCCATCGCTCAACCGCAAGGCCGATCGGCTTGCGCAGATCGACGGCTCGATGCCGCGCCTCGGCAGCTGGCCCGAAGGCTGCGCCTTCAATCCACGCTGCCCCAAGGCCGGGGACCGCTGTCGCAGCGAACTGCCAAGGCTCGCCGATGCCGGCGGTACATCCGCCGCCTGCTTCATCCACCAGGGCGGCACGACGCTCTGACGACAGCATGGCAGCGCGCGCTGCCGTGGCCGAACACGGTATTCGACCGGCGTCGCCCGTTGCAAACGGCGACCGCTTAGTTACGCCCACCCTCCCAGCAAAAAGCTCAAATTTCAGGCATTATTTGTATACAATTGATGTCACTTTGCGCATACAACACTGTAGACGAAGCGTATTCGATGTGAAATCATCCCTCCTGTCGGCTCTCAACAGGCTGGGCTCCAAGTGACAAGCGCTCGAGATCAGAACGGATCGAAATGGGCATTCCCCGCACCTCGGGGGATGAGAGGATCGCGGTTTCGTTCCTGTCACGCCGGCCATGCAGCCCTGTTGAACCAGCTCAAGACCCCGATGGACGCGGCAGCTTTCGGCATGCCCGACGCCCCGGCCATCGGCCTGCCGACGCCCGAACGAGACAACGCAAGTCCAACAATCAAGAACTGTGTGGGAACAGCCGATGAACCGTTATCTGAAAATACTTCTCCTCACCTCCTGCGCCGGCCTCGCCGTCAGCGCGGCTGATGCCAAGACGCTGCGGTTCGCTGAATCGCAGGAAATCAGTTCGATGGACCCTCACGCGGCGCGTGAGGATTTCACCCTCAGCCTGATCGGCAATGTTTATGAAGGCCTTGTCCGCTGGAACAAGGAGCTCAAGATCGAGCCGGCGCTGGCCGAAAGCTGGGAAACGCTATCCGACACCAAATGGCGCTTCCATTTGCGCAAGGGCGTGGAGTTCCACAACGGCAACCCGTTCACCGCCGACGACGTGATCTTCTCCTTCGAACGCGCCGGCTCGCCCGGCTCACCCTTCGCCGGCCTGCTTGAGCCCATCGCCGAGGTAGTCAAGGTCGACGATCACACCATCGACATGACGCTGAAGCGCAAATACGCGCTGCTGCTCAACGATTTCGCCGGCTGGTACATTCTCGACAAGGAGTTCCAGGAATCGATCGGCGCCCAGAAGCCGCTCGACTTGTCGACCAACACCGGCGGCGCGATGATCACGCAAGGTGTCGGCACCGGACCGTTCAAGGTCGCCAGCCGCGAGCCCGATGTGAAGACGGTCTTCGTCGCCAACGAGAAATGGTGGGACAAGCGCGAGCACAACATCGACGAGATCGTCTACACGCCGATCGCCAACAACGCGACGCGCGTCGCGGCCCTGCTCTCCGGCGAAGTCGACTTCATTCGCAACGCACCGCCGCAGGACGTCGCGCGCATCGAAGCCACCCCTGGCATGCAGATCATGCGCGCGCCCCACCTGCGCAACATCTTCTACGGCATGGACCAGCAGTCCAAGACCTTGCCCGGTCTCGATTCCAACCCGCTCGCCGACATCCGCGTCCGCAAGGCGATCTACCAGGCCATCGACATCGACGGCATCAAGCGCTCGATCATGCGCGACAACAGCCGCCCGTCAGCTATCATGATGGCGCCACAGCTGCCGTTCTACGACGCCAGCCTCGACGTCCGTTTCCCCTTTGACATCGAGGCGTCGAAGGCGCTGCTCAAGGAAGCGGGCTATGCCGACGGCTTCACTTTGCCGATGGATTGCCCGGCCGGTTCGTTCATCAATGACGAGCAGATCTGCCAGGCAACTGTCGGCATGCTTGCCAAGGTCGGCATCAAGGCACAGCTGACGATGCATCCGCCCGTGCAGTTCGACACCGAACTGCCGGCCGGCAAATACTCCTTCTACATGCTGGGCTGGGCCGGCCTGCCGACGCTGGACGCCTACAACATCATCTCGGCGACCTTCCATACGCCCACCGGCGACCTCGGCGCCTGGAATCCGAAGGGCTATTCCAACGCCCGGGTCGATGAGCTGATCCCGCAGATTGGTACCGAATACGACACCGAGAAGCGCCAGGAGATGATCTCCGAGGTCATGAAGCTGCATCGCGACGAGGTCGGCAAGATCATGCTGCACCAGCAGTTCCTGACCTGGGGTATGAGCGACAAGGTCCACGCCATCGTACCGGCCGACGAATACACGCGGTTCTGGTACTACACGATGGACTGACGAATGATCGGAGGCTGGGTGCCACGCGCCCGGCCTCTTCTCCATTTCAGAGGCTGAGATGATTTCCTTGCTCGCCACGCGACTGACCAGCGTCATCCTCGTGATGCTGGTCGTGTCGGCGCTTTCGTTTTCGATCTTCAATTTCCTCGGCGACCCGGTGAACAACATCCTCGGCGTCAACGCAACGCTTGCCCAGCGCGAGGAGCTGCGGGTCGCGCTTGGTCTCGACCAGTCGACATTCGTCCAGTTCTGGCGCTTCGTTGAACGCGCCGTGGTCGGCGATTTCGGTGTCTCCTACCGCAACCGCCAGCCGGTGGTCGACCTGATCCTCGCCCGCCTGCCGGCGACGCTGGAACTGGTCCTGTGCGCCACCGTCATCGCCCTTGCCGTCGGCATCCCGATGGGTGTCTACACCGCGCTCAAGCCACGCGGCCTCCTCAGCCGCAGCCTGCAGTTCGGTTCGCTGCTCGGCATCTCGATGCCGCAGTTCCTGATCGGCATGCTTTTGATCCTGGTTTTCTCCGTCGAGCTGCGCTGGCTCTCGGCCTTCGGCCGCGGTGAGGTCGTCAAGCTCGGCTGGTGGACGACGGGTATGCTGACCACGTCGGGCCTCAAGGCGCTGATCATGCCGACAATCACGCTCGCCGTGTTCCAGGTGTCGATGATCATGCGCCTGGTGCGCGGCGAGATGCTCGAGGTGGTGCGGACCGATTTCGTCAAGTTCGCCCGTGCCCGCGGCCTCTCCGACCGCGCCGTCTATCTGACGCACGCGCTGCGCAACAGCCTGCTTCCCGTCATCACCATCACCGGCCTGCAGATCGGCTCGCTGATCGCCTTCGCCATCGTGGTCGAAGCAGTGTTCCAGTGGCCGGGGATGGGCATGCTGATCCTGCAGGCCATCGAATTTGCCGACTTCCCCGTCATGGCCGCTTATCTCGCCTTCGTCGGCTTCAGCTTCGTCACGATCAACCTGATCGTCGACTTGATCTATCTCGCCGTTGATCCAAGGTTGCGCGCAAAATGAGCCAGCTCGTCCTCAGACTCAAAGCCTTCGGCAACAGCGAACTGGCCTGGCGCTTCAGGAACTCGCCGCCGGTCATCTTCGCCGCTGTCGTGCTCATCGTGCTGGTGTTCTGCGCCGCTGCCGCAAGCCTGATCGCGCCGCATAATCCGTTCGATCCGGCGACCCTCAACATCATGGACGCACGCCTGCCGCCGGTGTGGATCGATGGCAGTAGCTCGACCTATCTGCTCGGCACCGACGAGCAGGGCCGCGACATCCTCTCCACCATCTTCTACGGCATGCGCGTGTCGATCCTTGTCGGTATCGCCGCCGTCGCCTTCTCGATGACAATCGGCGTCGCGCTCGGCCTGATCGCTGGCTATCTCGGCGGCTGGGTCGACACCGTCATCATGCGGCTCGGCGACATCCAGCTCAGCTTCCCCACCATCATGATCGCCTTCTTCATCGACGGCGTCGCCAAGATCGTTATGCCGATCGGCATGCGCGAGGAGATGCGCTTTTACGTCGTCATCCTGGCGATCGGCGTCGCCGACTGGGTCCAATTCGCACGCACCGTGCGCGCCGCCACCATGATCGAGCGCCGCAAGGACTATGTCGCCGCCGCCCGCATCAGCGAGGTCAGCGGTGTCCGCATCCTGTTTGCCCACATCCTGCCCAACACCATCGGCCCGGTGCTGGTGCTTGCGACGCTGGGCCTCGGCGTCGCCATCCTTACCGAAGCGATCCTGTCCTTCCTCGGCCTCGGCATGCCGCCGTCGCAGCCCTCGCTCGGAACCTTGATCCGCGCCGGCAACGACCTGCTTCTGTCTGGCGAATGGTGGATCTCGCTCTTCCCCGGTGCCGCACTCGTCTTGCTGGTGCTGGCCGTCAACATCGTCGGCGACTGGCTTCGCGACGTCCTCAACCCTCGCCTCCGCTAAGACCACGGAACAGCAATCATGACCGACCTTCTGCTCACCAATGTCCGCCCCGACGCCGGGGTCGCCAGCAACATCCTGATCGAGAACGGCCGCATCTCGGCTATCGGCAGTGATGTGACAGCCCGCGACGGCATCAAGGTCGTCGACGGCAAGGGCGCGATCGCCATAGCCCCCTTCGTCGAAGCACACGTCCACCTCGACAAGATCCTGTGGGGCCTGCCCTGGCACAGCATCAACGTGCCGGATTCGCTCCGCGCGATGATCGACAACGAGGTCGATATCCGCCGCACCTTGCCCTGGTCGGTCGCCGAGCGCGCCAGCAATCTGATGCGCCAATGCGTCGCCAACGGCTCGACCCATATCCGCAGCCATGTCGATATCTCGCCCGAATACAAGCTCGACAATCTCCACGGCGTACTCGCTGCCTGGGAAAAGACCAAGCACGCTGTCGACCTCGAAATCGTCGCCTTCCCGCAGCTCGGCATGCTGATAGAGCCGGGCACGGCCGAGCTGATGGAAGCTGCCCTCGACGAAGGCGCTTCGATCATCGGCGGCATCGACCCAGCCAGCGTCGACGGCGACGCCAAGGGTCATCTCGACACCATCTTCGGCATCGCCCACCGCAAGCAGGCCAAGATCGACATCCACCTCCACGAGCGCGGCGAGCTTGGCCTCTACGAGCTCGGCCTTATCGCCGAACGCGCCAAGGCGCTTGGCATGCAGGACAAGGTCATCGTCAGCCATGCCTTCTGCCTCGGCACTGCATCCCGCGACGAGCTTGCCCGCATGATGGACCTGCTCGCCGAAGCTGGCATCGGCATCATCTCGGCGGTTCCGGGCGACATCCCCTTCCCGCCGATGTTCGAGCTCGCCGACTATGGCGTGCGCTGCGCGGTTGCCTCCGATTCTTTGCGCGACACCTGGAACCCGCATGGCAATGGCGACATGCTGGAGCGCTGCTGGCTGTTGTCCTGGCGCAGCAACTGCCGCACCGACGCCGAGCTGACGGCTGCCCTCGACATGGGCACCAAGCGTGGCGCCGACCTGCTCGATCTCGCTGGCCACGGGCTGGACGTCGGCTGCGACGGCAGCCTCGTGCTGATCGAGGGCGAAAACCCGGCGCAGATCGTCGTCGATCGGCCAAAGCGCGCGCTGGTGGTCAAGCGTGGCCGCATCGTCGCCCGCGACGGCGCATGGATCGAAGGTGGCGGCGCATGAACGCAATCGTCAGCGAACAGCCTCTGCTCAAGGTCGCCAATCTCGGCCGCACCTTCGACGTCTCGGCACCGTTCCTGCAGCGGCTGGTGACGCGCGCGCCGCGCCGCAGCGTCAAGGCCGTCGACGGCGTCAGCTTCGCCATCCGCCCTGGCACCACCTTCTCGCTGGTCGGCGAATCCGGCTGCGGCAAGTCGACCGTCGCGCGCCTCGTCGCCGGACTGGAGAAGCCGACCGCGGGCGCTGTCGAGATCCGCAAGGCCAGCGGCGAACGCGTCCGCCTGCAGATGGTGTTCCAGGATCCCGTCGGCAGCCTCAACCCGCGCTGGCGCATCGGCCAGAGCATCGCCGAGCCCATGGCGCAAAAGCTTGGCCGCACTGAGCGCCGCAAGCGTATTGGCGAGTTGCTTGTTACGGTCGGCCTGGCGCCCAGCGACGCCGACAAATACCCGCACGAATTCTCCGGCGGCCAGCGCCAGCGCATCTCGATTGCCCGCGCGCTTGCCGCCGAGGCCGAACTGCTCTTGCTCGACGAACCGACCTCCGCCCTCGACGTCTCGGTGCAGGCGCAGGTGCTCAACCTGCTCAAGGACCTGCAGCAGAAGCTCGGCCTGACCTACCTGTTCATCAGCCACAACCTCTCGGTCGTGCGCTTCCTCACCGACCGCATCGGCGTGATGTATCTCGGCCGCCTCGTCGAGGAAGGACCGGGCGAAGTCATCCTCGAAAACCCGCAACACCCCTACACCCGACTGCTGCTCGAAACCGTGCCCGACCTCGAAGCGCCAAAGCGTGATCGCGCACCTCTGGGCGGCGACATTCCGAGCCCGCTCAACCCGCCAAGCGGTTGCACCTTCCACCCGCGCTGCCCGCTGGCGATGGACATCTGCAAGAAGGAGAGGCCCGAACTGAGGCTCTCCGCCGGCGGCGCCAACGTCGCATGCCATGCAGTGACGGGCTGACTGCAGAGGAAGAAACTGAAATCGAAGGATCGGCCTATCTTGCCAATCAACGGGCCGTTATTACAGGATTTTAATAATAAACCGCCAAAGCCAATTTTGATTGGCATCAACATTACAGAGATTTAACAAAAACCGCCAATAAGTAAGTGGAACCCGAAAACAACTTCAGCATTTATATCTCGCATGGAGTTGCCGGCCGCACCTGAGGATCAGGGGAAAAATGGCTAAACAAACAGGAGCACTTCTATGAATAAGATTGTTCTCGCATTTGTTGCTGCAAGTCTGTTTTCGGTTCCTGCCTTTGCGGCCGATGGCATCGTCAAGGAATTCAACAAGGAAACCCGCGTCATCATGCTTGAAGATGGCACGAGCTATACCATCCCCGCCGACGTCGCCATTCCGCCGGAGGTCAAGGCCGGCGCCAAGGTCTCGGTGCAGACCGACAAGAACGACAACACCAAGATCACCGACGTTCTGATGAACCCGTAACCTCTACGGACGACAATCGGGGCCACGGGCGCCTTGCGCCCGTGGCCTTTCGTTTTGGCGCTCAGCTCATCTCGGCCCGCGCCCTTGGCCTGATATCGTTGCGCTCATGCGTGAAGATCGCCGGTGGCAGCGGGTCGCGGTTGCGGATGATGTCGGCGCCCTTTTCGCCCATCATGATCGTCGGGCCGTTGGTATTGCACGACGGCACGCGCGGCATCACCGAGCTGTCGCAGACACGCAGGCCCTCTATGCCGCGCACCTTGAGCTCGAGGTCGACCACGGCCATGTCGTCGGTGCCCATCTTGCAGGTGCCGACGGGATGATGGTCGGTCTTGGCGTTGGCGCAGCCATAGTCGAACAGCTGTTCCTCGGTCATCTTGTCCGGCCCCGGCAGCCGCTCGGCCAGCACGAAGGGCTTGAGGGCCGCCTGCTGCATGATCTCACGCGCCACCCTGAGCCCCTCGATCGACATCTTGCGGTCGTGTGGATCGGACCAGTAGTTGGGGTCGATCAGCGGGGCGGTTGCGGGATCGCTTGAAGCGAGACGCACCGTGCCGCGCGAGCGCGGGTGCAGGTAGGCCGAGTTCAGCGTCACTCCGGCATTCTTGAGCCGCGCCACGCCGGCCTCTATGCCTGAACCAAGCCCGAGGTGGAACTGGATATCGGGCGAGCGGGCATCGGGATCGGCATACCAGAAGCCGCCCGTCTCGAAGAGGCTCGACGTCACCGGCCCGGTGCGGAAAAGCACATATTGCAGCCCGGCCCACAGTGTCCGATGCAGCTTGGCGACGTTGTCGTAGGTGTGATCGCCGGTGCATTCGGAAATGACGAACAGGTCGAGGTGGTCCTGCATGTTTTCGCCGACGCCCTTGAGGTCGTGGACAACGGGAACGCCGACGCTTTTCAGGTGATCGGCCGGGCCGATGCCCGACTGCAGCAGAAGCTTGGGCGAGCCGATCGCACCCGAGGACACCAGCACCTCGCGCTCGGCGCGGATCATCTCGGTATTATTGCCGCTGGCGATCTCGACACCGACCGCCCTGCCCTTTTCGACGACGATGCGTGTCACCCGCGCGCCCAGACGGACGGTCAGGTTGCGCCGGTCCTTGATCGGAGCGAGATAGGCCATCGAGGCCGACGAACGTCGCTTGTTGCGCTGGGTCAGCTGGTAGAAGCCGACGCCAGCCTGCTGCTTGCCATTGAAGTCGTGATTGTAGGGAATGCCAAGCTCCTGGCCGGCGCGGATATAGGCATCGCAGATCGGCAGCGCAGCCGAGGGCATCGACACGCCGAGCGGGCCGCCATAGCCATGATAGTCGTCAGCGAAACGCTGGTTATCTTCCGAGCGCTTGAAATAGGGCAACACTGAGCGGTAGCCCCAGCCGGTGCAGCCGTCCTCGCTCGCCCACAGATCATAGTCGGCGGCATTGCCGCGCGTATAGAGTTGGGCGTTGATGCTAGAGCCGCCGCCGATCACCTTGGCCTGGGTGTAGCGCAGCACGCGGTTCTTCATGTGCTTCTGCGGCACGGTTTCCCAGCCCCAGCTCGCCACGCCCTTGGTCATCTTGGCAAAGCCCGCCGGCATGTGGAACAGCGGGCTCCAGTCGCCACCGCCCGCTTCCAGCAACAGCACGCGCACGTCGGGGTCTTCGCTCAGCCGGTTGGCAAGCACGCAGCCGGCGGGACCCGCACCTGTGATGATGTAGTCGTAGGTCATCTCTGATCTCAAAGTCGCGCGACCGACAGCGCACCGTCGGCCCTGATGATGGAACCGGTGGCGAAACCGAACCCGCCGCTGGCAAGTGCTGCCGCGATGCGGCCGATGTCGTTTGGCTCGCCCCAGCGCTTGACCGGCACAAGCCCGTCGGCGATCAGCCGGTCGTATTTCTCCGAGATTTTCGCCGTCATGTCGGAACGGATGATGCCGGGCCGGATCTCGAACACGTCGATACCGGTGCCGGCGAGCCGCAACGTCAGCCCTTGCGTGAAGGCGGCAAGCCCGGCCTTCGACATGCAGTAGTCGAGCCTGTCGGGCGACGTCATCTCGGCCGAGATCGAGGTGATGTTGATTACCGAGCGCGGGTGAAGTGTGGGCGGCGCAATCAGCATGGCGCGCAGCACAGCCTGGGTGAAGAACACGGTGCCGCGCAGATTGACCGCCATGATGGCGTTGAAATTCTCGGGCGTCAGCTCGAGGAAATCGCCGCGTACCCTGGACGCGACGCCGGCATTGTTGACCAGGCAATCGATCTGCCCGAAGTGTCCGACGATCTTGTCGACGGTGCCCGCGTGGCCATCGAGATCGGCGAGGTCGGAGGCGACAAACAGTACCCGAGCGCCATGCTTCTCAAGGCCCGAAACTGCCTCGGTGGAGGTTGCATCTTCCTCGCGGTCGGTGATGGCGAGATCGAAGCCGGTCCGGGCAAGCGCCTCGGCGACCGCAAGGCCGATGCCGCGACGCGCGCCGGTCACCAGCGCGACAGGTTTTGCCGCAACCTTCATGCCGCCAGATCCTTTTCAGCGATGTGGTTGGCGACCCGCAGCGCCTGGGCCGCAATGGTCAGCGCCGGATTGACCGCCGCCGACGTCGGCAGGAAGCTCGCGTCGACGACAAACAGGTTGGGATGCTCGAAGGCGCGGCAGAAGACGTCGAGCGGCGCCTCCTTGGGGTCGTTGCCCATCCGCACTGTGCCGCACTGATGCGACGGCGTGCGCTTGTCGAAGGCGCGTGACACGACGAGCGGAAAGCCCGCGCTGCGCAGCACCTGCTTGAGCTTGGCCACCAAGCGCTCATGCGCCTCCCAGTTGCTGCGCACCCATTTCAGCACGATGCGCTCGCCGTCGATCATCACCCGGCTGTCCGGCGACGGCAGGTCCTCGCTCATGGCATAGAAGTCGATCGAATGCGCCGTCACCCGGTTCAGCAGCCACTCCGGCACCGCCGGCATCGAGCCCTTCAGGATCGTGCCCGAGATCCGGCCCAGCAACTGGACATTGCCGAGCGGCGGCCCGCCCTCGCCGTCGGAGAGGTAAAAATCGTTGAAGCCGAAAGTCTTCTGGTAGATCGAGTCGTTGCGGAACCAAGGGCTCATGGCGATCACCGCCGTCGAGTTGTGGTTCATGAAGTTGCGGCCGACCTGGTCGGAGCGGTTGGCGAGCCCGCTGGGATTGCTGTCATTGGCCGAGCGCAGCAGAAGCACCGCCGACTGCACGGCGCCCGCTGACAGGATCACCAGCTTCGGCCGCAGCACCGCAGTCTCGCCATCGCTGATGTAGTGGACCGCGACGATCCGCCCGTCAGCCGCCGCTTCCAGCCGCGTCACGCGCGAGCCGGTCTGAAGCCTGACGTTCTCGTGCTTCAGCGCCGCCGCCAGCGCGGTCGTCTCGGCATCCATCTTGCCGTCGAAGCTGTTGGGATGCGCGTCCCACGGCGTCTTGCCCTTGGCCAACCAGCGGTCGATGTCGACGCCGAGCGGTAGCGAGAAGGGATGCACGCCTTTGGCCTTGAGGCGCGCCCGCACCTTGGAGATCGCCGGTTCGTCAGCGACCGGCTTAAGGCCATAGGGCTGCGAATGCGCCGGTTCGGTCGGGTCCTCGCCAAGCGTGCCGCGCACCTGGTAGAGCTCCTCGGCAAGCCCATACCACGGCTCCAGGTCGCCATAGGTTATCGGCCATGCCGGCGAGATACCGTCGAGATGCTGCATCTCGTCAAAGTCCTCGCGGCGATAGCGCGTCAGCACCGCCCCGTAGAACTTCGAATTGCCGCCGACATTGTAGTAGTTGCCGGGGTTGAAGCCCGTGCCGTCGACCTCGTACCAGGTCTCGTCGGGCCGGAAGTGCCCACGTTGGAAGATGGCGCGCTGGTCGCGGTTTTCCGGCCGGTCGGCGATGTGACCGCCGGTCTCCAGGATCAGGATTTCGGCACCGGTCGCAGCGAGGCCAGCAGCGACAGTCGCGCCGCCGACACCCGAACCAATGATGACGATATCAGGCTGTCTCGACATGTCAGGCGATGCGCAGCTGGCTCTTCGGGTCGAAGAACACCGCCTTGTCCAGGTTGAAGGCGAGCTTTGTCTTCTGGCCGGCATGGATCGCCGCGTCGGCGCGCAGCCGCGCCACCACTTCCTTGCCGCCGAGCTTGGTCACCGCAAAGGTGTCGGAACCAGCGGGTTCGACCACCTCGATCAGGCATTCGCCCTCGGCGATCGACTTGGCATTGCGATCAGCACCGTCAGGGTCGGTCAGCGCCTCAGGGCGGACACCAAAGATGATCTCCTTGCCCGAATAGGCACTGAGCGCACCGTTGGCCGTCTTGATCGGCAGTGCCAGCGGCTGGTCGCCGGGCCGGTCGAGCATGACGCTGAGCCCGCTCGCCCCGCCTTCGAGGCGGCAGTTGAGCAGGTTCATCGCCGGCGAGCCCATGAAGTCGGCAACGAACATGTTGGCCGGGCTGTTGTAGATTTCGGCCGGCGTGCCGAACTGCTGCAGCACGCCATCCTTGAGCACTGCGATCTTGGTCGCCAGCGTCATCGCCTCGATCTGGTCGTGGGTCACATAGACGATCGTCGTCTTCATGCGCTGGTGCAGGCGCTTGATTTCGGTGCGCATGTCGACGCGCAGCTTGGCGTCGAGATTGGATAGCGGCTCGTCGAACAGGAACACCTGCGGGTTGCGCACCAGCGCCCGGCCCATGGCGACGCGCTGGCGCTGGCCGCCAGAGAGCTGGCTCGGCTTGCGGTCGAGCAGATGGCCGATCTGCAGGATGTCAGCGACGGTCTTGATCGCCTTTTCGCGCTCGTCCTTGGGCACGCCGCGGATTTCCATGCCGAACGCGATGTTCCCCGCCACGGTCATGTTCGGATAGAGCGCATAGGACTGGAACACCATGGCGATGTCGCGCTTGGACGGGTGCAGCCCGGCCACCGAATTGCCGTTGATGGCGATCTCACCCGAGGTGATCGGCTCGAGCCCGGCGATGGTGTTCAAAAGCGTGGACTTGCCGCAGCCCGACGGCCCCACGAGCACCAGGAAACCGCCCTTGTCGATCTCGATGTTGATGTCTTTGAGGATCTCTACCTGGCCGTAGTTCTTGTAGAGATTGCTGATCTTGAGAAACGACATGGGCTTACCCCTTGACCGCGCCGGCCATCAGGCCGCGCACGAAGTAGCGTCCGGAGACGATGTAGACGATGAGGGTGGGAAGCGCGGCGAGGATCGCGCCGGCGAAATGGACATTGTATTCCTTCACGCCGGTCGACGAGTTCACCAGATTGTTCAGCGCCACGGTGAGCGGGATGGAATTGAAGCCCGAGAAGGACGAGCCGAACAGGAAGTCGTTCCAGATGTTGGTGAACTGCCAGATGACGGTGACGACGATGATCGGTCCCGACGACGGCAGCAGGATGCGCCGGAATATCTGGAAGAAGCTCGCGCCGTCGATTTGTGCTGCCCGGATCAGCTCGGTCGGGAATGCCTCGTAATAGTTGCGGAAGAACAGCGTGGTGAAGCCGAGGCCATAGATGGCGTGGATCAGCACCAGCCCGGTGATGGTGCCGGCAAGGCCGGTCAGGCCGAGGATGCGGGCCGACGGGATCAGCACGATCTGGAACGGGATGAAGCAGGCCAGCAACATCAGGCCAAAGACGATGTTGTCACCCTTGAAGCGCCACTTGGTCAGCACATAGCCGTTGAGCGCGCCGAGGATGGTCGAGAGCGCCACCGCCGGCACGACCATCATCACCGAGTTGAGGAAGTAGGGCTTGAGGCCCGTTGGCGAAACACCGATCTGCGCCGTCGACCATGCTGACAGCCAAGGCGCGATCGTCCATTGCTGCGGCAGCGCCAGCATGTTGCCCTGGCGGATCTCGTCCAGCGGCTTCAGCGAATTGACGATCATCACATAGAGCGGCAGCAGGTAGTAGACCGCAAACAGGATGAGCACGGCATAGATCAGCGCACGAGCGAAAATGCCGTTGCGGGTAGCGACGTCCTGGGAGGCGGCACTCATTTCTTCTTCCCCCCGAGTTCGGAGTAGAGATAGGGCACGATGATGGCGAAGATCATCATCATCATGATGATCGCAGACGCGGCACCCATGCCCATTTCATTGCGGCCGAAGGTGAACTTCTGCATGAACAGCGCCGGCGTCCAGGTCGCGGTGCCGGGGCCGCCGTCGGTCATCGCCACGACAAGGTCGTAGGACTTGATGGCGAGGTGGGCGAGCACCACGAAGGCCGACAGGAACACCGGGCGCATCAATGGGATGATGATCCGGCGATAGATCGTCAGCGTCGAGGCGCCGTCAATCTGGGCCGCCTTGATGATCTCGTTGTCGACCCCGCGAAGGCCGGCGAGGAACATCGCCATGACGAAGCCCGACGATTGCCAGACCGCCGCGATAACGATGGTGTAGATCGCCATCTGGCCTTCCTTGATCCAGCGGAACGAGAAGCTCTCCCAGCCCCACGACTGCATGACATGCTCAAGGCCGATGCCGGGATCGAGGAACCATTTCCAGGCGACGCCGGTGACGATGAAGGAGAGCGCCATCGGGTAGAGATAGATCGGGCGCAGCACGCCCTCGCCGCGGATTTTCTGGTCGAGGAAGATCGCCAACGCCAAGCCGATGAAGCTGCAAATGACGATGTACAGCACCGAGAAGATCGCGAGGTTCTTCAGCGCCGTGATCCAGTTGGGATGGTTGAACAGCCTGACGTAGTTGTTCAGGCCGACCCAGGTCGAGAAATCGGGCAACAGCTTCGAGCCGGAGAACGACAGGAAGGCCGTGAAGATGATGAAGCCGTAGACGAAGATCAGGATTAACGCGAAGCTCGGCGCCAGCACGATCTTCGGCAGCAGGTCCTGCAACGTCGCGCGCGGGTTCGTTACCGCGCGGGGTGCGGTCGTGGTGAGATCGGCCATGGTCCAGCCTCTGGGTTGTCAGGTCAGGAGGTGCCCCGGCCGAAGCCGGGGCACGAAGAGCGTGCCGCGCGCCCCAAAAGGACGCGCGGCGCAGTAAGATCAGCCCTTTGCTGCGGCAACCGCTTCGGCCAATGCCTTGGCGGCGGCCTTGGAATCGAGCTCGCCATTGAAGTGGCGGGTCACGACGTCATAAAGCGCGTTCTTCACCGCGGCCGGTGCGGCATAACCATGGGCCATCGAGCCGAACAGCTTGCCGCCGGAGCTGGCTTCCGCCAGGTCCTTGATGCCCTTCTTGCCGCAATCGTCGAAGGCAGTGTCCGGCACGTCGGTGCGCGCCGGCACCGAGCCCTTGACCACGTTGAACGACGACTGGAAGGCCGGATCCTCGATGTCGGCTGCCATCTGCAGCTGTGCCTTCTTCTTGTCGTCGCCGACCTTGAACATCATGAACATGTCGGAGTTGAAGGTGACTGCGCCCTGCGTGCCGGGGAAGCGGATGCAGACGAAGTCGGTGCCCGGCTTCTGGCCGGCCTTGAGGAACTCGCCCTTGGCCCAGTCACCCATCATCTGCATGCCGGCCTTGCCTTCAATCACCATTGCCGAGGCAAGGTTCCAGTCGCGGCCGGAGAAGTCCTTGTCGACATAGGTCTTGAGCTTGGCCATGCGGTCAAAGGCCTCGACCATCTTGTCGCCACCAAGTGCCGCCGGATCGAGATCGATCATCGACGACTTGTAGAAATCGGTGCCCAGCGACAGCACAACGGCGTCGAAGATGGTCGCATCCTGCCAGGCCTGGCCGCCATGGCCGAGCGGGGTGATGCCATTGGCCTGCATCTTGTCGAGCACCGCAACCAGCTCGTCCCAGGTCTCGGGCGCCTTGCCGCCGGCAGCGTCGAGCGCTTTCTTGGAGATCCAGACCCAGTTGGTCGAGTGCACGTTCACAGGTGCGGCAATCCACTTGCCGTCATGCTTGGCGAAGTTCTGCAGCGCGGCCGGAACGACCTTGTCCCAGCCTTCCTTGTCAGCCACTTCCCCGAGATCGCCGACGACACCCTGGTTGGCCCAGTCGGTGATGTCGAAGCCAAGTGCCTGCACCGCGGTGGGCGGATCGCCTGCAGTGACGCGGGCGCGCAGCGCGGTCATCGCCGCTTCACCGCCGCCGCCGGCCACCGGCATGTCTTTCCAGGTCACGCCCTGGCCTTCGAGGTTCTTCTTCAGCACGTCGAGCGCCGCCGCCTCGCCGCCTGACGTCCACCAGTGCAGAACTTCGACGCTTTCCTCGGCCTGTGCCATCGGCATCGGCGCGGCAAACAGCGCCGCCACAGCTGCCGTACTCATCAAAAACTTACGCATTCCAGTTCCTCCCGGGTTGCAAGTTCCTCACGCGTCATTGCGTGTCATAAAATCCCTTTGGCCCCGCCTCTGGGAATCCTCCGTTCAGCCGCGCGCCTCCTTCGGCATCCAGTGGCCGGTGCGCGGTCCGATATGCATGTTGAGCGTCTTGGTCTCGGTGTAGTCTTCGACCGCATGGCGGCCGAGCTCGCGGCCGATGCCCGACTGGCGGTAGCCACCGAAGGGCAGTTCCGACGCGCCATCCATGAAGGTGTTCATCCAGACGGTGCCGGCGCGGACGCGGCGACCGACAGTCAGGCAGGTGTCGAAGTCGCGGCTCCACACGCCGGCCGACAGGCCATAGTCGATCGAATTGGCGACGCGGATCGCCTCATCGGTGGTCTCGAAGGCAAGCACCGAAAGCACCGGTCCGAACACCTCCTCTTTCGCCACCGCCATGTCGGGGGCGACCGACGACAGGATCGTCGGCTCCATGAACTGGCCGAGGCCGAGATCAGCGGCAGTTCCGCCGACAGCAACGCTCGCACCGTTCTCGCTCGCACCTTTCACGTAACTCACGATCTTCGCAAGATGCTGCGGCGTGATGATAGCACCAACCTGTGTCGAAGGGTCGAGCGGATCGCCGACCTTGACCTTCGCAGACAATGCGGCGACGCGGCTGGTCACCTCGTCCAGAATCTCGCGATGCACGATCAGGCGCGAACCGGCATTGCAGCACTCGCCAGCGTTGAAATAGGCGCCGAACACGGCCGCATCGAT
The DNA here is from genome assembly GCF_964252895.1 of Aminobacter sp. LjRoot7. Lineage (NCBI taxonomy): Bacteria > Pseudomonadati > Pseudomonadota > Alphaproteobacteria > Hyphomicrobiales > Phyllobacteriaceae > Aminobacter > Aminobacter sp. LjRoot7. Next base: position 1,032,230 of record NZ_CAXUPX020000001.1, read on the forward strand.
GAAGTCGTCGAGATTGGCGTCGGGAAACACGATCTGCGGGTTCTTGCCGCCAAGCTCCAGCGACACCTTCTTCAGCGTCTGCGCAGCGTTGGCCATTGTCAGTTTGCCGATGCCGGTCGAGCCGGTGAACGACACCATGTCGATATCGGGGTGGCTGGTCAGCGGCGCGCCCGCCTCCGGACCGGTGCCGACGATGACGTTGACCACGCCGGCCGGAACGCCCGCGGCCTCAAGGATCTCGCCCAGAACCAGGGTCGAACCTGACGTCAGTTCCGACGGCTTGACCACAGCCGTGCAGCCAGCGGCGAGCGCAAAGGGCAGCTTCTGGCTGACGATCAGGAAGGGGAAGTTCCATGGCGTGATGATCGACACCACGCCGATCGCCTCACGCAGCACCACGCCCAGCGTGCCATCGCCCAGCGTGTTGTAGCTCTCGCCATGCAGGTCGCGCGCAAGCGCTGCGGCATAGCGCCAGATGTCTGCGGCACCGCCGAGTTCGCCCTTGGCTTGCGAGATCGGCTTGCCCGACTCGATGCAGTCGAGGAAGGCGAGTTCGTCGGCGCGCTCATCGATGATGTCGGCGGCTCGCAGCAGGATGCGCGAACGCTCGGCGCCGGTCATGCGCGGCCAATGGCCGTCGTCGAATGCCTTGCGTGCCGAGGCAATGGCGCGGTTCGCATCGACAGCGGTCGCGGCCTGATAGCGGCTGACCACGGCGCCATGGCCGGGGCTGGCACGCTCAAGAATCTTGCCTTCGGCGCCGGCGGTCCATTTGCCGTCGATCAGCATGTTGAACTCGCGGACCTTGAAGCCGTCGAGCGGCTTGGGGCGCATCAGGACCGTCATCACCATTCTCCTGCAAATTTGGCGGCACGCTTCTCGCTGAAGGCCGCGAGCCCCTCCTTGAGGTCTCCGGTCTTGGCCACGAGAATCGAGCCCAGCGCCTCGACGGCGGTGCCATTGTCTTCGCCGTTTGCGGTCGCGATCATCAGTTTTGCGACCTCGACTGCCGCTGGACCGCGCGCCGCGATCCTGGCCGCATAGTCGCGCGCGGCAGCCACCGCCTCGCCGGTCTCGACCACATCGTCGACCAGCCCGAGCGCTGCTGCCTCGTCGGCGGAAAACACCTCGCCGCCCAGCGCCATGCGCCGAACCACCTGTGCTCCTGCGCGACGCACCAGCCGCTGCGTGCCCGACCAGCCCGGCACCATGCCGAGCCCGGTCTCGGGCAGGCCAATTTTCACGTGACGTTCGGCGATGCGGATGTCCGCGGCGATCGCCAGCTCCAGCCCGCCCCCTAGCGCATGGCCGTTGATCGCAGCGACCAGCGGCATGCGCAGCGTCGCCAGCCGTTCGAACACGCGGTGGCCGAAGCGCACCCAGGCATGGCCGAATTCGCTGGGCGTCATGCCCCCCCAGGCCTTGATGTCGCCGCCGGCCGAGAACGCCTTGCCTTCGCCGGTCAGGATCGCAACGCGGATGTCGGCATTGGCCTCGACCTCGTCGCATGCCGCCGCCAGCGCCTTCAGCATGTCGATGTCGAAGGCATTCAGCTTGTCCGGCCGGGCCGCCGTGATGATGGCAACAGGACCGTAGAACTCGACCTTGATGCGCTGGTCAGCCATTGATGCCCTCCAGCTTGCGCACCGGCTTGCGCGGCAGCTTCAGCCCGATCGGCGCGTCGGCAAACAGAGAAGCCTCCATCTGCTTGAGCTTGTCGGAGACGATCAACGGAAACTCGGACTGATCCAGGATATGAGCCTGCAACTCGACGCCAGGCGCGATCTCGGTCAGCACGATGCCCTGAGGTGTCAGCTTCATCACGCAGCGCTCGGTGACATAGGTGATGTCCTGGCCCTGCTCGACGCCGCGGCGGCCCGAGAAGGTGACGTGCTCGACCTCGTTGACCAGCTTCTTGAGCTTGCCCTCCTTGTCGATGACCAGCTTGCCGCCTGATATGTCGAGCTTGGCGCCGGCGTTGAACATGCCGGAGAAGACGATCTTCTTGGCCCGCGCGGTGATGTCGACGAAACCGCCGGCACCCGCCGTCACATGCGGCCGGAAGCTGAGCTTGGAGACGTTGACCGAGCCGCTGCGATCGATCTCCAGGAACGACAGCAGCGAAGCGTCGAAACCCGCGCCCTGGAAATAGGTGAACTGATAGGGAGACGGCATGAAGGCGTCGGCGTTCGACGCGCAGCCGAAGGCGAAGTCGAGCAGCGGCACGCCGCCGACCGCACCTTGCTCGATCACCCAGGTAACCTCACCATGCAGCCCCTCTTCGAGCAGAATGCGCGGCACGTTGGCCGAGATGCCGAAGCCGAGATTGACGGCGCTGCCCGCTTCCAGTTCCTGCGCCACGCGGCGCGCGATCACCTTCTGAATATTGAACTCCGGCACGCGGAAACTGTCGAGCGGACGCATGATCTCGCCCGAGATCGCCGGGTCGTAGGCCGTCTGCGTCGTCTGCTTCTGCTCGGGATCGACGACGATGTAGTCGACCAGCATGCCGGGCACACGCACGTCATGCGGCCTGAGCGAGCCATCCTTGGTAATGCGCTTGACCTGGGCAATGACGATGCCGCCATTGTTACGCGCGGCCAGCGCCTGGTCGAGCCCGCCGAGATAAGCGCCCTCATGCTCGTAGGTCAGGTTGCCGCGCTCGTCTGATGTCGTCGCACGGATGATCGCCACTTGCGGCTTGATCGCGGGGAAGAACAGCCAGTCCTCGCCCTCGAAGCTGACCTTCTTGACCAGAGGTTCGGCCGCGGCGCGCGCATTCATGGCGCAGCCCTGCCGCTCCGGATCGACGAATGTGTCGAGCCCGACCTTGGTCATCACGCCCGGCCGCTTGGCGGCAGCCTCGCGATGCATGTCGAACATGATTCCTGACGGCACGTTGTAGGCCGCGACCTCCTCATTGCCGATCATCTGCCAGATCAGCGGCGGTTCGGCACTCGACGGACCCGAGGGATAGGAGCCGCCGATGATCTTCTTGAGCAGACCCTTTTTAGCGATGTAGTCGACGCCCTTGATGCCGCTCATGTCGCCGGCGGCGATCGGATGCAGTGTTGTCAGTTCGCGTGGATGACCCGTCGCCTCAAAGCGCTCGCCGATGGCTTTCAGCATCAGGTCGGGGCAGCCGAGCCCACTCGACGACGACACCGAAACAACGGCGCCATCGGGGATGAGTGCTGCGGCCTGATCAGGGGTGATGTGCTTGCCCATGATCAGAGCCCCGCCTCGATGGCAACCGCCTTGCCGGTCGCGGCCGACTTAACCACCGCCAAACCTGTCGCCAGCGACCACACGCCGTCCTCGCCTGTCGCCGAGGGCTTGCCCTTGCCGGTGACTGCGTCGTGGAACGCCTGCAGCCCCGCCTCATAGAGATTGCGCTGGTCGAGCTTGAGTTCGTGTTCGCCGGCGGCATTGCGCAGCACGACCGAGCCGACCGGCTTCTGCGTCATGACATTGCGCGCGATCAGCGAACCCTCGGTGCCGTGCACCTCGAAACCCGTCTCGGCGAACTTGGTAGTAAACGCGTCATGGAACTGGGCGATCACGCCCGACTTGAAGCGCAGCACGCCCATCACGGCGTCCTCCAGCCCCGCCTGGCCCATCCCGCCAACCTGACTGAAGGCCACTGCCTCGACCGGATCGTCATTGAGCACGAAGCGCAGCGTGTCGGCGTCATGCACCGTGATGTCGAGGATGACACCGCCGCCGGCCTGCGGCTTGTCGAGCCGCCAGCCCTGCAGATGCAGCGGCAGGTAGACGGCGTGGAACACCCGCGCCGCCAACGGCTTGCCGATACGGCCCGCAGCGATCGCATCGCGCATCGCCCGATGGCTCGCCGCATTGCGCAGATGATGGTTGGTGCCCATCACCACGCCCGCCTCACGCGCCGCCTTCACCATTTCCAACGCGTCGTCGAGTGCCAGCGCCAGCGGCTTCTCGCACAGCACGTGCTTGCCGGCCCCAGCTGCTGCGATCGCCTGTTCCAGGTGCAGCTCGTTGGTGGTCGAGATGTAGACAGCGTCGACGCCGTCATCGCCGACGATGTCCTCGAGCGACGTCACAGATTTCGCGATGCCGTTCGCCTCGGCATAGGCCCGGCCGCGCTCGGCATTGGTGCTCATGACGGACACCACCTCGCCACCGGTCGCCCGGATCGCGCCGATGACCCATTCCTTGGCGATGGTGCTCGCCCCGATCAGACCCCAGCGCGTCATGCCGTAAGCTCCCTAACCCGTTGCGGCGCACCGCAGCTCTCGCGCACCACCAGCCGCACAGTCGCCACCAGCGCCTCGGCGTCGAAATCGCCGGCATTGATCTGCTTGAGCAGCAGCTGTGCCGCTCGGCGGCCCATGCCTTGCGGATCGACCGAAACGGTGGTCAGCGCCGGCACCGCGGTCTTGGCCTCGATCACGTCGTCGAAGCCGATGACGCCGAAGTCGACGCCCGGCTCAATGCGAGCGCTGCGCAAGCCATCGCAGGCGCCAAACGCCACCGCATCGTTGAAGCAAAGGGCGGCTGTCGGGCGATCGCGCATGGCAAGCATGCGCTCGACCGCCGCCACACCGCCCGCACGCGACGGTGCGGAGCTGATGACAAGCTCGTCCGAGGCATCAAGGCCGGCTTCCACCAGCGCGTCGCGGAAGCCGCGCATGCGCTCGTCGAAGACAGCCGTGTCATTGAACCCGCCGAGGAAGGCGATGCGCCGATGACCGAGTTCGATCAGATGCCGCACGGCCGCCGCAGCACCTGCGTGCCCGTCCGACACGACGGAAGAAACCTTGAGCCCCGGCACATTGCGCGCCACCAGCACGACAGGAATGCCGCTGTCGACAAGCGGCTTGAGATCGGCTGCTGTCGTGCCGCGCGCCGGCGACAGGATTAGCCCGGCCATGCCGTGCTCACGCATCGAGGCGATCACCTCGCCCTGGCGATCGGCATTTTCGGAGGTGTTGGCCATGAACTGGATGTAGCCGGCCGACTGCACCACCATGTCCATGCCGACGGCAAGCTCGGCAAAGAAACTATTGGTCAGGTCGTTGACGACGATGCCGACGATCTTCGACTTGGACTGCCTGAGATTGGCAGCACCGCGGTTGTAGACGTAGCCAAGCTCACGAATGACCGCACCCACTTTGGCTCGCGTCGCCTCATTCACCAGCGAGCTGCCCTGGAGCACCAGCGACACGGTCGACTTCGACACGCCGGCGGCGTGCGCAACATCGACGACTGTCACCTTCGTCTGCTTCAAAACGAACCTCCCGGGGAAGTGTCTTTGGCTCCCTTTTCCGAGTCAAATAATTGGAACGTTCCAAACTGTCAAGCAAGGATGAACGGTAACGCCATCGATTTCACAACGGCTGCACGCAAGGGACCATGGGTACAGAAATGCCTAAATTGTACACAATTTGCCCTTTCAAACGATTTGCAATGCCTTTTGACACCTGAATCATCTCGGCCCAACGACGCACCGACTGATCGACGGGTACGCCTGCACCAGACCACGAAATTCCAACTTGAAATTTGGAACGATCTAAATTACGAGATGCAACCGATCAGGGAGGAACCCATGGCCAAGGCAGTGAAGCTTCCGCGGGCAGACCGCTCGATCGAGACCTACGCCGTTGTCGGCACACCGACCGAACGGCCTGGAGCCGCTCCCATTTTCAACCGCATCGCCTATGCGGCTGCCCATGTCGTCTCCGACCCGTGGGCGGATGTCACGCCCTGGAACAACCCGGCCATCGACTGGGATGCGACCATGGCCTTCCGCCATCATCTCTGGTCGCTCGGCTTCAGGATCGCCGAGGCGATGGACACCTCGCAGCGCGGCATGGGGCTCGACTGGGCCGGCGCGCAGGAGCTGATCCGTCGTTCGCTCGCCGAAGCGCGCACGGTCCCAGGCGCCGACCTCGCCTGCGGCGCCGGCACCGACCAATTGGACAAGCGCGAAGCTCGCTCGCTCGATGACGTGATCGCGGCTTATGAAGAGCAACTCGGCTTCATCGAAAAGCATGGTGGCCGCGCGATCATGATGGCCAGCCGTGCGCTTGCCCATGTCGCGAAATCCCCCGACGACTACCGCAAGGTCTATGGCCGCATCCTCGGCCAGGCCAGGGACAAGGTCGTCCTGCACTGGCTGGGCGGCATGTTCGATCCCGAGCTCAACGGCTATTGGGGCGGCGACCGCTTCGAGGATACGCTGGAGACTGTGCTCTCCATCATCGCCGATCACCAGGACAAGGTCGAAGGCATCAAGATCTCACTACTTGATCAGGCCTATGAGGTCGAACTGCGCCGCCGTCTACCCGAAGGCGTGCTCTGCTTCACCGGCGACGACTTCAACTACGCCGCCCTGATCGAAGGCGACGGCACACACCACAGCCACGCGTTGCTCGGCATATTCGATGCGGTTGCACCCCAGGCATCAAAGGCGCTGGCGGCGTTGGCCAAAGGCGACCTCGCCACCTTCCGCGGCACCATCGAGCCGACGGTTCCGCTGTCACGGAAAATCTTCGAGGCGCCGACGCAATACTACAAGGCCGGCGTCGTCTTCCTCGCCTGGCTCAACGGCCACCAGAGCCACTTCACCATGCCCGCGGGCATGCAGTCGGCGCGAGGTGCGGTGCACTACGCCGACATCTTCCGCCTCGCCGACGAGGCCAATGTGCTCGACAAACCTGAATTCGCAACAGCGCGGATGACGGCACTTATGACGCAATACGGGGTCGGCTGATCTCTTCCTTCTCCCCGTTCACGGGGAGAAGGTGGCCCGAAGGGCCGGATGAGGGGCGGCGCTTCAATCTACGAGCGTGGCTCAGCCCGTCATCTGCCTGCCGGCATCTTCTCCCCGTGAACGGGGAGAAGAAAGCTACCCATGTGCGATCATCACGTGACGCACCGCAGTGTAATCCTCCAGCGCGTAGACCGACATGTCCTTGCCATAGCCAGACTGCTTGAGGCCGCCATGCGGCATCTCGTTGGTCAGCATGAAGTGCGTGTTGATCCAGGTGCAGCCATATTGCAGCCGCGCCGCCGTCGACATGCCGCGCGAGATGTCCTTGGTCCACACCGACGACGCCAGGCCGTAGTCGCTGTCATTTGCCCAGTTGACCGCCTCGTCAACGTCGGAGAAGCGCGTTACCGAAACCACCGGGCCGAACACCTCGCGGCGCACGATCTCGTCTTCCTGCAGCGCGCCGGCAACCACCGTCGGCTGGTAATAGAAGCCGCCGCCCTCGCCCGGCTTGCCGCCAGTAGTAATCTCGATGTGCTTGAGCTCCGAGGCGCGCTCCACGAAGGAGGCGACGCGGTCGCGCTGACGACGGGAGATCAGCGGCCCGATCTCGTTTTCAGTATCGTCAGCCTGGCCGAAACGGATGGTCGACACCGCCGACGACAGGTCGGCGACGAGCTTGTCGTAGACCTTCTTGCCGGCATAGATGCGGCAGGCCGCGGTGCAGTCCTGGCCGGCATTGTAGTAGCCGAAGGCGCGCAAGCCGCTGACCACGGCGTCGATGTCGGCATCGTCGAAGACGATGACCGGCGCCTTGCCGCCAAGTTCGAGATGGGTGCGTTTGACCGACTTGGCCGCCGCCTGCAGCACCTTCTTGCCGGTGGCAACGTCGCCGGTGATGGAGATCATGCTGACCGCCGCATGGTTGATCAGCGTGTTGCCGACGCTCTCCCCACGCCCGAGCACGACATTGACCACGCCCTCGGGCAGCACGTCGGCGAGGATTTTCGCGAGCTTCAACGCCGTCAGCGGCGTCTGTTCCGACGGCTTGAAGACGACCGTGTTGCCGCCGGCAATTGCGGGGGCCAGCTTCCACGCCATCATCATCAGCGGATAGTTCCACGGCGCGATGGAGGCGACGATGCCGACCGGGTCGCGGCGGATCATCGAGGTGTGGCCGGGCAGGTACTCGCCCGCCACCAGCCCAGGCATCGAGCGCACCGCACCGGCAAAGAAGCGGTAGCAGTCGACGATGGCCGGGATCTCGTCATTGAGCACGGCATTGATCGGCTTGCCGCAGTTGAGCGCCTCGAGCTTGGCAAAGCCTTCCGCCTCGGCCTCGATCCGGTCGGCGATCTTGAGCAGGTAGCCTGAGCGCTGCGCCGGCGTCGTCTTCGACCACGTCACGAAAGCCTTTTGGGCCGCCGCGACCGCCGCCTCGATCTGTGCCGGCGAAGCCTCGGGCAGGCTGAGGATCGTCTCGCCGGTACGTGGGTTGAGGATGGCTTCTTCCGTCTCGGTTCCCCGCTCGAACTTCGAGCCGATGAGCATCTGGGTGTCCATGATTTCTCCCTTTCGATCTTATTTGCCGGCGCCGGCGATCTGGTCGCCTTCGCGGGTCAGGTAATAGGCGGCGAGGATGGGCAGCAGGGTCGCGAGCACGACGACCATGGCGACGACATTGGTGACCGGGCGCTGGCGCGGCCGCACCAGTTCCTCCAGCATCCAGATCGGCAGCGTCTGCTGCTGTCCGGCGGTGAAGGTGGTGACGATGACCTCGTCGAATGACAGCGCGAAGGCGAGCATGCCGCCGGCAAGAAGTGCCGTGCCGATGTTGGGCAGGATCACATGCCTGAACGTCTGGAAGCCGTCAGCGCCGAGATCCATCGACGCTTCTATGAGCGACCCCGAAGTGCGGCGGAACCGCGCCACCGCGTTGTTGTAGACAACGACGACGCAGAAAGTCGCGTGGCCCAGCACGATCGTCCAGAACGAGAACGGGATCTCCGCCAGGCTGAAGGCCGAACGCAGCGCAATGCCGGTGATGATGCCGGGCAACGCGATCGGCAGGATGACCAAAAGCGAGATCGCCTCGCGGCCGAAGAAGCGCGTCTGGCTGACGGCAGCCGCGCAGAGCGTGCCGAGCACAAGCGCAATTGCCGTCGAGATCGCCGCGACCTGCACCGAAAGTCCCAGCGCCTGCCAGACGTCGGCGCGTCCCCACGTCACCGCAAACCACTGCGTGGTGAAGCCGGGCGGCGGCCACTGATAGCTCTTCTCCTCGGTGGTGAAGGCGTAGACGAAGATGAGCAGGATCGGCAGGTGCAGGAAAGCGAGCCCTGCAGCAGCAGCGATCTTCAGGCCCGTCGGGGCCGATTGCGAACGGTCAGAGCGCATCGAAGGCCCCCATGCGTTTGGCGCCCCAGAGATAGAAGCCCATGATGACGACGGGCACCACGGTGAAGGCGGCGGCGAGCGGGATGTTGCCGGCGGTACCCTGCTGGGCATAAACGGCCTGCCCGATGAACAGCCTTGATGTGCCGATGATCTGCGGGATGATGTAGTCGCCGAGCGTCAGCGAGAAGGTGAAGATCGAGCCGGCGACGATGCCGGGCAGCGCCAGCGGGAACAGCACATTGCGGAACGTCTGCCCTGGCGACGCGCCAAGGTCCGACGAGGCCTCGACCAGATTGCTGGGCACGCGCTCGAGGGCCGCCTGGATCGGCAGGATCATGAATGGCAGCCAGACATAGACGAAGACGATGAAGGTGCCGGTGAACGACACCGACAAAGAGTTGCCGCCGACGACGGGCAGCGACAGCCAGCTGTCGAGCAGCCACGACAGATGCAGCTTGGCGAACAGCCAGGTCAGGATGCCTTCCTTGGCGAGGATCAGCTTCCAGGCATAAATCTTGACCAGGTAACTCGACCACAAGGGCAGCATGACGCCGAGATAAAACAGCGCCTTCCACGTGCCGCGGGCATAACGCGCGGCGTAGTAGGCAATCGGGAACGCGATGACGGCCGAGGCCAATGTCACCACGGCCGCCATCGTCACGGTACGCACGATGATGTCGAGATTGGCCGCCTGCAACAGGTCGCCATAGGTCTTGAGCGTCAGCTCGCGGCTGATCAGCCCGGAGAACTCATCGATCGAAAAGAAGCTCTGCGCCAACAGGGCGATCAACGAGCCGATATAGACGACACCGAGCCAGAGCAGCGGCGGCGCCAGCATCAGGAACAGCAGCAGCCCCGGCTTGCGCCACAACAGGTCCGAAAACGACCCGGCCAACCCGCCGCGCCGGGGCAGGATCGCAGCAGTCACATCCGACGTGCCTGACACAGCCTGGACGCTCATGCCTGCTCCTCCATGAGGTGAAGCTGGTCGCGGTTAAAGGTCAGCATGACGTGGGCGCCATCCTCGGGGACAGCCGTGCCCGACGGCAGCGTCGCGTGCAGCCTCAAGCCATCGGCGTCGAGCGACAGCTTGGTGGCCGCACCGAGATAGTGGCGCGAAACGACGCGTGCCGCCACACCGTCACCCGACGTATCGGCGCGGACGCGGATCTGCTCGGGCCGAAGGCTGCCCCAGCGGTGCTGGCCGGCGTAGCGCTGGACGAAGTCGGGCGGCAGCACGTTGGACGAGCCGACGAAATCGGCGACGAAGCGCGAGGCCGGGCGCTGGTAGATCTCCTCCGGCGCACCCACTTGCATGATGCGGCCGTCGTTGAAGACAGCGACACGATCGGCCATCGAAAGTGCTTCGCCCTGGTCGTGGGTGACGAAGACGAAGGTGATGCCGAGCGCCTTCTGCAGCTGCTTGAGCTCTTCTTGCATGCTCTCGCGCAGCTTGAGGTCGAGCGCGCCGAGCGGCTCGTCGAGCAGCAGGACCTTGGGCTTGTTGACCAACGCACGGGCAAGCGCCACGCGCTGCCTCTGGCCACCGGACAGCTGGCCCGGCTTGCGGCTGCCATAACCCGGCAGCTGCACGAGCTTCAGTGCATCTTCGGCGGCACGGTGGCGTTCGTCCTTGCCGATACCCTTGACCATCAGGCCGTAAGCGACGTTGTCGAGCACGTTGAGATGCGGGAACAGCGCGTAGTCCTGGAACACCGTGTTGACGTTGCGGCGGTAGGGCGGCACGCCCTCGGCACGCTCGCCGAAGATCGAGATGCTGCCCGAGGTCGGCTGCTCGAAACCGGCGATCAGCCGGAGGCAAGTGGTCTTGCCCGAACCCGAGGGTCCCAGCATGGCGAAGAACTCGCCGGGCTTGATCTCGAGGTCGACGGCATCGACCGCGCGCACCGCGCCGAAGTGGCGCGAGGTTTTTTGAAAGGCGACTGCTGGGGTCATCGTCTTCAGCTTCCGATGTCTGGGCCACGTGCACCCAGGTGATAGCCTGGCATGGCTGCGCATCCGGCCGACCCACGGCCGCCGATGCTTGTCTGCCGCCGTCAGGCGATCGTTTCAGGTCGGTTGGTGCCCTCCGCCCCCTCTCCCCTGAGGGAGAGGGTTGGCCGCAAGCGGCCTGGCGAGGGGGGCATCGTTTCGTTGCCGGCCTCAGCGGCCGCCGATCACGCCGATATAGTCCGACACCCAGCGATAGTAGGGCACGCACTGGTCGTTCTGGCTGGCGCATTTCGACACCGGCGTCCGCCAGAACTTGATCTTGGCGAAGTCCTCGAAGCCGTTGGCCTTGCAGCCTGCGTCGGTGAGCAGTTCATTGCCTTTACACGCAGCCGGCACCACCGGGTTCGAGCCGAACCAGGCGGCAAGATCGCCCTGCAGCTTGGGGTTCAACGAATGCTCGAGCCACATATAGGCGCAGTTCGGGTTGGCGGCCTCGGCATGCATCATCGTGGTGTCAGCCCAGCCGGTGGCGCCCTCCTCCGGGATCGTCGAGCCGACGGGCTGCTTTTCCGAGCCGAGCAGGTTGACCTGGAACGGCCACGAGCCCGAAGCCACGACACCTTCGTTCTTGAAGTCGTCGACCTGGATCATGGCGTCGTGCCAGTAGCGGCCGACAAGCGTGCGCTGGACACGCAGCAGGTCGAGCGCTGCCTTGTACTGGTCCTCGTTGAGTTCGTAGGGATCCTTGATGCCGAGGTCGGGCTTGTGCGCCATCAAATAGTTGGCAGCATCCGCGATATGGATCGCGCCGTCATAGGCCTGGACGCGGCCCTTGTTGGGCTTGCCGTCGGGCAGGTCCATCGGCTCGAACACGACGCTCCAGCTCTTGGGTGCTTCCTTGAAGACATTGGTGTTGTACATCAACACGTTCGGGCCCCACTGATAGGGCACGCCGTAATGCTGGCCGTCGACGGTGAACCACGGCGCATCCTTGAGGCGCTCGTCGACAGTCGACCAGCTCTTGACCAGGTCGGTGTTGATCGGTTGGACGCGCTTGCCGGCGACGAGGCGGAGCGAGGCATCGCCCGAGGCGGTGACGAGGTCGAAGCCGCCCTCGTTCATCAGCGCGACCATTTCGTCGGAGGTCGCGGCAGTCTTGACGTTGACCTTGCAGCCCGACGCCTTTTCGAACTCCGTCACCCAGTCGTAATTCTTGTCGGTCTCGCCGCGCTCGATATAGCCCGGCCAGGCAATGATGTTGACCTGTCCCTCGGCCTTGCCGATTTCCTTGACCTGCGCCACCGCCTGGCCGGAAAAGCTGCAAGCCAAGGCGATTGCCGTGCAGGATTTCAGAAATGCCTTCATCTCGATCCTCCCATGTGCAGGAACCGCTCTCCCATCGGCGGTGTTGCCCTGAAACGAAAGGTGCTGCGAAAGCGCAGGTTTCGCAAATTCATTCGAAAGAAGGGTGATATCGGTTTTTCCGATACCGGACGGATGCGTCAGAGCTTCTGGCGGACGGTGCGCTGCGCCTGCGCGATGCCGATGAAATCGCGCGCAGCAGCCGGCAGCGACGAGCCGCGCCGCCAAACCATGCCGACCTGCACCACCGGCAGCGAGCCGGAGACGTCGCGGGACTCGATCCTGTCCCCTTCCAGAGACCAAGGCCGGTAAACCAGGTCGGGCAGCAGCGCCACCCCTGCCCCTGTCGCCACCAGCGAACGCACGGCCTCGACCGAGCGCGTGCGGAAGGCGACATGCGGCTTGGCGCCGATGGCCGAAAGCAGCTTGCCGGTGTTCTCCTCGATCTCGTCGACGGAGAGCATGATCAGCGGCTCGGACGCGATGTCGCCGACGCTGATGATTTCGGCCGAGGCGAGCGGATGGCCGAGCGGCAGCCAGAGGCGATAGGCGGAGACCTCGAGGATTTCCGATTGCAGCGCCATGCGGTCGCGCAAATTGGAGGTGACCATGACGGCGAGGTCGAGCTTGCCGCCGACAAGCAGGTGTTCGAGATAATCGCCATTGTCCTCGATCGCCGAGATCTCGACAGCCGGATGGGCACGGCGGTAGCGGGCGAGCAGGTCGGACAGCACGTAGCCGGCAACCAGCGAGGTGACACCGAGCTTGAGCTGGCCGGTGGCCGTCGCCTGCCCACCGAAGAAGGTGCGGCGCGCGTCGGAGACGTCGGCGAGGATCTTGGTGGCGTGGCGCAGGAACTGGTGGCCCTTGTGGGTGATGTTGAGGCCGCGCGGATGGCGCTCGAACAGCTCGACGCCGAGATCGCCCTCCAGTTCCTTGATCGCCTCGGTGACCGACGATTGCGAGATCGACAGATTCTGCGCCGCGCGTGAGATCGTACCCTGCTCGGCGACGGCGACGAAGAACTGCAGCTGGCGAAGCGTGAAGGCCATGGCCGGAGTAGACAGGGCGGCGGGCGATTTGGGAAGGCCTTCGACACGCGTGGCGGACAACCGCGCAGCCGTCATCCCGGACGAGCGCAGCGAGACCCGGGACCCATTGATTAGCGCAGCCGGGGTTTGGGTTCGCAGGTCGGCTCACGAAGGGCGGTGAAGCGAGGACCCGGCCCTGCTTCACGATGGTCCAGTCAATGGGTCCCGGCTCTCGCTTCGCTCGGCCGGGATGACGGCGGCGGTGGTGGCGCCAAATTTATTCACTGCCACGCTCGCTTTCGCGCCTGGCCATTGTCAAAGAACGCTCCCGTCTCGGGAGAAAAATTTCGGGAAGCGGGGCGCGAGGCCGTGCCTTCCGATTGTAAGTATGTGGCGCGACGTTCGCGCCCCGCTCGGTGTTCTTGCCCCGCTCAGTCGCCTCGGCTTTCACCGCCAGCCGCCGCAAGGCCCGGGCTTGGGGGCTCATCACCCAGCAGGAGATCCGACCTCCTGCCAGCCCGGCACCGGCGCTTCCCCCCGCTGCCCGGTGCGCACCGGGGTCCCGTGGAAGATCGCGAGGGGAATTGTACGGGAGGTGTTTGGGGCGTGGAGAAACCGGCGCGGCTATCCACGGTGGTTGGTGACAAAGATACTGACAGGGAGCGGGTTCAAAGGGTGGTTCGGTCGCGCCCTGCGAAGCAAACCTTCAGCCTGGTGATCCTTCGCACCCCCCTCTGGCCTGCCGGCCATCTCCCCCACAAGGAGGGAGATCAGGCTGTCATCGCCGCCTCGGTAAATCGCCATTTTCGCCAATGCCGCTGGAATTTCCCTCCAACGAGGCAGAATGGGCACCGCCGGCGACGTGACTAATCTCCCTCCTTGTGGGGGAGATGGCCGGCAGGCCAGAGGGGGTGCGAAGGATCACGGCGGCGAAGGTTGGCCTGTGGCAGCACCGGCGCCCTATGTCCCACAAAAAATTCTGAGACCGCGGAAACTCTCTCCCGCTCAAAACACCAAAAGGCCTCGCGTAATGCAGCAAGGCAGCCGCCTACCCCAAAATACAACAAGGCGGAGAAATCCCCGCCTCGCCGCAAAGCCAATGATCGGAGCGCGCCGGGCGCCAACGCCCCCTAGTGCAGCACCAGCACGTCGCCCGAGGAAAAGCTGATTTCAGTCTTTTGACCAACGACGGGCGGCGGGGTGGAAGAGTTGTTGAACGTGTCGAGCGAGACGACGTTCGGGCCGACGCCGACGCGGACGCGGATGACCGAGCCCAGGAAATGCACGTCGGCGATCTGGCCGGTGAGGTTCGAGTCGTTGCCGGCCTTGCGGCCGAGCGAGATCGCCTCGGGACGCAGCGCGAGCGACAGCGTGTCGCCCGACTTGGAGCCGTTGAGCTTGCCCTTGAGGCCGATCTCCTCGGCGTTGATCTTGACCGTGCCAGAGGCGGCGTCGCTGATCGTGCCTTCGAGCACGTTGAGGGTGCCGACAAAATTGGCAACGAACTTGGTCGACGGGCGGTTGTAGATCTCGAACGGCGTGCCGGTCTGGTCGGCGCGGCCCTCGTTCATCACCACGATGCGGTCGGACATCGACAGCGCCTCTTCCTGGTCGTGGGTGACGAAGATGGTGGTGATGCCGAGCTTCTTCTGGATCGAGCGGATTTCCTCGCGCAGCGAGATGCGAACCTTGGCGTCGAGCGCCGACAGCGGCTCGTCCAGCAGCAAGAGCTTGGGCTTGGGCGCGAGCGCGCGCGCCAAGGCGATACGCTGCTGCTGGCCGCCGGAGAGCTGGTAGGGATAGCGGTCGCCGAAGTCGGGCAGCTTGATGATGCCGAGCATCTCGTCGATGCGCGCCTGGGCCTCCGCCTTGGGCATGCCGGCGACCTTGAGGCCGAAGCCGATGTTCTGGGCGACGGTCAGGTTGGGGAACAGCGCATAGGCCTGGAACACCATGCCGATGTTGCGCTGATTGGGCTTGAGGCCGGTGACATCCTTGCCGCCGATCAGCACCTTGCCGGCGCTCGGTTCCTCGAAGCCGGCGACGATGCGCAGCATGGTGGTCTTGCCGCAGCCCGATGGTCCGAGGAACGAGACGAACTCGCCGGCGCCGACATCGAGGTTGAAGTCCTTGACCACGGCGACGTTGCCGAAGGATTTCTTGACGCTCTGGATGGAAAGGAAGGGATCGGCCATTGGCTTGTGCTCTTCTTGTTCAGTTCGGGCGGTTTGCCGACTTCGGCGCGAAACGGGCGAGGATCTGGATCACCGACATGCAGCCCCAGGTGATGGCAAACGCGATGACCGCAAGTGCTGCCGGCTCATAGGCGCGGTTGGCGCCGATGTTCTGCAGGTAGGGACCGAAGGCCGGGCGGTTGAGCAGGCTTGCCAGCGTGAACTCGCCGATGACGATGGCGAAGGTCAGGAAGGCACCCGACAACACGGCGATCAGCACGTTGGGCAGGATGACGCGGGCGATGATCGTGGTCCAGCCGGCGCCAAGGATCTGGGCGGCTTCGGTCAGCGTGCGCACGTCGATGGTGCGCAGGCCGGTGTCGACGGCGCGGTACATGTAGGGTAGCGCCAGCGTGGCATAGCCGATGACCAACAGTGCATCGGTGCCGCGCGCCGAGCCGAGGAACGGCAGCGGCGAGTTGGAGCCGTACATCCTGATGTAGCCGAAGACGATGACGATCGCCGGGATGACCAGAGGCAGCAGCGTGATGAACTCGACCACCGGACGGAGCTGCGGCATGCGCAGCCGGATCCAGTAGGCCGTCGGCACGACGAGGAACACGCCAAGCAGGATGGTGAACACCGCGACCGTCACCGAATAGGCGAAGGTTTCCTGGAAACGACTGTCGCCGAGCACGACGCGGTAGGCATCGAAGGAATATTCGCCGCGGCGCATGCGCAGCGAAAACTCGAAGGTGGCGATCAGCGGGATGAAGAAATAGGCGGCGCCGACGGCAAAGACTAGCCAGGCCCAGAAGCGGGAGGTCTTCATTTGAGCCACCTCTCCGAGCGGGTTCGGAACCAGATGTAGAAGATGTTGGCGAGGCCGGTGACGACGATCATGCCGAAGGCCAGCGCGTAGCCGAGATGCGGGTTGTGCAGCACGTCACCGCGGATCTGCGCATAGAGCTTGATCGGCACGATGTTGAGCGACGAGCCGGTGAAGGCATAGGCGGTGGCAATCGCGCCGAAAGAATTGGCAAACAGCAGGATCACCGTGCCGAGGAAGCTCGGCCACAGCACCGGGATGACGACCATGCGCCAATACTGCCAGGTGGTGGCGCCGAGCGTGGCGGCAGCTTCGCCCCATTCGCGCTTCAGGCCGTCGATCGCCGGCGTGATGATGACGATCATCAGCGGGATCTGGAAGAACAGGTAGACGATGATCAGGCCCCAGGACGTCAAGACGTTGAAGCCCAGCGCATAGATGTCGATGCCGATGCCGCGCAGCAGCACGGTGACCAGGCCAAGACGGCCGAGCGTGGCGAGGAAGGCGAAGGCCAGCGGCACGCCGGCGAAATTGGAGGCGACGCCGGAGAAGGTCATCGTCGACGAGCGCACCCAGCTGGGCAGGCCGCCGCGGACGATGGCGATCGCCATGGCGAGGCCGATGAAGGCGCCGATGGTGGCCGACCAGAAGCTGATCTTGATCGACACCCAGTAGGCGTCACGGATCGAAGCGTCGAGGAAGAGCTGGCGGATGTTGTCGAGCGTGTACTGGCCCTGGTCGTTCTGGAACGCGCCGATGACGAGGTAGAGCGTCGGCAGGATCAGGAACATCAGGGCGAAGATGAAGAACGGCGCGACGCCGAGCCAATGGGTCGGCAAGCGGAAACCGCGGGTCGCGTCCGGCGGAGCGGAGCGTGCGGCGATGGCCGTGTCGGATATGCTGGCTTGGGTCATCGGGGCGCCGTCTCGAGAGAAAAATGCGGGCGGCCGCGAAGCCGCCCGCGATGGCAGAGATCAGTTACTGAACGTTGGCGCCGACAACGGCATCCCACTGCTTGGTGATCGCTTCCTTTCCCTTGGCCTGATCGTCAAGCGTCGGGAACACGGCCTTTTCATAGGCAGCGGCAGGCGGCAGCTTGTCGAGCATTTCCTGCGGGATCTTGCCGTTCTTGGCGAGATCGTTGAAGCGGATCGGGTGGCAGTAGCCCTTCAGCCAGCCGAGCTGACCTTCATCGGAATAGAGATACTCCATCCACAGCTTGGCAGCGTTCGGGTGCGGCGCGTAAGCGCTGATCGCCTGGACGTAGACGCCGGCAACGACGCCCGAAGCCGGGACGATGACGTCGACCGGCGGGTTGCCGTTCAGCGTGTCGCGGCCCGCAAGGGCGTTGTAGTCCCAGGTGATCAGGATCGGGGTCTGGCCCTGAGCGAGGGTCGCCGACTTGCCGATGACCGGCACGAAGTTGCCCTTGGCGTTCAGTTCCTTGAAGAAGGCGAGGCCCTTCTCGGCAGCCGAGGCGGCGTCGGTGGCACCCGAGCCGAGACCGGCGGCGTAGACGCCCTGGATCGCCTGGTTCGACGCGCGCGGATCACCGGCGAGAGCGACCGAGTTCTTGTACTCGTCCTTGAGCAGGTCGGCCCAGTCGGCCGGCGGGTTCTTGACGAGGTCCTTGTTCACTTCGAAGGACAGCACGCCGTAATAGTCGCCGTACCAGAAGCCTTCCGCGTCCTTGGCGGTGTCGGGAATCGAATCCCAGGTCGCGACCTTGTAGGGCTGGATCAGGCCGTCGGCCTTTGCCTGCGGGCCGTAGGAGAGACCGACGTCGATGACGTCAGGCGCCTGCGGGCCCTTGTTGTCCTTGTTCGCCTTGATCGCCTCGATCTCGTCGCTGGAGCCCGCGTCGGGGTTCAGCTCGTTGACGGTGATCTCGGGATACTTCTTCTTGAAACCTTCGATGACGGCGCCGTAACCGCACCAGTCATGCGGCAGCGCGATCGTGGTCAGCTGGCCCTCCGCCTTCGCGGCAGCCTCGAGCGCGGCCAGGTCCTGGGCCGACACGAAAGCCGTCGTCACCATCAGCGACGCCGCGCTTAGGGAAAGCACTTTCCCTGCAAACTTGAACATGTTGTTCTCTCCGTTGAACTGACGCCATGAGACGCCTGCGATGCGGTAATGGCTTCATGTGACAGTCACATGAAAGTTCCATGAAGCCACCGCCCGCAGTGGAAAAAAGTTAACTACTTTTAATCGGTTGTCGCAATCGTCGCCGTTGTTTACCGGCTAATTAAATTCCGATACCTCCCAAGCCCCTCCCCCTTTGTTTTGCCGACTATACAATTCGGGATCGCGTCTCGACACTAGTCTCAAACCGTCCCTTCGATGGCGTTTTCAAGCAAGCCGAGCGCGGCCTTCTTGGTGAGCTTGACCGGGTTGCCGCCAGCGGTCGGATCGACCACCGCCATGTCGGCGATCAGCGTCTTTCGCTTCTTGTCCATGTCGAGGCCCTTGATCAGGCCGGGCAGCGCGTGCGGCACCTTGAGCTCCTTGCGCAGCTTGATGACCGCCTTGGCGAAACCGTCGAAACCGCCCTTGATTCCGCAATAGGCCGACAGGCGCGCGATCTTCTCCTCGATGGCGTCGCGGTTGAAAGCGAGCACATAGGGCATGAAGACGGCGTTGGTCATGCCGTGGTGGGTATCATAGAGCGCGCCGATCGGATGCGACAGCGAGTGGATGGCGCCGAGGCCCTTCTGGAAGGCGGCGGCACCCATGGCGGCAGCGCTCATCATGTGGGCGCGGGCGGTGAGGTCCTTGCCGTTGGCATAGGCCTTGGGCAGGTTCTCGAACACCAGGCGGATGCCTTCGACGGCGATGCCGTCGGCCATCGGATGGTAGCCCGGCGCGCAATAGGCTTCGAGGCAGTGGGCGAACGCGTCCATGCCGGTGCCGGCGGTGATGAAGGACGGCATGCCGACCGAAAGCTCGGGATCGGCAATGACGATCGCCGGCAGAAGCTTGGGATGGAAGATGACCTTCTTGGTGTGGGTCTCTTCATTGGTGATGACACCCGCGCGGCCGACTTCGGAGCCGGTGCCGGCGGTGGTCGGCACGGCGATGATCGGTGCGATGGCGTCGGAATTGGCGCGGGTCCACCAGTCGCCGACATCCTCGAAGTCCCACACCGGAAGCGTCTGGCCAGCCTGGAAGGCGATCAGCTTGCCCAAGTCGAGCGCCGAGCCGCCGCCGAAGGCGATGACGCCGTCATGCTTGCCCTTCTTGAACACGGCGATGCCGGCAGTAAGGTTCGATTCGACCGGGTTCGGCTTGACGTCGGAGAACACGCCGTAGGGCACCTTGGCGTCGTCGAGGATCTTCAGCGTCGAGGCCACGACCGGCAGCTTGGCGAGGCCCGGATCGGTGACGAACAGCGGCTTCTTGATGCCGGTGGCGGCAAGCACGTCGGGCAGCTCTGAGATGCGGCCGGCGCCGAAACGAACGGTGGTCGGGTAGTTCCACTTGGAAACGAGTTTTGTCATGGGTTTGCTGGCTTTCCACGTTTGCAAAGATCCCCTCTCCGGCCCTGCGGGCCACCTCTCCCCAAAGGGGCGAGGAACCCAAGCTTGAAAAGCGCCGGCGCTGCGGAAGCATTTCCTCGCCCCTTTGGGGAGAGGTGCCCAGCGCAGCGAGGCGGAGAGGGGTAGTTCATAAATCGTCGACCTAGATCTTCTCGCGCAGGTGATAGGACTTCGGCCTGGTCAAATTGTCGTAGCCGATCTGCGACAGCGCCGCACCCTTGCCGGTGTCCTTGACGCCGGTCCAGACAAGTGCCGGATCGAGATAATCGCAGCGGTTCATGAAGACCGTGCCTGTCTCGACGCGGTCGCCGACTGAAATGGCGTGCTCGGTGTCGGCGGTCCAGATCGAGGCAGTCAGGCCATAAGGGCTGTCGTTCATCAGCGCGATCGCCTCTTCGTCGTTGCGAACCTTCATGATGCCGACGATCGGGCCGAAGCTCTCGTCACGCATCACCGACATCTGGTGGTCGACATTGGTCAGCACCTCGGCCGGCAGGTAGGGCGAGCCCTCCTTGTCTTGCGCATCTTTGGTGTTCATGTGCGCGACGGCACCCTTGCGCAGGGCTTCGGCCTTCTGCTCACGGATGAAGTCGGCGAAGCGCGCCTGGGCCATCGGGCCCATGGTCGTTGCCTGCTCCAGCGGATTGCCGAGCACATAGCTCTTGGTTTCGGCGATGAAGCCCTCGACGAACTGGTCGTAGATCTTCTCGTGGACGTAGACGCGCTCGATGCCGCAGCAGCACTGGCCCGAGTTGAAGAACGCGCCTTCGACGAGATTGGCGACAGCATGGTCGAGCTTGGCGTCCGGCAGCACATAGGCCGGATCCTTGCCGCCGAGCTCGAGGCCGAGCGTCATGAAGGTGCCTGCCGCTGCCTTCTCGATGGCGCGGCCGCCGGCGACGGAGCCGGTGAAATTGACGTGGTCGATCTTGCCCGAGCCGAGCAGCTTCTCGGTCTGGGCGTGGTTGAGCACTAGGTTCTGGAAGACATATTTCGGCAGGCCAGCAACCTCGAAGGCACGGGCGAAGCGCTCGCCGACGAGCAGCGTCTGGGCGGCATGCTTTAGGATGACGGTCGAACCGGCGATCAGCGCGGGAACGATGGTGTTGACCGCGGTGAGGTAGGGATAGTTCCACGGCGCGATGACCATGACCACGCCGAGCGGGTCCTTCTTCACGTAGCGGCGGAAACCGTCCTTGGGGTTGGACGCAGGCACCGGCGCGAGCGCGCGCTCGGCGATCTCGACCATGTACTGGGTGCGTTCCCTGACGCCACCGAACTCCCCGCCATAGCGGGTCGGCCGGCCCATTTGCCAGGCCAGTTCCGGCACGATCTCGTCGCTCATGGCAACGAGCGCCTCGAGCATCTTGAGCATGTAGGCGGCGCGCTCGGCGACTGGCACGCGGGCCCAGTCGGCCTGCGCGGTGCGCGCGCGTTCGACCGCTGCATTGATCGCCTGGTCGGAAGCGACCGGCCGCTCGACAAAGATCGAGCCATCGATGGGGGATTTGAGTTTGACCGTCTCGGTCATGTTTTTTGTCCTTCCAAGTTCAACACCCTCCCCTGGCCGGCAGGCCAAAGGAGGGTCACGCAATGATGGTGACTTTAGTACCGCTCGAAGCCTCTGTGCAGCTCCCAGTCGGTGATGCGGCGGTCGTATTCGAACTGTTCCCAGCGCGCGGTGTGGACGTAGTGGTCGACGACCTCCTCGCCGAGCGCTTCCCTGAGCATCTTCGACGACGCCAGGGTCTCGGTGGCATCGCGCAGGGTCTTTGGAATTTCGGGCAGGCTGGCGGCCTGGTAGGCGTCACCGAAGAACGGCTTCTGCAGCTCGAGCTTCTCGTCGATGCCGGCAAGGCCGGCGGCGATCAGCGCGGCGAAGGCGAGATAGGGGTTGAGGTCGGCGCCGCCGATGCGGCACTCCATGCGAATGCCCTTGGTGCCCTC
Organism: Aminobacter sp. LjRoot7; assembly: GCF_964252895.1. NCBI lineage: Bacteria > Pseudomonadati > Pseudomonadota > Alphaproteobacteria > Hyphomicrobiales > Phyllobacteriaceae > Aminobacter > Aminobacter sp. LjRoot7. The sequence goes on from NZ_CAXUPX020000001.1 coordinate 1,054,210, forward strand.
GCCGCAAAGGCGGAAGCCGGCGGTGCGGTTGTCCTCGCTCCACATGATCTTGGTCGGCGCAAACGTGCCCGACTGGAAGCGCTTGTACGAATTGATGTAGGGCGCCAGGAACCAGGTGAACTCCTTGGCGTATTTGAGCTGGCCGGCCGACCACTGCTGGCCGAGCTTGGACAGGGTCCACTCAGCGCCCTTGTCATAGAACAACGGCGTCTTGCCGTCGGCGCTCCACAGCGAATTGTGGATGTGGCTGGAGTTGCCGGCGAGGCCGTAATTGTACTTGGACATGAACGAGATCGCCTTGCCTTCCGAGGCTGCGATCTCCTTGGCGCCGTTCTTCAGGATGACATGGCGGTCGGCCATCTCGAGAACTTCGGCGTAGCGGACGTTGATCTCTTCCTGGCCCGGGCCCCATTCGCCCTTGGAGTTTTCGATCGGAATGCCGGCGGCTTCCATCTCGTTGCGAAGCCGGCGCATGACGCCTTCTTCCTTGGTGGTGATGCCGATCAGGTAATCGCCGATATAGGGCGATGCGGTGTCGAGGTTCTGCCAGTGCTTGGCGCGGGCGGAATCGTAGGTTTCGGAGAACAGGTAGAATTCGAGCTCGGAGGCGAAATAGGCGAGATAACCGCGATCCTGCAAGCGCCTGACCTGCTTGCGCAGGATGCCGCGTGGTGAGTGCGCCAGATCTTCATGCGTGTGGTGGTCCTGCAGGTCGCAGAGCAGCAGCGCCGTCTTTTCGAGCCAGGGCACGTTACGGATGGTGTTGAGGTCGGGCTTCATGACGAAATCGCCATAGCCCTTCGACCAGCTTGCCGCCTTGTAGCCGGGCACCGGCTCCATATCGATGTCGTTGGCCAGCAAATAGTTGCAGCCATGGGTCTCATCATAGGCGGATTCGACGAAGTACTTGGCCAAAAACCGCTTGCCGACCAGACGGCCCTGCATGTCGACGGCGCAGGCGAGCACCGTGTCGATCTCGCCAGCGGCGACAGCCTTCTTCAACTGATCGAATGAGAGATTTCCAGCCATTTTTGTTCCGCTCCGGGCAATGCCACTTTCAGGTTTTTGGATGATCGAGGGTTTGAAACGAGACGTGGCCGGCGCTTGGCCGGCCACGGCCATATCGAGGACTGTCAGTGTCCGGTTTCGCCGACGGCGCGTTCGGCCGCTTCAATGATCGCCTTGCGCTTCGCGATCTGGTCACCGATGGGCGGCCCCTGGAAGCGTCCTTTTTCAACAGCAAACCAGAGCACGGCGGCCAGCACGACGAAGCCGAGCACGATCCACAGAACCTTGTCGTTCGGCGGCTGGATGGCGATGTAGAAGATGACTGCCATGCCAACGACCGACAGGAAGGTGACCAGCCTGTAGAGCCCGCCAGACATCGCCCATGGACCCGGATTGGGCCATTTCGGCGTGCCATAGGCGAACATCGCCAGCACCAGCGGAATGGTGAACGACAGGAACAGGAACACCAGGGTCGAATTGACGACGATGGTGTAGAGGTTGGTGCCGCCGAACGAAACAAACTGCGCCACGAAGACGTAGATGATTTCGAGGATGGCAGCGACCCAGATCGCCGTCACCGGCGTCCGGTACTTCGGCGACACCGTCGCCATGGCCTTGGAGCCGACCGGCATGCCGTCATCGCGCGAGAACGCAAACAGCATGCGCGATGCGGAAGTGACCGTGGCGAGGCCGCAGAGGAACTGCGTCACGAAAATCAGGAAGTAGAGGACCTGCTTGAACGTTGCCGGCAGGATCGCGTCCATCGTGCCGAAGAACATGCCCCAGCCCTGCTTGGCAGCAGCATCCATATCCGGGATCGCCAGCGTGATCGCGCAGATCATGACCCAGCCGACCAGCGACGACCACAACACGGCCGACACGATACCGCGTGGTACCGAATTGGCGGCATTGACGGTTTCTTCCGACGTGTGGGCAGAGGCGTCGTAGCCCGTGATCGTATAGACCGGCAGCAACAGGCAGAGCAGGAACAGGTAGCCCATGCTGTCGCTTTGCGGGAACACTTCTCCGCCGGCCGGGCCGGAGTAGTTGGTGAAGGTCCACAGCCGCGAGAAATCCAGCGCCGGCGCATAGACGAGACAGGCGACGACCAACGCTGCAGTGGTGGCAAAGATGATGTAGCCGGAAATATCGGTCAGGAACGTCGTGACCTTGATGCCGAGATGATTGAACAGCGCCTGGATGACGGTGATCAGCGTCACGAAGGCAACGACATGACTCGCCGATGCTTCCATGCCGAAATAGCTGCCAAAGGTACCCTGGAAGAAGAGCGCCGTGCCGATGTTGATGGCGCCCATCACCGTGATCAGGCCGAGCAGGTTGAGCCAGGCGGTCAGCCAGCCGGTGAAGCGGTTGCCGAGGATCGATGCCCAGTGATAGAGGCCGCCGGCCGTCGGAAACGCTGACGCGATCTGCGCCATCGACAGAGCGAACATGCCTGAGATGATGCAACCGACAATCCAGCCGATACCAGCACCGGCGCCGCCGATCGACGAGATCGCCTGCGCGAAGGAGTTGATACCGCCCGACAGGATGCAGATGATCGAGAACGAAATCGCGAAATTGGAGAAGCGGCTCATCGACCGCTGGAGTTCCTGGGCATAGCCCATGCTGTGGAGGACTTTGACGTCCTCGCTCTTGTCTTTCTCGGTATAACCAGGTGCTGCCATTTCAGTGTCCCCTTATTGTTATGCCTTCGATTGAGCTGCGCGTCCGTTGCCCGTCTGGAAACCGGGCGCTTCGCCCGCTTCCGGTTCGAGCCCTTCAAAGATGCCCGTGAGCAGATCCGCCCATTTCCGCTGCCCGGTCTGCGCCGAGATTTCGTCGTTGCGGATTTCGATCATCGCGCACGGCAGGCCGCGCGACCTGCCGTGGTGTTCCAGGGTGAAATAGACGCGGTCGGCCGGCGAATAAGGCTCGTTGACGCCAACGGTGATGCCGTCGAGCCCTTGCAGCGCCGCGATCAGTGGCGCGGCGAGCCGGGAGTCCTCGTCATGGATGATGCCAATGTGCCAGGGGCGCGAAACGCCCTTGTAGACCGGAGTGAAGGAATGGACAGACACCAGTCTCGTCTCCCGCCCTTCGCGGAGCCGCTCCGCAACGACCTCGTCGATCGCCTCGTGGAACGGGCGCCACGATAGCGCGATTCGCGCCTCGCGCTGAGAGGCGGTCAAAGCAGCATTGCCGGGTATGGCTGTCGTTTCGCTGATCTCCGGGATCAGGTCATGGGCAGCGAGCGGCCGATTGCAGTCGATGGCGAGCCGCGACACGCAGGATTCGACAAGCGTGGCGTCGAGGCCCTCGGCCATTCGCCGCGATACAGGCAAGGCGCCCGGATCCCAGGCGATGTGGCGCAGCATCTCGGACGCGTCGAGACCGAGCGTGCCGTAGCCTGCGGGGAGCTGATTGGAGGCGTGGTCGCACAGGATGACAAAGGGGCTGCGCCCGGCCCGGTTTGTCACCCGGACGGCATTCGACATTGCACGCGCAGCGGCCTGGCCCGTTCCCATTCAGTCATCCCCGGGGCCGTATCGTATGTTACGTATTTTTGTTCATTGCACCCCTGTGGATGATTTCATACACTTTGCGAGAGTTTGTCAAATGTCATTTCAGGCCTGAACCAGACCGAGCGCTGGGCCAGTGCGGCAACCGATAAAGCAGGGGATGAGATGGTTTCGAGCGTTGCCGAACTGATCACCGAAAAGATCGACACCATGCCGGCAGGCGAGCGCCGGGCGGCACAGACGCTGATCGCCTCCTACCCGCTGATCGGACTGAAGACGGTGGCCGAATTCTCGCAGCAAGCCGGCGTGTCCTCGCCCACCATCCTGCGCTTCGTCGCCAGGCTGGGTTTCCAGAACTATCCCGAATTCCAGTCCGCACTGCAGGACGAGCTGGCCGCCCAGCTGCAATCGCCAGCGTCGCGCACGACGACGACGCCATCGCTGCTGCCCGCCTCGACAGCACCCATTCTCGAAGCCGTGCTCGAAAACATCCGCGAGACGTTCCGGCACATCTCCGACCGGCAGCTCGCCGACATCGTTACCCAGCTGGCCGGGCCGAAGGGGCATGTCTACCTCGTCGGCGGGCGCTTCACCGACCCGCTGGCGCGTTACATGGCCGCCCATCTCAATCTGATTCGGCCCGACGTCACCCATCTGGTCGGCCAGGAAAGCCTGTGGCGCGACAAGCTGATCGACATGAGCAAGCGCGACACGCTGCTGATCTTCGATATCAGGCGCTACCAGGACAGCCTGATCCGTTTCGCCGAGAAGGCCCATGCCAGGGGCGCCACCATCGTCCTGTTCACCGACCAGTGGCTGTCGCCGATCGCGCGTTTCGCCCGCCATGTCATTGCCGGGCGCACGGCGGTGCCGTCAGCCTGGGACTCGTCCTCAGCACTGTTCGTCGCCGCCGAAACGGTCATTGGCGCGTTGACCAGCAAGCTCGAGACGGAAGCGGCAAGACGCATCCGCGCCATCGAGGACCTGCGCTGAGCGCGGCCAATCCTGCAAATATTACGCAGATTTAATGTGCTAGGCGCCGAGAATTGCCCTAAGCCTCGGCTGACGAACTAGGCTATACTGGCGCGCCCTTGCGGGCTTGCGCCCGGTTGCCGACGAACGATCACTTGGCGAGGTGCGGCGACGGCGCAGTGCTTTGCCAGCGATGAGAAGCCACGTGTTCCCGAGCGGAACGAAAAACGCAGCAGACCGGAGTACGCATGGCCGCCTGGAAGCAGATTGTCTTGGCAATTGTCATTGTACTTGCGGCAGCCGCCGGATGGGTGCTGCTGGTGCCAAGCTCGCGCACGGTTCTGGCCAGCTGGGGTATCGACTGGGCCCAGGCTAAGACAGAACAGCCGCAAGCGGCAGCGCGTGGCGGCAGCGGCGGCAACCGCCAAGGCGGCAATCGCGGCGGCCAGCCGCAGACGCCTGTCGTGACCCAGACCGTGGCGTCGGGCACGATCAACGACAGGCTGTCGGCGATCGGTACCGGACGGGCGCTCAACTCGGTCGTCATCAACCCATATGCCTCCGGGCGGCTGACCGAGATCTCGGTCGCTGCCGGCGAGAAGATCACGGCGGGCACCGTGATTGCCCGGCTCGATTCGGATTCGGAAGAGATTGCGCTCGAACGCGCCCGCATCGCCCAGGGCGACGCCGAGGCCTCGCTGGAGCGCATCAAGGCGCTGCGCGCCACCAACACGGCGACGACTGTGCAGCTCAAGGAAGCGGAACTCGCCGTCGAGAATGCGCGCCTTGCCGTGCGCGACGCAGCGCTTGCACTCGACCGCCGCACCATCACCGCACCCATTGCCGGCATCGTCGGCATCCTGCCCGTCGAGGCCGGCAACTACGTCACCAGCCAGACCACCATCGCCACCATCGACGACCGCTCCAGGATCATCGTCGACATCTGGGTGCCGGAGCGCTTCACCGGGCTGATTTCAGTCGGCGCGCCGCTGACCGCAAGCTCGGTCGCGCGGCCCGGCCGGGTGTTCGAGGGTGAGGTCAGCGCCGTCGACAACCGCCTCGACGAACAGAGCCGCACGCTGCGCATCCAGGCGCGCATCGACAATGACGACGACGCGCTGCGCGCCGGCATGTCGTTCCAGGTCGCGATGCAGTTTCCCGGCGACACCTATCCCTCGGTCGATCCCTTAGCGATCCAGTGGGGCGGCGACGGCGCGTTCGTCTGGGCGCTCGACAACGGCAAGGCCAAGCGCGTGCCGGTGCGCATCATCCAGCGCAATACCGACAGCGTGCTGGTGCAGGCAGCACTGACATCAGGCGACAAGGTGGTTACCGAAGGCATCCACACAGTGCGCGAAGGCGCCGAGCTTTTGATCGCCGGCCGCGAAGCCGCCGGCAGCGGCTCCTGAGCGGGGGCGCCGACATGAGCACCATGCAGAACGAGAACGCAGAAAAAGGCATCACCGCACTATTCGTGCGCCGGCCGGTGCTGGCCTTCGTCATCAACACGCTGATCGTTGTTGCCGGCCTCGCTGCCTTCTACGGCGTCGAGGTGCGTGAGCTGCCCGACGTCGACCGGCCGGTCATCACCGTGTCGACCACCTATTCCGACGCGGCCGCCGAAATCGTCGACCGCGAGGTGACGGCGGTGGTCGAGGGTGCTGTGGCGCGCGTCACCGGCGTCAAGTCGATCTCTTCGAGCTCGTCTTACGGCAACAGCCGCGTGACGGTCGAATTCAACGACGGCGTCGACCTCAACGTCGCCGCCTCCGACATGCGCGATGCCGTCGGCCGGGTGACCAATTCGCTGCCCGACGACGCGGACGCGCCGCGCATCGTCAAGGCCGACGCCAACGCAGATGCGGTGATGCGGCTGGCGGTGACCTCCGACACCATGCCTGTCGAGGACATGACCATCCTGGTCGAGGACCAGATCGTCGACACGCTGGCCGCCGTCGACGGCGTCGCCGACGTGCAGACCTATGGCGACCGCGCCAAGATATTCCGTGTCGACATCGACCAGGCCAAGGTGGCAAGCCTCGGCCTGACACTGGCCGACATCTCGAATGCGCTGGCGAGCGTCTCCTTCGACGCACCGGCAGGCTCGCTGACCGTCGGCAACCAGGACCTGATCGTCCGCGCCAGCGCTGCTGTGACGACCCCCGAGGCCTTCGAGAGCATCATCATCAACGGCAAGACCAAACTTGGCGACGTCGCCACCGTCACACTCGGCGGCGACCCCGGCTCGACCTCACTGCGCTCCGACGGCAAGACCGGCATCGGCATCGGCATCGTGCGCCAGGCGCAGTCGAGCACGCTCGACATCTCAAAGGGCGTGCGCGCGGCAGCAGAGAAGATCCAGACCACCCTGCCCGCAGGCATGACTATCCGCGTCACCTCCGACGACGCGACCTTCGTCCAGGGCGCCATCCACGAGGTCGAGATCGCGCTGATCCTGTCGGTGACGATCGTGCTGATCGTCATCTACGCCTTCCTGCAGGACTGGCGCGCGACGCTGATCCCGGGCTTTGCCATGCCGGTGGCGATGATCGGCACCATCGCCGGCATCTATCTCGCCGGCTTCTCGGTCAACATCCTGACACTTCTGGCGCTGGTGCTGGCGACTGGCCTTGTCGTCGACGACGCCATCGTCGTGCTCGAAAACATCGTGCGCCGCCGCAATGAAGGCATGGGCCCGCGCGCGGCTGCCGTGCTCGGCACGCAGGAGGTGTTTTTCGCGGTGGTGGCAACGACGGCAACGCTTGCCGCGGTGTTCATCCCGATCTCGTTCCTGCCCGGCCAGACCGGCGGCCTGTTCCGCGAGTTCGGCTTCGTTTTGGCGATCTCGGTGCTGCTGTCGTCGATCGTGGCGCTGTCGCTGTGCCCGATGCTGGCCTCGCGCATGCTGACCGAAAAGAGCATAGAGCACAGCCATGGCGGCGTGCTCGGCAAGGTCGGCACCAAGCTCGCCGCGCTCTACAAGCGCTGTCTGCATGCCTGCCTCAATGCGCCTGCCATCGTCATCCTGGTGTCGCTGCTGTTTGCGGGTGCTGCCTATGTCGCCTTCGGCAGCGTGCGCCAGGAGCTGACGCCGACCGAGGACCGCTCGCTGGTGATGCTGCGTGTTTCGGCCCCGCAGGGCGTCAGCCTCGACTACACCGCCTCGCAGTTGCGCCGCATCGAGAGCCTGATCGAGCCGCTGCGCAAGTCGGGCGAGATCGAGAGCACTTTCGTTAGCGCCGGCATGGGCAATAACAACAATAGCGGCTTCATGGTGCTGTCGCTGGCACCGTGGAGCGAGCGCAGCCGCACCCAGCAAGAAATCGCTGCCGACATCCTGGCCCGCACCAGCCAGGTGCCCGGCGTGCGCACCACCGTCGGCCAGCCCAACAGCCTGGGCATCCGCGGCGCCGGCAACGGCCTGCAGTTCGCCCTGATCGGCAACAGCTATGCCGACCTCGGCACCGCCGCCACCAAGGTGCTGGCCGAGATGGAGAAGGATCCGCGCTTCCGCCAGCCGCGGCTTTCGACCGACGCCAACCAGCCGCAGCTGTTTGTCACCGTCGACCGCGAGCGCGCCTCCGACCTCGGCATCGACATCAAGGGGCTGTCGCCCGCCCTGCAGGCCATGCTCGACGGCCGCAAGATCACCAGCGTGTTCATCGAGGACCGCAGCTACGACGTGAAGCTGGTCTCGACCACCAACCCGATCAACGATTCGACCGACCTCGAAAATATCTTCATCCGGACGACCGACGGCCGCTTCGTGCCGGTGTCGACGATCGCCACGCTCAGCGAACGCGCCGTGCCGCCGTCGCTGTCACGCGAACAGCAGCAGCGCTCGGTCGCCATCACCGCCGGGCTTGCCGATGACTTCGCGCTCGGCGACGCGCTGAAGGAGGCCGAGCAGATCGCAGCGCCGGTGCTGCCCGCCGGCAGCCGCCTGCTGCCGCTCGCCGAGGCGGCGACGCTGAACGAGACCAGCGGCAGCATGCTGACGATCTTCGGCTTTGCGATTGTCATCATCCTGCTGGTGCTGGCGGCACAGTTCGAGAGTTTCGTTTCGGCGGTCATCATCATGGCGACCGTGCCGCTCGGCCTCGCCTGCGCCGTCTTCGCGTTGATCCTGACCGGCACCTCGCTCAACGCCTACAGCCAGATCGGGCTCGTGCTGCTTGTCGGCGTCATGGCCAAGAACGGCATCCTCGTGGTCGAATTCGCCAACCAGCTGCGCGACCGCGGCATGGGCGTGCGCCAGGCGATCGAGGAAGCGGCGACCATCCGCTTGCGGCCAGTGATGATGACGATGATCTGTACCGTGCTCGGCGGCCTGCCCTTGGTGCTGGCGCAAGGTGCCGGCGCGGAAGCCCGCATCGCGCTCGGCTGGGTGATCGTCGGTGGCCTCGGGCTTGCCACGCTCTCGACCCTGTTCCTGACGCCGGTGGCCTATCTGCTGCTCGGCCGCTTCATCACGCCCAAGGTTGCCGAGGAGAGCCGCCTCAAGCGTGAGCTCGAGGAAGCCGCCTACACCGGCGTGGAACCGGCCGAATAGCAAAATCATCTGCTGATACTGGCCAATCTGCGACTGATTTGCCGCCGCAAGCGATGACATGGCGTGTCTGATTCTGTATCAGTCCTCGCAGTTAACAGCGCCGCATGACTTTTTCTTATGCAGGACAGGATGCAATGAGCCTGAAATCGATCACCCTCGACGAACTTCAGGCCAACCTCGGCAAGGAGGTTGGCGTCTCACCATGGCGCACCGTCACCCAGCTGATGATCGACCAGTTTGCGGACGCCACCGACGACCACCAGTTCATCCATTGCGACCCTGACCGCGCCGCAGCCGAGACGCCCTTTGGCGGCACCATCGCGCATGGCTTCCTGACCTTGTCACTGCTTTCGGCGATGACCTTCGACACGCTGCCCTCGCTCGAAGGCGGCAGCATGGGCATCAACCAGGGTTTCGAGGAGCTGAAGTTCGTCGCTCCTGTGAAGACCGGCTCGCGCATCCGCACCCGCTTCGTGCTGTCGGGCCTGAAAATCCGCCCGTCGGGCTGGATCCAGGCGACGCATGACGTGACGATCGAGATCGAGGACCAGAAGAAGCCGGCCCTCACCGCGCGCTGGCTGACGATGACCTTCGTCGAGCCCAAGCGCGAAACAGCCTGACCCCTCCGTTTTAGTCCCGATGAGCTACGTCGTCGCTCGCCTTGCCGCATCATGGCGCGGCGTATAGACTCGTTCGATCAGATCACGGGAAGCAGTAGGGCGGTTTCTTGTCCAGCAGTGCAGCACAGCGACGCGAACTCCAGAAGGCTGAACTCAGGGCCGAACTGGTGGCGGCGGCCCACGCGCTGGTGCGCGAAGAAGGCTATGAAGGCCTGACGATCCGCAAGCTCGCCACGCGCGTCGGATATGCGCCGATGTCGGTCTATTCCTATTTCGCCGACAAGCAGGAAATCCTGATGGCGCTGGCCGAGGATGCCTTCGTCGACCTGGCACAGCGGATGCGGCAAAGCCAGTCCGACGATCCCATCAAGGCGTTGCGCGCAGCGCTCACCGAATATGCCAAGTTCGGCCTCGGCAATCCGAATGAATACCGCACCGTGTTCATGACCGAAAAGCTGAAGCACCCGCCCGAAGAGTCGTTCGACGAGATGGAACGGGAGAACCCGGCGTTCCAGATCATCATCGAGCTGGTGCGGGCTTGTCTCGCCGCCGGCGTGCTGAAGGGCGACGCCCGCGCCATCTCCACGGCGCTGTGGACCGTCGCCCATGGCTCGGTTTCGCTGCTGATCACCTTCCCTTTCTACCCCTTCGGCGATCCAATGGCCTATGTGATGCGGATGGGCGACCTTGCCCTGGCCGGCCTTGCCGCCAGCGAGACGCCGCCGCTCACCGACGAACCCGGCAAGTGCCCTGGGTAGCAGTGCAGTCAGTGCATCCAAATTAATTTCGTACGCGTACGGTTTACCCCTTGCAAAACGCAAGGTGCGGCCGTATCTGTAAGTTGTATCGTACATGTACGGCAAAAATTTACGGAGATGACAATGCGACGGACTATTCTGGCGCTCGCGGCTCTCGCCGCGACGAGCGGCTTTGCAATGGCAAACGACACCCACAAGACGACGCACGCCCCGGCTGCGTGCACCCAGACCATCTCGGGCCAGAAGCTCGACTGTGGTTCAACCGGCTCCATCAAGGCCGACAAGGGCCCGCAGACGACCAACTCGATCAGCGCGGACAAGCCGCGCATCGGCATCGACGTCAATCCCTGGATCGTGCCGACCTTCAACTGAGCGTTCTCTCAGGACCTCCAGAAAAGCCGCCCATCCCAGGGCGGCTTTTTCGTTTGTGGGGGGTGCTTGTCGGGTACGCAGCTGAGCGGGATCTTCGCTGAGGGGGTTGCAGGCTTTGCTTGGACCGACGCCGCGGCTCGAACGTCACGGCATGGATCCTAGGGTCTCCGCGACGTCGCTGCGCTCCTGCTTCGCCCTAGGATGACGAAGGCATGGAAGCTTGCGGCAGATCTCCAAGGTTTGCACCTGGCAGAAACGCCCGAAGGCTGTTGCCAAGACGATCACCGGCCAAGATGGGTCATCGACGCGACGGGATGATACACTAACGCTACTTGGCAATCTCCGACGTCGGCGACTAGCCGAAGGCCCTCACGCATTCGTCATCCTAGGGCGGAGCAGGAGCGTAGCTCCGTCGCGGAGACCCTAGGATCCATGCCGTGACCTAGCCGCCAGTTGGGTGGTTCGGATGGCGCGCAGCATGGAAGGCAGACCCTAGTGCTTCCCGCCCTTCTCATCGCCAACAGGCGAACCGGAAATCGTCGTCGAGGTGACCGATACGGGATCGCTGGCCGGAAAGCTGTCTTCCAGGCCCTCGTCGAGCTCTTCCTGCAGGACGTGCTGGTCCTTGGGCCGTTCGTCGCTGCGGCGCGCACGCCTTTCGCGCTTGGGCCGCATCTGGCCTGGGCTTGATACGGGCGTGGATGGCATTGCTTTGTCCTCTCGTCAACGTCGAGAACAAACGCCTGCCCTGCCCCGAGGTTCCGGGGCAAGGCGTGTCTTCTGCTGACGGCTCGCGCGGACTAGCCGTCGCGCGCGGCTTCGGACAGGAAGCCCCAGACATAGTCGGAGAACGAGCGCCAGCACTCGACGCGGAAGGCATCCTCGCCGGTCCTGAGCAGCACCATCTCGACCTTGCCGAGCACGGTGCGCGAGGCGGCACCCACAGGGAAAGCCTGAAGCGACAGGTCCTGCGGGCAGCCGGCATTGATGGTGGCAGCGGCATTGGGGCCGACAACCGCGATGCCGACATTGCGGTGCGAGACGTCGACCGCCGAATGCAGGCCCTTGACCGAAGCGCAGTCGGCAACCGGATCGCCGCCGGCCTCGTCGATGACGAGCCATTCGTCCGGGCCGAGCCAGAGCACGGTGCGGCCGGCTTTGGCGGCCGAGCTCTTGGCCTTCTCCGGCAGGGCTATGCCGAGCGCCTTGGACAGCGCGGCGATGGCGGCCGGACGGGCGCGCAGCGACATGCGGTGTGCCGGCTCCAGCACCTTGAGCGAAACACCGTGCCCGCCGAGGCTCTTGCCGGCATGGGCCAGCTGACGGGTTGCGATTGCGACCTTAGCCATTGAGGCGGTCTCCCTTCTCGTCGAAGAACACGGTTCCGGTGACTTCCACCTCGATGACCCCGTCGGGCATCGGCACGTAGAGCGTTTCGCCGATGCGGTCACGCCCACCCAGGACAAGACCCATGGCGATCGAGCGGTCGCAATTGGCCGACCAGTAGCTCGAGGTGACGTGGCCGATCATCTTCATCGGGATGGCCTGCTTGGGGTTCTCGACGATCTGGGCGCCCTCTTCGAGCACCGTGCGCGGATCCTTGGTCTTGAGGCCGACGAGCTGCTTGCGGCCCTTGGCGACGAGGTCGGGACGCATCATGCCGCGAATACCGACGAAGTCGGTCTTCTTCTTGCCGACGGCCCAGTCGAGGCCGGCGTCATTGGGCGTGACGGTGCCGTCGGTATCCTGTCCGACGATGATGTAGCCCTTCTCGGCGCGCAGCACGTGCATCGCCTCGGTACCATAGGCGCAGGCGCCGTGCTTCTGGCCTTCGGCCCACAGCGCTTCCCAGACGGCGCGGCCATAGTCGGCCGGCACGTTGACTTCGAAGCCGCGGTCGCCGGTGAACGACATGCGGAACAGCCGGGTCGGCACGCCGCAGATCTTGCCCTCACGCACCGACATGTGCGGCATCGCCTCGTCGGACATATCGATACCCTCAACCAGCGGCGCGATGATATCGCGCGAGTTGGGGCCCTGGACGGCGATGACCGCCCACTGCTCGGAAACAGAGGTCAGCCAGACGTCGAGATTGGGGAATTCGGTCTGGAGATAGTCCTCCATGTGGTTCATGACGCGGGCAGCACCGCCGGTCGTCGTGGTGACGTGGAAGCGGTCCTGCGCCAGGCGGCCGACCACGCCGTCGTCATAGATGAAACCGTCCTCGCGCAGCATGATGCCATAGCGGCAGCGGCCGACTTCGAGCTTCTCCCACGGGTTGGTGTAGAGCAGCTCCATGAACTTGGCGGCGTCCGGGCCGACGACCTCGATCTTGCCGAGGGTCGAGGCGTCGAACAGGCCAGCAGACTTGCGCACGGTGACGCATTCACGGTCAACGGCGGCGTGCATGTCTTCGCCGGCACGCGGGAAATACCAGGCACGCTTCCACTGGCCGACATCCTCGAACACCGCACCATGGCTCTCGGCCCAGCTGTGGGTCGGGGTCTTGCGCGTCGGGTCGAATAGGCCATGGCGGGCATGGTTGACGATGGCGCCGAAGGTGACAGGCGTGTAGGGCGCGCGGAAGGTGGTGAGGCCGACGGCCGGGATGTCCTTGTTCAACGCCTCGGCCGCGATGGCGAGGCCGTGCATGTTGGACGTCTTGCCCTGGTCGGTGGCCATGCCATTGGTGGTGAAGCGCTTGACGTGCTCGATCGAGCGCATGCCCTCATGCACCGCCTGGCGGATGTCCTTGGCGGTGACGTCGTTCTGGAAGTCGACGAACGCCTTGACCGTGGTACCGGCGCCGGCGCCCGGACCTGAGCCCAGCATACCGCCGGTCCAGCCTTCGGAAGCCTCGACCTTGAGCGCCACGCCCTTGGACGACTTGGCACCGGCGTCACGGGCGGCATTGGCACCCGCTTCGAGCGCCTGCGCGACGGTGTCTTCGAGCGAGTCGGAGCCGTTGCAGGCGCCGACCGAGACGCAATCCTGGGCGTAGGTGCCGGGCAGGAAGCGCTTGGTGGCGTCGTCGAAGGCGACCTTGCCGCGCGACTGCGAGAACATGTGCACCGACGGCGTCCAGCCGGCGGACATCAAGAGCGCATCGACGGCGATCGTGCGCTCGGCGCCGCCGCCCTTGGCCTGCACGGTCATCGACTTGATGCGCTGGCTGCCATTGGCGCTGGTGACCGCACGGCCATGATTGACCTCGATGCCGAGCGCGCGGGCCTCGTCGACGAGGGCGCCGGACGGGTTGTCACGCAGGTCGACGATGGCAGCGACGCCGACGCCGGCCTTCTTGAGGTCGATGGCCGCGGCATAGGCGCTGTCGTTGGCGGTGTAGACGCCGACATTCTTGCCGACGACAACGCCGTAATGGTTGAGGAAGGTGCGCGCGGCGGATGCCAGCATTACGCCCGGGCGGTCGTTGTTGGCGAACACCATGTGACGCTCGATGGCACCGGTGGCGATGACCACGCGCTTCGCGCGGACCTGCCATAGCCGCTCGCGCGGCTCGTCGCGGCCGGGACGCGCCAGATGGTCGGTGACGCGCTCGACGAGGCCGACGAAATTCTGGGCGTAGTAGCCGAAGGCGGTGGTGCGCGACAGCACGGTGACGTTGTCCATGGCGGTGAGTTTCGCCACCGTCGACTGGGCCCAGCTCCAGCCGTCCTGGCCGTCGATGACCGCACCCTTTTCATAGCGCAAAGCGCCGCCGAAATCGGCCTGCTCGTCGCAGATGATGACCCGCGCCCCGGTTTCAGCCGCAGCGAGAGCGGCAGCCAGGCCGGCAGCGCCACCGCCGAGCACCAGCACCTCGCAATGGGCGTAGCGGGCTGAATAGTGGTCGGGATCGGGCTGGTCGGGGGCGACGCCGAGACCAGCGGCCGCACGGATGTTGGGCTCGTAGAACTTGTGCCAGGCAGCCTTCGGCCACATGAAGGTCTTGTAGTAGAAGCCGGCCGAGAACATCGGCGACGCCAGGTCGTTGACAGCCCCGACGTCGAAGGAAAGCGACGGCCAGCGGTTCTGCGAGTTGACGGTTAGCCCGTCATAAAGCTCCTGCACGGTGGCGCGCACATTGGGCGTCTTGCGCGCGGCATCACGTTCGACCGTCACCAGCGCGTTCGGCTCCTCGGCACCGGCAGAGAGGATGCCGCGCGGACGGTGATACTTGAACGAGCGGCCAACGAGATGGACGCCATTGGCGAGCAGCGCCGACGCCACGGTGTCGCCGGCGAGGCCGGTCATCGACTTGCCGTCGAAGGTGAAGCGCGCGGTTTTGGCCGGCGTCAGGCGGCCCTGGCCGGAAATGCGGTACGTACCGGCCATCATGCCTCTCCCTTGGTCGAGCGTTTTGCCTTGGGCTTTTCGTTGAGCTGGTCAGGCGGGCGATTGGCCCAGGCGGCAGGGCCAGCGTCTGCAGCGAGCTTGGTCAGGTCCGGCTTGGGCTCGCCGGCCTTATAGGTCAGAAGGAAACGGTCGGTGATGGTGTCACGGGCCGCATTGAAGAAACGCGCGCAGCCATGGATGTGGCGCCAGCGCTCGAAGATGACGCCCTTCGGGTTCGAGCGGATGAAGAAGAACTTCTCGAAGTCCTCGTCGCTCTCAGCGGCGATGTTGGTCGAGCGCGCGATATGCGCCTCGCCGGCGTTGCGGAACTCGAGCTCGGGACGCTCTTCCTCGCAGTAGGGGCAGTGAATGAGAAGCATCTGGATGATCCCTAGAGTTCGCCGGGGCCGACAATGGTGCCTTGCGGCTGGTCGCAGAGCCGCTGCCCCAAAGCCTCGAACGGGGCGACGCGCTTGATCAGCGCCTCGACGTTGTCGGCCGGCAGGAACAGGTCGCGGCTTGAGATGTTGAGAAAAGTGAGCTCAAACGGATTGGCCGAGACGATGACGTGCCGTCCGGGCGCAGCGTCATGCTCGTCGTCGGGATCGTCGGGCGTTTCGATGAAAGAAACGACCCTGCGTCCGCCGCTCCACACGCAGGCGAGCAGGCCCGAGGCGACCGAGAACGGCCATTCCGCCTCATTGTCGCTACGGCTGATCGTCTGCAGCCGGACCTCGCTGGCATCGGGTACGTGCAGCATGCCCTTTTCGTCGGCGAGGACGAAGGGCGCGGCAACAGCCGCTATGGTGGCGGCGAGCGTTGTCATCAGTGGGCGACGGCCGCGGCTGCCGCCTCGTCGATGAGACGGCCGGTGCGGAAGCGCTCGATGGTGAAAGGCGCGTTGATCGGGTGCGGCTCGTCACGCGCGATGGTGTGGGCAAAGACGTTGCCCGAACCCGGCGTCGCCTTGAAGCCGCCCGTGCCCCAGCCGCAATTGACGTAGAGGCCCGGCACCGGCGTCTTGGCCAGGATCGGCGAACGGTCAGGCGTGACGTCGACGATGCCGCCCCACGAGCGCAGCATCTTCATGCGCGTGAACATCGGGAACATCTCGCAGATGGCGTCGAGCGTGTGGTTGATGATGTGCAGGCCGCCGGTCTGCGAATAGGAGATGTACTGGTCGGTGCCGGCGCCGATGACCAGCTCGCCCTTGTCGGACTGCGAGATGTAGGCATGCACGGTGTTGGACATGACGACACAGGGGAACACGGGCTTGACCGGCTCCGACACCAGCGCCTGCAGCGGATAGCTTTCGAGCGGCATGCGCACGCCGGCCATGTTCATGATGACCGAGGTGTGGCCGGCGGCGACGACGCCGACCTTCTTGGCGCCGATGAAACCCTTCGAGGTTTCGACGCCCGACACCCGGCCGTCCGGCGTGCGGCGCACGCCGGTGACTTCGCAGTTCTGGATGATGTGGACGCCGCGGTCGGACGCGCCGCGGGCATAACCCCAGGCAACCGCGTCGTGGCGGGCGGTGCCGCCGCGGCGCTGCAGCGAAGCACCTACGACCGGGTAGCGCGCCGACGCCGAAATGTTGAGCGGCGGGCAGAACTCCCTGGCCTGCTCGGGCGTCAGCCATTCATTGTCGATGCCGTTCAGCCTGTTGGCATGCACGTGGCGCTTCAGCACCTGCACGTCATGGACGTTGTGTGCCAGCATCATGACGCCGCGCGCCGAATACATGACGTTGTAGTTGAGGTCCTGGCTGAGGCCGTCCCACAGCTTCAGCGCATGATCGTAGATGCCGGCCGATTCGTCATAGAGGTAGTTGGAGCGGATGATGGTGGTGTTGCGACCGGTGTTGCCACCGCCGAGCCAGCCCTTTTCCAGCACCGCGACATTGGTGATGCCGTGCTCCTTGGCGAGATAATAGGCGGTTGCCAGGCCATGGCCGCCAGCGCCGACGATGATGACATCGTATTCGCTTTTCGGCTCGGGCGAGGACCACTGTTCCTCCCAGCCCTTGTGTCCCCGCATCGCCTCACGGGCTATGGCAAAAACCGAATATTTCCGCATTTTTTCAGTGCCTCGCTGATGCCGGAAGCTTGGGAGCGCGAGGTGTAGCACTAGCGAAATCCGACGACCAGCCTTGCACTGTTTGCGACGACGCCTGCCGTTTTGCGCCACCTATTTACGACAGCAGTTTTGCCGCCGATCTTGCCGGCACGTATCGGGTGGCTGGCGGTCACGCGAATTGCGACCTGTGCGTCAGAGCCGGACACCCCGGCCGAAACGCCCACAGGAGTAGACATGTTCGATCTGAATGGAAAAACCGCAATCATCACCGGAGCAAGCTCGGGCATCGGCCGCGCGACGGCGAAGCTGTTTGCGCGGCAAGGCGCGCGCCTGGTGCTCGCGGCACGTGGCGCCCCCGCATTGGAAGCGCTTGCCAAGGAAATCCGCGCCGAGGGCGGCCAGGCGGTGGCACTTGCCGGCGACGTCAGGGACGAAGGCTTTGCCCGCGCCCTTGTCGAGAAGGCGGAGAGCCAATTCGGCGGCCTCGACATTGCCTTCAACAATGTCGGCCTCGTCGGCGAGATGGGCCCGATCACCGGGCTGGAACTGGCAAGCTGGACCGAGGTGATGGAGACCAACCTGACCAGCGCCTATCTCGGCGCCAAGTACCAGATCCCGGCAATGCTGGAGCGTGGTGGTGGCTCGCTGATCTTCACCTCGACCTTCGTCGGTTACACCGCCGGCATGCCGGGCATGGCAGCCTATGCCGCGAGCAAGGCCGGGTTGATCGGACTGACGCAGGTACTGGCGGCGGAATATGGCGCGCAAGGCATCCGCGTGAATGCGCTGCTGCCCGGCGGCACCGACACGCCGATGGCGACCTTCAAGACTGCCGACGAGCGCGCCTTCGTCGAGGGGCTGCATGCGCTGAAGCGCATCGCCCAGCCCGAGGAGATCGCCCGCTCGGCACTCTACCTCGCCTCGGAAGCTTCGAGCTTCACCACGGGTGCAGCACTTCTTGCCGATGGCGGGGTGTCGATCAACCGGCTCTGACAGAGCCGGCCGCAGGCCGCGCCAAGGCGCGCGGCCTGAACGGTGGGCGAGTGCAATGCCGCCGCCAATTTCACCCGGCATGTCACGTTTTGCGACCCTGCCTTGTCATGACTTCTGTAACCAGCATCACAGAGGACATGGTCATGGACAACATTGCTGCCGCCAACGGCTCGACGCGCATCGCGATCGTCTACCACAGCGGCTTCGGCCATACGCGGCGCCAGGCAGAGGCCGTCGGAGCCGGCGTGCGTGAAGTCGACGGGGTCGACGCACTTGTGCTTCCAGTCGAGATCGTCGAGCGGCATTGGGACGACCTCAAGGCCGCGCAAGCAATCATCTTCGGCGCGCCGACCTACATGGGCGCCGCCTCTGCGCCGTTCAAAACCTTCGCCGAGGCAACCTCGAGGACCGTGATGGCCGAGGGCTATCTCTGGAAGGACAAGCTCGCGGCAGGCTTTACCAATTCGGGCGCACGGTCCGGGGACAAGCTGTCCACGCTGATCCAGTTGGCGCTGTTTGCCGCACAGCATGGCATGCACTGGATCAATCTCGACCTGCCTCCGTCAAACAGCTCCTCGACAGGATCGGAAGCCGACCTGAACAGGTTGGGCTTCTGGCTCGGAGCCGGTGCGCAGTCGAACACCGACGAAGGCCCGGATACGGCGCCACCCGAATCCGATCTCGCCACCGCCCGCCATCTGGGAAAGCGGGTCGCCAAGGCCGCACTGCAATTTGCGCGCGGGCGTGACGCCGTCCTGGCGCCGGCCTAGTTTGGCGCGCGATGAACGAGATTGCGTTGAGCACAACCTTCGCCGACCAGCGGCCGGGCCTTGTCCGGCTCGCCTATCGGATGCTGGGATCGATCGCCGATGCGGAGGATGTCGTGCACGACGCCTGGCTGCGCTGGCTCGCCGCTGATCGCAGCATGGTGGAGGAGCCGGCGGCCTATCTGCGCACCATCGTCACGCGCCTGTGCCTCAACGAGCTCAAGTCGACGAGGCGCCTGCGCGAGACCTACATCGGCCCCTGGCTGCCGGATCCCATCTTCGATCCCGACGACGGCGAGGCGGCGGACGACATCACGCTGCCCTTGATGATCGCGCTGGAACGCCTGTCGCCTCTGGAGCGGGCGGCGTTCCTGCTGCACGACGTGTTCGGGCTGAAGTTCGAGGCGGTGGCGGAAGCGATCGGGCGCGAAGCCGCCACCTGCCGCAAGCTCGCCAGCCGGGCGCGGACGCATATCCATGACGCCAGGCCACGCTTCACGATCCCCAGGGAAGAAGGCCTGCGTTTCGCCGCCGCCTTCTTCGATGCATCGAGGACAGGCGATCTCGCGGCATTGCGGACAATGCTCGCCGAGGACGTCGTTACCTACGCTGATGGTGGCGGCCAGGTTGCGGCGCCGTCACGACCCTTGGTCGGCATCGACGCCGTCATGGCACGCCATGCAAGCCTTGCGCGCCTGTTTGCCGTGCGTCCGTCACAGCTGATCCGCTACGCGATCATCGACGGCCTGCCGGGCTTCGTCACCATGGAAGAGGGAACGACGGTCCAGACGACGGCGCTCAACATCGAAGACGGAAAGGTCGTCGCGATCTATGTGACGCGCAATCCCGACAAGCTGCGCAATGTTCCTGATGTCGGCCAGCAGATCGCTGGAGCATGACCCGCGACCGGGATCATGCTCCAAACGCGATTGGCCTCAGGCCTTGCCCAGGCGCGCCGCTTTCATGTTGGGCAGGAACACGGTCAGCAGGCCCAGCATCGGCAGGAACGAGCACAGCTTGAAGACGTATTCGATGCCGCGCGAGTCGGCGATCACGCCCAGCACCGCGGCAGCAATGCCACCGATGCCGAAGGCGAAGCCGAAGAAGATACCGGCGATGAGGCCCACGCGGCCGGGCACCAGCTCCTGGGCGAAGACGACGATGGCCGAGAAGGCCGAGGCCAGGATCAGGCCGATGAGCACCGTCAGCACCTTGGTCCAGAACAGGTCGGCATAAGGCAGCATGATCGTGAACGGCAGCACGCCGAGGATCGAGAACCAGATCACCGTCTTGGCGCCGAAGCGGTCGCCGATCGGGCCGCCGAGGAAGGTGCCAAGCGCTGCCGCGCCGAGGAACAAGAACAGCAGGTACTGCGATTCTTGCACCGACACGCCGAAGCGCTCGATGACATAGAAGGTGTAGTAGCTCGACAGGCTGGCCGTGTAGGCCTGCTTGGAGCAGACCAGGATGGCGAGCACGACAAGCGCCGATATAACCTTGTTGCGCGGCAGCGGGTTGAACAGCGTGGGGGCCGCGCGCTTGGCGGCGCTGACGATGTGGCGGCTGTACCAGACGCTGACGCGGATCAGGACGACGATGCCGACCATGGCGGCGATGGAGAACCAGGCGATGCCGCCCTGCCCCAAAGGCACGACGATGAAGGCGGCAAGCAGCGGCCCGAGCGCCGAGCCGAAATTGCCGCCGACCTGGAACAGCGACTGGGCAAGGCCGAAGCGGCCACCAGAAGCGAGGCGCGCGACACGCGAGGATTCGGGATGGAAGATCGCCGAGCCAAGGCCGACGAAGGCCGAGCCGACGAGCAGCATCTCATAGCTGTGCGCGAAGGCCAGCGTGAGCAGGCCGATCAGCGTCAGGCACATGCCGACCGGCAGCGAGAACGGCAGCGGCTTCTTGTCGGTGTACATGCCGATGACCGGCTGCAGCAGCGACGCAGTGACCTGGAAGGTGGTGGTCAAAAGGCCGATCTGCCAGAAGTCGAGCTTATAGTCGTCCTTCAGCATCGGATAGAGCGACGAGATCAGCGACTGCATGACG
Source organism: Aminobacter sp. LjRoot7 (assembly GCF_964252895.1). Classification (NCBI taxonomy): domain Bacteria; kingdom Pseudomonadati; phylum Pseudomonadota; class Alphaproteobacteria; order Hyphomicrobiales; family Phyllobacteriaceae; genus Aminobacter; species Aminobacter sp. LjRoot7. The sequence continues at coordinate 1,075,243 of NZ_CAXUPX020000001.1, forward strand.
TCGTTGAGGAAATGGCTGAAGCTGACCGCGAGAAGAATTGCCATCACCGTGCCATCGGCGGACGACGAACGGGCGGGCATGGCTGTATCGGTCACGGCAAAAACTCCGGGCGCATTTCAAGAGACAGGCTGACATAGACCCGCGGGGCCGCGCTTTCATGGTGCACGCGGCGGTACTGTGGGGGCCAGTTGTCAGCTGCTGCCGGCACCGGCAAGGGCGGCGAAGCGGCCTGGCGTGATGCCGAAACGGGCACGGAAATGACGCGTCATGTGGCTCTGGTCGGCGAATCCGGAGGCCGCAGCGACCTCGGCCAGCCCCTCGCCCGCAGCCATGCGGGAACGCGCGTGCGCCAGCCTGCGCCCGACGAGATAGCGATGTGGCGAGGTGCCGAGAAGCCGGCGGAAGGCGCGGGAAAGCTCGAAGCGGTCGAGGCCGGTGATGCGCTCGAGATCATCTGATGTCACCTGCCGGTCGAACTCCTCGGCGAGGAACGAACGTGCCGCGGCAATCTTTTCGACGGGCAACGCCGCCGCGCGCTGCGGCCTGGCATCGTCGCTGCGCCGGGCGAGGTGTGCTGCAACATCTGATATGAAGGCATCGGCCTGCAGCGGCTCCATCGGATTGGGGAAATCGGCGAAGGCGTCGTCGATCAGGGCGGCAAGCCCGGCGTCGCGCTCGACCACGCCCGGCACGAAGGGCAACAGGCTGTCGCGGCCGAGCGCCCGGCAGACGAGCCATGGCTCGATGTAGAGCATGCGGTAGGAAAAGCCCTCGGGCGCGCCGGCGTGGCCGTCATGCACCTCGTCGGGGTGGATGACCATGCACTCGTCCTGGACGCTGATCCTGTCGCTGCCGCGATAGCGGAAGGCCTGAGCGCCCGACAGCGTGTGGCCGACGGCATAGGTCTCGTGGCGGTGCGGGTCGTAGGCGTGGCCGCCGAAGCGCGCGACCAGGCGCTGCAGCCCGTGGACCGGTTCGTCGGTGGCGATGAAGTCTTCGGTCTTCGAAGAGGGGGACATCAAGCGGGGTCCGCGCTGGCTGAAACCGCAATGTCGTGGTCCCTGCACAAACGTTCAAGACCCCGGTGTCGGACACGGCTAGCCTTGGGCCATGATGTACCCGACCAAGACCGCCCTCATCCTCCTCGACGAACTCGCGCCCTGGCAGAAGGTGAATGTCGCAGCCTTCCTGACCGGCGGGCTGATGCACGGCTATCCCGAGATGGCCGGCGAACCCTACAAGGACAATGACGACAACTTCTATCTCGCGATGATCCGCGAGCCGGTCTTCGTCTATGGCGCGGACAGCCAGACGATACGGCGGACCTATGAGCGGGCGCGTTCGCGCGGCATGGCGTTTTCGATCTACACGCGACCGCTGTTTGTCACCAGCAACGACGCCGACAACCGCGCCTCGGTGGCGGCGACGCCGGCCGCCGAGCTCGACATTGTCGGCCTCGGCCTGCACGGCGACCGCAAGCTCGTCGACAAGGTCGTCAACGGGCTGAAGTTTTTGGCCTAGCGCAATTCCGGGAAAAGCGAGCCGCGGTTTTCCGTCCGGAATTGTGCTTAAGACGGCTGCTTGCCCGCAGCCAGTCGCTTGGAGATCGGCTCGAACTCCGATGTCGACTTGCGCTTGACCGGATCGGGCTCGTTCTTTTCCTGGGCTTCCCAGTATTTCCAGTTCACCTTGCCGGCGCCGAGCTCGTAGTCCATGCCGTCCCAGGCGTCCTCGCGGAAGCTGTAGAAAGCCCAGTGCAGCTTGTCCTCGTCGAGGTTGGTCAGCACGTCCTCGAGATATTGCTTGCAGAGCGGCAGGCGGCGCATGCAGCCGAACTCGCCGGCAACGACTCGGTTGCGGGCGATGCCGCGGCTGTCGGCCCAGTCGATCGGCTGGTCGAGATAGGCGCGGACGCGCTCGGCATCCCATTTCTCCTCGCCTTCGCCGTAAGGCACCTTGCCCGGATAGGCGTAGGGCTTGTCGCGCTTCATGTTGGGGGCGCTGGTCGCTGCATAGGGCTCGTACATGTGGAAGGAATAGAGCACGCGCTGGTCGGCGAGGCCCGCCGGCCAGTAGGAGAAAGCATCGGCCGCGCCATACCAGCCGGCGTCGGCCATGACGGGGGTCGTCGGGTCGACTTCGCGGATCGCCGCGATGACCGTCTCGTAGAAGGCCTTGAGGTCGCGCGAACTGCCGGCATTCCTGGTGTACCAGGCGCGCATCTCGGCGACGTTGGCGTGCTCGGCAAGCCCGCCTTCCTTTTCCGGCGCCGGCTCGTTGACGATGTTGTAGGCGGCAACCGCCGGATGGTCCTTGAGCTCCTTCGCCAGGTCGCGCCAGAAGTCGGCTGCCTGGGTCCAGTATTCCTTGTCGGCCCACAGGCGGCCGTCGAACTTCTTGTCGTTGTTCTGGGCCCAGCGCATGCCCGGCAGCGACAGCGGCGCGATCACCACCTTGAGGCCGGCCTTGTCGGCGCGGTCGAGCACGTCCTTCAGCGTCTTCACGTCGGAGGCGACGAGGCCGTCATACCTGTCGGCGGTGCCGATCAGGAAGTCGCGCTTTTCCGGCTTCCACTTGTCATAGGACAGCCGCACCCAGGTGGCGCCATAGCCGCGCAGCGCGTCGAAATAGGCCTGATCAGGCGGCAGCCGGTTGAAGCTGTTGCCGCCATGCTGCGGCTTGTCCCAGAAGCCGATGAGATCGGCCGCCTGGGCATGCGGAATGGCGGCGGCAAGCGCCAGGGCGAAGATCAGTGAGCGCATGGAATGCCTTGCATGTCGGGTCGGAAGATGGGAGAGGCTTCCTCGGCGACGAATGCGGCGGAAGTGCGCACCGCGGGCCGCCCGTTTCCCACAGTTCTCAGGAAACGCGGCCTTTGGAGTGGACAAGCAGGGCTGATTCTGCTATCTGCCGCCGACAATTCCCGGTGGAACCCATCGCGAAGGCATTCTGGCTATGGCCGGAACCTTCAGATTAGAACCCGAAAGACAGGATCACACGTGCAGGTACTCGTCCGCGATAACAATGTTGACCAGGCGCTTCGCGCGCTGAAGAAGAAAATGCAGCGCGAAGGCATCTTCCGTGAAATGAAGATGCGCGGTCACTACGAGAAGCCTTCTGAAAAGCGTGCTCGCGAAAAGGCTGAAGCCGTTCGCCGCGCCCGCAAGCTGGCCCGCAAGCGCGCCCAGCGCGAAGGCCTGCTGCCCAGCACGCCGCGCCCGGCAGCTGCTGCTGGTGCAGGCGCTGGCGCACGTCCGGCACGTTGATCTGCCAATCTTTGGTCCTTTTCGAAGGATAACGACAAGGTGGGGCGACCAAAAATCGCCGCCACCTTTTTGTTTTGTCCGGACGTCACCGGACGCGGCGCTCAAGCCGTAGAGGCGCAAGCGAGGGACACGCAGCGATGAATGCAGTCATGAGCAACCGCAACTCCGTGCTGCGCGGCGGCGCCATGACAGCTCTCGTGCTGGTCGCCATGGCCGTTGCCGGCTGCCAGTCGTCCGGCCCGGCCGGCGAGCTGACGCGCATCGACACCATGCAGGGCTCGAGCGAGAACATCTCGTCGCTGAGCGCCGTCATCTCGAGCAATCCCAACGATCCCGAAGCCTACAACGTGCGCGGCTCGGCCTATGGCCGTGGCGGCAAGTATCGCGAGGCTTTGGAGGACTTCGACCGGGCGCTGCAGCTCAACCCGAACTTCTACCAGGCCTATTCGAACCGGGCGCTGATCTACCGCTTCCAGGGCAACCAGGCCGCAGCACTGGCCGACTACAACAAGGCGATCCAGCTCAACGCGTCCTACGACGCCGCCTATATCGGCCGCGGCAATCTCTACCGCAAGGCAGGCCGCACCCAGGACGCCTTCGCCGATTTCCAGAAGGCGATCGAGCTCGACACCACCGACCCGCGCGCCTACCACAATCGCGGCCTGATCTATCAGCAGCAGGGCCAGCACGCCTTTGCCATCGAGGACTTCTCGAAGGCGATCTCGCTGTCGCCGGATGCCGCCGAGCCGTATAACGGCCGCGGCCTGTCCTATCTCGCCACCGGCGACGACGACAACGCCTTCGCCGACTTCAACATGGCGATCAAGCTCGATGGCAAGATCGCCGAGAGCTGGGCCAACCAGGCGCTGATCTACGAGCGCCGCGGCGACAAGGCCAAGGCCGCCAAGGCTTATGCCGAGGCAGTGCGCCTCGACCCCAACTACAAGCCGGCGGTCGACGGTCTCGCCCGCACGCGCGGCGGCGCCTGACCTTCTCCGACGAGGCACAGCCGTGAACTGCCTCGTCGTCCTGTCGCATCCGCTGCCCGAGAGCCTGAACCGGCACTTCGCCGACACGGCGATTGCCGCGCTCACCAGTGCCGGCCACAAGGTCGAGCTGCTCGACCTCTACCGCACAGACTTCGACCCGCGCCTGACGCCCGCCGAGCGTGGCTCCTATTATGGCGAGCGCTTCGACGCGGCCGCACTCGAGGCCCATGCTCAAGCCCTGCGCGAGGCGGCGGTGTTGGTGCTGGTGTTCCCGACCTGGTGGTTCGGCCTGCCGGCGATGCTGAAGGGTTGGGTCGATCGGGTGTTCGCCCCCGGCATCGCCTTCGACCACGCCACTGATTTCGGCCCGATCAAGCCGCTGCTCGGCAAGCTGCGCCATGTCGTGGCCATCACCACGCTGGGCAGCCCGTGGTGGATCGACCGGCTGATCATGCACCGTCCGGTGCGCCGCATCCTTAAATGGGGTGTGTTCAAGGCCTGCGCGCCGAAGGCCCGCTTCGCCATGCTGTCGTTTTATGCCGCAGAAAAGCCGCAGCCAGAGCGCGTGATGCGTTTCGCCGACGAGATTCGCCGGCGATTGCGTGAGATCGGCTAGCCGCCCCGGAGGGAACCTTTCAGCGGCTATGCGGTTGATATCGCTTCATGCCTGAAAGGATTCCGCCCATGAAAAAGCTTGCCATCCTCGCCCTTGCCCTCGTGCCGTTTGCGGCACCTGCCCACGCGCAGTTCGGCGCCAAGCTCGGCATGCTCAGCTGCACCGTGAACGGCGGCACCGGCTTCATCATCGGCTCGAGCAAGGACATGCAGTGCACGTTCACGCCGGCCTTTGGCAACCGCGCGCAGGAGATCTATTCCGGCCGCATCAACAAATATGGCGTCGACATCGGCACCACGACCGGCGGCGCGCTGGAGTGGCTGGTGCTGGCCCCGAGCCGCGACGTCTATGACCCGGGCGGCCTCGCCGGCAACTATCTCGGCGCAACGGCCGAAGCGACAGTCGCCGTCGGCCTCGGCGCTAACGTGCTTGTCGGCGGCTCCAGCCGCTCGATCGCGCTCCAGCCCGTCAGCCTGACCAACCAGACCGGCCTCAACGCCGCAGTCGCCATCGGCGCGCTGCAGCTGACGGCGCCGCTGAAGTAACAGCCGTCTTGACACCTAGACATGCCGGGTGCGGGAGGACTTTCCCGTGCCCGGCATTTTTGCGCCGCCAATCTCAGAGAAGGCGAGGCACAGGGTCCCGCTGTCGCAATCGTTGGCCCTCGCCTGCCCTCTTTCAAGCCAGGCAATTTCCCGGCATCTCTTCGCCAGCTGGACGGCCAGCTCCGGAGGGAACGCGCATGCCCGAGACAGCCAGCCTCATCGCATTTGCCGCCATTGCCCTTGGCATGGTGCTGACACCAGGCCCCAACATGATCTACCTGGTGTCGCGTTCGCTCAGCCAGGGTCCTAGGGCCGGCCTGATCTCGCTCGGCGGGGTGGCGCTCGGCTTCGTCGTCTACATGCTCTGCGCCGCCTTCGGCATCACGGCGCTGATATTCGCCGTGCCCTATGCCTATGACGCCATCCGCTTCGCCGGTGCCGCCTACCTGCTCTGGCTCGCCTGGCAGGCGATCCGCCCGGGCGGCCGCTCGCCGTTCCACGTCCGTGCATTGCCGAAGGATAGTCCGCGCAAGCTGTTCGCCATGGGCTTCTTCACCAACCTGTTCAATCCCAAGGTCGCGGTGTTCTATCTGTCGCTGCTGCCGCAGTTCATCGACCCGGCGGCCGGCAACGTGCTGGCCCAGTTGCTGCTGCTCGGCACGATCCAGATCTGCATCAGCGTCTCGGTCAATGCGATGATCGCGCTGTCGGCGGGGTCGATCTCGACCTTCCTCGCCAACAATCCCGGCTGGGTCGCGGTGCAGCGCTGGCTGATGGGCACGGTGTTGGCCGGCATGGCCGTGAAGATGGCAACCGAAGCCCAGCGCTAGACTGTCGGGCTCGCAGGCTTCCCGCGCCGGCGGACAGTCGGCTTTGGCGCGGGCGGAACGGGGTCAGCCTCGCGGCCGAGGTCGACGGCGTCGCGCAACACGTCGAGATGGCTGCGCGGCCCGCGTTCGCCCGATGGCAACACCTCCCAACCCTCAGCAGCGGTCGACCAGTAATTGGTGTGGGTGAAGATGCGACCGAGCGCCCAGTTCAGGCTGACCTGGACGTTGAGGATGCCGGGGCCGAAATTCTCGACCAGTGGGCCGGAGATCGGATCGCCGGTCAGCCAGCCATTGCCCTTGTCGTGGATGTTGGTCCAGCGCGTGGCGGAAAAGACCGCCGCGTGATGCGGGTATTTCGGTGAGCGCGAGGGATAGAGGATGTTGGGGTTCTTGCCCTCCGACACCGGTGGGCAGGTCGACAGCAGCCGCTCGTCGACCGCCTTCGCGAAGTCGGCGGCATTGTGGGTGACCAGGAATTCGGCATGGGTGAGCGGGCTGCCGAAGGTGACGAAGTCGCTGACCTTCCAGCTGTCGAGCTTGTCCGACGGGGCGGTGCGCAGCTGCCGGTAGAGCTGCCATTGCAGGCCGCGAAATTCAGCCAGCTCTGCGGAATCCATCGTGACCTTGGCCCGCTCGGCGCTGTCGATCGGGAGCGCCTTCTTGCCGACCGCGCGGAATGCCTTGAGCAGCTCCGGCTCGGTGCGGTTGTTGCGGCCGCTCGGCGCGCGCTCAGCCCACAGCAGCTGCAATATGTCATAAGCGACGATGGTGCCCAGGCTGTGGGCAACGACGACGATGCGGTCATAGGCCGGGTCGTCGTTCAGCCCGCGCAGCAGCGCAAGCCCCCTCTCCCGAACCTCGGTGCGCTTGGCGATGGTGTCGGGCTCGGCCCGGACGTAAATCGCGACGTCGCCGAAATAAGGCAGCAGGAACTGGCTGACCAGCCAGCCGACGGCGACAGCGGCGATGCTCCACACCCAGCCGGGGAAGAGCACCTTGCCCAGCCCGAACCACTCGATCAGGTTGGGCACGATTAGTAGCGTGGCGATCAGCACTGCCCCCCCCAGGCGGCGATGTAGAGCCGCCGCGCGTCCACGGGCACATCGGACCATTTGCGCAGCAGAAGGCCCTTCACCCAGGCCACAAGGCGCTGGACGGTGGTGCCTTGGGTGATGTCGGACCAGTAGAGCTCGTAGAACTCGGTGCGCCGGCCGTTAACGTCATCGGGTGTGGTGATGCGGCGCAGCTCGTAGGAGCGCGCCCGCCTGTCGGGATGCACCCAGCTCTTGTTGATCAGGCCATCACCGTCGGGATCCGGCTTGCGCGCGCCGAACTTGCCTTCCGTCCGGCTGAGGTCGGAGCTCCAGACGGCACTGACGAAGCTGCGGATGGTGTCCATCGGACGCTGCTCGCCCATACCGTGGACGATGACCACTGCCTGGCGCGCATTGTCGCTGGCCGCAGGCCGTTTTGGTGCGGGGCTGACATTCATCGCAATTCCCCCTGACAAGAGCGAAGACTATTCAGCAGACAGCGTCAGGGTATGCCAGTTCAGGGCAACAAAAAAGCCCGGGCTATGCCGGGCTTTTGTTTGTCTTGGGTGTGGATGGTTGAGCTGTTGGCTCAGTGATCCATGGCCTTGACGATTTCTTCGGTCATCTTCTTGGCGTCGCCGAGCAGCATCATGGTGCCGTCCTTGTAGAACAGCGTGTTGTCGATGCCGGCATAACCTGAACCGAGCGAGCGCTTGACGAACAGGCAGGTGCGGGCCTTGTCGACGTCGAGGATCGGCATGCCATAGATCGGCGAGCTCTTGTCGTCACGCGCCGACGGGTTGGTGACGTCGTTGGCGCCGATGACGTAGGCGACGTCGGCCTGCGAGAACTCGCTGTTGATGTCTTCGAGCTCGAAGACCTCGTCGTAGGGCACGTTGGCCTCGGCGAGCAGCACGTTCATGTGGCCGGGCATGCGGCCGGCGACAGGGTGGATGGCGTATTTGACTTCGACGCCATTGGCCTTGAGCTTGTCGGCCATCTCGCGCAGCGCATGCTGGGCCTGGGCCACAGCCATGCCGTAGCCCGGCACGATGATGACCTTCTGGGCGTTCATCATCAGGTACGCCGCGTCGTCGGCAGCGCCCGTCTTGACCGTGCGCTGGATGCCGTCGTCGACAGCTGCCGCCGTCTCGCCGCCGAAGCCGCCAAGGATGACCGAGATGAACGAGCGGTTCATGCCCTTGCACATGATGTAGGACAGGATCGCACCAGACGAGCCAACCAGCGCACCGGTGATGATCAGTGCGAGGTTGCCGAGCGTGAAGCCGAGGGCTGCTGCCGCCCAACCCGAATAGGAGTTGAGCATGGACACGACCACCGGCATGTCGGCGCCGCCGATCGGGATGATCAAGAGCACGCCGAGGACAAGCGAGAGCGCCACGATCAGCCAGAAGATGGTGGTCGACTGGGTGGTGACCAGCAGCACGATCAGCACGACCAGGCCGATGCCGAGTGCTGCGTTGATCAGGTGGCGGGCCGGCAGCATGATCGGCTTGCCCGACATGCGGCCATCGAGCTTGAGGAAGGCGATGACCGAGCCGGTGAAGGTGATGGCGCCGATGGCAACGCCAAGGCTCATCTCGACCAGCGCCTGGCCATGGATGGCGCCGACGGCACCGATGCCGAAGCTTTCGGGTGCATAGATCGCGGCGGCGGCCACCATGACGGCGGCCATGCCGACGAGGCTGTGGAAGGCAGCGACCAGCTGCGGCATCGAGGTCATGGCGATGCGCCGTGCGGTAACCGCACCGACACCGCCGCCAATGGCGAGGCCGAGCACGATCAAGCCGAGGCCGGTCGCGGACGGCTTGGCCAGCGCCAGCGTGGTGACGATGGCAATACCCATGCCAACCATGCCGTAGGTGTTGCCCTTGCGGGACGTGGTCGGATGCGACAGGCCGCGCAAGGCCAGGATGAACAGGATGCCGGAGACGAGGTAGAGGAAGGAAGCGAGGTTCAGGGTCACGTCACTTGTCCTTCTTCTTGTACATCGCCAGCATGCGCTGGGTGACGAGGAAGCCGCCGAAGATGTTGACCGAGGCCAGCACCAGGGCGACGAAGCCGAAGCCGGTGGCAAGGCCGGAGGCGGCGATGCCGACGGCGAGCAGCGCACCGACGACGATGACCGAGGAGATGGCGTTGGTGACGGCCATCAAAGGCGTGTGCAGGGCCGGTGTCACCGACCAGACGACGTAATAGCCGACGAAGATCGCCAGAACGAAGATGGCGAAGCGGAACACGAACGGGTCGATCGCACCGCCTGACACAGCATGCGCCGCATTGCCGGCAGCTTCCGCCGCACCTTCTGATGTGGCGAGATCCTGGACGCCGAGCCGGACGGCGGCGACCGCCTGGTCGAGCTGGTCGAGGGCTTTTTGAAGACCTTCCATCACGCGTCTCCCTCAGATGACGTCTTGGCGCCGGCGCTTGAGGCCGGCTTCTTGGCAGCGGGCTTTTTCGCAGCGGCCGGTTTGTCCGATTTGGCGGCGGGTTTCTTCGCTGCTGCCTTGGCAGGTGCAGCACCATCGCTCGCCGGATCGTCGCCGCGGTTCTGGCCGGCAACGATCGGTTTTGGCTTGTCCGCTGCCGCAGCCGCATTGGCGAAGTTCGGGTGCACCACCTTGCCGCCGTCGGTCAGCATGGTTGCCTTGACCAGCTCATCATCGCGGTTGATGGCGATCTGCTTCGAGGTCTTGTCGACCATGGTCTCGAGGAAGGCGAACAGGTTCTTGGCGTAAAGCAGCGAGGCGGACGCCGCGACCCGTCCCGGCACGTTGAGATGGCCGACGATCTTTGCCCCATTGGCTGTGGTGACGACCTTGCCCGGCACCGCACCCTCGACATTGCCGCCGCGCTCGACGGCGAGGTCGACAAGCACCGAACCCGGCTTCATCGAGGCAACCATCTGGGCCGACACCAGCTTCGGCGCCGGACGGCCCGGGATCAGTGCGGTGGTAATGACGATGTCCTGCTTGGCGATGTGCTCGGCGGTCAAAGCCGCCTGCTTCGCCTGGTACTCCTTGGACATCTCCTTGGCGTAGCCGCCAGCGGTCTCGGCGGCCTTGAACTCCTCGTCCTCGACGGCGAGGAACTTTGCGCCGAGCGAGGCGACCTGCTCCTTCACAGCCGGACGCACGTCGGTGGCAGTCACGATCGCGCCCATGCGGCGGGCCGTGGCGATCGCCTGCAGGCCGGCAACGCCGACGCCCATGATGAACACCTTTGCTGCCGGCACCGTGCCGGCCGCCGTCATCATCATCGGCAGCGCCCGGTCATATTCGGCGGCACCGTCGATGACTGCCTGGTAACCGGCGAGGTTGGCCTGCGACGACAGCACGTCCATCACCTGGGCACGGGTGATGCGCGGCATGAACTCCATGGCGAACGCCGTCACACCGGCCTTGGCCATCGCCGCCACAGCGGCCTCGTTGCCATAGGGATCCATGGTGGCCAGCACGGCGGCACCTTGCTTGTAGCCCTTGACCTCGGCCTCCGAAGGACGGCGCACCTTCAGCACGACATCGGCCTTGGCGGCATCGCCGGCTTTGCCGATCACCGCCCCCACCGCCGCATAATCGGCATCGGGAATGCGCGACAAGGTGCCAGCCCCCGCCTCGACAACAACGGCAAAACCAAGACCCACAAGGCGTTTCACCGTATCCGGCGAAGCCCCTACACGGCTCTCAATCGCATCCAACTCTCTGGGTATGAATATCGTCTGGCCCACCGTGACGTCCTTTCGGTTGGAACCTTACCAAACGTAAAGTGCCGGACGCACACAGACGCGTCGGCGCCTTACCAACGAAATCTACTGGGGTAGTGACGAAAGAGACCGCCGACGCACCCGTACCAAAAACTTATCAGGACCATGCCCTGCCGGGCGCTTCGCCGGCAAGGTTATTGCGTGCAGCCGCTTTTGGTCCACGCTCTTCGCAGGAAGATCGTCGGTTCAGCTTCGACCGGAAATTGGCCGTGACACGAACCGGCGCGGGAACCCGGCGGCTGCCAGGAAATCAATCAGCGAATGTGGGTCGGTACGTCACGCAGCAGGAAGCCGCCGACGCCGCAGATGATCAGGAACAGCACGAGGCTGGAGAAGAAGCCCGCCGGCGTGAAGAAGCCGAATGCCATGGCGATCATCAGCGCGACGCAGAACAGCGTGCCGTATTTGGACAGCATAATGAACATCGAATAGGTTTTCTCGTGCTCGGCGTAGTCCATCTGCGCGCCAAGTTCGATCGGGCCGGTCGGCGTGGTATCAGCCATGAGAGTCCCCTCCGGAAAACGAGTTCAAGGGCACATACCTAAATGCGCGCTGCAGGGCAATGGAAAGATTGCCCCTTTGGCTGCGACAAGATTATCAATCCCCAACGGGGAAATAAATGCTCATTTGATCAAATGCAGCCGTTTGTGGCGAAAGCGATGACTGAAATCGCGATGTCGGGATGGCGATGGCGGCGAAAGCTGGACGGCTGGTTGCGCGGAGTGATGCCTGGGCGCGGGCAAAAGGCTGGAACGGGGTCCGTTCACGGTGGTTCAGGCCAGAGCCTGCGGATTTCCGACAAGAGCGGCGCCGGGCTCCGGGCTGTCCGAGGATGGCGAGAACAAGCGCCCTGCCCCACCAAGCCCGGGGAACGCCACAGCGATCGTCAACGCCGATCACCGCCTGCGGGAAACAGGGCGCTAATTCTTGCAGGCTTCGTTGAGCGGCCAGGGCGCATGCGCGGCTGCAAACTTGCTGGCTTCCTGGTCGACCAGAGGTGCCACCATCTCCCGGTCGGCAGTCAGCGGGTGCGATGCCTTGACGAAGCGGCTGCCGTCCCAGTGCAGCAGCCAGGCACTGCCATTGCCGGCGTGGTTGGCGCAGGAAGTTGAGAATGGGCCGATCATGCCGGTCATGCCGAGCGCCGCCAGCCGGGCGTCGTCGATCTTGAGGTTCTCGAGGCCCCAGCGCATCTGCTCGCCGCTGATCAGCCTTTTGTCGAAATGCTCTTGCGCCGCCTTGATCGCCTCGGCCGAGAGCATCGAGATCAAGACGCCGCGCTGATAGAACAGCTTGTCGAGCGCCTCGACCGGTGTCTGCGACTTGCCCGCGTCGATGACGTATTTGCGGATGTCCTTCATCGCCTCGGCATCCGGCGCGGGCAGGTTCCATGACAGGGCGCGATAGCCCTTGGCCGCCTCGCCCACCGCCTTCAGGTCGTCATCATGGGCCGACCACCAGATACCGACGAGCTTGTCCATGGCAAAGCCCGATTTCACCGCCTCGGCCAAGGCACCCGCGTTCATCGCGCCCCAGCCCCACAGCAACACGAAATCCGCGCGTTCGGCCTTGATCTTTGCCCATTGCGCGGACTGGCTCTGCATCTCCTTGGCCGCTACCGGCACGGGCAGCAGCGTGAAGTCAAAACTGTCGGCATAGGCCTGGAGAAGCGGGATCGGCTCCTCGCCATAATGACCATCGAGATGCAAAAGCACGATCTTCTTGCCGCGCAGAGTGTCGAGGTCGTCGCCCGATATGCCCTTGAGCATCATCGAGGCACCGTCCCAGTAGCTGACTGGCGGATTGAAGGCCCAGGGAAAACGCTTGCCGTCCGCCATGGCCGAAAAGCCGTAGCCCGGGGCCAGCAGAGGCACCTTGTCGGCGCTGGCCTTCGGCAGCAGTTCAAGCGTGATGGCGGGCGACCAGGGCTGGGTGACCAGGCTCGACGCCTTGGCCTTGTCGTAGCACTCCACCGCCTTGTCGACGCTGAAGCCGGTCTCGCACTCGTCATAGTTCAGTTTGATGCCGTTGATGCCACCGTCGCGCTCGTTGAGCATCAGCATGTAGTCGCGCTGGCCGTCCATAAGCGGCACACCCGCATCAGCGAACGGCCCGGTGCGGAAGGTCATGTTGGCGATGGCGAGCGTGTCTTCGGCGGCATGCAATGGTGCGGGCAGGATCAGCCCGAGCAGCAGCGCGGCCCGCAACAGGTGCTTGATAACAGTCGTCGTCATTGTGCCCGCAGAGTCCGGATTACAGTGCCGCCGACCTTACGCGAAGCTCAGGCGGCTTCGCGAAAATATTTTGCCGTCGGCAGGATGGTCAGCGGGGCGAGCTCGCCCATCGGCTGCCTGCCGAACATCAGCCGCTGTTCCATCGGCGTCGACTTGAAGAAGGGGAAACGCTGGAAGGAGCGCTCGCGAATGCTGTTGACGTCGGCGCGGTAGAGCACGACCTGGTAGTTGAGGCCGGGATAGTCGCGCAGTTCGCCGATCTGCTCAGACTTGTAGATGCGGCGGTAGAAGCCGGCATGCTCGGGGCGGATGGTCGACAGGCAGTAAGGCGCGTCGAAATAGAAGCAGGCCATGCCGGCAAGACGCAGCGTGAGATAGGGGATCTGCGGATAGACACGCGACCAGTCCGGATCGGCAGCGAAGCGGCTGGGGTCGACGAAATTGGCGCCTGCTGCCAGTTGGGGACGCAGGATGTCGCCATAGACGGTCGTCGACGGCGACGCCGGCGTTTCGCGGCAGGCATGATGGATGCGCAGCGTGCTGACAAGTTGGCCATCGATGTAGATGCCGAACTTGTAGCAGTTCTCGGCATCGTCGAGGTCGTCATGGATGATGTGGTTGGGGTTTTCCGACACCATGTCGCTCAGCCGGTACGACTTGTAGCGGAGGCGGTAGATGTCCTCGAGGTCCTCGCCCTTGTCGCAGCGCCGGTATTCGGCCCGCTCGAGCAGACTTGAGACGTGGCTCGCGAAACTCGAGCCCTCACCGGACACACTGCTGCTCTGAACGTCGGCGTCACCGCCGGACGTCGCTTTATGGATCGTCATGGTATTCCCCGTACTTCCGCCCAATCGAAGGGTAGCGGAGGCCGGATTGATGTAAAGATAAAATTCAAAATGTTCCTATTTACCTTCCATTAAGGTTAACAATTAATGGATAAACAAGCGTTTTTGCCAGTTGGGCAACCTGCCCTTCCGCTTACTTCAACGACGGGCTGAAATGCGTGCGAGACCGATGTCCTTGGCAAATGGCCAGACGGTGTTGGACATGGTTTCAATGCCGGACGACGACAGCGCCGAACCGAACAGGAAGCCCTGAACGAGGTCGGGATGGACCTCGACGGCGAGGATCTTGAGCTGCTCGAAGGTCTCGACGCCTTCGACGGTGACCGACAGGCCGAGCGGGCGCGACAGGTCGACGATACCCTTCAGGAGCTTCAGCGAACGCGGGTTCTGCGCGACGTCAGCCAGGAAGCTGCGGTCGATCTTGACCTTGTCGAGCGGCAGCTTGTGCAGATAGCTCAGGCTGGAATAGCCGGTGCCGAAATCGTCGAGCGCGATGCGCACGCCGAGCGCCTTGAGTTCCTCGATGTAGCTGCGCGTCGACGACTTGTCGTCGAGCAGCGCCGTCTCGGTGACCTCGATTTCGAGGCGATGTGGTGCGAGGCCTGAAGCCGAAAGCGCGTCCCGCACCTTCTCGACGACATCGCGGTCGCGGAAATCCTTGGCGGACAGATTGACCGACACGCCGATCGGCGCAGGCCATTTGGCGCATTCGGCGCAGGCCGCCTGCAGTACGAAGGTGCTGATGTCGGAGATGATGCCCATCTCTTCGGCCAGCGGAATGAAGGTTGCGGGCGAAACCGGGCCGAGTTCGGGATGATCCCAGCGGCACAGAGCCTCGCAGCTGGCGATGCGCATCGTGCTCATCGACACGATCGGCTGGTAGACGACGCGCAAGGCGCGTGCCTCGACCGCATTGCGCAGATCGGCCTTCATCAGCTGGCGGTTGCGGAAGGCGGCATCCATCACCGCCTCGAACAGCTGCCAGCTGTTCTTGCCGGATTCCTTGGCCTTGTAGAGCGCAAGGTCGGCCTTGACGATCATCGCGTCGACGTTGGATTCGCGCACCTTACCGAGCACGGCGCCACCGCTGGCCTGGATGCGCAGAACATGGCCGGCGACATCGACCTCGCCCTGCAATTCGGCGAACATCCGGTCGAGCATCAGCCTGAGATGGCTCTCGTCGTCGACCTTGTCGAAATAGATCATGAACTCGTCGCCGCCGAAGCGGCTGACCTTGACGGTGTCGGAGGCGAACGCCGCCAGGCGCTCGGCGACGGCGTAGATGAGGCCGTCGCCGACAGGATGGCCAAGCGTGTCGTTGACGCTCTTGAAGTCGTCGAGATCGAGCACGGCAAGCGCGCAGAGCCGCTCGCGGTCGCCGGAGAGAACGCATTCGGCCGCCACTTCATGGAAGTAAGCGCGGTTGGGCAGTCCGGTCAGGCCGTCATAGCGGGCCATGAAACGGATCTTCTCCTCGGCGGCGACACGCGCCGTGACGTCCTCGAAGGTGATGACGCCGAGTTCCTGGCTGCCTTCGCGCGCCGAGAACTCCAGGCACTGGCCGTTGGCGAGCGAGACCAGGACCTTGCGGTCCCGGCCCTCGCGCAGCGCGCGCGTTAGCTGTGCCTCGATGTAGCGGCAGTCCTTGAGCGCAAGCTGGCCACCGGCGACGCCGCGCATCAGCAGGCCGTGGATCGAGCGGCCGAGCAGCGCTTCCGGCGACTTGACCGACATCAGATGCGCGGCTTCCGCATTGGCAACGGCCACGCGACCGTCGGGGCCGAGCATGACCAGGCCGTGCGACATGGTGTTGAGGGCGCGGTTAAAGCGCTGGGCGAGCCGGTTTGCTTTCTTCTCCTCCGACACTGCAGTGAACAGCACGTCGCGCACAGTGTCGGCGAATTTGCGGATGGCGTAGAGGAACGGCGCCGACAGCAGGCCAAGGAAGACGTGGTAGAAATCACCTCGCAAAAGGAAGCCGAGCGAGATCGCCCAGGTCATGGTGACGGTGAAGATCATCACCATGCGCGGCGAGCCGTAATTGCGGCCGGCAATCGAGGTCGCCGAGGCCAGCGTCACGCAGACGGAGGCGATTTCGGCGAAAGGATCATACGCGAAATAGATGCCGGCCAGGCAGAACGAGCCCAGCGCCATGCCATGCAGGGTGCCGTAAAGGATGTAGTCGTTTTCGCGCTTGTGCGCTTCCTCCCACGTCGTGGCAGCCGGCAAGCTGTTGTATTTGCGGAAGTTTCGCATGCGCAACGTGGCGACGAGCACCATGAACAGCGCAACGACGAGATAGAGCGGGTGAGCGGTTTTCCACCAGACGACGCCGATCAGGACGGTCTGCGCAACCATACCAACAGCCAACGTCGCGCCATCGCGGAAAAGCGTTTCCACGAAGGGGATGTAGACGTCGACGGGTATCTCGTTGTTTCTTCTGCGCATCCGAGGCCTGCCTAGGAGGCCAAGGACTGCCACATCCACCTTAAGAAAGGCTTAGAAAGCCCGCACTTATGTGCCCGGAACGCTGCTCAATCGTGCACCACAACTTCTAATTTAGGTTCAGGTAAACAAGTCGTATCACCTATTCGGCAGCCTGGAGGGTTGGGCTTGCCGGCGCGGCGTTCAACCTTTTGACCAGCCGCTCCCGTTCCCCCGACGCCTTGTCGACGCTCACATGCTTGACGTGTCCGTAGCCGCGGATCAGCTGCGGCACCGACGCCAGCGCTGCCGCAGCGTCAAGGTTGTCGCTGGAGAGCGAAGCGCGGATCAGTTCGAGATCGGCATCGTAGCGGTCGAGCAATGCGCGCTCCATGCGGCGCTCGGCGGTGTAGCCGAAGACATCGAGAGCACCGCCGCGCAGGCCCTTCATCGCCGCAAGCAGCTTGAAGCCCTTCATCATCCACGGACCGAAGCTCGACTTGCGTGCAACGCCATCGGCGCCCTTGCGGCCGAGGATCGGCGGCGCGAGATGGAATTCGAGCTTGTCGTAGCCCTGGAACTGCTTTGCCAACTCGCGCTGGAACGAGCCGTCGGTGTAAAGCCGGGCAACCTCGTACTCGTCCTTGATCGCCATGAGTTTGAAAAGCGAACGCGCCGCCGCTTCGGTGACGATTGTCGAGCCCGGCTTTGCCCTCTGCTCGGCGGCACGGAGGGCGGCGATGCGGCCGGTGTAGCGCTCGGCATAGGCGGCATTCTGGTAGGCTTTCAGGAACTCGGCGCGGCGAGCGATCACCTCGTCGAGCGTCTGGGCCACAGCAGGCTCGTCGCCACGGCTGGTCCGGCCGATCATGGTGCGGACGAATTCCGGCTCGTGAGCGGCGCGGCGACCCCAGCGGAAGGCGGCGACATTCATCGCGACCGCCTCGCCATTGAGCGCGATCGCCTTTTCGACCGCCTCGGCCGACAGCGGCAGGCCACCATGCTGGAAGGCAAAGCCGAGCATGAACATGTTGGCGCCGAGCGAGTTGCCGAACAGGGCCGACGCCGTGCGGGTGGCATCGAAGAAATGCGCGTTCGCCTCGCCTGCCGCCTCGCGGAGGGTCTTCTTCAGCCGCTCCGTCGGCAGCGAAAAATCGGCAGAGCGCGTGAACTCTCCGGGCATGATCTCAGCGGTGTTGGCGACGAAGATGGTATGGTTTTCGCGAACCGAAGCCAGCACCTTCTTGGCGCCCGACACGACGAGGTCGCAACCAAGGATCAGGTCGGCCTTGCCGGCCGAAACGCGGATGGCATTGATGTCGTCTGGCGAACGCGCGATGCGGACATGGGTGAACACCGAGCCGCCCTTCTGGGCGAGGCCGGCCATGTCGATCATGCCACAGCCCTTGCCCTCGAGATGAGCGGCCATGCCAAGCACAGCGCCGACGGTGACGACGCCGGTACCGCCAACGCCGTCGATGATGGCGGCCCAGCCGTCGCGGTCGAGCGGGAACTGCCTTGGCTCCGGCACGCCCTGCAAGGCGTCGCTGGTGCCGGCAATGCCTTCGGCCTTGCGGATCTTGCCGCCATGCACCGTCACAAAGGACGGGCAGAAGCCGTTGACGCAGGAAAAGTCCTTGTTGCAGCTCGACTGGTCGATCTTGCGCTTGCGGCCGAACTCGGTTTCGACCGGCTGGATCGAGACGCAGTTGGACTTGACGCCGCAGTCGCCGCAGCCCTCGCAGACCAGTTCGTTGATGAAGACGCGCTTGTCGGGATCGGGGAAGGTGCCGCGCTTGCGGCGCCGGCGTTTTTCGGCAGCGCAGGTCTGGTCGTAGAGCAGGACTGTAACGCCCTTGATGTCGCGCAGCTCGCGCTGGACGAGGTCGAGATCGTCGCGGTGATGGAAGGTCGTGCCGGCAGGAAACTGCGAGCGGCCGCCATATTTGTCCGGCTCGTCGGTGACCACGGCGATGCGCTCGACGCCCTCGGCGCGGACCTGGCGGGCGATCATGTCGACTGTCAGGCTGCCTTCGTGCGGCTGGCCGCCGGTCATCGCGACCGCGTCGTTGTAGAGGATCTTGTAGGTGATGTTGGCATCCGAGGCGAGCGCGAAGCGGAGCGCCAGCGTGCCCGAGTGGTTGTAGGTGCCGTCGCCGAGATTCTGGAAGATGTGCTCGCGCTTCGTGAACGGCGCCTGGCCGACCCATTGCGCGCCCTCTCCGCCCATGGCGGTGAAGCCGAGCGTGCTGCGGTCCATCCACAAGGCCATGAAGTGGCAGCCGATGCCAGCACCGGCGATCGAGCCCTCCGGCACCTTGGTCGAAGAATTGTGCGGGCAGCCGGAGCAGAAGAACGGCGTGCGCGAGGCGACGTCCTTGGTGTCGGCCAGCATTGCCTGGTACTGGCGCAGGCGGCTGACCCGGGCAGCGATCTCCTCCGACGGGCCGATGACCTTGAGCACGCGCTCGCCGATGGCAATTGCGATGTCGTTGGGGTCGAGCGCGCCCTTGGCCGGGAACAGCCAGTCGCCGCGCTCGTCCTTCTTGCCGACGACCTTGGGCTGCATCGAGGTGCCGTAGAGCTCCTCGCGCACCTGGACCTCGAGCAGCGAGCGCTTTTCCTCGACGACGACGATCATCTCGAGGTCGCGGGCAAAATCCCTGATGTGCTCGATGTCGAGCGGCCACGGGCAGCCGACCTTGAACAGGCGGATGCCGAGCTGGTTGGCGCGGCTCTCGTCGATGCCGAGGTCGTCGAGTGCCTGGCGCACGTCGAGGAAACTCTTGCCGACGGTGATGATGCCGATCTTTGGCTTGCGGCCGCCGGAGTAGATAATGCGATTGATGTTGTTGGCGCGGATGAAGGCCGACGCAGCGGCGCGCTTGTATTCGTGCAGCCGCGCTTCCTGGCCGAGCTGGTCGAGTTCGTGGCGGATGTTGAGCCCGCCAGGAGGCATGTCGAATTCGGGGATGACGATGTTGAGCCGGCCGAGCGAGGCATCGACGGAGGCTGTCGATTCGATGTTGTCCTTGACGCATTTGATCGCCGCCCAGGTGCCGGCGAAACGCGACAGGGCAAAGCCGTAGAGGCCGTAGTCGATCAGTTCCTGGACCCCGCCCGGGTTGAGGATCGGGATCATCGTGTCGACGAACAGGAACTCGGTGGCATGCGCGTTGGTCGAGGATTCGGCGGTGTGGTCGTCGCCCATCAGCGCCAGCACACCGCCCTTCTTCGACGAGCCGGCGAGATTGGCATGGCGGAAGACGTCGCCCGAGCGGTCGACGCCTGGGCCCTTGCCGTACCAGACCGAAAAGACGCCGTCGTGCTTGCCTTCGCCGAGCAGCTCGGCCTGCTGCGAGCCCCAACAGGCGGTGGCGGCAAGCTCCTCGTTGAGGCCGGGCTGAAAGACGATGTTGGACTGCGCCAGCTGCTTCTTGGCTTTCCACAGCTGGAGGTCGAGCCCACCGAGCGGCGAGCCGCGATAGCCCGAAACGAAGCCTGCGGTATCAAGGCCGGCGAGCCGGTCCCGCTCGCGCTGCATCAGGAGCATCCGGATGACGGCCTGGGCGCCGGAGAGGAAAATCCGCTCCTTGCCCAGATCGAACTTGTCGTCGAGAGCGACGTCGTGAAGCGTCATCAGCATTTCCTGTGCCCCAACCACCCTCGATTCGGGCGGCTGACCTTGGGTAGCCTAGCGATAGCTTTTCCGGGCGCGGCTGTCGCGTCAAACGAATTTCTTTGCTTGGGGAAAAGAACAATCGAAGGCGTGTATGGCCGTTGGCCACGCACGAATCCGCAAGCGGGAGCCGTCCACGCAAACGAAAATTGCCGCCGGAGGAAAGCTCAGGCGGCAGGCGGACAGGTTATGCCGCGGCCTCCGGGAAGATGCCCGTCCGGATGGCCCTTCAGCTCGGGATTGGGCTCGTATAGCGGCCCGACGACGAGCGGCTTGTCGGGCAGCACCGACTGGTCCTGCGACGAGACCATCGTCGTCTCCAGCGCCTGCATCAGCCCACCCTTTGCATTCTCGATGCGGATCGACACCTTGTAAGGCTTGTCCTTGACCACGCATTCGAGCGGCGGGCTGTTGATCGTCACCTTGTCGTTGAGCGGCCATATCTTCTGGCGCACGACGATCGCCTCGCCGCCGGCGGGGTTTTCGAACGTCGCAACCGCAGTCTCGCCCTCGCCGATCGGCTTCAGCGGCCGCAGCGTCACCAGATATTGGACTGTCGCGAGCCGGTAGTTGAAGACGAATAGCCGGCCGGACAGCTCGAAATGCTCGCCCTCGCTGCCGCTTTCGCGGCAGCCGGCCAGTGCCAGAAATGCCAACGCCGATAAAGCAAAGGCTGTGCGCAAAAATCTCCGCTCAACCATTCAGCACCTCCTCCTTGCGCCTGCTGTAGTGGCGCTTCGCCTTCTGGCGGTTGCCGCAGACGGCCATGTCGCACCACAGCCGGCTGCCGTTGCGGCTGCGGTCGACGAACAGCCAGTTGCAGTTCGGGCAGATGCGCAGCCGCGACATGGTGCCGGCCGACAAGAGCGAGAGCGCGGAAACAGCGAGTGCGGCCTCGAAATCCAGCGGTTCCGGCGCGGCACCGAAGGGCGCTTCGGCGCTCAGGCTTTCGCGCGCACCAGCGAGCCCGCCGGCACAGGCGCTGAGGAAACCGGGCATGTCGACTGTCGCAAGCACGCCCTCGATGACGCTGCGCCGCATCAGGCGGTCGGTGGTTTCGCGAATGGAAATGACCTTGCCGGCAATCGCCTGTGGGTCGGGCGCGGCAAGCGCCCTGCCCTTGAGCTCGTCGGCGCGAAAACCGCTGGCGGCCACGGCAAAACGGGCGATCTCCACCGGATCGTCGAAACGGTCGAAGCTGCGCTCCGCATCACCGCGCAACACCACCGTGTTGGCGGTGTCGAGCGCGAGCACGCCGCCGGAGAAACGATGCCGGGTCCAGGAAACTGCCATGCCTCAATCTAACTGGTAAACGCAATTTGACAAGTTAGTATTGCGAGCGCAGTCTTGCGGCACGGGACAGCTACCCGCGCCGCCGGACAACGCATGCTCTATTTCCTGCAACAGCTTCTCAACGGCGTGCATTCGGCTGCGGTCTACGGCCTGCTGGCCTTCGGCTATGCCTTGGGCAACGGCCTGCTCCAGCGCACCAATCTTGCCTATGGCGGCATCTTCGCCTTTTGCGGCCAGACGATGATCCTGGCGGCCGTCTACGGCTACCAGGCGCTATGGCTGACGCTGCCGGCGACAATCGCTTTCGGCATGGTCGTGGCGCTCGCCTACGCCGCCCTCTTGAGCCGGGTCCTGTCCAAGGCCGTCTTCGCCCCGCTGGCCAGCCGTTCGCCCAACGCCATCGTCGCCGCCACGCTCGGCGTGATGATCGTGCTGATGGAGATGAGCCGCATTGCCGCCGACACTCACGACTACTGGCTGCCGCCGATGCTGGCGACGCCGGTGGTCTTCGCCTCAGGCGGCAATTTCGTTGCGACGCTGACGGTGATCCAGCTGATCAACACGGCAGTGGCGGTCGCGGTCATCATTTGGGGCGCGGCCACTTTGGCGCGATCGAATTTCGGCCGGCATTGGCGGGCTGTCGCCGACGATCCCTTCGCCGCAAGACTCTGCGGCATCGACACGGCACAGGTGTTCCACCGCGCCTTGCTGTTCGGCGGCTTGTGCGCTGGCCTAGCGGGTGTGCTGGCGGCACTTTACTATGGTAATCTTGGCTTCGGCGCCGGCCTCGTCTACGGCCTGAAGATCCTGTTCATCACTGCGGTCGGCGGCTACTACGCCCCTGGAAAAGCAGCCCTGGGTGCTGCCGCCTTCGGCATCGCCGAGTCTCTCTGGGCCGGCTACTTCCCGATCGAATGGCGCGACGCCTGGATGTATGGCCTGCTCGCGGCGATGCTGGTTCTGACCGGCGACCGCAAGGACGCGCCAAGCCCGGCCACCTGACCGCAAAATCGCCTTCGACTTTGGTCGCATGCCGCACGGCCTTCCGGCCTTTTCCCTTGTTTTGCTACCTTCGCAGCAATTGACGTGCACCGCGCGTTATGTTGACGCCGCACCCATGACCGGCATACCCATGAGCATTGGGAGTGCCGAAAAAGAACGTAGGGGAACAACGGCTGCCCCACACAACCTGGGAGGAATGCATGGCAGGGCTTCTCGCTCTATCCAGAGCCATTGACCGTATCAACGAGGCAATCGGCAAGACGGTGGCGTGGGCGATCCTACTCGCCATCCTCGTCAGCGCCGGCAATGCGGTGATCCGCAAGGCATTCAACATGTCGTCCAATGCCTGGCTGGAGCTTCAGTGGTACCTGTTCGGCGCCGCTTTCATGCTGGCAGCCGCCTACACGCTGAAGCAGAACGAGCACATCCGCATCGACATCGTCTACGGCATGTTTTCACGCCGGGTGCAGCACTGGATCGACCTGCTTGGCCATGTGCTGTTCCTGATGCCCTTCGTCATCCTGATGATCTTCTACTTCATCCCCTATGTCAGCCTGTCGTTCCGTTCCGGCGAGATGTCGTCGAGCGCCGGCGGCCTGATCCTGTGGCCGGCAAAGGCGCTGCTGCTGATGGGCTTCATCCAGCTCGGCTTCCAGGGCATTTCCGAGATCATCAAGAAGATCGCCATCATGCGTGGCGACATGGAGGACCCGACACCGTTCATCTCGGCACACGAACAAGCTGAACTCGAAGGCAAGGCTCTGGCCGACGAGGTGCGCCCATGATCGAGTTCATCGCCCAGAACATGGCGCCGATCATGTTCTTCTCGCTGATCGTGTTCATGCTGCTTGGCTACCCGGTAGCATTCTCGCTTGCCGCCAACGGCCTGCTGTTCTTCTTCATCGGCGTCGAGCTCGCGCCCTATTCGAACGGCTCGATCAACCTTTCCTGGCCGTTGCTCTACGCCTTGCCCGAACGCTTCTGGGGGGTGATGTCGAACGAGACGCTGCTTGCGATCCCGTTCTTCACCTTCATGGGCATCGTGCTGGAACGGTCCGGCATGGCCGAAGATCTGCTCGACACCATCGGCCAGCTGTTCGGCCCGATCCGCGGCGGTCTCGCCTATGCCGTCATCTTCGTCGGCGCGCTCCTGGCCGCAACCACCGGCGTGGTTGCCGCCTCGGTCATCGCCATGGGCCTGATATCGCTGCCGATCATGCTGCGTTACGGCTACGACCGCCGTCTTGCCTCCGGCGTCATCGCCGCGTCAGGAACCCTGGCTCAGATTATCCCGCCCTCGCTCGTGCTCATCGTGCTCGCCGACCAGCTCGGCCGCTCGGTCGGCGACATGTACAAGGGCGCGCTGATCCCCGGTCTCGTGCTCACCGGTCTGTACATGCTCTACATCTTCCTGATGTCGATCTTCCGGCCGAAGTCGATGCCGGCGCTTCCGCTGGAGGCTCGCACGCTGGGCCATGGCGTGACCTCGCTGTTCGTGGCCCTGGCCGTGGCAGCAGTCATCGCCTATGCGGCGCATGTCTATCTCTCGCCTACCCACGGCGCCAATGCCGACATCCTCGGCGCCTGCGTCGGCGTCATCGTGATCTATGTCGTCGCCATCGCCGACCGCGGCATGAAGATCAATATGATGTCGCGACTGGCCCAGCAGGTGATCATCGTGCTGATCCCGCCGCTGGCACTGATATTCCTGGTGCTCGGCACGATCTTCCTCGGCATCGCCACGCCGACCGAAGGTGGCGCGATGGGTGCCGTCGGCGCACTGATCATGGCCGCCGCCAAGGGCCGCCTCAATCTCGAGGTGATCAAGCAGGCGTTGGCCTCTACCACCCGGCTGTCGTCCTTCGTGCTGTTCATCCTGATCGGCGCCCGCGTCTTCTCGCTGACCTTCTACGGCGTCAACGGCCACCTCTGGGTCGAACACCTGCTGGTGTCTCTGCCTGGCGGCGAAGTCGGCTTCTTGATCGCCGTAAACGTGCTGGTGTTCCTGCTGGCCTTCTTCCTCGACTTCTTCGAGCTGGCCTTCATCATCGTGCCGCTGCTGGCGCCTGCCGCCGACAAGCTCGGCATCGACCTGATCTGGTTCGGCGTGCTCTTGGGCGTCAACATGCAGACGTCCTTCATGCACCCGCCCTTTGGCTTCGCGCTGTTCTACCTGCGTTCGGTGGCAGCACGCGTGCCCTATCTCGACCGCATCACCGGCAAGAACATCCAGCCGGTGACGACGGGCCAGATCTACTGGGGTGCGGTGCCGTTCGTCTGCATCCAGATCATCATGATCGGCCTGACCATCGCCTTCCCGCAGATGGTGATGCACTACAAGGGCAAGACGGTCGATCCATCGACGATCGAAATCAAGATGCCCGACATGCCCGGGCTCGGCGGCGGCCTCGGCCTGCCACCGCTCGGCGCGCCGGCTCCCGGCACGGCACCAGCACCGGGCACTGCCCCGGCAGCTCCAGCCAACGATCTCTCGAAGCCACCAAGCTTCAACTGATCCACAAGCAGAAAGGGCGCCCATGTGGCGCCCTTTCTTTGCCCGCAAAGGCCCGCGTGACGCCAGCGCATCGACGGACCGCAACTTCCATCCCTCCGAAGCGCCACCGCACGGCTGAGATAACAGGCTGTCTTGGGGCAAGGACAATCTGCGGCCAAGCCAAGAAAATTGGCCGGACTTGTTTCTTGGCGTTGGCATGAAGGGGCGGATCACAGCGATGGATGCACCATTCGCCGTGCCAAGATTGCCTTTGCCAGGAAATCGCAATTCTGCTATCTGGCGATCGCCGAAAAAGACATGGCCGGTTCGGTAAGTCCGGTCACTTCCCAATGGAAGCCTGCCCACCGCATTGCGGGAGGACCCACGGCCGGACCGCGATGGCATTTGCCGCGCGACCGGCGGGTCTGTGGCAAATGCCCTTGAGGCACACGATCTCCGGTCGGCTCGGCACATCCTGTCCGCACTTGAACCGAACAGGAGACCAAAATGAAACTCAACCACGCCAACCTCACCACGACAGACGTCGCCGCATTGGCCGGCTTCTTCGCCGACCATTTCGGCTTCAGGCTCGACGCCATGCGCGGCAAGGACGCCTTTGCCGTGCTGACCGGCAGCGATGGCTTCGCCCTCAACCTGATGAAGCCCGCAAGCGACGACGGCCCCTACCCCTCGGGCTTCCACGTCGGCTTCTTCGTCGACAGCCCGGAGATCGTCCGCGACAAGCAGGCCGAACTTGCCAGTGCAGGCTTCACACCGGGTGAAGTCCAGGAACTGACCCGCGGCGGCATCAGGTCGACGACCTTCTACTGCAACGCCCCCGGCGGCGTGCTGGTCGAAGTCGCCTCGCATTGAAGCCAAAGAAAAGAGCCCCGGAGCTATGCTCCGGGGCTCTTTTGAACCAGGCGTTTGGGAAGCTTAGAGCTTGCCGTTGCGCTGCTGGATCATCATGAAGGTGTCGTAGTTGTATTCGGCGATCTGCGCCCACAGATAGTGGTCCTTGCGGAACGCCTTGATCGAATCCCAGATCTTCTTGAAGCCGGGATTGCTGGCTTCCATCTCGGCATAGACCTCGTTGGCCTTGTCGAAGCAGGCCGAGAGGATTTCCGGGCTGAACGGACGCAGCTGCGCGCCGTTGGCAACCAGGCTCTTGACTGCCGTCGGGTTCAGGAAGTCGTACTTCTGCAGCATGTTGGCGTCCGCAGCCTGGGCAGCGGTGCGCAGCAGTGCCTTGTAAGCGGCTGGCAGTTCTTCGACCTTGGCCTTGTTGAACATGAAGTGGACCGTCGGACCACCTTCCCACCAGCCGGGATAGTAGTAGTAGGGCGCGACCTTCTGGAAGCCGAGCTTCTCGTCGTCATAGGGACCGACCCATTCGGCCGCGTCGATAGTGCCCTTTTCCAGCGCCGGATAGATGTCGCCACCGGCGATCTGCTGCGGCACGACGCCGAGACGCTCGACGACCTTGCCGGCGAAGCCGCCGATGCGCATCTTCAGGCCCTGCAGGTCGGCGACCGTGTTGATCTCCTTGCGGAACCAGCCGCCCATCTGCACGCCGGTGTTGCCGCCGGGGAGGCCGTAGAGACCCTGGGTCGCCAGGAACTCGTTGAACAGGTCAATACCGCCGCCATGATAATGCCAGGCGTTCATGCCGCGCGCATTGAGCGCGAAGGGAACGGCCGCACCCAGCGCCCACGTGGGGTCCTTGCCCCAGTAATAATATGCCACCGTATGGCAGGCTTCGACCGTACCGGCGGTCGTGGCGTCCGCAGCCTGCAGGCCGGGCACGATTTCGCCGGCCGCAAAGACCTGGATGGTGAAGTTGCCGTCGGTGGCTTCCGACAGATGCTTCGACAGGACTTCAGCGCCACCAAAGATGGTGTCGAGCGACTTCGGAAAGGACGACGCGAGCCGCCATGTGATCTTGGGATTGGACTGGGCAATTGCCGGTGCCGCAAGCGTCGCTGCGGCGGCAGCCGCACCTACGCCGGTGGTTCCGGCCTTCCTGATAAATGAACGGCGATCCATCAAAATCCTCCCATAGTGGACCGAAAGACATACGACGCTGGGGAAATATTTGGCCTCCCACCACTCACGCCGACCGCGACAATACACGGCGAAGGGTATGAGTAAAGCGCGCCCGAGGGGGCGGCGAAGCTTTGGCCGCGCAAAACGCTACGGCAGCGCAAGCATCTAAAACTATAGTCTAATCCCGCCCGTCTGGCACATACGAGATATGCAAACTTGTGTTGGAAAAGCGCCACGGGATCGCCTATTTTATAGGCAAGGAAACAGCCTGCTTTCCACAAGGATTCGAACCCGATCATGCACCAGCCGCTCGTCGCCGTGTCGTCAGACGTCAAGCAGTTCGAGAACTACACCTGGCATGCGGCGCCCCAGCAATATCTTGAGGCGGCGATTTCGGGTGCCGGCGTGCTGCCAGTGCTGGTTCCCAATTTCGGCGACCGCCTCGACCTCGACGAACTCCTGTCCTCCGTCGACGGCGTGATGCTGACCGGCTCGAAGTCCAACGTCGATCCGCGCCTCTACGGCGAGGAAGCGACCGAAGCCAACGGCCCTT
The DNA here is from genome assembly GCF_964252895.1 of Aminobacter sp. LjRoot7. Lineage (NCBI taxonomy): Bacteria > Pseudomonadati > Pseudomonadota > Alphaproteobacteria > Hyphomicrobiales > Phyllobacteriaceae > Aminobacter > Aminobacter sp. LjRoot7. The sequence goes on from NZ_CAXUPX020000001.1 coordinate 1,102,877, forward strand.
ACGACTTCGCTCGCGACTCCACCACCATGCCCTTGATCCGCAAGGCGATCGAGCGCGGCGTGCCCTTGCTCGCCATCTGCCGCGGCATCCAGGAATTGAACGTCGCCCTCGGCGGCTCGCTCGCCACCGAGATCCAGGAGCGCGAAGGCATCGCCGATCACCGCGCACCCGTCAGCGACAACCAGGACGAACGCTTCGCCATCCACCAGGTGGCGACCATCAAGCCGGGCAGCTGCCTAGCCGGCGTGTTCGGCCCGGGCGACATCCTGGTCAACTCGGTCCACCGCCAAGCGGTCGAACGGCTCGGCGCGAAGCTGCAAGTCGAGGCGGTGGCGCCCGATGGCACTGTCGAAGCGGTATCCGTCCGCGACTCCCGCGCCTTCGCCGTCGGCGTCCAGTGGCACCCGGAATACTGGGTCAAGTCGGACGACGTTTCGCAGCGCATCTTCAAGGCTTTTGGTGATGCCGTACGCGCACACGCGGTCGCAAGGCAGGCCGCACGGACGGCAGCGGAGTAAGGTCCTGACACCTCCCCTCGCCGGGGAGGCCGCTCATCGCAGCCGGACTGGCCTGCTACGCCTTGGCCGTCACATGCGCCGTCTCAGGTACGGGCGTCAGCGCTCGCCGCTCTTTTGAAAACCACGAAAAGATGTTGTCGGCCGCAAGGTCGGCCATTGCCTGTCGTGTTTGGATCGTGGCGGAGGCGACGTGCGGCAGCAGCGATGCGTTGGGCAGGTCGATGAGCGCCTGCGGCACGTTGGGCTCGTCGGCGAAAACGTCGAGGCCGGCAGCCAGGATCGTGCCTTTTGAAAGAGCCGCAACCAGAGCTGCCTCGTCGACGGTAGCGCCACGGCCGACATTGACGAAGACGCCGTTGGCACCGAGCGCTTCGAAGATGCCGGCGTCGACGATCTTTTCGGTGTGCGGCGTGGCGGGAGCTACCGAGACCAGTGTGTCGACGGCCAATGCCAGCTCCTTCAGTGTCGGATGGTAGGCGTAGGCGACACCCTCGACGGGACGGCGGTTGTGATAGGCGATCGGCAGCCCGAAGGCTTCGAGCCGGCGGGCGATGGCAAGGCCGATACGGCCCATGCCGAAGATGCCGACACGGCGGCCGCGCAGCGTGCCCGGCGTCAGCCGATAGCCGCCCTCGCTGACCCAGCGCCCGTCGCGCAGCCAGGCTTCGGCCCGCGGCAGCTCGCGCACCGTGTTGATGAGCAGGCCGACAGCGGTGTCGGCAACCTCCTCGGTCAGGACGTCAGGCGTGTTGGTGACCATGACGCCACGCGTGCCGGCATGGCGCGCGTCGACACCATCGTAGCCGACGCCGAAATTGGCGATGATCTCGAGCTTGGGCAAAGCGTCGATAAAGGCCGCATCGACGCGCCCTGCCGAGGCTATGCCGCGCACCTGCGCTTTCATCTCATCTGTCAGCAGCGCCGGATCGCCCGAGATGATATGAACGAGCGGAAATGCCGATTTGAGCCGCTCGGCGACGCGCGGATGCAACGAGCCGGGGATCAGGATCGCCGGCGTTTCGGAATTCGACACGGTCATGTGCGTTCTTTGGGCTTTCCGGTGGACTGCCTGACATGCAGCTCGGGCTTGATGAGTTCCTGGGACGGCCGCACCGACTGGCCGTTGAGCTTGTCGAGCAAAGCGCTTGCGGCGCGTCGGCCGACTTCGCGCTGGCCGTTCCACACCGTGGTCAGCGCCGGCGTCGCGATCTGCGCTTCCTCGAGATCGTCGTAGCCGGTGACGGAGACATCGATGCCGGGCACGAGGCCAGCACGCGCGATGCCGTTCATCAGGCCGATGGCGACGAGGTCGTTCCAGCAGCAGGCAGCTGTCGGCTTGTCTTTCAGCGCCAGGAACTGGCCCGCCGCCTCGAAGCCGCCCTGCTTGGTGCGCGGGCCGGCGATGCGCCAGGTCGGCAGCACTTCCAGCCCCGCCGCTTCCATGGCGTTGAGATACCCCTGGTAGCGGTGGCGGCCGGTCGAGGTCTGGTCGGTGCCGCCGATCATGGCGATGCGCTTGTGGCCGAGCGAGATCAGGTGATTGGTGGCAAGTGCGGTGCCATAGGCGTCGTCCCCTCGGAACACAGGTACTTCGGCGCCCTCGACCGAACGGGCGATCAGCACGGCGGGAAGGCCATTCTCCTCGGCCATGACGATGTCTTCCGCCGGCGTGCCGATGGCGGGCGACATGATCACCCCGTCGGCGCCGAGCTGCAGCAGCGTGTCGACGAAGGTGCGCTGCTTCTCCAAGTCGTCATAGTGGTTGGAGAGGATGAAGGTCTGCCGGCTGCGGTCGAGCTCGCTCTCGATGGAGCGCAGGATCTCGGCGTAGAACGGGTTCATGATGTCGTGGACGACGACGCCAACGATGCCCGAGCGCGATGTGCGCAGACTGGCGGCACGGCGGTTGTAGATGTAGCCGATCTCGCGGGCATGCTGCTTGATGCGGTCACGGGTGACGTCGGCGACAAGCGGGCTGTCGCGCAAGGCGAGCGACACGGTCGCGGTCGAAACGCCGAGCGCGTCGGCAATCGTCGAAAGCTTGATCTTCTGAGCCAGCGGGCCCTCCATCCGCAAGCGTGAACGGACGGTCTTTTAAACCGTTTAAAGCCGTATGCCATTGTTCAACGGCAAATCAAAGCTTTTTTGCCAGCTCTTCGGTTTCGGCACTTGGCGCAGCACGGTTCCGGACCCTCAACGTGTGCTCACGATGGATGATGTAGAGGCCGCTGGCGACAATGATCGCAGCACCCGCGAGCGTCCAGCGGTCGGGCAACTGGTCGAACACCAGCCAGCCCAGGATGATCATCCAGACCATCTGCAGGTAGGGGTAAGGCGCAAGTGCCGTGGCCGAGGCACGCTGATAGGCCTTGATCAGCAGCCAGTGGCCGAAACCGCCGAAGACGCCGAGCCCAAACAACACCAGCCAATCATAGAGATGGGCCGGCAACGAACCGGCGAGCGGCACAGCCGGCAGCATGCCGATCGCCGGAACCACCGCCGAATAGAGGATCAGGCTCTCGGCCGTCTCCCGCCTGCCCATCTGGCGCGTCATGATGGTGTAGAGCGACGAACTCAGCATGGCGCAGAGCGAGAAGATGTGGCCGATGCCGAAGCCGCCGAAGCCGGGCCGGGTGATGACGATGACACCGAGGAACCCGACGCCGACGGCAAGCCAGCGCCGCCAGCCGGCCCATTCGCCAAGCAGCGGCCCGGCAAGTGCGGTGATGACCATCGGGCTGGCGAAATTGATCGACACCGTTTCGGCAAGCTGCAGCGTCTGCAGCGCCAGGAAATTGAAGATCGTCGAGCCGAACATGAAGACGGCACGCAGGATCTGCAGCCACAGGCTTTGCGGCACCAGGCGCTCCGGCCGTTCCCAGGCCCTGAACAGCACCAGCACGATCACCGCATGCACGGCGAAACGCACCCAGGTGACGAAGGGTGCCGCCATGCCTGATGTCACGAGATGCTTGGCGCTGGTGTCGAGGAAGGAAAACACGAGGCCCGAGGCAAATATCAGCAGGATCGCCGATGAGGGCGTTGCGATTTCTGCTGGTTTTTGAGGAGACACGCTGGCAGGCCGGGCAAATGACGAGGGGATGATTGGCTATTGCGCCTATCGACGCCGCCCGGCAAGGCAAAAGAGGTGGACCAGGACATTTTCCATCCCTGGGACGGGATGGAACGCCTTTGCCGATGCGGCTACTCCGCCGCTTCGGCTTCCACTTCGGGCTCGACCTCGACGGCACCTTCGACGTCGGCGGCTGCCTCGTCGTCGATCAGGGTCAGGTCGGACAGGTTGGCCTCGATGCGCAGCAGGAGCTTGGACAGCTGCTTGACGTCCTTCTTGTCAAAACCCTTGAGCGCCTGCTTCTCGGTCTTCTTGACCGACTTCTCGACGGCGCGGATGGCGTCGCGGCCCGTTTCGGTGAGGAAGATATGGGCCTGGCGGGCATCGGTTTCGGACGCGCGCTTTTCCAGGAAGCCCTGGGCCTGCAGCCGGTTGATGGTCTTGGTGATGGTCGGCGGGCGCACGCCGAGCCGCGAGGCGAGCTGGCCGGGCGTCTGGCCGTCATCGTCGTGCAGCGACAGCATGATCTGGTCCTGGCCGGCATAGAAGCCATGCGCCAGAAGCCGTGCGGCCAGCGAGGTGCGCGCCAGCCGGGCGACCTGGTGAAGCCGGCTCATCGCCGCGCCTTTGTTGGACTTGGACATCCGCATCTCCTGCGCCACGCCTCGTACCGTGATGGCCGAGAATAGTTGCTGCGTGGCCCTTTGCAATCGACTGCGCGGGAGATTGTTGCCTGCTCGTTTTGCCGGCAACCGACCACCTGCACGAGCGCTCTGTGCCAGACGCATGTTACAGTTCGATGACAGATACGTTTCGCCGGCAAATCTTCCCGCAAGGGAAGGTCATCCAGCTCGCTGAACAGCAACGATCATAAGCGCCTCATAGGCGGAGGCGGCTTCGCGCACCGCACTTTGCACGCCCGACCCTGCGCGGCGCAGGATGCCGTCGTCGGCGTTCATCGTGTCGCGCTGTCCGTCGCGCTGGTTGTAGGGCGCCCTGGTCGAGAAGATGTGCTCGCTGAGGTCATCGGGAAAGAACATCTGCCCGGTCATGGCCCTGCCCTCCTCCGGAAACGCCTTGAAGTGGATGTGGGTGGTGCGGCCGCGGTACCAGCCGGGATAGATGGTCTGGAAAGCGACGATGCCGGCCTTGTCGGCCCGCTGCCAGCCGCGCAGGAATTTCTGGCCCGTGGTGTCGACGTCGCGGCCGTCGCCCTGGCCGGGGTAACCGGAATAGTGACCGGTCGCGTCACAGTGCCAGAGGTCGACGCGGGCACCCTCGATCGGGTTGCACGCCTCGTTGACGATCTGCAGGCGCACGGTGAGGCCGACGCCTTCGCGGCCCTCGGTGATTTCGCTGCGCTCGAGCTCCGGGTCGAAATAATAGGGGCCTTCGGTAGTCTCCGGCGTGATCGAGCAGACGCCGGCTTCCGGCAAAAGCAGCGAGGCTGTTTGCGGCGAGGCCTGCTGTGCGAACAGTTGCACCGGCACGAGCGCGCTTCCGCCGGCCGTCACCGCGATCAGGCCCAGCGCCCGGCGGCGGTTGAGTTTGCTGGGGAATGATGCCTTGCGCATGGCTGGGAATCTCCGCGAATTGGGTCGGCAAGCCCTTGCCTGGCCATCAATCTAGGTGCGGTCGCACCTCCGTCCCAATGAAACTTCCGTAATGTGCGTTAGGTGGCACCATCATGCCGTTTGAGACGTGCAAAAGCTTGGCCGGCATCCTATATGGAGCCTCTATCCGATCCCGAGGACGACCATGACCGAAGCTCAGACCCAAATCCCCGTTACCGTGCTGACCGGCTATCTCGGTTCCGGCAAGACGACGCTGCTCAACCGCATCCTGTCGGAGAACCACGGCAAGCGATATGCGGTCATCGTCAATGAATTCGGCGAGATCGGCATCGACAACGACCTGATCGTGGAATCCGACGAGGAAATCTACGAGATGAACAATGGTTGCGTCTGTTGCACCGTGCGCGGCGACCTGATCCGCGTCGTCGAGGGCCTGATGCGCCGTCCGGGCCGTTTCGATGCCATCGTCGTCGAGACCACCGGCCTTGCCGACCCGGTACCGGTGGCCCAGACCTTCTTCATGGACGACGACGTCCGCTCCAAGACCAAGCTCGACGCGGTCGTGGCGCTGGTTGACGCCAAGCACCTGCCGCTGCGCCTCAAGGATTCTCGCGAAGCCGAGGACCAGATCGCCTTCGCCGACGTCGTCGTGCTGAACAAGACCGACCTGGTGACAGCTGACGAATTGCGCGACGTCGAAGCCGCCATCCGCGCCATCAACCCGTCCGCCAAGATCCACCGCACTACCCGCGCCGGCGTTGCGCTCGACCAGGTGCTCGACCGCGGCGCCTTCGACCTGAAGCGCGTGCTGGCCGACGACCCGCATTTCCTCGATGCCCACGATCATGACCACGACCACGATCATGAGTGCGGGCCGAACTGCGACCACGACCACCACCATCATCACCACGATCATGACCATCACCACCATGATCACGACCACCACGAGCATGGCGCGGTGTCACCGATCCATGACGTGACGGTGCAGTCGGTGTCGCTGCGCGGCGGCGAGATGGATTCCAAGAAGTTCTTCCCCTGGATCGAGAAGATCACCCAGATGGAAGGCCCCAACATCCTGCGCCTCAAGGGCATCATCGCCATCAAGGACGATCCGGACCGATACGTCATCCAGGGCGTGCACATGATCATCGAGGGCGACCACCAGCGCGCCTGGAAGGACGACGAGAAGCACGAGAGCCGGCTGGTCTTCATCGGCCGCGAGCTCGACGCCGAACGTCTCAAGCGCAGCTTCGAGGCCTGCCAGGCGGCGTAACCTGCCAACACAGTCACCGGATACCCTGCCCCTCATCCGCCTGCCGGCACCTTCTCCCCGTAAAGACGGGGAGAAGGAACAAGCGGCAACGTCGATGCCCCCCTCGCCCCGTTTACGGGGAGAGGGTAAGGGTGAGGGGCAGCTGAAATTTCGAATGGAATAGTCTTTATGCCTACAGTCGCCCCGTTTGATCTCGAAGGCCATTGCATCACAGCGGCCTTCCTCGACAACATTCCCTTCTTCGCGCTTGCCGACGGCATGGTGCACTGGCTCGACCACGGCCAGAAGTCGGTGAAGCTGCATGACGGGCTGCTGTCGGCGACGACGACGGCCAAGAACGACCTGATGATCTCGGGTGGCGAGGACGGTAAGGTGATGACGCTGACCTCGGCCGGCGTCACGGCTGAACTGGCGAGCGTCGGCAAGAAGTGGGTGACATCTGTCGCTTCAGGCCCGCAAGGTGCCGTGGCTTACGCCAGCGGACGCAATGCCTGGGTGCGTTTCGCCGACGGCAAGACCAAGGAATTCGCCCACCCCCGCTCGGTCGAAGGCGTAGCTTTTTCACCCAAGGGCATGCGCATCGGCGTTGCCCGCTACAATGGCGCGACGTTGCATTTCCCTGCCGCCGATGGCACCCCGACCGAACTGCAATGGGATGGCGCGCATACCGGCATCACGTTTTCTCCCGACGGCGCCTTCCTGGTGACCACCATGCAGGAAAACGCCCTGCATGGCTGGAAGCTCGTCGATGCCAAGCACATGCGCATGACCGGCTATCCCGCCAAGGTGAAGAGCCTGTCGTGGAGCGCCAAGGGCAAGTGGCTGGCGAGCTCCGGCGCGCCGGCGGCGATCGTCTGGCCCTTCAGTGGCAAGGATGGCCCGATGGGCAAGGCGCCACTGGAACTCGGCACCCGCGGCAACACCATGGTGACCTCGGTTGCCTGCCATCCGAGCGAAGACATCGTCGCCATTGGCTATGAAGACGGCATGGTGCTGGCGGTGCGTTTTGCCGACGCCAAGGAAGTGCTGCTGCGCCGCCCCGGCAAGGGCGCCATCACCTCGATGGCCTGGGACAAGGAAGAACGCCGCCTCGCCTTTGGCAGCGCCGCCGGCGATTGCGGCGTCATCGACATCACCGGCTAAGGCAAACTCCAGGGATCGTTGAAGCGGTTTCCCCTGGACTTGCTTCCCTCGAAACTCAGCCTGCGCGCACGGCCCTCGCCGGCTTGCGCCGAAGCGCCAGGCCGTCGCGCATGTTGAGCGACAGAAGCGTGATGTTGACGGAACCTGCGGTCAATTCCAGCGTCTGCACGATGATGAAGGCGATGTCGAAACGTCCCTCCGCCGCCCAACCGGCAAGCACATAGGCCGACGGCAGCAGCACAAGCAGACCGTTGGCGGCGATGATGCGCATGCGGCGCTTCTTGTGCTGGACGACAGGGCTCTTCCAGCCCTTGCCAAGCGAAAAGCCCGAGGCGCCGGCGATGATCATCGCCGGGATGAGCACCGCCATGCCCGCGAGAATTGTAGCCTTCACCGTGGCGATGATTTCGGCGCTGCCGGTCAGTTCGGCAGCAACGGTGGAAATCCAGAAACAGCTGACCGTGAGCAGAGCGACCCCACCGGTCGCGGCATGAAGTTTCGCTTTCATCGTCGAACCTCCAGTTTATATAGCAAGCTATATATCATTGCATAGCATGCTATTCAACGGTTATTTCTGCGGCCATGGCCTTTCAGAAAGAACGTTCCGCCGGATACCTCGCCAACCAGATGGCACGCCTGTTCGCCAAGGGCCTGCATGAGCGCATCCGCCCTCTCGAACTGGCCCCGGCACAGTTCATGACGCTGCTGGCATTGTGGGACGAGGACGGGCTGGCGCAGAGCGAACTGGTGCGGCGCCTCGATGTCGAGCAGGCAACGATGGCCAATACGCTGACCAGGATGGAGCGTGACGGACTGATCGAGCGACGCGCCAACCCCGACGACGGACGCTCGCAGGCAATCCACCTGACGCCAAGGGCAAAAGCGCTGCGCGACCCGGCGACCACCGCCGCCCGCGCCCAGAACGAGGCGGCGCTGGCCGATTTTTCCCAAGAGGAACGGGAAACTTTCCTGGCGCTGATGCGACGCGCCATCGCCGCAATGCACAAGGATTGACCGCCAGTTTGCGCGGCAAGCGCAACCAGTGCCCTGTCCGGCTGGACTATTCGACCAGGCAGGTGGCGCGGCCGGTGAAATTGTAGGTCTTTCCGTCGCCGCCGGTGGCGTCGGTCATTTCGAAGACGGTGACCGAGTACTGGCCGATGTAGTCGCCTTCGTCGCCGGACTTGGTCCGGACAGTGACCTCGACATAGCCGTGCGGCTTGTCGGCTTCGCGCTCGCGATAGACGACCATGCGCAATTCCTCGCCATCGAGCCAGTATTGCGCGAGATGGTCGCGCTCGAAGCTCATCTTGCGCAGGTCCTGTGAAATCGCCTTGCTGGAAATCTCGATCTCGCCGCGGAAATTGAACACCGGGCTGCCCATGCCACGAGTGACGCCACTCTCGATGGTCAGGTTCACTGCCTCATCCTTGGCACCGCATGAGAGCCCGCCAGAGGCACCGGCCGGGCCCGCCGCTAGCAGGATCGACATGGCAGTCATGATAGCACGCATCGGTATCTCCCCCCAAAGCACAGTCTGATGATCGCCATTGCAACGGGCGGGTCAAGACGGCCGCACTGAGCCAATAGACACCTGCACAACGGCCAGTTGCCGTTTGACGGGGCGGCTGGCTAGAGTGGCGCCCGTCTGTCCAATGGGAGCCATGATGAACCGCATCGAACGACCCGAAACCACCGAAGGCGGCGTGCCTTTGTCGCGCATCGCGGAGCTTGCAGCGACGGAGGCGGAAATCTTCCGCCGCGCCCGCCCCAAATCGGAAGCTGCGGTGGGCAACGGCATGGCAGGGTTCTTCAACGGCGTTCCGATGCACTGGATGAAAGACTGGCCGACGCCCTTCCCCATCCTCGTCGACAAGGCGAACGGCGCGACCATCACCGACGTCGACGGCATCAGGCTGGCCGACTTCTGCCTCGGCGACACCGGCTCGATGTTCGGCCACTCGCCAGCTCCAGTCGCCCGTGCCATCCGCAGGCAGGCGGCGCGCGGCCTGACCTACATGCTGCCGTCGGAGGATTCGCTGACGCTTGGGCTGCTGCTGGCAAAGCGCTTCGGCCTGCCGCACTGGCAGATCGCCACGACCGCAACAGACGCCAACCGTTTCGCACTGCGCGTCGCGCGCGCCGTCACCGGGCGCGACAAGATCCTCGTCTTCAACGGCTGCTACCATGGCGCGGTCGACGAGACGATGGTGCGGCTCGACGACGGCAAGCCGATCAACCGCCCCGGCCTCGCCGGCGAGTTCCGCGACCTCACCCAGCGCACCCGCATCGTCGAGTTCAACGACCTGCCGGCGCTCGAACAGGCGCTGGGCTATGGCGACGTCGCCTGCGTCATCACGGAGCCGGTACTGACCAACTCCTGCATGGTGCTGCCCGAGCCCGGCTTCCTCGAAGGCGTGCGCGCGCTGACGCGGCAAGCCGGCACGCTGCTTTTGATCGACGAGACCCACACCATTTCGACCGGCCCGGGCGGCTACACCCGCAAGCACAATCTCGAGCCCGACCTGTTCGTGCTCGGCAAGCCAGTCGCCGGTGGCGTGCCGGCGAGCGTCTGGGGCATGAGCGAGGAGCTCGCCACCCGTTACGCCGCCTACAACGCCACCAAGGAGCCGGGCTATTCCGGCATGGGCACGACGCTGTCGGCCAATCCCCTCCAGTTCGCGGCCATGCGCGCCACGCTAGATGAGGTGATGACCGAAGAGGCCTACGCCCATATGGAAAAGCTGGCCGAACGGCTGGCGAACGGCCTCGACAAGGCGATCCGAAAACGGAAGCTGCCCTGGCACGTGATGCGCGTCGGCGCCCGTGTCGAGTTCATCTGCGCGCCTGGCCCGCTGCGCAATGGCGGCGAGGCCGAGCATGCGCATGCCTCCCGGCTGGAGGCTGCCATGCATGTGGCACTGGTCAATCGCGGCGTGCTGATCGCGCCGTTCCACAACATGATGCTGGTCTCGCCAGTGACGGCAGCGCGACAGGTCGACAGACTGGTCGCAGCTTTCGGCGATATTGCCGCCCGTCTTGCGGCATGAGACAAGGCACAAGGACAATCGAGTGACATCATGACATCACCTTCCGGCTCGACCGTCGATGAGGCCAGAGCCTTTCTCGACGCGAACCCAGATATCGAAGCCTTCGACATCGTGCTGACGGACGCCAATGGCGTTGGCCGCGGCAAGATCATCCGCCGCCACGAGCTGATGGGGCTGTATGAAGGGGGGCGGCACCTGCCCATCTCCATCCTTGGCCTCGACATCACAGGCGAGGACGTCCACGAGACCGGCCTGATCTGGGACTCCGGCGACGGCGACATGCGCGCCTGGCCGATCCCCGGCACGTTGAAGCCTTTGCACGGCACCAGCCCGGCCCGCGGCCAGGTGCTGATGTCGATGTTCCACCTCGACGGCGCGCCGATGACCTCGGACCCCCGGCTGGCGCTGAAGCGGCAGGTCGACAGGCTGGCCGAAAAGGGTCTCTACCCCGCCGGCGCCTTCGAACTCGAATTCTTCCTGCTGTCCAACGAACGCGACGGCGACGGCAAGGTCCAGCCGGCCCGCGCCGTGCTCGACGGCCGCGCCTCAGGTAAAACAGAGGTCTATTCGGTCGACCATCTGCATGGCATGGAGCCGCTGTTCTCCGACATCTACGCCGCTGCCAAGGCGCAAGGCATCCCCGCCGAAACCGTCATCTCGGAATACGCACCGGGCCAATACGAGCTCACCTTGCGCTACCGCAAGGACGTGATGCAGGCCGCCGACGACCTGCTGATGCTGAAGCGGCTGGTGCGCGCCCAGGCCCGCCGCCACGGCGTCACTGCCTGCTTCATGGCCAAGCCGATCGAGAAATATGCCGGCTCGGGCATGCATTTCCACGTCTCGCTGCTCGACAGAGACGGCAACAACGTCTTCACCGAAGCCGAGGAAGGCACCTGGGAGCCGAAGCTGCTGCACGCGCTCGGTGGCCTCGCCGAGACGATGGCGGAATCGATGCTGGTGTTTGCGCCGCACGCCAACTCGTGGCGCCGCTTCGTTTCGCAGTCCTATGCGCCGGTGGCGCCGACCTGGGGCGTCAACAACCGCTCGGTGGCGCTGCGCGTGCCGGCGGGCGACGCCAGGAACCGCCGCATCGAGCATCGTCCTTCCGGCGTCGATGCCAACCCCTACCTCGTCGCAGCGACCATCCTGGCCGGCATCTCGAAGGGGCTGGAGGAACAGCTCGATCCCGGCCCGGAAACGTCCGGCAACGGCTACGAACAGGCCGAAGGCACCGAAAGCGTGATGCCGCCGGACTGGCGCTCGGCCATCGAGGCCGCCAAGGCCTCGGAGTTCCTGCGCGAGGCACTGGGCCACGACCTGCACCACACCTTCACCGCGATCAAGGAAAGCGAATACCTGCGCGTCGCCCGCACGGTGAGCGAACTCGACTACCACCTTTATTTGCATGAGGTGTGATCCCCTTGGGGTGGCGGACAATCGCCCGCCCCCTCCCCCTAGGTTCCGATCACATTTCGCCACGTAGCGGCGAAGCCTCTGGCCTTGCCTGCCAAAAGAACATATCATGAACAAATGGCAGTTCTTTCGACCCGCGAGAAACTCGCGATCCTTTCCGACGCCGCGAAATATGACGCTTCCTGCGCCTCGTCGGGCGCCGGCGGACGCGACTCGCTTGCGTCGCGCGGCATCGGCTCGACCGAGGGCATGGGCATCTGCCACTCCTACGCGCCCGACGGCCGCTGCATCTCGCTGCTCAAGATCCTTCTGACCAATTTCTGCATCTACGACTGCAGCTACTGCATCAACCGCTCGTCCTCCAATGTCCGCCGCGCCCGCTTCACGGTCGACGAGGTGGTGCGGCTGACCATGGATTTCTACAAGCGCAACTACATCGAGGGGCTGTTCCTGTCCTCGGGCGTCATCCGCTCGCCCGACGAGACCATGGGCGAGATGGTGGAGGTGGCGCGGCGGCTGCGGCTCGACGAGAAGTTCGGCGGCTACATCCATCTCAAGACCATTCCCGAAGCCTCGGCCGATCTGATCGAGAAGGCCGGGCTCTATGCCGACCGGCTGTCGATCAATGTCGAGTTGCCGACCGATGAGGGCGTGAAGCGGCTGGCGCCGGAGAAACGGCCAGAGACGATCCGCGTCTCGATGGCCAAGCTGCGCTCGAAGATCGAGGAGAAGGCGGAGCCGACGCTGCGGACGAAGACGCGCGAACGCTTTGCACCGGGAGGCCAGTCGACACAGATGATCGTCGGCGCCGACGCCACACCAGATGCCGGCATCCTCAAGACCAGCGCCCGGCTCTATAGCAGCTACCAGCTGCGGCGCGTCTACTACTCGGCCTTCAGCCCGATCCCCGACGCCTCCTCCGCCCTGCCCCTCAGGAAGCCGCCGCTGATGCGCGAGCACCGGCTCTACCAGGCCGACTGGCTGATGCGTTTCTACGGCTTCGAACAGGGCGAGATTCTCGACGGCCAGCCCGATGGCATGCTCGACCTGGAGATCGACCCCAAGCTCGCCTGGGCCCTGCGCAACCGCGCCTCGTTTCCCCTCGACGTCAATCGCGCCGACAAGGAGAGGCTGCTGCGTATTCCGGGTTTCGGCACGCGCGCCGTGGAGCGCATCATCGAGACCCGCCGCTTCAAGCGGTTGCGGCTCGAAGATGTCGGCCGGCTCTGCCAGTCCATCGCCAAGGTGCGCCCGTTCATCGTCGCCGACGGCTGGTCGCCGGGCACTTCCACCGATGCAGCACGGCTGCGCGAGACGATCGCGCCGAAGCCGCGGCAACTCGAGCTGTTCTGATGGCCAACCAGCCTGCTTTGTCACTTGCCGCCTACGCCGTGCACCTCGCCGGCCCGACCGACTTCGACGGCTGGCGCGATGCCGCGCGCAGGCTTAGCACCAACGAGGTGAAGCCCGAGGACATCGAGTGGCATGTCGGCGGCGAAGGCGACGAGCTGCCGGCGCCAACCCCGGGTGTCGAGCTCAGGGTCTCGCGAGAGTTCGTCGAGCGCGCGGCTATCGTCGCCTGCCACTCCGACAGCGAGCGTTTCGCCCTGCTCTACCGGCTTTTGTGGCGGCAGCGCAGCGCACCGCATCTGCTCCGCATCGCCTCCGACCCCGACGTGCGCCGTTTCGAGGCGATGGAGAAATCGGTCAGGCGCGACGAGCACAAGATGCATGCCTTCGTCCGCTTCCGGAAGATCGGCGATGGCGACAATGAGCGTTTCGTTGCCTGGTTCGAGCCCGAGCATTTCATCCTCGAACTGGCGGCACCATTCTTCGTGCGCCGCTTCACCGGCATGCACTGGGCGATCCTGACGCCGCACGGCTCGGCTGAATGGGACCGCGAAAGGCTGGCGCTCGGCCCCGGAGCCTCGAAGGACGACGCGCCTGCCACCGACCAGTCGGAGGAGATGTGGCGGACCTATTTCGCCAACATCTTCAATCCGGCCCGTCTCAAGGTGAAGGCGATGCAATCGGAGATGCCGAAGAAGTACTGGCGTAACCTTCCCGAGGCGTCGCTCATTCCGGGACTGATCGCCAGAGCCGACGAAGCTGCCCGGGAGATGATCGCGAGGATGCCGACGATGCCCGCACCGCATCATCAAGCGATACAGGCCAGGCATTGGCCGGCCGCAGAAGAACAGGCAGCGACTGAGGCGCAATCGATCGATGCCTTGCGCCAGCAGGCGAGCCAGTGCCGGCGCTGCCCACTGTGGAGCGAGGCGACGCAGACGGTGTTCGGCGAAGGCCCCGACGATGCCGAACTGGTGTTCGTCGGCGAGCAGCCTGGCGACCAGGAGGATCTGCAGGGCCGGCCCTTTGTCGGCCCCGCCGGCAAGATCTTCGACGCAGTGCTCGGCGAAGCCGGCATCGACCGCACCGCAGTCTACGTCACCAATGCCGTCAAGCACTTCAAGTTCGAGCCGCGCGGCAAGCGCCGCATCCACAGCAAGCCCAATGCCGGCGAGGTGCAGGCCTGCCGGTGGTGGCTGGCGCAGGAGCTGACGCTGCTGAAGCCGAAGCTGGTGGTGGCGCTCGGCGCGACTGCGGCCCAGTCACTGCTGGAGGCGCCTGTCACAATCACCCGGCAGCGCGGCCAATCCATCAGACGCGACGACGGTCTCACTGTTTTCCTGACGATCCACCCGTCCTACGTCCTGCGCATCCGCGACCCGCAGGAGGCGGCAGCCGAACGCGCCCGCTTCGCCGAGGACATCAGGGCAGTGCGGGCAATGATGACAGGCTAGCGCAAGGCCGGGATTATTGCCCTGCCCCCGGAGAAACCGCTATCGGATCAGGATCGCCCTAAGGTCGTTGACATTGGTGCCGGTCGGCCCGGGGACAAAAAGATCGCCCACCGAATTGAACGCCGTCCAGGCATTGTTGCCGGCAAGCATTGCCTTGGCGTCGACGCTGGCGCCATGCATGCGCGACACGGTCGAACCGTCGGCGAAGGCGCCGGCATTGTCTTCGGAGCCGTCGATGCCGTCGGTGTCGGCGGCCAGAGCATCGATGCCCTGAATACCATCGATGCCGATGGCGAAGGCGAGGAGGAACTCGCTGTTGCGGCCGCCCTTGCCCTTGGCGCGGAGCGTAACCGTGGTCTCACCGCCGGACAGGATCAGCACCGGCTTGTTGAACGGCCGGTTGCGGGTCGCGACCTCGCGGGCGATGGCCGCATGCACGCCACCGACCTCGCGCGCCTCGCCTTCGATGGCGTCGGAGAGGATGACTGTCTCGACGCCCTGCTTGCGCGCGGCTTCGGCGGCGGCGTCGAGCGACACGGCGGCGGAGGCGATGACATGCACCTCGTTGCGGGTAAAGCGCGGGTCGGACGGCTGCGGCGCGTCGGCGGCGGCCGAGTTGATATGCGCCATGACATTGGCCGGCAGCACGATGCGATAGGTCTCGATCATCCTGAGCGCGTCAGCGCGCGAGGCCTCGTCAGGTACCGTCGGACCCGAGGCGACCAGCGCCGGGTTGTCGCCTGGGATATCGGAGACCACAAGCGAGACGACCCGTGCAGGCCAGGCGGCAGCGGCGAGACGGCCGCCCTTGATGCCCGAAATGTGCTTGCGGATGGTGTTCATCGCCGAGATCGGGGCGCCGGAAGCGAGCAGCGCCTCGTTGACGGCGATTTCGTCGGCAAGGGTGAGTGTGCCGGCCGGCGACGGCAGCAACGCCGAGCCGCCGCCCGAGACAAGTGCGACGACGAGGTCGTCCTCGGTCAGGCCAGCAACGGTCTGAAGCAAAAGCTTCGCCGCCTCGAGACCGTTGGCGTCGGGCACCGGATGCGACGCCTCGACGATACTGATGCGCTCGCAAGGAGCAGCAAACCCGTAGCGGGTGACAACCACGCCTTCCAGCGGTCCGTCCCAGGCTTTTTCAAAAGCAGCTGCCATCTGCGCCGAGCCCTTGCCGGCGCCGATGACGATCGTCCGCCCCTTGGGCTTTTCCGGCAAGTGGCGGCGGATGGTGAGTTCCGGGTCGGCTGCCGCGACGGCGGCCTCGAAAATGCTGGTCAGAAACTGCTTCGGGTCGGTCATGGCCATCGGGACGTTCAAACTCTTTCAGCTGTTCGCAACGGGGGGCAAGGCGAGTTCGCGGCTGGGAATGCCGAGATGGTCGGCGATCGCCGTGACGACCACCTCATGGTCCTGGCGCTCCGGCAGGCCTGAAACGGCAATGGCGCCGATGACACCGACGCCCTTGACCTTGATCGGGAAGCCGCCGCCGGCCAGCACGTAATCGTCGATCGGCAAGGCATCTCCGACAGGAAAGGTGCGGTCGCTTCGTGCCTTCTGCAGCACCATGCGATAGCTGCTGCGATGGAAGGTCCTGACGACGTTGATCTTGCGCCGCGCCCAGTCGGTGTTGTTGACGGTCGAGCCGGGAAGCGCGCTGTAAAACAGCGCGCGGTCCCACAGGCGAATGTCGACAATGATGGGAAAATTCTCGGCCAGTCCGCGGGCGCGGATGGCCGAGCCGATGTCGAAGGCAACCGCCTCGTCGAAGCGGTCGAAGACCAGTCGGTCCTCCTGCTCGGCGATCTTTTCCAGGTCCTCGGCTGCTGCCATCGTCCGTTCCTCCGTCAGACACGGCTCACATGGCAGACGCGGGCGAATGACGCAAGGTCAGGCGGCCTGATCCATCGTCGTCTTGGCGGCTTTGCCCGCGACATAAACCTCCACCACGGCGCGGTCGTCACCGAGCGTCTGCAGCAGGAACAGCTCCTCGGCCAGCGTGCCGGTGCGCTCCATCCTGAGCCGCATGCCTGGCGTGGCGCGCGCGTTGAGCACGACGATGTCGGCATCGGTGCCAACCTCCAGCGTGCCCACCTTGTCCGAAATCGACAGCGACTCGGCATTGCCGCGTGTCAGCTGCCAGTAGGAAGCCAGCGGGTTCAGCTTCTCGCCATTGAGCGCGATGACCTTGTAGGCCTCGTCCATGGTCCGCAGCATCGAATAGTTGGTGCCGCCGCCGACATCGGTGGCGGTGGCGATCCTGAGCGGCTTGTCGCGCTTGCGGTAGCGCTGATAGTCGAACAGGCCCGAGCCGAGGAATAGGTTGGAGGTCGGGCAGAACACGGCGATCGAGCCATGCTCGGAGATCGCGTCGGATTCGCGCTCGCCGAGATGGATGCAGTGGCCGAGCAGCGTGCGCTTGCCGAGCAGGCCATAGTGTTCGTAGACGTCGGTGTAGTCGCGCGACCAGGGGTAGAGTTCCTGGGTGAAGGCGATTTCGGCGTGGTTTTCCGACAGATGCGTCTGGATATGCAGGTCGGGATGCTCGCGCGCCAGCTGACCGGCCATCTCCATCTGCTCGGGCGTCGACGTGATCGCGAAGCGCGGCGTGATAGCATAGTGCTGGCGGCCCTTGCCGTGCCATTCCTTGATCAGCGCCTTGGTGTCGTCATAGCTCGCCTGCGGCGTGTCGAGCACGCCCTCCGGCGCATTGCGGTCCATCATCACCTTGCCGGCGATGTTGAGCATGTTGCGCTCATGCGATTCGGCGAAGAACGCCTCGGCCGACTGCTTGTGCACCGAGCAATAGGCAGCGACCGTCGTCGTGCCGTGGCGTACCATCTCGTCGAGGAACAGCCGCGCGATGCGGCGGCCATGCTGGGTGTCGATGAAGCGCGTTTCCTCGGGGAAGGTGTACTTATTCAGCCATTCCAGCAGCTCGGCGCCGTAGGAGGCGATGATCTGCATCTGCGGGATGTGGACATGGCCGTCGATGAAGCCGGGCAAGATCAGATGCGGACGATGGTCGATGACCCTGGCGTCGCCGGCCTGGGCCGCAACCTCCGAATAGGCGCCAACGGCCGCGATCTTGCCGTCGCGCATCAGCACCGCACCGTCTTCCTCATAGGCATAGGACGCATGGTCGTCGGCGCTGTCGGGCCAGCGCAGGAAGGACAAGGTACGGCCGCGAAGAAGTATGGTGGTCATGATCGGACTCTACAGGCTTTCTGGCGTGGCGAAATCGCGGCTGTCGCCGCGCGTCGAATTGGGCGCGACGAGCGCGCCCCCGAACTTTCAATCCATATGTCGCAGGCGCTACTTGCGCGCCTGTTCGTACCAGGCGACCAGCAACGCCCGCTCCTCGGGCGTGATCTGGGTCACATTGGCCGGCGGCATGGCATGGCTGCGGCCGGCCTGCAGGTAGATCTCGCGCGCATGCAAAGCGATCGCGTTGTCGGTCTCCAGCACCACGCCCTTGGGCGCATGATAGACGCCTTCGTAGGAAGGTTCGTTGGCATGGCACATGGCGCAGCGGCCGAGCACGGTATCACGAACCTTGGGGAACTGGGCGGCGGCGATGTAGGGCTCGGTGGTGACGGAGGCGTTCTTGTCCTCGCCGGTCAGCACCTTGGGCACCGTCGACAGCCACATGATGACGACGAACAAAAGGGCGGCGGCGAGCCAGGTCCAGTGCGGATTGCCTTCGCGCTTGTGAACCGTGTTGAAGTAGTGGCGGATCAGCACGCCGATGATGAAGATCAGGGCGGCGATGATCCAGTTGAACTCGGTGCCGAAGGCCAGCGGGTAGTGGTTCGACAGCATCAGGAACACGACCGGCAGGGTCAGGTAGTTGTTGTGCGTCGAACGGGTCTTGGCGATCTTGCCGTATTTCGGGTCGGGCTTGCGGCCGGCGATGAGGTCGGCGACGACGATCTTCTGGTTCGGGATGATGACCATGAAGACGTTGGCCGACATGATCGTCGCGGTGAAGGCGCCGAGATGCAGGAAGGCGGCGCGGCCAGTGAACAGCTGCGTATAGCCCCAGCTCATGAAGACGACGACGACGTAGAGGATGATCATCAAAAGCGTGTCGTGGTCGCCGAGCTTCGACTTGCAGAGCAGGTCGTAGACGACCCAGCCGAGGCCGATCGAGGCCAGCGAGATGGCGATGGCGACGGGTGCCGACACGTCGAGCACGTTGCGGTCGACAAGGAACAGCTCGGCGCCGCCATAATAGACCAGGCAGAGCAGCGTGAAGCCGGAAAGCCAGGTGGCGTAGGATTCCCACTTGAACCAGGTCAGGTGCTCCGGCATCTGGGCCGGCGCCACCAGGTATTTCTGGATGTGGTAGAAGCCGCCGCCATGGACCTGCCATTCCTCGCCATGGGCGCCGACGGGCAGGTTGTCATGCTTCCGCAGCCCGAGGTCGAGGGCGATGAAGTAGAACGATGAGCCGATCCAGGCCATGGCGGTGATGACATGCAGCCACCGCACGGCGAAGCTCGCCCAGTCCATGAAAAACGCCAAGTCGTACATCCGCCGTCCCTTTTTCGCAGCGTGCCGATCTTACGATGCCCGATGCATTGGGGAAGTGAAAGGATTCGCGATGACTTTCAAAAAAATCTGGAAAATACTAGCGTAGCGCTGCACGGCACAAGCCGGCTATGGAACCATTGGTCTCGCATGGCATATCTCGACAACATCGCTGTCTTCGTCCGCGTCGTGGAACTCGGCAATCTTTCCGCTGCGGGCCGCGATATGCGCATTTCGCCGGCGGTTGCCTCCAACCGCATCAAGGAGCTGGAGAAGCACCTCGGCGTGCGCCTGTTCAACCGCACGACGCGTCAGCTGATGCCGACCGAGCACGGCAACGTGTTCTATTCCGGCGCCAAGCAGGTGCTGGAGGCGATCACCGAGGCGGAGGCCGCCGTCTCGGCACTTTCCGGTCAGCCGCGCGGCACCATCCGCGTCACCGCTCCGCTTGGCCTTGGCCGCCGCCTCGTCGCCTCGGGCATCCCGGAATTCCACGACAAGTATCCCGACATCGAGGTCAGGCTCAGGCTTTCGGACCACAATGTCGACATCCTCAAGGAAGGCCTCGACGTCGCCTTCCGGTTGGGCGTGATCGAGGATTCGAGCCTCCGGATGCGCGGCATCATGGAATGCGAGCGCGTGCTGGTTGCAGCACCCAAATATCTCGAAAAGCGCGGCGAGCCGGAAAGCCCCAACGAACTGATCGGCAAGAAGCATGACTGCTTGATGCTGCGCTATCCCGGTTCGCGCGAGTATTTCTGGACGCTGGAGACGCCCAACGGGCCGACCAAGTTCGAGGTCCACGGCCCGTTCGATTCCGACGATGGCGACGTGTTGACCGGATGGGCATTGGCCGGGCGCGGCATCATCAACAAGCCGCGCTTCGAGGTCGAGCCCTTCATCCGCGACCAGCGGCTGAAGATCATCCTGCCGCAGACGCCGCCTACGCCGGTGCAGTTTGCCGCCGTCTATCCGCACAAGAAGCTGCAGGACCCGAAGGTCCGGCTGCTGCTCGACTTCATGGCGGAGCGCTGCCACAAGCTGATCAAGGACATCCTCGCCGGCAAGTGAGGCCGACTGGGGTGTGTGGTTAGCGCCTCACCCCTCGATCGCCTGGTAGGCCGACGTCCAGAAGTCGACATAGTGCTGGGGCGCCTCGGGCGAATCCATCAGCTTCTGGGACAGCAGGATGCCGGCGAAGTCATTGGCCGGATCGGCATAGGCAGAGGTGCCATAGCCGCCGTCCCAGCCGAACCGGCCCGGCGTCATCCAGAGATTGTCGCGCTTGAGCGCCACCGACATGCCGAGGCCCCAGCCGGAATTGCCATTGAAGAACATCGCGGCACTCACCTTCTGCTCGTCGGTGAGCTGGTCCGTCGTCATCAGCTCGACCGAGGCGCGCGACAGGATGCGCTCGCTGCCGAGCTTGCCCTTGCCGAGCATCATGCGCAGGAACGCGAGATAGTCATCGGCCGTCGAGACAAGCCCGCCGCCGCCCGATTCGAAGATCGCAGGCTTGGCGAACAATCCGCCCTTGGCCTCGTCGTAGACGCCGAGCTTGCCGGTCTGGAAATCCCGGGAGTAAGCGGTGGCGAGCCGGTCGACCTTCTCCGCCGGCGCGTGAAAGCCGGTGTCCTTCATGCCAAGCGGGGCAAAGATGCGCTCCTGCATGAAGGCGGATAGCGGCTGGCCGGCAGCGCGCGCGATCAGCACGCCGGCGAGGTCGAGGCCGGTGTGATAGAGCCAGCCCTGGCCCGGCTGATGTGCGAGTGGCAGGGAGCCGACGGCCTTCATGAAGGCGTCGGGCGAGCCGCGATACAGGTCGGCACTCGGCGCGATGCCGGCCTCCGCCATCGCATGCTGCACCGGATAGGCGAACGGATAGACCATGATCGCGCCGACGCCGAAGCGCAGGGTGAGCAGGTCGCGCAGCGTGATCGGCCGGTTGGCCGGAACGGTGTCGGTGAGCTGGCCGTCGATGCTCTTGAGCACCTTGCGGTCGGCAAGCTCGGGCAACCATTTGTCGACAGGATCGTCGAGGCGCAGCCGCGATTCCTCGACCAGGATCATCGCCGCCACCGCTGTGACCGGCTTGGTCAGCGAGGCGATACGGAAGATGCTGTCGCGTTGCATCGGCGCGGGGCCGTCGAGCGCAAGCACACCCGCTGCCTCGACGTGGGTCTCGCCACCACGGCTGACCGCCCAGACAAGACCTGGCACGTCGCCACTTTCGACATGGCCGGCCATGACCTTGCGCATCCGCTCGAGCCGGTCCGTCGCGAAATTGCCAGTGTTCATCGGCGTGCTCCTTGTTGCCGCAGTCGTGGCCGAAGCCGTTTTCGCCGGCGCCTCATGGGCGCCGGCTGGTGTCGGCGCGGCAAGCGCGGCCGACACTGCCAATCCCTTCATCAGGCTACGACGATCCAACCCCGAAGACATGCTCATCTTGGCCTCCCTGCGTTGGCTGTTGCCCATGACTGCCGCCGCCTTACGCGGCAGCAGGGACCTTCTCGACTTCGCCGGCCAGGATATCGAGCAGTCCCCTGCAGCCCGCCTCGCGGTCGGCGGAGCCGTACTGGCCGTCGAGGAACGAATCCTGCTCGACATAGGTCAACCTCGTGCCATTGCCTTCGGGCTTGAACTCGATTGTGGCGAGCGACGCCGAGAAGCTGACACCGGCAAGCGCCATGACATAGGCAATCACAATGCGCTGGTCGGCTACGATATCGAGATAGGTGGTGTCGTTGGAAATTTCGGGGCCGCCCTGGAAGCGGAAACGGCTGCGCTCCGAGCCGCCGATACGGAAATCGAGCGAGAATTCGTCGACCTCCCAGCCCTCGCCTTCGGCGAACCAGCGGCGCTTGAGCTCGGCGTTGGAAAAGTGGGCGAATACCTCTGCGGGCGGGGCCGCGTAAAACCGGTCGATGCTGAAGCTGGCCTGAATTGCTGAAGTCGCAGTCATGTCTCTCTCCATCAATAAGGCCGCGAGCCGTTCGGCGTTCACAACCAGTTGCATTAATTAACCGGTTGCAAGATAGGCAGACTGATTTTATATTGCAACTGGTTTTTTGGAGTTGCATTGCATGAACCAGCAGCATCGGTCGGGCTGTCCGATCAACCTCACCCTTGAGGTGGTCGGCGACAAATGGAGCCTCATCGTCCTGCGCGACATGATGTTCGGCAATCGCAGGCACTTCCGCGAATTGCTGACCCAGTCGGAGGAAGGCATCGCCTCGAACATCCTGGCCGACCGGCTGCGGCGGCTGCTCGACGACGGGCTGATCAGCAAGGCCGACGACCCCAGCCACAAGCAAAAGGCGATCTATTCGCTTACCGAGATGGCGATCGAGCTGCTGCCGGTGTTCGCGCAGATCGCCGCCTGGGGCCGCAAATGGCTGCCGGTCAGCGAAGAGCTCAGCATCCGCGCCGAGCTTTTGGAAAAGGGCGGGCCGGAAATGTGGGAGCGGTTCATGGAGGAGTTGCGCACCGACCACCTCGGCGAACCCTTGTCCGAGGCAGCGCAAAAGCGGCTTCCCGTACGCTTGGAACTGCAGGACGCCTATCTCGAAGTCGTCGCCCGCAACGCCGCATCAGGCTGATTATCAACTGGGCCAGCCCGGAACCGAACTGTCATACGGCTGTTGTAGCCTGCGTGCGCCGCCCGGCAGTCACCCGTCGGCGCGACCAGCCATCAAGGAGCAGGCAATGATTTCCCATCCGACGCGCAATGATCTTAAGTCCAACGCCAAGAAGGTTTCGATCGAACTTCTCAACGCACGGCTCGCCGATGCGATCGACCTGGCGCTGATCACCAAGCAGGCGCACTGGAACGTCAAGGGCCCGCACTTCATCGCCATTCACGAGATGCTGGACGGCTTCCGCAAGGATTTGGACGAGCACGTCGACACCGTCGCCGAACGCGTTGCCCAGTTGGGCGGAGCGGCTCTCGGCACCTCGCAGGTCGTCGTCGAGGCCAGCAAGCTGAAGCCCTATCCGACCGACATCGCAAAGACCAGGGATCACATCGCGGCCCTGATCGACCGCTATGCCGATGCGGCGAAAAGTGTGCGCTCGGCCATCGACGAGGCGGGTGAGGCAGGCGACGCCGACACGGCCGATATCTTCACCGCCTATTCGCGCACGCTCGACAAGTCGCTGTGGTTCCTCGAAGCCCACATCCAGGAAAGCGAGTAGCCGCCGGGCCTGATTGAGGCCGCGCCGGTCACTTCGCCCGGAGAACCAGCGCGGTCATGATCTCGGCCGCGGCGAGCGCGGCAATGACGGCGGGGCGTTTGTCCTTCACGGCGTCGCCGCCGATCGGGCAGATCAGTCCCGCGAACTGCCCGTCGCTGCCACCAGCAGTCTTGAGGAACCAGCTCTTGAACGTGGCCTTCTTGGTCTTGGAGCCGATCATGCCGACATAGCCGGTGTCGTCGCGCTTCAGCGCCTCGGCGACGATCAGGAAATCGAGCGCGTGGTCATGCGTCAGCACGACGAAGGCTGCACCCGCCGGCGCCTCGCGCACCATCTCCTCGGGCATTGGCGTCAGCCGCGTCACAACATTGTCGGGCATGCCTTCGAGCGCATCGGAGCGAGTCTCGACAACGACGACATTGAGCGGCAGCAGCGCAAAGGCCGATGCGAGTGCGTGGCCTACATGGCCGCCGCCGAAGACATAGACATGCGGACGCGCCGCGTCGGATGCCTCGGCGCTGGCCAGAAGATCGGCGCGCATCGCGTCGTCGACATTCCTGACGGCGACCTCGACGCGCCCGCCGCAGCACTGACCGATCTCTGGGCCGAGCGGAATGTCGAGAGTGAGGCTGTCCTTGGTTTCATTGGCATGGTCGAGATAGCGCGCCGGGACGGGATCGCCGGTGACGTGCTCCATGACAGTACTGCGCTTGGACGAACCGGCAAGCATCGCACGGGCCGTGTCGATCGCCATGAATTCAAGCTGGCCGCCGCCGATGGTGCCGAAGATGCGCTGCGGCGACACCAGCATCCACGCGCCTTTTTCGCGCGGGGTCGAGCCCTTGGCCTCGGCCACCTCGACCAGCGCTACCGCAGGCGCTGCGCCGAGGAAGGCCCGCAGGCTCTTGGCGGTCGCGGTCACTTCGCCTGGGCCGCCTCGGCCCGGAGGCGTTCGATCGCCATCAGCACGCGCTCGGGTGTGGCCGGAGCGTCGAGACGCGGACAGATCTTGTGGTCGGCAACGCTCGCCACCGCATCCGACAGCGCGTGCAGCACCGCCATGCCGTGCGGCAGCGGCGGCTCGCCAACTGCCTTCGAGCGATGGATCGTCGGCTCATAGGCCTCGGACCAGTCGGTCAGCGCGACGTTGAAGACCTTGGGCCGGTCCGAAGCGAGCGGAATCTTGTAGGTCGACGGCGCATGCGTGCGCAGCCGGCCCTTGCCATCCCACCACAGCTCTTCCGTGGTCAGCCAGCCCATGCCCTGGATGAAGCCGCCCTCGACCTGGCCGATGTCGATGGCCCGGTTCAGCGAACGGCCGGTGTCGTGCAGGATGTCGGCGCGCTCGACGACATACTCGCCGGTCAACACGTCGACCGAAACCTCGGCACAGGCCGCGCCATAGGCGTAGTAGTAGAAGGCGTGGCCCCTGCCCTTGGCTCGATCCCAGTGGATCTTCGGCGTCTTGTAGTGGCCGGCCGCCGAAAGCTGGATGCGGTTGAGATAGGCCTGCTTGACCAGATCGTTGAACGCAATCTCCTGGTTGCCGACACGCACGCGGTTGGGCAGGAAGACCACCTGATCCGCTGGCACCTGGTACTTCTCGGCGGCGAAGTCGGTCAGCCGCTTGCGAATCTGGCGTGCCGCGTCCTGCGCCGCCATGCCATTGAGGTCCGCGCCCGACGACGCTGCCGTCGGCGCGGTGTTCGGCACCTTGGCGGTGGTGGTCGCGGTGATCTTCACCCGGTCGAGGTCGATCTGAAACTCTTCCGCCACCACCTGCGCCACCTTGAGATGCAGGCCCTGCCCCATCTCGGTGCCGCCATGGTTCATGTGCACCGAGCCGTCGGAATAGACATGCACAAGCGCGCCGGCCTGGTTGGACTCGGTCTTGGTGAACGAGATGCCGAACTTGACCGGCGTCATCGCCAGGCCGCGCTTGACGAAGCGGCTGTTGGCGTTGAACGCCGCGATCTCGCGGCGGCGGCGGGCATACTGCGCGCTTTCCTCGAGCTCGGCGACGATGCGCTGGATGATGCAGTCCTCGACCTTCTGGTGATACGGCGTGAGGTTACGCTCACCTGGGGTGCCCATCGGGTCGTAGAAGTTCAGCTTGCGGATTTCGAGCGAGTCCTTGCCGACGGCAAAGGCGACCTCGTCGATGACGCGTTCGGCCCCGACCATGCCCTGCGGGCCGCCGAAGCCGCGGAACGCCGTGTTCGACACCGTGTTGGTGTAGAGCGGCGCCGACTTGGCATGCACGTTCGGATAGAAATAGGCGTTGTCGCAATGGAACAGCGCACGGTCGCCCACCGGTCCCGAAAGATCGGCCGAGAAGCCGGCATTGAGCGCGAACATGTAGTCGACGCCAAGGATGCGGCCCTCGTCGTCGAAACCGACCTCGTAATCGATGGCGAAGTCGTGGCGCTTGCCGGTTGCGGTCATGTCCTCGTCGCGGTCGAGGCGGACCTTGACGGCGCGCTTGTGCTTCTTGGCCGCGATCGCTGCGATCGCGGCGCACTGGTTGGCCTGGGTTTCCTTGCCGCCGAAACCGCCGCCCATGCGACGTACCTCGACCTGCACCGCGTGGCTCGGCACGCCGAGTACGTGGGAGACGAGGTGCTGGGTCTCGCTCGGTCCTTGCGTCGAGCAATAGATGGTGACCTCGTCATCCTCGCCGGGCACCGCCAGCGACACCTGGCCCTCGAGATAGAAATGGTCCTGGCCGCCAAGCTTCATCCGTCCCTTAACCCGGCGCGGAGCAGCGGCGATCGCTGCCGCCGCGTCGCCGCGGTTGAGCGTCAGCGGCGTGGTGACCTGCTTGTCGTTTTCGGGATCGAGATCCCAGATGCTGAGGACAGCCGGCAACTCTTCATATTCGATCTTGCCGAGGCGCGCGGCCTGGCGGGCCTGCTCGCGAGTCGTGGCGACGACGGCGAAGATCGGCTGGCCATGGAACTGGACCTTGCCCTCGGCAAGGACCGGGTCGTCATGCATACCGCTCGGCGACACGTCGTTCTCGCCCGGCACGTCGGCATAGGTCAGAACGTCGACGACGCCGGGAGCTGCGCGAACAGCCGCGAGGTCGACCGATTTCAGCGTGCCATGGGCGACGTTGGACAGGCCGAGGCCGATATGCAGCGTGCCTGCCGGTTCCGGCATGTCGTCGATATAGACGGCCTCGCCGGCGACATGCTTGTGGGCGGAGTCGTGGCGCTGGTCGGTGTGCACGCCGCCGGAGATCTTGGCGGCCTTGAGGTTCGGTTGATGCTGGGTCATGTCACGCAGCCTCGTATCTCGACACCGTCAACGGTGCCTTGGTGCCTGTCGTTTCCATGTAGAAACGCAACAGCAGGTTCTTCGCTGCCAGCGCGCGGTATTCCGCGGTGGCGCGCATGTCGGTCAGCGGCGTGAAGTCTTCGGCATATTTCGCCATTGCCGCCTCGACCGTTGCTTCGGTCCAAGGCTGGCCGACGAGAGCCGCCTCGACAGCGCTGGCGCGCTTCGGCGTCGCCGCCATTCCGCCATAGGCGATACGGACTTCGGCGACGGTGCCATCCTTGGCAAGGCTCAGCCAGAAGGCGCCGAGTGTTGCGGTGATGTCCTCGTCGCGGCGCTTGGTGATCTTGTGGACGGCGAAATGCACGCCCTTCGCCGGCACCGGCACATGCACCGCCTCGACGAACTCGCCAGGCGCGCGGTCCTGCTTGCCATAGGCGATGAAGAAGTCCTGCAGCGAAATCGTCCGGCGCGTCTTGCCCTTGCGCAGCGTGAGCGTCGCACCGAGCGCGATCAGCGGCGGCGGCGTGTCGCCGATCGGCGAGCCGTTGGCGATGTTGCCGCCGATGGTGCCCATGTTGCGCACCTGCTCGCCACCGATGCGGTCGATGAGCGGGCCCAGCGCCGGAATGTGCTTCGACAGCGTCTCGAAGGCTTCGGTGTAGGTGACGCCGGCGCCGATCGTGATGACGCCCTTGTCGTGCGACAGGCCCTGCAGCCCCTCGATGTTGGCGATGAAGACGACCGGCGCGATCTTGCGCATGTGCTTGGTGACCCAGAGGCCGACGTCGGTCGAGCCGGCAACCACGGTTGCGGTCGGCTCGGCTTCGAGCACATCGGCGAGATCATCGACGCTGGCCGGGATGACGAAGCGGTCCTTGCCCTCGCCAACCTCGACACGGATGCCGTCCCGGAAGGCCTCGAGCCGCGCTGTGATCGCCTTGCGCTCAACCAGCAGCGGGTCCTTGGTGGCCTTGCCGTAGTCGGAAATGGCACGCGCTGCGCGCATGATCGCCTCGTAGCCGGTGCAACGGCAGAGATTGCCCTGCAGCGACTTTTCGATCTCGGCGTCCGACGGTTCCGGCGATTTCATCCACAGCCCGTAGAGCGACATGACGAAGCCCGGCGTGCAGAAGCCGCATTGCGAACCGTGGAAATCGACCATCGCCTGCTGCACTGGATGCAGCTTGTCGCCGCCACCGGCGAGATGTTCGACTGTCACGACATGGCAGCCATCGAGCGAGCCCATGAAGCGGATGCAGGCATTGACGCTTTCATAGACCAGCTTGCCGCCGGAGAGCCGCCCGACCAGCACCGTGCAGGCGCCGCAGTCCCCTTCGGCGCAACCTTCCTTGGTGCCGCGCAGCGTGCGCTGGAGACGGAGGTAGTCGAGCAGCGTGGAATCAGGCGCGACATTGCCCAGCACGACATCCTCGCCGTTGAGGATGAAGCGGATGTGGTTGCGTGTCTTGACCGTCGCCATGGCTCAGCTCCCCCTATAGGTGGAATAGCCGAAGGGTGAGATCAACAGAGGCACATGATAATGCGTCCGCTCGGCCATGCCAAAGCGGATCGGCACGATGTCGAGGAAGGCCGGCTTCGGCAGGTCGGTGCCCAGACCGCGGAGATAATCGCCGGCAGCGAAGATCAGTTCGTATTCGCCGGTCACGAACTCGTCGCCGGCGAGCAATGGCGCATCGCAGCGGCCGTCGGAATTTGTGGCGACCTTCTTCAGCAGCGTGCGCGCGTCGCCTTCGATCCGGAACAGCGAGATCGCCAGGCCTTCGGCAGGCTTTCCGGTAGCAGTATCAAGGACATGGGTGGTGAGGCGTCCGCCTTCGGCCTTTGTCATTCGCTCTCCCTATTGGCGCTGAACGCCATCGATATAGATTTTGCGCCATTTAAGGCCATTGCATAAGGTGTGGTCGAGCAGAGCACTACAAAAAGACTTTCAAAATTTTTCGAGGGAATGTCTGACACACCTTTCGCTATTCTGCTCAAGTGCCCGGCAAGAATCCGGTTTTGAGGGAACATGCGTTACGTAAGAGATATGCGCGGCTACGGCGCAAACCCACCCCACCCGCAATGGCCTGGCAACGCGAATGTTTGCGTGCAGTTCGTAGTCAACTACGAAGAGGGTGGCGAAAACAACATCCTGCATGGCGACGCCGCTTCGGAAGCGTTCCTGTCGGAGGTGGTCGGCGCGGCCCAATGGCCGGGCAAGCGCCACTGGAACATGGAATCGATCTATGAATACGGCGCCCGCGCCGGCTTCTGGCGGCTCCACCGCATGTTCACCGAAGCCAATGTGCCAGTGACCGTCTATGGCGTGGCGACCGCCCTTGCACGCTCGCCCGACCATGTCGCGGCGATGCAGGACGCCGACTGGGAAATCGCCTCACATGGCCTGCGCTGGATCGACTACCGCGATCACGCCGAAGCCGACGAGCGAGCCGACCTGATCGAAGCCATCCGCCTGCACACCGAAGTCGTCGGCGAACGCCCCAAGGGCCTCTATCTCGGCCGCACCTCGGTCTATTCGGTGCGCCTTGCCGCTGCCGAAGGCGGTTTCGAGTGGATTTCCGACACCTATGACGACGAGCTGCCCTACTGGCTCGACCATGACGGCCACGGCAACGCGATTTCGCCGCAGCTGGTGATCCCCTACACGCTCGACGCCAACGACATGCGTTTTGCGACCGCGCAAGGGTTCAATTCGGGCGACCAGTTCTACGCCTATCTCAAGGACAGCTTCGACACGCTGTACCGCGAAGGTGCCGCCGGCCTGCCGCGCATGATGAGCATCGGCCTGCACTGCCGCCTCGTCGGCCGTCCCGGCCGCGCGGAAGCACTTCGCCGCTTCATCGAATATGTGCAGGGCCACGACAAGGTCTGGCTGGCTCGCCGTCAGGACATCGCCCAGCATTGGCGCGACACCCACCCCTACCAGCCGCAGGAGCTGCGTCCCTCGCGCATGGAGCGCCAGGAATTCGTCCAGCGTTTCGGCTCGATCTTCGAACATTCGCCCTGGATCGCCGAGCGTGCCTTCGAATTCGAGCTCGGACCAGCGCATGACAGCGCCGGTGGTGTGCACAATGCGCTCTCCCGCGCCTTCCGCTCGGCGAGCGAGACGGAGCGGCTCGGTGTTTTGACCGCCCACCCCGACCTCGCCGGCAAGCTGGCCCAGGCCAAGCGCCTGACCGAGGAGTCGACCAAGGAGCAGGCCTCCGCCGGCCTCGACGCGCTGACCGACGCCGAGCGCACCCGCTTCACCGAACTCAACACGGCCTATGTCGAGAAATTCGGCTTCCCCTTCATCATCGCCGTGCGCGACAATGACAAGGCGAGCATCCTCAAGGCATTCGAGACCCGCATCGCCAACAACCGCGACCAGGAGTTCCTGACCGCCTGCAAGCAGGTGGAACGCATCGCCTGGTACCGACTTCACGACCTCCTTCCAAGCTAAGAGACCATGGCAAACCGCTCCTACTACGCTCCGAAAGGCGGCTTGCCGCCCCAGACCGACCTGATCACCGACCGCGCCGTCTTCACCGAGGCCTATGCGGTGATCCCGAAGCGCGAGTTTTCGGACATCGTCACCAGCTTCCTGCCCCACTGGGACAAGACGCGGGTCTGGGTCATCGCGCGACCGCTGTCGGGCTTCGCAGAGACCTTCTCGCAATACATCATGGAAGTGCAGCCGGGCGGCGGCAGCGAACGGCCGGAGCCGGACGCGGGCGCGGAAGGCGTGTTCTTCGTCGTCGAAGGCGAAGTGACGGTCACGATCGCGGGCAAGAGCCATGTGCTCACGCCGGGCGGCTATGCTTATTTGCCGCCGGCGAGCGGCTGGACCATGCGCAACACCGGTTCGGAAACCACGCGTTTCCACTGGATCCGCAAGGCCTATGAATATGTCGACGGCCTCGATGCGCCCGAGCCGCTGTTCCTCAACGACAACGACATCGCGCCCAACCCGATGCCTGACACCAACGGCGCTTGGGCGACCACGCGCTTCGTCGACCCCAACGACCTGCGCCACGACATGCATGTCACCGTGGTGACCTTCGAGCCGGGCGGCATCATCCCCTTCCCCGAAACCCACGTCATGGAGCACGGCCTCTATGTGCTCGAAGGTAAGGCGGTCTACCGTCTGAACAACGACTGGGTCGAGGTCGAGGCTGGCGACTTCATGTGGCTTCGCGCCTTCTGCCCGCAGGCATGTTATGCCGGTGGCCCCAGC
Source organism: Aminobacter sp. LjRoot7 (assembly GCF_964252895.1). Classification (NCBI taxonomy): domain Bacteria; kingdom Pseudomonadati; phylum Pseudomonadota; class Alphaproteobacteria; order Hyphomicrobiales; family Phyllobacteriaceae; genus Aminobacter; species Aminobacter sp. LjRoot7. Next base: position 1,133,971 of record NZ_CAXUPX020000001.1, read on the forward strand.
AAGTTCCGCTACCTGCTCTACAAGGACGTCAACCGCCACATGCAGCTCGGCGCCTTCAACGCCACGCGCCGCCGCTGAGGACTAAGCCATGTCGGGTGAGATGAAGCGGATCGTCGCCAAGCCGCTGACGCGGGAGAACTTCGCCGAATTCGGCGAGGTGATCGACACCAACTGCGACACGCATTACCCGATCAACGCAGGCAAATGCGAGCGCTACCATGCGCTCGCCCGCGCCGAGGCCGCCGGCCCCGATGGCCACGTCATCATCAACATCTTCAAGGGAACGCCCTACGACTTCCCCTTGAAGCTCTCGATGGTCGAGCGTCATCCCTTCGGCAGCCAGGCCTTCATTCCGCTGACCCCGCGCCCCTATCTCGTCGTCGTCTGCCATGACATCGGCGACGGCCCAGGCGAGCCACATGCCTTCATCACCGCACCCGGCCAGGGCGTCAACTACCCGCGCAATCTCTGGCACGGCGTGCTGACGCCGATCGGCGAAAGCCAGGATTTCGTCGTCGTCGATCGTGGCGGCACAGGCCCCAATCTCGAAGAGTTCCATTTCTCGCACCCTTACGAAATCGTCCTCCCGGAAGGCTTCTGACACCATGGCCGAACTTTCCCTGATCGAACGCCTCTTCGACGTCATCGAACACGACATCGTGCCCAAGACCGCCGAAGGCGTGACGAAAGGCAACAAGCTGTTCGGTGCCGCTTTGCTCGCCAAGGACGACCGCTCGCTGGTCATTGCCGAGACCAACAACGAGCTCGAAAACCCGCTCTGGCACGGCGAGATGCATTGCCTGAAGCGTTTCTACGAGATGCCCAAGGCAACCCGCGCCGACACCAAGGACCTGATCTTCCTGTCGACCCACGAGCCCTGCTCGCTGTGCCTGTCGGCGATCACCTGGGCCGGCTTCGACAATTTCTACTATCTCTTCAGCCACGAGGATTCGCGCGACAGCTTCGCCATCCCGCATGACCTCAAGATCCTGAAAGAGGTCTTCACGCTGGAGCCAGGCGGCTACAACGCCGAAAACGCCTACTGGAAGAGCTTTTCGCTACGCAAGCTGGTGCGCGAACTGCCCGAAGCCGACCGCAAACGGCTGGAGGAGCGCGTCGCCAAAATCTCGAAGCGCTATGACGAGATGTCGGAGACCTACCAGGAGAGCAAGGGCGACAACGACATCCCGCTGAACTGACGCGAATTGGCCAGTGAATTCCGTTCGCTGGCCCACGCATAACTCTTGCTTCAGCCACCCTGCGTCGTACTGATGGCGCAGGGAGCCTAGCATGAAAACCATCACCGAATTTCCGCGCGACATCGTTGAGTTTCCCGACATGGGCATCGTCATGCCCGATGGCTGCCGGCTGTCGGCACGGGTGTGGATGCCGGCCGATGCCGACCAGAACCCGGTGCCCGCCATCCTCGAGCACCTACCCTACCGCAAGCGCGACGGCACGACGACGCGCGACTGCCTGACCCATCCCTATTTCGCCGGCCATGGCTACGCCTCGATCCGCGTCGACATGCGCGGCAACGGCGATTCCGAAGGCCTGATGGAGGACGAATACACCGAGCAGGAGTGGCAGGACGCTTGCGACGTCATCGCCTGGGCGGCGGCCCAGCCATGGTGCAACGGCAAGGTCGGCATGATGGGCATTTCCTGGGGCGGCTTCAACGGCCTGCAGGTGGCGGCCAAGCAGCCAAAGGCGCTGAAGGCCATCATCACGCTGTGCTCGACCGACGACCGCTACGCCGACGACATCCACTACAAGGGCGGCCTGCTGCTCAACGAAAACATGGGCTGGGGCGCCACCATGCTGTCCTACTCCTCCAGGCCGCCGGATCCTGCACTGGTCGGCGACGCCTGGCGCGAAATGTGGCTCGACCGGCTGGAGCACGAGCCGTTCCTGCCGGCAGTCTGGCTGAAGCATCAGACCCGCGACGCCTACTGGAAGCGCGGCTCGGTCAATGAAAATTTCGCCTCGATCAAGGCGGCGGTGCTGGCCATTGGCGGCTGGGGCGACGCCTACAAGAATGCGGTGTCTCGACTGGTCGAAGGCGTGCAGGCGCCGGTCAAGGGCATCGTCGGCCCCTGGATCCACAAATACCCGCATTTCGCTGTGCCGAAGCCGGCCATCGGCTTTCTGCAGGAAGCGCTGCGCTGGTGGGACCACTGGCTCAAGGGCATCGACACCGGCGTCGAGGACGACCCAGCGATGCGGCTCTACGTCATGGATTCTGAGCCGCCGCGCGACTGGTATCTCGAACGACCGGGCCGCTGGATTGCGGAACAGCAGTGGCCGTCGCCCGGCATTACCGCCAGGCAGCTCAAGCTCGGCAGCAATGGGCAACTGTCGGAAACTGCCACGCTGACGGAGAACCTGACGATCAACTCGCCCCAGGACTGCGGCATGGATGGCGGTGAATATTGCGCCATCTGGCTCGGGCCGGAACTGCCGGGCGACCAGCGCGTCGACGACGGCAAGTCGGCTTGCTTCGACGGCGCCGTGCTCGACACTCCGCTCGACATTGTCGGTGCCCCGGTCATAAGGCTGAAGCTCGCCGCCAACCGCAGCCGGGCGATGGTTGCGGTGCGCCTCTGCGACGTCCAGCCTGATGGCGCCTCGACGCGCATCACCTATGGCGTGCTCAACCTCTGCCACCGTAACAGCCACGAACTCCCCGACGACGTTGTGCCAGGCGAGACGATGGAGATCACCGTCAAGCTCGACGACATCGCCTACCGCGTGCTGCCAGGCAACAGGCTGCGTGTCGCCATTTCCTCGACCTACTGGCCACTGGTCTGGCCGTCGCCTGAGGACGTGACGCTGACGCTGCATGACGGCGCAATCGAGCTGCCGGTGCGTCCATCGGGCGACGGCGACGAATGGACATTCGAGGAGCCCGAAGGCGCAACGCCCTGGCAGACCGAGACGTTGCGCGAGAGCTCGAACAGCCGCACGGTCGAACGTGCCAACGGCAAGGTGACCTTGAACATCGTCGACGACTTCGGCGAAATTCGCGATTCCGACCATGGCCTTGTCATCGGCGATGTCGCCCGCGAGCACTGGACAATCGACCCGTCCAACCCGCTTTCTGCCCATGGCGAAACCCACTGGACGCAGACTTTGTCGAGAAACGACTGGGCCATCCGGACGGAAACTTTCACGACAATGCGTTCCGACGGCCAAAACTTCCAGTTGACGGGTCGCATCGAGGCCTATGAAGGCGACAAGCTCGTCTTCGAGCGTGATTTCGACGAAATCATCGCGCGTGGCCACATCTGACACGAAAGCGGCTTAGTCCAATTGCGACATGGAGATTGCGCCACTCGATGTCGCATTCGGCCTTGCTGATGACCTTACGTTACGGTCAATATTGCCACCAGAAGTCGAGCAATAACGACCGCCAGAGTGAGGAGCCTTTCCAATGTCGAATGAACTGGAATATCTGAGCCGCCTAGTCGCTGCGGGCAAATTGAACCGTCGCGATTTCCTGGGCCGCGCTGCGGCCCTGGGCGTCGCGGCAACCTTCGCAAACTCGTTGCTGGCCAGCGCCGCCAGGGCCGAGGGGCCCGTCAAAGGCGGCATCCTGCGCGCCGGCATGCAGGGTGGTGCAGCCACCGACAGCCTCGACCCGGCATCCTGGTCGAGCCAGGTGCCTTATTTCTTCGGTCGCCAGTGGGGCGAGCAGCTGGTGCAGATCTCGGCTGAGGGCGAGCCCAAGCCGGCACTGGCCGAGGAATGGGGCGCGTCCGACGACGCCAAGACCTGGACCTTCAAGATCCGCAAGGGCGTGCAGTTCCACAACGGCCAGGAGATGACGCCGGCAGACGTCGTCGCCACCATCGAGCGCCACTCCGACGAGAAGGCAAAGTCCGGCGCGCTCGGCCTGATGGGCGGCATCGCCTCGGTCAAGGCCGACGGCCAGAACGTCGTCTTCGAGCTCAAGGACGCCAACGCCGACCTGCCGTTCCTGCTCGACGACTACCACCTGATGATCCAGCCGAACGGCGGCAAGGACAAGCCAGACGCCGGCATCGGCACCGGTCCTTACAAGGTCACCGTCAACGAAGCCGGCGTGCGGCTGGGTGGCGAGAAGTTCGCCAACTACTGGCGCGACGACCGCGGCTTTGCCGACCAGATCGAGATCATCGTCATCAACGATGCCACCGCCCGTACGTCAGCACTTCAGGGCGGGCAGGTCGACATCATCAATCGTGTCGAGCCGAAGATCGTCGAGCTGATCAAGCGCGTGCCGGGCGTAGTCATCCGCAACGTCGCCGGCCGCGGCCACTACGTCTTCATCGCCCACTGCAACACCGCTCCCTTCGACAACAATGATCTCAGATTGGCGCTGAAATACGCGCTCGACCGCGAGGAGATGCTGCAGAAGATCCTGATGGGCTATGGCTCGGTCGGCAACGACACGCCGATCAACAAGGCCTATCCGCTGTTCACCGAAATGGAACAGCGCAAGTTCGATCCGGACAAGGCCGCCTTCCACTACAAGAAGTCGGGCCATTCCGGCTCGGTGTTGCTGCGCACCTCCGACGTCGCCTTCCCAGGTGCTGTCGATGCCGCCCAGCTCTACCAGCAGAGTGCCGCCAAGGCCGGCATCACGCTCGAGGTCAAGCGCGAGCCCGGCGACGGCTACTGGTCGGAAGTCTGGAACAAGCAGCCCTTCTCGGCCTCCTACTGGGGCGGGCGCCCGACGCAGGACCAGATGTACTCGACCGCCTATTATTCGAAGGCCGAGTGGAACGACACGCGCTTCCAGCGCGAGGACTTCGACAAGATGCTGTTTGCCGCCCGTTCGGAACTCGACCCGGAGAAGCGCAAGAAGATCTATGCCGACATGGGCCAGATCGTGCGCGACGAAGGCGGCGTCATCACGCCGATGTTCAACGACTTCATCGACGCCACCAGCGCCAAGGTCGGAGGCTGGGTCGATGACGGCAACCAGGAGATGATGGGCGGCTACGCACTGTCCAAGTGCTGGCTCAACGCCTGATAGGGCATTGAGCGCATGTCCAATCCAATCCTGAAACTGATAGCCCAGCGCATTGCGCTGGGCCTTCTCCTGCTTCTGGCCGTTTCGGTCCTGATCTTCGCCGGCACCCAGATCCTGCCCGGCGACGTCGCCCAATCCATTCTCGGCCAGTCGGCCACGCCGCAGGCGCTCGCCAATCTGCGCGAGGAACTCGGCCTCAACGCGCCCACCTATGTCAGGTATTTCCGCTGGCTCGGTGGTGTACTGACCGGCGATCTCGGCACGGCCCTGTCGAGCCGGCAGGATATCGCCACCGCCATCGGCGGGCGGCTGTGGAACACGCTGTTCCTCGCCTTCTGGGCGGCAATCGTGTCGATCCCGTTGGCGATCATCCTCGGCCTGCTCGCCGTGCGCTACCGCAACGGCTGGATCGACAAGACCATCTCCGGCCTGGCGCTGGCCTCGACCTCGCTGCCGGAGTTCTTCGTCGGCTATCTGCTCGTCTACTTCTTCGCGGTGAAATGGCAGATCTTCCCCGGCATCTCCACCGTCTATGACGGCATGCCGTTCCTCGAACGCATGAAGGCCATCGCCCTGCCGGCGACCGCACTCACCTTGGTGGTGCTGGCCCATATGATGCGCATGACGCGCGCGGCGATCCTCAACGTCATGCAGTCGGCCTATATCGAGACCGCCGAGCTCAAGGGCCTTTCGCCCTTCGAGATCATCCGCAAGCACGCCTTCCCCAATGCGATCGCGCCGGTCATCAACGTCGTCATGCTCAACCTCGCCTTCCTCATCGTCGGCGTCGTCGTCATCGAGGTGATCTTCGTCTATCCCGGCATGGGGCAATATCTCGTCGACCATGTCGCCAAGCGCGACGTGCCGGTGGTCCAGGCCGTCGGCTTGATCTTCGCTGCCGTCTATATCGGCCTCAACATCATCGCTGACATTGCCGCCATCGTGGCCAATCCGCGCCTCAGGCATCCGAAGTGAGGGGCGCGCCATGCTTGACCTGAAACGTATTCCCCTTGGCGCCGCGATCGGGCTGGTCCTGACCGCATTGTTCCTGATCGCGGCGATCTTCGCGCCGCTGATCGCACCCTATGGCCTGGGCGAGATCGTCGGCGACGTCTGGGCACCGATGTCGTCGCAGTTCCTGCTCGGCACCGACAATCTCGGACGCGACCTGCTCTCGCGCATGATCTATGGCGCGCGCACGACCATCTTCATCGCCGTGATGGCAACGGCCCTGTCGTTCTCGCTCGGCGCGATCCTCGGCTTCACCGCGGCCGTCGTCGGTGGCTGGTTCGACACCGGCATGTCGCGTTTCGTCGATCTGCTGATGGCGATCCCGACGCTGATCTTCGCGCTCGTCGTGCTCTCGGTGCTGCCCTCGACACTGGTGACCCTGATCCTCGTCATGGGCATCCTCGACGCCACCCGCGTCTACCGCCTGTCGCGGGCGGTGGCCGTCGACATCAACGTCATGGATTTCGTCGAAGCGGCCAAGCTGCGCGGCGAAGGCATGGGCTGGATCATCTTCCGCGAGATCCTGCCCAATGCCCTGTCGCCGCTGATCTCCGAACTCGGCCTGCGCTTCATCTATGCCGTGCTGTTCTTGTCGGCGCTGTCCTTCCTCGGCCTCGGCGTGCAGCCGCCGGACGCCGACTGGGGCGGCATGGTCAAGGAAAACAAGGACGGCATCGTCTTCGGCATTCCGGCAGCCCTGATCCCGGCGGCCGCGATCGCGGCACTCGCCATCTCCGTCAACCTCGTCGCCGACTGGGTGCTCAACCGCACCACCGATCTCAAGGGAGGGCGTGGCAATGGCTAAGGCACCCACTGGTTCCGGTCCGCTTCTCGACATCCGCAACCTCAGGATCGAGGCCAAGGTCTACCCGCCTGGCGAAGCGCCGCGCACGGTAACGCTCGTGCACGACGTGTCGCTGACGCTCGAAAAGGGCAAGGTGCTCGGCCTGATCGGCGAATCCGGCGCCGGCAAGTCGACGATCGGCCTGTCGTCCATGGCCTATGGCCGCGGCGGCGTGAAGATCACGGGCGGCGAGATCATCCTCAACGGCCGCGACATCCGCAAGGGCGGCACGCAAGGCATCCGCGCCTTGCGTGGCCGCGAGGTCTGTTATGTCGCCCAGTCGGCGGCAGCCGCCTTCAACCCGGCGCACCGGCTGATGGACCAGGTCGTCGAAGCCTCGATCCTGCACGGCGTGTCGAACCGGGCCGAGGCGGAACGGCGCGCGGTGGCGCTGTTCAAGAAGCTCAGCCTTCCCGATCCGGAAAACATCGGCAAGCGCTTCCCCCACCAGGTCTCGGGCGGGCAGCTGCAACGCGTCATGACGGCCATGGCACTATGCTCCGAGCCGGATCTGATCGTCTTCGACGAGCCAACGACAGCACTCGACGTGACCACCCAGATCGACGTGCTCGCCGCCATCAAGGATGCGATCCGCGACACTGGCGTGGCAGCACTCTACATCAGCCACGACCTTGCCGTCGTCGCCCAGGTCTCCGACGAGATCATGGTGCTACGCCACGGCAAGCTGGTCGAATGGGGCGGCACGCGCCAGATCATCAAGGAGCCGCGCCAGGAATACACCTCGGCGCTGGTCTCGGTGCACGAGATCGCGCACGAGGAAAAGAAGCCGGGCGCCGCCCCGTTCCTTTCGGTCCGGAACGTGACGGCCGCCTATGGCGGCGGCAAGATCAAGGTGCTGAAGAACGTCTCGGTCGACATCCTGCCCGGCCAGACGCTGGCGGTTGTGGGCGAGTCCGGTTCGGGCAAGTCGACGCTGGCCCGCGCCATCACCGGCCTGTTGCCGCCTGAGGAGGGTAGCATCACCTTTGCCGGGCGCACGCTCGGCAACCGCCTCGCCGACCGCAGCCGCGACGACCTGCGCGAATTGCAGATGATCTACCAGATGGCCGACGTGGCGATGAACCCGCGCCAGACCGTCGGCACCATCATCGGCCGCCCGCTTGAGTTCTATTTCGGCATGGGCGGCAAGGAGCGCGACGCGCGCGTCGCTGAACTGCTCGACAAGATCGAGATGGGGCGCGGTTTCATCGACCGATACCCGGCCGAGCTTTCGGGCGGGCAGAAGCAGCGTGTCTGCATTGCCCGTGCGCTTGCCGCCAAGCCGAGGCTGATCATTTGCGACGAGGTGACGAGCGCGCTCGACCCGCTGGTCGCCAACGGCATCCTCAAGCTGCTGCTCGGGCTGCAGGCCGAGGAAGGCGTCGCCTATCTGTTCATCACCCACGATCTGGCGACGGTGAAGTCGATCGCCGACTCCATCGCCGTCATGTACCGCGGCGAGGTGGTGCGCTACGGGCCGAAGTCGGACGTGCTGAAGCCACCCTTCGACGATTACACCGACCTGCTGCTGTCGTCGGTGCCCGAAATGGAGATCGGCTGGCTGGAAAAGGCGATCGGCGGCCGCAGGATGGCAAGCGCTGGGAATTGAGCGATTTGGCAAGGATACCAATCTTTGGTATCCTTGCTGCATGAACAAGAACACTTCCATCTCGCTCGGCCAGCATTTCTCCGAGTTCGTCGACCGACAGGTCGAGGACGGCCGCTACAGCTCGGCCAGCGAGGTTATCCGCGCCGGCCTTCGGCTGCTGGAAGAGCATGAGCTGCAGGTGGCACAGCTGCGCGCCGCCATCATCGAAGGCGAGGAAAGCGGACCGTCCGCACCGCTTAACATCGAGAACTTCCTGGGCCGGATGCGCGCCGGCCATGGCCGCTAAGCGGCTGATCTTTTCTCCGGCAGCCGAAGCGGATCTCGGGCAGATCTGGCGCTACACCGCTGAAACGTGGAACCCGGATCAGGCCGACGAGTATATCATGCAGATACATAGCTCATGCACCGAACTCGCCACGGGCCAGGGTCGCTCGCTCGCGGACATCAGGGCCGGTTATCTAAAGCTGAGCATCGGCTCGCATTTCATCGTCTATCGCATCGTAGAGGAAACCATCGACGTGGTGCGCATTCTTCACCAGCGCATGGACATCGGCCCACGCCTCGAAAAATAGCTCACCAAACCCACTCGCCACGCCCCAGCACCGCTACCGCATCGACGATACGTGTGAAGCTTTCGCGAGCACGGGTGACGGTGTGGCGGGCGCGCAGGTAGCCATGCACCAGCCCCGGCTCCTCGCACCAGAACGCCTTGCCACCGGCAGCGACGATGCGTTCGCCATAGGCCTCGCCATCAGACGACAGCGGGTCACATTCGGCCGTAATGACGACCGTCGGCGGAAGGTTGGCGAAATCGCCGTCGGCCAGCGGCGACAGCGTGATGTCGCCGGTGCGGTCCTCGCCGCCGGTGCGGATGTCTTTGTAGAATTCGAGGTCGCGCATGGTCAGCATCGGCGCCTCGGCATGGCTGACGTAGGAGCCCTGGCTGCGGTCACCACCGAGGCCCGGATAAATCAACAGTTGGCCGACCGGGCGCCTGACGTGACCGCGCGTCGCGTGACTGACGGCGGCAGCGATGTTGCCACCGGCGCTGTCGCCGGCGAGCGCGATGGGCTGGCTGTATTTGCCAACCGCCCATTCGAAGGCGGCCATGGCGTCGTCGAAGGCAGCCGGATGTTTGTGTTCGGGCGCCAGCCTGTAGTCGACCGACACGACCTCATGGCCCGTCCGCCCGCAGAGTTCGGCGCAAACGTCGTCATGGCTGTCGAGCCCGCCGAGGATGAAGCCGCCGCCGTGGAAATAGAGCACCACCGCCTTCGGCGCCTTGCCGGCGAGGCGGTAGATGCGGATCGGCACGTCATCGGCCGGAGCCGCAATGGCCGTCGTCTCCGCTGACACGCCTGCAGGATAGCCAGCGAAGAACTCCCGGCACATGCGGTCGTAGATCTCGCGCTGCTGGGCGATCGAGTAGTCGATGGTATCGGGCGGATAGTAGGAGTTGGTCCGCTCGATGAAGGCCCAGGTCTCGGCGTCGATAAGCTTTGTGTAGTCGGTCATTGGCGCAGGCCCCGGCAAAGATGGCGCTCTGTCGCGCCCCCCTCTGGCCTGCCGGCCATCTCCCCCACAAGGGGAGAGATCAGTCTCGTCGGCACCACGCCATTTCCTGCAGCATAAATCTGTCCCGACTGGCGGTAAAATCTGCGATTGGGCGCGACGCCTATGGCAGGCTGATCTCCCCCCTCGTGGGGGAGATGGCCGGCAGGCCAGAGGGGGGTGCGAAGGAACTCCACCATGACGTTAGGCTGCCCTACTTCCCCTTCCAGACAGGATCGCGCTTCTCGGCAAACGCCTTGAAGCCCTCGAGATTGTCCTCCGAGGCGTAGAGTTCGTCCACCGTTGGGAATTGGCGCTTGGTGATGCGGTTCATCGTTTCCTGGAAGCCCATCACCTCGGCCGCGCGCGCCACCTCCTTGATGGCGGCGAAGACCAGCGGCGGGCCGCCGGCGAGCAGCCGGGCGATCTCCCAGACGCGGTCCTCGAGCTTGTCCGCCGGCAGCACCTCGTTGACCAGCCCCCATCGATGCGCCTCGGCCACGTCCATCCAGCGGCCGGTGAGCAGGAGGTCCATCGCCACGTGATAAGGAATGCGCTTGGGCAGCTTGATGGTGGCGGCATCCGCCAGCGTGCCCGCCTTGATCTCGGGCAGCGCGAAGCTCGAATGCTCGGAGGCGTAGATCAGGTCGCAAGACAGCGCCAGCTCGAAGCCACCGCCGACTGCCATGCCGTTGACGCAGGCGATGACCGGCTTGTTGAGGTCGCGCAACTCCTGCAGCCCGCCGAAGCCACCGACGCCATAGTCGCCATCGACCGCATCGCCGCTGGCGGCTGCCTTCAGGTCCCAGCCGGCCGAGAAGAACTTTTCCCCCGCCGTCTTGACGATGGCGATGCGCAGGCCGTCGTCGTCGCGGAAAGTCTTGAAGGTCTCGCCCAGCAGGCGCGAGGTGGCCAGGTCGATGGCATTGGCCTTGGGCCGGTCGAGCGTGACCTCAAGGATCACGCCCTCCCTGCGGGTTTTCACGACGTCGGACATTTTTCTCTCCCTCTACGCCGTCACCAGCAGCGCATCCGCAATCCAGGCGCCCTGCCCTTCAGCACAGACGATTAGCGGATTTATGTCGAGTTCCTCGATACGGTCCGCATGATCCGACACGAAGGCTGCGATCCCCATGACCGCGTCGACGGCCGCGCCGACATCCGCCCTGGCACGGCCACGATAGCCGTCGAGCAGCGGGTACATCTTGAGCCCCTTCAGTGCCGCCTCAACTTCGCCGCGCGAAGCGGGCAGCAGCAGCGTGGCGCTGTCTTTCATCAGCTCGACCAGCACACCGCCGGTGCCGATGGTCATGACGGGCCCGAACAGCGGATCGCTGGTGACGCCGACGATCAGCTCTGCCACGCCGCCCGAGACCATCTTCTCGACATAGAGGCCGGAGCCGAGCGACAGGAGGGCAGCCGCTGCCTCTCCAACATCTTCGGCGTTTTTCAGGTTCAGTCTGACGGCGCCAAGCTCGCTCTTGTGGGCAACGCCGAGTGCCTTGAGCGCCACGGGATAGCCCAGCGCTTCCGCCGCCGCCATGGCCTCGGCGACGCTCGCCGCGCGCTGGCCGGTCGGCACGGCTAGGCCGGCATCGCGGAGGAGCGTCTTGGCGGCGGCTTCGTCGAGGGTTCCACCCTCCCCCATGTGGGGCTCCGAAGGACGGGCGAGACCCGCGGCTCGCCCCGGCATGTCGGCGCGCAGCGCCGTGGTGGGGGTATTGGTGATTGCAAGGTTACCCCCACCCGCGCCTTCGGCGCGACCTCCCCACAAGGGGGAGGTAGAAGGTTTGCGCCACGCCTCGCCAATCGCCGCCGCGGCCTCCGCCGCGTCCATCGCTTCCGCAATCCCCTGCAACGGCACGATGCCGCGCGCGAAGAGATCAGCGGCGTGGTCCTCGGTCAGGTTCTCCGACATCGACGCCACCACGGCGCCGCACGCGCCATTGGCCTTCAGCGCCGCCTCGAAGGCGCGCACCGTCGGCCACCAGTCGGCATCTGAGCAGCGGTCGTTGCGCGGGAAGTCGAGCACCAGCATGTTGAGGTCGAAACCGCCCGACGCCATCGCCGTGAAGGTGGCCGTCATCGCCGGTTCGTCGTTCCAGATGAAGGTATGGTAATCGAGCGGATTGGCGACCGCCACGAAGGCGCCGAGCGTCGACTTGATCCTCGCATAGTGGTTGGGCTCAAGCGTAGGAAAGCGCAACCGCCGGCCCTCGGCGCTGTCGGCCATGACCGATGCCTCCCCGCCCGAACAGCTCATCGACGACAGCGTGAAGCCGGGCAGTGGTCCCAAGGCGTGCAGCAATTTCAGCGTTTCGAGCAGCGACGGGATGGTGTCGACGCGGGCGATGCCCAGTCGTTTGAGGAAGGCATCCGATGCGGCGTCCGAACCGGCGAGCGACGCGGTGTGCGAGATCGTCGCCTTGCGCGCCTGCTCAGAGCGGCCGACCTTCATCGCGACGATCGGCTTGTTCAGCTCGCGCGCCCGCGCCGCCAGCCGCTCAAAGCCGTCAATCGTGTCGAAACCCTCGATGTGCAGGCCTAGGCACGACACACGCTCGTCCTCGATCAGGCCCAGCGCCATCTCGGAAAGGCCGGTCTGCGCCTGGTTGCCGGCAGTCATCAGGAAGGCGACCGGCAGGCCACGCTTCTGCATGGTCAGGTTGCAGGCGATGTTCGACGATTGCGTGATGATGGCGACGCCGCGCGTGCCCGAGGCGAGCCGCTGGCCGCCATGCTGGTCGGGCCACAACAGCGCGCCATCGGCATAGTTGATCAGGCCGTAGCAATTGGGTCCGATGACCGGCATCGTGCTGGCCGCCGCAACAAGTTCCGCCTGCAGCCGCTCGCCATCGGCATCGTCGTTGCCAGCCTCGAGGAAGCCTGAGGCAAAGCAGATCGCCCCACCCGCACCACGCGCGGCGAGTTGAGCAATCACCTCGATGGTCAGGAAGCGGTTGACGCCGACGAAGGCGGCGTCGGGGGCTGCCGGCAGCTCGGCTACCGAGCGAAAGGTCCTGATGCCTTCTACCTCATCCTTGGTCGGGTGCACGGGCCAGATGTCGCCGGCAAAGCCCATCTTCAGGCACTGCTTTACCACGGCGGCGGCCTGCGAGCCGCCAAACACGGCAATCGACTTCGGCCGCAGCAGGCGTTCGAGGCGCGTCCGCCCTGAAAGCTTCGGGGTGGGGGTGGTCAAAGTCGAGCTACTCATTTCCACCCCCACCCGGCCCTGCGGGCCACCTTGCCCGGAGGAGCAAGGTCAAACTTGTCTGCCGCCTCCGCAGCCGCAACATCATCCGCCCACTGCCCTCAGCAGCGCGCGCGAAATGATGTGGCGCTGGATTTCCGACGTGCCTTCCCAGATGCGCTCGACGCGGGCGTCGCGCCAGATGCGCTCCAGCGGCAGGTCGTCCATCAGGCCCATGCCGCCATGGATCTGGATCGCCTCGTCGGCGACGAAGGCCAGCATCTCGGTGGCCTTGAGCTTGGCCATCGCCATGTCCTGGTCGGTGACCGTGCCCTGGTCGTACTTCCAGCCGGCTTCCATCACCATCAGTTCGGCCGCCTTGAGCTCGGTCGCCATGTCAGCCAGCTTGAACGACACCCCCTGGAACTTGCCGATCTGCTGTCCGAACTGTTCGCGCTGGGCCGCGTATTCGACGGCATGATTCAGAGCACGTTCGGCGCGGCCGAGGCAGGTGGCGCCGACCTGCAGGCGGGTGGCGCCGAGCCAGCTGTTGGCGACCTCGAAGCCCTTGTGGACCTCGCCCAGAACTTGGGCTCCCGGCAGGCGGCAATCGTCGAATTCCAGCACCGAATTGGTGTAGCCGCGATGCGAGACGTTGCGATAGCCATCACGCACGGTGAAGCCGGGCGTGCCCTTGTCGACGAAGAAGGCGGTGATCTTCTTGCGTTTTCCGCGCGGCGACTCCTCCTCGCCGGAGGCCATGAAGACGATGGCGAAGTCGGCGATGTCGGCGTGCGAAATGAAGTGCTTGGTGCCGTTCAGTACCCAGTCGCTGCCGTGCTGGACGGCACTCGCCTTCATGCCGCGCAGGTCGGAACCGGCGCCCGGCTCGGTCATCGCCAGACAGTCCGATTTCTCGCCGCGAATGCAGGGGAAGAGGTACTTCTCGCGCTGCTCAGGCGTACCCGCGAGCAGGATGTTGGACGGACGCGCCACGCAGGTCCAGTGCAGTGCGTAGTTGGCGCGGCCGAGCTCCTTTTCGTAGAGCAGCCAGGTCAGCGTATCGAGCCCGGCGCCACCAACATCGGCCGGCATGTTGGCGGCATAGAGACCGGCGGCGATGGCCTTTTGCTTGATCTCCTCGATCAGCTCGCGGCGGAGATGACCCGTGCGCTCGACCTCGCGCTCATGCGGATAAAGCTCGTTCTCGACGAAGGCGCGCGTCGTATCGACGATGAGCTGCTGTTCCTCGGACAGACCGAAATGCATGGCTTAGCCCTTCTTCTTGGCAGCTGCCTTCTTCGGCGCCTTCTTCACCGGCTTGCTCGCCTTGGCCTTTTCGGCGGCCTTCGAGACCTTGGGCTTTGCCTGGGCCGCCAGCTGCTTGGTGTAGTCCTTGTAGAGCGCGCCTGCGCCCCAGCCCTTGCCCTTGTTTTGCTTGGACAGCGCATCCATGATCGCGACGAGATTGTCGTCGCGGATCTTTTCCAGCTCGCGGATCGACCATTTGTCGGACTGCTCGTCGGACTGGGTGGCGATGAGGTCGACAAGCTCGTCATTGAACTCGGGCACGTCCATCAGCTTGGTCCACGGCCATTTCAGGCACGGCCCGAACTGCGCCATGAAGTGGCGCATGCCAGCCTCGCCGCCGGCGACACGGTAGACCTGGAACATACCCATCTGGGCCCAGCGCAGGCCAAAGCCGTAGCGCATGATGTCGTCGAGTTCCTCGACGCTGCAGATGCCATCCTTGATCAGCCACAGCGCCTCGCGCCATGCCGCCTCAAGCAGGCGGTCGCCGACGAAGGCCTCGATCTCCTTGCGGATGACGACGGGTTTCATGCCGATGGAGGAGTAGATCTCCTTGGCCACCTCGATCGCTTCGGGGAAGGTCTGGGCGCCACCGACGATCTCGACGATGGGCAAAAGGTAGACCGGGTTGAACGGGTGGCCAACGACCAGTCTTTCAGGGTGCTTCTTCATCGCCACCTGCATGTCGGACGGCTTGATGCCCGAGGTGGACGAGCCGATGATCGCATTGGCGGGCGCATGCATGTCGATCTCGGCCAGCACCTTGTGCTTGAGGTCGAGCCTTTCGGGCACGCTTTCCTGGATAAAGTCGGCATCGGCCACTGCTTCGGCGATGGTCTTGGCGAAAGTCAGCTTGCCCTCCTTGGGCAGGCCGCCTGGCAGCATCTGCTTGTAGGCGCGGCGCGCGCCCTTCATCACTTCGCCGACCTTGCGGGACGCCTCCGGGTCAGGATCGAAGATCGACACATCGATGCCGTTGAGCAGCAGCCGTGCCACCCAGCCAGCGCCGATAACCCCGCCGCCAATGGCGGCTGCTTTGGAAATTGTGCTCATGAAAATGCCCCTCTCGGCAGATTGAACGTGCAGCGATCAGGCCGCCAGCGGTGCGCGCTTGACGAGGTTGAGCTTCTTGCGCACCTCTTCTGGGCCGATGACCCGGGCACCAAGGGTCTCGACGACGGTCACCGCCTTCTCAACCAGCTGCGCGTTGGTGGCGAGCACGCCCTTGTCGAGCCAGAGATTGTCCTCAAGGCCGACGCGCACGTTGCCGCCGGCAAGCACCGCTGCCGCGGCATAGGCCATCTGGTTGCGGCCAAGCGAGAAGGCCGAGAAGGTCCAGCTCTTCGGCACGTTGTTGACCATCGCCATGAAGGTATTGAGGTCGTCGGGCGCACCCCATGGCACGCCCATGCACAGCTGCACCAGCGCGTCGGGCGCGAGCACGCCCTCCTCCACCAGTTGCTTGGCAAACCAGAGGTGGCCGGTGTCGAAAGCCTCGATCTCGGGCTTCACGCCCATCGCCGTCATCATGCCGCCCATGGCGCGCAGCATGCCCGGCGTGTTGGTCATGACATAGTCGGCCTCAGCGAAGTTCATCGTGCCGCAGTCGAGCGTGCATATCTCAGGCAGGCACTGGCGCACATGTTCGACGCGGTTGGTGGCACCGCCCATGTCGGTGCCCGCTTCCTTGAGCGGCAACGGATTCTCGACGCCGCCGAACACCATGTCGCCGCCCATGCCGGCGGTCAGGTTCAGCACCACGTCGACATTGGCCTCGCGGATGCGCTCGGTCACCTCGCGGTAGAGATGGATGTCGCGGCGCGGCTTGCCGGTCTCAGGGTCGCGGACGTGGCAGTGCACGATCGCCGCTCCCGCCTTGGCCGCCTCGATGGCCGAGTCGGCAATCTGCTTTGGCGAACGCGGCACCAGGTGGCTGCGATCCTGCGTGCCGCCGGACCCGGTCACGGCACAGGTAATGAAAACCTCGCGGTTCATCTCGAGCGGCATCGCATTCCTCCCTGTAAGCAACTCCGGCATGATCATCGCGCCGCTTGCGTCGTCTTGTTTTGCGTTTTACGAAAGCCAAATGGCAAAAAGCGAAAAAACGACAATCTTTCGCGAGGAGCGCTCGCCGCTCAAGGTGACGATGCTGGTCTTCTCCGGCGCGTCCATCATGTGCGTGGCATCAGCCGTCGACCCGCTGCGCGCCGCCAACCGCATATCAGGCGAGACGCATTTCGACTTCCGGCTGGTTTCCGCCACCGGCGAACCGGCAATCACCACCTGCGGCCTGCCGGTGGCGGTCTCCGGCGTCTTCGATCCGGACGAGGCCTGTGACGTGCTGATGGTCATCGCCGGCTTCGGCACGCAGGGCTACACCACGTCGAAATTGCTCGGCGGCATCAGGCGCTGCGCCCGCCAGGCGCGTGCGGCCGGTGGCATCGAGGCCGGCACCTGGCTGGTCGCCCGCGCCGGGTTGCTGGAAGGCCGCGCCGCCACCACTCATTGGGAAGACATGGAGGATTTCGCCGCCGCCTTTCCCGAGGTCGAGGTCCGCCCCGACCGCTACATCATCGACGGGCCTGTGTTCACCTCGGGCGGTGCTGCGCCCACCTTTGACCTGATGCTGCATCTGGTGCGCTCGCGGCTCGGCATGGCAACCGCCCTCGATGTCGCCAGCGTCTTCATCTACGACCAGTCGCGCGCCGCAACCGACGCACAGCCGCTGGTCTCGCTCGGCCGGCTCGACGGCTATGACCCGCGCCTCGCCCAGGCGATCCGGCTGATGGAAGCACATGTCGACCAGCCGCTGACCATCGCGGCGATTGCCAAACGTGCCGGGGTGACCGCGCGGACGCTCGAAAGCATCTTCCGCACCTCGATCGGCGAGACGCCCGGCGCCTATTATCTCAGGCTGAGATTGAACGCCGCGCGACGGCTGGTGGTCGACACCCGCGTCAGCATGGCCGAAGTGGCGGAGCGCACCGGCTTCTCATCGGCCGCCTCATTCTCCCGCAGCTTCTCGCATGCCTTCGGCACACCGCCGGTCAGGATGCGCAGGGGTTAGCCGCGACGGGCGAGGATCCAGTCGACCGCCGCAGCGAGGTCATCGACGACAGCGCTCGGGTGCGGCGCGTGGCGGCTTTCGTCACCGGCGCGATATTTGCCGGTGCGGACCAGAAGGGCCGAGCCGATGCCCGCCTTCAAGGCGCCGGCGACATCGCTTTCGGCGTCATCACCGACCATCACCGCCTGTCCCGGAATGCAGTCCAACCCGGCTAATGCGGCGTGGAAGAAGTCCCGCGCGGGCTTGCCCAGCACCGTCGCCTGTTTGCCGGCGGCGAATTCAAGCGCTGCGACGAAGGCGCCGGCATCGAGGCTGAGCCTACCGTCTGCGTCCTTGAAGGTGCGGTTGACGGCAAGCGCCAGGAACTCGGCACCATCGATCAGCTGCCGGAACGCGGCGTTCATCGCTGCATAGTTGAAGGCCTCGGCGGCATCGCCAACCACCACCGCCTTCCTGTCGCCGAACGCATTGCCAGCGAATTCGGGCACGAGGTCGGGGTGCACGAGAAGATGCGGCGCGCAGCCTTCGCGGGTGAGCCATTCGACCGCGGCACGCGCCGGCGTGAACAGCTCGTCGCGACCAACGGCAATGCCAAGTCCTGCAAGTTGCGCAACGATTGTCCGGTGCGGCGAGCGTGTCGTGTTGGAGACGAAGCGGATCGGCAGGCCCTCGGCACGGAGCCGCCCGATGGCTGCGGCCGCGCCCGGTATAGGCGTGTCGCCGTCATAAATGACGCCCGAGAGATCGAGCAGCGCCGCGCGTATCATGCAAGGAGCATGGCGGAGCGTGCTCCGCGCGTCAAACCACGCTGTCGGGATCAGGCCGCGGCGCGGCTGTCGGTATCGATATGTGTCCGTATGTTCCGGGCAAGCACGGCCTCAAGCCGCATCGTCACGACCCGCGTCCACTCGTCTGAAAGCTCTGGCTCCAGCGGAGGAGGTGGCAGCGCCATCAGGCGATCGACGAACGAGACGTCGCCGGCCTTGCCGAGCAAGGCTTCGATTGCCGGATCGTGGGTATCCCTGGTGAAAGTCTTTTGTTCCCGTCTCATGGGGCGCTAAGTCCCTGATTCGACGGGCGTCTTGAGGGCGAGAAAGAGGCAATTCGGGGGCAGACGTGTGTGCTCTCGCCCGCTTCAATCAGGCCGAGTCCCGGGTGCTCCTCAGCGCTTGGCCAACGGCTTTTCGAACAGTACCGTGGTCAGGCCACTGTCCCACTCCTCGTCTGGATACTGCCCCATCTCCGCATAGCCCATGGCGCGATAGAAGGCCTGGCTCTGCTGGTTGAAGGTGTCGGTTTCGAGCCGCACCTTTGGCAAACCGGCCTTGACGATTTCCTGCTCGGCCCTGGCCAGCAGCAGCCTGCCGAGACCGAGGCGCTGATAGGTGCTGGCCACATGCAGCGCCTCGATGAAGTCGCCGCTCCAGTGCACCATGCCGGCAACATGGCCGTCGACCTCGGCCACCCAGAAGGCGAGGCCATATTGGTCGACATAACGGCCGCCGACATCAGATGTGAGGTAGCGCTCGGCAGCCGCTTCGGTGATCTCGGGCCGCCAGGTGCTCTCGAACGTGTCGGCCAGCACCTGCTTCACCTCGGCGAAATCAGTTGTTTTTGCCGGCCGCACCGAAATGTTGCGCTTGTCCATGCTGTCGCTCCTGCTCTCGAAGCGCCCGTCTAGCAGCAGGCCTTCGTTTGGACATCGGACAGCAAAGACAAAAAATGGCGCCAGCCCTGGGGCCGGCGCCATCGTTCATCGCGTGCGAAGCCGTCAGACGTAGCGGTTGACGACGTTCTCCAGATATTCCTGCCGGCCCGACTTCGGTTGCGGCTCGATGCCATCGGCGACGACGCGCGCGGCGATCTGCTCCAGGCTGCGCTCGCCGGCCAGCATTGCCTTGGCTTCGGCAGAATTCCATCCGGCGTAGCGGGCGTCGAGCGGAGCCGACAGCGCCTTGTCCTCGATCATCTTCGCCGCAGCCTTGAGGCCGCGCGCGCAAGCGTCCATGCCGCCGACATGGGCGATCAGCAGGTCTTCCGGGTCGAGCGACTGGCGGCGCAGCTTGGCGTCGAAATTGGTGCCGCCGGTCTTGAAGCCGCCGCCCAGCAGCACCTGGTAATAGGCCAGCGCCATCTCGGGCACGTTGTTGGGGAACTGGTCGGTGTCCCAGCCCGACTGGTAGTCGTTGCGGTTCATGTCGATGGAACCGAATATGCCGAGCGCATTGGCGGTCGCCAACTCGTGCTCGAAGGAATGGCCGGCCAGGATCGCGTGCCCCTGCTCGATGTTGACCTTCACCTCTTTCTCCAGCCCGTACTTCCTGAGGAAGCCGTAGACGGTGGCGACGTCGTAATCGTACTGGTGCTTGGTCGGCTCCTGCGGCTTCGGCTCGATCAGGATGGTGCCCGTGAAACCGATCTTGTGCTTGTAGTCGACAACGAGGTTGAGGAAGCGGCCGAGCTGGTCGAGCTCGCGGCCCATGTCGGTGTTGAGCAGCGTCTCATAGCCTTCGCGCCCGCCCCACAGCACGTAGTTCTCGCCCTTGAGCCGCTTGGTGACGTCGATGCAGTGCTTCACCGTCGCCGCCGCATAGGCAAAGACATCCGGGTCGGGATTGGTCGCCGCACCCGACATGAAACGGCGGTTTGAAAACAGGTTCGCCGTGCCCCACAGCAGCTTGACGCCGGTCTTCGCCATCTTGCCTTCGAAGTAATCGGCGATCTCGTCGAGGCGCTTGGCGCTTTCGGTGAAGGTGGCGCCTTCGGGCCGCACGTCGGCGTCGTGGAAGCAGTAGTAGGGAACCCCAAGCAGCGAGAACAGCTCGAAGGCGACATCGGCCTTCAGCTTGGCGTTCTCCATCGTCTCGCCAAACCACGGCCGCTCGAAGGTCTGGCCGCCGAATGGATCGCCGCCCGGCCAGGCGAAGGTGTGCCAATAGGCGACCGCGAAGCGCAGGTGGTCTTCCAGCCTTTTGCCCAGCACCACCTCGTCGGCATTGTAGTGGCGATAGGCCAGCGGATTGGTGCTGTCGGGGCCTTCGTAGCGGACGGGCTTGATGTCGCCGAAATAGCCGGTGCTCATGGGAGAACTCCTTTCAGTGAGTACGCATGACCGCCCGTTTCAGGGCGGTCGCCGAATTTCCGTGTTCGATTACCTCAGGCGTAATTGGTTTCATTCGAGCCTGCTGCGAAAAGGGTGGCGTCAACCAAGACGCAACCGACGGAGAGCAGAAATGACCGACTACAACGCCATCGCCGAGGCCTACTTCGCCGCCTGGAACGAGACCGACGCCGCCGCCCGCAAGGGACTTGTCGAAGCTGCCTTCGCCACCGGCGTCAGCTATCGCGACCCGATCATGCAGGGCGACGGCCATGCCGGCATCGACGCGCTGATCGCCGGCGTGCACGGCCAGTTTCCCGGCTTCCGCTTCAAGCTGAAGGGCAAGGCCGACGGCTTCGGCGACAACATCCGCTTCTCCTGGGGCCTTGGCCCTGATGGCGCGGAAGCCGTGATTGAAGGCAGCGACTTCGCCACCATCAAGGACGGCCGCCTGAGCCTCATCACCGGCTTCCTCGACAAGGTGCCGGGCTGATCTATCGCCGTTCACATCGTCCCCCGGATCGCCGGATAGAGCTTGCGATAGCGCTGGTAGGCCTCGTCATAGGCGCCTGCCAGCGCTGCCACTGGCTCGATGGTTTCGGCGGTCGCAGGAAGCGTGCAGACCTGATGCGGGTCGGCGGCTTCGGCGGCGATGAGACCGAGGCGCGCGGCGCCGAAGGCCGCGCCAAAATCGCCGTCGGCAGGAATGTCGACCGGCAGGCCGAGTGCCGTGGCGATCGACTTCAGCCAGTAGCGCGAGCGCGAACCGCCGCCGATGGCGGTCACGCGCGTCAGCGTCGTTCCGGCAGACGCCAGCGCTTCAAGGCTGTCGCGGAAGGCGAAGGCGACGCCCTCGAGCACGGCCTGGGTCAAGCCCGCGCGGTCGACCTCATGGGCGAGACCGGTGAACGAGCCGCGGATCGCGGCATCGTTATGCGGGGTCCGCTCGCCCGAGAGATAGGGCAGGAAAGTCACGCCCGTTGGCGCCCGCAGTTCGTCGCCGAGTTCGCCAGTCAGCTCGCCCGCGTCCTTGCCCGTGATGGTGCTCAGCCAGTTGAGCGAATCCGTCGCCGACAGGATGACGCCCATCTGATGCCAGGCATTGGGCAGCGCATGGCAGAAGGTGTGCACGGCACTTGCCGGGTTGGGCAGATAGGCACCGTTGGCGGCAAACAGAACGCCCGATGTGCCGAGCGACACGAAGGCAGCACCCGGCTTGACCGTGCCCATACCGCAGGCCGAAGCGGCATTGTCGCCGGCGCCGCCTGCGATCACCACGCCCTGCCCCATGCCCCATTTCGCCGCAAGTTCGCCGCGCAGCGTACCCGCCTTGTCGGTGCCCTCGGCCAGCGACGGCATGTGTTCGGTGCCAAGGCCTGTCGCGGCAAGCAGCTCCGGCGACCAGCGCCGTGCCGCAACGTCGAGCCAGGAGGTGCCGGCGGAGTCGGACATTTCGGAGATGTATTCGCCCGCCAGCCAGAGCCGCAGGTAATCCTTGGGCAGCAGCACCTTGGCCACCTTCGCAAAGATGTCGGGCTCGTTGGCCTTGACCCAGGCGAGCTTGGGCGCGGTGAAGCCGGGGAAAACGATGTTGCCGGTGATCTTGCGGAAGCGCGGATCGGCATCGAGGCTGGCTGCCTCGGCAAAGCTGCGGGTGTCGTTCCACAGGATGCAGGGACGCAGCACCTTGCCCGCGGCGTCGAGCAGTGTCGCGCCATGCATCTGGCCGGACAGGCCGATGCCGCGCACGGCGGAGAGTTCATTTGGGTGCGCGGCCTTGAGCTCGGCGATAGCGTCTTCGGTGGCGCGGATCCAGTCGCCAGGGTCCTGCTCGGACCAGCCGTGGTGCGGCCTGGAAACGTCGAGCGAACCATGGCCGGAACCAATGATCTTCTGGTCGGCGTCCATCAGCAGCGACTTGACGCCTGACGTGCCGAGATCGAGCCCGAGATACATGCCATTCCTCCCGAATGAGCGACGCGGACGCAAGCGTCCATCCTCTCACGTCACTGGCCGGCCTTCATCGCCAACAGGCAGAAACGGCCAGGCCATCGTCCCGTTCCTCCGACGGACGCTGCTTATTAGCAAACATTCCGGGGTCGGGTCGACATTTATTTCGGAACTCGCAAAAAATAATCGGACGTTCGACCCAGCGGCTTTGTAAGCAGCGTCGGAGGCCGCCGGACTAATTGCCAACTCTGGGCACAAAAGCTCCGGAAGGCGGACGAAGTACTGCCTCTGGTGCAGTCGATCGCAAGGTGGTCTTATCAAACCGAGGAGACGTTGAATGGTTGTGAAGACATTCGTCATAGCGCCAGAATACGTCAGCTTTTACGCTGCTGGCAGGCGCGAGGTCGCGCCTGTAGTTGACCACGACTATGGGCGTATCGCGGCAATACGTGATTGTATCACCGTTCCATCTCTCTATTCGAACGACGGGGATACCACGGTGGTTGTCGGGCCACTCTCGGAATTGAACCAGACGTTAGCGCCGGACTACGACGGTTTAATCGACACCCCTCACCGGCTGCTGATGCTGTCGGATGCCCTCACTGACTTCGCAGACATCCCGGTTAGCAGCAAAAGGACGCACATCCGCATCGGGGTCAACCATCCGACACAGCCTGACCATGTCGTTATCGGCTGGGCGGACGGCTAGATCCGCCGGGCGCGTCAGCCGTGCGCGAGCAGCGCCGCGCGCTGGACGAACAGGCCCGACAGAGGGCTTGCCGGCCGCGCATGGTTGCGCGCGGAGGCGAGCTTCACGGCGAGCGCATCGTCGCCGCCGCGCAGGGCCGCCTCGATCAGCGTCAGTTCGATCACGTCGCGCTGGGCGTGGCTGCCGCCGAAGCGGTGGGCCATGGCCCGGACAGGTTCGAGCAGCCGCACCGTCTCGCCATAACGCCCCTCTCCGAAGGCTTTGATCGCCAACGTGACAGGATGGCCGACGTCGCGGGTGAAGGCGGCGTTGTCGTCGTCGCGGGCAATCGCCTCGCGCTGGGCATCGAGCATCGCTTTGGCCGGAGCTTCGAGCCCGGCTCCGACGAAGGCCATCATCGCATGCGCGTCGTTAAAAGCGTAGTTGCCGGCGGCCGCCTTGGGCGCCCAGTTGGCCGCGAGGCTGGCCCAGCGCGCGCCGACATCGACGCCGCCGAGATGCAGCCGCCACAGGATCGCCGAGGCGTCGACCATGTTGAGCGCCAGCTTCGACTGCGCCCCATAGATCGGCCCGTCATACAGAGCCAACACCTCGTCGGTCTCGCCGAGATCGTAGTGGAACAGCGCCAGGTGCCACCAGTTGTGGACCTGGAGAAAACTCTCCTTCGTCCAGGCGTCGGTATTGTCGCGCATCCAGGCGATGCCGTCGCGTTGGCGGCTCTGCATCTCCATCACATGCGCCACCGCATGCTGGGCCCAGCCGTCGCGCGGTTCGAGCCCGACCGCCTCGCGGCCCAGCGCTTCCGCCCTGACATAATCGCCCATCTCCTCGAGACCGAAGGCCTGCATGCCGAGGATGGCGTGATAACCGGGCATACCCTTGCCCCATGACGGCATCGCCCTGCCGATACGGTCGCGCAGCATCGGGGCATTGCCGGTGAAGAAGTCGATCTGGTGCCCGGCCTGCAGCGCCAGCGCGTCGAGCGGATGCTCGGCCGTCAGTTCTCCGAGGATGTGCCCGGCCTCATGCCAGTGTCCTGTCGCAAGGCGACCGAGGGCCGCGACATGCGCCTTCTCGCGGGCCGTTGCCACTAGGCCTACGACGGCGGCATGGCAGTCGGACGCGACCGCCATCGCCTCGCGCTCGGTGGACAGGCCGTAGAGCCAGCCCTTCAGCACATGCGCCATGACGAAGTCGGGCGCGGCAGCGATCGCCTTGTCGGCCGAACCGACCGGGTCGCCGACGAAGCGCTGGAGTTCGCTCACCCCGCGCTCGTAATGCGCTGCTGCCGCCTCGTCGGCGCCACTCAGCGCAAGACCGAGCCCATCCTTCACCATCGCGGCTTCCTCAGTGCCCCGGGCGCGCGACCGCCGCAGCAATACCGGCGCCGACCAGCAGCGTTCCGCCGGTGCGGTTGAAGATGCGGATGGCACGAGGGTTGGACACGACGCTGCGGGCACGAGCGGCCACCAGCGCGTAACCGAAGGCATTGGCGAAGGCGAGCGTCAGGAAGGTCAGCTCGAAGATCACCATCTGCGTCCAGAAATCGCCGTTGCGGTCGAGGAACTGCGGCAGGAAGGCAACGAAGAAGGTGATGCTCTTGGGGTTCAGCGCGGTCACGATCCAGGCATGCGCCATCATCTTGACGGCAGACGCGGCATCCGTGCGCGGCTTGGCGTCCAGCGACCCTCCGGCGCGGAACAGCTTGATGCCGAGATAGATCAGGTAGGCCGCACCGATCCACTTCACGATGGTGAAGACGGTGGCGGAGGCGGCAAGCAGCGCGCCGATGCCCAGCATGGACAGCGTCATAGCGGTGAAATCGCCGAGCGCCACGCCGACGGCCATCGGCAGGGCGGTGCGCCAGCCTTGGCCGAGCGCGTAGGATACGACAAGCAGGATCGTGGGCCCCGGAATGACGAGAAGCACCGCGGACGCGGCGGCAAAGGCGGCCCAGCTTTCAAACGACATGGCAACTCTCCCTCTTTGGAAGCGGGATCAAGCTCCGGCTCCGCGCTGATGTAAAGCCCTTAACGCGCGCCATGTGGCGTTCATGCTTTTTCAACCATGAATGGTGAAAATACGCGCGATCCACAGCCGGGGTTCGCTCCGGTGCCTGGCCGCCCCGCGTATAGAGTGGAATTGTGCCGTGTCGAAATCGCCTGCTCAAAAGACCGAGTTTTCGAAACTTGCCTCGCGCCGCAGCGTGCTGTTCGGCCTCGGTGCCGCTGGCCTCGTCGCCGGCTGCAGCCGCGCCATGGACTTCGAGATGCCGGCGATGGGCCTGGACAACACCGTCACCGGTTCGGTCCGCCCGCAGATCAGCGTCGACAAGCAGGTCACCAGCCCCAATGTGATGTATGCGTCGTTCACCGACGAAGGCTACCAGCTGCCTGAAATCCCCTTCGCCAAGGTCGATCCAAAATTCCGCCGCCAGATCGTCGTCGACCCGACCGGCGAAGCCCCCGGCACCATCGTCGTCAAGCTGCAGGAACGTTTCCTCTATCTGGTGCAGCCCGGCGGCGAAGCCATCCGCTATGGCGTCGGCATCGGCCGCGACGGCTTCTTGTGGAATGGCCGCGCCAATATCCAGTACGGCAAGAAATGGCCGACCTGGACGCCGCCGCGCGAGATGATCGCGCGCAAGCCGGAGCTTGTTAAGTGGGCCGGCGGCCAGCCAGGCGGCCTCGACAATCCGCTCGGCGCACGCGCGCTCTACATCTTCAAGGACGGCCAGGACACCGGCTATCGCGTCCATGGCTCGCCCGAATGGTGGACGATTGGCCAGGCGATGTCGTCGGGCTGCGTGCGCATGATCAACCAGGACGTCATCGACCTCTACAGCCGCGTCAACGGCAAGACGCCGATCGTCGTCGGCTGACAGCGAGCCGCCGGTGCCTGCGGCGCCGGCCCCGACTTTCGAAACCTTCCAAACCGATTGAATCTCCCATTGCGTCCCTTAGCCAGAAGGGCGAATGTGCGGGAAAATAGCGCCGTATCGGCAGCCATTTTCCGCACCCCTGGGGAGGACGACCATGCCCTCGACATTCGTGATTGCGCAAGGCGGCGGACCGACCGCCGTGATCAACCAGACGATGGCGGGCGCTGTGCTCGAAATCCGCCGGCGCCACCCCAAGGCGCGGGTTCTGGGTTCGCGGCATGGTGTGCGAGGCATACGCGACGGCGACTATGTCGACCTAACAGATATCCCTGAGGAGCAGCTGCTGCGCATTGCGGCGACCCCAGGTGCAGCTCTCGGCAGCACGCGCGACAAGCCCGATGCCGCCTACTGCGATCTGGTGCTCGAAGGCCTGAAGAAGGCCGACGCCCGCGCCTTCATCTATATCGGCGGCAACGACACCGCCGGCACCCAGCAGATCCTGACCGATGCGGCCCAAGGCAGCATGGCCTTCGTGCACGCACCCAAGACAATCGACAACGACCTCGAGGAAAACGACCACACGCCGGGCTTTATCTCGGCGGCGGAGTTCGTCGCAGGCGCATTCCTCTCGGTCGACCTCGATTTCCGTGCCTTGCCCGGCATCTATGTCGGCATCGTCATGGGCCGCCACGCCGGCTTCCTGACCGCCGCAGCGGCTGCCTGGCGCGACGAGGACACTGACGGGCCGCACCTGATTTATGTGCCCGAGCGCGCCTTCTCGGTGCCACGCTTCATCGACGAGGTGAAGGAGACGCTGGCCCGCCATCGCCGCTGCGTCGTTGCAGTTTCCGAGGGCGTCAGCACTGCCGACGGCAAGGCGCTGGTCGAGAGCATCGTGCCCGCCGCCAAGCTGGAGCGCGACGCCCATGGCAACATCAAGCTGTCGGGCAGCGACCTGAGCCGGGCTTTCGAGAACGCGCTCGCCGAAGGCCTGCCGGGCAAACGCGCCCGCGTCGACGCGCTCGGCTACATGCCACGCGGCTATATCGGCGCGGTCAATGCCGTCGACGCGCAAGAGGCCTTCGACGCCGGCGTTTTCGCGGTCGATGCAGCCGACAAGGGCGGTGGTTCGGTGGCGCTGAAATATGAGGGCGGCAAGACCGTGCTCAAGCTGGTGCCGCTAGCCAATGTCGCCGGCAAGACCCGCCACATGCCCGACGACTACATGCTGCCCGACGTCAACCATCTGTCCGAAAAGGGCATGTACTATCTGCGCCGGCTTGTGCCCGGCCGCTTCAAGATCGGCAGGCCGTTCGTGTGAAGCCCCGTCCCGGCTGGTTTTCGAAACGCATCGTCGACGCAACGACGACGATGCTGACCGAGCCATTCGTCACTGAATATTGCCGCGCCAACATGTGGCTGGTGCGCGGCAGCGATTGCGACATGCTTGTCGACACCGGCATGGGCATCTGCGCGCTGGCGCCCGAAATCGACATCACGCCGGGCAAGCCGCTGCTTGCCGTCGCCACCCACGTCCATCTCGACCATGTCGGCTCGCTGCACGAATTTTCCTGGCGCGCCGGTCCGCGCATCGAGGCAGAATTCTTCGAGACGATGCCCGACGAGGCCACCTACGCCAACATGTTCCGCAACTTTCCCGGCGCGGTGTCGGAGCTGCCCTGGCCCGGCTGGAGCTCGGCCGATTACGCGATCGCGCCCGCGCCGCTGCACCGCCTGCTCGACGAATGCGACGTCATCGAGCTCGGCGACCGCAGCTTCACCGTGCTGCATTTGCCCGGCCATTCGCCGGGATCGATCGGCCTGTTCGACGAGCACGACGGCACGCTGTTTTCGGGCGATGCGATCCATGGCGGGCTGCTTGTCGACGACATGCCGGATTCGGATCGCACCGCCTATTGCGCCACGATGCGGCGCCTCATCGGCCTGCCGGTGCGCATCGCCCTTGGCGGCCACGCCGACAGCATCGATGGCGCCAAGATGCGCGAAATTGCGGGGGAGTATCTGAGAAGGAATGGGGGCTAGGGGCCAGCAGCATCTGGTGCCTCACCGCCGTGCGGCAAGTCCCCTCACTGCCTAACAACAAGTCCCCCTCACCGTCACGGCTTCGCCGTGCTACCTCTCCCCCACTTCGTGAGGGAGAGGAAACGCCAATCGCGTTCACCGGGTCGTTAGGCTCGGGTGTTGCTAGGTCCGATCTCGCAGGACGTGGGTTCCTCGCCCCCACGAAGTGGGGGAGAGGTGGCTCGGGCGAAGCCCGAGACGGTGAGGGGGAACCTCTTGAGGCTATGAAACGCCGACGCTCAGCCCAGCCCTTCCTCGAACCCGCTGATCGCCTTGACCTCGAGGAAATCCTCAAGCCCCCACTTGCCACCCTCGCGGCCGAGGCCCGACTGCTTGTAGCCGCCGAAGGGGCTGCCATAGGGACGGTCGGTGCCGTTGATCTGGACCATGCCGGCGCGGAGCTTGCGGGCCACGCGCTGGGCGCGCGCCTTGTCGCCGGTCTGGACATAGGCCGACAGGCCGTAGGGCGTGTCGTTGGCAATGGCGATGGCTTCTTCTTCCGTTTCGAACGGGATCATCGCAACCACCGGCCCGAAGATCTCCTCGCGAGCGATGCGCATATCGTTGTTGGCATCGGCAAATACCGTCGGGCGCACATAATAGCCACGATTGAAGCCTTCGGGTCGGCCGAGACCGCCGGCAACGACGCGCGCGCCTTCCTTGATGCCGGCGTCGATCATGGCCTGCACCTTGTCGAACTGTACGTCAGATGACAGCGGACCGATATGGTCGCCATCCTCGGCCGGGTTGCCGACCTTGACGGTTGCCGCATATCTGGCCGCGATGTCGACCGCTTTGGCATAGACCGGGCGCTGCACCAGCATGCGCGTCGGCGCGTTGCAGGACTGGCCGGTGTTTTCGAAGCAGTGCGCCAGCCCACGCGTCACCGCGTCGGTAAGGTCGGCGTCGTCGAAGACGATGTTGGGCGACTTGCCACCCAGCTCCAGTGCCACACGCTTGACCGTGTCAGCGGACGCCTTGGTGACGGCCACGCCGGCGCGGGTCGAACCGGTGAACGACATCATGTCGATGCCGGGGTGGCGCGACATCGCCTCGCCGACGGTGGGGCCGTCGCCATTGACCATGTTGAACACGCCGGCCGGGAAGCCTGCTTCCTCCATCATCTCGGCAAACACGATCGACGACATCGGCGCGATTTCCGACGGCTTCAGCACCACCGTGCAGCCGGCGGCCAGCGCCGGCACGACCTTCAGCGCCACCTGGTTCATCGGCCAGTTCCAGGGCGTGATCAGCCCGCAGACGCCGATCGGCTCGCGCACGATGCGCTCCTGCGGGTTCTTCTCATTGAGCGGCTCCTCGAATTCGAAGCTTTTCAGCACGTCGATGAAGCTCTTGATGTGGCCCGAGCCGCTGGCAGCCTGCGACTCCAGCGCCAGCTTGATCGGCGCGCCCATCTCCCAGGAAATCGCCTGGGCCATGTCGCCCACCCGCCGCTTGTAGGCGGCGAGCAGCTTTTCGAGCAGCGTAATCCGCTCTTCGCGGCTGGTCGCACTCCATACCGGGAAAGCGCGCTGCGCTGCGGCAACCGCCTTGTCGACATCGGCGGCGGAGCCCAGCGAGATCACCGCGAAGGGCTGCTCGTCGGCCGGGTTGATGACGTCGAGCTCTTTCGCGACAGTCGGCGCGACCCACTTTCCATCGATGAAGAAATCCGTCTTGCGCAGCATGGCAGGCTCCTTGGTGCATGACCCGAAAATCGGGATTTCAAAATGCTACAGCGTCTTTGCGCGTCCAATTGGATGCGCGGCGCTGTAGCGTTGGCAGTCTTGTAGAACGGCGCACGGCACGTCCGTGTCTCGAATCCGACCGCATTTGTAGGTCGGCTTTGCCTCAGCGGGAAGACTTGGTTCAGCGCTTGGCTGCTCTTGCCCCAATTGTCAGTAGGTTTGGGTAATATTGCCCGCCACGGCTGGATCGCGCGTCAGCTTGTTTTTATAAGGCACGTCCATCGAGGCCACCACCATGTCCATCACAGGTTCGCGGCGCCAGGCGGCAATCGCCTTCATCTTCGTCACCGCCGTTCTCGACATCGTCGCCATGGGCATCATCATTCCGGTGCTGCCTTCGCTGATCGAGGAGTTCGCCGGGTCCAACGCCGATGCCGGCTGGATCAACGGCGTCTTCATCGCGCTGTGGGCCTTCATGCAGTTCGTCTGCTCGCCGATCATCGGTTCGCTGTCCGACCGCTATGGCCGCCGCCCCGTCATCCTGTTGTCGACGGCAGGCCTTGCCGCCGACTACGTGCTGATGGCTCTGGCGCCCAACCTGTGGTGGCTGGCGCTCGGCCGCATCGTCGCCGGCATCACCTCGTCGAGCTTCACCACCGTCTTCGCCTACATGGCCGACATCACCCCACCCGAGGGCCGCGCTCGCGCCTATGGCCTGATCGGTGCTGCCTTCAGCGCCGGTTTCGTCGCCGGTCCGCTGATGGGCGGCTTCCTCGGCGAGATCTCGCCACGCGCTCCGTTCTGGGTGGCAGCCGCAATGAGCGGGCTCGCCTTCCTCTATGGCGCCTTCGTACTGCCGGAATCGCTGCCGCGCGAAAAGCGCATGTCGTTTTCCTGGCGCCGCGCCAATCCGTTCGGCGCGATGATGCTGCTGCGCTCGCACCCGGAGTTGACCGGTCTCGCAGCAGTGACCTTCCTGCTGCACTTCGCCCATCACGTCTTTTCGGCTGTGTTCGTGCTCTATGCCGCCTACCGCTACAACTGGCATGCCTGGGAGGTCGGCACGCTTTTGGCGATGGTCGGCGTG
Source organism: Aminobacter sp. LjRoot7 (assembly GCF_964252895.1). Classification (NCBI taxonomy): domain Bacteria; kingdom Pseudomonadati; phylum Pseudomonadota; class Alphaproteobacteria; order Hyphomicrobiales; family Phyllobacteriaceae; genus Aminobacter; species Aminobacter sp. LjRoot7. Next base: position 1,165,071 of record NZ_CAXUPX020000001.1, read on the forward strand.
CTCGACATGATCGTCCAGGGCCTGATCGTCGGCCCCGCCGTCCAGCGCTTCGGCGACCGCGCGACGATGGTGTTCGGTCTTTTTGCCGGTGCCTTCGGCATCGCCTGCATGGGCCTCGCGCCCACCGGCTTCTGGTTCTCGCTGGCGATCATCCCGAACGCGCTCTGGGGCCTTGCCATGCCGACGACGCAGTCGCTGATGACCCAGCGCGTCTCGGAGTTCGAGCAGGGCCAGCTGCAGGGCGCCAATATGAGCGTGGCGAGCATCGCCGGCGTCGCCTCGCCGCTGTTCTTCGGCGCTGTCTATGCCTGGACGGTGCGCGACGGCACACCGCTGCCCTACCCCGGCCTCTCTTTCTATCTTGCCGCAGCCGTGCTGTTTGGCGCGGCCCTGCTGGGCTGGGTGGTGGCGCGCAAGGCAGACCGCGCCGACGCAGCCGAGAAGGCCGCTTGAGAAGCCTCAGGCCGGCCGCAACGCGGGCAGCACCTCGCGTCCGAAAAGCTCCATGTCGGCGAGCGCCGCCGGCATGCCGGCGATGCCGTTGCCGTTGAAAACCAGACGGACAGCGTCGATACCCGTGCTGGTGGCCAGTGCTTCCAACTGCGTCACGCAATCGTCGGGCGAGCCTGCAATCACCTGCCGTGCCATCGCGGTTTGCCGGTCGGGCATGACGATCTGGTCGGTGGAGCGCCCCGCGGCCTTTGCCGACGCCACCCGGCGTTCGAACAGTCGCGGCACAAGCTCGTCAAGCTTGCCCATCGCCTGCGCCGTCGTCGGTGCGATGCAGACATAGCGGGACAGTTGCGACGCCCGCAAGCAGCACGCATGGCCCTCCTCCTCGAGGATTGTCCGGTAGGTGGCGAGCTGCCCGACCTCAGGCGGATCGAGGCTGAGCAAAAGCGGCAGTCCCTCGCGGGCTGCGAAGCCAAGCGTGTCGCGCGAGGTTCCCGCGAGATAGACCGGCACTGTCTCGCCGGCGAGAAGCGGCCCGACCGAAACCTCCGAAGCCGGCCAGCACGCGCCCTCCCCGATCGTGGCGCCAGTCGTCCAGGCATCGCACATGATCCGATAGGACAGTTCGAAACGATCCCGGGTGCTCTCAGCAGGAACGCCCAACGCCGCCAGCGTCGACGGATGGGTGCCACGACCTATGCCGAGGTCGAAGCGGCCGCCGCTCTGCCAGTGCAATTGCGCCACCTCCTCGGCCAGGAGGAACGGATGATAAAGCGGCGTCACGACGATGGAGGTGCCGACCCGCAGACGCTGCGTCCGGGCAAGGATCGCGGAGGCCAGCATAAGCGTCGAAGGATAGGCCTGCGGCGGGTTCTGGAAATGGAACTCGTTGAACCAGATGCCGTCGAAGCCCATGCGCTCGACATCCTCGCAGAGTTGCAGCATCGATGCGTGGCTTTCAGCCCTTCCCCCTCGTGCAAAGCCTGAAATGTCGAGGCGCATCAGGTCAGCTCGTGCGGGGCAAAGACGGGAATGTCGCGCAAAAGCCCGATCTCGACATTGACGCCATAGACGTCGCGCACCGTCGCTTCGGTGAGCGTGCTTTTCCAGTCGCCGTGGGCGACGACGGCACCCTTGTCAAGCAGGAGCAGGCTGTCGGAGAAGCGAGCGGCGAGCGACAGGTCGTGGATGGCAACGAGTGCAGTCACGCCTCGTTCGCGTGCGATCTCCGACACCACGCGCAGGGTGAAAAGCTGGTTGCCGATGTCGAGCGCGCTTGTCGGCTCGTCGAGCACCAGCACGTCGGTTTCCTGCGCCAGCGCACGCGCCAGCATCACACGCTGGCGCTCACCACCGCTGAGCTCCGACATCGGGCGAAAGGCGAAATCCTCCAGCCTCAGCCGCCTGAGCATATCCTCGACAACGGCAAGATCCCCACGGCTCGGTCTCGCGCCCATATGCGGCGTGCGGCCGAGCAAGCAGGTCTCGAACACCGTCGCCGGAAAGCTGAGCGGCGAGGATTGCGGCACATAAGCAATGCGGCGGGCGCGTGTCTTGGGCGACATTGGGCGGATGTCGTGGCCGTCGAGCAGGATCCGCCCCGACGACGGCGCGGCGAGCCCGAGCACCGTCCGCACCAGCGTCGACTTGCCGGCACCGTTCGGGCCGATGAGGCCGAGTATGTCGCCCTTCTTCAGGCCGACGGAGACCTCGCGCAGCACGGGGCGGCTGCCATAACCGAAGCTGACCTTGTCGATCGAAAGATAGTCGCTCATGAAAAATACTCCGAGCGTCTGGACAGGATCAGGTGCAGGAACAGCGGCACGCCGACGAAGGCGACGACGATACCGACCGGGATGACGGTCGGGCTGAAGGCCATGCGCCCGACGGTGTCGGCCAGAAGCAGCAGCATGGCGCCGCAGATCGCCGAAAATGGAATGAGATGGCGATGGTCGCTGCCGATCATCAGGCGAGCGACATGCGGGCCGATCAGCCCGACGAAGCCGATCACGCCGGTGAAGCTGATCACCACCGCCGACACCACCACCGACAAAACGACGGCGATGCCACGCAGCAGCGCGACATTGATGCCGAGCGAGCGCGAGACGTCGTCGCCGGCGCTGGTCAGCGCGTTGAACTGCCAGGCTTTCGACTGTGCCAGCGGCAGGGCGACCAGCAGCGCCGCGCCAGAGACGGCGACCGCATCCCAGCCGATGCCGTTGAGGCTGCCGAAGGTCCAGTGCACGACCCGGGCGAGCTGTTCCTGGGTGGCGACGAACTGCACCGCGGCGGTCATGGCGGAAAACAGGTACATCAGGGCGATGCCGGTCAGCACCATAGTCTGCGCCCCCATGCCACGCAGCCAGGCCATGGAGAACACCAACATGGCGCAGCCGAGCGCGAAGAGGAATGCCGTCAACGGTACGAAATAGAGCCCGGCGGCGCTGAAACCTATGCCGAACATGATGGCGATCGAGGCACCGAAGGCCGCAGCCGAGGACACGCCGATCGTATAGGGGCTGACCAGCGGGTTGCGCGTGATCGCCTGCATCAGCACGCCGGCAAATGCCAGCGAGCCGCCCGCCACCATCGCCATGACGACGCGCGGCAGGCGGAGATGAACCAGCACCCGCGCCTGCTGCGGATCGACCTCGGCGACGAAATGGCCGAACGAGACCTTCTGCAGGATGACCATGAGCAGCGTCACCAGCCCGGTCTCGGCGATGCCGACGATGGCAACGCCGCCGGCGACCAGCAGCAAGACGAGCAGCGAGCACAGGATGACAGCCGCCTTGCGATAGCCGGCTCGGCGGTAGCGGCTGGAAATGCCGTCGGATTGGCCGCGCGCGAAACCGGCACTGCTTGCGATGTCCATGGTCTAGGGCTCCCGGATTGAGGGTGCACGCCGCCTCGCTGGCAGCGGCGTGCCGGTCGATCAGTTGGAGGCTGTGCCCTGGTAGGTCATGCCGCCCTGGAACGGCAGCCCCTGGTAGATCTCGATCCATTCCTTCATCGCCGCCTCGGGATCGACGTCGGCTAATTTTTCAGGATAGAGCCATTTGGCGACCTGCAGCGCCCCTGTGACCTTGGACGAACCACCGGCGAGGTAGTAGTTGATCAGGCGCACGTTGCCCGCCTGCCCGGCCGGCGTGCCCGATATCTCCTCGCGGGCGACGATCGCCTTCCAGCTCTCGGCGAACTTGGCCACGGGGATGGTCTGGTAGGAGCCCGGCTGCAGCTTGATCACCAGGTCGGGCTTGCGGGCGATAATCTCCTCGGGATCGACCGTGAAGCTGTTCTCGTTGCCGCGCGAGGACGGCTCCTTCTTGATGTCGATGTCGCCGAAGACATTGATGCCGCCACCGGCCTCGATCATGTCGTGCCAACCCGAGCCGGGCGTGACGGTCACGAGATCGCGGACCTCTTCAAGATAAACCTTCTTGCGCTCGACGCCCTTCAGCCGCTCGGTCAACAGGTCCATGTACCTGGTGTAATAGGCGTTCAGTGCGTCGGCCTTTGCCTTCTCGTCGAACAGCTTGCCGAACAGCGTGACGTTGTCGACATGCTGCAGCGTGTCCCAGGCGGTGACGACGATCACCGGAATGTCGAAGGCCTCGAGCTGCTTCGCGGCCTCCTCGTAGACGCCGTTGCGCGGGATGATCACAACGTCGGGCTTGAGCGCCACGATCGCCTCGTAGTTGGGCTGCGTCTGGCCCTGGCCGACGATGTCGGCATCCTTGAATTGCGGCCAGTAGGTCGGGTCCCGCATCGTGCTGGCATCGACGCCGACGACCTTGTCGATGGCGCCGATGGCGCGGGCGAACTCGACCGCGTAGCGGTTGAAGATGACAGCCCGCTTGATCGGCAGTTCCAGCTCAACCTTGCGGCCGGCATCATCGGTGAAGCTTTCGGCGGCCGCCGGTGCAAGGCCGATTGCCGATGCCGCGGCAAGCCCGAGCCACAAGGCCCAATGTCTGATGTTCATGATCTCTCCTTGCTAAAAAGGGGTGCGCAACGCGCGGCGTGGCCATGCCCGGTAAGCACCCGGGACAAAATGTCGGGGCGCGATGCCACGGCAGCCGGCGACGACAGATCTGCCTGCCTGAGCTCTCGATATTCTGGGGAAACCATTCTTCCCGACATCGCCGCGCCAACCTCTGCCTGCCATGGGCGGGGATCACGGAAATGCGGACCTGACGAAAGCCGCAAACGGGCTTCCGGACCGGAACCGGCATTCCTGTGGCACACCCCGACCACGGAATCTCACTCTGTCAGGCAGGTCTCCTGGCTCGCGGGTCGTAGCCTTCATCACCCGTCTTCCCGGCACGGATGCCAGTGACATAGGGGCGATCGGCTCACCGCTTACAGTTGCGGGTCAGCTCCGGTTTCGCACCGGATTCCCTCTTAGCTTCCGCCTCGCAGCGGAAGACCATGACGGCCGCAAACTATCGACGGCCAAGGTAAAGTCAAGTTGCCATCGGGGACTATACAGGGCGACGTTTGCATTCGCTGCGGAGATACTGGGACTTGGCCGCGCGGAACTGAAGGCGGTGCAAGCTGTTCTCGGATCAACGAGCCGACGACACGGTCACCGAGATGATCTGGAACGGCACCGCGCCATAGGTGGCAACCGTTTGCACATGCTCCCATTCGCGGAACTGCCGCGACGGTCGCGCCGAGAGCACGAGCGCACCATCTGCCTGGTCCGGCCGGATGGTGCCGCGGAACCGCAATGTCAGCCGGCCGCCTGACTTGCCGAGCTTGCGATAACGCAGCCGCGCGAAATGGCATTCGCCGCCATTGAGCTCCATCTCGATGCGCCGACGTACCGGCGGCACGTCCAGCCGCACGACGATGTCGATCTCGGCCTCCGCACCGCCTACCGCCGCCGGTGGCAACGGCACCTTCTGTGACAACGCCGGGGTCGCCGATCCCGTACCATCCATCGCTTGTGTGCGCCGGCCATGCCAGACGACGCCGGGCAGCTCGCGTTCGCGGACAGCGCGTTTCTTGCGCATGCGCAACTGCTTGGCGACACCGCGCGACAGCCAGGTCAGGCCCTTGAAATCGGTCCGCGGCTTCGCCTGCAGCAGGGCAGCGATACGAGAAGCACCGGCGCGGTCGGCCATGGCAACCACCTGCTCCAGCACGCCGGCGGGAACCGGCACAGACATCTCGGCTTCGAGATAGGTCAGCGCTACCGCCGCAGGCACGGCAAGATGTCGGCGGGCGACGACGTCGCAAAGCACGGTCCAGTCGACGCCGCCGGCGCGGATCGCCGAGGCGGTGTCGACCAGCCAGTCGCTGTGGGTATGGGCATCAAGGCCACCATGGCCGATCGCCAGCGTCACGCGGTCGGCCGCCGAAGGCACAAAAACGTCGAGACCGGTGAAAGTGGCCGGCGACGCGCGCTTCCACACCGCCGCGTCATCCGCCTCATCGGCCTGCGACCAGTCATAGGCGACCTGGTGCAGGTCGATGTCGCCATAGCTGCCCTTGAAGAAATTCATCGACCGCACCGCCGCAAGTCGCGGCTTGAGATATTGTGGACTGACCCCTGTCGACACCTGCCAGTCGCCTTGGCGCAGCACGTCGAAGGCAGCCACCATGTGCTCGGGACGCACAAGTATGTCGATGTCGTGCGCCACCCGGCCGCGCTGTGCCGCCGGCTCGACCGCGATGCGGCTGGCGCCCTTGAGCAGCATGATCGGCACGCCAGCCTCGACGATCGCCTTCAATGATGGCTCGGCCTCGCGCATGGCAAGTCGCGACTTGGTCCACAGCATCTTCTGCAAGCCGGCAAGGCGTGGATAGGCGGCATGTGCCGCGAGCGCCTTGCCGAACCGATCCGCGATCGCAGCAAGCAGCCTGTGCTCGCGGAACTCGACTGCATCTATGTCGTTGGCATCGAGCCACCGCACGGCCTGTGCCTGGGCGGCCTCATGGTCTGGCAACAGCACCGCCTTGAGCAGCTGGTCGAGGCCGTTCGTCGGCCATGCCCAGCCATAGTCGGGGAAGCGCCGGCCGATGCGGCGTGACGTCGGTGCCATCAGCCCTGCCCGGCATTCTTGAGCTTGCGCCGCAGCATGGCCATCCTGGCGACCTCGAGATAACCACGGTCGCGCTCGGGATCGCGGCCATAGGACATGCTGCCCGGCAGGATCCGCCTGAGCGCCAGCACCTCGTCGATCATGCCGAGCTGGTGCCCCTCCTCGCGGGCGCGGCCGAGCCAGTCGACCATATCGCCCCGGTTGCCCGGCGGATCGATCACCGGCCCGACAGCAAGTGCCGCATCGCTGCGGACCAGCATCGTCGTGCGCGACCAGCCGGGCGTCACCTTGCCAGTGCTATCGTCGGCTTCGCCATGCCTGAACGTTCGCCACAGCGTGAAGACGGCAGCCAGTTGCGGCGCCTCTTCCAACCTGCGGAACTGGCGCTCGATCTTGTCGCCAAGCCACAAGTCGTCGGCATCAACCGTGGCAATGAAGGGCGCCATTGCCAGCGCGAATCCGCGCGTCGTGGCACTGCCTGGTCCGGCATTGTCCTGCCTGACATATCTGACTGAAATACCCGACTGCAGCGCTGCTGCCTCGGTTTCATCGGTGGAACCGTCGTCAACGACGATGATCTCGGCGGGCAGCACACTCTGCGCGGCAACCGAGCGCAATGTCTCGGCGATCGTGCGGGCGGCGTTCCATGCGGGTATGACGACGCTGTAGCTCATGGCCGCAACGGCGCCCCATCGCCCGACGGGTGCGCCACTTGGATGAAGCCGCGGAGATCGCCGAGCGTCGGATCGGCCTTGCGGCGGCGCATCGATTTCTGCACCGCCTTCAGGAACTCCCGGCGCGACTCGGCGATGTTGCGGGTCAAATTGTGCTCATGGCGGCGGTAGTAGAGCGCGATCGTTTCGGGAAAGACAAACCGTGCGTGCTGCTCGAAGACACGAAACAGGAAGTCCGTGTCCTCGGCTTGCGCCAGATCCTCGTCGAAATCGCCGATCCGCGCGATCAGGCTGCGCCGGTAGATGCCAGCCGACAAGTGTACGCCGCGGAAGATGCGGTCGTCGCATCCCGCCACCGGCTCCAGCGTCTCGTCGTCGATCTGGTCGACCATGCGCATGTAGGAATAGGTCAGCTCGAGCCCCGGGTCGGTCCTGAAATAGGCAAGGTCGGCGGCAAAGCGCCCGACGGGCGAAATGTCGTCGGAATCGATGAAGGAGACGAATTCCGTGTCGTCCGAAAGGCGTCGCAGGCCGGCGTTGCGCGCCCTGGTCACGCCTGTATTGGCTTGGGAAAACAGGCGGATCGGCGCACCGTCGGCAATGAATGAGCGTACGATTTCGGTCGTGCCATCGACCGAGCCGTCATCGATGACGATGATATCGAGCTCGGCTGCCTCGCGCTGCCGCAACACCGAGCGCAACGCCGAGCCGACATAGGCCTCGCGGTTGTAGACGGGCAATACGATGCCCAGCTTCATAAATTGCCCCTGTCCAGAAACGCGGCGATCGTCTCCGCGATCTCGTTGCCGCGCGTGCCCAATGCCAGAGTGTAGCACGGCAAACGACGTGTCAGTTCGCCAAAGAAACGAAATCCGCTTTCGCGTTCGCCCGGCATCTGCGCGATGCCGGATGGCGCCAGCGCCATCAGCGCGTCCTTGCGTGCAAGCGGCGTGATCGAACTTTGCGCCGCACCCGATATCTGCGGTACCAGCAGCGCCACGATGTCGAGTTCACTGGCGACGCCACGCGGACAAAGATCCTGGACCCTGAACTGGTACTTGCCCTGCCAGTTGAGCGGCCCCGGATCAGGCAGCAACCGGGCAAGCCCGAGCCGGTCGAAACCTGACTGGTCCTGCTTCAGCGTCGTGAACAATGGGCGCGCCAGCGAACGGTCACCGTCGAATTCGATCAGCACATAGTCGTCGCCGACGCTGTCGAGCCCGGCAAGCAGGCCTGAGGCGACAGTGCCCGACTTGCCGGCGCCGCCTGCCCCGGCCAGCAGCACGCCCTTGTCGCCCTTGCCGAGTGTCCCGGCATGCGTCAGGCGCATGCCGCGTGCCGCATATTCCCAATGCAGGAAGCAGCGCAGCGGAGCGCCGAACTCCCATGGCGGGCAGCCATCGGCGGACAGCATGAGCTGCACGCCCAGCCGCTTTTCGACATCGTAGAACTGCCAGTAGCTGAGGTCGTGGAAGTAGTGACCGCGCAGGCCATTGGCCTCGAGCCGCTCGGAAAACATGTTCGGATGAAACAGCGCCTCGCCCCATAGTGCCGGCTGTGGGATCGAGCCGATGCCGGGATGGGCGAGGTAAATCCGGGCGGCAGCAGCCGGTTCCGCAGCGGTCGAAGACGCCATGCCGTGGGCAAGCGCTGTCGCGAGTTCGCCGTGATCGGAAGACACATCGATCGCAAGGCCGGGCAGCTCGACCCGGCTTTTCCCGGGGAAGGCATCGGCATTTGCCTCGCAGGCGGCGAGAAGCTCGCGCGCATAGTCGACCAGACCGTCAAGAGTTATACGTCGCATCGGCACCTGAAAGCAGCAACTGGCATTGAGACGCGCCGGAAGCCGGCGCTACTGCTTCACCGCCGGCCAGCCGGCCGGCTCGTCGACATCGTGAATCGGATCAACCATGACAAGATCGGCAAGCTCGTCGTGCATGTCGATCTTGAGCGCCTCGCGGGCCGCCGCCAGGCGCTGCGCCAGCTCGGGCGACAATGCCACGGAAGCCATGTCGGTTGCCGGCGACAGCAACCCATATTCGGTCAGCCTGTCAATGAAGGCATCAAGGTCTGCGGCGGAAAGCTGCCCGTTGCCACAGGCGCGACCGACCAGGCTTGCCGGCGGAACCTGCGCGATCAGCGCTTCCCACACGCAGCTGCCACTGTCGGAGAATCCGAAATACCTGCCGCTGGCGAGGTCGAGCACGACCGCGTCGCCGTCGAAAGTCTCATAAACGATGTCGTTGCTCGAGACCGCGTAAATTGTCGAATACCCCACGCCTACCCTACCCCTAGGTTATTTGCCGGAAAACTGCTTATCAAGCAAACACGAATATAAGCAACAGCTGTCGGGCCGAGTTATCTATAGAGTTGCAATTGAAAACGCAACACTCGCGCTAAGATTGTTTTTGGTAGTAGTTTCCAGCGGTGCTCGTGGCCCTTCTCCACGCCGTGGGTCCTGTGCGATAGGTGAGCCTTGGATGGGCGGACGACATGCGACTGAAGAACAGATTGAGGCTGGCTTATCGGGCCCACGTCCACGCCGGCCGTGGCTTTGCGCCTGACGCCGCCTTGAGCGCCGGAGATGAGCTGCGAATGGCAGCGGGCCGGCTGGACGACGGCTCGTGCCCCGTATTCTGCTCGTCGATGCTCAATCACGCGCCGCTTGGCGTTGCCAACTATCTTGGGCCGCGCCTGGCCGGGCGCCCCACGCTGTTTCTCGTCTGGTTCACCTGGGCGATGCGCAAGGAGCGGCAGGCCTTGCGGACGCTGACTGCGGAGCTCCTCTATCGCCGCCGCCATCCTGAACATCGCTTCGTCTTCATGTGCAATGAGCTGGAAGAGGTTGCGCTGTTTCGCGAGAACGGTCTGAACGCGCTGTTCTGCAGCCACAACGCGCTGGCCGACGAAGAGACGTTCAAGCCCGTATCCGGCGTCGAGAACACCTACGACGCCTTCTACAACGCCATGATCAGCCCCTGGAAACGCCGGCACCTGGCCCGGCTGGTGCCCAGTGCTGCCCATGTCTTCTACGAGTCCCGGCTCACCGGAAGGCAGAAGACCGCCGATCTGCTCGACGAACTGAAGCGCATGATGCCGGCGCACCACTTTCTCAATCCGCACGACGCGCACCGCATCGAAAGGCTCGATTGGCAGACGATCAATGCCGTCATGGCGGCGAGCGCAACCGGCCTGTGTCTGTCGGCGGAGGAAGGGGCAATGTACGCGAGCATCGAATATCTGCTTGCCGGACTGCCAGTCGTCTCGACAACCGCTATCGGTGGCCGCCATCTCTTTGGCGACCCCGAGACATGGCTGACGGTGGAACCCACTGCAGAAGCGGTTCGCGACGGCGTCGCTAAGATGAAGGCGAGGAACATGCCACGCGAGCACGTCCGCGCCATCACGCTTGCCAAGGTCCACGAGCACCGCAAGCGGCTGCGCGCCTGCGTGCTGGTGGAGACGGACGGCCGGGTCGACCTGCCGGAAGACTATGGCCATGCCGTCTATCGCCGCCTCAACAACTGGCAGCGCGGCCTGGATTTCGAACGGATGCTCATCGACGATTACCGGCCGGAATAGCTCGGTCCGGCTGCACCGGGTTGCACGTCTCACGTCTGTGGCCGCCCAGCAGACCAATTTCGTCAGTTGCCAAGCCCCCGCCGCAGCAGCTCGCCCAATGTCAGCTGGTGGTCGAAGCGTCCGTCGCGCAGGAAGTTGATCGTCTGGGCGATGACCAGCGGGTTGTTCATCATGAACGTATGGGTGGTCGGCAGCACGATGTGGTCGGCCATGCCGGCGAGCCTGGTGCTTTCCACCGACACCTTGCCGTCGTTGGGCCCGTCGAACATTGTCGACAGGATCGGGTTCACGCTGCGGTCGCCGGCGATGATGCCGACCTCGAAATCGGCGGCACCCAGCTGGTTCGGAACACTGTCCGGCCCCGTGCCGAGTTGCATGCCGGCGGGGCCGTTGAGCATCTCGAACAGCTTGATGTCGCCGAGCGTGTCGACGACCTCCGAGCCGTGATTGGGTGGTGCCAGCATGACCACCCGGCCGAGATTTGCCGGCCTATTGTCCTTCAGCCAGGCCCTGAGCAGGATGCCGCCCATCGAATGGGTAACGAAGTTGATCCTGGGCGCCTCGCCGCATTTCGCCGCCGACGCACCGACATGGGCGATCAGCTGCCCTATCGGCGCCTCGACCGAGGGATAGCTGTCGTTGACGACGGCGTAGTCGACCTTGGCGAGCGTTTCTTCCATCAGCAGGAAGGACGCGTCGGAGCGCGCGAGGCCATGCAAAAGCACGACGCAGTCCTGAGCAAAGGCAGCCGACGACATCAGTGACAACAACAGGGTGGACAACAGTCGCATGCGCGAAGCTAATCCGGATTGCCTGGCAGCCTCAAGGACGAGATCGTAAGTCGCCTCAGGGAACGTCGTCGCTGGCCGCGGGCCCGCCCTCGCCCTCGAGCATCGACAGTCTCTTGGTCACCGAACGGCTGAACTTCAAACGCACGCCTGCACCATTGCCGCCGTCCTCGGGAATGAAGACGGCACCGTAATGTTCCAGCGCCGCCTGCAGCGCACCGACAGCCGCGTCGTCCGGAATGCCGGTCTTGCGTTCGAAGGCCTCGATGACAACCTCGTCGACGCTGGAGGCCACGGCCAGCCGTTTCCGGCTGATCTCCACCAGCGCCCGCGCCGCCCTGCACATCGCTCCTGTCATCATCACTTGGCCTCCATGCCGAAGCCCAGTGATTGCAAATGACGGGGCGCCTGTCACCCCGCCCCGTCGGCAACGCGCGCAGCGAGCGGCAAGGCCTGTCAGGCAGCGTTTGTGCCGGCCTGATAGGTCATGGTCCTGACCACGTCCCGCGCCGGGCGCTTTTCGCCTGCGAGCACCTCGAAATCGAGCTGGTTCTCGCGCGGGACCACCGGACAGGTGACGAAGTTGGTGAAGGCGCAGGGCAGCGCCACCGCATAGTTGAAATCGATCCAGTCGATGCGAGTGTTCGTCTCGTCGGTGAACTGCAACTCGATGACGCGGCCAGCACCATAGGTGACGGGGCCGCTGGTCTTGTCGCGGACATGCGCCACCGGCTGCACGCCTGATGCCGTGTCCTTGCCGATCAGCTCGATGCTGTAGCTCTTGCCGTTGCGCTCGAAGGTGAAGGTACCGATGCGCGGCGTCGATTCACGCACGCCTGCTTCGACGGTCTCCGCCTCATATTCGGTGATCGGTGTCGGCGTGTAGACGCCCGGGATGCGCCATGCCGGGTCGTAGTCGAAGGCGGAGACGCCCGCCTCCTCCACCGTCGTCGCCACACGCGGATCGCGCACGCGCACGCCATAAAGCGACTGGCCGTCATTCTTGCTGCGCAGGATCGCTTCGACCTCGTTGACGCCGAAATAGACAGGTTCGCTCTTGCCGTGGCCATAGGTCTGGTTGCGGCCCGGGATGATCTCGACCGGCTCGGTCGGATATGTGCCATCGACCGAAAGGTTCGGTCCCGAAGCAGGCGGTGTGAACATGACCTTGCCACCTTCGATCGACCAGGTGCCGGGGAGCAGGTCGAAGCTGACGTCCTTGTCGCCGGCTTCCAGCCAGTACTGGGCCACCAGCGAGGTCCAGCCATAGGGCCGGAACATCTTGGCGACATGGGCATAGCGCCATTCGCGCCACTGGCCTTCCAAATGTTCTTTTGTGGGCATGTTCGTCTCCCTTTCGAAGAATTCAGCTGTTTGCTTGGGCATTCTGGCGGCCGGTGCCGGTGATCTCGTCCAGAAAGGCGAGCATGCCATGCCAGGAACCGGTGTCGGCCCTGGAATTGCCCGAGGGCGTGCCGCCATTGGTGTAGGGAACCTTCGAGACCGGATGCAGCCGGCTGATCTGGGTCGATGGTACGATCGGCAGGTTGATGGCGTGGCCGGCATCGTCGAAGTCGAGATGGCGGACCAGATGCGCATGGTCGTGCTTTTGCAGCGCCGAGACGACCATGCGGGAATAGAGGCTGGACGGCCAGGCGCGATCGTCGCGGCCCGAAATCAGCAGCACCGGGCCCGCGATGTTTTCGACCGGAATGCGCGCGCGCGCCGCAAGCTCGGTATCCTTCAGCCCTTCGAAGAAGACCGAATGGTGCCGGCTGGGCGGGGCCTCGCCGGTCCAAGGATGCCAGTGCACGGCGGCATTGTCCTGCCACAGATGCGGCAGCGGCACGCCGCCCCTTGTCCAGGTCGTGCCTTGCCAGCCGCCACGCGCCGGATCGCCGGCCCCCTGTGCGCCATGGACCATGGCACCGGGCACGAAGGCGATGACGGCAGAGACCAGCTCCGGGAAGGTGGCGCCGAGTAGCAGCGCCAGCTCGCCGCCGCGCGACTGGCCGCTGACCGCCACGAAGTCGTCCTTGGGCTGCAACACCCGCCGCGCCCAGCGCAGGCCGGTCTCGAGATATTCGAGCGGCGTCTCGGTGATGAAGGGCGACAGGCCGGGCGCCTTGAAATAGCCGAGCGCAAAGGCCTGGTAGCCACGGGAAGCAAGCAAGGCCGCGCGCGGTTCGTTGATGCCGCCGCCGGAACCGTTGAGCACCACCACGACAGGATGCGGGCCTGGCCCGGCCGGCATGAACAGCGTGCCGACCAGCCCTTCCTCCCGGACCTCCCGACGCTCCACTCCCGGCGCGGCAAAACCCTGCAAAAGTTTAGCCTCAGCTCGGGCACCAGCGGCGGTTTCGGCCGTCAGCGTCGTCGCCATGGGTTGCATGACGTCGTCGGCAAACAACTCGGCGCTGGTGCTGTCGACCGGCTGCTGGCTCCAGATCAGGCCCATGGCCGCGACTTCGGCGTAGTCGCCCCCGACGGGCGCGTCGCGGGTCAGGTCGACCACGCCCTCAGCGTCAGCCATGAAGGTCGCCTGGCTCATCCAGGTCACACCGCGCGCCCGCTCGGTGCGGGCGGAGATGGCGACAAGCTCGTCGGGCACGAGACCGGAAACGACGATCTGGCGCGGCTCGTCGATCAGGCCGTCGACGGCATCGATGGAAAATACGGGGGCCGAAGCGGGCTTTGTGGTCATCTGGCTTACAAACTCTGCAACTGTGTGGCCGGCGTGGTCATCGGCCTGGCTGGCCGGTCATACGGTCGAGATAGGTGTCGAGCCGTTGGGCGAAATCACCGTCCAGCTCGGTCTCGGGTGACAGGCTGCCGCCACGCGGCCAGTGACCGCCACCATCAGTCCAGTCGCCCTTTAACCCCGCGAGCTTTGCCTGCCAGTCGACATCTTCTCCCGCACGGGCGGGATCCACGGCGAGGAGGAACACGCCCCGGCCTTTCGGATCGCCCCGGCCCCCGCCGGCGACGCCAGCCATGAGCTCGACCACGAGGCCGAGCAACGAGCCGATCTGGCCGCCGCGCGGCAGCAGCGCTGCAACCTCTGATGCAATGCTGGTCGGCCGTCCTTCGCCGTCGAGCGCGATTCCGTCGGGCAAGGGCGCGCCGGAAACGCGGGCGTTGCGGATATCGGCCATGGTCGCCGTGCTGGTGGCGACGTCGATGACGACGCGGTTCGAGCCCTGCCCCACGGCAAGCGCCAGCGGATTGGTGCCGATCACCGGACGGGTGCCGCCATGTGGCGCGACGAAGGGCGGGCCCTCGGCGCCGGCGATGCCCAGCAGACCGGCATCGGCGAGATGGCGCACGAAGGGCGCGAGCCGGCCAAAACCCCTGACGCCGCGCAGGAAGACGGCGGCAACGCCGAACTGCCCGGCAGTCTCGGCCAGGTCGCGTGTGGCGCTGGCGACCGCCAGCGGCGCAAAGCAGGAGGTGCAGTCGAGCCAGCCTATCGCCTGCGACCCATCACGGGCCGGTACGGGCGCAGCATCAGCTGTCCATTCATCGAGCATGGCGATGCCGAAGCGCGGCAGGCCGAGCGCATCGGCCTCGACCAGCGCCGACGCCGCGAGCTTCGCCGCCGGACTGCCGCCAAGTGCAGCCGAGAGCCGACCAACCGCATCAAGGATAGTAATCATTCAGCTGGGCTCCGCGCTGCGCCAAGCTGGATCTCACTTGCCGACAGGTAGCCCAGCGTCATCAGGCGCTCGATCAGAAATTCCCTGGAGTGCTTGATATGGGCGAATTCGATCGCCGCCGCCCGCTCGCCGTCACCGGCTGCGATCGCATCGACGAGTGCGGTGTGCTCGTCGGAATGCTCGCCTGCCTTGACGGTGAAATCGATGGCAAAGCGCAGCAGGCGCTCGAGCTCGTCGAACAGGGTCTCCGAAAGGGTGACGACGCGCTTGTTGCGGCTGCAGCGGGCAATGGCGAGGTGAAAGCGCCGCGCCACCTGCTGCATGGTGCCGATGTCCATCGGCTCGGCATACTCCCGGACGATCTGGCGCAGCAGCGCGATTTCCGCCGGCGTGGCGTAGCGTGCTGCCTGCCTGGCGGCATGCGGCCCGATCGCGGCGCGCATGTCGAGGATGTCGTGGACAGCCTGGAAGGTGATGGGCGCGACGCGATAGCCGCTGCGCGGCAGGATCGTCACCAGCCCGTCGGCGGCGAGCCTCTGCATGGCATCGCGCACCGGCGTCTTTGACACCTCGTACTTGCTGGCGATGGAGGCCGCGTCGAGCGTCGTCCCCGGCACGATCTCGCAGCGCATGATCTCCTGGCGGAGCGCCAGGTAGATGCGCTCCGAAACCGGTGCGTGGGTGGTGGGGTCGGCTTCGACGATCATGAGCTTGTGCTCCTCAGCCCCTCAATGCTTTGCCCAGGGCACGAAACGCCGCTCCAGCGCCTCAAGCGCGAGAATGGTGAGATAGCCCAGGGCCGAGATCACCACGATGCCGACGAACATGCGCGACACCGCGAATGTCTGCCACGACGCCCAGATGAAGAAGCCGACGCCGCTGCGCGCGCCGAGGAATTCGGCCGCCGCGATGATGATGTAGGACGATCCCGCCGCCAGCCGGAGCCCGGTGAAGATGTTGGGCAGCGCCGAGGGCAGCGCAATGCGGAAGAAGGTCTGGAAGCGCGTGGCACCTGCGTTCTTGGCAACGTCGAGATAAATCTGCGGCGTCTGCATCACCCCGCCCATGGTGTTGTAGAGCAACAGGAAGAACACACCGATGGCAATGACGACGAATTTCGAGGCGTCACCGACGCCGAAGATCAACAGGATCAGCGGCAAGATGGCGATCTTCGGCACGGGATAGAGTGCGGCGAAGATCGGCCCGAGCACGCGCCGCGCCGGCTGCGACAGGCCAAGCACCAACCCGAGCAGGATGCCCGGAATGGCGCCCATGACATAACCGACCGAGACACGGCGCAGCGTGGCGCCGATATGGTCGAAGATCTCCAGGCTGACGACCATCTGCCAGGCGGTGCCGGCAATGGCACTGGGCGGCGGGAAGAAGCGCCGGTCGATGACGTTGAGCTGTGAGGCGATCTCCCACAGCAGCAGCAACAGGATCGGGCTGAAATAGGAGATGGTGCGGAACAGCCGCTCGCGCTGGGCCGGAACCTTGAGCTGGCGGATCTGTTCTTCAGTCAGTTTTGCGGTGACGAGGCTCATGCCCTGTGCTCCGGCGAGGTTGAGGCCAACAGGCGCCAGACCTCATAGGTAAGGTCCCAGAAACGCTTGTCGCGGCGCATCTCGACGACGTCGCGCGGCCTGTCGAAGGGGACAGTGAGATCGGCGATGATGGTGCCGGGGCGTGGCGACATCACCAGCACCCGGTCGGCCAGCGTCAGCGCCTCATCGACGCTGTGGGTGATGAAGACCACGGTCTTGCCGGTCGTCTCCCAGATGCGCAGCAACTCCTGCTGCAGCACCAGCCGCGTCTGCTCGTCGAGCGCGCCAAAAGGCTCGTCCATCAACAGGATCTCGCGATCGTCGACAAGCGCGCGCGCCACTGAGACGCGCTGCTTCATGCCGCCGGAAAGCCGATGCGGCAGCGCATCGGCGAAGTCGGTCAGGCCCGTCAATTCGAGCAGTTCGTCGACGCGCGCCCGCCGCTTTTCGGCGGAAACACCCTTCAGGCTGAGCGGAAAGCCGACATTCTCGCGCACGGTGAGCCAGGGCAGCACGGATGCCTCCTGGAACACCATCGCGGGAGGGTTTGCGCTCCGCATGTCGGTGCTGCCGCCGAGCTTGCTTTCAAGCCCGGCAAGGATGCGCAGCACCGTCGTCTTGCCGCAGCCGCTGGGACCGACGATGCAGACGAATTCGCCGCGCTTGACCTCGAACTCGACCTCGTAGGCAGCGACAGTGGTGCGGTCGCTGTCGGCGTCATAGAAGGCCTTGGTGAGGTTGCGCACCTCGATCGCTGTTTCGCTCATCGTACCCGCCCCTTGCGGCAACGCGGCCTGGGTCACTTCTTGTCCGCCAGTTCGTTGGCGCGCTTCAGCAGGTCGCTGCGATAGACCGAGGAGATGTCGACATCGCCCTTGTATTCGAGGTCGCCGCGCTTGCGGAAGAACGCCTCCTGCTCGCGCACGGAGTTCAGGTCGATCGACCCGTCTTCCGAACGTATGGTGTAGGCAATGCCCTGCAGCAGCGACTTTTCGGTACCGGTGTAGCGGGCGACGATGTCGAGCACCTTCTCGTCCTTCCAGCCGCCATTGTCGAGCTGACGCGCGGCCTTGAGATAGGCGGCGAGGAAATTGACGACGGCACCCTCATGCTGCTGGACGAACTCCTTGTTGAAGGCGATGAAGCCAAGCTCGGTGCCGAAGGTATGGTCCTCGACAAGGCGACGGCCCAAGCCCTCGCGCTCGAGCTGCAGGGCGAAGGGTTCGATGCTCCAGCCGGCCTCGAGGCCGCCATTGGCAAAGGCAGCTGCGGTCGCGGGCGGCGGCAGGTAGATCGCCTCGACGTCATCGACGGTCAGCCCGCCCTTCTCAAGCGCCTTGGCGACCGAATACATGCCGAAGCCGCCAGGCCCCGGAATGCCGACGCGTTTGCCCTTGAGATCGGCGACGGTCTTGATGCCCTCATCCCAGGCCTTCTGCGAGACCATGAAGGGCGACGGCGACGGCACGGTGTTGGGCATCTTGGCCGAGGTCGCGACGATGGCGACGGTGGCACCCGCATTGATCGAGTTGAACAGCCCGGCACCCCAGGTCGCAGCACCCGCCTGGACGTTGCCCGAGGCCAGCATCTGGATCGTCTCGGCGGTGCCGCTCTTCGGCGACAGGGTCACGTCGACGCCGTACTCGTCGAAATAGCCGAGATCTTCGGCTAGGAAAAACGGCGCGTAGTCGGCGAAGGGCGAATAGAGGAATTCGATCTTCGGCTTGTCCTGAGCCAGCGCACCGCCGGCGGCACCGGCAAGAAGGCCAGCCGCAAGGGCTGCGACAACAAATCCGCGACGATTGACGGCAAACATAAGAACCCTCTCCATTGAGCGATCAGCCAGACTTTGATGTCTTGGATTTTGCAACTGATGCATCACATGGTGAAGGTGATATTTTCTAATTGGATTAGCAAGTGGAAAAATCTCATCCGCCAAGGTTGGCCATGGCAGCACGCCGGCACAAAGGTCTAGCTTGAGGCGACCACAGAGACCCGACCAGCCCCGGCGCAAATCCAGAATCGCCGGGCTTGATCTGAAATATATTTCAGTATATGAATTTTATTGACATATGCTGGGTGAGCTGTAATCTCCAGACCGTCGGCTTTCGGGAGGAAGTCCGGCGGCAATCAATCCACATAGCGGCGCCTCGGGCGGCCGCGACGGTCATTGAGGATGGCTTCGGCCAAGGGAGGAAACTTGCGCAAATTTTTGAGCACGCTCGCAATCGCGGCGGCTGCGTCGACCTGTTTGGCTTCGACCCAGGCGCTTGCCGAAACCGCCAACCCGTTCAAGTGCGAGCCGGGTGAGAAATACGTCATGAACGTCATGGTCTCGGGCGTCGAATACTGGTTCCCGGTCTACGAGATGTTCAAGCAGGCCGGCCAACAGTTCGGCTGCGAGACGGAATACACCGGCACGCCCGAATACGACGTCAACAAGCAGATCGCCACTTTCGATCAGGCGCTCGCCCAGAAGCCGGCCGGCATCCTGGTGCATCCGATGAACTCCGACCCGTTCATCGAGCCGATCAACCGTGCCATCGAGCAGGGCACCGCAGTCGTCACCTTCGCGGCCGACTCGCCCAACTCCAAGCGTACCTCGTTCATCACTTCGGACAACCTGGCCGAAGGCACCTACGCCGCTGACGCCGTTGCCAAGGCGATGGACGGCAAGGGCGAGTATGCCGTGCTGGAAAACCCCGGCCAGGACAACCACGACAAGCGCATCTCGGCCTTCATCGCCCGCATGGAAGCCAAGTGGCCCGACATGAAGCTCGTCGGTCGCGCTGCCTCGAACCAGGACCCGACCAAGGCCTATCAGGCGGTGCTCAGCCTGGCCCAGGCGCATCCCGACCTCGGCGCCGTGTTCATGCCGGAAGCCAACTCGGCGATCGGTGCGGCCCAGGCGGCCAAGGAAGGCGGCGGCAAGATCAAGGTCATGCTCGCCGACGTCAACGCCAAGATCCTCGACATGATCAAGGCCGGCGAGATCTACGGTTCGGTCAACCCGAACCAGGGTATGCAGGGCTACATGGGCTTCATGCTGCTGTGGCTGGCCGCGCACCCCAACCTGATCGACCCGATGAACGACACGAAGCGGTCAGGCGCCAACGGCATGAGCGTGCCCTTCGTCGACAACGGCTTCTCGATCGTCACCGCCGAAAACGCCGACGACTTCTATTGGGACAAGTATCTCAAGCGTCGCGGCACCAAGGGCATCGAGGAATAAGCTCGTCCCTTGCCGCTCGCGGCAGAAAACCCGGAAGGGGGCCTTGGTCCCCTTCCCCTTCGTGGCGCCCATCGCAGGAGCATGGCGTGACTGAGACGCCCATTCTTGAAATACGCGGCCTGTCCAAGGCATTCGGGCCGGTAAAGGCGCTCAGCGACGTGCAGTTCGAGCTCAGGCGCGGCGAGATCCATGCGCTGTGCGGCGAAAACGGCGCCGGCAAGTCGACGCTGATGAACATGATCGCCGGCGTACTGCAGCCCGACCATGGCGAAATCGTCATCGACGGCAAGGCTGTTTCGATCCCCTCGCCAGCAGCAGCCCAGCGTCTCGGCGTAGCACTCGTCCACCAGGAGATCGCGCTGTGCCAGGACGCGACGGTGGCCGAGAACATCTACATGGCCGCCATCAACGCCCGTCGCGCGCCGCTGATGAATTTCCAGAAGCTCTATGCCGACGCGCAGAAGGTGATGGACCTGCTCGCGCCCATTCCGGTGCGCACCAAGGTCGCCGACCTCTCCATTTCCAACCAGCAGCTCGTCGAGATCGCCAAGGCGCTGACGCTCGACTGCAAGGTGCTGATGCTCGACGAACCGACCGCGGCACTGACCGAGAGCGAAGCGCAAAGGCTGTTTTCGATCGTGCGTGGCCTCAAGGATCGCGGCATTTCGGTGGTCTATATCAGCCATCGCATGGCCGAGATTTTCTCGCTGTGCGACCGCGTCACCGTCTTCCGTGACGGCCATTACGTCGCCACCGACCCGATCGCCCAAAGCTCGCCCGACGACGTCGTGCGCAAGATGGTCGGCCGCGAGATCACCCAGCTCTATCCCGACAAGCTGGCGCCGCAGGAACCCGGCCGCAGGCTGCTGTCGGTCGAAGGCCTCTCGGACGGCGACCGCTTCAGCGGCGTCAATCTCGAGCTCCGTGCCGGCGAGATCCTTGGCATCGGCGGCCTGATCGGCGCCGGCCGCAGCGAGATCGCCCAGAGCATCTGCGGCCTGAGGCCGGTGGCATCTGGCACCATCGCACTCGACGGCCAGAGCCTGCGCATCACCAGCTATAGCGACGCCGTCAAGGCAGGCCTCGTCTACCTCTCCGAGGACCGCAAGGGCTCGGGTGTGTTTCTCGACATGCCGATCGCGGCGAACGTCTCGGCGCTCGACCTCAGCAAGCTGACCGGTTCGCTTGGGCTGCTCGATCGCAAGGCCGAGGACCGCCAGGCTGCCGACCTGACCAAGCGCCTCGGCGTGCGCATGGCCGGCATCGACGCCAGGGTGTCGACGCTGAGCGGCGGCAACCAGCAGAAGGTAGCGATCGCCAAGCAGCTGTCGATCGATCCCAAGGTCATCATCATGGACGAGCCGACGCGCGGCATCGATGTCGGCGCCAAGGTCGAGATCCACCGCCTGCTGCGCCAGCTTGCGGGCAAGGGCGTCGGCATCGTCGTCATCTCCTCGGAACTGCCGGAGCTGATCGGCCTGTGCGACCGCGTCATGGTGGTGCGCGAAGGCCGTATCGCCGGTGAGCTCGGCGCCGACGAACTCGGCGAGGAAGCCATCATCATGCTCGCCTCGGGCGTCCAGACCTCTTCAAATCAAGAAAAGCAGGCTCAAAATGTCGCCTAGGGAAGCCGGAGAAACCGTGATGCACGCCGAGATCAAGGCACCCGACACCAGGCGCATCAACTTCGCCCGCCTCGCCTCGATGCGCGAGGCCGGCCTGATCGTCATCATCCTGGCGCTGTGCATCGCCATGAGCTTCGCCTCGCCGCACTTCCTGACATGGGGCAACTTCCGCGCCATGCTGATGAGCTTCTCGATCGAGGGCATCGTCGTCGTCGGCATGACGATCCTGTTGATCGTCGGCGGCATCGACCTGTCGGTCGGCTCGGTGGTCTGCTTCTCGATGGTGGTCTCGGGCGCGCTGTTCCTTGCCGGGCTCGACCCATGGACCGCAAGCCTGATCGGCATCGGCGTCAGCGCCTTGATCGGCGCCGCCATGGGCTTCTTCGTCACCGTGGTCGGGCTCAACCACTTCATCACCTCGCTTGCGGCGATGGTCATTGTCCGCGGCCTGTGCCTGGTCATCACCAAGGGCACGCCGCTGTCGCTGTTTTCGCTGCCGCCGGAATTCAAGGCAATCGGCCAGGGCAGCTTCCACGGCCTGCCCTATGTCATCATTATCTTCGTCGTCGTCGTTGCGATCTTCGACTTCCTGCTGCGCCGCGCCACTGCCTTCCGCAAGGTGTTCTACACCGGCTCCAACGAGAAGGCGGCGCAGTTCTCGGGCATCAAGACCAAACAGGTGAAGTTCTGGGTGACGGTGCTGTGCTCGACCCTCGCAGGCCTTGCCGGCGTCATCTACATGGCACGCTTCGGTGCCGCGACGCCCACCTTCGGCGCTGGCATGGAGCTCAACATCATCGCAGCAGCCGTGATCGGCGGCGCCTCGCTCAATGGCGGCTCGGGCACCATCTTCGGCGCCATCCTCGGCATGGCTCTGCTCTCGGTGGTCACCAGCTCGCTGATCCTGCTCGATGTCTCGGTCTACTGGCAGGACATGATCAAGGGCTGCATCCTTCTGGCCGCCGTCTCCATCGACCACTTCCTGCACCGCAAGAAGTCCTGAGTATTAGGCAAGACAACATCATGGCTCCTCCCAACACCCGCGACGACATCTCGACCGTCCGCCAGATGCACCAGGCGCTTGTGCTCCACTATGTCGAAGGCAAGACCCAAGCGGAGATCGCTCGGGAACTCGGCATCTCGCATGCCACCGTCAACCGTCTGATCAAGCGTGGCCACCAGCTTGGCCTCGTCGAGATCAAGATCAAGTCGCCGATCGACCACCTCGTCGACATCGAGGCACGCCTTGTCGCGCTCGGCGGCATCGAACGGGCCGTCGTCGTGCCATCGGTATCGGACAATCCGCAGACAGCCCTGCAGCGCGTCGGCGAAGCGGCGGCCCGCCTGCTGCTCGACACCATCAAGGACGGCGACACCATCTCGATCACCGGCGGCAAGGGCGTCAGCGCGCTCGTTGCCGGCCTCAAGCCTGGCCGCAGCTACGATGTCGAGGTCATCCCGGCCACGGGTCTCGTCCAGGGCAAGCACTACACCGACGTCAACCACGTGGCGTCGCTGATGGCCGACAAGCTCGGCGGCCGCGCCTACCAGGTCCATGCGCCGCTGTTTGCCGACACGCCGGAGCAGCGCGAAATGCTGATGGGCGTGCGCTCGGTCGCCGACGTCTTCCGCAAGGCGCGCGAAGCCGATGTCGCCGTTGTCGGCATCGGCTCGATCCTGAGCGACGATTCCAGCTATTACGACCTGCACCCGTCATCGAGCGCCGACCGGCAGGCCATCCAGCAGTCGGGCGCGTCGGGCGAGTTGCTCGCCCACCTGATCGACAGTCGCGGCAAGCTTTGCGGCTACGCACTCAACCGTTCGCTGGTGTCGCTGACACTGGACGAATTCGCCACCATCCCGCGTTCGATCGGCATCGCCAGCGGCCCGAGCAAGGCGGCCCCGATCCTCAGCGCCATGCGCGGCAATCATCTCGACACCATCGTCACCGACGAGGCGACAAGCCTCCAGATTCTCGACCTTGCCGAACAGGAGGCAGCATGAGCTCCCGACAGATCCAACGCCCCATCGGCCGCTCCGGCGTCTCCGCCTCAGCCGTCGGCCTCGGCACCTGGGCGATCGGCGGCTGGATGTGGGGTGGCACCGACGAGCAGGCCTCCATCCGCGCCATTGAAGCCTCCATCGACGCCGGTATCAGCCTGATCGACACAGCACCTGCCTACGGCCTCGGCCGCAGCGAGGAGATCGTCGGCAAGGCGATCAAAGGCAAGCGTGACAAGGTGGTGATCGCCACCAAATGCGGGCTCAACTGGCATTCCGGCAAGGGCAACCACTTCTTCGACCAGGACGGCAAGCCGGTGCACCGCTATCTCGGCGCCGACGGCATCGCCCATGAGATCGAGCAGAGCCTCAGCCGCCTCGGCACCGACTATATCGACCTCTACATCACCCACTGGCAGGACCCGACGACGCCCATCGCCGACACCATGGCGGCGCTTGAAAAGCTCAAGGCATCGGGCAAGATCCGCGCCATCGGCGCTTCCAATGTCAGCGCCGAGGACCTCGAGCACTATGTCGCCGCCGGTCAGATCGACGCGATCCAGGAACGCTATTCGATGATCGATCGCGAGATCGAGACGAGCCTGTTGCCGATCACCCGCCGCAACGACGTCGCGACGCTGAGCTACTCATCGCTGGCGCTCGGCCTGCTGACAGGTGTCATCGACCCGTCGCGCGAATTCAGCGGCGACGACCAGCGCAAGGGCAATCCGCGCTTCTCGGCGGCCAACCGGCAAAAGGTCGCGAACCTCAAGCAGGCCATCGCCCCGATCGCCGAGCAGCACAAGGCGTCGATGGCCCAGATCGTCATCGCCTGGACGCTGGCGCAGCCCGGCATCACTTTCGGCCTGTGCGGCGCGCGCACTGCCGAGCAGGCGCTCGACAATGCGCGGGCCGGCGAGATCACGCTTGGCGCCGACGAACTGGCAATCATCGACACGGCAATCGCCACGCATCTCACCTCCATGGATGCCTGAGCGAAAAGGCACAGCCCACATGAACCGCAACGACACACTCGCCGCTCTGCGAGAGCGGCCCGATATTGCCGTGCTCGTGATAGGCGGCGGCATCAACGGCATCTCGGTGTTCCGCGAACTCGCCCTGCAAGGCGTCGACGTCGTGCTTGCCGACAAGGGCGACTATTGCTCCGGCGCCAGTGCCGCCCTGTCGCGCATGGTGCATGGCGGGCTTCGCTATCTCGAAAACGGCGAGTTCAAGCTGGTGCGGGAATCGCTGGTCGAGCGCGACCGGCTGCTCAAGAACGCGCCGCACTACGTCGCGCCGCTGCCGACGACGGTGCCGATCTTCGACACCTTCTCCGGCATCGCCAATGGCGCGGTCCGCTTCCTCGGCCTGACACGGCGACCGAGCCGCCGTGGCGCGCTGGTGATCAAGGCCGGGCTGACCATGTACGACCTCTTCACCGCAGCACGGCGATTGATGCCGAAGCACCGCTTCCGGGGACGCGCCGAAACGCTCAAGGCATGGCCTGATATCAATCCCGATATCCGCAGCTCCGCCACCTATTACGACGCCTGGGTCAGCCGCCCCGAGCGTCTCGGCCTGGAAATGCTGTTCGACGCCATGGCGGCCGGACCGTCGGCGCGAGCGCTGAACTATGCTGCGATCAGGTCCACCGAAGACGGCCTGGCCCTCACGGACACCCTGACCGGCGAAACGCTGCCGGTCCGCCCGAAGCTGATCATCAACGCCACCGGCGGCTGGATCGACCTGACCAACAAGGCCATTGGCGCCGCCGCACCCCGCATGATGGGCGGCACCAAGGGCTCGCACCTGATCGTCGACAATGCCGAGCTGCATGACGCGCTTGGCGGCCACATGGTCTATTACGAGAACGAGGACGGGCGCATCTGCATCCTGTTTCCCTATCTCGGCAAGGTGCTGATCGGCTCGACCGACATCCGCGTCGACGATCCCGACCAGGTCCGTTGCGAGGATGACGAACGCAGCTACATCCTGCAATCGCTCGCCTTCGTGTTCCCGACGATCGCGATCGCCGACGAGGACATCGTCTTCCGCTTCGCCGGCGTACGGCCCCTGCCCGCCAGCGATGACAGCTTCACAGGACGCATCCCGCGCGACCATTTCTGCGAATTTATCGAGGCCACAGGCGATCTGCCGGCGACCTTGTGCATGATCGGCGGCAAATGGACGACCTTCCGCTCCTTTGGCGAGATGGCCGCAGACATGGCGCTCGAACGCCTCGGCCTGACACGGCGCACCGGCACCGAAGACCTCGCCATTGGCGGCGGTCGTGACTTCCCGATCGCCCCAGATGCATGGTGCACGGATCTGGCGACCAAGCACGGCCTAACCGTCGAACGCGCGCGTGCCTTGCTCGAGCGCTACGGCACTTCGGC
Organism: Aminobacter sp. LjRoot7; assembly: GCF_964252895.1. Taxonomy (NCBI): domain Bacteria; kingdom Pseudomonadati; phylum Pseudomonadota; class Alphaproteobacteria; order Hyphomicrobiales; family Phyllobacteriaceae; genus Aminobacter; species Aminobacter sp. LjRoot7. The sequence goes on from NZ_CAXUPX020000001.1 coordinate 1,191,075, forward strand.
GGTGGATTTCGCAGCCGATCTCGCTTCCGACTCGATGCTGGCAGGATCGACCTACTCGACCGGCGAAATTCGCCTGATCGTCGAGAGCGAGCAGGTCGAATGCCTCGCCGACATCTTCCTGCGCCGCACCACAATCGCCATTTCGGGTGGCCTCAGCCTTGCACTTATCGACGCCGTGCTCGCCATCCTGGCCGACCACAAGGGCTGGAATGCTGCCGAGGCCGCCGCCGAGCGCAGCGCCTTCCTCGCCTTGCTCGCCCACCAGCACGGCATCGACCTTTCCGATCTCTCCCAGACGAACGACAAAAGGAGCGCCCTATGCGCGTGAACCACAAAGTCCGCATGAACAGGCTGTTCGGCGGTGGCCGCTGCCTCGACGTCGCCATCGATCACGGCGTCTGCAACGAACCGAGTTTCCTCAACGGGCTCGAGGACATGGCAAGCGTTGTCGGCCAGTTGGTCAAGGCCCGGCCCGACGCGATCCAGATGAACTACGGCCAGGCCGACCTGCTGCAGGCGGTGCCGGGCAAGGACAAGCCGGCGCTCGTCATGCGCATCGACATGGGCAACCCCTACAACAAGATCCGCCACCGGGCGATGTGGGCGGTGCTGCAGAACGAGGCCGAGCCGCTGCTTGGCGCCATCGAGATGGATGCGGCCTGCGTCGTGGTCAATCTGTTCATGCTGCCCGACGAGCCCGACCTGTTCCGCCAGTGTGTACAGAACATCGCGCGCGTCCGCGCCGACTGCGAGAAATTCGGCCTGCCGCTGATGATCGAGCCACTGGCCATGCTGCCGGTCGACCAGAGCGGCGGCTACATGGTCGACGGCGATGCCGAGAAGATCGTGACGCTGACACGCCTCGCCCGCGAGATGGGCGCCGATATCATCAAGGCCGACCCGACCACCGATCCCAACGACTTCCACCGCGTCGTCGAGGCGGCACGCTGCCCGGTTCTGGTCCGTGGTGGCGGCAAGGAAGACCTGCGCGACGTGTTCGACAAGTCGGCCGCATTGATGGCGCAAGGTGCTATGGGGATGGTCTATGGCCGCAATATCTACCAGCATGCCAATCCGAGCGCCGTCGTGCGCGGCCTGATGGCGATCATCCACGATGGCGCGGATGGTGCCACGGCCTTCGACCTGTACAAGCAGGCCTGAAGCAGCGGCATCGGGAGGAGCCAATGGGCAAGTACATTCTCGGCCTCGATGCGGGCAACACCGTCATCAAGGCCATCATCTTCGACGCCTCAGGACGCGAGCTCGCGCTCGCCGCCCGCGACGGCCGCTCCTGCATGCCCAAGCCTGGCCATGTCGAGCGTGACCTCAACGAGCTCTGGCGCAACGCTGTCGACGTCATCGGCCAGTGTATCGACCTGGCCGGCATCGATGCCGGTGACATCGTCGCCATCGGCTGCGCCGGCCACGGCAACGGGCTCTACGCGCTCGACCGCGACGGCGCTCCGCTGATCGGCATCCAGTCGCTCGACACGCGCGCCATAGGCATCGTCGACGAATGGGCCGAACAGAATGTCGGCGACCGCACCTATGTCCATTGCCTGCAAAAGCCATGGGCGGCGCAGACGCCGACCCTGCTCGCCTGGATCAAGCGCCATGCGCCGGAGCTTTTCAGCCGCATCGGCACCGTGTTCCTGTGCAAGGATTTTGTCGTCAACCGGCTGACCGGCGCACGCTCCACCGACACCTCAGACATGTCGGGCTGCGGCCTGCTACAATTGCCCGGCCGCCGCTACGATCAAGACCTCTTGGCCGCCTACGGGCTGGGCGAATGCATGGACCTTTTGCCGCCGGTTCTGGAATCGGCCGAGATCGCCGGCAACATCACGCCGGAGGTCGCGGCCTTGACCGGCCTGCGCGCCGGCACGCCTGTGGTGGCCGGCCTGTTCGATGTCGTCGCCAGCGCCGTCGGCTCGGGCGTCACCCGCACAGGTGCCGCTTCGATCATCGCCGGCACCTGGAGCATCAACCAGGTCATCACGGACGAGCCGATCCGCGATCCCTCGATCTTCATGCTCTCGACCTTCGACCCCAGGCGCTATCTGGCAATCGAATCGAGCGCGACGTCAGCCGCCAATCTCGAATGGATCGTCCGCGAGTTCCTCGAGCATGGCCATGACGGCGACGCTTCGCCGTTCGAACTGTGCAGTGAGCTCGTCGCGTCGGTCGATCCCGATGGCGACATCCCGATCTACCACCCCTTCCTCTATGGCTCGCAGCAGAACGGCCACGCCCGCGCCGGCTTCTACGGCGTCGCCGGCTGGCACACGCGCGCTCATATGCTGCGCGCGCTGTTCGAGGGCGTCGCCTTCGAGCACAAGCGCCATGTCGAGACCTTGCGCAAGGCGGGTGCGGTCTTCGACGAGGTCACACTTTCGGGCGGCGGCTCGCGCAGTGCTGTCTGGCCGCAGATTTTCGCCGACGTGCTCGGCGTTCCCGTTACCGTGGCGCGCAGCCGCGAGACCGGCGCGCTGGGCGCCGCCATTGCCGCCGGCACCGGCGTCGGCCTATTCGCCGACTACAGTGAAGGCGCGGCAGCGATGACCTCGGCCGCCCGCCACTATACGCCCAATGGCGCGATTGCCCCTGTCTATTCCAGGCGCTATCGACTGTATGGCGAGATTAACCAGGCGATGACCCCGATCTGGCAGCGCATCGCCACCGAGCAGGCATCCGGGCAGGCGCAATCGTGACCGAAGCATCCTCCTCATTTGGCGACTACGACTACGTCATCGTCGGCGCAGGCTCCGCTGGTTGCGTGCTTGCCAACCGGCTCTCCGCCGATCCCCGCAACCGCGTGCTTTTGCTCGAAGCCGGTGGTTCCGACCGCTATCACTGGGTCAACATCCCGATTGGCTACCTCTACTGCATGGGCAATCCGCGCACCGACTGGCTGATGAAGACCGAGCCGGAAGTTGGTCTCAACGGCCGCAGCCTCAACTACCCCCGGGGCAAGGTGCTGGGCGGCTGCTCGTCGATCAACGGCATGATCTACATGCGCGGCCAGGCCGCCGATTATGACGGCTGGCGCCAGGCCGGCAATGTCGGCTGGGGCTGGGATGACGTGCTGCCCTATTTCCTGAAGTCGGAAGATTATCACGGCGGCAGCAGCACTATGCATGGTGCGGGCGGTGAATGGCGCATCGAAAAACAGCGCCTGTCCTGGCCCATCCTCGACGCCTTCCGCGACGCCGCCGAGGAACTCGGCATCCCGCGCACCGACGATTTCAACACCGGCACCAATGAAGGCTCCGGCTACTTCGAGGTCAACCAGCGTGGCGGCGTGCGCTGGAACACCTCCAAGGCCTTCCTCCGCGGCATCGCCGACCGCAGCAACCTGCGTGTCGTCACCGGCGCCGAGACTGAACGGCTCGAATTCGACGGCCGCCGCGTCACCGGCCTTGTCTTCCGCAAGGACGGGCAACTGCATCGGGTCAAGGCAGGCCAGACCATCCTCGCCGCCGGCGCCATCAACTCGCCGAAGATTCTCGAACTGTCGGGCATCGGCCAGCCGGAGCTGCTTTCACGCCTCGGCATCAAGGTCCGCCATGCGCTGTCAGGCGTCGGCGAAAACCTGCAGGATCATCTGCAGATCCGCACTGTGTTCAAGGTGACGGGTGCAGCGACGCTCAACCAGCGCTACCACAATTTGCTCAGCCGCGCCGCGATGGGCATCGAATATGCGGTGAAGCGCAGCGGCCCGCTGTCGATGGCGCCGAGCCAGCTCGGCATCTTCGCCAAGAGCGATCCGCGTCTTCAAACGCCTGACCTCGAATATCACGTCCAGCCGCTCAGCACCGACCGGCTCGGCGAGCCGCTGCACCGCTTTCCCGCCGTCACCGTGTCGGTCTGCAACCTGCGTCCCGAAAGCCGTGGCACCGTGCACATGGCGTCATCAGATGCGCGCGAGGCGGCGAAGATCAGGCCAAACTATCTCTCCACCGACGGCGACCGCAACACCGCCATCGCCTCGCTGCGCCATGTCCGACGGCTGATGAAGGCCAAGGCCGTCGCGCGCTTTGCACCTGAGGAAATGCTGCCCGGAACCCAATACGACAGCGACGCCGACCTCATCCGCAAGGCCGGCGACATCGGCACGACGATCTTCCACCCCGTCGGCACCTGCAAGATGGGGTCGGACACCATGTCCGTGGTCGACGACCGCCTGCGCGTGCACGGCCTCGATGGCCTGCGTGTCGTCGATGCCTCGATCATGCCGACGATCGTTTCCGGCAACACCAACTCGCCCGTCATCATGATCGCCGAGAAGGCCGCCGAAATGATCCTCGGGGATCGCCGCGCCTAGCCAGCAAATCGTCTGGGCCAAAAGAAAATCGCCTGGGGTAATGCAATCGTGACCCGTTGGAACTGGGTCACCTGTGAGGCTCGATTATCTTGATCGGCAGGCCGCACGGCGCTGTACGTGGACAACTTGCCAAGGAACATCGAATAGAAGCGGATCTTTCCGGCAGATTTTCGATCCACCTTCATTCGCGATCAACATGGCATCGTCCCAACATGCAGGGCATGTTCATGAAAGATCTGGCCTGTCGACGGTCGGAGTCTCCCCAACACATTCCAGCAGCGTTTTCGCGACGACGAAAACTCGTGTTTGATCCCCCTGGCATCACCGCCGCCTCCACGTCCCCACTCCCTTTGGCGTCGACATAGCCATGTTGACTACGCTACTCAGGTATCGCTGCCGCCTGCCTGGCCCCAGCACGCACCTTCAGCTTCCAAGGAGTGCCTCCGTGAAGTCCCCCCATTTCGCATTGACCAGCGCCGCCTTGCTGACGGCCCTCTACGCCTCGTCCGCCCTGGCGCAGGATGCCGACGGCATCGTCGTCTACAACGCCCAGCACGAAAGCCTGACCAACGAGTGGGCCGAAGCCTTCACCAAAGAAACCGGCATCAAGGTGACGATCCGCAAGGGCAGCGACACCGAGTTCGGCAACCAGATCGTCGCCGAAGGCAAGCTGTCGCCAGCCGACGTCTTCCTGACCGAGAACTCGCCGGCCATGGCGCTGGTCGACAATGCCGGGCTGTTCGCGCCTGTCGATGCCGACACGCTGGCCCAGGTGCCCGAGGAATTCCGTCCCGCCAACGGCCACTGGACCGGCATCGCCGCACGCAGCACCGTCTTTGCCTACGACAAGACCAAGCTGACCGCCGACAAGCTGCCGAAATCGCTGATCGATCTCGCCGACCCGAGCTGGAAGGGCCGCTGGGCCGCCTCGCCTTCGGGTGCCGATTTCCAGGCCATCGTCGGCGCGCTGCTCGAGCTCAAAGGCGAAGCCGCAACCGCCGAATGGCTGAAGGGCATGAAGGCCAATTTCACCGCCTATCGCGGCAACAGCACCGCCATGAAGGCGGTCAATGCCGGCGAGGTCGAGGGTGCGGTGATCTACCACTATTACTACTACGGCGATCAGGCCAAGACCGGCGAAAACAGCAAGAACGTCTCGCTGCACCTGTTCAAGAACCAGGACCCGGGCGCCTTTGTGAGCATCTCTGGCGGTGGTGTCCTCGCTTCGAGCAAGCACCCCAAGGAAGCCCAGGCCTTCCTGAAGTGGATCACCGGCAAGACTGGCCAGGGCATCCTCAAGACCGGCACCTCGTTCGAATATGCCATCGGCGTCGGCGACGACTCCAATCCGGCCCTGACCCCGCTCAAGGACCTTCAGGCGCCGAAGGTCGAGGCCTCAAAGCTCGACAGCAATAAGGTGTCCGAGCTGATGACGGCAGCCGGGCTGCTCTGAATGCCGCTTCGCCAAGCCGGCTCCCGCGATACGGTCGCGGGAGCTTTTGCGCCCGAAGGACTTGCCAAGACGGCGGAATTCCTTCACCGGATGGTCACCTATTCCTCGCCGCAAGGCGAAATGCCTGACCGGAGCATGGAGTGACGCCTTCGTCGGCTGAGTATCATCCTTCGCGGCCATCGACCTCGACCCTGGCCGCGGCCTGGTCCCGCCTGCTGCCGACATCCTGGATCGCGGTCGCGGCGGTGCTGGTGTCGCTGTTTGCGCTTTTGCCGCTCGGCTTCATCATCTGGGTCGCGATCCAGACCGGCTGGACATCCGTTGCCCAGCTGGTGTTCCGGCCGCGCGTCGGCGAACTGCTGGTCAACACGCTGTCGCTGGTCATCCTCGTCGTGCCGATCACCGTGCTTTTGTCGGTGGCGTTGGCCTGGCTGACCGAGCGCAGCGACCTGCCCGGCGCTCGTTTCTGGTCGGGCCTGTCGGTGGCGCCGCTCGCCGTTCCCGCCTTCGTCCATTCCTATGCCTGGATCACGCTTTTTCCGTCCATACACGGGCTGTTCGCCGGCGTGCTGATCTCGGTCATCGCCTATTTTCCCTTCATCTATCTGCCGGTGGCAGCCACCTTGCGCCGGCTCGACCCCGCGCTGGAAGATGCTGCCGCATCGCTCGGCGACACGCCCTGGCGCGTCTTCCTTCGGGTCGTCCTGCCCCAGCTCAAGCTCGCCGTGCTGGGCGGTTCGCTGCTCGTCGGCCTGCACCTGCTCGCCGAATATGGCCTCTATGTCTTCATCCGTTTCGACACCTTCACCACCGCGATCGTCGACCAGTTCCAGTCCACTTTCAACGGACCTGCCGCCAACATGCTGGCCGGCGTGCTCGTTGTCTGCTGCCTCGTGCTCTTGGCGCTCGAAGCCATGCTGCGCGGCGGCGAGCGCTATGCCCGCGTCGGCTCGGGTGCGGCGCGCACGGCCGTGCGCACAAGCCTTGGCCGTGCCACTTGGCCTTGCCTCGCCTTGCCGCTCGTCACCGCCTTGCTGGCGCTCGGCGTGCCATTCCTGACCGTCGGCCGCTGGCTTGTCGCTGGCGGCACCGGCGTCTGGAACCTCGATGTCATCGGCCTGGCACTGTGGCAGACGCTTATGCTGGCCCTTGGCGGCGCGCTGCTCACCGTTGCCATCGCCATTCCGATGGCATGGCTGTCGATCCGCCGCCCCGGCCCGCTGCCACGCCTGCTCGAGGGCTGCAACTACATCGTCGGCTCGCTGCCCGGCGTGGTCATCGCGCTCGCTTTGGTCACCGTCACGGTCCGTGTCGCCATGCCGCTCTACCAGACCGTCGTCACCATTCTCGCCGCCTATGCGCTGATGTTCCTGCCCCGCGCGCTGGTATCGCTGCGCGCCAGCATCGCCCAGGCCCCGGTCGAGCTCGAACAGGCTGCCGGCAGCCTCGGCCGCAGCCCGCTGCGCGCGCTGTGGTCGACGACCGTGCGCCTGTCCGCGCCCGGTGCTGCCGCAGGCGTTGCCTTGGTCGGGCTTGGCATCACCAACGAGCTCACCGCCACCCAGATGCTCGCGCCCAACGGCACGCGCACGCTTGCCATGGCCTTCTGGGCGATGAGCAACGAACTCGATTATGCCGCAGCCGCCCCTTACGCGCTGATCATGGTGGTGATGTCGCTGCCCTTGACCTGGCTGCTTTATGTACAGTCGCGACGGATGGCCGGCCGATGAGCTTCTTGGAACTGCGCGGCCTGCGTAAAGCCTATGGCAATGTCACAGCCGTCGACGGCATCGAGCTTGCCGTCGCAGCCGGCAGCCGCACCGCCATAGTCGGCCCCTCCGGCTGCGGCAAGACAACGCTGCTACGTCTCATCGCCGGTTTCGAGGCGCCGGATGCCGGCAGCATCGTGCTCGATGGCACCGAACTCGCGGGCAATGGCGATGCGGTACCGGCCCATCGCCGCGGTATCGGCGTGGTGGCGCAGGACGGTGCGCTGTTTCCGCATCTCAGCATCGCCGACAATATCGGCTTCGGCATGAAACGCGACGAGGACCAGCGCGACGAACGCATCGCTGAGCTCGCCTATGTCGTCGGCCTTGACAAGGCGATCCTCAGGCGCCGGCCGCACCAGCTCTCCGGCGGCCAGCAGCAGCGCGTGGCTCTCGCCCGCGCCATGGCGCGCAAGCCGCGCCTGATGCTGCTCGACGAACCGTTCTCGGCGCTCGACACAGGCTTGCGTGCCTCGATGCGCAAGGCTGTCGCCGAACTGCTCGAACAGGCCGGCATCGCCACGATCCTGGTCACCCACGACCAGGCCGAGGCCCTGTCTTTCGCCGATCAGGTCGCTGTCATGCGCGACGGCACCTTCTCGCAGGTCGGCGCGCCACGCGACCTCTATCTGCGCCCGAAGGACCGGATGATCGCCGAGTTCCTCGGCGACAGCATCATCCTGCCGGCGCGGATTGTTGGCAGCATCGCCGAATGCGCCATCGGCCACATCGGCGCAGACAGTGTGAGCCCGCGCGACGTCGCCCGCATCATGCTGCGCCCGGAGCAGGTCTTCCTCGAGCCGGCGTCGCGGGCAGACGTCGCCAATCCGCCGCCCAATGTGGTGTTCGGCGAGGTCGTCGAGGCGGAGTTCGCCGGCTCGGTAAGCACGGTCGCACTGCGCGTACTCAACAGCCTCGACCCGCCCGACGCCGCCGTCATCGGCAACCACCCGCTCGTCCTGCGCCGGTCCTTCGTCGACGCGCCAATGGTGGGCGCGATCGTACGGATCAGCGTCCACGGCAAGGCGCATGTCTTCGATGGCGCCGCCTGATCAGCTGATCCCCTCGCTACCAACAGAAAGCCCCGCGATTGCGGGGCTTTTGCGTTGTCGGGTGGTGATGCTGTAGCGCGCCA